>NZ_JBLXFE010000001.1:0-499445 GCF_048262375.1 Roseovarius sp.
GGTGGCCGCCAGCAGCGCCAGCGTGAGCATCGAGCGTTCGCGCAAGCTGATGCCATCACTGGCCCACACCGTGCCCCAGGCGGATTCGGTGATCAGCCCCTGAAACGCCGCGTCAAACTCCGACTTCTGCGCCTCCGCCCGGTCAACATGCGCATCCCCCAAAACCCGGCGCCGAACCGCCATCCCAATGGTGTAGCGCTCGGTCATCGTTTTGGAATCCCCTTGTGGCGCATCAGGCGTTTTTGTGCGGCGATGCGGAAGGGGGCGTTGGGGGCGCCGTAGCCCTGATAGCCGCCCTGACGCTGGACGAGTTCAAAGAACATGCCGCCGGCGTAGGGGCGTGAATAGAGCTGAAAGAAGGCGCCGCCGGCATCCTCGTCATAGAGGATATTGCCCGCCTCAAGCCGCGCCAGCAGGTCTGGTGCGAGGTCAAAGCGCGCCGCCAGATCCGCGTAGTAATTGGGCGACATTGGCAGGGGTTTGAACCCGCGCGCGCTGAGCGCCCGGGAGGTGGCGAAGATGTCATCGGTCGCAAGCGCGATATGCTGGACCGACGCGCCAAAGCTGTCAGCGAGGAAGTTGCCCGCCATGGTGCGGTGGGTTTCCGCGCCGTTGAGGGTGATGCGAAAAGAGCCGTCGGCGGTTTCCAGCGCCTGACTGCGCACAAGGCCATCGGGGTCAACCACATCGACCATCGGCGATTTTTGCATGCCAAAGAGCGTGGTGTAAAAGAGCGACCACGAGAGCATCTGATCATAGCTCATGGTTTGCGCCAGATGATCGATGCGGGTCAGCCCTGCGCCTTGCGGGCTGGGCTGTTCGGGGATGAATTCGACCGACCAGACATCGCTGAGCCCGCTCTTGTCGTCGATGAAATGCAGCACGCTGCCGCTGAGCCCACGGATGGCGGGAATGTCCAGTTCGCCCGGCCCGAGCGGTTGTGAGAAGGGATGCGCGCCAAGCGCCGTGGCGCGGGTGACGGTTGCATCCGCATCGTCCACGGCCAGACCCACGTCACAAACTGTGGTGCCATGCATCGTGTAGGCGCTGCTGGCATAGCCGGTGGTTTCGCGGTTGACGATGATGCGAATGTCGCCTTGGGTCCAGAGCGAAAGCTGTTTGGCAATATGGCTGCCCGCATGGGCAAAGCCCAGAGAGGCCAGCATTGCCTCAAGCGCCATGGCCTCGTCGCCCCGAGAGGCGAATTCCACGAAAGAGACACCCTGCACGGTGGCGCGGGCGGGCATTTGCGGCAGATCGAGCGCGGTTGACGGTTCCTTGCGCCGGACATCGTCCAGCAGGGCGGTGAGCGAGCGATAACCGTCTTCGGCCACGGTTCGGGTGCTGCCGCCGCGAAACTGATCGTTGAAGATTTCGAGCGAGATCGGGCCTGCGTAGCCAGTGGCGACCACCGCCTGCATGAAGGCGGTCACGTCGAGATCGCCCTCGCCGGGCATGTTGCGGAAATGCCGGGACCAATAGAGCAGGTCCATGTCAATCAGCGGCGCATCCGCGAGTTGAACAAAGAAGATCTTGTCGCCGGGGATGCGGCGGATGGTTTCGGGGTCGATGCCGCGCCCGAGGGTGTGAAAGCTGTCGAGGATCAGGCCGACATTCGCGTGATCGGCGCGGCGCACGATTTCCCATGCGTCGCGGTGATCGTTGACATGGCGACCCCAGGCGAGCGCCTCAAAGCCCACGCGCAACCCGCGCTTGGCCGCGCGGGTGCCAAGCTCGTGAAAGTCAGTCGCTGCACGGTCGATACCGCCAAGCGCCTCCGGATGGCAGGAGGAGCAGACCAGAATGAGATCGGTGCCCAGTTCCTGCATCAGGTCGAATTTGCGCTCGGCGCGGTCAAACGCCTTGGTGCGCAGGGGGGCGGGCAGGCCTTCGAAGTCGCGGAAGGGCTGGAAGAGGGTGATCTCAAGACCCATGGCGCGGATCATCTCGCCCACTTCGCGGGGGCTGCCGTCATGGGCGATGAAATCCTGCTCGAAGATCTCGATCCCGTCAAAACCGGCGGCGGCGATGGCTTCGAGTTTCTCGGGCAAGCTGCCGGAGACAGAGACCGTGGCGATGGAGGTTTTCATATGCTGTCCCCTTCGATGGCGGCGCGCAGGGCGGGCTCATCGAGTGGGGTGGCGGTGAAGATTGCCCAGGCGTCTGCCCCCTGTCCAAAGAAAAGCTCGTAGCCCGAAATGATGCGCAGCCCGGCGGCAGCGGCGTCGTGCAGGAATTGGGTATCGACGGGCGTATAGACCGCGTCGAAGGCCCAAGTGGCCCCTGCCATCGCGGAGCCGGGCAGGGGCGTGCCACCGATGCCCACCATCCCCAGAGGCGTGCAGTTGATCAGACCATCGGCACCCTTTGCGGCGGTGACAGGATCGGTCGTGACCTCGATTTGCGTGTCGGTGCCAAGGGCGCGCAGGCTGTCGGCCAATGCCTCGGCCTTGGCGGCATCGAGATCGACGCAGCGGATCACGGCCGCGCCAAGGCCGATCAGGCCAAAGGCCACCGCCTTGCCCACGCCGCCGGTGCCGATGAGGCAGACGGTGCCCGGATTGGTTGTGCCCAGCACGTCGCGATAGGCGCGCATGAAGCCGGTGTAATCGGTGTTGAACCCCTTTGGCCCGTCCGCGTCAAAGACCACCGTGTTGACCGCCCCGATGGCGTGCACCAACGGATCGGTGACGGTGACGCGCCGGGTCACGAGTTCCTTGTAGGGGTAGGTGATGTTGAGGCCGCGATAGCCTTTGGCCTGCGCCTGATCGAATACCTCGTCAAAGGTGAGGTGCATGTCGTGGGGGATCAGGCGGTCATAGGTCACGTTGAGCCCGGTCAGTTGTCCCGCCGTGACATGCAGCCGGGGAGATTTCGAGCGGGTGATATTGTCGCCGATCAGGCCGAGTTTGACGGCACGGGTCATGGTCGCGATCATTGTGTTGCCTTTCGGAAGAGGCGGGTTTTCAGGGCAGTCCAGAGCGGTGTCTGGCTGACGAAGATCAGGACCACCGCTATGAAGAGGGTGAGGGAGAGCGGGCTGGTGACGATGCCTTCGAAGAAGCGGCCAAGATCTTCGCGCTCGGAGATGATGGCGCGCCGCCAGTTGTCATCCAGGAGGCGTGAGAGAATGACGCCGAGGATCACCGGGCCAAGCGGATAGCCGTAATGCCGCATGAAGTAGCCAAAGACGCCAAAGCCCAGCATCCAGTAGACATCCGAGATCGCATTGTTGACCGCATAGGCCCCGACGATCGACAAAAGCAGGATCAGCGGAATGATGACCGCGCGCGGCATTTCCACGATCTTGGTAAAGATGCGGATGCCGGTGAGGCCAAAGATCAGCATGAAGATATTGGCGACAAAGAGCGCACCGACGATGAACCAGAACATATCGGGTTGGTCGATCATCAGCATCGGGCCGGGGTTGAGCCCGTGGATGAAGAGCGCGCCAATCATGATGGCGGTCACCGCATCGCCGGGGATGCCCAGCGTCATCATCGGGATAAAGGCCCCGCCCACGGCGGCGTTGTTGGCGGTCTCAGGGGCCACCAGCCCCTCCATCGCGCCTTTGCCAAAGGGCACCTTGGGGTTTTTGGTCACGCGCTTGGCGTGGTCATAGGCCATGAGCGCCGCGATATCGCCGCCGGTGCCGGGCAGGGCGCCGATGATCACCCCGATGGTCGAGGTTTGCAACGACAGTGGCAGGTATTTGCGGATCACGCCGAAGGACGGCACGATCTTGGTGATCTTTTGCCGGATGGCGGTTTTGTTGACATTCTGGAGTTGCAAGAGCGCCTCGGACACGCCGAACATGCCGATCATCACCGCAATAAAGGAAATCCCGCCCTGCATCAGTTGCAGATCGAAGGTGAAGCGTTCGGTGAAGGTCAGCGGATCGCGTCCAACAGCGCCGATGGCAAGGCCCAAGGCCCCGGCAAAGATGCCCTTGACCAGACTGCCAGAGGAGAGCGAGCCGACCAGAAGGATGCCCAGAACCGCAAGCAGCATGTAGTCGCGTGGCTGGAATGTCAGCGCGAAAACCGAGACATAGGGGGCGGCGAGGGCCAGAACGACGATGCCGATCAGCCCGCCGAAGAACGACATGACGGTGGTCACGCCAATTGCCTGACCTGCCTCGCCGCGCTGCGCCATGGGATAGCCATCCATCGCGGTGGCAATCGCCGAGGGAGCGCCGGGAATGTTGAGCAGGATCGCGGTGCGTGATCCACCGTAAACGCCGCCCATGTAGATGCCCACCATGAGCGAGATCGCCGGATAGACATCCCATGAGAAGGTGAAGGAGATCAGGATCGACACCGCCATGGTGACCGAAAGGCCGGGAATGGCGCCGATATAGATCCCGGCAAAGGTGCCCACCGCGACCAGAAGCAAAAGTTGGGGCTGGGTAAAGACCGTGAGAATGGCAAAGAGCGTATCCATCATGCGCCCCCCCCGGACAGAAGAGTGCGGAAGAACTGGATGAATTCCGCCTCGGGGACCACGCCTGAGGGCAGCAGCACGGTGAAGATCACCCGGAAGACGATCCAGATCACCAAAAGCGCGCCCAGAGCAACGACGATCGTGCGCGACCAGTCCCAGCGGGCCAGAAGTTTGATCGCGGCGATCAGAAAGAGTGCGGCGGTCGGCAGGAACCCAAGGGGTTTGAGCAGCAGCCCGAAGACGATCAGAAAGCCAGCAAAGATGACAACTGTCAGCGGGAAAATATCGCGTGACAGGCTTTCATGCATGACCTGCGGCAGGCGGGCGGTGCGCAGCGTGATCAAAAGGGCTGAAATGAGCATGGTGGCAGTGGTGGCCATGGGCACGGAGCCGGGGGCGGACAGGGCCTCGAAGCCTGAAATCGCATGTGCGTTGTAGAGCAGGACCGCGCTTGCGATGGTGAGGAACAGGGCAAAGCCCAATTCACCGGGTCTGCGTTTGGCGTCATACCCGCCGGGTGTTGCGTCGGACGTACCGTCGTGGTGGTCCTGATCGCCTCTGAATTCGGGGTCCATCGTTGTCTCCTCCCTTGGCCTGTCCGGGGATGATCCCGGCTGCAATGCATCGCCCAGCCCAAGGCCTTCGGTCATGTCCCGAAAAGCTGAAGAGCACGAACTGTCTGATTGGGCGCGATTACGAACAGAAAAGTCACGCAAGTTTTTCTGTAAGTGCTCAGTGGCGCGGGGCGCCGGGTGTGGCTGGCCAAAGGGCCAGCCACCATTGCGTTGGTCGATTACTTGCCGGGACGGGCGATGCCGAACTCTTCCGGCGAGGCTTTGGTCAGACCGGCCTCTTGCAAGAGCCAGGCGGTGTTCTGCTGCCATTTGGTCAGGAACTCGGTGGCCTCGGCCCCGCTGATCCCCATCATGGTAAAGCCGCGGCCATCCATCAATGCGAGGAAGTCGGGGTGCTGTGCGCCGGTTGCATAGGCGTCCGTCAGCTTGGCCACGACATCATCGGGTGTGCCTTTGGGGGCGAAGACGCCAAAGAACGGGCCCCAAGGCAGGTAGGTGTTGTAGCCGTCGTTGAAGGAGGTCACCACCGGCACATCGGGCAGTTTTTCGTTGGCGGCGACGTCAAAGATTGCCAGCGGTTTCATTGCCCCGGCGCGGATCGATTCGATGGCTGCGCCCAGAACGGCGGGCATCACGTCAATCGCGCCGCTTTGCAGGGCGGTCAGGGCGGGGCCGTCGCCGTCATAGGGAACGGCGGTTACATCAAGGGTGCCCTCGACAGTGTTCATCATCGCGGTGACGACCGACGGCACGCCGCCCGGTCCGGTGGAGCCGATGCGCAATTCGCCCGGATTGGATTTGATGAAATCCATCATCCCGGCGTAATCGTCGAAGGGCGCATCATTGCGAGCCACCAGAATGGGCGTGCCGCGTGCGAGGATGTTGATCGGGGTGAATTCCGAGTAATCTTTGTCGCCAAGGCCCATCACCTTATAGAGCAGCGGGTTTTCCGCACCCATCAGCAATGTGTAGCCATCCGCATCCGCATCCGCGACATAGTTGAGGGCAATTGCCCCCACCGCGCCGGTCATGTTCTGCATGACGACGGTGCCACCCAGTGCGGCCTCGGCATGCGGTGTGACCGAACGCATCACAGTGTCGGTCGAGCCACCGGCCCCCCATTGGATGATGCCTTGAATTTCCTTGGCGGGGTAGTCCTGCGCTGTTGCAACGGCGGCACTCAGGCCGAGCGCAACGAAGGCGCCAATAAGCTTACGAGACATCTCTGTCCTCCCTGGATTTCATCGCTGACGATTCGCTCCTCGTACCGCCAGTTAAGTTCTTTTATGTACCTTGCGGTTAATTTGTCAACACAAATGGACCTATGGGTTAAATTCATGCTATTCAGATCAGGAATCACTAAAGGTATGAGGCGGTTGCATGGGCGGGAGTACGGGTGACGCGAGTATCAAGCGCAAAACGTCATGGAAAAAAGACCCCGAGGCGGTGCGGCAAGACATTCTGACCATTGCGACGCAGGAGTTTGCCGCGCATGGGTTGTCGGGGGCCAATATCAATGAAATCGCACGCCAGACCTCTACCTCGAAGCGGATGATCTACTATTATTTCGGTGACAAAGAGGGGTTGTATTGCAGTGTGCTGGAGGGGGTTTATGCCACCCTGCGCGCGCGTGAGGATGAGTTGGATGTGGCCGGGCTTGAGCCGGTCGCGGCGCTGCGGCGGCTGATCGAGGCGACGTTCGAGGCGCATGTCCGCGCCCCGCATTTCATCCGGCTGGTGATGATCGAGAACATCCACAACGCCGAATATCTGCGCAAGTCAGAGATCGTGCCGAAACTCAACCGTTCGATCATCGAAAAGCTGGAAGATGTCTGCGCGCGCGGTAAGGCGGCGGGTCTGTTTCGCGAGGGGGTCGATGCGTTGGAGCTGCACTGGCTCACCAGTTCATTCAGTTTTTACAACGTGTCGAACCGCGCGACATTCTCGGCCTCGTTTGGCGAGACGCTCTATTCAGAATCGCGGCAGACGCACCTGATCGAACGGCTGGTTGATTTGGTTCTGGGCACTGTGGTGATCGGGTATGAGCCGCGATCCTGGAATGACCCTGTCTGACACCGGGGCGCTAGAATGGCGCCTGTTCCTTTAAAAAGAACCGGGCTGATCCGCCCGGCGGGTGCAAGTCGCGAGCGGAATGCGGAGTTGGATTTGCCAATTTTGCAGGGTTTCGAATGCTTTGGCCGCGAGGCGGGTCTTGGTCTTTTGCGCGTCGGGCCCGCTGTCTCAGAGCCAGACGATATGGTTGTCCCAAGCCAGCGCCCCTTGTGACAGGGCGCGCGTGTGCCCGCCCTGGAGCGCGAGCAGCCCGCCCAGCCCGTCGCTCAGAAAGAACCCTGTCGCGCGGGGGGCGAGGCCGCAGACATCGGCGCGTGAGACCGGACCCGCAAAGACGCCCTCTGCCGAGAAGCGGTGCAGTCGCCCGCCGCGCGGCGAGGTGATGGCGACCTCGGTTCCGTCACCACTGAAGGCCACGCTGCCTGCATAGCCCCGCATGGCGATTTCATCCGCAAGGGGCGCGCTGGCGAGGATCGGCGCGGCGCCTCGTCGGTGCAGGCCCAAAAGCGGTGGCGCGGCGCCTTCTTCGCCTTCCCATTGCATGGCAAAGGCCAAAAGCCCGTCGGACCGCAGGGCAAGATGCCGGATCGAATTGTGGTGCAGGTCCGGGGCAAGCTCTATCTGGTCCACAACCTCTCCCGCCAGATTGAGATAACTCAGATTGGGGCGCATTGTCGCGATATTGAGCTTGCGACGGTCGGAGGGGTCCGTCGCGATGCCGCCATTGGCCACTGCCAGCGTCTGCCCATCGGGCATCAGCCGAAGGTCATGCGGCCCGGTCCCGCCACTGGCGTATTCACCGATGCGACGATAGCCCGCCTCGACGTCCCAAACCCCGATTGCGCCAGCGCTGGTGTCGCTGTATTGCTCGGCGGTCAAGAGCCACGCGCCGTTCATCGCATAGCAGCCATGACCGTTAAAGTGCCGCCCCTCGGCGGGGGTGAGGCGGTGCCGCAAAGCCCCGGTGGCGCAGTCGATCACCAGAGCAAAGGTTCCCGGACGGCGGGCGAATCCCACTGCCTCGGCGCGTGTCGGGTGGCCCGCTCCGGCATGCCCGCGCGCGGGCAAGGGGATGTGAAACAGGCTCTGCCCGTCTTTATCAAGCCCGTGCAGCGCAAAACTGCCATCGGCCGTGCGGGCGGCGGCGAGATAGGCGGGGTTGCCCGCCGCAGCCCAGCCAAGGCGCGGTGCGGCGCCGCTGGCCAGAAGCGAGGCGAGAAAGGCGCGTCTTGTGGTCATGGTCTCAGTCTCCGTCCTGCGCGTTAAAGCCCGGCGCGATGCCAAGCCGGGTGCCGATTTCTGCAGTGATGGCGTCATGCAGCCCGCGCACTGCCTGTTGCAGCACCTCGACGTGCAACCGTGCCTGTGGATCGGTGATGTCCTGAAAGGCGGGGTTGGTGATCCTGTCGGCGGCCTCTGTCACGCGGATCAGGGCGGCGTCGCTCTGTGGCATGGGTCCATCGACGAGGGCCGTGGCAAGGGCATGCGCCGCCTCGGCGGCACGCATCACCTGTCGCAGACTGCGGCCAGACCGGCGCGCCTCGGCCAAGGGGGGGCGGGGGTGCGCAAAGGTGCCAAGCGGCAGGCCAAGCCGTTTGTCGGCGGTGATGTCAAGCGCGCTCAGAACTTGGGTGTAGAGGGCGCGCCGCGCCTCATCAGGGCTGAGATAGGTGGCGTTGCCAGGGGTTCCAGCCGTGCGCAGCACGGGCGCGTAGTCTTCTTGCCAAGCCGAGAACAGCGCCGTGGCCTGGGTGTTCAGATCGGCGGCGATGGTGGCGACGAGCGCGCAGCTGTAACTGTCTTGGTCATAATCCGAGAGCGTGGGATCATAGAGCAGCATGTCGAGCGCAAACATCCCCCGCGCGGCGATGGATACCTCAGAGTAATCGTCTGGCGCATGGGCTATGGGGTCCTCTTCGGCAATGAGCCGGGACAGCGTCCGCTCTGTAAACCCGCGCGGGTCGGGCCAGAAGGCTATGGAAAGCGCGCCGGTCTCGGATGGTCCGAGGCGCAGGTCGCCCACCGTCATCCATGCGTCAAACGCGGTGTGATAGGCGGGGCGCAGGGCCACGGCGCGGCAATCCTGTGCGGCCATCTGTGACAGATCCTCTGTCGTTCGCGCGAACTGGGCAAAGCCGGGCAGGATGTGTTGGTCCAGCGCCTCTTGCACACCGGCATTGGCTGCGGTGGCAAGGCACAGGGTCACGGCAAGGGGGGCAAGGCGCATTACAGGCTCTCCAGAAAGCGGATCAGGGCGGCGCGGTCTTTGGGCTGCATGGTCGTCACGGTGTCACGGGCCGCCTGCGCCTCGCCGCCGTGCCAGAGCACGGCCTCAAGCAGCGAGCGCGCGCGCCCGTCATGCAGAAAATAGCTATGGCCCGAGACCGCCTTGGTCAGCCCGATTCCCCAGAGCGGCGACGTGCGCCATTCCTGACCGTTCGCGCGCCCCTCGGGGCGGTTGTCGGCCAGGCCCTCGCCCATGTCATGCAGCAAGAGATCGGTATAGGGCCAGATCAGTTGGAACGACGCCGGGTTTTCATCCTTGAGCCGGTGGGTCACGAAATTGGGCCGGTGACAGGCTGTGCAGCCGGTGTCGTAGAAAACTTCGCGCCCGCGCAGCACCTCTGGATCAGCCAGATCGCGGCGGGCCGGAACGGCCAGCGTGCGGCTGTAGAAACTGACAAGGTCGAGCCCGGTCTGGTCCACCTCGAAGCCGCCCTGTTCGGGGTCGCCGCCGTGGATCGCCGCGCGGCAACCGGTCTGTGCCTCGGTGCAATCCCCCGCGCCAGCAGGGTGCAGGGGGTTGGAAATGCCGATATCGCCGGCAAAGGCGCTGGCGGTTTGTTCGAGCACGGTTGGATTGCCGGCCTTGAGCCCGAAGCGACCCAGCATGGGCCGGTCATGCAGGTCCGACCAGACGATCTGTGGCCGACCCGAAATGCCGTTGCCGTCGGCATCATCCGGATCAGCGGCGGCCAGAATATCTTTGGTGGGGATCGCCTCTAATAGCCCCATGCCGATCATCTGGGGAGCGATCCGCGGGCTGAGCATGGCATTCGGGTGAAGCGGGCCATAGCCAAGATCGGCGGCGCGATAGGTTGGCTGGCGCAAATACGCCACTGCGCCGCCCGAGAGGGGCACCTCCAGCTCTGCGTAGGTTACATCAAGCCGGTATTCGGGCGCATGGCCCGGCAGGCTGAAATCCTGCAACTGTGCGCCATAGGTGGGGTCGGGTGCTGTCGGATAGGTGCCCGCAATATAGGCCGCGATCTCTGACGGGGCTGGGGCGGGGATCGAGATGCGCAGGAACATTGATACGGCGCTGTCGGTGGGCCCGTCGGGCGGATGGCCGCGCCCGTCCTTGAGGTGGCAGCGCTGGCAGGAGCGTGCATTGTAGAGCGGACCCAGACCGTCGGAGGCCAGCGTTGAGGCCGGTGGCGACACCCAGAGCCGCCGGAAGAGCCCGTTGCCGACCCGGAAATCCAGTTCTTGTTCGAAGGTGAGGTTTGCGGCGGGCTGCGAGAAGGCATCGGCGGTGTCGCGCGCCCGCACGGTTTGCGCACCGCCCGCGTTTTCCTCAAACGGCCAAGCGGCGGAAAAGTCCTGTGGTGGGGCGGTGGCGGCGGTGACCCGCGCCCGCTCTGCCTTGGTGCGCGGCACGATGTCGAGATGAACGTCGGCCAGCGGTTGAGCAACGGTCATGCCCGCGCAAAGGGTGGCTGTTCCGAGGGTCAGAAGGGCCAAACGATGAAGCTGGGACAGGGGCACGGGCATGACCTTTTCGTTGTTTTCTAGAAGGCGTAGGCGAGCAATGCGCCGATGGTATGCGTTTCGTCACCGCTCTCGTCGCCATAGCGATAGGCAAGGGCCGCGCTCAGCCCGTCGGCCAGTTCGATTTCGCCCGAGACTGTCGCGAGGCGGTCGCGCGGCAGGGTATCGACATCCCGCAGCGCATAGACCGCCGAGAGCGTCACCGGCCCGACCGGCATCGCGGCCCCGATGGTGGCATAGGTGGCGCTGTCGCGGGTGCCGTCGAAACGATCGAAATAGGCCAGTTCGGCCAAGAGCGTGACCGGAGTGGTGCCGGTGGTGAAATCATGGCTGATACCGCCCACGACGCCTGTTTGATCGGCCAGATCGCCCACGCCGCGCGATTGGGATTGCCAGCCAAGTGTGTAGCCGGTTGCGCCGAATGTGCCCGAGAGGGCGACAGAGACGGATTCCGGCCCGCTGGTGTTCGACACGCCGCCCGCGCTCTGCCTGGTGCGCCCGCGATTTTCGCCGAGCGATTCGCTCAGGACCGTACGATCGGCGTTGAAGATGGCGAGGCTGAGTTCATGTTCGCCCTGTGCCATGGCAAAGGGGATCACAATGCCAGCACCTATCTTTTCGGTGATCTCGTAATCCTCCGCTAAATCAGCGCCATAGATACCCGGCGCGGCATCCCATGCGATGCCAAAGGCGGGATTGAACTTGCCCAGAACGATCTGTGCCGCGCCGAAATCATGTGCGGCGTAAAGTTCTTCGGCATAGAGACCGTGATCTTCGAGAATGCTGTCTGAGGTGGGCGCCGTGATCTGCTCGAACACCAGCGAGGTATTGAGCGAGGTTCGGGACGTGACTGCGTAGGAAATGGCACCTTCGATGGTGGCGAAGGTGTTGTCGATCTTGCCTCCGGGGGCGGAGGAGTCGACGGTGAAATCGCTTTGCAGTTCGACCGAAAATTCCGCTGAGAGAGGCACGGCGGATTCTTGGGATTGGGCGGTGCTCGCGGAGAATGCTGCGCAGGCCATGAGTGTAACAGGTAGGGTTTTCATCACTGTCCTTTGGATGTTTTGAGGGCAGCGGTCCTGTGGGCCCCCAGTTGATTATGTGATCGCGTACCTTGCTGCAGGCTGGGTCATTTCGCCCGCCACCTGAGGCGGCGGGCCGGAAAAAAAGGTTTACTGAAATACGGCCGAGGGATCGTCGAGGCTGTCGGAGCCCTCAATCGTCACCCCGTCAAGGTCGAGCGCCGTGATCACCCGTTCAATGGTGCGGGTCTGCGTGATCAGTGCATCGACACCGCCCATCACAAGTGCCTCGCCTGCCGGGTTGCCGCGCGCCAGCATCATGTCATAGGCAAAGCCTGCCTCGGCTGCTGTTTTGATTCGGCCAAGCGCCACCATCGTTGCGTCAAGCCGTGCGCGCATTTCGGTATCCAGCGCAGGATCAGTATCCGCCACGAGATCAGCCAGCGATGGGCCCGAGATCAGGGTGCCGTCGACGCGCAGATAGGTGCCCTGATAGACGTTGCGAATGCCCAGCCCATCGTAATAGTGGCTGTTATGGGTGTTATCGGAAAAGCAGTCATGCTCTTCTTCGGGGTCGTTGAGCATCAGCCCAAGCCGCATCCGCTCTCCGGCCTGTTCGCCATATGACAGGCTGCCCATGCCAGTCAGCATCGCCGTCAGCCCGCCCTGTGCATCCTTGGTGGCATATGTGCGGGCGGCGCCGTCGTTTTGCCACTGCGCCACCATCCATTCGAGGTCTGAGACCAGCAGATCAGTCGCGGCCTTGAGATACTCTGCCCGCCGGTCGCAATGGCCGCCCGTGCAGGCCTCGGGTGCTGCGTAATCCGTCCAAGGGCGAGCGCCCGCGCCGGGGGCGTGGCCGTTCAAATCCTGCCCCCAGAGCAGGAATTCGATGGCGTGATAGCCGGTGGCGACATTGGCCTCGATCCCGTCTGCCTCGTGCAGCGTATCGGTGAGCAATGCGGGGGTGATTTCAGAGGCGTCGATGTCTTGGCCCGAGAGGGTGAATGTCGGGTTGGCGATGACGTTGAGGGCGGCCAGTTGATTGGCATCCGTCGGCCCGCCATAGGCACCGTCGACATAGTCGATCAGCCCTTCGTCGAGTGGCCAGGCGTTTACCTTTCCTTCCCAATCGTCGACGATTGCGTTGCCAAAACGGTAAACCTCGGACTGCTGATAGGGCACGCGGGCGCGCAGCCAGGCGGTGCGGGCCTCGTCCAGATGTTCGGGTGAGGGGGTGTTGATCAGCGTGTCAACCGCCGCTTGCAGCATGCGGGCGGTGATCAGGCTGTCCTCATATGTTGCGGCGGCAAGATCGGCGTAGTGATCAAGCACCTCAGTGGCGGTTTGCGCCACGGCGGCCCCGGTGAGCGAGAGGCAGAGTGAGGTGGTGGTCAGGAAAATGCGGGTCATCGGGTGTCTTTCTGAGCGTGTCATTGCGGTGTGTCGCGCTCTGAACGCGCGCGTCTGCTGGGTGTGAGGCCCGTGCCGGGATCCGTGCTCTGACCCGTGCGTTTTGCAGCGTCGAGAGCTGTCCGTCGTCTCTTGTGGCAACGGGACGGCCCGCGCCGTCAGTTGGAACCTGTCCTGGGCGTCTTGCCTGTGATCTACTCCTCAGGGGAGTGATGCGGTTCCTAAGTGAAACAGTCAGGTATGGCAATTCCTAAGTTAAACAGTCACCTAATTTTTGCCTGTCAATCGGAGGCATACGGTTGTGCCTTGAGCCTTAGAACTGCAATTTCGCTGCGGTGACCGCGGCGGGACGTTCTGGGGATTTTGACAGGTTTGGGGGAGGTGGCCCTTGCACGGCGACATTTTGCGCGTTGTCAGAGCCATCAGACGCAGAGCCACTGTTCCGGGCGGATTCCCTGCCCATAATCTGAAACCGGTTGAAAGAAGCCCGAATCACGCGTGCGCTTGCAGGGCGGGTGCCCCGAAATTATCGGGTCTGAGGACGACCCATTGAGCCGGAATCGTGTGATCGAGAACCGCGCATTCCGCGCCAACGGCGCGCGCAGCTTAAGAGCCTCTGAAAGAGATGCCTCAAACCCCGCGCCACCCCCAATTGGGGAAAGCATAATTTTGGCAAGTGGTGAGCCGTGCAGGATTCGAACCTGCGACCCACTGATTAAAAGTCAGTTGCTCTACCAACTGAGCTAACGGCCCACTAGACGCGCTATCTAGAAAGAGCGGAGCGGGGGGTCAACCCCGAAAGTGCAAGATAATTCCGCGATCTGCTGGATTCGTCGCGAGGCTGGGTTTATATGCGCGAGCATGAGCCAAGTTGACCTCACTGGATTGCCCTTTTTCAAGATGCATGGGCTGGGAAACGATTTTGTCGTGCTGGATGGGCGCGCGCGGGATTTAGGGCTGACGCCGGAGCTGATCACGGGAATCGCGGATCGGCATAGGGGCATTGGATTCGATCAGCTGGCGGTGATCTCTGAGGGCTCGGGTGATGCGCATCTGACCTTTTACAATGCGGATGGATCGACCTCGGCGGCCTGTGGCAACGCCACGCGCTGTATTGCGCGGCATCTGATGCAGGAGAGTGGCAAGACCCGGCTGGAGCTGAGCACCGCGCGCGGCGCGCTGGTGGCGGTGGATGCGGGCGGCGGGCTGACGTCGGTGAACATGGGCGCGCCGCAGCTTGACTGGGCCGAGATTCCGCTGGCTGAGGCAATGGATACGCTGGAATTGCCGATCGAGGGCGGGCCGGTGGCCACCGGTATGGGCAATCCGCATTGCACATTCTTCGTGGCCGATGCCGAGGCCGTGCCGCTGGAGCAGTTCGGGCCGCGCTATGAGCATCACCCGCTTTACCCTGAGCGCACCAATGTGCAGGTGGCGACGGTCATCGGCACGGATCATATCCGCATGCGGGTCTGGGAGCGGGGCGTGGGGGTGACGCTGGCCTCTGGTTCATCGTCCTGTGCGACGGCGGTTGCGGCGGCGCGGCGGGGGTTGACGGGGCGCAGGGTGCGGATTGATCTCGATGGTGGCACGATCCATGTTGACTGGCGCGAGGATGGCGTCTGGATGACCGGCGAGACCGCGCATGTGGCAAGCGGGTGGTTCACGCCTGCGTTTC
Organism: Roseovarius sp.; assembly: GCF_048262375.1. Classification (GTDB taxonomy): domain Bacteria; phylum Pseudomonadota; class Alphaproteobacteria; order Rhodobacterales; family Rhodobacteraceae; genus Roseovarius. The sequence goes on from NZ_JBLXFE010000001.1 coordinate 14,976, forward strand.
TGGCAGCGTTCCAATGAGCGAACAGAGAATCGGGGCGCCGAAATTCACCACGCTGGGCTGTCGGCTGAATGCCTATGAGACCGAGGCGATGAAGGAACTGGCCGGGCAGGCGGGTCTGGACAACGCGGTCATCGTCAACACCTGCGCGGTGACGAGCGAGGCCGTGCGCAAGGCGCGTCAGGAGATTCGGCGCTTGCGGCGCGAGAACCCCGCGGCACGGCTGATCGTGACCGGATGCGCGGCGCAGACCGAGCCCGAAACCTTTGCCGCGATGCCCGAGGTGGATGCGGTCATCGGCAATACCGAAAAGATGAGCCCTGAAACCTGGGGGCGGCTGGCCGGGGATTTCATCGGTGAAACCGAACGGGTTCTGGTCGATGATATCATGTCGGTGCGTGAAACAGCCGGGCATCTGATTGACGGGTTCGGCAGCCGCAGCCGCGCCTATGTGCAGGTGCAAAATGGCTGCGATCATCGCTGCACGTTCTGTATCATCCCGTTTGGACGGGGCAATTCGCGCTCTGTGCCCGCTGGCGTTGTGGTTGAGCAGATCAAGCGGCTGGTGGGTGCAGGCTATAACGAGGTGGTGCTGACGGGCGTGGACCTGACAAGCTGGGGGGCGGATTTGCCCGCCGCGCCCAAGCTGGGCGATCTGGTGATGCGGATTTTGCGGCTGGTGCCGGACCTGCCGCGTTTGCGGATATCCTCAATCGATTCCATCGAGGTGGATGAGAACCTGATGCAGGCGATTGCCACTGAACCGCGACTCATGCCGCATCTGCACCTGAGCCTGCAGCATGGCGATGATCTGATCCTCAAGCGAATGAAGCGGCGGCATCTGCGCGATGATGCCATTCGGTTCGCGGAAGAGGCGCGGCGCTTGCGGCCCGAGATGACCTTTGGTGCGGATATCATTGCGGGATTTCCGACCGAGACCGAGGCGCAGTTTGAAAATTCGTTGCGGCTGGTCGAGGACTGCCACCTGACCTGGCTGCATGTCTTTCCCTATTCCCCGCGCCCCGGCACGCCCGCAGCACGGATGCCGCAGGTCAAGGGGCCTGCGATCAAGGACCGGGCCGCGCGGTTGCGTGCCGCCGGAGAGGCGCGGGTGGCCGCGCATCTGGCCGAGCAGCAGGGCCGCGCACATGCTGTGCTGATGGAGGCCCCGCGCATGGGGCGGACCGAACAATTTACCGAAGTCGTGTTTGGCAGCGATCAGCCCGTGGGGCAAATCGTGCGCGCCACGGTTACCGGCTGGCAGGATGGGCAATTGACGGCAACCTGAGCGCGCCGGCCTTGGCCTGAGTGGCCGGGGCGATGCCGCAATGAGTATTTGCAGAACGGTGATCTGCAGGGCACCTGCCAAAAATGCCACATTTTGGGAGCTAGCCCATTGGTTTTGCTGGACCTGAGGCCGGGGCTTGGGTAGATTCAAGGAAACGGGACGCGAATGATCCCGAACCTTGAGGCAGTATCAGATGTTTCCCGAGCGGTTTGCGAACCTTCCGGCCTATGCGTTTCCGCGCCTGCGGACCCTGCTTGACGCTCATGCGCCCGGCGGCGAGGTCGTGCATATGACAATTGGCGAGCCCAAGCACGCATTTCCGCGCTGGGTTATTGATATTATTGCAGAAAATGCGGATGGATTTGGCTCTTATCCGGTCAATGAGGGGATGCCCGCGCTGCTTGAGGCTGCAAGTGGCTGGCTGGGGCGGCGCTATGGCGTGACGCTTGATCCGGCTCGCCATGTGATGGCGCTCAATGGTACGCGTGAGGGGCTCTATAATGCGATGATGGCGCTCAGCCCTGAAACCAAGGGCGGCAAGCGGCCCGTGGTGCTGACCCCCAACCCGTTTTATCAGGTCTATATGGTGGCGGCGCTCAGCGTGGGGGCCGAGCCGGTTTTCCTCAATGCGACGCATGAGACCGGGTTCTTGCCGGATTTTAACGCACTGTCCGAAGAAGTGCTGAACCGGGTGACGGTGGCCTATCTGTGTTCGCCTGCCAATCCGCAAGGCACGGTGGCCAGCCGCGCATATTGGGCGGATCTGATCCGGCTGGCGGAACGCTACGATTTCCGCATCTTTGCGGATGAATGCTATTCCGAGATTTACCGGGATACCCCGCCGGTGGGTATTCTGGAGGTGGCGCGGGATATGGGCGCGGACCCCGAGCGCATCGTTGCCTTTCACAGCCTGTCGAAGCGGTCGAATCTGCCGGGGCTGCGCAGTGGATTTGTCGCCTCTGGCCCCCAGAATATCGCGCAGATGAAGCAATTGCGCAATTATGCCGGATCGCCGCTGCCGATGCCGTTGCAGCATGCGGCGGCAAAGCTCTGGGCGGATGAGACGCATGTGATCGAGAACCGGCGGCTCTATGGCGAGAAATACGAGATTGCCGATGAGATTCTGGGCAATCTGCCGGGCTATCACAGCCCGGAGGCTGGATTTTTCCTATGGTTGCCAGTTGAGGATGGCGAGGCGGCGACGCTGCGGCTCTGGCAGGAAACCGGCGTGCGGGTGCTGCCGGGTGCCTATCTGAGCCAAGAGGCGGGGGGCGTGAACCCCGGTCAGGGATATATTCGGGTCGCGATGGTGGCCCCAAAAACCGAGATGGCGGGCGGTCTGATGCGGCTGCGCGACTGTCTCTATGGATGATTGAGGACGAGGGACGACATGGCATATCAGACGCGCGGGCGCGACCCTTTGCTGGACAGCTCCATGGCTGAGGCGCTCGAGAAACGTGGCAAGGAATTGCTGGGTCTTGTGATGATCGTCGTGGCGATGATGGCGGCGGCAATGGTGGTCTCGTACAGCCCGGATGATCCGAGCTGGATGTCGGCCACGGATGCGCCGGTGCAGAACTGGATAGGGCGCTTTGGGGCGTCGGTGGCGGCCCCTTTGTTCATGATCATCGGTTGGGGGTCGTGGGGTATTGCGCTGGTGCTGGGGGCGTGGGGCGCACGTCTGGCGCTGCACCGGGGCCAAGAGCGGGCCATGGGCCGGTTGATCTTTGCGCCGATCTGGCTGGCGGTTCTGGCGCTTTATGCGGCGTCGCTGACGCCGGGGGCGGACTGGGCGCAGACCCATAGCTTTGGTCTGGGTGGTCTGTTTGGTGATACCGTTCTGGGCACGTTGCTGGGGATTCTGCCCATCGGGGCGAGTGTCGGGCTCAAGCTCTTGTCGCTGGTGCTGGGGGCGGGGGTGTTGGCGCTGGGCGCGTTCGTGCTGGGCTTTAGCGGGGACGAGTTACGCCGGATCGGGCGGTTTCTGCTGGTTGGAGTGATCTTGTGCTACGTTGCGCTGATGCGCGTGATGGGCCGGGGGGCCGGGGGTGCGACACAGGCCGGGCAAGCGGTGCAGGCGATGCTGGCGGCGCGCCGGGCGCGCCGTGCCGAACGTGTCGCGGCACAGCCGCAGCGGGCCGAACCCGCGATGCAGGGCGCGCGCGTGCGCCGGTCCGATGATGTGCCGCTGACGGCACGCGCCGCAGTTGAGCCACAGCAACCCCTGGAAAAGCCCGTGGAAAAACCCGGTGGTTTGCTCGCGCGGATGCCGTTGCTGATGCGCAAGCCCGAGGTCATGCCCGAGCCGGAACTGATCGAGGCTGCGACCTATGAGGGTGAGGCGGAAATGCCCGGCGATGACCGGATTCGCGCCAAGATTTCGGATGTGATCAAGTCACGGGTGCGGCAGAACCCTGCGGTGCGGGTGGATACGGTTGCCCCCCTGACCAAAGGCCGGGGCAGGGGGCCTGATCCGTTGATCCTGAACTCTGCGCCGCGCGGGGCCTTGCCCCCCGAGCCGCCGCTGACCGCGCGCCATGCCGCACAAGAGTCTGCGCTGATGCAGCGTGCGCGCCCGGCCACCACGTCCTACCCGTCCGAGCCGCCGCTCACCGCGCGGTCCGCGGCGGCAGAGCCCGCGCCGATGATCGATCTGACTGAGGACGAGGAGTTCGACGCCATGATCGAGGCCTATGGTCTGGATGATGCGCCAGAGATGGCCGCCCCCGCGCCGCGCATTCCCATGCCCGAGCCGCGCAAGGTGGTTCAGCATGCCCCGCGCAAGCCGATGCAGCCGTCATCGCGCGCCTTGGCCGAGGCGCAGCCAACCTTGCGATTTGAGACCCCTGCGCAGCCGGAATATGAATTGCCGCCGCTGAGCCTGTTGTCGGACCCGGAAAATATCCAGCGGCATCACCTGAGTGACGATTCGCTGGAAGAAAACGCGCGGATGCTGGAAAACGTGCTGGATGATTATGGCGTCAAGGGCGAGATCGTCAGCGTGCGCCCCGGCCCCGTCGTCACCATGTATGAGCTGGAGCCGGCACCGGGTCTCAAGGCGAGCCGCGTGATCGGTCTGGCAGATGACATCGCGCGCTCGATGTCGGCGCTCTCGGCCCGTGTCTCGACCGTGCCGGGGCGCAGTGTCATCGGTATCGAACTGCCTAATGACAACCGCGAGATGGTGGGATTCCGCGAAATCCTGTCGAGCCGCGCCTATGGCGATGGCAATCAAAAGCTGCCCTTGGCACTGGGCAAGGACATTGGCGGCGATCCGATTGTGGCCAACCTTGCCAAGATGCCCCACCTCTTGATCGCCGGCACCACCGGGTCGGGCAAATCGGTGGCGATCAACACGATGATCCTGAGCCTGCTTTACAAGCTGACACCGGATGAATGCCGGCTGATCATGATCGACCCCAAGATGCTGGAACTGAGCGTTTATGACGGCATTCCGCATCTGCTGTCTCCTGTTGTGACCGACCCCAAAAAGGCGGTGGTCGCGCTCAAATGGGTGGTGGCCGAGATGGAGGACCGCTATCGCAAGATGTCCAAGATGGGCGTGCGCAATATCGATGGCTATAACGGGCGCGTGGCCGAAGCGCTGAAAAAAGGCGAGATGTTCAGCCGCACGGTGCAGACCGGGTTTGACGACGACACCGGCGAGCCGGTGTTTGAGACCGAAGAATTCGCGCCCGAGAAAATGCCCTATATCGTGGTCATCGTGGATGAGATGGCCGACCTGATGATGGTGGCGGGCAAGGAAATCGAGGCCTGTATCCAGCGGCTGGCGCAGATGGCGCGGGCCTCTGGTATCCACCTCATCATGGCGACACAGCGCCCGTCGGTCGATGTGATCACCGGCACGATCAAGGCGAATTTCCCGACGCGGATTTCGTTTCAGGTGACCTCCAAGATCGACAGCCGCACCATTCTGGGCGAGATGGGGGCCGAGCAGCTCTTGGGCATGGGCGACATGCTCTATATGGCCGGGGGCGGCAAGATCACCCGCTGTCATGGTCCTTTTGTGAGCGATGAAGAGGTTGAAGAAGTGGTCAATCACCTCAAGGCTTACGGCCCGCCGACCTATGTGGGATCGGTGCTGCAAGGGCCGGATGAGGATAAGGCCGAGAGCATTGATGCGGTGCTGGGGCTGTCGTCAGGCAGCGGCGCTGAGGGGGATGATCTGCTGTATGATCAGGCGGTGGCGATCGTGATCAGGGATCGCAAATGCTCGACCTCCTATATTCAGCGCAAGTTGGCGATTGGCTATAACAAGGCCGCGCGTCTGGTCGAGCAGATGGAGGATGAGGGGGTTGTCAGTTCCTCGAACCACGTCGGCAAGCGCGAAGTGCTGGTGCCCGAGCCGCAGTAGCAGGCGGCGGAAGATCGCCCGGGCACAAAAATTTACGCCCCGCGCAGGTGCAATCCTGCGTGGGGCGTCTTATCTCGGGAGAATGAACAAGATGCGTTTTCTCATGGTGCCCGTCCTCTGGGCGGCGATGGCGCTCCCGGCGGCGGCGGAAAAGCTGTCTTTGGGAGAAATCTCAACCTATCTCAATGGGCTAAAGACCGTGCAGGGGGCCTTTACCCAGATCAATGATGATGGCACGATCAGCACGGGCCGGATATTGATCAAGCGTCCGGGGCGCGTGCGCTTTGAATACGACCCGCCCGAACAGGCGTTGGTGGTGGCCGATGGCGATACGGTGGGGATCATTGATCCGCGCTCGAATGACGGGCCGCAGGGCTATCCGCTGAACCGTACCCCGCTCAAGATCATTCTGGCGCATAATGTCGATCTCTCGCGCGAGCGGATGGTGGTGGGGCATGCCAGTGACGGCACCGCGACCACGGTGCGCGCGCAGGACCCGGACAATCCCGAATATGGCAGCATTGATCTGGTTTTCACAGGCGATCCGGTCGAGTTGCGCCAGTGGGTGATACATGACGGCAGCGGCGGTGCGACCACTGTGGTTCTGGGGGATATGACGCGCGATGTTCGGCTGAACGACGAGAGTTTCGTCATCCCCGGCAAGGAACGGATGCGAATCGACCGCTGATGTGGTCGCCCCTAGGGGGCGACCGTAGGTGCGGGATGTTTCAGATCAGACCACGCGAACAGGTGCCAAGCTGGGCGCGATAGGTCTGCGACCGGACTTCGACCTCATCGGCCACGCGCAACAGCCACGGCTTGTTGTTGTGGCTGGCGCGGGAAAATCCGGTGCGCCCTTCGTGATAGGCCAGATACTGGTTGCGCGCATCGCTGAGTGAGATTCCCAGCCGTTCGTTGGATTGCGCCATGTACCAGCCGATGAAATCCGTGGCGTCCCGAATATCGGTTCGCCGCGCGCCGAACCGTCTGGTGTCTCGTTGGTATTCCTCCCATGTGCCATCAAGCGCCTGACTATAGCCATAGGCCGAACTGATCCGCCCGGTCGGAATCACGCCAAGTGCCCAGCGGAACGGCGTGCGCGCGTCGCTAATGAACTTGCTTTCCTGATAAATGGTCGCCATCTGCACATGCGCAGGCACGCCCCACCGCCGCTCTGCGGCGCGAAAGGCGCGGGCGTATTCGGGGCGCTCGTCCAGAATGGCGCATGCGTGGTCCAGATTGCGCGGGGCTGTGCCATAGCCATTGCCGCCCCCGCAGGAGGCCAGCACGAATAGCACCATCAACGCGCGAAGAGTTCTGCTCATATGCCTCTCGCTCTCTTTTTTTGGGGACAGTTTAACGGAAAGCGTCTCCGGGGGAAATCATGAATTCATCGGTTGTGCGCCGAAGTCCGCTGTCACCTTTCGGTTCACAAACTGTTTCCCGACTGTTTCAGCCGAAAATTGGACAAACCACCCTTGAAAGGTGTACACTCTCTCGTTAGGGGCTAGTTTAATATGATTAAAACGCGTGCAAAATATCATCTGGGTCAAGTGGTCCGCCACAAGAAGCATCCCTTTCGCGGGGTGATCTTTGACGTTGATCCACAGTTCTCGAACTCTGAGGAATGGTATACCTCGATTCCCGAGGACAGCCGCCCATCCAAAGAACAGCCGTTCTACCATCTGCTCGCAGAGAATGAGCAGAGTTATTATGTGGCCTATGTGAGCGAACAGAACCTCGTGGCCGATTATTCGGGCGAGCCCGTTGATCATCCGGACATTCCCGATCTCTTTGGACCGTTCGAGGACGGGCATTACCCGTTGCACTTCCAGTTGAACTGAGCCGGTTGCGGTGGGTTGGCCCCCACCCTACATCGCGCCTGTAGGGTGGGGGAAACCCACTGATTGCCATCAATACCCGAGCGCGCAGCCATCCTTACGCGGGTCGCTGCCACCTTCGAGCAGGCCGTCCTCATGAATGTAGATTGCCTGCGCGCCGCCGATAGGACCGGGCAGGCGCAGAATCTCGTGGCCCATGTCGGCAAGAGTCTGCGCCACCTCAGGCCCATAACCGCGTTCGAGGTTTAGACCCAACGGATCGGCAAAGGCGCGCGGTGCGTCGATAGCGGATTGTGGGTCCATCCCGAAATCGCGCATGTTTGACACCATCCGTGCATGGCCGGTCGATTGATACGAGCCGCCCATTACGCCAAAGGGCATGGCCACGCGGCCATTTTCTACCAGCATCCCGGGGATGATCGTGTGCATCGGGCGTTTGCCGCCGCCAAATTCGTTGGGATGCCCCTCTTCCAGCGTAAAGCCCGCGCCGCGGTTTTGCAGCAGCACGCCGAATTTCTCGGATGCGATGCCAGAACCGAAACCGTGAAAGATCGAATAGATCAGCGAGACCGCCATGCGGTCGCGGTCTACCACAGTGATGTAGATCGTATCGCGATGCACCGCCTCGGTCAGCGGTTTGGCAGCGGTCATGGCGCGTTTCGGATTGATCAGAGCGGCCAGTTTCGCCGCGGTTTCCGGCGACAGCATATAGTCGAGCTTGGTCGTGTGATTGGGATCGGCGATAAAGCGATTGCGCGCGTCATAGGCAAGTTTGGTGGCCTCGGCCTCGATATGAATGCGTTGGGCGCCAAACGGGTCCATGTCCGCAATATCGAAGTGTTTCAAGATGTTGAGCAGAAGGATCGCCGTTGCGCCTTGTCCGTTGGGCGGATGTTCGACCAGATTGGCGCCTTTGTATTCGCCGCTGACCGGCGTGGTGTAATCACAGCGTTGAGCGGCGAAATCGGCCGCCGTGTGCGTGCCGCCAAGCGCGTTGAGCGTGGCGATGATATCTTCGGCCACCTCGCCCTCGTAATAGGCAGCACGCCCGTCGCGCGCGACGCGGCGCAGCACCTCGGCCTGACCGGGCGCGTAGAACATCTGGCCGGTCTTGGGCGGGGTGCCTGTTGGCATGAAATGGGTCAGCCCGTGACCTTGCAGCGCTGCCCCGGCAGTGGGCCAGTCAAAGGCCACACGGGGGGCCACCGGAATACCCTCTTCGGCGTAGCGGATAGACGGTGCCAACAGCGTGTCGAGCCCGAGCTTGCCGTGATCGGCGCTGAGTTGGCAAAATGCGTCGACGGCACCGGGCACGGTCACCGCATGCGCGCTCTGGAGGGGGACGGTCTCATGTCCTGCGGCGCGCAGGGCGGCAGCAGAGGCTGCGGCGGGTGCGCGGCCAGAGCCGTTGAGCGCGTGAATGGTCTGATCGCCCGGTTTCGAGAAGAGGACAAAGCAATCGCCACCAATTCCGGTCATCTGCGGTTCGCAGAGGCCAAGGAGGATTGCGCCGGCAATTGCTGCGTCCATGGCGTTGCCGCCGCGTTCGAGGATGTCGATGGCTGTTTTGGCGGCCAGCGGGTGCGACGTGGCGCACATGCCATTAGTGGAGAACGTGGCCGAGCGGCCGGGCATATGAAAATCGCGCATAGATTGTCCTTGTGTCAGTGATGCCTGAACACTAGGCGCAGTTGCGACGTTTGCCAATTGGGGAAGATACGTTAAGGCCTCGACGCCGCGCGCTGGGTGGGGGCAAATACACGCGACGTCGAGGGAAGCCATATGCAGCTACAGGTTAAGGTATGCAGGGGCCGTGCGGCGTGAGTTTGCTCAGATTGAGGTAAGATTGAGGCGGGCGATTCCTCTGGTTGTATTAGGCGCGATTCACCGTAAATTCGAGCGTCAGATGGTTCCAGCCTGCCCTGCGGCGATAGGCCAGCCGTTCGGTCAGATCGCGAATCAGGAACCAGCCGAATCCGCCCTCGGGCAGATCATCACGCCCGACACTGGGATCCGGCAGGGCGCCGCCCGGCGGTTTGAGATCAGGCAAGGCCGCGCCTTGATCACTGAGCACGCAGACAAGCCGGGCCGGGGACAGCCTAACGACAAGCCGAATCCCGCCCGGCGTTTCCGCCGCATAGGCATGTTCCACGATATTGTTCAGCGCCTCTGCCAAGGCCAGCTCCACCGTGCCGCAGGTTTCGTCGGCGAGGCCTTTTGTGCGCAGCCAAACGCGGGCGCGGGCGAGAATGTCTCGTACCGAAAGCTCGGTTGCCTTGGTGATGAGTGTCAAGTTCTGTGGCGTGGCGCTGGGGGTCACCGCGCGCTCCCGTTGATGGTGATGGGGGGGGCCGTCCATCCCGCCGCGTCAGCCGCTGGCGCGGGATCTGAGGTCGAGGAGATCATCATGGATCTTAAAGACCGAATCCATGCGTGTGAGACGAAATACCTTGGCGACATCGGGCGTGAGCCCGGCCAGATCGAGCCGCCGCTCGCCCCCCATCTGTTTCATCGCGGCGACAATCGCGCCCAGGCCGCTTGAATCAACAAAGGTCACGTTGCTGAGGTCCAGCACCATATGCCCCGGCACATCTGAGGTGGCGGCGCGCATGGCGTCCTTGAATCGGATGGCGGCGGCGGCATCAATGCGCGCCTCGCCAACGGTGATGATGGTCATGTGATTGTGATGGGTTGCTTGCAGATCCATGGTGCCTCCGGGGCGATACGTAGTAATACGAGGCAAGCTAGACCCAATTCCTTACCATTCGGTATGCAGGATCAGGATTTGCGAGGAGGCAAACATGCAAGAGGTGTTTATTGCAGGGGCGGCGCGCACGCCCATGGGTGGATTTCAGGGCGATTTCGACGGTGTGCCTGCGGCGGTGCTCGGCGGGGCTGCGATTCGCGCGGCATTGGCGGATGCGCGGGCTGAAACGGTCGATGAGGTGCTGATGGGCTGTGTCTTGCCTGCGGGTCAGGGGCAGGCTCCGGCACGGCAGGCCGGGTTTCTGGGGGGCTTGGGCGAAGAAGTGCCCGCCACCACGCTGAACAAGATGTGCGGATCAGGCATGAAGGCGGCGATGGTGGCGTTTGACCAGATCGCATTGGGCCAGGCACAGGTGATGCTCGCGGGTGGCATGGAATCGATGTCCGGCGCGCCGTATCTCTTGCCCAAGATGCGCGGTGGGGCACGGTTGGGCCATGCGCAGGTGGTTGATCACATGTTTCTGGACGGTCTCGAGGATGCCTATGACAAGGGGCGGCTGATGGGCACATTCGCCGAGGATTGCGCGGAGGCGTTTCAATTCACCCGCGAGGCGCAGGACGCCTATGCGCTGGCCTCTTTGCAAGGCGCATTGGATGCGCAGGCCTCGGGGGCGTTCGCGCGTGAGATTGCGCCGGTGACTGTCCAAACCCGCAAGGGTGCGGTGGTTGTTTCCGCTGACGAACAGCCCGCCAAGGCCCGGCCCGAAAAGATACCAGAGTTGAAGCCGGCGTTTCGGGCAGGGGGCACAGTGACGGCGGCCAATTCCAGCTCGATCAGCGATGGTGCGGCGGCATTGGTTCTGGCCTCGCGCAGCGCGGTCGAGGCGCAGGGCCTGGAGGTTCGCGCCCGGATCATGGGCCATGCCAGCCATGCACAGGCCCCCGGTCTGTTTACCACAGCACCTGTTCCCGCCGCGCGCAAACTCTTGGAGCGGTTGGGCTGGAGCATTGCGGATGTCGATCTCTGGGAGGTGAACGAGGCCTTTGCCGTGGTGCCCATGGCCTTTATGCATGAGATGGGCCTGCCGCGTGACAAGGTCAACGTCAACGGCGGTGCCTGTGCCTTGGGTCATCCGATTGGCGCGTCTGGCGCGCGGATCATGGTGACGCTGCTCAATGCGCTGGAAACACGCGGATTGAAACGCGGCGTCGCAGCCATCTGCATCGGTGGCGGAGAGGGAACGGCGATCGCCATCGAACGGGTGTGATGTCATCTGGCCCAAAATACCTCGGGGGTGCGGGGGCTGGCCCCCGCGCGTCGCCACAAGGAGCAGAGCCTGCGGATAGGCTGTGAGCATAGCACACCATAGCACCCGGACTGCTGATTTTGAGACGCCGTGCAACGCGTCGGGGTCATACGGGGTTGGTCGGCCTATCTGCCGGGGGCCATGCCGCTTCAGGGCAAATCACGCCCTGCGGCGGCACGGTCTCTCCCGCTGTCAGCGCCCGGTCCAGACCGGATCGCGTTTTTCAGCAAAGGCGCGCGCGCCCTCTTGCTGATCCTCGGAGGCATAGAGGATGTCCACTGTCTCGAATTGTCGCCCGGTGATCCGGTTCATCGCATCCTGAAAGCGCATCGCCTCGGCCTCGCGCACGATCTCCTTGATCGCAGCATAGACCAGCGGCGGGCCAGAGGCGATGGTGTCGGCCATGGCGCGGGCCTCATCCATCAGCCGGTCGGCGGGGTGGATATGGTTGATCAGCCCCCATTGCGCCGCCTCCTTGGCATCGAACCAGCGGCCGGTGATCAGGAGTTCCATGGCGATGTGATAGGGGATGCGCTTGGGCAGTTTCACGCTGGCGGCATCGGCCACGGTGCCAGAGCGGATTTCGGGCAGGGCAAATGTGGCATGCTCGGCCGCAAGGATGATATCGGCCGAGAGCGCCAGTTCCAGCCCGCCGCCGCAGGCGATGCCATTGACGGCGGCAATCACCGGCTTGTTCATCCCGCGCAATTCCTGAAGGCCGCCAAAGCCGCCGACGCCATAGTCGCTATCGGGCGCTTCGCCTTGGGCTGCGGATTTGAGATCCCAGCCGGGGCAGAAGAATTTTTCGCCCGCGCCGGTCAGGATTGCCACGCGCAGGTCTGGATCGTCGCGGAAGTCGCGGAATACCTCACCCATGATCCGGCTGGTGGTGGCGTCGATGGCATTGGCCTTGGGGCGATCCAGCGTCACTTCGAGCACCGCGCCACGGCGTTCTGTCTTGACGGGCGTGTCGGTCATGGTTTCTCTCCCTTGGTGATGAGCGCATCCACCGCGACCGCGTCAGCGGCGGTGCAGAGGAGCGGGTTGATTTCCACCTCTTCGAGGGTGGCGGCATGGACGGTGACATACTCCTGCACCGCCTGAATAGCACGCAGGATCGCGGCGCGACAGGCGGCGGGCTGGCCGCGATAGCCGTTGAGCAGCGGTGCAAGGCGCAGACGCTCCAGCGCATCAGTGAGGTCGGTGTCCGTCACCGGCAAGAGCAGCGAAACGGTATCGCGCAGGATCTCGGTTAGGGTGCCCCCCGCGCCAAGGGTCAGCACAAAGCCATGCGCGGGGTCGCGCAGCACGCCGATCAGCAGTTCGGCGATCGGGCTCTCGATCATCTCTTCAATCAGCCAGCTCTGGCAAGGCATGGCCAAGGCCCTGGCCCGCGCCTCGGGCAGATCCTCTGCGGTGCGGGCAAAGACCACGCCGCCTGCCTCGGTCTTATGCGCCAGCCCCTCGGCCTTGATCACCAGCGGCAGGGGCATGTCGTTCAGGATTCCGGCAAGATCAGCGGCTGAGGGCGCACGGCGCGCGTGCGGGATGCGCAGACCGTGGGCAGCGAGCGCCGCCTTGGCCTCGGCTTCGGTCAGGGTGCAGACCTGCTGGGGAGTGCCGGGCAGCAGCAAGGGCGCAGGGGTGGCGCGCGCCTCTCCCAACCATGCCGCGCGGGCGATGGCGGCAAGGCCGTCATCGAGCCCCGCCAGCGGGATCAACCCGTTTGCGATGGCGCGCTCTGCCATGGCCTCGGGCAGGCAATCGGGCAATGTGGCGATGAGGGCCAGCGGCTTGCCTACCCGGCGCTGCGCCTCGGCGCCCGCCTCGAAAATACATTCCCACGCAGAGGCGTCGCAGCGGTCGGCGCGCGGGAAATCGGCGATCAGAACGCCGATATCCGCAGGCCCATCCAGCGCGGCGCTGAACGTGTCGGCCATGGCGGGCACGTCGCCCCAGATGAAGGTGTGGTAGTCCAGCGGATTGGCCAGCGCCACCCGTGGCCCGAGGGCCGCGCGCAGGGCGCTGGCCTGTGCGATCGTGAGCGGCGGCAGAGTAATGTCATGGTCAAGCGCGGTGTCGGCCATCAGACTGGCCTCGCCGCCCGAGCAGGAAATCGAGGCCACGGCATGTCCGGGCAGGGGGCCTGCGAAATGCAAAAGCTTGAGGGTCTCCAGCAGTTGCGGCAGCGATGTCACCTGCGCGATACCCAGCCGCGCCAGCAGCGCCGCTGCCCCCGCGCCGCTGCCCGCCAGCGAGGCGGTGTGCGATTGCGTGGCGGCGCGCGCCTGCTCTGAGCGGCCGGATTTGAGGGCGACGATGGGTTTGCCCGTCGCGCGCGCCGCATCTGCCAGTGCTTCGAAGGCGCGCAGATCGCCCACCCCTTCGATATGCAGGCCAAGCGCGGTGACGCGCGGATCCTCCAGAAGCGCGCGACCAAGGTCCGAAAGACCAAGCTGCGCCTGATTGCCCGCAGTCATCAGATAGGCGATGGGCAGGCCACGTGCCTGCATGCTGAGGTTGATGGCGATGTTCGAGCTTTGGGTAAGGATCGCCACGCCCGCCGCGCAGCGCCGACCGCCATGCTGATCGGGCCAGAGCAGTGCACCATCGAGATAATTGACGAAGCCATAGCAATTGGGACCGATGATGGGCATCTCGCCCGCCGCCTTGAGAAGCCGCGCCTGCATCTGCGCTCCGTCGCCCAGTTCGGCCTCGGCTTCGAGAAAGCCTGCGGCAAAGCAGACAGCGCCGCCCGCACCCATGTCTCGAAGCTGCGCGATGGTGGTGATGGTCGCCTCGCGGTTGACGCCGACAAAGACGGCATCGGGCGCGCCGGGCAGGGCGTCAAGCGACGCATAGGTGCGCGCACCGCCGATTTCTGACTTGGTGGGATGCACCGGCCAGACCGGCCCGACAAAGCCCATGCGTGCGCATTGGCGCATGAGATTGGCGCACCATGTGCCACCACCGATCACGGCGATGGAGGCGGGGCGCAGCAAGCGAGAGAGATCTTGGGTCATGACTGGACACTTTGAGAGAGGAAATCGGAGGGGCGCTGCCCCTCTGGCCCTGCGGGCCATTCACCCCGAGGTATTTCTGGCCAGATGAAACGGTTGCTTAACCATTTTCTGAGAGTCTGAGACTGCGGTACAGGCTGGGGAGCCGATGACCGCGCCAGGTGAAGCCCCCTGCTCTGATCGGGCGGGGGGTGCACCTGTTTCATCTGGCCAGAAATACTTCGGGGGTTTGGGGGCAGCGCCCCCAACCGGGTCCTCAGGCGGGGCGCGGGCGGCGGTGTCATTACGCCCCCAGAGGCCGCAGCATCTCGCGGCTGATGATATGGCGCTGGATCTCCGACGTGCCGTCCCAGATGCGTTCAACGCGGGCATCGCGCCAGAATCGTTCAATCGGCAGGTCGTCCATCAGCCCCATGCCGCCATGGATTTGCAGCGTTGCATCGGTGACGCGCGCCAGCATTTCGGAGGCATAGAGCTTGGCGCTGGCGATTTCGCGATTGGCAGGCAGGCCCTGATCCAGCCGCCACGCGGCGTTGAGCGTCAAGAGGTCGGCGGCGTCGATTTCGGTGATCATGTCGGCCAGTTGAAAGCTGACGCCCTGAAACTTGCCAATCGCCTGACCGAATTGTTCGCGCTCGGCGGCGTAGCTGAGCGCGTGGTCAAAGCAGCGGCGCGCCCGGCCCACCGCCATGGTGGCCACGGTGATGCGGGTGGCGTAGAGCCATTCGTTCATCACCGCGAAACCGCCGTCAACCTCGCCCAGCACCTGCGCGTCGGGCAGGCGGCAATCGTCGAATTCCAGTACCATGTTCTTGTAGCCGCGATGGCTGACCGAGTTATAGCCGTGGCGGATGGTAAAACCGGGCGTGCCGCGATCCACGAGGAAGGTGGTGATACGCTTTTTCGGGCCTTTGTCGGTCTGATCTTCGCCGGTGGCGACAAAGACGATGACGAAATCGGCGTGATCGGCGCCCGAGGTGAAATGTTTGGTGCCGTTCAGGATCCAGTCGCCGCCCTCGCGCCGTGCCGAGCATTTCATGCCGCGCACGTCAGATCCCGCCCCCGGTTCGGTCATGGCGAGCGCATCCATCCGTTCGCCGCGCACCGCAGGGTGCAGGTAGCGCTCGATCTGTTCGCCCTTGCAGGCCATCAGGATGTTCTGCGGGCGGCCAAAGAAATGCGTGAGCGCCATGGAGCCACGCCCCAATTCGCGCTCGACCAGCGCGAATTCGAGATGGGACAGCCCCGCGCCACCGACGTCTTCGGGAAAGTTGCAGGCGTAAAACCCGAGGTCGATGGTTTTTTGCTTGATGGCCTGGGCCACCTCGGGGGGCACTTCGCCGGTACGCTCGACCAGTGTCTCGTGGGGGTAAATTTCATTCTCGACAAAGCTGCGCACGGTCGAGACGATCATTTCCTGTTCGTCGGTCAGGCTGAAATGCATCTCATGCCTCCTTGTGCAGTTGCGCCAATGCCTCGACCCGGGCCAGAACATCGGCGCGCGGCTCGCAGGATTTGCGGGTTTTGAGATCGACATGCAGCATGAACTGATCCGAGGTCGCCAAAAGCTCAGCATCGCTCTCGCGCCGCATTTCGTGGAAACAGCGTAGTTTCTTGCCCTCGCCTTGGGTCACGCGTGTCTCGACGCGGACAGGTTCGCCGGCATGGGCCTCGGCCAGAAAGCTGATGGTGTTCTCGACGGTGAAATAGCTGAGCCCGCCCGCGATATAATCGGCATCGGCGCCGACATGGGTCATCACCGCGTCGGCGGCATCGCTGAAGAGCTGGCCAAAACGGCCTTCGTTCATATGGCCGTTGTAATCGGTCCAGTCGGCGGGGATGACGCGGCGGGCGCTGATGATCGGTGGCCCGTCGGTGAGTGCTGTTTTGAGGCTCGCCTGATGTTCGTTGATCAGCCGCCCCGCCGCATTGCCCTGCTGGCGCAGCGCGCGCATCATGGCGATGAGGTTATTGTCGCGTTTACGTTCCAGTGCGCGGATGCTGAGGTGGCCGGATTGCGCATCCGATTGATCGGCGATCATCTGCGCCAGTTCATCGGTCAATTCCGGCACATCCATCAGCTTGGTCCAAGGCCAAGAGAGGCAGGGGCCGAACTGGTCGATGAAATGCCGCATGCCCGCCTCGCCGCCCGCGATGCGGTAGGTTTCGAACAGGCCCATCTGCCCCCAACGCAGGCCAAAGCCGTAGCGGATGGCGTTGTCGATTTCCTCGGTCGTGGCGATGCCGTCCTTGATCAGCCAGAGCGCTTCGCGCCACACGGCCTCGAGGAAACGATCCGCGATATGGGCGTCGATTTCCTTTTGCACATGCAGGGGAAATTGGCCGAGAGAGGTGAGGATATCCTTGGCGCGGGTGATAAGGGCGGGGCTGTTTTTCTCGGTTGTCACCAGTTCGATCAGCGGCAAGAGGTAGACCGGGTTGAACGGATGGGTGACGACGATCTGTTCGGGACGGCTGGCGCAGCCCTGCAATTCCGAAGGTTTAAAGCCAGAGGTCGATGAGCCGATGATCGCGGTTGGGTCGCAATGCTCTTGAAGGGTTTGGAACACTTTGCGCTTTAGCTCCAACCTCTCGGGCACGCTTTCCTGAATCCACTCTGCCCCGGCGACGGTCTCGGACATGGTGGGGTGAAAGCTAAGCTGCCCTTCGTCAGGCAAGGCCACATCATAGAGCATCGGCAGGGCGTGGCGCGCATTGGCCAGCACCTCGCCGATATTGCGTTCTGCCTCTGGGTCGGGGTCGAACACCCGTACATCCCAGCCATTGAGAAGGAACCGCGCGGCCCAGCCACCGCCGATCACGCCACCGCCAATGATTGCTGCTGTTTTCGTCATTACACCATGCTCTCCGTATGTCCGTCCACGGCCAAAATCTGGCCCGTAACCTTGCTTGCGGCGGGCGAGGCGAGGAACAGCGCCATATCCGCCAAATCATCCGCTGTGACCCATGTGCGCAGGCTGGTGCCGCGTGCATAGAGCGTGCGCACCTCATCCTCGGTCCGGCCCGAGGCGCGGGCCTCCATTTCTACCACGCGCTCCATCCGCGCGCCCTCGACCGCGCCGGGGGCAATTGCGTTGACGCGCACACCGGCGGGGCCAAGCTCCATCGCGAGGGTCTTGGTCAGTCCCACCAGCCCCCATTTGGCCGCGACATAGGGCGTGCGATAGGGCACGCCGTGCAGGCCTGAGGTGGAGGTGGTCAGCAGGATCAGCCCCGCGCCCTGCGCCCGCATCACCCGCGCCGCCCAACGGCAGGCGAGGAAGGTGCCAAAGAGATTGACGCCGACGCAGGCCTGCCACTCGGCATAATCCAGGTCTTCGATCCGGCCCGCGGGGCCGCCAGTGCCAGCATTGGCGCAGAGCACATCGGCACCGCCCCATTCGGCCTCGACCTGTCCCAGAAACGCGGTCATCTGCGCCTCGTCGGTCACATCGGCCTGACGGGCTATCATCAAAGGGTGATCCGCCTGCATCCGGGCCACAGCATCGCCATCGGCATCGCAAATTGCCACCCGGTCGCCGCGCGCGGCAAAGCGCTCAGCGAGCCTGCGCCCGATCCCCGACGCGCCGCCGGTGATCACAATGCGTTGGCTCATCCGCGCGGGGCCCGTTTGGTCAGGTGCAGTTTCTGGCGCACTTCCGCAGGGGTCATCAGCCGTGCGCCAAGCCCTTCGATAATGCCCTTTGCGCGATCCACCAATTGCGCATTGGTGGCCAATACGCCGCGATCCAGCAGAAGATTATCCTCAAGCCCCACCCGGACATGCCCGCCCGCCAGCACCGAGGCGGCGACATAAGGCATCTGGTGGCGGCCAAGCGCGAAGGCGGAAAAGGTCCAGTTGTCAGGCACATTATTGACCATCGCCATGAAGGTGTTGAGATCATCGGGCGCGCCCCACGGCACGCCCATGCAAAGCTGCACCAGCGCATCGGGTTCCAGAATGCCATCTTTGACCAGTTGCTTGGCATACCAGAGGTGACCGGTGTCAAACGCCTCGATCTCCGGCTTTACGCCCAATTCGGTCATCATCCGGCCCATGGCCTGCAACATGCCGGGGGTGTTGGTCATGACATAATCGGCCTCGGCGAAATTCATCGTGCCGCAGTCGAGCGTGCAAATCTCGGGCAGGCATTCGGCCACATGCGCGACGCGCTCTGTTGCCCCGGCCATGTCGGTGCCTTTGCTCGAGAGGGGCAGGGGGGATTCCACCCCGCCAAAGATCATGTCACCGCCCATGCCCGCCGTCAGGTTGAGGACAACATCGGTGGCGCTGTCGCGGATGCGGTCGGTGAGTTCGCGATAGAGTTTGGGATCGCGCGACGGCGTGCCGGTTTCGGGGTCGCGGACGTGGCAATGCACCACCGCCGCCCCGGCCTGCGCGGCGGCAATCGCGCTCTCGGCAATCTCTTTGGGTGAGCGCGGGACATGCGGGCTTTTGTCTTGTGTGGCGCCGGATCCGGTGACGGCACAGGTGATGAAAACCTCGCGGTTCATGGTGAGCGGCATGGCATCCTCCGGTTTGCGTGCTGGGATCAGCCTATCGTGCTGGTGTGGCATTTGATTTTGCGGTATCAGACAAAAATCATGCCGGAATGGACAAAATCACCGCACGCGCCGACGCGCATCGCACTCCTGCTCTTTGACAGGTTCTCGAACCTCTGCCTTGCGAATTGCCTGGAGCCTTTGCGTGCCGCAAACACGTTGGCGCCCCGGCGCGGATTTGACTGGCAGATCCTGACACTGGACGGTGCGCCTGCGCGCTCTTCCAGTGGAATCGAAGTCTTGGCGCATGGCGGGCTGAAGGCGCTGACGGCCTGTGATTACCTCTTTGTGCTGGCCAGCTATGACCACGACCGGCATGACACTGCCGCCACGCGGCGCGCGCTTCAGGCGGCGGCGCGACGGGCGGGGGTAACGGTGGGGCTGGATGCAGGGCCGTGGCTCTTGGCGTCGGCGGGGCTCTTGGACGGGCGGCGCGCAACGGTGCATTGGGACCTGCTTGATACCTTTACCGAGCGGTTTCTGGCGGTCACGCCCGAGCGTGCGCGGGTGCTGCGCGACGGGCCGCGTATGACCTGTGCCGGGGCGATGTCGGCGCTTGATCTGACGCTGGGGTTGATCAGTGATCATCTTGGCGTGGCGGTGCGGCTGGATGTTGAGGCGCTGTTTTTGCATGGCGATCCGCCCTTGGCCCCGGCGCGCGACGGCGAGGCGGTGGGGGATCCGCTGTTGCGCCGGGCGCTGGCGCTCATGCGCGATCACGTTGAACGGCCGCTGTCGCTGGCGGATCTGGCGCGGCGGTTGTCGTGTCAGCCGCGCACGCTGGACCGACGGTTTCGGGCGGGGCTGGGTGCGCCCCCCGGCGCGGTGTACCGCCATCTGCGGCTGGCGGCGGCGCGCAAGCTGGTGGAGAATACACGCCTTGGCATGGCTGAAATCGCGCTGCGCTCAGGCTATGAATCCCCGGCGGCAATGACCCGTGCGCTGCGGCGGCAGTATGGCACCACGCCGCGCGCGTTGCGGCGGGGGTGAGCGGCGTCAGTCCCGGCGATGTTGCGCGCGCATGGCGCGGTAGTCAGCGATCTGCGCCTCAAGCCGGTCGGCATAGGCGGCGCGTTCGGCGTTGCTCATCTGGGCGAGATGCGCCATCAGCGCGACTTGTCCCATCTCGAAACGGGCGGCAAAGCCGTCGCGCTGGGCGCGCATTTGCGCGGCGACCCGGTCGGCATCAAACGGCACGGCGCGCAGATCTATCACCAACGCGTCAAAGCTGTCCCCGATGCTGGGGCCGGTGCCCGCGTGCGCACGCCATGCCGCACGCATGGCGCGGCTGATCTTTTGACGGTCCTCATCGGACAGCGCGCGCGTGAGCGGTCCCCCCACCATATCAAGGCGGGATGGGTGATGCCCGGAGTAATTGCCGCTATGCCGCAACGCCCAGCCCGCCGCCAGCCCTGCAACCGCAAGGTTGAGCGCCAGAGAGACCACCAGAAGCGCCCGTACCCAAGGCGTCATCTGACCCGCGGTGTCATGTTGCTCAGCCATCAGAAATCCCCCGCCAGTTCAAACACCGCGTCCGGTGCGATATCGACCAGATAGGCCGCCTCTGCACCGCCAGCCAACAGCCCCTCAGGCAGACCGGTGCCGATCCATATACCGGTAAGCGCCGCCGTCGTGAGCCCCGCCATGGCGGGCCAGCCGCCCAAAAGGCGATAAATTTGCTCCAAAAGGCCGGATTGCGGCGTTGCGTCCGCAACCTGCGCGCGGCGGCGCAGCCGGGCCTGTTCCGCCTCTGCACCGTTCAGCACGCGGGCCATCAGATCCGCCGATGGCGCGGGCGCATGGGTGCGGGCGGCGTCAAAGAACGCCTCCAACCCTGTGACATCCTTGTCCTTATCGCTCATCGGCATATCCCAACTCCTCTTGTCGTCCCGCAAGCTGCGCGCTGAGCGCGCGTTTTCCACGCGAGGTCAGACTCTCGACCGCTTCAACGGTCACGTCCATGATTTCGGCGATCTCGGGGTTCGCCAGCCCTTCGATATGCCGCAGCACCACCGCCTGACGCTGCCGTTCCGGCAACTGATCCAGTGCGGATTGCAGTGCGTCGGCGCGGGCGCGTTCCTGCATCCGGTCGGCGGCGCTGGCCTGCCCATCTTCGGGTTCGGGGATGGCATCGAGCGGCACCGAGCCGCCGCGCGTTCGGCGGCGGCGATCAATGCACAGATTGGCCACCACCCGGTAGAGCCATGTGCTGACCTTGGCCTCGCCGCTGCGCCAGTCAGGGGCCTGTCGCCAGAGCCGGAGCATCGCCTCTTGCGCGATATCCTCGGCCTCGGCCCTGCTGCCAAGCAGGCGGTAGGCATGCGCCAGAACGCGCGGCGTGAGTCGCAGGGTCAGGACACGCGCGGCCATGGCATCGCCGCCAGCGAAGCGCGCCAAAAGCGCGTCGTCGGGAAGTTCCTCCATGGCGTCGAATGGCATGCGCATCGCCCTCAAGCGTATCCTTCAGACGGGCCTCTGACCAGAGGCCCGGCGCGGGGCCATGCCCGCGCCGCCCCTTGTTACTCGCTTGCCTTGTTGTCTATCATCTTGCCGTGATGCTGGCCATGCTGGCCATGCTGACCGCGCATCTCGGCAAATTCTTCCTTGGAAATCGCGCCGTCGCCATCGGTGTCCATCCTGTCAAAGATGTTGCCCTTGTGGCGGGCCTGCATTTCATCCGAGGTGAGCTTGCCATCGCTATTGGCGTCGTGCCGCTCGATCATGTGATCGGCATAGGCGGCCATGCGCTCGGCCTGACGCTCGATCATGCGCGCAACCAGCTCGTCTTTGGACAGGGCCCCGTCGCCATCGGTATCGGCCCCCTCGAAACGCGCCTGCATTTGGGCGGTCATTTCCTCCGGGGTAATCTTGCCGTCGCCGTCGGCATCCAGATCCTCAAAGCTGTGCTGCATGCCCATGCCTTTGCCCATACCCATACCCATTTTTCCCATACGGCTATCGGCCTGTGCCATACTCAGCCCACCGGCCAGAATCGCGGTCGTCAGACCCAGCATCAAAACGGTCTTGTTCATAGTCTAATCTCCCTCAGGGATCGTTGTGGCATTTCGCGAAGCGCCCCGGTCATCGCGGCGTTTCTGAGGGCTCTAACGCAGGTCTCGGGCGGCTCCGTCGCGGATGGTGAAAATATTTGCAGATGGGAACCATCTTTGCGACATCGCGCCGCAAGGACGGTCGGTCGTCTTTCGGTTAGACCGCCGATGTGCGATGTTTGCGCAAACGCAATAAGAGGCGCCCTATGCTCGATTCTACCGCTGTTCAGTCTGACCGAGCCCTTTGGCCTGCGTTGCGCCGGGGATTTTCTCGTAAATGTCCCAAATGTGGGAGTGGTCCGATCCTCAGCAGCTATCTCAAGCTGCGCGACACCTGCCCGGTGTGCCGCGAGGACCTGAGCCATGCGCGCGCCGATGATGGACCGGCCTATCTTACGATTCTGATCGTCGGGCATCTGATGGCGCCGCTTCTGCATATCGCCTTTGTGCAATGGCGGCCTGAACCGCTGGTGCTGTTCACCATATTCGCTATTGGCACCATCGCACTGTCGCTCTACCTTCTGCCTCGGTTGAAGGGGGCTATCGTGGCCTTTCAATGGGCGCGGTTGATGCATGGGTTCGAACAGAGCCAATAGCCTCGCCGTTAAGGGGGCAGGCATGACCGCAATCGACAAAACCGCCATACGCGACGCCGCGACCGTGATCGTTTTGCGTGATCCGGAGCGCCCGCATGTCCTGATGGGACAGCGCGGGGCGACCGCGGCGTTCATGCCCAACAAATTTGTCTTTCCCGGTGGGGCGGTGGATGCGGGGGATGCGGATATTCCGCTGGGGCGTCCGCTGCCGCCGCTCTGTGCCGAACGTCTGACGGAGGATTGTGACCGCGATCTGAGCCATGCGCTGGCTGCGGCGGCAATCCGCGAGCTGTGGGAAGAAACCGGGCTGGCGCTTGGTATGCCCGGTGCGTGGCCGAATGCGGTGCCCGGCGATTGGGCGGGTTTTGCCGCGCGTGGTCTGGTGCCGGTGGCTGATCCTTTGCAATTCGTGTTTCGCGCCATCACCCCGCCGGGACGCCCACGCCGGTTTGATGCGCGGTTCTTTCTCGTGCATGCCGAGGCGCTGGCGGGCGATCTGGATGATTTCTCTGCCGCCTGCGAAGAATTGAGCCATTTGCAGTGGATTCCGCTGGAGGATGCCCGCCGCTTTGATCTGCCCTTCATCACCGAGGTGGTTTTGGCCGAGGTCACGGCGCGTGCGCATGACCGCAACCCGCCAGCCTCGGTGCCCTTCTTTCGCAACGACGACGAGGAGAGCCTGTTTTTGCGGCTCAAGGGGGCGGCGGCCGGGTGAAGGGGGATGCTGCGCGCGCCCCGCGCGGCTGAGCCGTCCCCTACCTGAGCGCCACCACCGCCATCACCGACAGGGTGATCAACGCAATCCCCCAGCCCTCGCGCCGGGTAATGCGCTCGCCAAAGAACAAAACTGAAGCGAAGAGCGAAAAGATCACCTCAACCTGACCCACCGCAAAGACCATCGCCGCATTTTGCAGGGTAAAGGCCGTGAACCAGCACAGGCTTCCGGCCATGCCGGTCAATCCCATCCAGACCGCCGTGCGCCGCGCTGCGACGACGCGCCCGACCTGTCCGGGTTCGCGCCACATCAGCCACAGCGTGAGTGCTGCCGCCTGCATCACTGTCACCACCATCAGCGACAGACCCGCGCGCAAGAGCGCGTCCTCGCTGGCAATTTCCAGTGTTGCACCACGATAGCCCACTGCCGAGATCGCAAAGAACGCCCCCGACGCCAGCCCAAGCGCCGCCGCGCGATTGCCCAAGCGCCGCCACCAGCGGCCCTCAAGCCCCGGCATGTCCGACAGGATCAGCACCCCGATCAGCCCCAAGAGGATCGCACCAAGCCCCAGCCACGTGATCCGGTCGCCAAGGATGACGAGGCCCACGAGGGCGGTTTGCACCACTTCGGTTTTCTTGAAGGTGATGCCCACCGCGAAATTACGCTCGGCAAAGAGGGCCACCACGCACCATGTCGCGAGTATTTGTGCGAGCCCGCCCGCCACGGCATAGGCCCAAAAGAGCGGGGTGTAGCCCGGCCAAACGGCATCCGTCGCCGCCAGATACCCCAGCGACAGCGCCACAACGAAAGGCGCGGAATAAAAGAACCGCGCCAGCGTCGCCCCGCCCGCACTGAGCGCCCCCATGCTGAGGTGCTTTTGCAGCATGAAGCGCAGCGTCTGAAACGCTGCCGCTGCGATTGAAATGAGGATCCAGGGTTCCATACCCGATCATGAAACCGAATGCGGCACGGGTGTGCCCTTAGCCGCCAAACTGGCCCTCATAGACCGGCTCCAGCGTCGGCGTGTCAAACAGCGACGACACGCTGGTGCCGTTCCAGATGTTGAGGATCGCCTGGGCAAAGACCGGGGCCGTGGGGATGATGCGGATATTCGGGGTCGCGCGCACCGCATCGGTGGGCAGGATCGTATCGGTGATCACCATGGATTTCAGCACGGATTTGGTGATCCGCTCGACCGCCGGGCCGGACATCACGCCATGGGTGGTATAGGCATGCACCTCGCGTGCGCCGTTTTCCAGCAGCACCTCAGCGGCCTTGCACATGGTGCCGGCAGTGTCACACATGTCATCGACGATGATGCAGATTTTATCTGTGACATCGCCGATCACGGTCATCTCGGCGACCTCGCCTGCTTTTTCCCGGCGCTTATCGACGATCGACAGGGGGGCGGTGATCCGCTTGGCCAGTTCGCGGGCCCGCGCCACCCCGCCCACGTCGGGCGAGACCACCATCACATCCTGTATGCAGCCCTTGAATTGCGTCATGATATCCAGCGCAAAAATCGGTGAGGCGTAAAGGTTGTCCACTGGAATGTCGAAAAAGCCCTGAATCTGGGCGGCATGCAGATCCATGGTCAGCACCCGCTCGACCCCGGCCTCGACGATCATGTTGGCAACAAGCTTGGCCGAAATCGGTGTCCGCGCCTTGGAGCGGCGATCCTGCCGCGCATAGCCGAAATAGGGGATCACGGCAGTGATGCGCGCCGCTGAGGACCGGCGCAGCGCGTCGGCCATGATCAAGAGTTCCATCAGGTTGTCATTGGCCGGGTTCGACGTAGGCTGGATAATAAACATGTCCTCGCCGCGCACGTTCTCATAAACCTCGACAAAGATTTCCTGATCGTTGAAGCGCTCGACCCGCGCATCCACCAACCCCACGTTGACGCCACGATGCATCGACATTCGACGGGCAATGGCCGTGGCAAGCGGCAGGTTGGCATTGCCCGAAATGAGCTTCGGTTGCGATGTGGCTGGCATTATGTGTCCCCGGCTGTGCAATATGACAGATTCGTGATGTTGACACCGCTTAGCATGTGGTCATGCTCAGGCAAAGTGATGCAGCAAGGGAACGTGCAGAAATGCCCCATATTGACTATTATTTCTCGACCCTCTCCCCCTATGCCTATCTCGCGGGTGCGGGATTAGAAGAGATCGCCGCGCGGCACGGCGCGAGCATCACCTATAAACCGCTCGATATCATGGCGCTTTTTGCGCGCACGGGGGGGGCCGCACCGGCGGACCGGCATCCGTCGCGCACGGCCTATCGCAATCAGGAATTGCCGCGTCAGGCGAAAAAGCGCGGTATGGCCCTGACATTGAAGCCTGCCTTTTGGCCGACCAACCCGGCCCCCTCGTCCTATGCCATCATCGCGGCACAGGCGGCAGGCGGCGGCGATCTGGGGGCGTTGGTGCAATCCATTCTGCGCGCCTGCTGGGCGGAAGAGCGCAACATCGCCGAGGACGAGGTGATCCGAGATTGCCTGAGCCGTGCCGGATTTGATCCGGCGCTGGCGGACAAGGGGCTGCTCAGCGGTGCGGAAACCTATGCCTCCAATCTTGAACAGGCGGTGGCGGCGGGCGTCTTTGGTGCGCCTTTCTATGTGGTGGATAGCGGCCAGAATTTCTGGGGTCAGGACCGGCTTGAGGATCTCGACCTGCATCTGGCGGGCAAGCTCTGATCCGATGCCGCAGGACATCCGGGGGGGATTTCCCACCCATTGGACAGAAATAGGCACGGGGTCGCGCCGGGCGCTGGCCATTCATTGCTCGCTGGCCCATTCCGGCAGTTGGGGGCCCTTGGCACGCGCGCTTGGGGACGCATTGCGTTTGACCGCGTTCGATCTGCCGGGACACGGGCACAGCGGCGCATGGCAAGGGCAGGGCGAGATTCAGGCGGTCAGCACCGCAATGGCGGCGGATTTTCTGGACGCGCCCACCGATATCATCGGTCATTCCTTTGGGGCGACGGTGGCGCTGCGGCTGGCGGTTGAGCATCCCGAACTGGTGCGGTCCCTGATTCTCTATGAACCGGTGTTTTTTGCCGTCGCCCTGCACGATCGCCCTGACGTGCGCGCAGGCCATGAGGCCGAAATGGCGGAATATGGTGCAGGCATGGCGGCAGGTGATTTTTACCGCGCAGCAGTGGGGTTCACCCATGTCTGGGGCGATCGGCGCGGATGGACGGTTCTGCCCGAGGCCGCCCGCCGCGCCATGGCGGCGCAAATGCCGCTGATCGAGGCGGCGAACCCTGCGCTCTACGGGGATGCAGGCGGGATGCTGGCCAGCGGCGCGTTGGAGAGGATCGGCGCGCCGACGCTCTTGATGGAGGGCAGCACCTCACCCGAGATCATCGGCGTGATCAACGCCGGACTGGCGGCGCGCTTGCCAAACGCCCGCCGCGTGAGTGTCCAAGGGGCCGGGCATATGGGGCCGATCAGCCATTCAAAGGTGGTCGCGGAAGAGGTTCTGGGATTTCTCCGGGGGATGCGGGCCGCCAATCTCGCGCCTACATCAGATCGCTGAGCGCCACGGCCTGACCGGGTGTGGCGGCAAATTCCACCGCCTCGACATCGACCAGCGTAACCGCGCCCTGTGGCCCCTCCAAGATCACCCGCACGCCGTCGCGCCCGATTCCATACGCGTCCCGCGCTCCCGGCAGGATTGCCAGATCACGGCCCCCGCCGCCGTGCATCCGGTCATTGCCGCCATGCCCTATGAGAACGTCATCGCCGGCATCCCCCAACAGAATATCGGCCTTGGCCGTGCCATCGAGCCGGGCGCCACCGGGGGCTGCCCGCAGTGTCACACCCTGCAAAAATACATCGGTGTCGCGCGTGCCATCCCACGTCGGCGCGACCGCATTGGCGCGCATCAGCGCATCCCAACGCGCGGTGCTGTCGTTCAAATACCGCAACGCGCCCCAACTGCCCCATTTCGACGGGGCCGCCACATCGACAAACGCATTAAAGAGTGTGCCGCCCGCCGCCGTCCAGCCGGTCATCAGCGCATCATAGAGCGCCCCCATCTGTGGGCTGTAATTGAACCCGACAAAGAAATCGGTCAGCGCGTCATTCTCGACCACCGCACCCTGCCCAACCACATGCGTGCCGCCCTCATACATCACCAATCGCAGGCCGTGCCGTGCCGCGACCTGCGCGTGATAGGGCAGGGTGTCGCGCAGCAACTCGCCCAGTGATCCCTGACGCAACGCCTCTGCGGCCAGATCATAGGCCAGATCATGCCCATGTGCGGCCACATAGGCCTCGGGGTCTGCCCCGGTCTCGACCGCCTTGGCGCGGGCCACGGCCTCGCTCGCGGCGATCCACGCCAGCACCGCGCGCGCCTGATCTTCGCTGCCCAGCTCATAGCCGAAATAGCCGGTCACGCCGTAGGCATCAAACCGCGTCACGGGGGGCTCTGTCAGTTGTCCATGCTCCAGTGCCAATGGGGCCATCAGCAGCGGCTCTTCCAATCCCGGCCAGCCGGTATGTGTTCCGATGACGATCTGCAAGCGGTCGTCTTGCCCGGCATAGATCGCGCGCCAGATATCGGCCATCTGCGCCGCACGCAGCCCGGCAAACTGCATCCATGCATCATCGCCTGCCGCCTCGCCCCAAAGCGCCAGCGCCTGATCCCGCGCCCAGACCGTCTGGGGGAACATGAAATTCCAGATCTCATTGGAATATTCGACATGCGCGTGCAAACCGGGATCGAGATGGTCACGCATATAGGTGGCAAAGCCCCGGAAATAGGCGTCGTTCCCGGCATGCGGCATGTTCACCCAAGGGTCGGCCCCGATCTGATTGGCGAGATCAACCATCACCTCGACCGGCACGCCGCGCCAGACATAGCTGGCGTCCTGCTGCACCGGACGATCCGCCCAGCCCGTCTGTGTTGCGCCATTGGTGAACATCCAGTCCATGAACCGGATCACCCGCAGATCGGCGATCTTTTCGATCCAGAGCGGGTTAAAAATCACCCCCAACTCGTGCAGGGCCAGCTGATCCTCGCGCACGATGGTTATGTCGCGCAATGGGTTGCCCGGCTGGGTCTCAAGCAGGGTGAGCGCGACCGGTCCCGCGCCGGGCATCACATCAAACCGCACCTCGCGCTTGCTGTAATCATAGCGCACATTGTCGGCGCGCCCGACGACGCGGATCACGCCCTTGCCAGTGTAGCGCAGCACATAGCGGCCAGTCAGATGCGTGGCCCCCTCGGGCTGATCGGTCAGGATGAACGCCTCCAGCGCCTTGGCCCCATCCGGCAGCGCCAGCGGCCAGCCAAATTCATCAAGATAACCCCCGGCCCGCAAGGCTTCGGTCGAATACGCCCCCCAATCCTTTGCTGTATGCCCAATCCAAGGGCGCGCGGTTTTCATCACATCGACGAACGGATGCTGGCTCGACCAATCGGCAATCCCGTTCAACCCTATGCCGAGGCTGGGATTGGCCAACCCCACGCCGGGTGCGGCATCGGTCTGTTGCACGGTCTGCACCGGCTTTGCGGTCCGCGCCTCATCGCGCAGCCCCAAACCCTGCGCCACCTCCTCAATAAGCCGAGCGTATTGGTCACGCACCTGCGGATGCAGGCGTGCGGGCAATTCAAACGCCACCGGCGCGGAGGTCTCATAGAGCGCGCTATAGGTGACCAGAGCGGCCAGAAAATAGAGGGTCGCGGTGCCATGCGGCGCGTCGTCCGAATAGAGCGCCTCGACAGGCACATCCTCCAGAACGCCGGTTTGCAACCCCGTGAGCACGGACGAGACAGGCAAGAGCGTGATGTCCACCTCTGGCCGCGCCGCCTGCAAAGCGGCCACATAATCGCGAAACCAGTCGTGATATTCGCTCAGCGCATAGCCATGCCAGCGCCGCAGATTTCGGGCCGAGGGCGGAAAGCCTCGGGTGAAGGCGCCCATATCGGGCCATCCCTCATAGATCAGCACCCGCGCGCCGGGCCAATCGCCGGTCGCTTGGTCGATCACGTCAAGCGTCACCGAAACCGGGCTGGCGCGACCCGGATTGTCGCCCTCAAACGGTGCATCCGGCGCTTGACCTTGAATGAAATTCGCAGGGGTGATGAGAACGGTATCCGCCGCCCCTCGCCGCACGCCCACACCGTCAAACGACCAGTTGGGCGCAACACCTTTGGTCGCGAAATCACGCAGAAACCCCCATTGCCCCGAAAGGGCCAGATCGCGCCCCCCCGCCTGCGCCAGCCGCGCCAGCCAATAGGGCACATTCGTGGCCGGATCGTCGCTGAGGTGATGCACGAGAGAATTGCCAAAGACATGCGCGTGGAGCGTTGCACGCTCCGCCTGCGCCGGGGCGGAGCCAAGGATCAACAATGCTCCGATCAGTCCAATCACATGTCGCACGGTCCATTCCCCCTTTGCCCTCACGTCACTATAGAGACAGGGCGCGCGCCTTGCCACCATCTGCGGTGCCGCCGACGTGGTGGAGTTCGGGTATTTTGCCAAGAAGAAACCCATGCCTGCGAATCATGCTTTTCTGGCCTCGGCCGATAGGGCAGAACAGGGCACATGACACCCGACGATCTGGTTCTCACCCGACTTGGCCTGCGGTTTCGCGGGCGCCGCTATCCCTGCACCATCGGGCGCGGTGGGATATCGGCATGCAAGCGCGAAGGCGACGGGGCGACGCCCGTAGGCGTGCATCGCATCGTGGGCCTGCTCTATCGCCCTGACCGCATGGCGCGGCCCAGCGATTGGGCGGTGCCGATCCGCCCCGGTGATCTGTGGTCGGATGATCCAGAGCATGAGGATTACAACCTCATGGTGCGCGCGCCCTATCTGCATAGCCACGAGGCGCTGCGCCGCGCCGATCCGCTCTATGATCTGGTGCTGATCACCGATTGGAACTGGCCGCAGGCCGAGCGTGGGCGCGGGTCCTGCATTTTCATCCACCGCTGGCGGCGTCCGGGCTATCCCACGGCAGGCTGCATCGGGCTGCGCCCCGATCACCTGCTCCAAATCGCAGGCCAGATCACCTTTGGTGCGCGGCTGATTGTGCGGTCGCGCTAGGCTTACTCGGGATATTTGCGGCTTGCAGTGGCGCGCGCCAGAACCTTTTTGTTGGCCCGCGCCGTCGCGGTCCAGACATAGGTGTGCACCCCGCCCGGCGGGCATGGGCTCTTGTATTTGAAAGCGCCGAACGGCAATTGCCCATCGCTGCCGATTTTCAACCGTCCGCCGCCGTGATTGTAATTTGGCGCATCGCGATCCTTGAGCGCAAACTCGATTGACGTGGTACCAGCCGGGACCCCGCGCAGAACAAAGGCGGGGCTTCCGACCGTGTTGGGATTTCCAGAGCGGCAAGCGGGGATATCGCCCCATTCAAAAGAAATCGTGAACTCTGCCGCCGCCGTAGTTGCGGACAGCGCAAGCGCGGCAAGTGAAAGCGATAAAAGGCGCATTTTCAATCTCCAGTTCAGACAGTCGCAACACAAAAAGCGTAGCCTGCTGCGCCCATCCTGACAAACGAAAGTTAATGTGACTTCAGCCGTAATCCCGCTCGCCAAAGATCGCAGACCCGACCCGAATATGTGTGGCGCCCTGCGCGATGGCACGTTCGAAATCGCTGCTCATGCCCATCGACAGCCCCTTTAGCCCGTTGCGCGCCGCCATTTTCGCCAGAAGCGCGAAATGCAGGCTTGGTTCTTCGTCCACCGGCGGGATGCACATCAGCCCCTGAACCGGCAGGTCGAGCGCGCGGCATTCGGCCACGAACCCGTCCACGGCGTCTGGCAAAACGCCCGCCTTTTGCGGCTCTTCGCCAGTGTTGACCTGCAAGAACAGCTCCGGGCAATGGCCCATCTCCTGCGCCAGCCGCGCGATGGTCTGTGCGATTTTGGGGCGGTCTACCGAGTGGATCGCCTGAAACATCTCCATCGCCTGCCGTGCCTTGTTGCTCTGCAACGGCCCGATCAGATGCAGCACGATTCCGTCATAGCGTTCCTGAAACGGCGGCCAGCGGCCTGCCGCCTCTTGCACCCGGTTTTCACCAAAGACGCGGTGGCCTTGGTCCAGTACGGCGGCGACCCGGTCCTCGGGTTGCACCTTGGATACTGCGATCAATTCCACCTCGGACGGCGCGCGCCCTGCTGCGGCGCAGGCCTTGTCCACCAGTGCTTTGATTTCGCTCAGACCCATGACTATTTCCTCATCTTGCCTGCGCCCTGCATGCCACAGCGCACAGTGCCGGCACAAGTGCGCGACAAACTGTCAAACGGCTTGCCCCTTCGGCCCGGCTTGGATAGTAGAGATGGAAACAATCCCGGACGGTGCCATGACCCACTCGCGTTTCAAGATCGTCGGCCTGACCGCGGCCTGCCTCGTGCTTCTGAGCGGCTGCGGCGGGTTTAAGAACGCCAAGCTCGACCCCGAGGCGATGCGTGTCAAAGGCGGACGCGAAAGACAGGCTGCGGCCGATGATGGCTCGATCTTTGATGCGTTTCGCGGCGCCAAGGATACCGTCAAGGTCAACCGCTTTCTCTGGACTGCGTCGCTTCAGGTGTTGGATTTCCTGCCGATTGAGGCGGCTGATCCCTTTACCGGCGTAATTTCCACCGGCTATGGCACCCCGCCGGGCGGTGGTCAGGCGTACCGAGCGACCATCCTGATCAGCGATCCGGCTCTGGATGCCCGCGCGCTCAACGTCGCGCTGCAAACCCGGAGCGGTGCGGTTGACGCGGCGACCGAGCGTGCGGTCGAGGATGCGATTCTCAACCGTGCCCGGCAATTGCGTATCAACGCCGCCCGGTTCTAAGCAGCCGCTAGGCGCGACGCCGTTCATCCAGCGCCTGCCGGATGATCTGGCGTGCGGAGTTGACAAAAAGCGTGGCCATGACC
Source organism: Roseovarius sp. (assembly GCF_048262375.1). Lineage (GTDB taxonomy): Bacteria > Pseudomonadota > Alphaproteobacteria > Rhodobacterales > Rhodobacteraceae > Roseovarius. The sequence goes on from NZ_JBLXFE010000001.1 coordinate 47,320, forward strand.
CCGGCGACAATCAGGTCGGGCCAGCCAGAGGCGGCCCCCCAAACGGCCAATGCCGCGACCATCACCGCAACATTGCCGATCGCGTCATTGCGGGAACACAGCCAGACCGAGCGGACATTGGCATCGCCATCCTTGTAGGCCATGAGCAAGAGCACGCTCGTCACATTGGCGGCCAGCGCCAGAAATCCGATGCTGCCCATGATCCCGGCCTCGGGCACGCCCAGATAGAACACCCGGTAAACCGTCGCGCCCAGCACCCAGATGCCCATCGTCATCAGGCTTAACCCCTTGAAAAGCGCCGCGGTGGCCCGCACCTGTACGGACATGCCGATCACAGCCAAGGACAGCCCATAGGTCAGCGCATCGCCCAGAAAATCCAGCGCGTCGGCCTTGAGCGCCTGCGACTGCGCCGCCTGCCCCGCGAACATTTCCACCGCGAACATCGTCGCGTTGATCGCGATCACGATCCATAATCGCCGCTTATAGGCTGCTGACATCCCGTCAAACCGGGCGTCATGGCCACAACATCCCGCCATTCCGGGGCCTCCTTTGCATTTGCATCACGGGCAATGTAATCTCTCTAGCGACTAGAGCTTCAAGAGGGATGTTCGATGTTTTTGTCGATCGGCGATCTGTCCCGGCGCACCGGGGTCAAGGTGCCAACCATTCGCTATTACGAAACCCGTGGTCTGCTCGACGCCCCTCTGCGCAGCGCGGGCAATCAGCGGCGCTATGGGCGCGCAGAACTGGAACGGCTGGGCTTTATCCGCCACGCCCGCGATCTGGGATTCGCGCTCGACGCCATCGCCGCGCTGATCGAGTTGCAGGACCACCCAGATCGCGCCTGTACGACGGCCACCCGAATTGCGCAGGTCCAGCTAGAGGCGGTGCGCCAGAAAATCCGCCGCCTGCGCGCGCTTGAGGCAGAGCTTGCGCGGATCACCGGGGGCTGCACCGGGACCGGCACCTCGCGCGACTGCTATGTGCTGGCCTCATTGGCGGATCACGATCTCTGCGCGCAGGATCACTTACCCGAAGCCAGCCCCTCGACCCAGCTCATCTGACGCGGCAGACAGATGGTGCGCAGATCATACTGCGTGCGGATCAATTCTCGGGCGTTGGCCCCCAACCGCGCCCGCTCTGTTGCATCCTCCAACAGCGCGCAGACCTCATTCACCAGCGCCTCACGGTCAAAGAAATCCACCAGCCGCCCGGTTTCGCCATGGGTGATGACCTCACGCACCGGGGCGGTATCGCCCGCCACGATTGCCGCCGCGCAGGACATCGCCTCCAGCAAGGACCAACTCAGGACAAAGGGATAGGTCAGGTAGACATGCACGCGGCTGACCTGCAACAGCCGCAGGAACTGGTCATAGGGAATTCGGCCAAGGAAATGCACCCTCTGCCAGTCGGGCGTGGAAATACGGCCGCGGACCTCGTCGATGAAAATCTGCTTCCATGTTTGCCCCTTGGGGGCGCGCGCGCCATAGCTTACCTCATCGCCGCCGACGATCAGCACCTTGGCATTTGGCCGTTCGCGCAACAGGCGCGGCAGCGCGCGCATAAAGATGTGATAGCCGCGATAAGGCTCCAGATTCCGGTTTACAAAGGTAATCACCTCATCGGCGCGGGTCACATCGCACTGCCCCTCGATGCTGAGCCGCACATCTGCAAGGGGCGCGGCCTGAACCGTGTCGATGCCGTCATGGCTGATCGTGATCCGTTCGCGGAACGGCAGGGGAAAGGTATCCGCCTGAAACCGTGTTGGGCTAATGCCGGCATGACCGGCCTCGAAATGCAGGTGGTTGTTGATGTTTTTCATCCGAATGCGCAGGGCTTCGGCCTCGGTGTTCTTGGCTGCAAATTCGGGATCGAAATTCAGATGCGGATATCCTGCCAGATGATACAGCTCACAATAGAGCCCCATCCGCGCCTCAGGCCAGACATCGCGCAGAAACAGCGACTCACCCCAGCCGGGATGCGCCAGAATGAGATCGGGCGTATAGCCCTGTTCGCGCAGCCTGATCGCGGCCCGCCAACAGGCCTCGCCGCGCGTCACCTTGCTGTCCAGATCCACCAGCCACGGGTGCAGGCTTTGTCCCTCCCGCTTGGGCAGAGCATAGGGGAGGATTTGCACCCCCTGCCATTTGGTCGCCTCCTTGACCCGCAGCGTCAGCGCCAGACACTCATGCCCCTGCCGCGCCAGAAGTGGGGCCAGATGTTTGTATTGGCCGGGAAAATTCTGATGGATGAAAAGGATTTTCATGGTGATCCGTACTGGTTCTGACCTCAGCGGTTATAATCCGCCCCTTCGCCCGCGCAAACCCCCCGCATTTTTGCGCCTGCCCACTGGACCCGCGCGCACCAAGCGCCTATCACCCCCTGCAACAACAGCATCAGCAAGAGGCTCGCCCCATGTCGCGCTATTCAGCCAGTGACGTCGAAGCGAAATGGCAATCCGAGTGGGATTCGGCCGGGATATTCCGCGCCCGCCGCGATCAGACTCGGCCCAAATATTATGTGCTGGAAATGTTCCCCTATCCGTCGGGGCGCATCCACATGGGGCATGTGCGCAACTACACCATGGGTGACGTGGTGGCGCGCTACAAGATTTCGACCGGGCATAATGTGCTGCACCCGATGGGGTGGGACGCCTTTGGCATGCCCGCTGAGAATGCCGCGATGGCCAGCGGTGGCCATCCAAAGGACTGGACCTACGGCAACATCGCCGACATGCGTGCCCAGATGAAGCCGCTGGGCCTCTCAATCGACTGGTCGCGCGAATTTGCCACCTGTGATCCCGAATACTACGGCCAGCAACAGGCGCTTTTCCTCGATTTCCTCGAACACGGGCTGGTCTACCGCAAGAATGCGGTGGTGAACTGGGACCCGGTCGATATGACCGTGCTGGCCAATGAACAGGTGATCGACGGCAAGGGCTGGCGTTCGGGTGCGGATGTGGAACGGCGCGAGCTGACGCAATGGTTCTTTCGCATCTCCGACTTTGCCGAAGAACTGCTAGAGGCGCTGGACAGCCTCGACAACTGGCCCGCCAAGGTGCGGCTGATGCAGGAAAACTGGATCGGCAAATCGCGCGGGCTGCAATTTGCCTTTGGCCTCTTGGATGGGCCAGATGGCCATGACCGCATCGAGGTTTACACCACCCGCCCCGACACTCTGATGGGGGCCAGCTTTGTTGGCATCTCCCCCGATCACCCGCTCGCCAAACGGCTTGAGGCCGAGCGTGACGATGTCGCGGCCTTCTGCGCCGAGGCGCGCAAGGGGGGCACCACCGCCGAGGCCATCGAGAAGGCCGAGAAGCTGGGCTTTGATACTGGCCTGCGCGTGCGCCACCCGTTCGACACCGCTTGGGAATTGCCGGTCTATATCGCCAATTTCATCCTGATGGATTACGGCACAGGTGCGATTTTCGGCTGTCCGGGCCATGACCAGCGCGACCACGATTTCGCGCGCAAATACGATCTGCCCATCGTCGACACGTTCTTGCCGGTCGATGCCGAGCATGACATTCAGGCCGCCCCCTATGTGCCCCTCAAATCCGAACGTGTCCGCTATACGCGGCTCGTCGCCGGTGAGGACATCCAGACCGGCGAGACGGGCGTCAATGCGGCGATCGACTTTTGCGAACAAAATGGCGTGGGGCAGGGCGTGACCAAATTCCGCCTGCGCGATTGGGGTCTCAGTCGCCAACGCTACTGGGGTTGTCCGATTCCGGTGGTGCATTGCGACACCTGCGGCGTGGTGCCGGAAAAGAAGGAAAACCTGCCCATCCGCCTGCCCGACGATGTCACCTTTGATACGCCCGGCAATCCGCTGGACCGCCATCCCACATGGCGTGACTGCACCTGCCCGCGCTGCGGTGCGCCCGCCCGACGCGAGACCGACACGATGGACACATTTGTCGATTCAAGCTGGTATTACGCCCGCTTTACCGCGCCGCATGCCGCGACCCCGACCGATCTGGCAGAGGCCGAGTATTGGATGAATGTCGATCAGTATATCGGCGGCATCGAACATGCGATCCTGCACCTGCTCTATTCGCGTTTCTTTGCCCGCGCGATGCAGATCACCGGGCATCTGCCGGACAAAGCCATCGAGCCGTTCGATGCGCTGTTCACCCAAGGCATGGTGACGCATGAGATATACCAGACCCGCGACGCGGCGGGCCGTCCGGTCTATCACCTGCCCGAAGAGGTGACGGACGGCAAACTTGCCAATGGCGTGGCGGTTGAGATCATCCCCTCCGCCAAAATGTCGAAATCCAAGAAGAACGTCGTCGATCCCTCGACCATCATCGCGCAATATGGCGCCGATACCGCCCGCTGGTTTGTCCTGTCGGACAGCCCGCCCGAGCGTGACGTGGAATGGACCGCCTCTGGGGCCGAGGCGGCACATCGCCACCTCTCCCGCGTCTGGCGTATTGCCGCCGAGATCGCGGCAACCCCCGCCGACCCTTCGCCAGAGGCCGATGAGGCGCTCTTGCGCGAGATGCACAAATGCATCGACGAGGTGACCAAGGGCATCGACAGTTTCGGCTTTAACGCTGCCATCGCGCGGCTCTATGCCTTTACCAACACGCTCGCCAAATCGCAGGCGGGTCAGGCGGCGAAATCCAGTGCGGCCCGGACGTTGGGACAGCTCATGTCGCCGATGACGCCCCATCTTGCCGAAGATGTCTGGGCTATGCTGGGGGGAGAGGGGCTTGTCGCGACCGCGCTCTGGCCCACGCCCGATCCGGCCATGCTGATCGACGATACCGTCATTCTGCCCATCCAGATCAACGGCAAACGGCGTGGCGAAATCACGGTTCCTGCCGATATGCCGAAATCCGAGGTTGAAAAACTGGCGCTGGCCCACAATGCTGTGCTCAAGGCGCTGGATGGGGCCCAGCCCAAAAAGATCATCGTCGTCCCCGGACGGATCGTGAATGTCGTCGTATAACCGCCGCCTTCTGCTGCTGTCAGGCCTGCTGTGCGGGTTTGGCCTGCTGTCTGCCTGTGGATTCGCGCCGGCCTACGGGCCGGGCGGGGCAGGGCAGGCGCTGATGGGGCGGGTCGTTGTGGATGCTCCAGACACCCGCGCGGCCTATCTGCTGACCCAAGAAATCGAGATGCGCCTTGGCCGTGCCGCGCACCCTCGCTATACGCTCAGCCACAAAATTACCCTCACGACACAGCCCATGGCGATCAATCGCAACAATGTGGCCTCGCGCTTCAACGTGTTGGGTCAGGTTGTCTATAGCCTGCGCGATGTCGAGAGCGGTGCCCTTGTCACCTCGGGTGACGTCAACAGCTTTACCGGCTATTCCGCAACCGGTACGACCGTGGCGGTGCAGGCTGCCGAGCGCGACGCCGAGGCGCGGTTGATGTCGATCCTTGCCGATCAGTTGCTCACCCGCCTGTTGGCCGCAGCTCCCGCTCTCTCGGAATGAAGCTTTCGCCGCGCGATGCCTCCCGCTATTTCGCCCGTCCCGAGGCGCATCGCACGGGCCTTCTGATCTATGGGGCGGACGCCATGCGCGTGGCGCTCAAGCGTCAGGAAATGCTGGCCGCTCTTCTTGGTCCCACGGCGGACGCCGAAATGCGCCTCACCCGGATGCCTGCCGGAGATCTGCGCAAGGACCCGGCCGCATTGATGGATGCGGTCAAGGCGCAAGGGTTCTTTCCCGGACCCCGCGCCGCCTTTGTCGAGGACGCGAATGACACCGCCGCCGATGCCATCCTTGCGGCGCTCGCCGACTGGCAGGCGGGGGATGCCCAGATCATCGTCACGGCAGGCGCGCTTAAAGCCGCCTCAAAGATCCGTAAGGCGTTTGAGAGCCACCCCAATGCCTATGCGGTGGGGATTTACGATGATCCCCCCACCCGCGAGGAAATCGAGGCGACGCTCACCCGCGCCGGGCTGCGCGATGTGCCGGGGCCGGTCATGGCCGATCTGACGGCACTTGCCCGCGATCTTGATCCCGGTGACTTTCGCCAGACCATTGAGAAACTGGCGCTCTATAAATTGGGCGATGCCACGCCGCTTGGGGCCGAGGACATCGCCGCTTGCGCCCCTGCCTCGACTGAGGCTGATCTTGATGACATCCTCAATATCGTGGCCGAGGGGCGCTCTGCTGAAATCGGCCCGGTGATGCGGCGATTGAAGGCGCAGGGCACCCAGCCCGTTGGTCTGTGTATCGGGGCCACCCGGCATTTTCGCGCGCTCTACACCGCCGCCTCGGATCCCGGTGGGGCGGCACAGGGGATTGCCCGCATGCGCCCGCCAATTTTCGGGCCGCGTCGCGACCGCATGCTGCGGCAGGCGCAGGGCTGGGGGCCGGAGCGGTTGCAACAGGCGCTCACCATCCTGACAGATACCGACCTCACCCTGCGGTCCGCCGCCCAACGCGCCCCTGAAATGGCGCTTGTCGAGCGTGCGCTGATCCGGCTGGCGATGTTGGCAGGGGCGCGGTGATCTGCGGTGCCTTTAAGGCCTTGAAACCGTCCAATGGGGTCTGAGGCCAACGTCAGCCCAAGACCATTCCCGCACGCGCCTTCGTGATCATAGAGAGGGGGTGAATGCCGACCCCGTTGCCTTGGCCCGGTCTTTGCGCAATGGTGCGGCAATGTAAACCGAACAGGGAAAATCTCATGTATGACGTCATTGGCTCTCGGGCCAGCCGGGCCTTTCGTGTGCTCTGGCTGCTTGAGGAAATGGGTGTGGATTACAACCATCTGGCCGTCGCGCCCGGATCACCCGAGGCGCTGGCCGCCAACCCATCGGGCAAGATCCCGGCACTGCGCGATGGCGATGCAGTGCTGACCGACTCCACCGCGATCATGACCTATCTTGCGGACAAGCATGGGCAGTTGACCCATGCCCCCGGCACCGTCGCGCGGGCGCGTCAGGATGCGTTGACGCATCAAATTCTTGATGAAATCGACGGCACGCTCTGGACCGCCGCCCGCCATAGCTTTGTCCTGCCCGAAGAGCACCGTGTGCCCGCCGTCAAGGAGTCGCTCAAATGGGAATATGCCCGCAATATCGCGCGGCTGTCCGAGGCTTTCACCGGTCCTTTTCTGCAAGGCGAGACCATGACCATCGCGGACATCCTGCTGGCGCATTGCCTGATGTGGGCGGGCAAGGCCGGATTTCCCGATCCGGGCGCAAAGCTGACGGATTATCTGGCGGTGATGGCGGCGCGCCCGGCCTGTCAGCGCGCCTCGGTGCTGTCCTGAGCATAGGCCGCCGCATGGCGGCCAGCCCAACGCCCGGTGGCAAGACAGGCGGTCAGCAAATAGCCGCCTGTCGGTGCCTCCCAATCGAGCATTTCCCCGGCGGCAAACACGCCGGGGCGCGCGCGCAGCATAAGCCCCGCGTCCAGCGCCTCGAACCGCAGCCCGCCTGCGGTCGAAATCGCCTCGTCCATCGGGCGCGGACCTGTCAGAGGCACGTTCAAACCTTTGAGCATACTGGATAAATCTTCGGAGCCACGGCCAAATTCCATCACCAGCGCCAGCTTGGCCGGATCAAGTTTCAGCCCCTTGCGTAACCGGTTCTTGAGGCTGTCACTGTCTCTGCCCCGCGCCAATCGTTCGGAAATCTGCCCCACGCTCAGATCCGGCAAGAGGTCCAGCACCAGTGGCGCGCCGTCGCGCAGCGCGGCGCTCACCTCATAGAGACCGCCCCCCTCAAGCCCTTGCGCCGAAATCACGAACTCTCCGCGTGATCGCAGCGGCCCGGCCTGTAGCTCCACACCTTTTACCGGGCTGCCGAAATGCCCCGTCATATGGGGTGACCAATCAACCAAGAATCCCATATTTGCAGGCTGAAACGGCGCCAATGCCTGCGCTTCGACATAGTGCGCCCATGCGCCATCCGATCCCAGCCGCGCCCAGCTTGCGCCGCCACAGGCCAGCACCGTGACCTGCGGGTTGACCACCTGCTCCCCCTCCGGCGTGTCGAACACCGCGCCGCCGTCCCAGCCGCGCCAGCGCCAGCGGGTGCGGATTTCGACCCCCAAGCCGTGCAACTCTGCCAGAAAACCGCGCAAGAGCGGCGAGGCTTTCATGGTCTTGGGAAAAACCCGGCCCGTGCTGCCGACAAATGTGTCCTGACCCAACCCTCGGGCCCAATCCTGCACGGCCTCGGGCCCAAAGGCGGCAAGCATCGGGCGCAGCGCCTCGGCGCGGGTGCCATAGGCCGCCAGAAACGCCTTGAAGGGCTCCTGCTTGGTCAGGTTCAGCCCGGATTTTCCGGCCATCAGAAACTTGCGCCCGACCGAGGGTTTTGCCTCGGCCACCACCACGCGCAGACCCGCCTGCGCCATCTCCTGCGCCGCCATCAGGCCCGCAGGCCCAGCCCCGATGACCAGCGCGTCGCTCATGCGGCCGGGGCTGCTGTGCCAGCCAATCCTCGGTGATGCACCACCCGCTGCGGATAGGGCATCTCTACGCCATGCGCGCGCAGCACGTTCCAGATCGAAAACAGCACGTCTGATTGATACTTGCCGGTCACGTCCTCGATCCCCTCGACCCAATATTCAACCGAGAAATCCACCCCGCTTTCGCCAAAGGCTTTCAATTCGCATTCGGGGGCGAATTTCCCGTTGGACAGCACTGCCGCGACTGCCGCGACTGCCGTCTCGACTATCGCCGGGATTGTATTGATATCGGTATCATAGCTCACTGAGAAAGCCGCCTCATAACGGTGCCTTTTGCCCGCATCCGAATAGTTTACCACGCGAGAGGTGATGAAATCCTCGTTCGGCACCACGATCCAGCGTCCGTCCACCGTTTCTAGAATGGCGGCGCGGGCGGTCATCTTGACGATGGTGCCCTCTTCCCCGTTGTCGAGCACCACGAAATCCCCCACCGTCGTCTGCCCCTCCAAGAGCAGGATGACGCCTGAGACAAAATTCGCCGCGATTTGTTGCAGCCCCAGGCCGATCCCAACACCCAAGGCGCCGCCCAAAACCGCAATCGCCGTCAGGTCGATCCCCATGATCGACATAAGCAGCAGGAAGGCTGCGCCGAAAATCACGATCTGGCTGGCCTTTATCGCCAGTTCGCGCGTTGCGGGGCGCAATTCCTGCTGGCGCTTGATGAAATCCTCTGACTGGCTGTTGGACCACCGCCCCAGCCAAAAGAGCAACGTCCCTGACACCGCCCCACGGATCAGCGCCAGCGCTGAGAAACTTATATTGCCCAGATCAACGGAAATCGCCGCCAGCCGTTCATTGGCCAATCCAAGCAGGTCAAAGAGATAGAGCAGCGCAACAGGCATCAGCACATAACGCCCCAGCATCCGCAGGAATGGATCAGTCAGGATTTCGCCTACAAAGATCCGCGCCGCGAGGACCAAAAACAGCCGCTTGCCAAAGGCGATCACATCACCCGAGCCAAAGATCTGGCGTGTTACACCCTCGCCAACCCCGGTCAGGCCATAGGCCAGAATCGGCATCAACAATGGCAGGAACATCAGCAAGAAACGCCGCGTCGAGGTGATCATGCCCTCTTGTCCGGCGGCGGGCATCAGCAGGTGGCTCAGGGCCGGGCGCACCCGGCGGCTGATCGCCACCGCCAAGAGCCAGGCCACCACCAACAGCGCGAATTGCGACCAAGCTGCGGGGCTCAAGAGCCAGCCCTTGGCCAAATCCCAGCCTTGCATGGCAAATCCAATCGCCTGCCCGATGATCTCCGGCTGTCCGTCCATCACACACCCCTTGCCTTTTGACCAAACCGCGCCATCCTCTTGCCCGCAGGCTGCACAAGGATCAAGTCAAACTGACGGAAATGCCGATTTGCCCGCTCTGCCAGCGCCCGATCCCGCCCGAGGCGCGCCAGAGCCTTCATCACCTTGTCCCCAAGCTCAAAGGTGGCAAGGGCGGTCCGGTCGTGCGTCTGCATCAGATTTGCCATAACGAGATTCACGCCACTCTGACTGAGGCAGAGCTTGCGCGCAATTATGCAACCATCGAGGCCTTGCGGGCCCATCCACGTCTGGTGAAATTCATTGATTGGGTGGCACAGCGTCCGCCCGGCTTTCATGCCAAGACCCCCGGCGCACGGCGCAAGCGCTAGGGCAGCGGGGGTAAGGGACAAGGGGCAAAGGGGCAGGGGGCAAGGGGTGCGACCCGTCTGTTGCAGATCGTCGCGCCCTGCCCAAACGAAAAAGGGCACCCCAACCGGGATGCCCTTTTCCTGTTTCAAGAGCCAAGCTTACTTGACGTCTTCAATCGACAGCGCCACGAACCGCGGATCGCCGGAACTGCGGACCAGCATCAGTAGCGATTTACGGCCCGCGTCCTTGGCCTCTGCGATCCGCTCATCCAGATCCGTGAGGCTCGCCACCTTTTGCTGACCGGCTTCGGTGATCACATCGCCCGCGCGCATGCCTTTTTCATAGGCCTCCGACAATTCATCTATATTGATCACAACCAAACCCTTGGCCGTGTTGTCCAGCTCCAGTTGATCACGCAGCTCGTCGCTGAGCGGCGTCAGAGTCAGGCCCAGAATGGTCTTTTCGACCGGTGCTGCGGGGTTGTCCGGGCCGGGCTGCGCCACAGGAATCGCGCCTTCGGCCTCTTCTCGGCGGCCCAGTGTGATCTTGAGCGTGGTGGTCTTGCCCTCACGGAACACAACCACGCGCACGGTCTTGCCGACCTCAGTGTTGCCCACGGTGCGCACCAGGCTGCGTGTGTCGGTTACGTCCTGACCGTCGAAGGACAGGATGACATCGCCTGCCATCATGCCCGCCTCTGCGGCAGGGCCCTCGGGCACATCCGTCACCAGCGCGCCTGCGGCCTTCTCCAGCCCCATCGCCTCGGCGACATCTGCTGTCACATCCTGAATGCGGACACCCAGCCAGCCGCGCCGCGTCTCGCCGAATTGCTGCAACTGATCGACCACCCGCTTGACCACGTTCGACGCCATGGAAAAGCCGATCCCGATCGAGCCGCCCGTGGGGCTGAGGATCGCAGTGTTGACCCCTACGACCTGGCCGTCGAGATTGAACAGCGGTCCGCCCGAGTTGCCCCGGTTGATCGCCGCGTCGGTCTGGATGTAATCGTCATAGGTGCCGCTCAGCGCGCGGTTGCGCGCCGAAACGATCCCTGCCGAGAGCGAGAACCCCTGACCCAGCGGGTTGCCCATGGCCAACACCCAGTCACCCACCCGTGCGGTGTCGCTGTCGCCAAAGCTGACATAGGGCAGGGGCTTTTCCGCCTTGACCTTGAGCAGGGCGATATCGGTCTTGGGGTCGGTGCCGATCACTTCTGCGGCCAGAGTTTCTCCGGAAAAGAACTCGATGATGATCTCATCGGCACTTTCGATCACATGGTTGTTCGTCACCACGAACCCATCCTCGGAAATCACAAAGCCGGAGCCCAGCGCAGACGAGCGCTGTGGCCGGTTGCCTTCGCCCTGACGTTCACGGAATTGGTCGAAGAAATCCTGAAAGGGCGATCCTTCGGGAACGATGGGCGAGGGGCCAGAAGGCCGCTCGACCACGGTCGAGGTGGTGATGTTGACCACTGCCGGGCTGATCTTGTCGGCCAGATCGGCAAAACTGTCGGGCCGCGCCTGTGCCGTGATCGCCTGCGCTATCAAGAAGCCCATCATCAGGGCCATGACCCATAGCGCGCGCAGGCCTTGCGGAATGGATCGTGTTTCGGAAATCGTTTGGGGGCTCACACCAATATCTCCCTTGGTTCGTACATCGGGCGGCACACGCGCACCGCTCTTCCTCTTGAATGTAGGTGCCTCGTGCCAGATCGCAAAGGATGCAATATCACGTCACGGTCATGTGACTGCTTTGTTTGGGCGAAATCAAGCGCCAAGGGTCTTGGCCGCCCAGACAAGGATCAAGCCCAGAACCAGCGCAATCGCCCCCATCAGCCGCCGCGCTTCAATCGGCAACGACGTCAGCGCGAGCAGCATCTGTTCAACAAGCGAAGGGGCCAGCACATAGACCAGCCCCTCCACAATAAGCACCAGTCCCAACGCCAAAAGCGCGGTTTCGATCATTCTGGCGCGGTTCCTGACCGCAAATAGTCAAAGAATTCGCTATCTGGCGTCATTACCATCGAAGAATTGCTGCCGCTCAGCGCTTTTTCATAGGCTTCAAGAGACCGGTAAAAGGCATAGAACTCTTGGTCCTGCCCATAGGCCCCGGCATAGATTGCGCTGCGCTCGGCATCGGCCTCGCCTCGGATCACCTGCGCTTCGCGCTCGGCATCCGATAGTGTCTCTGTCACGGTTCTGTCCGCCAGCGCGCGCACCCGCTGCGCCGCCTCGTTACCACGCGCGATCTCGTCGGCGGCTTCCCGCTCACGCTCGGCCCGCATCCGGGCAAAGGTGGCGTCAAGATTCTGCTCGGGCAGGTTGGTCTGTTTCAGGCGCACGTCCACGACATCCAGACCCAGACCTTCGGCGCTGCGTTGCGCCTGGCGCTGAATGCGGCGCATCAACTCGCGGCGATCTTCTGACAGAATTGTGTCTGAAGTGACCTGATCGGCCCCCAGAACCTCGCGGATTTGCGCATTGAGAACAGACGACAACCGGTCCTCTGCCACCCGCAATCCGCCCACACCGACGGCCTGCCGGAACTGCACCACATCCGCAATCCGGTAACGGGCAAAGGCATCAACCACCAGACGCCGGTCATCTGACGGCGTGACCTCGATCGTTTCAGTGTCCAGCGACAGGATGCGGTCGTCATAGCGCACCACTTCCTGAATGAAGGGGATCTTGAACGACAGGCCGGGTTCTTCCTGAACGGATTTGATCTGGCCAAACTGCAAAACCAGCGCCTTTTCGCGCTCATCAACCACATAGACCGAGGACAGGCCCAAAAAGCCCAGAATGACCACAAACGGAATTAGAAATTTAGTCATGTTCTTAGTTCCCCTGACCTGTCGTGGTGCGGCGCAGCTCATTCAGCGGCAGATAGGGCACGACACCATTGCCACCGCCCTCTGACCCGACAATCGAACTGTCCAGGATGGTCTTGTCGATATCGCCCAGAACCCGCTCCATCGTTTCCAGATACAGACGCTTGCGCGTCACATCCGGCGCTTTGGAATACTCTGTCAGAACCGAGGTGAACCGGCTCGCGTCACCCTGTGCCTCATTGACCACACGGGCGCGGTAGCCCTCTGAATCCTCCAGGATCTGTGCGGCCTGACCGCGGGCCTCGGCCAGCGCCCGGTTGGCATAGGCATCCGCCTGACGTTGCAGCCTGTCACGCTCTTGCTCGGCGGCCTGCACTTCGCGGAAGCTGTCGATCACTTCGCGCGGCGGATCGGCCTTGTCGAGGTTGACCCGGACAATTCGGATCCCGCTGTTATATTCATCCAGAGATTCCTGAATATTCTGCATCGCCGTATCAGCGATGATCCCACGATCACGGTTGAGAATGGGCGCCAGATTGGACGCCGCGATAATTTCGCGCATCACGGATTCCGACACCGCCTGCACCGTCAATTGCGGATCGCGGATGTTGAACAAGAGCTTGCCCGGATCGGAAATGTTCCACACCACCTGAAAGCCGATATCGACGATATTGGCATCGGTGGTCAGCATCAGACCGCCTTCGCGCCCGCCGGTGCTGCGTCCGATATCCTCGGTCCGTTCCGAGGTCACATTGACAATTTCCGCCGTGACCACCGGCCAAGGGGCAAAGTTCAGACCCGGATTTCCGGTTTTGTAATACTCGCCCAGAAACAATTCGACCGACTGCTCCTCAGGCTTGACCGTGTAGACGCTGGCAAAGACCCAGAGCGCCACCGCCCCAAGAACCGCAAGACCAATCGTGCCCTTGCCCAATTGCGGGCCACCTTCGCCGCCCGTGCCACCGCCGCTGCGATTGCCGCCACCGCGTCCGCCCATCAGAACGCGCAGTTGATCCTGACCCTTGCGTACCAGCTCGTCGATCTCAGGCAGTTGCGGACCGCCTTCGGGGGGGCGGCGACCGCCCCCGTTTTTGCGGTCGCGATCATCGCCGCCGCCCGAATTTCCGCCGCCGCCCCATGGGCCGCCAGAGTTTCCAGCCATACGTATGTCTTCCCTTGTTGTTCTGCCGTTCCCCGGCTTGTCTCACAACCTGTGCAGTACAGGCGAAAAATCAAGTCGTCCGAACAGGCGTTTTCATCGTTACCAGTTCTTCCGACATGGTCGGATGCACCGCCACGGTGCGGTCAAAATCCTCTTTTGTCGCCCCCATCTTGACGGCAATGCCCGCAAGCTGGATCATTTCCCCTGCGCCGGGTGCTACGATATGACACCCCAGAACCTTGCGGTTTTGCTGGCTCACGATCAGTTTCATCAGCACCCGATCCGCCCGCCCGGCAAAGGCACTCTGCATCGGGCGGAACGAGGTCGCATAGACTTCGATCGGCTCTTGTTCGCGTGCCGCCTCTTCGCTCAGCCCCACCGTACCCATCTCGGGCTGGGTAAAGATCGCCGTCGGGATCAGCGCGTGATCGACCGGCGTCGGGTTGCCGTTGAACACGGTCTCGACAAAGGCCATCCCCTCGCGGATTGCCACTGGCGTGAGGTTAACCCGGTCGGTCACATCGCCAATCGCATAGACCGACGGCACGCCAGTCTGGCTATACTCATCCACCACGATCTCGCCTTTGCGCCCTATGGCCACGCCTGCGGCCTCCAGCCCCAGATTTTCGGTGTTGGGCGCGCGCCCGGTGGCAAACATCACCTGCTCGAACACGGCCTCGCTGCCGTTGGTGCCGGTCACTCGATAGCCGCCCTCGACCTGCTCCATGCTCTCGATATTAGTGCCCAGATGCAACGTGATCCCCGAGGCGATCATCTCGTCCGAGACCAACCCCCGCGCCTCTTCGTCAAACCCGCGCAGGATCTGCGCGCCACGATAGAATTGCGTGACCTGCACCCCCAACCCATTGAGGATACATGCGAATTCACAGGCGATATAGCCGCCGCCAATGATCAGGATCGACTTGGGCAGCGTCTCCAGATGGAAAATATCATTGCTGGTGATCGCATGCTCGGCCCCCGGCAGATCCGGTTTCACGGGCCGCCCGCCGGTGGCGATCAGGATATGCTTGGCGCTCTTGCGCGTGCCATCCGCCAATTCGACCGTATGCGGATCGACCAGACGTGCCCGGCTGTCATAGGTCTCGACCCCGTTGTTGTTCAGGATACCGCGATAGACGCCTTCGAGCCGGTCCAGTTCCGCATGCAGCTTGCCCCGGAATGTGCCCCAGTCAAACCCGCCCGCATGCACGGTCCAGCCATAGGCCTGCGCATCCGCCATCGCCCCGCGATATTCTGACGCAAACACCATCAGCTTTTTCGGCACGCAGCCGCGAATGACACAGGTGCCGCCATAGCGGTCCTCTTCGGCCAGCGCCACGCGCGCGCCGCCCTGCGCCGCGACCCGCGCCGCCCGCACGCCACCTGAACCGCCACCGATCACGAAAAGATCATAGTCGAACGCCATGCCCGCCCCTCAGTCTGTCAAGTCGCGAAAGAGATTGTCGGTCTCGACGAAATCAAGCCGATCTTCCTCGACTGTGCCCTCGTTGATGTCGCGTGTCTCGACCCGCCCGTCACCATAGCCCAGAATGACCACATCGCAGATATCAAGAAATAGCCCGTTCTCCACCACCCCCGGCATCTGATTGAGCGCCATCGAAAGCTGATGCGCATTGCCGATCCGGCCCAGATGCAGGTCGATGATGTAATTGCCCTCATCGGTGATAAAGGGCCGCGCGCCGTTCATCCGCAGGGATGCGGTCCGCCCCAGCACATCTACGTTGATCAGCAATTCCTCGACCAGCGATTTCGTGGTCTGCCAGCCAAACGGGATCACCTCGACCGGAAGAGGAAACGCGCCCAGGGTTTCGACCTCTTTGCCGACATCGGCGATCACGATCATCTGG
This sequence comes from Roseovarius sp., assembly GCF_048262375.1. Classification (GTDB taxonomy): domain Bacteria; phylum Pseudomonadota; class Alphaproteobacteria; order Rhodobacterales; family Rhodobacteraceae; genus Roseovarius. The sequence goes on from NZ_JBLXFE010000001.1 coordinate 63,245, forward strand.
TCGCTCGCGGTCGCCACGATCTTTTCCTGAAGAAGCGCGCCGCCGCCGCCTTTGATCAGGTTGAGATTGCTGTCAAACTCATCCGCCCCGTCAATCGTCAGATCCAGCCACTTGGCCTCATCAAGGCTGATCACCTCGATTCCGACCTCGCGCGCCAATTCGGCGGTGCGCGTCGATGTGGGCACGCCGCGAATGCGTAAACCGCCTTCGCGCACCAACTCCCCCAGACAGCGCACCATCCACGCAGCGGTTGATCCCGTGCCAAGGCCCACGCGCATCCCGTCCTCGACGAAATCCACCGACCGCTTGGCGGCAACAAACTTGGCCTTGTCGATAGGCGACAATTCTCCGGTCATGGCAGCGACTCCCAGCATGTTTCGCTGGGGTTATAAGAGAGATGCAGCGCAGGTGCGAGACCGAATTCGCCCGCATCGGCGCGACTGCGCGCGTTAACCATTCCTAAACCCCTGCCGGGCTAGGCCTTAACCATGTTCTAAGCGATAGGGAACCGCATGGTTGCGCGCGCTTACACCGTGGCGTTTGAGGGGGTCGAGGCAAGGCCGGTCGAGGTGCAATGCGCCATCACCCCGGGGGTGCCCGCGTTTTCGCTCGTGGGCCTGCCCGACAAGGCCGTGTCCGAGGCGCGGGACCGGGTGCGCGCGGCGCTCTCCTCCATGGCCATCGCCCTGCCGTCCAAGCGGATCACCATCAACCTCTCACCTGCCGACATGCCCAAAGAAGGGAGCCATTTTGACCTGCCCATCGCGCTTGCCCTCTTGGCTGCGCTCGAAATCATTCCGCATGACGCGGCAGAGGGCACAACGGCTCTCGGAGAATTATCGCTCGACGGGACGCTCATCGCAGTGATCGGCGCGCTTCCCGCCGCCATGGCCGCCGCCGAGGAAAACCGCGTCCTGCTCTGTCCCAAATCCTGCGGCCCCGAGGCGGCATGGGTCGGCGCGGTGCAGGTGATCGCTGCCGCCTCGCTGGCCGATGTGGTGCGCCACTATACCGGACAATCTCCCATCGCAGCCTCTGAACCCGGCGAGGTGATCGCGGCCCCGACCGCCCGTGATCTGCGCGACGTCAAGGGGCAGGAACGTGCCAAACGCGCGCTGGAAATTGCGGCGGCTGGCCGTCACCACCTGATGATGATCGGCACACCGGGCTCTGGAAAGTCCATGTTGGCGGCCCGTCTTCCGGGCATCCTGCCACCGCTTTGCGCGCCTGAGGCGCTGGAAACCTCAATGATCCACTCCCTCGCCGGGCTGCTCACCGAGGGTGGCATCAACCGTGCTCGCCCCTTTCGCGAGCCGCATCACACCGCCTCGATGGCCGCCATCGTTGGCGGCGGGCGCAGCGCCAAACCCGGCGAAATCAGCCTTGCGCACAACGGCGTGCTGTTCATGGATGAATTCCCCGAGTTTCCACGCACCGTGCTCGAAACCCTGCGCCAACCGATCGAGACCGGCGAGGTCATGGTCGCGCGCGCCAACGCGCATGTGAAATATCCTTGTCGTTTCATGCTGGTCGCCGCCGCCAACCCATGCAAATGCGGCTATCTTTCTGACCCGGCCCGCGCCTGTTCCCGCGCGCCAAATTGCGGCGAGGATTACATCGGCCGCATTTCCGGCCCCCTGATGGACCGTTTCGATCTGCGCGTCGAGGTGCCGCCCGTGGCCTTCTCCGACCTTGATCTGCCCGCAGCGGGAGAGGACTCGACCACCGTCGCGGCGCGGGTGACGCGCGCGCGCGCCGTGCAGGCGGCGCGCTTTGCCGGGCACGCTCATATGCGGCTTAACGCCGATGCCGAAGGGGCCGTGCTTGATGATATCGCCACGCCCGATGCCGAGGGGCGCGCGCTTATCACGCGGGTTGCGACCCGTTTTGGCCTCACCGCGCGCGGCTATCACCGGGTTTTGCGTGTGGCGCGTACCATCGCCGATCTGGACGGCTCGGTGGATGTCCGCCAACCGCATGTCGCAGAGGCGGTCAGCTTTCGTGTGGCTGGCCTCAAAGAGACCTGATCCAGCCCGCCAGATCACGCAGGCTCGCCCCCGCCTCGGGCAATATGTTGTGAAAGATCGGCCAGACATGCGGGTGATCCGGCTTGACATCCAGCACGCTTTGCACCCCTTGCGCGCTCAGCACAGCCTGCATCCGCACCGCGTCGTCGCGCAGGATTTCCGTATCCCCCACCGTCATCCAGACCGGCGGCGCTCCCTCGAACCGGCCAAAGAGCGGCGAGGCGCGCGGGTCTTTGGGATCCTGTGCGCCCAGAAACATCCCGAGCATTTCCCCGATCCGGTCCGTTGTCAGCACGGTGTCGCGCGCTGCATTCTCTGTCACGGACGCCCCCGAATAGGTCACATCCGTCAACGGTGAAAAGGCAAACAAACCCATCGGCGGCGCAAGGCCCTGCGCGAGGATTTCATGCAGCAGCGCAAAAGCCAGCCCGCCGCCCGCACTGTCGCCGCCGATGATCACGTCATGCTCAGTGCGCAGCGCCCGGTAACAGGCCAGCGTATCCTCGATCTGTGCCGGAAAGGCATGCTCGGGCGCCAGCCGGTAATCGGGCAGACAGGCGGGCAACCCGGTCAGCGCCGACAGCTTGGCCAGCATCGCCCGATGCGTTGTCGACGAGCCAAAAACATAGGCCCCGCCATGCAGATAGAGGATCACAGGCCCGTGTGCCGCACCTCGTGCCTGCGCCCATTGAACGGACACCCCGCCGAGGTTCTCAAACCGAAATCTGCTGCCCCGAGGCGCATGAAAATAGAGCCTTGATTTGAACGCAAAGGACCGCCTCAGGCGGTCCTTGTCATGGCGTGCCAGCGCCGGCTTCTCAAACCAGCGCAGGTGGCGGTTGAGCAGCGTCAGTTGCCAGCTCATTCCCGCCGCCGGGCCGCGATGGCATCCCAGATCAGACCCGCACCGTTGGTGCCATCAAAGCGCTCCAATTCTTGCAGGCCTGTGGGCGAGGTCACATTGATCTCGGTCAGATAGTCGCCAATCACGTCGATCCCGACAAAAATCTGCCCTTTCTCGCGCAGAAGTGGCCCGATGGTGGCGCAAATCTCGCGGTCCCGGTCGGTCAGTTCGATCTTTTCGGCGCGCCCGCCCACATGCATGTTGGACCGGGTCTCGCCCTGCGCGGGCACGCGGTTGATCGCGCCGATCGGCTCTCCATCTACCAGAATCACCCGCTTGTCGCCCCGGGCGACGGCGGGCAGATATTTCTGCACGATCAGTGGCTCACGGCTGAACCCGGTGAACATTTCATGCAGGCTGGCCAGATTGCGGTCGCTCTCGGGCAGGTGAAACACCCCCGCGCCGCCATTGCCATAAAGCGGCTTGAGGATCACATCGCCATGCCGCGCCCGAAACGCCCGGATCGTGTCCAGATCACGCGCAATCGCGGTCGGCGGCATGAGATCCGGAAAATCGAGGATAAGCAGCTTCTCGGGATAGTTGCGCACCCAAAACGGATCGTTGGCCACCAGCGTGCCGGGGCTCAACCGCTGCAATATATGCGTTGTGGTGATGTAGAACATATCAAATGGCGGGTCTTGGCGCAGCCAAACCACGTCGAAGTCGCCCAGATCAACGGTCTGTTCATCGCCAAGGTGGAAATGGTCTCCCGCCACCCGTTGTACGGTCAACGGCCAGCCGCGTGCCGTGACCCGCCCCTCATCATAGGCCAGCCGGTCAGGCGTGTAATAAAACAGCTCATGCCCCCGCGCCTGCGCCTCTTCCGCCAGCCGGAATGTGCTGTCCCCATTGATGTTGATCGGCCCGATCGGGTCCATCTGAAAGGCGATTTTCATGTCTTGCCCCTTTAATACCGTCTTGCGCTTACATGCGGCATGCGGGCCGATCACGCAATTCAGAAATGACCAAAGGCATTTTCTAGGAGTCGCACAGCGCCTGTGCAATCCACCACCCCCAGATCAAAGCGCACCGGCGCCAATTGCCCCTCCGGCGTCAGGCCCAGATATTCCGAAGCGGCTGCGTAGATCCGCCGCATCTGCCCTTCATGCAGCCGCTGCAGCGCCAGATCGAACGTTGCCGCCTTTTTGACCTCGCAAAACACATAGGTCTCGGGTGCGCGCAGAATAAGGTCGATTTCGCCACTTTGTCCGCGCCAACGCTTGTGCAACAGGCACGCCCCCGATGCTTCATAGAGCCGGATCACACTTGCCTCCGCCGCCTGTCCCGAAAGATAGGCGCGCCGCCCGCGATCCTGCCGTTGCAACAGGCCAGACGGCCGCACAATCTCTGGCACGCCACGCGCTTCGAAATCAAAAGCCAGTTGTCGCATTACGTCCTCCGCACCGCTCAATCATCCATACCCCGCTACCGATCCATGAGCCGTCTTTGCATGTGGCTCAGCCCCGGTCGCTCAGCCCTTCTGCCGGTTCAATCCTCCTCTGCCCCCGGCGACCCGCCATCCGCCAACTGCAACGCACGTTGATAAACCTGCCGCCGCGGCAGCCCGGTGTCCGCCGCCACCAGATCCGCCGCATCGCGCACAGAATGTTCTTTCAGTGCGGCCACCACCATCAGATCTAGATCAACTTTCTTAATATTCTCCAAACCCCCGCGATCAATAATCACGACAATTTCACCTTTTGGTGGGGAATCGGCCCAGATTTGTGCCAGATCTTCCAGCGTCCCCCGCCGGATTTCCTCGAATTTCTTGGTCAGTTCCCGGCATACTGCCGCAGCGCGTGACCCTCCCAGCACCTCGGCTGCATCTCGCAGCATGGCCGCGACCCGCTTGGGTGATTCGTAAAACACCAGCGTCGCGGGCACTGCGGCCAACTCTTTCAGCACGGTTTTGCGCTTTGATGCGGTGTTGGGCAGGAACCCGGCGAATAAAAACCGGTCGGTCGGCAAACCGGCAAGGGTCAGCGCCGTGATCACCGCCGAGGGCCCCGGCGCCGAGACGAGATCGAAGCCCTCCGCCACCGCCGCGCGACCCAGATCGAATCCCGGATCGGCCACCATCGGTGTGCCCGCCTCAGAGGCGTAGACCACCGATTGCCCGTCCTTCAGCGCTGCCATGATCTTGGGGCGCATGCGCGCGCCATTGTGGTCATGATAGGGCCACATCGGGCGATCCCTGAGCGGCACGCCATGGATTTCCATCAACCGGCGCAGGCTCCGCGTATCTTCGGCCACCAGCACATCCGCCGAGGCGAGAATGTCGAGCGCGCGCAGCGTGATATCGCGCGCCGTCCCAATCGGTGTGGCAATGAGATATAGCCCACCGGCCAGTTTCTGCTGCATGGGATTCACCACTGGACCCGCTCCATATGACCGTTATGATTGTCCGCAATCGCGTCTGGCCATCGGCAAAGCGCAAAAAGGGAGTGAGAGATTAGCATGTTCGCCGTTTTATACACTATCTGCAAGTCATTCACCCGGCCGCTGATCCTGCTGGCCGCGCTCCTTCTCGCCGCATGCCAGCCGGTGCCCGTCGCCACGCCCGGTGGCGGTTCCGCGCTGTCCGGTCGGGTGCCGGTGGCGCTTCTGGTGCCGCATGGCAGCGCTGATGCGCAAGAGGCGCAGTTGGCGCGCGATCTGGAAAACGCGGCGCGGCTGGCGGTTTCTGATCTGGCTGGCGTCGAGATTGACCTGCGCGTCTATGGCACGGCCGGTCAGGCGCAACAGGCGCAGCAGGCCGCGCTCAACGCCGTTGCTGACGGCGCGCGTATCATCATCGGGCCGCTGCACGCCGAATCGGCCAATGCCGTGGCGGTCGCCATGGCGCCGCGCAACATCAACGTGCTGGCTTTTTCCAACAATCCGACCATCGCGGGCGGCAATCTCTTTATCCTCGGGCAGACCTTTCAGAACACTGCCAACCGGCTTGCGGATTTCGCCACCCGTCAGGGCAAATCCCGTATCATGGCGGTTTATTCCAACAATCTTGCCGGGGAACTTGGTCGCGCAGCCATTGAACAGGCGGTGCGCGATACCGGGGCGACACTCTCGGGCAGCGTTGGCTATGAATTCTCGCAAGAGGGGGTGATTGCCGCCATCCCCAACATCAAGCGCGCGGCCGACACCAATTCCGCCGATGCCATTTTCCTCACCGCCAATTCCGCCGGGGCTTTGCCGCTCTTTTCCCAGATGTTGCCGGAAAACGGGCTCGGCCCCGACCGGGTGCAATATATCGGCCTGTCGCGCTGGGATACCCCGCCGCAGACGCTTGATCTTCCGGGCGTGCAGGGCGGTTGGTTCGCCTTGCCGGACCCGGCGCGCGCCAGCCAGTTCATCTCGCGCTTCAGCGCGGCCTATGGCAACCTGCCGCATCCGATCGCAGGGCTCGCCTATGATGGAATCGCGGCGGTTGGTGCCTTGGTGAAAACCGGCAACCGCGAGGCGCTGGGCCGCACTGCGCTCATCCAGTCGGCGGGCTTTCAGGGGGTAAGCGGTGTCTTCCGCTTGCGTCCCGATGGCAGCAACGAACGCGGCTTGGCTGTGGCTACAATTCTCGACAAGCAGGTCACCATCCTGTCGCCCGCCCCCCAGAGCTTTGGCGGGGCCGGATTTTGAGCGACGTCATCGCCATGGCCTCTGAATAGGGTGTGAAACGCATAGCATGATGCAGGTCATTAAAGCGCGGGACGATCTGATCTGTGCCGCCGAGGATATTTTTGACATCCCCGCTGTCGCGGACGAAATCGCCCGTGCCGTGGCCGAGGCCGGCGGAGATATGGGCGCGCTGCGCCGTGCCGTCGTCGCCTGCCTTGGGGCGCGGATCAGCCAAGGCCGTGACGCCATCGCCAAAGGGCTTGCCGCCAAACCCTTCGAGGCCCGCCCCACAACCCGCGCCTATTGCTGGCTTACCGATTGCGTGATCCTGACCACGCTGGAAATTGCCACCCGCATCATGCACCCGCTGCCCAACCCGACCGAGGCCGAGCGCATCGCGGTCTTTGCCGTGGGCGGCTATGGGCGCGGCGAAATGGCACCGCATTCCGATGTCGATCTGCTCTTTCTCACGCCCTACAAGATCACCCCCTGGGCCGAGAGCGTGATCGAGTCGATGCTTTACATGCTCTGGGATCTGCGCCTCAAGGTGGGGCACGCCAGCCGCACCATCCGCGACTGCCTGCGCTTGGGCGGAGAGGATTACACCATTCGCACCGCGCTTCTGGAAAACCGCTTTCTGGCGGGAGAGGCGGCCTTGGCCGAGAAACTCAACCACCGCCTCTGGAACGACCTTTTCAAAGGATCCGAGCGTGCCTTTACCGAGGCCAAGCTCGAAGAGCGCGACGCCCGCCACGAAAAGCAGGGCGAGCGCTATATGGTCGAACCCAATGTCAAAGAGGGCAAGGGCGGGCTGCGCGACCTGCAATCCCTGTTCTGGATCGCCAAATATCTGCACCGCGTCCGCGACGTGAGCGAGCTTGTGGCGCTGGGCATGTTCACGCCCGAGGAGTTTGCCACCTTTGCCAAGGCCGAGAATTTCCTCTGGGCGGTGCGCTGTCACCTGCATCTGATCATCGGACGGCCCAATGACCAGCTGACCTTTGACATGCAGGTCGAAGTGGCGCAGCGCATGGGGTACAAGGACACTGCTGCCCGGCGCGGGGTCGAAATCTTCATGCAGGAGTATTTTCGCCACGCCACCGCGGTTGGCGATCTGACGCGCATCTTCCTGACCAAGCTTGAGGCGACACAGATCAAATCCGAACCGCTGTTGCAACGGCTCCTGCGCCGCCGCAAGACACTGAAAGAAGGCTATGCCGAGGTGCATGGCCGCCTTGGTATCGCTGATCCCAAGACCTTTCTTGCGGACCCGCTCAACCTGTTGCGGCTGTTTGAAGAAGGGTTGCGCACCGGCCTTTTGATCCATCCTGACGCGATGCTGTTGGTCTCCGCCAACATCAAGCTTATCGACGAGAGCATGCGCAACACCCCCGCCGCGCAAAAACTTTTTCTCGACCTGCTGCTGAAACACGGCAACCCTGAACGCGCGCTGCGGCGGATGAACGAACTGGGCGTGCTCTCGGCCTTTATCCCGGAATTCGAGCCGATCGTGGCGATGATGCAATTCAACATGTATCACCACTACACGGTGGATGAACATATCATCCAATGTATCAGCCATCTGGCCCAGATCGAGCGGCGCGAACTGATCGAGGAACTGCCCGTCTCCTCCTCTATCCTCAAAGAGGGGATCAACCGCCGCGTGCTCTATGTGGCGCTCTTGCTGCATGACATCGGCAAGGGGCGCGAGGAAGATCACTCGATCCTTGGCGCTCGGACCGCCCGCCGGGTGGGGCCCCGTCTGGGTTTGAAACCGCGCGAGGTGGACACCGTCGAATGGCTGGTGCGCTATCACCTCTTGATGTCCGACATGGCGCAGAAACGCGACATCGCCGATCCGCGCACCGTGCGCGATTTCGCCAAGGCGGTGCAAACCCGCGAGCGGCTCGACCTGCTACTCTTGCTCACTGTCTGCGATATTCGCGGCGTTGGCCCCGGCACCTGGAACAACTGGAAGGCCTCGCTCCTGCGCGCCCTCTACCGCCAGACCCGTCGCGCCATGGAAGGCGGGCTTGAGGATCTCAACCGCGAACAGCGCGGCTCGGATGCCAAGCGCAACCTGCGCGAGGCGCTGCCCGAGTGGGACGCGCGCGATCTCAAACACGAGACCGCCCGCCATTATCCGCCCTATTGGCAGGGGTTGCATGTCACTGCCCATGCGGTTTTTGCCCGGCTCCTGCGCGATCTCAAAGAGGACGAGATTGCCATTGATCTGGCGATTGACGAAGACCGCGATGCCACCCGCGCCTGTTTCGCGCTGGCCGATCATCCGGGCATCTTCTCGCGCCTCGCCGGGGCTTTGGCCCTTGTTGGGGCCAATGTGGTGGACGCGCGCACCTATACGTCCAAGGATGGCTTTGCCACGGCTGTTTTCTGGATACAGGACGCGGATGGGCATCCCTTCGAATCTGATCGCCTGCCGCGCCTGCGCAACATGATCCAGAAAACCTTGAAGGGCGAGGTGGTCCCCCGCGAGGCGATCAAATCCCGCGACAAGCTCAAGAAACGCGAACGCGCCTTCCGGGTGCCCACGCATATCACCTTTGATAATGATGGCTCGGAAATCTACACGATCATCGAGGTTGACACCCGCGACCGTCCCGGCCTGCTCTATGATCTCACCCGGACCTTGGCGGCGAACAATGTCTATATCGCCTCTGCCGTGATCGCGACCTTTGGGGAACAGGTGGTCGATACGTTTTATGTCAAGGATATGTTCGGGTTGAAATTTCACTCCGAGAGCAAACGCGTCGCGCTGGAGCGTAAACTCCGCGCCGCCATAACCGAAGGGTTCGAACGCGCCACAACCTGAGCCGGACAATCTGGACGGTCACGAGGTCAGCGATGGTGGTCGCGCGGCAGGCAGGGAGAGAAAAATAACGCCAAAGTCCAAGGAAGATTGTACTTAATTGGAAAATATAGACTATTTTTGCAGCAAACCAAGACAGAGGTATTGATGAGCGGACTACTGGCCCTTTTGGACGACGTGGCAGCAATTGCAAAGCTGGCGGCAGCGCAGCTTGACGATGTTGCCGGGCAGGCCAGCAAGGCCGGGGTAAAAGCCGCTGGTGTGGTTATTGATGACGCGGCCGTGACGCCCAAATACGTGACGGGTCTGCCCGCCGCGCGTGAATTGCCTATCGTGTGGAAAATTGCACGCGCGTCCTTTTTCAACAAGCTGGTGATCCTGTTGCCCGTGGCGCTGCTCTTGAATGCGGTCCTGCCGTGGCTCTTGACTCCTCTCTTGATGATTGGGGGCGCATATCTGTGTTTTGAGGGGGCTGAAAAGGTCTGGCACCTGATTATCCCGCAAAAGGATCACGGTCCTCAGCAGGCGGAAACGCTGGATGCGGCGCATCTGGAAGAACAGCGGGTAAAGGGCGCAATCAAGACCGATTTCATTCTTTCGGCTGAAATCATGACAATTTCGCTTGCCCAGATCGAGATTGACACGTTGTGGATACAGGCGGCGGCGTTGGCTGCTGTGGCCATCGGCATCACCGCGCTGGTCTATGGCGCCGTGGCCCTGCTGGTCAAAGCGGATGATCTCGGTGTTCTGCTCAGCGTCAAGGGCCGGCTTGCCGCGACACGGGCGTTTGGCCGCAGAATTGTCAAATCCATGCCCGCAGTAATGCTGGTGATCGCGACGATCGGCACAGTGGCCATGCTTTGGGTCGGTGGCAGTATCATTGTGCACGGGGTCCATGATCTCGGCTGGCATCTGCCGTATGAACAGATCAAATACGCCGCCAAGGTCGCGGCAGAGACCCTTGGCGCGGCCAACGGCTTTGTCACTTGGGCGGTCACTGCCGGGTTGGATGGCGTGATCGGTCTGGCCGTCGGATTTATTCTGATTCCGATTGTCACCCGCGTCATCGCGCCGGTCACGGGCTGGCTCTTTCCTGAAAAGACCTGAAGCGGCCCTGGCTGCCCAAACAGACCCTGGGGCAGTGTGGGGGCAGTGGGGCCAGCCACCTTGCGGTGCGTCTCTGCAATCACCTGTCTGCGCCCATTGTTCTGTCCTGCATTTCCGCAGCAGGACCAGCGATAAATCCCGGCCCGAACCCGCCTTTACAGTCAAACCTTGCGATCCGGTTACGGCCCGGCGCGCCCGTACGCTACCGCCGCACAACCGTACGGCTGTTGACGGTTTCCTGGCGACAAGTAATGGCGGGTTGTGCGGTTTTAATGGGCAGACAACCGGGATGACCCCGCCGCCATCGGAAAAACTGGTCATAAAAATCTTGATAAAAACCAGATTCACACGCAATTGTGATGACGCGTGAAATCACGTGAAGACCATCGAGCTTGATAATGAACAGGAATTATTCATGCAAATTACCCAACAATCAGTTGTTGCGCAGTGGAACGAACTGCAGCTTCAAGTTATTCGTGAAGGCTCTCCCGCGCCAACACCCACAACCTATCAACTCCACATCGTAAGCGCTGCGGTCTACGACGCCTATGCCGCGCTATCCCCGAGCGCATCGGGGCACTATTCCGATATTGCAACATCACTTGCAAACACTGAGGAGAACAAGGCCGAGGCGGTCAGTTTTGCCGCCTACACCGCACTTGTTGACCTTTATCCCGAGAGAACGGCGGATTTTGACGCCCTGATGCAAGAGCTGGGATACAATCCCGCGACAGCCTCGACCGATCCTGAAACCCCGGCAGGTCTGGGCACGCTGGCCGCGCAAAACGTGTTTGCCGCCCGCGAGAATGATGGCTCGAATTCAGAAAACGGTTTCACGGATACCACTGGTTTCGTGCCCGTGAACGAGGCTGACCCGACCTCTGACCGCGCGCCGGGTGGCGAGAATTTCGATCCCAACCACTGGCAGCCGTTGCGCGAACCCAATGGCACGCTGACCGATGGGAACGGCATCCCGATCTTTGACAATAACGATCCCAGCACCTTTGATGATCAACAGGCGTTGACCCCGCATTGGGGCGGTGTCGATGGTTTCGCGCTGACCTCGGGCGATCAGTTCCGCCCGCCCGCGCCGCCCGAGTTGGGCGATTTCTCGGAGTATACCGACGGTCTTGGCAATGTGACGACCGCCGATCAGGCCTATCGCAACCAGATCGGTCAAGTTCTCGAGATTTCCGCCAACCTGACGGATGAGCAAAAGGTCATCGCGGAATACTGGGCCAATGGTCCGCGCGGTGAAACCCCTCCGGGTCACTGGTTCCAGATCGCTCAGGATCTCGCGCTGCGCGAGGGACATGGCATCGATCAAGACGCCGAGATGTTCTTTGCCCTCAGCACGGCCATTCTCGATGCCGGGATCGCCACATGGGAGGCGAAATACACCTATACCTACATCCGTCCCTATTCGGCCATTCGCGATCTCTTCTTCGATCAGGAGATTCAGGCATGGGGCGGTCCGAATCAAGGCACGCAGACAATCCTTGGCCAAAACTGGCTGCCGTATCAGGATGTGACCGCGCCCACGCCACCGTTTCCGGAATTTGTTTCGGGTCACTCGACCTTTTCGATGGCTGCCGCGCGAACCCTTGCCGCCTATCTGGGCAGTGACACCTATTACGACGGCACCAGCCTCAGCAACTATGATCTCGACGGGGTCGCGGGCATCGACATGCTGGGCGAGTTCGTGACCACAGAACTGACCTTCGAGAACCGCGCCGATGGCGGCGATCCCATCGTTCTGCGCTGGGACACCCTGACCGAGGCGGCCCAAGAGGCGGGCATTTCACGCATTTACGGCGGCATCCACATTCAGGATGGCAATCTGCGCGGTCTTGAAGTGGGCGAGAGCGTGGCCGAGAACGCCCAAGTGCGCTGGAGCGCGCTTTTCAGCAACGGCGGGTCGGATTTCACCACGTTGTCGGACGATGGCGGTCTGGCCCTTGCAGGGGCGGGCAACGACAGCGTCCAAGGCGGGGCCGGAGATGATACCATCGAAGGCGGTGCTGGCGATGACGTGCTGGCCGCAAGCGACGGCAACGACGTGGTTCTCGGCGAGGCGGGCAATGACCGGATCGGCGGGGGTCTGGGCAACGACGTGATCGACGGCGGGGCCGGGGATGACGTGATCGGCGCTGGTCAGGGCGATGACATCGCCGCAGGCGGTGACGGTAATGACGTGGTCAGCGGCGGTGCGGGCAACGACAGGCTCGCGGGCGGTAATGACAATGACTCGATCTCAGGCAGCTTTGGCGGCGACAGCATCGACGCTGGCGATGGCGATGACCTCATCGGCGGCGGCACCGGGCAGGATACCATCGAGGCGGGCGCGGGCGATGACCTCGTCGGTGGCGGCGAAGGCGATGACGATATCTTCGGCGGCGACGGTAACGATTTCCTCGCCGGGGGTAGTCGCGACGACATCATCGACGGCGGCGCGGGCAACGACACCATCAACGGTGGCGCGGGCTCTGACCTGATGGCCGGTGGCGAAGGGGCCGATCTCTTCGTGTTCAACGCGTTCGTTGACGGCGATTTCGACCTGATCACCGATTTCGAGGTAGGCGTCGACCGCTTCCTGATCCGGGTGAACGATCTCGACAACGGTGGCAACGGGCTTCAGGGCTTCGTCGATGCGCTTGGTATCGTCGATACCGTGGCCGGGGCCCAGTTCAACGTGAACGGCAACGACGTGCTGCTTGAGGCGGTGCTGGCGTCCAATCTCACGCTTGACAGCTTCACCTTCCTCTGAGGGGGGGGGCGGGGGCGGTACTTGCCGCCCCCTCTCGCCGTCGGGCAACAGGGCGCGCACCTCAAAACGACCAAAGGCCCCTGGCGGGGTCTTTTTCATACGGCGATACTATTTGGGGTGTCACTGGTCGGGCTGAGAGGATTCGAACCTCCGACCCCCTGCTCCCGAAGCAGGTGCGCTACCAGGCTGCGCTACAGCCCGACCGTGAGACAGGCGATTATACCGCGAGGCAGGGCATTGCAAGGGGTTTCGAGACCGAAGAGCCGCTGCATGTCATTGGTCCAAAGGTCTGATTGACAGGGTGGTGGGACAGAGCGTCTAACAGAGTCCAGATCCCCCTTCAAAGGCTCCGGAGGTCCGACATCACCTATCGCTGCTCCCATGTAGACAAGGTCCTCGAACAATCGCACTCCGCCTCCGCCCCGGCGCGGTCGCGCATCGTGGCCTCTTGGCGGCGCTCAATGCTCAAACATGGGTTGGACCCGGCCGAGCGCCGCGCGCCCGAACGGGTCGATCTGCTAGATCTTCAGGCCCGTCAGGGCGAGCATGCGCAGTTCCTTCAGGTGGCGGCCCCCAAACTGGACCAGCTTTTTGGCCTTGTCGGGCATTCCGGCTGTGCGGTTCTCTTGACCGATGCCGAAGGTGTCGTGCTTGATCAGCGCTGCGCGCAGGGCGACGCCGCGATTTTTGAGGACTGGGGGCTCTGGCAAGGGGCCGATTGGTCAGAGGCGGCAGAGGGCACCAACGGGATCGGCACCTGCATCGCCGAGGATCGCCGGGTCATCATCCACCGCGATGAACATTTCCTTGCGCGCAACACCGCAATGAGCTGCATGGACGCGCCCATCTATGGTGCCGATGGCTGCATCATCGGCGCGCTCGATGTCTCGTCGGCGCGCTCGGACCAGACCGAGGCGTTCAACCGGCTGATCGCCGCGATGGTGGCCCAGACCGCCCGCCAGATCGAGGCCGACAATTTCCGCGCCGCCCATCCGCGCGCGCGCATCCTCTATGCCGACCATGACGAGACCGAGGCGGCGATGCTGCTGGCGGTCGATGCCGACGATATCGTCGTGGGAGCGACCCGCGCCGCGCGCAAGGCGTTTAATCTTGGCGCAATCGGCCCGATTCGTCCTGTTCCCGCCTCGGACATTTTTGGCCGCGACGACGGGCCCACCGGCTTTGAGCGGGCAGAGCGCGCGGCGGTGATTCGCGCCCTCGCACGCGCCTCCGGCAATGTCTCTGAGGCAGCGCGCGCACTCGGCATCGGGCGTGCCACGCTCTATCGCCGGATGAAACGGCTGGGTGTCGGTGAAAACCTCCACTGATGTGTCTCAGGACTGAGACAGGTCGCCCCCCCACGCCCCGCCCCCCCGGTGACGGCGCGCAGGGTAGGGCGCATGCTGCCTCCATTCCCGGCGGAGGACCGGGCGCAACGGAGGAACCCCATGAACGAGATGACCCAAGTCGCGAGCCATTACGCCTCGCCCTTTAAAACGCGCTACGACAATTTCATCGGCGGCACATTCGTGCCCCCCGTGAACGGGCGCTATTTCGACAATATCACACCGATCACCGGTGAAGTGGTCTGCGAAGTGGCCCGTTCTGATGCGATGGATGTGGAACTGGCGCTCGACGCCGCCCACGCCGCGCGCGAGGGCTGGGGTCGGACCTCGGCCGCCGACCGCTCGAACGCCCTGCTCAAGATTGCCGATGTGCTTGAGGCCAATCTCGACCTTCTGGCGCAGGCCGAAACTTGGGACAACGGCAAGCCGATCCGCGAGACGACCCATGCCGATATCCCGCTCGCTATCGACCATTTCCGGTATTTCGCGGGCGTGCTGCGCGGGCAAGAGGGCACCATGTCCGAGATCGACCACGATACCGTGGCCTATCATTTCCACGAACCCTTGGGCGTCGTGGGGCAGATCATCCCGTGGAACTTCTCGATCCTGATGGCGGCGTGGAAACTCGCCCCTGCCTTGGCCGCTGGCAATTGCATCGTGCTGAAACCGGCCGAGCAAACGCCCGCCGCAATCATGGTGCTGGCCGAGTTGATCGCCCCCCTGCTGCCCGCCGGTGTTCTGAATATCGTCAACGGCATGGGGGCCGAGGTCGGCGCGCCGCTGGCGAAATCGACCCGCATCGCCAAGATCGCCTTTACCGGCTCGACCGCGACGGGCCGCAAGATCATGGAGGCCGCGACCGAGAACCTCATTCCCGTGACGCTGGAACTGGGGGGCAAATCGCCCAATATCTTCTTCTCGGATGTAATGGCGCAGGATGACGCCTTTCTCGACAAGGCGGTTGAAGGCTTTGTTCTCTTTGCCTTCAATCAGGGCGAGGTTTGCACCTGCCCCAGCCGCGCGCTGATTCAGGAAGACATCTATGAGGAATTCATCGCGCGCTGCATTGCCCGCGTGAAGGCCATTCAGCAGGGCGACCCGCGCGAGATGACCACAATGGTCGGCGCACAGGCCAGCCAACAGCAGTTCGAAAAAATCATGTCCTATTTCACCATCGGTGTGGAAGAGGGGGCCGAGGTGCTGGTGGGTGGCGACGCTGCCCGCTTCAACGGCGAGATCGCGGGCGGCTATTACATCCAGCCCACCATCCTCAAGGGCCACAACAAGATGCGCGTGTTCCAGGAGGAAATCTTTGGCCCGGTCGTGTCCGTGACCACCTTCAAGGACGAGGCCGAGGCGCTCGCCATCGCCAATGACACGATGTATGGGCTTGGCGCCGGGGTCTGGACCCGCGACGGCACCCGTGCCTATCGCTTTGGCCGCGCCATCGAGGCGGGGCGCGTCTGGGTCAACAACTATCACGCCTACCCGGCCCATGCGGCCTTTGGCGGCTACAAGCAATCGGGCATCGGGCGCGAGACCCACAAGATGATGCTGGACCACTACCAGCAGACCAAGAACATGCTGGTCAGCTACAACCCCAACAAGCTCGGATTTTTCTGAGCTACCTAAAGTCACGAGTGCAGGCCGTCGGGGATTACCGGCGGCCTTTTTCGTGGATTACCCGAGGATGCCCTCAGAGGTGCTTGGCTTGCCGCTGGCCGAGGTGCATTCTGCGCCAAAGGGGATCATGAATGACGATGCAGATCATGAGCGCGCTGGGCGGGGTCGGGCTTTTTCTTCTGGGCATGGAACTCATGACTGCCGCCCTGCGCGAGATGGCCGGCTCCGGGTTGCGGCGCAGCCTTGCGCGGCTCACCTCATCGCCTTTGCGCGGGGCTGTCAGCGGGGCACTGGCCACGGCGGCAATCCAATCCTCTACGGCGGTCACGTTGATAACGATTGGCACGGTAGGTGCGGGCCTGCTCAGCTTTGCACAGGCCATCGGGGTGCTCTACGGGGCCAATATCGGCACCACCGTCACCGGCTGGCTGGTGATGGTGCTGGGGCTCAAGCTCAAGCTGGGGGTGATCGCGCTGCCAGTGCTTTTTGGTGCGGCGATGCTGTCGCTCTTGGGGCAAGGGCACAGCGCGCGGGCTGGTCGGGCGCTCTCTGGTTTTGCACTGCTGTTCATCGGGCTGGACATGATGCAGGGTGCGCTGACCGGGGCAGAGAGCCTGTTGCATCCCGGCCTCTTGCCCGGTGATGGCTGGGGGGGCCGTATGCTGCTGACGGCGCTGGGCATGGGGCTTGTGGCGCTCATTCAATCCTCGTCGGCGGGCATGGCGCTGGTGCTGGTGCTCTTGGGGACCGGGTCGGTCAATTTCGCACAGGCTGCGGCGCTGGTGATCGGGTTCAACATCGGCACCACAGTGACTGGCCTTTTGGCGGCCTTGGGCGGCGGGCGGGCGATGCGGATGACGGCGCTGGCCAATCTGCTCTTCAACATTGGCACGGCGGCGCTGGCCTTTCCCTTGCTCGATCTGGTTGCACCGATCTTGCATGGCACCGGGTTGGGGGCGGATGATCTGACGGCCTTGGTGCTATTCCACACCGGGTTCAATACTCTAGGGGCAGCCGTCTTTCTGCCGTTCACCGCGCGTTTTGCGGCGCTGGTTGAGCGGCTTGTGCCTGAACGCCCGGTGCCTCTGGCCGAGGCGCTGGACCAGCGGCTGCTGGCGGATGAGGGGGCAGCGCTGGACGCAGCCCAAGGCGTGGCAGACGGGCTGCGCCATGTGCTCTTTTCCGCGCTGGCCAAGGCCCTCGGGGCAAATGGTGATCTGCGCGGGCTGGCCTCGGTCTCGGTTCAGGGCGCAGATGTGATCAAGGCGCTTGAATCGTATCTCTCACAGGTAAGGATTTCACCCCAGCGTACGGCCGATCAGGCCCGCTATGTTCTGCTCTTGCATCAAATTGACCATTTTCAGCGCTTGTTAGAGCGTTGTCGGCAACGCGACCGCATCGCCACTCTGCGCCAAGAGCCGCAGTTGCGCCGGGATATCGCGGCGTTGTCCGCCGCTTTGGCACGCGAGATCGAGCCCCGCCGCCTTGAGCGCCTCTCAAATCTGATTGGCACACGGGCCGCGCGGTTCCGACGGGGTGCGCTTTTGCGCGAACATGTGGGGCTGATTTCGGTCAGTGAGGTTTTTGCGCGCACCGATGCCCTGCGTTGGCTGGTGCGGGTGGCCGAACATGCCGACCGACTCGCGGTGCACGCCCAAGAGGCCCGAGTGGTGACATGAAAAAGGCCCGCACCGGGGGGCGGGCCTTGATCTCATATGCGTCCGGCGTCAGAGGCTCGCGTCGAGCGCCGCCACAATCGCATCGCCCATTTCCGAGGTCGAGACCGGCGTCACACCGTCCTCACCCAAGAGGTCGGCGGTGCGAAGACCATCGGCCAGAACCTGCTCCACAGCCTTTTCCAGCCGCGTCGCCTCTGCCCCCTGATCGAACGAATACCGCAGCGCCATGGCAAAGCTGAGAATGCAGGCGATCGGGTTGGCCTTGCCTTGACCGGCAATATCGGGGGCCGAGCCATGCACCGGCTCATAGAGCGCCTTGGGCCGGCCATTGGCCATCGGCAGGCCGAGCGAGGCCGAGGGCAGCATGCCAAGCGAGCCCGTGAGCATCGCCGCGGCATCCGACAGCAGGTCGCCAAAGAGGTTGTCGGTGACGATCACGTCGAACTGCTTGGGCCAGCGGCAGAGCTGCATCGCGCCGGCGTCGGCATACATATGGCTCAGCTCGACATCGGGGTAATCCGCGTCATGCACACGCTGCACCACTTCGCGCCACAGGATGCCGGATTCCATCACATTGGCCTTTTCCATCGAACAGACCTTGTTGCCCCGCTTGCGCGCCAGCTCGAACGCGGCGCGCGCCACGCGGTCGATCTCGCTCTCGGTATAGCGCTGCGTGTTGATGCCCACACGCTCGTTGCCTTCGGTGAAAATGCCGCGCGGCTCGCCGAAATAGATGCCGCTGGTCAGTTCACGCACGATCATGATGTCGAGCCCCGCCACCACATCGCGCTTGAGGCTCGAAAAATCCGCCAGCGCGTCAAAGCATTGCGCCGGGCGCAGGTTGGCGAACAGGTCCATTTCCTTGCGCAGGCGCAAGAGGCCGCGCTCGGGCTTTACGCTGAAATCGAGTGCGTCGTATTTCGGTCCGCCCACGGCCCCCAAGAGCACGGCATCGACCTCTTGCGCCTTTGCCATCGTGTCGTCATGCAGCGGCGTGCCGTGCTTGTCATAGGCGGCCCCGCCCACCAGATCCTCGGATACATCAAAGACCAGCCCCCGCTTGGCCCCGAACCAGTCGATGATCTTGACCACCTCGGTCATGACCTCGGGGCCGATCCCGTCACCGGGCAGAATAAGAAGCGATGGGTTGCTCATGGGGCGTTTCCTTGGCTTGCGTTGGATGTTGCCCGTTGGCCTATACGCAAGCCCCGGAATGGTCAAGAAAGCCCGATGTTACGGCAGGCTAAGATCGACCCAGACCAACCGATGTCGACTGGCTATGGCCACCAGATCACCCTCTGGCGTGCCCTCGGGCGGCCAATGCACGCCCGCCCCCGTGACGGTCAGATCAGCGGCAGGCAAGATATAGGACACCCGCCGCGCGCCGGGGCCGGGGGCTGGCCAATCGACGGTCTCGAGCTGCGTCCCCGGCCCGGCGCGTATCGGGCGCGGGTCTTGCAGGCGCGGATCGGCCAGCAGCGCGCGCAGCGCCTCGGGCCGCCCCTCGCCCAGTTGCGCGTCAAGGTTGGCATGGCCCATCAGCACGAACCGCGCCTTTGGTGGCGGCCCGAACGCCCCATCGAGATAGAGCTGCCAGAACCGGAGCTCATCGTGGTTGCGCCGCCCGTTCAAATCTTCGGGCCCGTCAAATACCGGAGGCGAGGCGTGAAACATCAACACCCGCAACACCCCTGAGGAAAGCATTACCGGCACCACCCAATGCCCGTTTGACGACAGTCGTTGAACCGCCTGCGCCTGTTCTGACGGAAACGGCATTCCCTCACGCAGCGGCAAGAGCGCTCCGGGCAGGTCACGCCACAGAAACGCGCTGAAGTCCTGCGCGCCGGCACGATCCAATGGGTGGCGCGACAACAGCGCCATACCGCCTTGTCCGGCAAACTCGCCATAGCCCTGTGCATCGCGCGGCCCGCCACGCCGCCCGTCGCCATCCATGTCTATCCCGGTCGCCATGCCTGCGTTGGGTGCACGTGCAAAGACATGGGCGTAACGCGGCCCGCCCCCCTCTGCGATGAGGTCACGCAGCGCGCTCAGCGCCAAGAGGTCAAGATCGTAATCCACCCCCTGCAAGATCAGGATATCAGGACGCGTCTGCGCCAGCACCTCTACGATTGCCGCAATCTGCGCATCCGCGCCGCGCCGCAAATCCCGCAAGAGCAATCCCGGTCCGGCGCGTTCCAGATCCACATTCCAGCTTGCCAGTCGCAGCGTATCCGCACGCACGGGCAGGACACAGATCAAGAGCGCCAGAAGCCCCGCGATCAGGCGCTTTGCAGCCTCTTGCCGGGCAGCGCGTCGCCCTCTGCATAGGCGCGGCGGCGCTTGTCCTCGATCATGTCGGCAATCCGGCTCATCGCGATACCGCGCATCAACATGCTGGCAGGAAGAAATGCCCATGCGGTCATTGTCCAGATCAGGGTTTGCGGATGCGTGATGGAAATCGGGTCAATCATGGTCGAGGCGGCGCGCACCCCCGCCGGAATCAAGAATGGCAGCAAAGACCCTAACACAATGTTAAGACCCGCATCCCGGCGCAAGCGATGCAGCACGTCGCCGCCTCCGGTCGGGTCAAACAGCGGCAGGTTGACCCAGACGTTGAACGCCCCCGAGCGCGAAGGCCATCCCAAAAGACGTACCAGCGTCACGAAATAAAGGATCATCGCCAGCGAGATCGCGTAGGAGATCCCCGAAGCGATCCGCACCATGTCGATCAGGGCGGCATCCGCATCAGCGGGCATCATCAGTACAACCAAACGCACCGGAGAGTATGGAAAATCAATCGCCTCGCCCAGACCTCGGCCCAATTGCGTTAACCATTCGGTCGCTCCTGTCGGATCGGTGGTGCCGCGCACGATCATCGACAGGGATAACAGGATAAGGCCCAGAGCAACGAACTTGCTTCGGTTGAAGGGGGGCGCAAAGCGAAATTCTATGATGCTGGGATATTTGCCGTAATACTCGATAAAGGTCATAAAACCTGCGAGGATCGACAGCACGATAACGATCTGCGCGGTGTCCGCACCGGTCGAGGGCACGACCAGAGAAGGCGTTGCCACCATCATTAAAACAAGAACGGCCCGCGTAAGCGCACCTGGAATCAGTGAAAACACTGCCCTTTCCCCTTCAAACTGGTCGATCGCGATACAATGCCGCGCCCTTGTGCCAACTTGATCCCGCACTTTATGGCGGGCTGCCTCAATCTTGCCTAATTTTTGCCTACTTTAACTAACCACCACAAGTCCTTGGTTAATAAGACGAAAGATTTAGGGCCGATTGAAGGTCTAACTGGTGCAGGATTGCATCAAACTTGGAGCGGATTTATGGCGTAACATGCTGTAACTACTGTATCTAGTGGTAC
The DNA here is from genome assembly GCF_048262375.1 of Roseovarius sp. GTDB lineage: Bacteria > Pseudomonadota > Alphaproteobacteria > Rhodobacterales > Rhodobacteraceae > Roseovarius. The sequence goes on from NZ_JBLXFE010000001.1 coordinate 84,516, forward strand.
GCGCCAAAGTGACCACAAGAGGGGTCATGCAAATAAAAACGCCGCGGGCAGACCCGCGGCGTTGTCGAGGTTCGGTTTTACGGGTTTAAACCCAAGGGCGCGCCTGTGACGCGCTGGCCTCAAACGCCTCGATCGCGTTTGCCTTTTCCAGCGTCAACCCGATATCGTCCAGGCCCTCAAGCAGACAATGCTTCTTGAACGCATCCACCTCAAAGGCAAAGACCTCACCCTCCGAGGTTGATACGGTCTGCGCCTCCAGATCCACTTCGATCCGGGCATTGGCGCCTTTTTCGGCTTCCTTCATCAGCACATCAACCTGCTCTTGCGGCAGGGCAATGGGCAGGATGCCGTTCTTAAAGCAGTTGTTATAGAAAATATCGGCATAGCTCGGCGCGATGATACAGCGAATGCCGAAATCCTTGATCGCCCATGGCGCATGCTCGCGGCTTGACCCACAGCCGAAATTGTCTCCGGCGACCAGAATCTGCGCCTCGCGATACTGTGGCTTGTTCAGCACGAAATCGGGGATCTCTTTCCCGTCATCGTCATAGCGCATCTCGTCAAACAGGTTCACACCCAATCCCGACCGTTTGATCGTTTTCAGGAACTGCTTGGGGATGATCATGTCTGTGTCGACATTTATCAGGGGCAGGGGGGCGGCAATGCCGCTGAGTTTCGCAAACTTTTCCATTCTATTCTCCTATCCTCGGCCAAGCCCGTCGATCCGGCTCTCCGTTATTGGCAAACAAGCAGACATGTGTAACCTCATCGCATGGACATGATTGACATCGCGACGCTTTATGAATGCATCACGCGGCGCTGGTCGCCGGGCATCGGAGATCCGTCCGTCATGGCGTGGGTTACTGTTGGCGGTTATGTGGTCACGGGGGGGCTTTGCCTTGCGGCGGCGCGGGTGCGTGTGCAGGACCGTCGGTTCTGGACAATTCTGTCGGTTGTCTTGCTCTTTCTCGCTGTGAACAAACAGCTCGATCTGCAATCCGCTCTCACGGCGACAGGGCGCTGCATTTCCAAAATGCAAGGTTGGTACCAAGACCGAAAGCCCGTCCAGTTTGCTTTCATCCTTGCACTGCTGACCGCGAGCGTCACCACCATGTCGATCACTCTTATCAGATTGCGCCGTCACCTTGGTCGCATCGGCATAGCGCTTTGCGGCTTTGGGATTTTGCTGACCTTCGTCGCCATCCGCGCGGTCGGGTTCCACCATTTCGACCAGATCATCGGCATGACCTTGGGCAACTTTCGCATGAACTGGGTGCTCGAACTGTCGGGAATTGTCCTGATCTTTGTGAACGCCGTATGGGCCTGCGGGTCGCGCCAGCCCGTTCGATCCCCAAAGCCGGGTGGCTTGCAGGGACCGAAGACCTGAACGCATAGCAAGTGATACGAAATCTGACCCGCTTGGCCAGATCTCTGCCATCACATCATCTCCCGGACATCTGTCAACTTGCCGGTGATCGCCGCCGCCGCCGCCATGGCGGGGCTCATCAGATGGGTGCGTCCGCCGCGGCCCTGACGGCCCTCAAAGTTGCGGTTCGACGTCGCGGCACAGCGTTCGCCGGGGCTGAGCTGATCCGGGTTCATCGCCAGACACATCGAGCAGCCCGCAAGCCGCCATTCAAAGCCAGCCTCGATAAAGATATCCGCCAGACCTTCCTCCTCCGCCTGCGCCCGCACAAGACCAGAGCCGGGCACGACCATCGCCCGCTTCACGGCGATCTTCTTGCCCTTGAGGATTTCGGCCGCGGCTCGCAGATCTTCGATCCGGCCATTGGTGCAAGAGCCGATAAAGACGGTGTCGATCTCGACATCGCTCAGCTTCTGACCGGGCTTGAGGCCCATATACTCCAGCGCGCGCTTGACCGCATCGACCTTGCCGCCCTTAAAATCTTCGGGCGCAGGCACGGTCGCGGTGATCGGCAGCACATCCTCGGGGCTGGTGCCCCATGTGACGACGGGGGCAATATCCTCGGCCTTCAGCGTCACAACCTTGTCCCAATGTGCGTCGTCATCGGAATAGAGCGTTTTCCACCAGTTCAGTGCGGCTTCCCATTGCGCGCCTTTGGGGGCGTGCGGGCGACCTTTGACATACTCAAATGTCTTTTCATCCGGCGCGATCAGGCCCGCGCGCGCGCCGCCTTCGATCGCCATGTTACAGACTGTCATGCGGCCTTCCATGCTCAGATCACGAATAGCCTCGCCGCAATATTCGATCACATAGCCGGTGCCACCCGCCGTGCCAGTCTCACCGATCACCGACAGGGTAATGTCCTTGGCGGTCACACCGGGGCGCAGCTTGCCGGTGATCTCGACCTTCATGTTCTTGCCCTTGCGCTGAATCAGCGTCTGGGTGGCCAGTACATGCTCGACCTCGCTGGTGCCTATGCCATGCGCCAGCGCGCCGAAGGCGCCATGCGTCGCGGTGTGGCTATCGCCGCAAACCACGGTCATGCCGGGCAGGGTCCAGCCTTGCTCGGGGCCAACGATATGCACGATCCCCTGCCGTACATCCGACACAGGATAATAGTGAATGCCGAAATCCTTGGCGTTCTTGTCCAGCGCCTCAACCTGAATGCGGCTGTCTTCGGTCATGGTGGCGGCATTGGCCCGGTCCAGCGTGGTGGGCACGTTATGGTCCGGCACGGCGATGGTCTTGTCGGGGGCATGCACCGAACGCCCGGCCATCCGCAGCCCTTCAAAGGCTTGCGGGCTCGTCACCTCATGCACGAGGTGGCGGTCGATATAAAGAAGGCAGGTGCCATCTTCGGCTTCATGGGCTACATGAGCATCCCAGATTTTGTCATAGAGTGTCTTGGGGGACATGCGTCCTCTCCCGTTTTGCTGGTTGGATTGGCTATATAGAGACATCACGAGGGGCAGCGCGCCTCATAGGCGCGCGGTAATGCTGCACATTGCCCCGAAAAACCTCCAGGGCAGGCGCGCGCGATCATCCATGTCGAAAACCCGTGTCATGCACCGCAGATACAGTGCCGCAGCCGCTCTATCAAGGGGGTTGCCATCAGGGACACGGGCGCGTCACGCCGCCCCGCTTCATCTGACCCAAAATACCTCGGAGGTGTCCCCGCCGTGGCGGGGACGGGGGCAGCACCCCCGAGTCCTCTTTCCAATCAGGGTTTGTCGCCGATCTCGCCGGTGAGGGTAAAGAGCCGCTTTGGCCCCTCAGCGGCCTCGATCTTCAGCGCACCAACTCCGCGTTTCCCGGCGAATTGCCCGGTGCCGCTGACCAGTTCCCAGAACCCGTCATCATGCAACTCGGGCTTGTCCGCCCCCTTCATGAACACCGCGCGCACGGTGAACTTGACGACGGCCACATCGCCGTTCTCTGCCTCAAACCGCAGATAGCCGCGTGGATCACCCGCCACCGGCGGATTAATGTCATGCCAGCCAAATTCCGTGACCTTGGCCCCGGCCAGCAGGCCCGCACCCTCGGAAACCCCTTCGCGGCGAACGGCCATTACAAAATGCCCGGTCCCGTCCCCCATCTCGAAACGCATTTGTTCTTGTGGGTCCAAAACAGTGGTGACGGCAACGGGCGCGGCATAGGCGCTGCTCATCGTCATTGCTGCGGCGGCGCACAGCATTGCAAGCTTTTTGGTGAATATCATGTGCATCTCCTGCAACTCGTTCAATACCGGGGCGCACACGCGACCTCAGCTAAGGACAGGGTCCCATGCCGCGCCCATCGGCTCAACGAGTCTTTGGTTTCAGCCGGTCACATATATGTGCAAAAATCGTGATTTCAGAATGTGATCGCGCCTTGCCGATTATCCGTCAATCACAGGCGAGCATATAGCCTTCGCCGCGCACGGTCTGCAAATAACGGGGCTGCTTGGGATCGCTCTCGATCTTGCGGCGCAACCGTGTGATCTGCACATCAACCGCCCGCTCTTGGGCCTGCCCGCCATCGCGGCCCAGATCCTCGACCAGCTTGGTGCGGCTGACCGGCTTGCGCAGGTTATCGGCAAAAATTCGCATCAACTGCACCTCGGTCGCGGTCAGTCGGATCGGCTGGCCCGCGCGGCTCAGTTCGGCGCGCTCGATGTCATAGCGCACGGGGCCCAGATACACGATCTTGGGTTGAGTTAGTTCGGGTTCCGGTTCGGGGACACGACGCAGGATCGCATTGATCCGAAGCAACAGCTCTTTGGGCTCGAAAGGCTTGGGAAGGTAATCATCCGCACCTGCCTCCAGGCCCTCGATCCGGTCGGAGGTCTCGCCCTTCGCGGTGAGCAGCAGAATGGGCGTGGTGTGGGTCTCTCGCAGCGCGCGTGTCAACTCGATCCCACTCTCGCCGGGCATCATGACATCCATCACTATGAGGTCGAAGTCCAACCCCGTCAGCACCCGACGGGCATGCCCGGCATCCCGCGCAACCGACACCAGAAATCCGTGCCGCATCAGGAATTTGCGCAACAGGCCGCGAATGCGCTCGTCGTCATCTACAATCAGCAAATGAGGGGCGGGTTCGGTCATGTGTCACTCTCCCGAATGGCGTGGTAGCGTCGGCGCAGATCAGGGTCCATCATCGCCTCAAGCACCTGACGAAATCCTGCGACTGCCTGCGGTCCGGCGGCGCGATAGGCGGCGCGCATGCGCGCGCGCTGTGCGTCCGACAGCTTGCGTTCTAGGGTCGCGCCCGCGTCTGTCAGGGTCAGATGCCGTTCGCGCTTGTCGACGGTGCCGACCCGGCTCTCGACCAGCCCGTCCTCGATCAAAGTGCGCAACACCCGGTTGAGCGACTGCTTGGTGACACCGAGAACCGCAAGCAGGTTGTTCACCGTGGTGCCGGGACTGCGGGCGATAAAGTGGATCGCCCGGTGATGCGCCCGGCCATAGGCCATCGTGGCCAGAATACGGTCGGGATCAGCGGTAAAGCCGCGATAGGCAAAGAACATCGCCTCAATGCCCTGACGCAACTGCTCGTCCGTAAGAAACAAGAGGTTTTCGCCGCCATGCATTTCGGCCATGCTTACGCTCCGTTCACAATCTACGCACCTTGTGTTTCACATTAAGTCAGCTTTGTTGACATTCCAAGATCAAACTGCTAGCGAATCTCAGTTTTTGCGCAATTTTATGTCCGAGGTGGACGTAATTCGCGCAACAAATGAAAATCAGACTGAGAGGAAGCGGAAAATGTCTGGCTATGACGATCGGGACGGCAAGATCTGGATGGATGGCAAGCTTGTGGAATGGCGCGATGCGAATGTGCATATCCTGACCCATGCGCTGCATTACGCCAGTTCGGTCTTTGAGGGTGAGCGCTGCTATGACGGCAAGGTGTTCAAGAGCCGCGCCCATTCCGAGCGCCTGCTGAAATCGGGCGAGCTCATGGATATGACAATCCCCTACACCGTGGACGAGATCGAGGCGGCCAAGCGTGCCGTGCTCGAAGCCAATAACCTGACCAATGCTTATTTGCGCGTCGTTGCGTTCCGTGGGGCTGGCCCGGATATGGGCGTGGCCGCCGCCCGCAACCCGATCCGCATGGCCGTGACCGCCTGGGAATGGGGCAACTACTATGGCGACGCCAAGATGAAGGGCGCCAAGCTCGACATCGCCAAGTGGAAGCGCCCCAGCCCCGAGACCATCCCTGTCGCGGCCAAGGCCGCCGGTCTCTACATGATCTGCACCATGTCCAAACACGCCGCCGAGGCCAAGGGCTGCTCTGATGCCATGTTCCTTGACTATCGCGGCTATGTGGCCGAGGCGACAGGGGCCAACATCTTCTTCGTCAAGGATGGCGAGGTGCATACGCCGCTGGCGGATGCGATCCTCAATGGCCTTACCCGTCAGACCGTGATCGGCATGCTCAAGGACCGCCAGATCAAGGTGCATGAACGCCATATCATGCCCGAAGAGCTTGAGGGTTTCGAGCAGTGCTGGCTCACCGGATCTGCTGCCGAGGTAACGCCGGTTGGTCAGATTGGCGATTACACCTTCGAGGTGGGCGCCCTGACCCGCGAGGTGGCCGAGGCCTATGAGGCACTCGTGCGCGCCTGACGCCACAGCGCGTCAGACCAAATGCCGCCGCCCGGTCCACGCCGGGCGGCGTTCTTCATGAGACTTCTGCGAATTTTACCAGAAAATTGCCGAATGATTCGGGGAAAAGCCGTTCTTCATTGCCTCAGGAGGCACGGCACCTGCGCCAAGATGCTCTACCTAAACGTGTCTGAATTGTGGCGAGCCGCTGTTTGCTTCATCTCGAAAGGCCAAACCCGGAACGCCGTCCCTGCGCTGCGCTGCAGCGTTTCCTGTTATGCAACATTGCGCGGTGCCTCCGTGCTCGATTTGCGTGCATCCCCCGTATTTTCCCCTTATCACGCCGGTAGCACACCGCATATCGATTGGTTGTTTCGAAACGTAGGACAATCGGAGGGGGGTGCGTTCAGCATGTGCGACCAGAGAGACACCGGGAGGCGTGCAAATTTTGGTTGAAATATGGCCAAAACAGGTCAAGCCCAGCAAGATGCAAGGCTGTTCAATGAGGCAATATTTGGGCGGCGCCAATCTGCAGTGCAGGTGGAAATGGGCAAAATACGACGGGTAAAACATGCTAAGGTTGTAAATTTCCGAGGTTCTTGACTTGCCTTCTGGCAAGGTGCATTTTGGCCAAGTTAGTTTAATACCTAGAAAATCTGGTCTGACAGGCAGTGGGGGCATTGGGCTGTTGGAACCGTAAGGTGCTTTAAATTGACCGAAGCAATATGCACGGTGTGTCGCAATGCGTGTATCTGTCCCGTACAAGTACAGCGCCATTTGCGCCACATTTTGGGCGCAATTGAGACGGGTTTGCCAAACAATCCGGCAAACATAAGGATAGCGTGTACATGTTCTGGCGTTTGAACGCTTAAACGGTTTTGTGATTTCGGGGAGTGCTGCCATGTCAATTCGAACAGTTTCGACGCTAACGCGTCAGGAGGACGCTAAATTCATTCAAAACCCTCCTGCTTTGTCGACGGGAACTAAAATTTATTCTTCTGTTTTTAAAAGATTTTCGGACATTTTGATCGTTATGGTTTCCGCTCCTGCGGTGCTTGTGATCGTTGCGATCTTGTCGTTGCTCATCGCCCGCGATGGTGCCTCGCCGTTTTACGCTCAGGACCGTGTTGGCAAAAATGGCCGCATCTTCCGCATGTGGAAATTGCGCAGCATGGTCGTTGACGCAGAAGATAAACTCGAAAGCTATCTTGCGGCCAATCCTGTGCGGCGTCTGGAATGGGACGAACGCCAGAAGCTGCGCCATGATCCCCGGATCACCCGGATCGGCCACCTCATCCGCAAGACATCGCTCGACGAATTGCCACAACTCTGGAATGTGTTGATCGGGGATATGTCAATCGTCGGGCCGCGCCCGATGATGCCGAGTCAAAAGGCGATTTATCCCGGACGGGCCTATTATGTGCTGCGCCCCGGTATTACCGGGTTTTGGCAGATTTCTGCGCGCAACGAGAGCAGTTTTGCAGAGCGGGCGCGCTTTGATACCAACTATCTGAACGAGCTGTCTTTCTGGGCGGATATTCGTGTCATGATCTGCACCGTGCGTGTTGTTCTCACCGGAACCGGCTGCTAACCCTTCCAAAGAGTTTCCCGCGCGCGCAGCATCTGTGCGCGCGTTGTCGTTCCCCAAACCCGCCAATTCAGGCGGGTTTCATATTCCTTGCGTGTCGTTTGACGCAGCACATCATAGGTTTCAGGGGCGTCTATATAGGCCATGATCAGGGCGGCAAAATCTTCTGCACGCATGTCAGGTGTCAGAGTGTGCCCATTAACCCCATCTCTGACCGGCACACCGCCCACCTCCAGACAGAGCGAGGGCAGCCCATGTGCCGAGGCCTCGCAAAACGCAAAGCCGTAGGATTCGAGCGAGGGCATAACCATGAAATGTGCCGTTCCCAGACAGTCGGTCAGCAAGGCGCTCTCTTCGGGAATGGATTTATCCAGATGGCCATGCACCGTGACATGCTCTGTTCGATGTGTTTCCGGTGGTATGCACCCGACAACTGTCAGTCGTACGTCATGCCCAGCTACGCGCAAACGCTGCATGGTTTCAAACGCCAGCGGCCCGCCTTTCGCCTCCCAGTCTCGCCCCAGCACCAAGAGTCGGATCGGCCCATGCCGGCGCAAGGCAACCGGGGCTGGCGGGCCGGGGTCCTCGATATTTGCACCCCATGGCACGATCAAAGAGTGTTCGGGCATCAGATCATACAGCCGATCCGCTTCGAATTTGAGCCAGGCGCTCGGCCACAACAGCAAGTCACAGCTTTGCAAGACCGCCCGCTCGGCCTTTTGAACCAAAGGATCGACCAGCCGGGACAATTTGAGATAAGAGCCAAAGGCCGCGCCGACTTCGGATTTCTTGTAAATGGTCGGCGTCGCATCCGAAGTGAACACCCGCAGCATCGGATACGGCAGGCGCAGGCCCACGAGCGAGTGAAAGCTGTATGCGCAAAACAACGCATCATATTGGCCCGCGCGCAGTTCTGCTTCGACACCTTTGGCAATCATCCGCGCCAACATCAAATGCGCCCGCCACCGCGCCCGAATGGTCAGCGCATCCGGCAAGGCTTCGATGAGATCTCGCGCGGGTTGCGCTGCATGCCAGCCAGAACTGAGGGCAGTCACCTCGCCCACATGCTCGCGCAATGTGGTCAGGAGCCTCAAATTCCCGCCGGAATAGCTATGATGATCCAGCGGATCCCGATCGCACAGATACGCAATTCGCAATGGCTGTGTTTGTGCCATACCGTGGCTATTTCCCTGTCCTTCAAACAATTGCCTGCAAACCGATGCATTGATGCAATCCGTTGCCGCAATCGCCCCCTATGGCATTGATTTTGTTGGAATGCAGCGACTTTACAGCATAGGATGTGAGCCAAAGCAAGCCACAAGGGCGTGGAAAGTCCTGCGGGCGCGGCTCGCGAAACCGACGAAACGAGGTGCCCGGCGGGTCATGCCAAATACTCTGGCCTATCTGATGCTCGCGGCCTGGCCGCTGATAACGCTGGCGATGTTCCGGCGTTGGCCGATTGAGCGCGCTCTGATCTGGTCACTCTTGGGGGCTTATATGTTCTTGCCGCCGCCGCCAGCCGCCTTCGATTTCCCGCTGATGCCGCCCCTGACCAAAGAGTCGCTCCCGAGCCTTGCCACTTTCGCGATCTGTTTGTTCTACACTGGCTGGCGCAGGTCCCTCTTGCCAAACAGCGTGTTGGCTCGCGTTCTCGTCCTGCTCTTCATCCTCAGCCCGGTTGCCACGGTTCTGAGCAATGGCGAGCCGGTGTTCTATGGCCGCATCGGCCTGCCCGCGCTCGGGCTCAAGGACATGGTGGCGCTGGTTCTTTTGCAATTCATCCTGCTCTTGCCTTTTCTTATGGCGCGTCAGCATCTTGCATCGCCTAAGGGGGTGCGCGAACTGGTCATGGCACTGATGGTGGGCGGTCTGATCTATTCCCTGCCGATGCTGCTTGAAGTGCGGCTTTCGCCACAGCTCAACATCTGGATCTATGGCTATTTCCAGCACAGTTTCGAGCAGATGATGCGCGCCGGTGGGTTCCGACCCATCGTCTTCATGTATCATGGCCTGTGGGTGGCCTTCTTTACCGTCATGGCGATGACCTGCACGATCGCCCTCGCGCGTGAGGCGGATGTTCGGCGGCGCGTGCTCTACCTGTTGGTGGCGCTCTATTTCGCCGTGGTGCTTGTGCTTTGCAAATCATTGGGCTCGCTGCTCTACGGGATTTATCTGGCGCCGCTTTCGCTTTTGTTGCCCACGCGCATTCAAATCCGCATCGCGGGGGTGATGGCGGTGTTGGCGATCAGCTACCCGGTGCTCAAGGGCGCGGGTCTCATCCCGGTGGACTGGTTGCTCGATCAGGCGGCCAGAGTCAGCCCCGAACGCGCCTATTCCCTGCGCTTTCGACTCGACAACGAAGATATCCTGATGGAGCGCGCGTTACAAAAGCCGTTCTTTGGCTGGGGCAGTTGGGGCCGCAACCATCTGCTCGATCCGATCACCGGTACGATCGAGACCGTGACCGATGGGCGCTGGATCATCCTCATCGGCATCTTTGGCTGGGTCGGCTACCTCGCTGAATTTGGCCTTATTGCGCTGCCCATCCTTATGCTCTGGGTCTATGCGCGCCGTCTGGGTGATGGCGCACATCTGCGCTTGATCGGCCCGGTGGTGCTGCTTCTTGCGATCAACCTGATCGACATGCTGCCCAATGCGACGCTCACACCGCTCACTTGGCTCTTTGCCGGGGCGGTTCTGGGGCTGGCCGAGGTCGCGCGTGCGCAAGGCCCCGTAATATCCCGCCGCCGTCCCTTGGGCTGGCGGCCGATCATGTGAGGCGCCTTTGATGACCCGGCCTCGTGTGCTGGCCATTGCTGAGGCCGCCAATCCCGAATGGGTCAGCGTGCCGCTGGTGGGCTGGTCGCTGGCCACCGCCCTGCGCGCCGTGGCAGATGTTCACATTGTCACGCAAATCCGTAACCGTGATGCATTCCTGCGCGCGGGTCTCATCGAAGGGCAGGATTTTACCGCCATTGATTCCGAGACACTGGCCCGCCCCCTCTGGGCTCTGGGCGAGCGGCTGCGCATGGGGCAGGGCCGGGGCTGGACCACCCTGCAAGCGATCAACGCCATCAGCTACCCTTGGTTCGAGCATCTGGTCTGGCAACGGTTTTGCGCGGACATCCGTGCTGGCCGCTATGACATCGTCCACCGCATCACCCCGCTCAGCCCGACGATTTCCTCGTCACTGGCGGGTAAATGCGCGCGCGCGGGCGTGCCTTTTGTCCTCGGCCCCCTCAATGGCGGCGTGCCATGGCCCGCAGGCTTTGACGCCGACCGGCGACGCGAGCGGGAATTCCTCAGCTACCTGCGCAGCGCTTACAAGGCCCTGCCGGGGCGCAGGTCCACCCTGCGTCATGCCTCGGCTATCTTGGTGGGCTCTCGCCATACGCAGAGCGAACTCTCCAGATTTGCGCAGGCCAAAACCGTTTATCTTCCCGAAAACGCCATCGACCCGGCGCGATTTTCGCGTATCGCGGCGCCGACGCAGGAGGGTCCCCTGCGCGCCGCCTTCGTCGGGCGGCTGGTGCCCTACAAAGGCCCCGACATGCTGATCGCGGCGGCAACGCCGCTCTTGCGTGCCGGGCGTCTGCATCTCGATCTCGTGGGCGAGGGGCCAATGATGACGGAGTTGCGCGCGCAGGTCGGGGCCTTGGGTGTCAGCGACCGGATCACCTTTCACGGCTGGCTCGAACATGCCCGCGTGCAGGATGTGCTGGCCACCTGTCACCTCTTTGCTTTTCCCTCGATCCGCGAATTTGGCGGCGGTGTGGTGCTCGAGGCGATGGCGTTGGGGGTGCCGCCGCTTATCGTCGATTACGCAGGCCCCGGCGAGTTGGTGGGCGAGGGACATGGCTACAAGGTGGCCTTGGGTCCGCGCGCAGAGATCATCGCTGGGTTTGGCGCAGCGCTCGACAGGCTGACAGGCGACCGGGCGGGGCTGGCGGCAACCGGGCAGGCGGGCCGCAATTGGGTGATGGAGCACGCCACTTGGGCCGCCAAAGCCCGGCAGGTCCGCATCGTCTATGACGCCGTGCTCGCGGCCCAATCCCCTCTGCCACAAGTGTTCGGGGCTACCGCATGAGCGCCGCGCCATACCGGCCCGAGATTGACGGGCTGCGCGCTATCGCGGTGCTGTCGGTTGTCCTTTACCATTTTGGCCTGCCGGGGTTGTCCGGCGGTTTCGTCGGCGTGGACATCTTTTTTGTGATTTCCGGCTTTCTCATTGGCGGCATCCTCTGGTCTGACCTCAAGGAAACTGGCCACCTCCGCCTCGCGCGGTTTTACCTGCGTCGCCTGCGCCGCCTCGCGCCTGCCTATTTTGCCATGACGGCGGTGACGCTCATCTTGGGCTGGTTGATCCTCTTGCCGTTCGAGTTTCGTGAATTCGGCAAGGCGCTGATTGCCTCTACGGTCTATCTCTCCAACATCTATTTCTACCGCGAGGCGGGGTATTTCGACGGGGTGTCCGAGGAAAAGCCGCTCTTGCACACGTGGTCGCTCGCGGTTGAGGAACAGTTCTACATCATTGTGCCCGTCCTCCTTTTGGTGCTGGCCCGGTGGCGTCCCTCAGTGCCGGTGATCCTCGCCGCTCTGGCCGCGCTCTCGCTGGCCGCGTGCCTCTGGCTCACAGCCCGCGCGCCCACGGCGACCTTTTACCTCTTTCCGTTTCGTGCATGGGAACTGCTGGCAGGTGTGCTTTTGGCCATTGCCGGGCAAGAGCGCGGGCTGCGCTACGCCCTGCACCCCTCACTGTCTTGGGGCGGTCTGGCGCTGATCCTTGCCGCGATTACCCTGATCCGCGCCGAGGGGTTCCCCGGCTGGCAGGCGCTTGTGCCGGTGGCGGGAACGGTGTTGATCTTGATGAATGGCCGCGATGCCAATTGGGTCAACCGCGCGCTGACCCATCCCGCTCCGGTCTTTATCGGGCTCATCTCCTATTCGCTCTACCTCTGGCACTGGCCGGTTTTCGTTCTGTCCTCCTATTGGCGTGATGGCTATTCCGGCCCGGTCGAGGGGGCCGCGTGGCTGACACTGGCCTTCGTGCTTTCCATCCTCTCATGGCTCTTTATCGAGCGTCCGGTGCGCCATATGCAGGGCGGCATCGGCGCAGTGGTCAGCGGTGCGGCTCTTGCCTCTGCAGCGTTTCTGGTCTTGGGCGCGGTGCTTTGGCGTGGGGATGGCTTGCCGGGCCGCTTTGCCCCTGAACTGCGCACTCATATTGCCGCCTCCGGTGATTTCAATCAGGACTGGTCACGCTGCACAACGCCCACCTCTGGCCCGCTTGCCGGGGTGGAAACCTGCCCCATCGGCCCCGAAGGCCCGCCCGAGGTTCTGATTTGGGGCGACAGCCATTTGCGCGCGGTAAAGGAAGGGCTGGAGGTCGCAGCCCATGCCGCCAACCGCCCTGCGCTGATCCTCTGGCACGCCGGATGCCCGCCGCTCTTTGGCGTGACCAAGACCGAGACAGCGGTCACCCCCGCGCAGGACGCCGCCTGCGCCCGCGCCAATCAGACGATCCGCGATGGGATCAGCCAAATGGACAGCGCGCAGACCCTCTTGCTCGTGGGGCGCTGGTCCTATTACGCCGAGGGGCGGGGGGTAGGGCTCGATGCCCACAACCGCATCTCCCTTGCACCACAAGCCGACAGCCTCTTGCCACAAGGCCCGCAACACACACTCTTTAACGCGGCACTCACCCGCAGCATTGCCGAGCTGGCACCGCAATTCCCCCACATCTTCATCCTGCGCCAACCGCCCGAGGTGCCCAATTACGATTCCCGCGCCGTGGCCCGCGCGCTCGTGCATGGCCGGATGCAGGCCGATGACATCACGCGCCTCACTGTGACCCGCACAAACGCCGAGACCCGTGCCGCCCGCGCCGAGGCTCCGCTCTTTGCGCTTGCCCAAACTGGCGCACTCCGCCTGATTGATCCTTGGCCCCGGCTCTGCGATGAGAGAACGTGCAGCGTGCTGCAGGACGGACAGGCCCTTTATTTCGACAACAACCACCTGACCAATCGCGCGGCCCTCGCCCTTGCCGATCTTTTCGCTCCCGTGTTTGAGGCCCCGCAGTGACCGCTGATATCCGCAACTCTCATTGGGACGTGATTGTCATCGGCACCGGCATGGGCGGCGGTCTCATCGGTCGCAGGCTGGCGGACATGGGGTTCAAGGTGCTCTTTGTCGAAAAGGGCCCTGGCGGCTATCGGTCAGAGCGCCAAGGTCTTAGCTCTGAAATGCTCGATCCCACGGCGCGCCAGATCCGGGGGTATTGGCCGGGACCGATCCGCGCGCGCATCAATGGCCGCGCCTCTGAATTCTTTGGACCCATTGGCGCGGGGGTGGGCGGCTCGTCGGTCTTTTACGCCGCCACGCTGGAGCGGCCCGAACGCCACGATCTCGAAGCGACCGAAACCCGCCCACATCCCACCGGTGGCTGGCCGATAGGCTTTGATGAGATGCGCGACTGGTATGATCAGGCAGAACGCTTGTTGCATATCTGCGGTGATCCTGATCCGCTCTCGCCCGAGCCTGCCCCGGTGCTTGCCTCTCCGCCACCGCTTTCGGGCGTGGACGGCGCGCTGATGCAGTCGCTCCGCGCGGCTGGCTTGCACCCTTACCGCCTGCATTCGGCTATCCGTTATCTGGAGGGCTGTCACGATTGCCTCGGCGTGAAATGCCCCAAACCCTGCAAGATGGATGGCCGCTCCGCCGGGGTGGAACCGGCCCTTGCCACCGGCAACGCAGCGCTGCTTGACGGCTGCGAGGTTCGCCGCCTCTGCGGCACATCCCAAACCATCACCCATATCGAGGTGACCCGCGCCGGGGAAAGCTTCCCGCTGAGGGCCCGCCAGATCGTGCTGGCCGCAGGCGCGCTTGGCTCACCCCGCCTACTGCTGGCCTCCGCCTCCGAGGTCTGGCCCAACGGTTGCGCCAATCAGAGCGGCCTCGTGGGCCGCAACCTCATGTTCCACATGAATGAGATTTTTGCGATCTGGCCACCGCGCGGCACGCCCCAAGCAGGCCCCGGTAAGGCCATCTCGTTGCGCGATTTCTACTATTACGACGGGCAGCGGTTTGGCACGGTGCAGGCCATGGGCATCGCGGCGGGCTATGGCGAGATTGTGCATACATTGAACGGCATGTTCGACCGCTCCGCCCTGCGCCACCTGCGCCCCTTGCGGCATTTCACCCGCCTGCCTGCGGCTATTGCCGCCCGCATCCTTGGGCGGGCGCAGGTCTTTGTCGGGCTGATGGAGGATTTGGGATACCCTGAGAATCGCGTCACATGGGACCCAAGCGCACCCGAGGCGATTGACATCGAATACACGCTCCACCCGGAACTCCTCAACCGTCGCCGCGCCTTTCGCCGGGCAATCCGACAGGGGCTGCAGGGGCATCGGCGGCTGTTTCTGACCCATACACCAGAGTTGAACTTTGGCCATCCTTGCGGCACGCTGCGTTTTGGCAGCGATCCCGCGACCAGCGTGCTTGACCCTGATTGCCGGGCCCATGGTATCGCAAATCTCTGCGTGGCGGATGCGTCCTTCATGCCTTCGTCCATGGGGGTTAATCCCAGCCTCACCATCGGCGCCAACGCGCTGCGCGTGGCCGAGGCCATCACCCGCAACAGAAAGGCAGAGACATGACGCTCGCAGACGGGATCGCGGTTGTCACCGGCGCAGGCGGCGGGCTGGGGCGGGCACTGGCGCTGGAACTTGCGGCGCGGGGCCGGCGCGTCGCCGCGATTGGCCGCGCCCCCGAAGGCATCGCCAAGACCGCCGCGATGGACAAGGCCGGGCGCATCACGCCGGTTCTGGCCGACGTGGCCGATCCACATGCCCTGCGCGATGCTTTTGCGCAGATCACCCGAACCGGCCCGGTTACGCTCCTGATCAATAATGCCGCCGTCTATCCCCGTCGCGATTTTCTTGAGGAAACACCCGAAAGCTTTGCCGAAACCGTGGCGATCAATCTGGGCGGCACCGTGACCTGCACCCGTCTGGCGCTGGAGGGCATGATCGAGACCGGATTGGGCCGCATCCTCAATGTCTCAACCTTTGCCGATATGGCCCCTTTGCCCGCCTCTTCGGCCTATGCGGTGTCCAAGGGGGCAGGGCGCATTCTCACCCGCGCGCTGATTGCGGATCTTGGAGACCGCTTTCCGGACATTGTCATCACCGATTGGATGCCCGGCATGCTGGCCACGCGGATGGGGGTGGCCGATGGGGTGGACCCTGCGCAGGCGGCCCGTTGGGGGGTGTCCCTTGCGCTCTGGCACGACCCCGCCCTGAACGGCGCAGTCTTTGAAATGTCACAAGAAATTCTGGCGCCGCGCGGCCTCAAGGGCCGGATCAAGGATAGGCTTCTGCTGCGTCGCCGGTCGCCGCGTTCGATCCCCGATCAGACGATCTAACGGCAGTATGGGCCGCCCCGATGCTGCGCCGTGTCGAAATGCAGATGGTCCTGATGGTGCCGGTCCGAATTTGGCCCCAGCACCGTGCCAAAGGGGCCGCAGGCCTCGCGATGCACCCGTTTGAGGATGCGCCCCTCATGGCCCCGGTCCCAATCCTTGAGCACCGAGATTTCAGACCCATTTTTCAACTGCAGCGCCGATATGTCGATGGCCTTGCCTCGACCATGTTCGGAAATCCGCGCACCGGGCTGGCTGTTGCGGGTGCGGCAGACGTAATGCGCGGGCACCCGCAGGCCTGACAGCCCGCCACCCAAGCGCCCGACCGCAGGCTTGGCGCTCCGGCCCACCCATTTTCCAAGCGCCCGTGCCGTTGGGCAATCCAGCGTCGCGGGCTGGCTCAATCGCACACCGTGCACGGCTTCAAGCCGCACGGCGCGCTCCACGCCACAGCCATTCACCTCGTGATGCTGAAACCCCGAAACAGACCCCACCAATGCGGGATCACCGCAGAGTCCGCCCCGCCGACTGACCTCATCTGTGTCATTGCGCCCACAGCCCGAGACGATCAGGCTCAGCCCCATCGCCATACCCAGAACCGTGCGCCTCATGCCTTCTTGACCCGGCCGAAATCCGGGGCTGCGGTATCCTGCCCGGCCTCGATGATGCCGCGCCGAATGGCGCGCGTGCGGGTGAAATAGGCATGCAGATGATCGCCGTCGCCAATGCGAATAGCGCGCTGCAGCGCAAACAGTTCCTCGGTAAAACGGCCCAGAATTTCCAATGTCGCTTGCCTGTTGTTGAGAAACACATCGCGCCACATCGTCGGATCAGAGGCGGCGATCCGGGTGAAATCGCGGAATCCCGCGGCGGAATACTTGATCACCTCGCTGTCGGTGACACGGCGCAGGTCATCGGCCACGCCGACCATCGTATAGGCGATCAGGTGCGGTGCGTGGCTGGTGACGGCCAGAACCAGATCATGATGCTCGGCGTCCATCTCGTCGGTATTCGATCCAAGCGCCTGCCAGAACTGCTCCAACCGCTCAACCGCCGCCCGATCGCTGCCCTCTTGCGGCACGATGAGACACCAGCGATTGTCAAAAAGCTCGGCAAAGCCTGATCGTGGCCCCGAATGCTCGGTCCCCGCCAGCGGATGCGCAGGCACGAAATGCACGTCTTGCGGAATAAGCGGTCCAACCGCTTCGATCACGGCCTTCTTGACCGATCCGACATCGCTGACCGTGGCCCCGGGTTTGAGCACGCCCGCGATCTCGGCGGCAACCGTGCCCATCGCACCCACCGGCACACAGAGCACCACCAGATCGGCACCCTCACAGGCCTCTGCCGCGCTGTCGCACACCCGGTCGCACAGTCCAATCTCGCGCGCCACATCCCGTGTCTCGGTTGAGCGCGCATAGCCCGTGACCTCTCCGGCCACGCCCGCGCGCTTCATCGCCCAGAACATTGAGCTTGCAATCAGGCCCAACCCAACAAGCGCCACCCGGTCATAGATCAACGCCATCAGCGGGTCCCCTTGAACTGTCCGATCACATGCGCCACCCGGCGGCAGGCGGATTCCTCGCCCACCGTGATCCGTAACCCTTGAGGAAAGCCATACCCCCCCACCCGGCGCACAATGATCCCATCGGCCCGGAGCGCCGCATCGCAGTCTGCGGCTTCCTCTTCCGAGGCGAACCGTGCCAGCACGAAATTGGCGTGGCTCTCGTCAACCGCGACACCCGCCTCGCGCAGCGCTTCGGTCAGCCAGGCGCGGTTGCGGATCGTGTCGCTCACCACCTTGGTCAGCCATTCCTGATCGCGTACCGCAGCTTCGGCCGTAACCAATTGGGTGGGCGATAGGTTGAAGGGCTGGCGAATACGGTTGAGAACCTCAATCATGTCGCTCTGTGCATAGCCCCAGCCGATCCGCAGCCCGCCCAGACCATAGGCCTTGGAAAAGGTCCGCGTCATGATGACATTCTCGCGCGCCTCGACCAATGCCACCCCGCCGTCATAGCCTTCGGCAAACTCTGTATAGGCACCGTCAAGGACCAAAATGGCTCTCTCAGGCATGCCGTCGGCCAAGCGGATCAGCTCTGCGTCGGGCAGGATCGTGCCCGTGGGATTGCCCGGATTGGCAATAAACACAATGCGCGTTCGCGGCGTACAGGCGCGCAGGATCGCGTCCACATCCACTTGTCGCTCACGTTCCGCCACACAGACCGGCGTGGCCCCCACCGCATGCGCAAGGATGGGATACATGGCAAAACCATGCTCGGTGTGGATCACCTCGTCACCGGCTCCGGCATAGGCCTGCGCCACAAACTGCAATATCTCGTCCGAGCCTACACCACAGATCACCCGCTCGGGGTCCAGCCCATGCACCTCGGCAATAGCAGACCGCAGATCGGCATGGTCGGTGCCGGGATAGCGGTGCAAGGTTGCCGCCGTGCGCGCAAACGCCACCTTGGTCTTATCCGAGGGCCCATAGGGGCTCTCATTCGCAGAGAGTTTCAATATCTCGGATTTGCCCGCGATCACGGCCTCGCCGCTCTTGTAGAGCGCGATTTCCATGATGCCCGGCTGTGGGGTGATCTTGGTCATGTCTTCCCTCGTCTGTCGCAAGAGGTTCTAGCTTTGGCGCCCCGGCTTGACCAGCACCAAAAGAAAAAGGCCGCGGCGGTTCCCCGTCGCGGCCTCTTCGCATTATGTCAGAACGATTAGTTCTGGGCGTAGAATTCGATCACGAGGTTCGGTTCCATCACCACCGGATAGGGCACGTCGGACAGGCCGGGCTGACGCACAAAGGTGGCTTTCATCTTGGAATGATCCGCTTCGATATAATCGGGAACGTCACGCTCGGCCAGTTGCACGGCTTCGAGCAGAACGGCGATTTGCTTGGACCGATCACGGACCTCGATCACGTCCCCCTCTTTCACACGGTAAGAGGGGATGTTCACGCGGTTGCCGTTCACGGTGACATGGCCGTGGTTCACGAACTGACGTGCGGCAAACATGGTGGCCACGAACTTGGCGCGGTACACAACCGCGTCGAGACGGCGCTCCAAGAGACCGATCAGGTTCTCGCCGGTGTCGCCCTTCACGCGCTCGGCCTCAGCATAGATGCGGCGGAACTGTTTTTCGGTCAGGTCGCCGTAATAGCCCTTCAGCTTCTGCTTGGCGCGCAGCTGAAGACCAAAGTCGGAAACCTTGCCCTTGCGGCGCTGACCGTGCTGGCCGGGGCCATATTCACGACGGTTGACGGGGGATTTGGGGCGGCCCCAGATGTTTTCACCCATCCGGCGGTCAATTTTGTACTTGGCAGACGTGCGTTTTGTCACGGCTGATCTCCTTCATCTATATCGAAGGGCGTTGTCCTCTGCGTCCCGGCACTCTCCGGTCGGCCGACAGGCTTCCCCTTGCAGGGTCCACCAACACCAATGAAGCCGCGCTTATACAGGCGCGTGTGGGGGTGTCAACAGGGCTGATTGCGGCGGGATGCGATCTTCCCCATCGTGTGGCCCTAGCCCTTTTGCCGGATATGCGTCAGCATGGTCTCGGCATCCGCGACCAAGAGCGGCACGCCGGGTGGATTGTCCCTCAACCCCGGCTCGGAAAACAGCGCGGTGATCACCCGGTCCTCCACCAGCATCGCATAGCGCCAGCTGCGCTTGCCCATGCCTTGGCTCGACCGATCCACCAGCATGCCCATCCCGGCAGCGAAATCGCCATTGCCATCGGGCAGCATCATCGTCTTTTCGATGCCGCGCGCCTTGCCCCACTGGAACATGACAAAGGCATCGTTGACCGAGGTGCAGATCACCCGGTCTATGCCTGCGGCGATGAAGTCATCGTGCAGACGCTCATAACCGGGCAGATGGCTTTCGGAACAGGCAGGGGTAAAGGCCCCGGGCAGGCCAAAGACAACCACGCGCTTGCCAGCAAAGATCTCCTCGGTGCTGACATCTTTCCATTCGAACGGGTTGTCACCCTCCAGCGCCGGGTTGCGCACGCGGGTGTGAAAAATGACATCGGGAACAGTTTTGGGGGTCACGTCTTGATCTCCGCTCCAGGCTCCAAAAGAACACGCATCGCCCGTCATAACCCATCCGCGCCAAAGGTAAAGAGGCCCGCAACCCGCAAACCAGCCCGCCCCCTCATCTGGCCCAAAATACCTCGGGGGTCCGGGGGCGGTGCCCCCGTTTCTCAGGCTGCCTCATGCGCCAGAATAGCGGCCTCGGATCCGTTCAGACAACGCCGGGCGTATCCACCATAGAGATGCGGTTCGTATTCCAGATTGGGGTTTAGTGCCAACAACCGTAGGCGATCCGCTTCGCTCAGCGTCGACAGCGCCGCGTTTGCCGGGTGAAAACTCTCGGTTTCGAGGCCGTTGGCCCAGACGATCTGATGATGCGGCAAGAGCAGGTGAATATAGGTCACCTCGCGCGATCCCAGATCGACCGACACCGTGTCCTTGTTGACCAGATCGCGCGCCATCACCAACACTTCGGGCGTGTTGAAAAGCGCGCGCGCCACATCGCCGCGCACCAGCAGGCGGTGTTCGGGACTGACCAGCAATTCGGCATCGGGCCGGTTGATGCCGAGCGCACCCGCCCGGAACCGGATCGGCCTGAGACGTGGCATCGCAAAGAGCCGCGCGCCGGTCATCCGGCGGCTGCCAATCCATTGAATCTCTTCGGCCCCGTTGTCGCGGGTCTGCACACAGTCGCCCTCGCGCAACTCTTCGACCAGACGCGGGCCCTCGGGGGTCTCGATCCGCGTGCCGGGGGTGAAACAGATGACGCCCCCAGAGGCCGGCCCTGTCGAGGCACTGCGCATCCCCTCAAGCGAGTGATGCACGACCCACATCTCGCGATCACGGGGCGGAATGTCATTGTGGAACATCAAAAGCGGCGGCGCGCCGTTGCCCACTTCGATGACGGTCACGGTAAAGCTGCGCGAGCCGTCAGTGACGACAAAGCCCAGATCCATCAACGGCTCATCCACGTCATGCAGGATCGGCTCGCGTGTGTTTTTCATCGCGGCGCCCACCAGACGCCGCACCATCCGTGCCGCACGTTTGCGGTTCACGGTTTCCCCATCCGCCATATCAAGCCGCAACAGCTCGTTCGGCCCATCGACACGCACGGCATCGCCCCGCCAGGACCATGTGTTCCCAACCGAAAGCGACTGCACAGGCGCAGCCGATACCCCATCCAATTCCGTTTGCGACCAGGAAATGACGAACGTGCCTCGAAAGCCCGTTCCCATAACTCTGACTGCCTGCCTCTTCGTTTTTTTATCGCGTTTTTTATAAACGTTAAGGTAGCAAAGCCGAATCAGTCTGAAAAGCCCCTGATTGTATTTTTGTCAGAACCGCAGCCGGAACTGCACAGCGCCCAGAAATTGCCCTTCGCGCTGCTCGTCGAATTCTTCGCTCAGCCATGTCAGCCCATAGAAGAGCGCAGCACCATTGCGGTTCTCCCAATGCAGGCCCGCGCGCACACGGGTGCGGTCCTCGCTCAAGGTGACACCGCTGCGCGCGGGCAGGTATTCGCTGGCATCGACATAGGCGACATCCGCCCCGAGCAGGAATGCCGTGCCCGCCCGCTCGGCCCGCACCACCCGATAGCGATGGCCGGTCACCGCGTCGCGCACCAGCAATTCGCCCTCTCCGATGCCGCCCAAGGTGATATCCGCCCCGGTGCGGATCAGATCCTCAACCCCCAGTCGGGCCTCGGCAAAGGGCCGGATGCGCACGCGGCCCAGCTTGAATTCGCGGCTGGCCTCGAACACGCCCGAGGGGCGAACCGCGTTGCTGATCTGATTGCGCTGCACCAGCCCGCCCACTTTGCGCCCTCCCAGAAACCCATGCAGAAAGTCCTGAAAGTCATCGAGCCGGGTTTGCGATCCGGTTACGATCAGATCCGCCCCAAGGGCGTAATCCACCTGCCGCTGCTGGAAATGCGTATGCAGCCCAAACCCAAGAGCGCCCACATAGGGCCGGTCGAGCGGCGCGGGACGGCTCAGGTTCTCGGGGGCGATCACCTCGCCGTGAAAACGAAATTCGAGAAGTTGCCCGATGCGCCCGGGCGCGTGGCCCTGCCATTCGGGACCCCAGACCCGGCTCGACGTGATAGAGCCGGTGCGCCAGCGATCGTTCGTGTCGCCCAGAACATCATTGGTAAAGAGCAGGCCATAACCCAGACGCTGCCGCCCTTCGGACTGCGCCAAGGCTGTCATTGTCATGCCGGCCAGACCCAGTATCGCCCCAAGGGCGACGACGAAAATACGTGTCATACGTCACGTCCCCATGTTGCGTCCCCCGGCCGGTCCTGATTAACAAACCCATTGGTTGAATAGCCAGTAAAACTTTTGCGTTCTAGCCAAGCGTGGCGCAAATTCCATGGCCGCCCTGTCAGAGCGCGCGCATCCAGACTTGCAGATCATGCGCGCTCTCACTTTGCGCCCCGGTTTCGCGCCAGTTGAATGTCGCCACCGCCCCGTCCAGTGGTTCGTACCCCCGCTTGCGCCAGAACCCATCTAGCGGCTGATAGCCTTCGGGCCGCGCCGGGTGGCCCTTGGGCCGTATCACCGAGCAGAACGCGGCATAGTCACGCCCCAGCTCCCGCGCCTGCGCCTCGCGCAGGTCGAAAAAGCGGTGACCAATGCCCCGCCCGCGATACGCGGGCAAAAGCACGCTTTCGGCGCAATAGAATATCCGGTCGAGCGCAAGGCCGCTCTCGGCGAATGCCGCGCCGAAATCGCCCGCATGATCCTCCATCGGTGCGCCGGTGGCCGCCCCGATCAGCCGCGCGCCGTCATAGGCACCCACCAGAATGGCATCGGCACTGTCGCGGTACACCTGCAGATAGCGCTCTTCATAGGCCGCATCGCCGTCATAGAGATAGGGATAGGCGCGAAATACCGCGATCCTGAGGCGCGCCACGTCGGGCAGGGCGGCGGCCAGCGCCGCCCCCGTCAGTCGCTCGACCCGGATCACGCCGAAACCTGTTTCACCCAATCCGCAAGGTTGTAATAGGTCACGACGCGGGTGATCAGCCCATCCTTGAGCGTAAAGAACGATCCGGCGGGCAGCACATAGGTCTGCCCCTTGGCCTCCGGCAGGCCCTCATCCGTCGCCAGATAGCTGCCGTTCACGACGAATTCCGCCGCCGCGCGGGTGCCGCCCTCGGCGTCAAAGATGACCATATCGGTCAACTCCTCACGGTAGCAGCGGCTCATGTGATCGCAAAAGGAGCGAAACAGCTCCTTGCCGACCCGCACCTGCCCCTCGTTCACATGATGGCGCACATCGTCGCTCAGACAGGCCAGCATACCGGGGGTATCGCCCCGATTGAAGGCATCGAAATAGGCTTTGACGGTCTCGTTCATAAATCCTCCCGGGGCGGTCCCCAACGGTCTTGCAAATGCCCGATGATCTGATCTCGGGTCTTACGATAGGCATCCAACCGCGCTTCGCGTTCCTGCGCCAGTCCGGTGGGGTCCATGATGGGCCAGTAAACGACATCGAGATGAAAAAAACGGGTCAGTTCCAATGCACGTCGCTGGCTCGCCGGGCTCAGCGCGACAACAAGATCAAACGATGATAGATCATCGCCCCATTGCTCCATCTCGTCGAAACTGCGGCTGCGGTGACGCTCCAGTTCCACCCCGATCTCGCGGCATACGGCGATACTGAAACCGTCGATCTCCATGTCATTCTTGACACCGACCGATTGTACATAAGTGTCAGTGCCATAGAACTTTTTCATTATCCCCTCGGCCATGGGCGAGCGGACAGCGTTGTGGTCGCAGCAAAACAGCACCGACTGCGGCAGCGGTTGCGGCATGTATCAGCCCCCGAAATGCAACACGCAGATCAGCGTAAACAGTCGCCGCGCGGTGTCATTGTCGATTTCGGCCTTGCCCTCCAGCCGCTCGGTCAGAACCCGCGCACCCTCATTGTGAATGCCGCGCCGGGCCATGTCGATGGTCTCGATCTGGCTGGGGGGCATGTTCTTGACCGCATCGAAATAACTCTCGCAGATCGACCAGTAATCTTTGACCACCTGCCGGAACGGGCTGAGCGACAGGTGAAATTCCGCCGCAGGCTCATTGGCTTCGGTGTGGATGTCGAACACCAGCCGTTTGTCGCGGATCGCCAAACCGAGACGGTACGGACCATCCGGAACCACCCGATCATCGCGTTGAGGCAGTGAAAAACTGTTGTCCTCAATAAGGTCATACATCGCCACCTTACGCTCCTGTTCGATCTCAGGCGTGGGGGGAGGCAGGTTGGCATCATCCAACTCGATATGGCAAATCCGGCTCATGGTTTTACTCGTGCTGCGTCTTTTTACCGTCCCTAGCGCAGCGTGGCGCGTTCGGCAATCACTGCGGCCCATTGCGGGGCGCTTCTGCGCACCACGTCACCCACCTGCCACGCTTGCCGGGAAATTGTCATGATTCTTGAGCTATTGATCACAATCTTGCCTTGTTGGCTTGGCATATTGTCTCCAAATCGGCGATAATATTAAAAATCAGGCTAAGCCGAGCTTAAGAGTTCCCGTTATAACCGGGAGAGCAGGTATACCGGGGCGATTGAATGCTCGAGTTCGAGAACGTCAGCAAGTCCTTTTGGACAGGCACGCAGCGCAAGGTCATTCTTGATCAGGTGTCATTTCGTGTCGAGCTTGGTCATAGCTTGGGCATCCTCGCCCCCAATGGCACCGGCAAGACGACGTTGATCAACATGATGGCGGGATTGGAAAAGCCTGACGATGGCGTGATCCGGCGCGGCTGCCGGATCTCATTCCCCTTGGGTTTTATGGGCGGGGTGCTCGGTCGTCTCTCGGCGCTCGACAATTCACGCTATATCGCGCGCCTCTACGGGCTGGACCCCGATTATATCGAAGCTTACTGTCGCTGGCTCTGTGGATTGGGCGAATATTTCGACCAGCCGCTCGGCACCTATTCCTCGGGCATGCGGGCGCGGTTCAGCTTTGCGCTGATGCTGGCGCTTGATTTCGACATGTATCTGATAGATGAGGGAATGCCGGGCTCTACCGATGTAGAGTTCAACCGCAAGGCGGGCGATATTCTCAAGGAACGGTTGCGCACCACCACGGTGATCATCGTGTCGCATGATCCCAAGGTGCTGGAAAAATTCGTCCGCTCAGCGGCTGTGCTGATGGGCGGCAAACTTTATATGTTCGACACCTTGGAAGAGGCAAAAGAGCTCTATGACTACGAAACCCAAGGCTAGAAAATTCCGCATCCGCCGCAGCCCGGCGCAGGCCACGCCGCTTGCAGCCACAGGCACGGACGCGGCGACGTCTGATGCGGTCTTGGCCGCTGCCGCCCCTGTCGGGGGCCATGCCATTCCCGTGCAAGAGGGACAGGTTGCCTCAGCGCGCGAAACCACGACCAGCCAGAATATCGACGATATCCGGCGCGAGGGGCTAACGGGACGTGAATTGCGTATGGCCCGGCGCTTGGCGCAGAAATACGGGCTCGCCCCCACTTCGGATTTCGACGCCGTGCGACTCTTGCGCGCGCGCGGCGTAGACCCGTTTCAGCGCGCCAATATCCTAGAACTGGTGGCCAGTGATGGCGGCACGCCGCCGCCGCCGCCCAACACACCCGGCATGGCCCCTGCCACGCCTCCCGATGGCCGTGTGCAACTGCCGCAAACCGTGCCCGCCGGACGCCAGACACTCCCCTCGACTGACATCAGCCCGGCCGACCGCCGCGCGCAGGAGATCATGGCGATCCAGCGCGACATTGCGCGCCGCCGCCGCCGCAAGCTGGTGCTGCTCTTCTCGCGGCTTGCAGCCTTCGTTTTGCTGCCGACCATCATTGTCAGCTATTATTTCTATGCCATCGCCACGCCGATGTATTCCACCAAATCCGCGTTCCTGATCCTGTCGGCGGATGGTGGTGGCAGCAGTGGGGGCGGTCTAGGCGGCCTCATTCCCAGCCAGTTCGCTACCGGGCAGGATGCCATCGCCACGCAGGAATATCTCGAATCCAAGGATGCCATGCTGCGCCTTGACGAGGAACTCGGCTTTCGCGCGCATTTCAGCCAGCCGTGGATCGACCCGCTCCAGCGGCTCGATGCGGATGCAAGCCATGAAGTTGCCTACAAACTTTACCGCAAATACGTCAAGCTTGGTTATGACCCAACCGAAGGCGTGATACGGATGGAGGTCTCAACTGCAGATCCGGCGGTCAGCGCCCAATTCTCGGAACGGCTGATCAAATACGCCGAGGAACGTGTTGACGAACTCAGCCGCCAGAAACGTAACGATGCCGTCAGCACGGCTGCGTCCAGCTTTGAACACGCCAAGGCCGATCGCCGCATCGCGCAACAAATGCTTGTCACCCTGCAAGAGGACAGCATCCTTGACCCCGAGGGCGAGATTGCCAGCATCCGCAACCTGATTGGCACTGTCGAACTGCAGCTTCAGGAAAAGGAACTGGCGCGCAATATCCAGATGAACAACGCGCGCCCCAACGCCGCCCGCGTCGAGGCGCTCGGGAGTGAAATCGAGATCCTCAGGACCGAACTCGACAAACAGAAGCGGCGCCTGACCGATGCCACCGCAGGCGAAAGCTCGCTCGCGTCCAAGACTGCGGCGATCCAGATGGCGCAGGCGGATCTCGCCACCGCCGATTTGGTGCTGCAATCCGCGCTTGAGGCAAAGCGCCAGTCCGAGATCGAGGCCAACAAACAGGTCCGCTACCTCACCGTCAGCGTGCGCCCACTGCCATCGCAGGATTCCTCCTATCCCCGCGCCTTCGAGAATACCGTACTGGCCTTCCTGATCTTTTCTGGTATCTACCTGATGATCTCGCTTACGGCGTCCATTCTGCGTGAACAGGTGTCTTCCTGATATGAAACATATTGATCTCAACGGGCTTGTGCTCGGCAATGACCAGCCCCTCACCTTCGTTGCCGGGCCTTGCCAGCTCGAATCCGCCGACCATGCTCAGATGATCGCTGGCACGCTCAAAGAGGCCTGCGCCGCTTTTGGTGCGGGGCTGATCTTCAAGGGCAGCTTTGACAAGGCCAACCGCACCTCGCTTTCGGGCAAGCGCGGCCTCGGGGTCGATGAGGGCCTCAAGGTGCTGCAATCGGTCAAGGATACGCTCGGACTGCCGGTGCTCACCGATATCCATACCGCCGATCAATGCGCCCCCGTGGCCGAGGTGGTCGATGTGCTGCAAATCCCGGCATTTCTTTGCCGCCAGACCGATCTTCTGATCGCCGCCGGTGAAACCGGTGCGGTGATCAATGTGAAAAAGGGCCAGTTTTTAGCGCCTTGGGACATGCCCAATGTAATCTCCAAGATCGAGAGCACCGGCAATACCCGCATTATGCTGACCGAACGTGGCACGTCCTTTGGGTATAACACTCTGGTTGCCGACATGCGCAGCCTGCCGCAGATGGCGGCGACCGGCTATCCTGTGGTGATGGACGCCACCCATTCCGTGCAACAACCGGGCGGGCGCGGCGGCTCGTCAGGCGGGCAGCGCGAATTCGCCCCCGTCATGGCCCGCGCGGCGGTGGCCTTGGGGGTCGCGTCGGTCTTCATTGAAACGCATGAAGATCCGGACAATGCCCCCTCCGATGGGCCCAATATGATTCCGCTGACCGAAATGGCGGCCCTCATCGACACGCTGATGCAGTTTGACCGGTTGGCCAAAGCCAATCCAATACATCTCTGAGCATTAAAGAGTTTTCATGACCAAACCCCTGCCGACTGTCACCCCCAATACTTGGGAATTTCTCCGGGACCCGATGATCGCCCCCACAGGGTTTCGCGAATATGACGCACGCTGGAAATATCCGGATCAGATCAATCTGCCGGGCATCACCGCGCTTGGCCTTGGTCTCGGCACGCAAATCCACGCGCGCGGCATCGAACCGGTGATCGCGGTCGGCAATGACTACCGCGACTATTCACTGTCGATCAAGAACGCCCTCATGCTCGGCCTCATGCAGGCAGGCATGACCGTCAAGGATATCGGCCCCTGCCTGTCCCCCATGGCCTATTTCTCGCAATTCCACCTTGATGTTCCCGCCGTCGCCATGGTCACGGCCTCGCACAACCCGAATGGCTGGACCGGGGTCAAGATGGGCTTTGAGCGCCCGCTCACGCATGGCCCCGACGAGATGTCGGAACTGCGCGACATCGTTCTTGAGGGGCGTGGTCAATCCCGGCCGGGCGGTGCGTATGAATTCGTCCCCGGCGTGCGCGAGGCCTACCTCAATGACCTCGTTGGCGATTTCAAGATGACCCGCAAACTGCGCGTTGTCTGCGCCACCGGTAACGGCACGGCCTCAGCCTTTGCGCCCGAACTTTTTGAGCGTCTCGGCGTCGAGGTGATCCCGTCGCACAATACGCTGGATTACACCTTTCCGCATTACAATCCCAACCCCGAGGCGCTGGAAATGCTGCACGACATGGCCGCGACTGTCCGCGCCACGGGCGCTGATTTCGCGCTTGGCTTTGACGGCGATGGCGACCGGTGCGGCGTCGTGGATGACGAGGGCGAGGAAATCTTTGCCGACAAGGTCGGTGTCATCATGGCGCGCGACCTCTCGAAACTCTATCCCAATTCCACCTTCGTGGCAGACGTGAAATCCACCGGGCTTTTCGCGTCAGATCCCGAACTGATCAAGAACGGCGTCACGGCGGATTACTGGAAAACCGGCCATTCCTATATGAAACGCCGGGTCAAGGAATTGGGAGCGCTCGCCGGCTTCGAGAAATCCGGCCATTACTTTCTCGCCCATCCCATTGGGCGCGGCTACGATTGCGGCATGCGGGTCGCGGTCGAGATTTGCAAGCTGATGGATCGTAATCCGGACATGTCCATGTCTGACCTGCGCCGCGCGCTCCCCATGACATACTCGACACCGAGCATGTCACCCTATTGCGCCGATACCGAAAAATATGCGGTGCTTGATCGCATCGTCGCTAAACTTGTGGCGCGCCATGCGGCGGGCGAACCGCTCGCCGGACGCGACATCAAAGAGGTCGTGACCGTCAATGGCGCCCGCGTCATCCTCGACAACGGCTCTTGGGGTCTGGTGCGCGCCTCGTCCAACACCCCGAACCTCGTTGTGGTCTGTGAGAGCAGCGACAGCGATGCCGAAATGCGCGCGATCTTCGCTGATCTCGATGCGGTGATCCGCACCGAACCTAGCGTAGGTGCCTACGACCAGACCATCTGAATCCGGGCCTAATCTGGCCCAAAATACCTCAGGGGAGTCCCGGATGAAATCCGGGGCGGGGGCAGCGCCCCCAATCCCCCGGCAGAGCTTACAAAATCCGTCCGAAACCTTACAAAGCTTACAAGGCTTACGCCGCCAATCCGCGCCCCTTGAGCAATGCCTCAACCCCCGGCATCCGGCCTCGGAATTTTAAATAGAGCGTTTCGGCATCCTCCGATCCGCCGCGCGAAAGAATGTGTGATTCCAAGGCTTTGGCCCGCTCTGGATCAAATGCGCCACCGGCTTCCTCAAAGCTGGCAAAGGCGTCCGCATCCATCACCTCGGACCACATATAGCTATAATAGCCACTGGAATATCCATCCCCCGAGAACACATGCGCGAAATGCGGGCTGGCATGGCGCATGGTAATGGCGCGCGGCATGCCAATATTATCCAATACTTCCAATTGCTTGATCATGACATCCTCGGGCGCGTCGCCCTCATGAAACGCCAGATCGACGAGGGCCGAGGCGACATATTCCACTGTCTGATAGCCTTGATCGAAATTTGCAGCCTTCAGCAATTTATTCAGCAATTCCCGTGGTATAGCCTCGCCGGTCTCGACATGCGTTGCGTAACGCTCCAGAACCTCGGGCACTTCCAGCCAATGCTCATAGAGCTGCGAGGGCAATTCAACAAAGTCACGCGCCACGGAAGTCCCTGAAATACTTTCATAATTTACGTCCGACAGCATCTGGTGCAGGGCGTGGCCGAACTCGTGAAACAGCGTGCGCGCATCGTCGTAACTCAGCAGTGATGGCGTGCCCTTGGCAAAGTTACAAACATTGATCACCACCGGCCCCTGCACCTGAGGCCGTTTTGCCTGTCCTCGCATCGCAGAGCACCAAGCGCCCGACCTTTTGGAGGCGCGTGCGAAATAATCACCAATGAAAACAGCAACATGATCGCCGTTCCTCGTCACTTCCCAGGCCCTGCAATCGGGGTGATAGAGCGGCACATCAAGGGCACGAAACTCCAATCCAAACAGCCGATTGGCACATCCGAACGCCGCCGCAATCATCGCGTCCAGCGAGAGGTAGGGCTTTAGCGCTGCCTCCTCCAAATCATGCTCGGTCTGCCGCCTTTTCTCGGCGTAGTAGCGCCAATCCCATGCCTCCAATTCTCCATTGATTCCATCGGCTTGCATCATTTCGGCCAAGCGCCTGGCATCCCGGTCCGCCTGCGCTTTCGCAGGTTCCCAAACCGCCATCAGCAGATCGCGCACCGCCTCTGGCGTCTTGGCCATCTCGGTTTCCAGCTTATAGGCTGCAAAACTTTCATAGCCCAACAGCGCCGCCCGCGCCGCGCGCAGGCGCAAAATCTCTGCGGCCACCTCGCGATTGTCGGTGTCACCGCCCATGGCCCCCCGTGAAACCCATGATTCATATGCTTTTTTTCGTAGATCACGCCGAGGAGAGAATTGCAGAAATGGCACAATCAGTGATCGTGACAGGGTGATTACCGGTTGATCCAACCCCTTCTCGCGCCCCGCCGCGCGGGCCGCATCAACCACAAAATCCGGCAAACCCTCCAGATCCGCCTCGGTCAATTCCATATGCCAACCTGCCTCATCCGCCAGTAAGTTCTGGGTAAATGCCGTTCCCAATTCCGCCAACCGCGCCATGATCTCGCGCATCTGGATTTCTTCAGCCCCGGCCAGTGCCGCCCCCGAGCGGCGAAAACCCCGGTGCGTCAGCATCAATAGGCGCGCCTCCTCCGGTGACAAACCCAGAGTGTCGCGCGCCTCCCACAGGGTTTCAATTCGCGTAAAAAGTTTTTTATTTCCATATAGTTCCGAAGAATACGCAGCCAGTTTTGGGCCAAACTCCCGCTGCAGTTCCTGCCGCTTGGGATTGCTGTCTGCTCCGGCCAATGTGTAGAAAACCGAGAGCACACGGTCCAATCGCTTGCCCGAGGCTTCGAGCGCCTCGACCGTGTTGGAAAAGGTGGGCACATCGGGATTTTCCGCAATCGCCACAACCTCAGCCCGCGCTTCGGCCAATGCGCTCTCGAACGCTGGCTTGAAATCTTCGTCTTTAACCCTGTCGAACGGTGCCAAAGCAAAGGGCGTTTGCCAGTCAGCCAGCAATATGTTGGTCATCATTCTCTCCTTGTTCCCCACATATGGGGCAATCTTTACGGCGGTTTAATCCGATCTTGCGGCTCTCACCATAAAGCGCGTCATATATCAGCATTTCACCGCGCAGAGCGTGCCCTGCGCCGATGATCAGTTTGATCGCCTCAGCCGCCATCATCGCCCCCACCACTCCGGGCAGAGGCCCCAAAACGCCCGCCTCGGCACAAGAGGGGGCTAAACCCGGGGCAGGGGCATTGGGGAAAATGCACTGATAGCAGGGCGCGCCATTGGCCGGATCGAAAACGCTCAATTGCCCTTCCCATTGCGACAATGCACCTGAAATCAAAGGCTTGCCTTGGGCTGCGGCGCTTGCATTTGCCAGATAGCGGGTGTCGAAATTGTCGGTTCCGTCTAGGATCAGGTCATAGTCCGCAAAGAGATCAGCGGCGATCTCTGGCGTCAATCTCCGTTGATAGGGTCGCACCACAATATTTGGATTTTGCGCCAGCATCGCCGCCATCGCCGAGTGCACTTTGGGCAGGCCGATATCCTTGTCTCGGTGAATGACCTGCCGTTGCAGGTTGGAATTGTCCACGAGGTCATCATCGATCACCCCAATCGTGCCCACCCCCGCTGCCGCCAGATAGAGCAGTGCCGGAGACCCTAATCCCCCTGCACCGATCACCAGAACCCGCGCCTCCTTCAGCGCCTTCTGCCCCGGTCCGCCGATTTCACGCAGCACGATGTGGCGCGCATAGCGCTCTAGTTCTGTACCTGAAAACAATGGCTTGCGTACTGGTTGCGCCTCCCTGGCTTGCGCGGAACGCGTTCGCAAGCGGCGCAATCCCGCGCGGTACAAGAGCACGATCGCCACCGTCCCTCCGAGCATCAGCCAGAACGCGGGGCTCTCGCCGGTGGCCATGCGGATCGGATGTCCCAATGGCAGCACCAGATGGGTCAGCACCACCGCCGCCCACAACCCGGCGATCATTCCCCAACGCAGCCGACGAGGCGTCCCCAATGCCGCGCCAATGCCCCAGAGCACCGCCGCCATGATCACCACCAAAAGCATCAGCCGATCCCTGTAGAGCCAAAACCACCAACGCCGCGCGCCGTATCATCAAGGTTCTCGGCCAGTTCAAACCGCGCTTGAACCACTGGGGCAACAACCATTTGCGCGATCCGCGCCCCATGGGTAATCACGAACGGTTCCGACCCGGCGTTCATTACGATTACGCCCAAAGGCCCGCGATAATCGCTATCGATCGTACCCGGGCTGTTGGGTAGGGTAATCCCATGTTTCAGGGCCAATCCTGACCTCGGTCGTAGCTGCACCTCATATCCCGCTGGCACCGCCAGCCGCAGCCCGGTGGACACCAGGACACGGGCCTGCGGAGCCAGCGTCACGGACCCGCGGTCCGGAAAATTTGCCCGCAGATCTGCCCCCGCAGCTCCGTCGGTCTCATAGGTGGGCAGGCCAAGGGATTGATCCGCCCCCTCATCCCATTGAAACGTGACTGTCAGCATCAGCCCCTCTTCACCTTGCCAGAAATACTCAAATGCTCAGGCCAGGGCCTTGGCAATTCGCTCTGCCAATTGCCGGGCCACCTGATCTTTGCCCATGCGCGGCCAATCCTCGGCCCCCGCTGCGGTGATCAGGGTCACAGCGTTTTCCGAGCCGCCCATAATTCCCGTTGCGTGGCTTACGTCGTTGGCGATGATCCAGTCACAGCCCTTGCGCGCCCGCTTTGCCGTGGCGTTTTCGATCACGTCATCGGTTTCGGCAGCAAAGCCGATGACCAGACCGGGCCGCCCTGTCACCATCCCGGCGACGGTCGCCAGAATGTCGGGGTTCTCGGCGAATTCGAGCCGCGGCAGACCTGCTTTGGTCTTCTTGATCTTTTGGTCAGAAGCACTGGATACATGCCAGTCAGCCACAGCCGCAGCGAAAATAGCGACCTCGACCGGAAGCGTGGTTTCGACTGCCGCAAGCATTTCCTTGGCGGTTTCTACGCGGATCACCGACACCCCTTCGGGGGGGGGCACCGTTGCGGGGCCAGTGATAAAGATTACCTCTGCCCCGAGCGCGGCCAAGGCGCGCGCAATTGCCGTGCCTTGCGCTCCCGATGAACGGTTGGCGATATAGCGCACCGGGTCGATGGGTTCGTGTGTGGGGCCAGAGGTCACCAGCACACGGCGGCCGGTCAGGGGCCCTTCGCGCAGTGCGGCTTCTATGGAAGCGATGATTTCAGGCACTTCGGCCATGCGGCCTGGACCGTGTTCTCCACATGCCATATCGCCCTCATTCGGGCCGACAAACCCAATCCCGTCTTTGCGCAAAACCTCGATATTGCGCTGTGTGGCGGGGTGTTGCCACATACGCACATTCATAGCGGGTGCGATCAGAACGGGGGTGTCGGTGGCGAGGAGCAGGGTGGAGGCCAAATCGTTGGCCTGTCCTTGTGCCATCTTGGCCATCAGATCTGCCGTTGCGGGGGCCACGACGATCAGGTCGGCTGAACGGCTGAGTTCGATATGCCCCATCTCTGATTCAGCGGTCAGGTCGAAAAGATCGGAGAACACCTTGCGTCCGGCCAAAGCTGAAACTGACAAAGGCGTGACAAACTCTGACCCCGCACGAGACAGCACAGGTGTAACGGTGGCCCCGCGTTCGCGCAGGCGCCGAATAAGATCGAGCGCCTTGTAGGCCGCGATTCCGCCGCCGATGATCAGAAGAATATGTTTTGAACCGAGCATGGGCGCTTCCTTTGACATGCGCCTTGACACTAGGGGGCGGGCCGGGGCCGCGCAAGGGTGCGCCACGTTACTGAAAGGCCGCGCAGGGATCGGGGCGTTCAATTGCAGGGGCGCTCTTGATCTCGTCAAATCCACCCTCAAGAGGGCGGTCATCCTCGGTCTGGCCCAATACCCAGATTTCTACATCAGGGGCGGCCTCAGCAATATATGCGGGCACACCCCAATCTCGGCGGGCATGACCATTGCCGGTGATCACAGCGACTGGTCCGCCAGTGGACTCAATAGCCTGCAAAACCGACCGCGCCAGAACCGCGTCGCGCAGGCGCTGGATCGCTACCATGCCGGGCAACAGGTCGACCGGCAGCGCGTTGCAATGCGCCTCCATTTGCAACGCCTCGCGGGCGGCTTGCTGATCAGGTGTCAAATTCCGGTCCAGACCATAGAGTGCGGCCTCTACCCCAAACACAGTTTCCGCCCCCTCGACAAGCACGGCTTGCGATGCGTCTCGCGTTATCTGTGCTCCAAAAATTTGGGCGTCTGGGGCCGCTTGGAATATCGGGTAGTACATGGAAAACTCCGGCCAGCCGCTCTCGGCCCAGTTTAGGGCCCCGGCCAAGGCTGCTGCATCGCGTCGGACTTCAGGTGTCACTTGGGCTGCCTGATCCTCGGTCAGCATCTCAAAGACAATCGCCTTTGGTTGTAGCTCAGCCACATACGCAGCCTGAACCGCATGATGCGCCGGGTTGTCATGCACCTCGCCCAATATCATCACGTTCTGCGCCGCTATCGGCTCAGCGAGGTTCAGGCAGAGCATGAGGACCAAACTGCGCAAGATCATGCGAGCAGGTTTTGCACCTCGCCGCCATGCTTTTCAAGATGCTTGCGCATTTTCTGAAACGCAGCCGCCTCAAGCTGTCGCACCCGTTCCTTACTGAGGTTAAGCTCGTCGCCAAGGCTCTCAAGGGTGCGGGGGTCGTCCCGCAGCTTGCGTTCGCGCACGATAAAGCGCTCGCGTTCGTTCAGGTCGGCAAGTGCATCGGCCAGCCATCGGCGCAGGGCGTGTGTGTCATGGTGCTGCTCGACGATCTGATCGGCGCGCGCGCCTTCATCCTCAAGCGTGTCGATCCACTCGCGGCCCTCTTCCTCTGACGATTGTGTCGCATTAAGCGAGAAATCCGAACCTGACAGCCGCCCTTCCATCAACTCGACATCGCGCAGCGGAACGCCAACCTCATGCGCAATCATCTCGCGCAGCTGGAAGCCGTCCAGTTTTTGTCCATGGGACATAGCCTCGCGTTCGAGCCGTGCTTGTACGCGGCGCATGTTGAAGAACAGCGATTTCTGAGAAGAGGTAGAGCCGGTGCGCACCATTGACCAGTTGCGCATCACATAGTCCTGAATACTGGCTTTGATCCACCACACGGCGTAGGTCGAAAACCGCACCCCTCGATCAGGGTCAAACTTGTCTGCGGCCTTCATTAGACCGAGGCCCGCTTCCTGGATCAGATCATTCATTGGCGCGCCGTACCGGCGAAATTTTGACGCCATTGAGATGGCCAGGCGCATGTAGGCGGTTATCAACCTGTGCAGCGCCTCTTCATCGCGTTGGTCGCGCCAAGCGTAGGCGAGCGCCAGTTCAGTTTCTGCGTCCAGCATTTCGGCCTTCATGGCGGTGCGGGACATGGACCTTTGCTGCGGTGCGTCGAGTGGCATCGGAATTTCCCCTATCGGCGGTGTGATTTCGTTGCGCCCTTTTTCCTATCGTCGCTAAGTGCTACGCAGCGCGAGCGTGACCGGATTAAAAAAAGGAGAGGCCCATTGTCGGACCTTCCAAGATTAAGCCTAGTTCTTGGCGGTGCGGCCTCGGGCAAATCCAGCTTTGCCGAGTGGCTTGTTACCCAAGCAGGGCGTGAGCGTGTTTACCTCGCCACGGCGCAGGCCTTTGACGAAGAGATGCGCACCAAGCTGACGCGTCACCGTAAGATGCGCGGACCGGATTGGCGCACTGTAGAGGCGGCGTTTGATCTGGCCCCCGCACTCGGACAGGCAGGCGCGCATGAGGTGGTTCTGCTGGACTGTATCACAATGTGGCTCAGCAATCACCTCCTAGCGGATCACGATCTTGATCAAGAGCAAGTGAAGCTCTTTGCCGTACTCGAATCCTGCACCGCACCAGTGGTGATGGTGTCGAACGAGGTGGGATTGTCTGTCGTTCCGGAAAACGCCCTTGCCCGGCGGTTCCGCGAGGCACAGGGGCGTCTAAATCAACAATTGGCGGTGCGTTCTGATCTGGTGGTCAATGTCATTGCCGGTTTGCCGCAAGTTCTAAAAGGTGCAATGCCATGAGCCGGTTTTACTGGGTGCGTCACGGACCGACGCACGCAAAGGCCATGGTGGGCTGGTCAGATATTCCGGCTGATCTACGTGATCGTGCCCAGTTGGCGCGTCTTGCCGCCCACTTGCCTGGCGATGCGCTTGTGATTTCGTCTGACCTAATCCGCGCGCGCACCACTGCCGACGCCATTTTGAGGGGGCGGACGCGACTGCCCGATGATCCAGACCTGCGCGAAATCCATTTTGGAGCCTGGGAGTTGCAGGCCTTCGATGCCGTTCCCGATCAGAGCCTCTTGCGCGCCTTTTGGGAAACGCCCGGTGATATACGTCCCCCCGGTGGCGAAAGCTGGCACGAGGTCTCAGCCCGCGTGTCCCTTGCCGCCGCACGGCTCCGTGCCGCGCATCCGGGGCGCGATATTATTGCCGTGGCGCATATGGGGGCGATCCTGACCCAAGTGCAGGCGGCTCTTGGCGTGTCGGCCTATGAGGCATTTGCTCACCGGATAGACAACCTCTCCGTCACCGAACTGCATTGGGCAGAAGACGGCTGGCAGGTGCAGGCGATCAATCACGCTCCGTGATTGGATCACCAACAAAATGTTGCTGGGCGGGCGTCGAGACCGGCGCTAAGCTTTCTTTATGACATATGATCTTATCCTTGGCGATTACGCCTATTCCTCTTGGTCTTTACGCGGCTGGCTCTTGCTCAACCGTTTTGGCCTGCCCTACCGGGTGCGTATTCTGGATTTCGATGCCGTGGCCAGTGTGGCCGAACAGATGGCCGATCTTGCCCCGGCCCGAACCGTGCCAACGCTGATTACGCCAGAGGGGGCCGTTGTCTCTGACAGCCTCGCGATGGCCGAGGAACTGGCCACGCGCCACCCTGACGCAGGCATATGGCCTGCAGATCCCCGCGCCCGTGCCATAGCCCGCACGCTGGCGGCCGAGATGCATTCAGGGTTCGGTGCCTTACGCTCGGATTGCCCGATGAATCTCCGAACGGCCTACCGCGGTGTTGAACCCTCTGCGGCGGTTCAGGCTGATCTTGAGAGACTCGAAACCTTGTGGCACCATGCGCGCGAAACCTGCGCACCAAATGGGCCGTGGCTTTGTGGTGAATATAGCGCGGCGGATGCGTTCTTTGCGCCAGTGGCTGCACGGATCGCGGGCTATGGCCTGCCGGGTTCGGAACCTGTCCGCGCATATGTTGCGGCACATCTGAATGATCCTGCATTTCGGCGGTGGCGGGCGATGGGGCTGGTGCGTGGCGCAACCCTTTCGCGCTATGCCAAGCCCTTTGCCACGACCGACTGGCCCGGCCCGACACCGCGCCCGGCGCGAGCAGTCAAGGACGGGACCCCAGAGAACACAGCCTGTCCTTATTCGGGCGATCCGGTCACTGACTTGATGGAGAGTGAGGGCCGCATTTTTGGCTTTTGCAACCCGTTTTGCCGCGACAAGACGATGGTCGATCCTGATGCTTGGCCCGCCTTTACAGCCATGCGTGACGGCGCATAGCCTTCGGCTATCTCAGGTGCAGCAGCGGGGCCGGGCCGATGGGGATCGGCCCCAGCAAGATGCGCCCGTTGCGAAAGCTCAATGGCACATCGAGTGTATTTGGATTGCCTGAGATCTGCGCAATAAGGGCTAGCCCGCTCTCGATCGTTCCCAGCAGGGTCTCCGGCACAGCTCCGCTCTGCGCCGCAATGCCCAGAATTTCACGCCAGTTGCGTGCCTTGAGGGTGATCTCGCCTTCGGGCACCCCTTCGGGCGTCACACTCACCTCGCCCGCCGCCTGCAGGTGTAATTGCCCCCATTTGGCATCTGCCAGCCGCACCTTGATCGCGGTCGGTTGCGGGCGTGCCTGCTCGATGGCGCTGCGGTCCCAAAGTTTGTCAAAGCTCACTGTTAAATCGGCATGCAGTCCGGAAATCTGTGTAGGTAGGAGGCCTTGCGGATCAAGTTGCTTGCGCCAAGGCGGCGACAGGGTCAACCCCTCGGCGCTCAGACCCAATCGGTATGTGGCATCTTGCTGGCGTTCCGCAGCGAGGGTCAGCGCGGTTAGCGCGGTTGTCTCATCTGACCGCGCCTCAGGCGTAATCCGCAAAAACTCAGCAGTCAGCGTGGCGCGTTCTGGAGTTAACCTTGAATTTGGCGCAATCCGCAGGCTGGCGCGCATGTCGCGGCTCTTAATGCGAAATTTCTCAATAGGGGTGGCGATCAATTGGGTGTCTGGCCAGACGGCGATGACATGGTTGGGCTGGTAGCTGAGCGCAAGGATCTGAAAGAACGGTGCCTCCCATGCCAATCCTGTGTCGGGGTCGGCCAGCACCAAATTGCTGAGTCCGGTGTCGAACCGGTTGGGAAAGCCCTGAATACGCAAGTCAGATGTGTCTGCCACCCAGCCTTCGGCGCGCCGCGCCTCAAACCACGCTGAATAGCCACGCTGCAACCCGTTTTGCCCAATGAACCAGTAGCCGGACCATCCCAATGCGGCGATTACGATCACGGCAAGCAGAAATCTCATGGTGCGCGCCCCTTTCATGCCTTTTGAGAGGTGTTTATAGGGGGCTGAGTGTGAGGAACAGGGGCAAAGGCAATGTGGGTATTCGGCTATGGGTCACTGGTGTGGAATCCCGGCTTTGATGCGACCGAACAGGTGATTGCCCGCCTGCCGGATTATCACCGAAGCTTTTGTATGCGCAGCATTCATCATCGGGGCACGGACGAGGTTCCTGGTTTGGTTCTGGCGCTTGATGCATCACCCGGCGCGCTGTGCCAAGGGGTCGCTCTGCGTGCCGATCCGGCGCAGGCAGAGGATGTGCTGGGGTATCTACGGGAACGCGAATTGATCTCTTCGGCCTATCTTGAGAGGATGCTTGAGATTGATCTTGCGGATGGTCGCCGAGTCGAGGCGGTGACCTATGTCATTGACCCGGATCACGTGCAGTATTGTGGCGGGCTCGAGCTTGAGGAACAGGCGGTGATCATTGCCCGAGCAGTAGGGGGGCGGGGCCCCAACACCGAATATCTCTTCAATACCGCCGAGCATCTTGAACAGCTAGGTATCCATGACAAGGAACTCGACTGGTTGGTGCGGCGGGTGCGTCATATCTGTGGATAAATCCTTGGCTTGAGCGTCCAAGCCGCGTAGGGTTGACCCAAGAAATCCAAGTGTCGGGAGCGTCCAGATGGACCAGCCGGACCGTGAGGTCGAGCCGCAGTTTTCATATCCGTACCGCCAGATCATTTTGATGCTGGTGGTTCTTGGGCTGACCTCACTCGGGGCCTTTGTTGCCCTCCCTAATGTATTGCCGGTGTTTCAGTCCAATCTGTGGCTCAACGGGTTCATCTTCTTTGTCTTCATCATCGGGGTGATCGCGACCTTTTGGCAGGTATTGCAGCTGATTGGTTCTGCTCGTTGGATTGACGGCTTTGCCGGACAGATACCTGGCCATGATGTGACCCGCCCCCCTTCAATGCTGGCCCCATTAGCCACAATGTTACGCGCACGCGGAAAACGGATGCAGATTGCCTCTACTTCGGCCCGCTCAATCCTCGATTCGGTGGCGCAGCGCATTGATGAGGCGCGCGAGATCACCCGATATATCGTCAGCCTGCTGATCTTCCTGGGGCTTTTGGGGACTTTCTACGGTCTTGCCACTACGGTGCCTGCGGTCGTCGACACGATCCGCAGCCTCGCACCGCAAGAGGGCGAAGAGGGGATTGCAGTTTTCAATCGCCTTATGACCGGGCTCGAGGCGCAATTGGGTGGCATGGGGGTTGCGTTTTCCTCGTCGTTGTTAGGATTGGCAGGTTCGCTGGTGGTTGGATTGCTCGAGCTTTTCGCGAGCCACGGCCAGAACCGTTTTTACCGAGAGCTTGAAGAATGGATGTCCACCATTACGCGCGTCGGTTTTGCCAGCGGTGACAGTGAAGGTGGCGACGGAGGTGCGGTGGCGCATGTGCTCGACCACATGGCCGAGCAGATGGACGGTCTGCAAACCATGTTCAGACATTCGGACATGAGCCGCGCGATGGTTGACCAGAAACTGGGAGTTCTGGCGGATTCCATTGAGAGGCTGACCCACAGGATGAGCGACCAGAATCCGGTTCAGGTCGCGTTGATGCGGCTGGCAGAGGGGCAAGAGCGCCTGATTGCCGCGCTGGAGTCGCGTGAGGTCACGCCGCATGAAGGAATTGATGCCGAAAGCCGCATGCGCCTGCGTTCGATTGACGTGCAAATGCTGCGTATTCTTGAGGAAATCAGCGCCGGACGGCAGGAAACCATGACCGAATTGCGCACCGATTTGGCGGCGCTGACCCGTGTGTTGGGGCAAAGGCACTCCACCGCAGCCCCCCGCGCTGTGCGACCGTTCATGCAGCGCCCTGATCCGGATCACGGCGAGGGAGGCTGATCATGGCCCTCTCACGGCGCACCGGCGCACGGTTTCAGGCTTCGATCTGGCCAGGTTTTGTCGATGCGATGACTGGTCTTTTGCTCGTGCTGATGTTTGTGCTGACGATCTTTATGATGGTGCAATTCGTGCTGCGCGAGGAAATCAGTGGGCAGGCCACCCAACTTGATGCGCTCTCCGCCGAGGTCGCGGCTTTGTCTCGCGCGCTTGGGCTTGAGCAGGATCGTAGCGCCAACCTTGAGAACCGGGTCGGTGCATTGAGCGCTACCTTGAGCGACGCACGCACCCGTGAGGCCGAACAGACAGCGTTGATCAACAGCCTAAATGCGCAAAACACGGCTCAGGCTGAGGCGCTAAGTGCCGCGCAGGGCCGCATTGCAAGCTTTGAGGAACAGGTCGCGGGGCTTTTGTCTGAACGGGATATAGCACAGGGGCAAATTGCCGATCTGGAGGCGGTGCGCACAGAATTGCTTAGTGAGCAGGAACAATTGCAATTGGCCTTGGCAGGTTTGCGCGATGAGGTGGATGCTCAGGCAGAAGCCGCGCGTCTTGCAGCTGCCCGCCGCGAAGCGCTAGAAGCTCTTGCGGCAGATCTCCGGCGACGCAACGCCGAGGTCATTGAGGCGCAGGTGGCCCTGACCCAAGAAGTGACTGCGCTCGAACAGCAGTTGAGCCAAGAGGAACAGGCACGGTTGGTTGAGGCCGCTGCCGCCGAGGCGTTGCGTGCGCGGTTGGCTGATGCGGATGCTGAACTTACCTCTATGACGCTCGCCCTTGAGGAGCAGCGCAAGCATGCTGAGGAGACGCTGACACTATTGGCTGCAGCAGAGACCGCGCGTGAAGATCTCAACAGCCAACTGGCGCAGGCCCTTTTGGATGCGGAAGAAGGGGCTCAGGCGCGCGCGATTGAAGTTGCCCGCCTGAATGTGGAATTGGCAGAGAGTCGCGCGGCGAATGAGAATATTGCACAAGCGGCGCAGGACGCCGAAGCGGTGCGCGCGCAGTTGGTTGCAGCCCTTGCGGAAAAACGCGCCGCTCAAGCCGAGGCGGATGCCCGGATGACCGAGGCCGAACAGCGCGCTGCGCTTTTAACGCAGGCGCGCGCGCGTTTGGCGGAAGAACAGGAACAGGCATCGGAGGCACAAAAACAGCAGGCGCTTCTCAATCAGCAGGTCGCGGCCTTGCGCCAGCAGCTTTCAGGCCTTCAGGCCCTTCTTGACGCTTCCGAGGCCCGCGAGGCCGAGGCCGAGGTGCAATTGCAATCGCTTGGAAATGAGTTGAACACCGCCCTTGCCCGTGTGGCCGCCGAAGAGCGTCGGCGGCGTATTGCGGAAGAGGAGCGTGCTCGCCTCCTTGAGGCGGAAAAGGAAGATCTGGAGAAATATCGTTCTGAGTTCTTTGGCCGCCTGCGCGATGTGCTGGGTCAGCAGCAGGGTGTGCAGATTGTTGGTGACCGGTTTGTGTTCTCGTCTGAGGTGCTCTTTGCTCCCGGCGAGGCAGAGTTATCGCCAGCAGGGCAAGGCGAGATTGCCAAGGTGGCCGGTATCCTGCGCAACGTGATTGGTGATATTCCAGAAGGTATCGACTGGGTGCTTCAGGTCGATGGCCATACGGATAATGTCCCGATTATCGAAGGCGCGCGTTTCGCCGATAACTGGGAGTTAAGCCAGGCGCGCGCGTTGTCCGTGGTGCGGTATCTCACGGGTGTTCTGGGCTTTCCGTCAGAGCGGCTTTCGGCCAATGGTTATGGTGAATTTCAGCCGGTCAATTCTGACGATACTCCTGCTGCGCGTGCGCAGAACAGACGGATCGAGTTGAAATTGACAACGCGCTAAAGATTGGGCGTTTGCGGCTCAGCGTGTGACCTTGATATCGGCATGACGTATGGCCAGCACGGTATTGTCTCGCGTCAATCGTACATAACCCCGATAGTCGCCCTGCGGCCAGCCGCCGTCGGGCGCCTTGCGGCCAAAGGCACGAAAGAGTTGTGCCTGTGGTGTGTCGAGCGTTACGGTATGACGGAAAATTTCGCCCTCTGGCCCTTGGGCGGTGAGCATCAGGCGGTCGCCGGGCTGTGCATAGAAGACGTGACCGTAGAGCACGAGTGGTTGATCGGGCTGTGCCATTGCCATTCGGGCGGCACCAGACTGCACGGCGTCAAACTCTGGCAGGGCGGTGGAAAACCCTGCGGTGAAGAGGCCTGAGGGTGAATAGGGCAAAAAGGTCTGCCAGAGCCCGTGACCGAGGTCCGCCCCGCAGACGTTGCGATCATCTGGATTGAAAGGATCGACGATCTGGCCATCCTTGAGAACCCCCAAATGCACGTGAGGGGCGTTGGTCAGACCACTGAGCCCCACTTGGCCCAGTGTGTTGCCCACCTCTACGCGCTCGCCCTGCCGCACGGCCAGTGAGCCGTTTTTCATGTGGCAATAGAGCGTTTGCCACCCCGCACCGTGGTCTATGCGGACGGCATTACCGCATTCCTGCCCCTTGATCACATCGCGGGTTTCGGCCGTGACGGGCGTGTCGGGCATCCCGTCGCGCGTGGCGGCCACGATACCGGGGGCGGCGGCCAAAACATCAACGCCTGTTTCCATGGCATCAAACGACAAAAGCATGAAATCAATGCCGCGATGATCGTCGCGGCTCTTGATGCCGCAGGTGTAATCGCGTTGGCCGGGTCCGGGATCTGTATCGACATAGTCTTCGATAAAACAGGTCTGACCAAGCGTGCAATCCAGTGGGAGTGCTAGTCTAGGAGTGTCGGCGGCGGCCCCTGAGGCCGCCGCCATGATTACTACCGCAAGAGTTGCCCGGACTCGTGGGGTCATTCTGCCGTCAGCAGCGGCGGCTTTTTCTTGCCGGTCAGGCGACGTGTCACGGGACCTTCGACGATGAGGTCGATCTTGTCGTCCTTGACGCCAACCGTGACCACGCCACCCTTTAGGAGTTTGCCAAACAGCAATTCTTCAGCCAGCGGTTTCTTGATGTGCTCTTGAATGACGCGGGCAAGCGGACGCGCGCCCATTTTGTCGTCATAGCCCTTTTCCGCCAGCCATTCTGCCGCCGGTTCGGTCAGTTCGATGGTTACGTCGCGATCCATCAACTGTGCCTCAAGCTGCAACACAAACTTCTCAACCACCTTGAGGATCACCGACTTTGGCAGCGCCCCGAAGGAAATCACGGAATCCAAGCGGTTGCGGAACTCTGGGGTGAAGGTGCGCTCGATTGCGGCAGTGTCCTCGCCCTCGCGCCGGTCACGACCAAAGCCGATGGCGGATTTCGCCTGTTCCGCGGCTCCGGCGTTCGAGGTCATGATCAGCACGACATTGCGGAAATCCACCTTGCGTCCGTTGTGATCCGTG
Organism: Roseovarius sp.; assembly: GCF_048262375.1. Classification (GTDB taxonomy): domain Bacteria; phylum Pseudomonadota; class Alphaproteobacteria; order Rhodobacterales; family Rhodobacteraceae; genus Roseovarius. The sequence continues at coordinate 128,780 of NZ_JBLXFE010000001.1, forward strand.
AGCGTGCCGTGGTCCATCACCTGCAGCAGGATGTTGAACACATCGGGGTGCGCTTTTTCGATCTCGTCTAAAAGGAGCACGCAATGCGGATGTTGATCGACCCCATCGGTCAAGAGACCACCCTGATCGAACCCGACATAACCCGGAGGCGCGCCAATAAGGCGCGATACGGCATGTTTCTCCATGTATTCCGACATGTCGAACCGCAAGAGTTCTACACCGAGGGTATCGGCCAACTGCTTGGCCACTTCGGTCTTGCCCACGCCCGTGGGACCAGCAAAAAGATAATTGCCAATCGGTTTCTCCGGCTCGCGCAGGCCCGCACGCGCAAGTTTGATTGCAGATGACAGCGCCTCAATGGCGGCATCCTGACCAAAGACCACCCGCTTGAGCGCGCCTTCGAGATCTTTGAGAACTTCGGCATCGTTCTTGGACACGTTCTTGGGCGGGATGCGCGCGATTTTTGCCACGACCTCCTCGATTTCCTTGACGCCGATGCTCTTGCGACGCTTGGAGGCAGCGAGAAGGTGCTGCGCCGCGCCCGCCTCGTCAATCACGTCGATGGCCTTGTCAGGCAGTTTGCGATCATTGATGTAACGGGCTGAAAGATCGACCGCAGAGCGGATGGCATCATTGGTGTATTTGACACTGTGGTGATCCTCGAAATACGGCTTAAGACCTTTTAGGATCTTGATTGCATCTTCGACTGTCGGCTCAGCCACGTCGATTTTCTGGAACCGTCTCGCCAAGGCGCGATCTTTCTCAAAGTGTTGACGGAATTCCTTGTAGGTGGTCGACCCCATGCAGCGCAGCTTGCCGCCCTGCAACGCTGGCTTAAGCAGGTTGGAGGCGTCCATCGCCCCGCCGGATGTGGCGCCCGCGCCGATCACCGTGTGAATTTCGTCGATGAACAGCACGGCATCGGGGTGCTTTTCCAACTCGGTTACAACGGCCTTGAGCCGTTCTTCGAAGTCGCCGCGATAGCGCGTTCCAGCCAGAAGCGCGCCCATGTCCAATGAATAGATCGTGGTCCGTGAAAGAACGCGGGGGGTTTCACCCGTGACGATCTTATGCGCCAGACCTTCGGCGATGGCGGTCTTGCCCACGCCGGGATCCCCCACCAATAGCGGGTTGTTCTTGCGGCGGCGGCAGAGCACCTGAATGCAGCGCTCGACCTCGGCGTCACGACCGATCAACGGGTCGATATCGCCCTTGCGCGCCTTTTCATTGAGATCGACACAGTATTTCGCAAGCGCAGAGTCGCCCGGCTCGACCGCGTCTGTCTCGGTCGACTTGGTCCCGCCTTCTTCGTCGTGGTTGCTAGCTCCTGTGACCGGACGGGATTCCCCATAGGCGGGATCCTTGGCTACGCCATGGGCGATGAAATTCACCGCGTCATACCGCGTCATATCCTGTTCCTGAAGGAAGTAAGCGGCGTTCGACTCGCGCTCTGCAAAAATCGCGACCAGAACGTTTGCGCCCGTCACCTCGGTGCGGCCCGACGATTGCACATGGATCGCTGCGCGCTGGATCACACGCTGAAAGGCGGCGGTCGGGACCGCTTCGGAGCCTTCTATATCCGTTACCAGATTGGCCAAGTCGTCATCGATGAATTCCACCAGTGTGGTGCGCAATTCCTCTGTGTTGACGCTACAGGCCTTCATCACGCGGGCGGCGTCGGGTTCGTCCACGAGGGCGAGCAAAAGATGCTCCAACGTGGCAAATTCGTGTTGGCGTGCGTTGGCGAGGGCCAATGCCGCATGGATTGCCTGTTCTAGCGTGTTCGAGAATGAAGGCACGGTCGTGCTCCTTCTGATCTTGGCCGGGGCGGGCTGCCCACAAACCTTGGCCTCATAATCTTAAAGTTTGGTCGATAACGGCCAGTCTTCAAGGATTTTTTAGTCAAACTGGCTCACATTTCGTTATGCCAGCGTTGTTTTTGATCACGACCCGTCAAAACCGGTCTTTGCGGGCGCGAATTTCAGCGAAGACATCGACCGGAGCGGCACCGGACATGCCCAGATGAGCCTGAATTTCTGCGTCACCGGCACGCAGAAACGGGTTGGTGGCCAATTCCTCGACCAGTATCGAGGGGACCGTGGGCCGACCGGCGGCGCGGGCAGCGCTGATCTCTTTGACCCTTGATATAAGAGCCGGGTTGGCTGGGTCAACGGTCAGTGCGAATTTCGCGTTGCTTTGCGTATACTCGTGGCCCGAGCACACCATGGTTTCGGGTGGAAGAGCGGCGAGTTTCCCAAGGCTTTCAAACATTTGCGGCATTGTCCCCTCAAACACACGGCCACAGCCCATGGTCATCAGGCTGTCAGCGGTGAAGACAGCGGCGCTTTGAGGAAAATGAAAGGCCAGATGGCCGACCGTATGGCCCGAGACATCCATGACGATGCCGACCTCTGAGCCGATTTTTATCGTGTCGCCTTCGGCCACACCGCGGTCGAGCGGGGGCAGGCGATGGGTGTCGCCGCTGGCGCCAATCACTTCTGCAGGGTGATGTGCAAGCAGTTCTCTCAGCCCCTGCACATGGTCTGCGTGGTGATGGGTGAGAAGCACCAGAGATGGCTTCCATCCTTTATTATCAAGAGCTTGCAGAATAGGCGCTGCCTCTGGAACATCAATCACGGCGGTCACATCTGTGTCCGGATCATGCGCCAGATAGGCATAGTTGTCAGTCAGGCAGGGGACAGTAACGATTTGCAGAACCATGGTATTTTCCCGATTGCCAGTTGGTGTTAGGGTCGAGAGTGACTGATCTTTGGCCGGGCTGCAATGCATCTGGACGTACAGGACCTGCGAAATTTTTACTACCGCAGCACATTGGGGCGAGCGGTGCAGAAAGCTGTGCGCGCGCAGGTTGCGGAGTTCTGGCCAGAGGCGCAGGGCCAGACTGTCGTGGGGTATGGGTTTGCAGTGCCGTTTCTACGTCCGTATCTGGCAGATGCCCGTCGCGTGATCGGATTAATGCCTGCACCTCAAGGGGTTATCGGGTGGCCGCAGGGCATGCCGAATATTTCCGTGCTGTGTGAAGAGACATTCTGGCCGCTGGAAACGGGGCATGTGGACAAGCTCTTGGTGGTGCATGGGCTGGAAACCTCGGACCAGCCCGGCGCGGTGCTGGAGGAGTGCTGGCGGGTGCTGGGGCCGGGGGGATCGGTGCTGTTTATTGTGCCGAACCGGGCCGGGCTTTGGTCGCGGACGGACCGCACGCCGTTTGGATTCGGGCGACCCTATAGCCAGACGCAATTGGAGAGCCAATTGAAAACACACAACTTTTTGCCAGAGCGCCATGCTACGGCCCTCTATCAACCGCCCTCTGAGCGCCCCTTTTGGCGCAAGACGGCCGGAATGTGGGAGCGGATGGGCGCGAAGCTGTCGGTCGTGGCGGCAGGTGGGGTGTTGATGGTCGAGGCCACCAAGCGGGTGCAGGCCCCGAGCGGACCGGGGCTGCGCGACAAGGTGCGCAAACCGCTGAGTGTGTTGCGTCCGCACCCCGAGGCCAAGCCGGTCTGAGTGTGTACAAAGTGTCCCTTGTGTACGCGGTTTGTGTACGCAGGTTCAGCGGGTGGGCGCAGCCGTGCGGGGGAGCGCGATATCGGCCAAGGTGCTGCGGTCGAGATCGGTGAGAAAGGCGCGCTCGGCGAAGCGCAACCGCATTTTCAATCGACAGCACCCATCCAGCGAACAGCTGCCTGCCTCTGTTCCGAAACAGGCGACCAACGTCTGTCCGGTTTCCAGATGTCGGACCACATCCCCCAAGCGGATCAATTCGGGAGAGCGGGCCAGCATTGCGCCGCCGCCGCTGCCGCGCCGGGTGTCGATCAGCCCGGCCTGAGACAGCCGCTGCATGATCTTGGCCAGGTGGTGGCGCGAGAGGTCGAACTCGGTCGCAAGTTCGGTGGTGGAGAAGGCGCGTTCGGGGGCGCTGGCCATGCGCATCAGCATCCGCAGGCCAAAATCGGTGAAGGCGGTGAGGCGCATGGTCGCTGTCGCTCCGGTTTAATCGGTATTTACAATACCTATTAGCAGGGTTAAACCAGAATGAAAAGCAGGACCGGCCCCACGCGCCCGTCCCGGACCAAGGAAAGGACTGCGGAATGTCCGATACGTCTAGGCCCACCGGCTATGCCTCGCCGCCTTGTATGGCGCAGGAGGTGGACCCGGCCTATTTCGACCCCCTTGCATCCGACCCCGAGCAGGCGCGCGATGTGGCGCGGTGGCGCAAGGCCAAGCGTGTGAGCCTGCGCGGGGCACGAGACGCATTGAGCGTGGCTGGGCGGCAAGAGGTTGGGCGGGCCTTGGCGGATCATCTGCGTGCGGTGGTGCAAGAGAAATTCAACGGCGCGCGGGGCAGGGTGTTGTCAGGCTATTGGCCGATCAAAGGCGAGCCGGATTTGCGGGGGCTGATGGCGGAGTGGCATGACAACGGCGTGCTGATTGCGTTGCCCATCGTCGAGGTCAAGGCCGCGCCGCTGGTGTTTCGCCGCTGGACGCCCGAAACCCAGATGGTGCGGGGGGACTGGAACATCCCGGTGCCGCCGCCCGATGCGGAGCGGGTGACGCCCGAGATCAGCCTTGCGCCGGTCATTGGCTGGACGGCGGAGTGCTATCGGCTGGGCTATGGTGGCGGGTATTTCGACCGGACGCTGGCGGTGCTGGAGCCGCGCCCCGCGTCCATCGGCATCGGGCTGGACGCGGCGCGAATCGAGACGATCTATCCGCAGCCGCATGACATCCCGCTCGACATGATCGTGACGGAAACCGGCCTTAAGGCGGAAAGGCGCGCGCGATGACGAGCACGGCAGAGCAGATGCGGGACTGGCGCGGTCCTGCGGTCCTGAGTTTCGGGTTTCGGCCCTTTTTCCTTGGGGCGGGACTCTGGGCGACGGGGATTATGGCGCTCTGGGTGCCGATGCTGGCGGGGGTGGTGCGGCTGCCCACGGCGTTTGATCCGGTCAGTTGGCACGCGCATGAATTTCTCTTTGGGTATCTGGCGGCGGTGATCGCCGGTTTCTTGCTGACGGCGGTGCCGAACTGGACCGGTCGCCTGCCCATTGTGGGCTGGCCGCTGGGCGGATTGGCGGCGCTGTGGTTGTTGGGGCGCGGGGCGGTGATGATCTCTGCCGGATTGCCGCCGCTGGCGGTGGCGCTGATGGATCTGGCACTGCCGGTGACATTGGGCGCGGTGATGCTGCGCGAGATCGTGGCGGGCAAGAACTGGCGCAACCTGATCGTGCTGGCGATGCTGGCGGTCTTTGCGCTGGGCAATGGGCTGTTTCACTGGGAGGCGGCGCAGGGCGATTATGCGGCGCAGGGCTATGGTCTGCGGTTGGGATTGGCGGCGGTGGTGATGATGATCGCGGTGATTGGCGGGCGAATTGTGCCGTCCTTCACGCGCAACTGGTTGGCGCGGCGTGGGCCGGGGCGGCTGCCGGTGCCCCCGATGCAGCGGTTCGACAAGCTGGCGCTGTTGGTGCTGCTGGGCGCGCTGGTGCTGTGGGGCGCGCGGCCTGATGCCCCGGCCACGGGCGGGGCGCTGATCGTGGCGGGGGGGCTGCATGTTGCAAGGCTGGCGCGCTGGGCGGGGTATCGCACCGGGGCGGAGCCGCTCGTTTGGGTGTTGCATCTGGGCTATGGCTTTGTGCCGCTGGGCGCGTTGGCACTGGGGCTGGAAGTGCTGAGCAGCGGCGTGTTCGGGCTGGCGGCGGTGCAGCATCTGTGGATGGCGGGCGCGGCGGGGCTGATGACGCTGGCGGTCATGACACGGGCAACGCTGGGCCATACCGGGCGCGCCTTGACGGCGGGGGCGGGCACGGTGGCGGTTTACCTGTCATTGGTGCTGTCGGTGCTGGCGCGGCTGGCGGCGGGGCTGTGGCCTGCAGAGGCGGGGGTCTTGCATGCGCTGGCGGGGTTGGCGTGGATCGGGGCGTTTGGTGGTTTTGTGGTGCTTTACGGGCCGCTGATGCTGCGGCAAAAGCCGGGCAAGGTGCGATGAGATGGCAGGCTGGGGCGAATTCAGTGCGGCCTTTGGGGTGTTTTTCCTGAGCCATTCGCTACTGGTGCGTCCGCCCGTCAAGGCGTGGCTGGTGGCGCGATTGGGGCCGGTGGGATTTACCATTGGCTATTCGCTGCTGTCGCTGGGTGTTTTGGCATGGGTTATCATGGCAGCAGGGCGGGCACCCTTTGTGCCGCTCTGGAACTGGGCGGCGTGGCAGGGGCATGTGACGTTGAGTGCCATGCTGGCGGTTTGCCTGATCTTGGGGCTGAGCATTGGTCGACCCAACCCGTTTTCCTTTGGCGGTGGGGGGTATGCGCGCTTTGATCCGGCACGGCCGGGGATCGTGCGGCTGACGCGGCATCCGATGCTGTTTGCGCTGGCGCTCTGGGCGATTGGGCATCTGGTGCCGAATGGCGATCTGGCGCATGTGATCCTGTTTGGCAGTTTCGCCGGTTTTGCGCTGATGGGGGGCGCGCTGATTGATCGGCGCAAACGCCGGGTGATGGGAGAGGGCTGGGCGCGGCTGGACCGCGCGCGGCAGGCGGCTTGGCCGGTGCCGCGCAGCCTGGGGGAATCCGTTGTGCGGGTGCTGCTGGGCCTCTGGCTCTATACGATCTTGCTCGGGGCGCATCCCTATCTGTTTGGTGTTTCGCCGTTGAGGTGAGGGGGGCGTTGCAAGGTGCCGGGCCGTGGAATGGGCGGCGATCGGCTGATCCTTGCAATTAGGCGTAGCGTATCTGCGAATCCATGATAGCGTTAACGTCAGCCGCACTGCCGGGTGGGGCGCGTGTAAGGGGAATCGCTAATTCGTAGGAAAAAGTGAAGTTTTTTGAAGAATAAAAAGCGCGCAATAGGTCGCACTTTGGTTAAGTATATGAAAGAAAACTGTATTCTTTGGTATACAATAGTTTTCAAGCGGCTTGCCCGCTTGGTAAGGCTCTGCTACACCGCAGCCGAATTTGGGTGTTTCGCAAGTCTCACCCTATGCCAACGCCCCCGGATGTGACCCCGCGTCATGCCTAACCAACCGGGGCCAGATTATCGGAAGGGTGGACGTGTCAGAACCAGCTTCGATCTCTACTGGCATTGCTGCGCGCTATGCCACTGCGATATTCGAGCTTGTGAGAGAGGCCAAATCACTGGCCAAACTCGAAAGCAATCTCAATGATCTGGCACAGGCGCTGACCGACAGCGACGATCTGCGTGCAATGATCTCTTCTCCGGTGTTGAGCCGTGATGCGCAAGGTGTGGCGATGTCCGCCGTGGCGGCCAAGATGAAGCTGCTGCCCGAGTTGCAGAACGGTCTGGCGCTGATGGCGCAAAAGCGGCGTCTTTTTGTGTTGCCGCAGTTGATTGCGCAGCTCAATGCGATGATCGCTGAGGACAAGGGCGAAGTGAGTGCTGATGTGACCAGCGCCAAGGCCCTGACCAAGGCACAAGCCGACAAGCTGGCCAAGACGCTGAAGGACCGCGTCGGCAAGGATGTCAAAATCAATGCGACCGTCGATGAAAGCCTCATCGGTGGTCTAGTCGTCAAGATGGGCTCGAAGATGATCGACACGTCGATCCGCTCCAAGCTCGATTCCCTGCAGAATTCAATGAAAGAGGTCGGATAAATGGGTATCCAAGCAGCAGAGATTTCTGCGATCCTGAAGGACCAGATCAAGAACTTTGGCCAAGATGCCGAAGTTGCTGAGATCGGTCGGGTTCTCTCGGTGGGGGACGGGATCGCACGGGTTCACGGGCTTGACAATGTTCAGGCTGGCGAGCTTGTCGAGTTTCCCGGCTCGATCATGGGCATGGCGCTGAACCTCGAAGCTGACAATGTCGGCGTCGTGATTTTCGGCTCTGACCGTGACATCAAGGAAGGTGACACCGTCAAGCGCACCAAGTCGATCGTGGACGTGCCAATCGGTGACGAGCTGTTGGGCCGCGTTGTGGACGGTCTGGGCAACCCGCTGGACGGCAAGGGCCCGATCAAGACCAAATCCCGCGGTCTGGCTGATGTGAAGGCCCCCGGCATCATCCCGCGTAAATCGGTGCATGAGCCGATGGCGACCGGCCTCAAGTCGGTGGACGCGATGATCCCGATTGGCCGCGGTCAGCGCGAGCTGATCATTGGCGACCGTCAAACCGGCAAGACCGCTGTGGCGCTGGACGCAATCCTGAACCAGAAGATCTATAACGAGGCCGCAGGCGACGACGAGAGCAAGAAGCTCTATTGCGTCTATGTTGCTATCGGTCAGAAGCGCTCGACCGTGGCGCAGCTGGTGAAGAAGCTGGAAGAGAGCGGCGCGATCAAGTATTCGATCGTTGTGGCCGCGACCGCATCGGACCCCGCGCCGATGCAGTTCCTTGCGCCCTATTCCGCAACCGCGATGGCCGAGCATTTCCGCGACAATGGCCGTCACGCGCTGATCGTTTACGATGACCTCTCGAAGCAGGCCGTGGCCTATCGCCAGATGTCGCTCTTGCTGCGTCGTCCGCCCGGTCGTGAAGCCTATCCGGGTGACGTGTTCTATCTCCACTCCCGTCTGCTGGAGCGTTCGGCCAAGCTGAACGAGGACAATGGCTCGGGCTCGCTCACCGCGCTGCCGATCATTGAAACCCAAGGCGGCGACGTGTCGGCGTTTATTCCGACCAACGTGATCTCGATCACCGACGGTCAGATCTTCCTTGAGACGGAACTGTTCTATCAGGGTATCCGCCCGGCCGTGAACACCGGTCTGTCGGTGTCTCGTGTGGGCTCTTCTGCGCAAACCAATGCGATGAAATCTGTCGCGGGTCCGGTCAAGCTGGAACTGGCGCAGTATCGCGAGATGGCGGCCTTTGCTCAGTTCGGTTCCGACCTCGACGCGGCGACGCAGCAGTTGCTTAACCGCGGTGCGCGTCTGACCGAGTTGATGAAGCAGCCGCAGTATTCGCCGCTGACCAATGCGGAGATCGTCTGTGTGATCTATGCCGGCACCAAGGGCTATCTGGACAAGATCCCGGTGAACCAAGTGGGCCGCTATGAGCAAGGTCTGCTCAAGCACCTGCGCGGCAAGCATGCCGATCTGCTGGCGTACATCACCAAGGAAGACCCCAAGATCAAGGGTGAAGCCGAGGACCGTATCAAAGCTGCGCTGGACGAATTCGCCGCTGACTTCGCATAAGGGGGAGATAAGGCAATGCCGAATCTCAAGGACCTGAAAAACAGGATCGCGTCGGTCAAATCGACCCGCAAGATCACCAAGGCTATGCAGATGGTTGCCGCGGCGAAGCTTCGCCGCGCGCAGGATGCTGCAGAGCAGGCCCGCCCCTATACCGAGCGCTTTAACGCGGTCATGGGCAAGCTTGCGGCCTCTGTGGGCGATGCGGCCAATGCGCCGCGTCTGCTGGCAGGCACGGGCGAGGACAAGGTGCATCTCTTGGTGGTGATGACCGCCGAGAGGGGCCTGTGCGGTGGTTTCAACGCCAATATCGCCAAGCTGGCGAAACAGCACGCCGCCGAGCTGCTGGCCAAGGGAAAGACCGTCAAAATCGTGACCGTCGGCAAAAAAGGCCGCGATTCGATGAAGCGGGACTATGGCCAGTATTCGGTGGGTCACATCGACCTCAGCGATGTCAAACGGGTGGGCTATGCCGACGCGCAGGGCATTGCGGCGGATGTTCTGGCACGCTTTGACGCGGGCGATTTCGATGTCGCCAAGATCTTCTTCTCGCGCTTTGAGAATGTGGTCAGCCAGATCCCGACCCTGCAGCAGGTGATCCCGTTTGACGTGCAGGATGCGGGCGCGGTCGATACCGACAGCTTCTACGATTACGAGCCCGACGAGCAGGCGATCCTTGCCGATCTCTTGCCGCGTGGGGTGGCGACCGCGATCTTTGCCGCGCTGTTGGAAAATGGCGCATCCGAGCAGGGCGCGCGGATGTCCGCGATGGACAACGCCACACGGAACGCCGGTGATATGATCGACAAGCTGACGATCGAATATAACCGCTCGCGTCAGGCCGTGATCACCAACGAGCTTATTGAAATCATTTCCGGCGCGGAAGCGCTGTAAGAGAACCGGAGACGAAACATGGCAAATGCAAAAGGCAAGGTGACACAGGTCATTGGCGCCGTTGTGGACGTTCACTTTGACGGCGATCTGCCAGCCATTCTGAACGCGCTGCAGACCGATAACCACGGCAAGAAACTGATCCTCGAAGTGGCGCAGCATCTGGGTGAAAACACTGTGCGCACCATCGCGATGGACGCGACCGAAGGTCTGGTTCGCGGTCAGGCCGTGAGCGACACCGGCGCGCCGATTTCGGTGCCGGTGGGCAATGCCACGCTGGGCCGCATTCTGAACGTCATCGGTGAGCCGGTGGACGAGGGCGCGCCGATCAAGGCCACTGAATTCCGTTCGATCCACCAGCCTGCGCCGGAGTTTTCCGAGCAGTCGACCGCGTCCGAGATCCTCGTGACCGGCATCAAGGTGGTCGACCTTTTGGCGCCTTACGCCAAGGGCGGTAAGATCGGCCTGTTCGGGGGTGCCGGTGTGGGCAAGACGGTTCTGATCATGGAACTGATCAACAACATCGCCAAAGTGCACTCGGGTTACTCGGTGTTTGCCGGTGTGGGGGAGCGGACCCGTGAGGGTAACGACCTCTATCACGAGATGATCGAATCAAACGTGATCAAGCCCGACAATCTGGAAGAAAGCCAGGTTGCGCTTGTTTACGGTCAGATGAACGAGCCTCCGGGAGCGCGTGCACGTGTGGCCCTGACCGGCCTGACGCTGGCCGAACAGTTCCGCGATCAGTCGGGTTCGGACGTTCTGTTCTTTGTCGACAACATCTTCCGCTTTACGCAGGCGGGTTCCGAGGTGTCGGCGCTGTTGGGTCGTATTCCCTCGGCTGTGGGCTATCAGCCGACTCTGGCCACCGACATGGGTGCCATGCAGGAACGCATCACCTCGACCAAGCAGGGCTCGATCACGTCCATTCAGGCCGTTTATGTGCCTGCGGACGACCTTACCGACCCGGCGCCTGCCACGACCTTTGCCCACCTCGACGCCACGACCGTTCTGTCGCGCGCAATTTCCGAGCTTGGCATTTACCCCGCCGTGGACCCGCTCGATTCGAACTCGCGTCTGATGGACCCGCAGATCGTGGGCGAAGAGCATTATCAGGTTGCACGCGACGTGCAGGGGATTCTGCAGCGCTACAAATCGCTTCAGGATATCATCGCCATTCTCGGGATGGACGAACTGTCGGAAGAGGACAAGCTGACCGTGGCCCGCGCCCGGAAGATCCAGCGTTTCCTCAGCCAGCCGTTCGACGTGGCCAAGGTGTTCACCGGCTCTGACGGTGTGCAGGTGCCGCTGGAAGAGACCATCAAATCGTTCAAGGCCGTGGTTGCGGGCGAGTATGATCACCTGCCCGAAGGTGCGTTCTACATGGTGGGTGGCATTGACGATGTGCTTGCCAAAGCTGAACGCATGGCTGCTGACGCGGCCTGATAAGCGCCTGTAATGGCCTGTGCGGGGTGATCCCTGCGCAGGCAGGACACCATGAGGGAGGCCGAAATGGCTGACACAGTGCAATTCGATCTGGTGAGCCCTGAGCGGCTCTTGGCCTCGGTCGCTGCCCATGAGGTGAGCATTCCGGGTGCTGAGGGTGATCTGACCGCGATGGCCGATCATGCCCCGCTCATCACCACCCTGCGTCCCGGCATTGTCCGGGTGTCGGGGCCGTCGGGCGATAAGGAATATATTGTCACCGGGGGCTTTGCCGAAATTAGCGGCAAGACTGTTTCGGTGCTGGCAGAGCAGGCCATCGCGCGTGAGGATATCACGAAGGAAGAATTTCAGGCGATGGTCGGAGCGGCCACGGACAAGCTGGCGCATGCGCAGGACAAGTTCGTGAACGAACCGGGTCCGGTTGATGAGGCGGCAAAGCTCTTGGCGGATATGGTGGCGATTGGCGACCATATCGGTCTTTCGGCCAACTGAAGCATGAGCGCAGTGGGTATTTAAAGGGGTCGCATTGCGACCTCTTTTTTTCATTTCAGTCCTTAATTTGCCGATACTTACATAGTAATGGAGCTTAAGTCCGGAAGGCGTGCCATGAAATTTTTGATCAATCAGGCCATCGGAATCGAACAGGGTGATAATGTTCTGTTCCAAGATTTCGCAGATGGCGGGGATATGTGGACCGGGTCGGGCGCGCGGCTGCGGCGCAAAACAATCAGCTTTGGGGCCGCGTTCAAATCAGAGCCTGTGGTGCATGTTGCGCTGTCGCTCTGGGATATGGACAGTGCCACCAATGCCCGCGCCGATGTGACAGCAGAAAACATCACGCCTACAGAATTTGATGTGGTCTTTCGCACATGGGGCGATACCCGCGTGGCGCGGGTACGGGTGCGCTGGATGGCAATTGGCGAGGCGTTTCACGAAGACGACTGGAAAGACGTCTACTAACGCGAGGGGATGCGATGGACAGCAGACTGCGCCCTGGAGAAGTGGTGACGACCCCGCCCGAGGATCACGATGCCGGGCTCTATTTCATCGGGCGGATTCATACGCCATGGACGCGGCGCGAGGATTGCCCGCGACGGGGGCGGTTGGATGGGCCAGACTGTCGGATCGAGGTGTTCGCGCCGTGGGCGCAGGCACTGGAGGGGATCGAGGGTTATGGGCATCTTGAGATCCTCTATTGGCTGGATCGTTCGCGGCGCGATCTGGTGCGGCAGAACCCCAAGAAGGATGGAGAGACCTATTTCGGCACCTTCGCCCTGCGGTCGCCGCAGAGGCCCAATCCGATCGGAACCGCACAGGTGCGCCTGATCGCCGTAGAGGACGCGGCATTGATCGTGCGGGGGCTGGATTGTCTGGATGGCACACCGCTGATCGACATCAAGCCGGACCGCTGTGAGTTTACCCCCAAGGCCCCGGCCAAGGCGGCGGATGCGGGGTAGCTACCGGGGCGTGTAAGGCCATCCGAGCGGTCAGTTCTTAGCCTGAAGGGGCGTTGGGTCCGGTATCCCCTCAACGCCAAACTTTTCCCGCTACCGACCGCGCCACAGCGGGTGCGGCACCGGGTCTTTGGCACGCCACAAATAGCTGCGGAACACCTGTGCGTAGGAGCGATAGACATAACCATCGTTGCGCCGCAGGAAATGCTCGCGCCGTGCCGCATAGAGCGCGGGCAGGTGATACCACGGCACCTCGGGGTGCATGTGATGCACCACATGCAGGTTGTTGTTGAGGAAGATCCACGCGAGCGGTCCGCGATCCTCGATCACCACGGTGCGGCCACTGGCGCGCTCATGGGCGCGGTGTTCCAGAAAGGTGCGGATTTTCAACACCGCCAGCCCGATCCAGACGGCGAGCAGATAGGCCCAGACCGGCATTGGCGCATAGCTGATCCAAGCAAGCACGATCGCAACTGCCGGGATGTGCCAGAGCCAGGCGTAGAGCACGTCGCGGTCCCCCTTGCGGATGGCCTGCCAGTCGGATCGCATGAAGGACAGCTGAGCGACCAGCGGGCCGATCAGCATCCGCCCCGCCAGCGTATTGTTAAGCCGTAACACCGCGCGCGCCCATCGCGGCAGGCGCGCCCAGACTGCTGGATCAAGGTAATTCGCCTCGGGGTCGTCATAGGGGTCGGTGAGGAATTCTTCGCGGTGATGCGCCAGATGGGTATCGCGAAACCGCACATAGGGGATCACGAGGCACAGGCAGGGAAACACCAGCGTTTCATTCACGCGCCGCGATCGGGAGGGATGGCCGTGCAACGCCTCATGGCAGAGCGAGGAATGCAGCGCGATGGCAAGAGCCGTGAGGGCGATCCCCAGTGGAAGCCAGAGTGTGGCCGCCCCCGTGGTGCCATAAACCCAGGTTGCATAGCAAAGAGCCAGAAGGGCGAGGGTTGGCCACTCTACCCGCGCCCGGTCTTGTGAAGCGCGCCGGTTCTGGGGCTGTCCGGCCGATGGGGGGATGTCCAATTGCGGCTGCATTCTTGCTCCTGCTGGGTGGTAGAATGGGGCGACAATCGTTTCGATTTCCCTGCGGCGCCATTTGGAAAATGGTTAACATTTCTCCGCATTTGTGATTTAAATCACCAAATGATTAAAAGAATCGACAAGCGGCTGCGGGCCACCCTGTTTCGGGCCCGATTGACCGAAGCAATGCGTCTGCGGGACAGCAATCAAAGCGTGCTGGCCCGAGCGATAGGTGTTGACCGCTCGACCGTATCACAACTGCTCAGGGGGTCATCGGCGCGCTTGCCCAATGCGCAGGTGGTGGGGGAATGCGCGTCCGCTCTTGGGGTTTCGGCGGATTGGTTGCTGGGGCTGACCGACCGGCCCGAGACCGCCGCCGACATGCTGGCCAATACGCTGTCGTTGACCGAGGCCCCGCGAGCGCTGGTGGATGAACAGATTTTTGCATGGCATCGGGAGGCTGCGGGTTACAAGATCCGCCATGTGCCCGCTGCGTTGCCGGATATGCTGAAAACCCGCGCCATGCTGGAATGGGAATATGAGCCGCATTTGGGCCGGTCGACCGATCAGGCGATTGGGGCGTCCGAGGACCGCATGGCGTGGATGCGCGCCGCACAGTCGGATTACGAGATCGCCTTGCCGCTCTACGAGATCGAGAGCTTCGCGCGGGGGGAGGGGTATTATCGCGGCCTGTCGGCCCGGCTTCGGCGGGAGCAGTTGGATCATTTGATCGCGACCTCAACCCAGCTTTATCCCCGGTTGCGGCTCTATCTTTTTGATGCGCGGCGGGTCTATTCGGCCCCGATCACCATATTCGGGCCGCTTCTGGCGGTGCTCTATCTGGGGCGCAATTACATGGTTTTTCGCGATACCGAACGGGTGCAGGCGATGACCTTGCATTTTGACTGGCTGGTGCGCGAGGCGCAGGTGACGGCGCGGGCGTTGCCGGACTATTTGCGCCAGTTGCAGGAAGAGGCGACAGGCTAGGGTTGGGCGTGCCGTCTTCCGTATCCATGCGTGTGGCGCACAGGCACGGACCGCGCGGTTGCCGGGCCGTCTCGCGGCCCAGCGGTTTTGAAGCGTTGCATCACATGGGGCGGTCGCCCCCCGTCGCGGTCCTTCCCGCGCTCAATAGGGCATTGGATGCGCCTTGTGGGTGGTGTCGAGGTCTTGCAGCACCTCGTCGCTGAGCGTGAGTTCCGCCGCGCCGAGGGCCAGATCGAGCTGTGCCATGTCGGTTGCGCCAAAGATGGCCGAGCACATGAATGGCCGCGTCAGGCACCACGCCAGCGCCATTTGCACCGGGTCGAGACCATGTTTCTGCGCCACCGCGTGATAGGCTGCGACCGCCTCGAAGGCGCGGGGGGTCTTGCGCCCGCCAAGGTCGCCGTTGATCGCCATGCGCGAGCCGGTGGGCAGCGCGCCGTTCTGGTATTTGCCGCTGAGCAGCCCCGCCGCGAGGGGGGAGAAGGCCAGAAGGCCCACATCCTCGTTGACGCTCAGCTCTGCCAGATCGGTATCATAGAGGCGGCACATGAGCGAATATTCGTTCTGGATCGAAGCCGCGCGGGGCCCGTGTCCGGTCTCGGCCAATTCCAGCCATTGCGCCATGCCCCAAGCGCTCTCGTTCGAGAGACCGAAGGCGCGGACCGTGCCGCGCTCGACCTCGCGCTGCATGGCTTCGAGGCATTCGTACATATGCGAGAGCGTGTCCTCGCGGTTCTGGCCGGAGGGATCAAAGGCCCAATTCTGGCGAAACATGTAGCTGCCCCGGTTGGGCCAGTGGAATTGATAGAGGTCGATGTGATCGGTCTTGAGCCGTCGAAGCGAGCCTTCGATGGCCTGCGGGATGGTTTCGGCCGAGATGGCGGCCCCGTCGCGGGCGTGTTTAAAGCCTTTGCCGGAATGTTTGGTGGCCAGGATCACGTCGGCCCGCCGCCCTGAGGCCGCGAACCACTCTCCGATGATTTCTTCGGTGCGCCCGGTGGTTTCGGCACTGATGGGCGTCGTGGGATACATCTCGGCGGTGTCGATGAAATTCACGCCGCGCTCCAGCGCGCGGTCGATCTGGGCATGGCCCTCTGCCGGGGTGTTCTGAGAGCCCCATGTCATCGAGCCAAGGCAGAGCGCGCTCACCTCGATCCCGGTCCGGCCCAAGGGTTTTTTTTGCATGGTGTCTCCTAGGGTTTGGGTTTTGGGATGGGGATACGGGAGGAAGGGGGTGGAGGGAAGGGGGATGTTCAGCCATCCGGTAGCAAGGCAAAGCTCTTGGTGCTCGCGGTAGTGCGAGTGGCGTTTAGCGGACAGTCGTGCCTGATACGGGGAACTGCAGGTAGGAGCCCTTCTTGCATCTTTGTTGCATTGCAGCCAATGTCCGCTATCGATTGTAACTTAATCCCACAGAACGGGCGCAAAGATGAAATTCCAGAAGTTATTTTCCGACGCTGAAGGTGAAAGCCATTGGCAAGATATCGAGGTTGAATTGGAAGAACGAACCTTTGCGCCGCCTGCAAAGGCAATTGAGATTTCGCCACCTGAAGCTGTTAAACAAACTATGTTTCTGAGGCTTAAGTCGGGTTGGGACGAGCCGATTCACCCAACACCTGTAGCCCAGAAGCTCATATGCCTTTCCGGTGCTGTGCGTGTGACTGCAAGCGATGGCGAGTTCAGGGATATTGGACCAGGCGATGTTTGGCACATGGAAGACAAGCACGGCAAAGGTCACCACACTGTTGTCACTAGCGATGACGATTTTCTGTCGGTGATCATACAATACGAATGAGGCAGGTACCAAACGGACTGTTCTTGCCTGCCGAGCAAAGTGGACGTTGACCACTGTTTAACCAAGGTCCGCAAAGTCCCGCATTGCAGACCTTGCTGTGTATCGCGGCAAGTGTCCGCTTTGTCCCTCACCTTGCTCCCTAGTGCCGGACCACTCGAGCCCTAGCACGCCTTTTGTCAGGGAATGAGCGTCTCGGGCCATGCTTCCGCGCGACCTCAAACCCGTAACCCAATTAGCTTCATTAATGCGTCTCAGTGGTTGTGCCCATGCCCATGCCCATGCCCGTGATCATGGTCGTGATCGTCATCTAGGCTGCCGTGGATGGCGAATTGTTCCAGCCCGGCCTCTTGCGCCTCGATCACGCTGAAGGTTTCGCGCACGCCGGCCTCGGTCAGTTCGCGGATCACGGTGAGCAGGGTGTTGGGGGCATGGTCCTCGCACAGTTCGGCCATATGCGCCAGTTCCTCACGCGCGACGGGCAGGGCGGACGCCAGATCAGGAGCGCCGTAGATGTCGACGAAATGCCCGGCCAGAGACTGTGTCAGGGTCTCGATTTCGACCTCTTCCACCTGAGTCACCGCGACAAAGGTCACGCGGCCAAAGGTCTCGACCCCAAGCCAGCCATTGGCAAACGCCTGCCGGGATTTGCCGGTCAGATCGGCCTCGGACCAGTTGGAAAACTCGAACCCTCCTGAAATGCACCATTCCCCGGTGCGCGCGGGGCTGTGATAGACGCGCTGATCGCTCTCGTCGAAATGGATGGCACGGGCGAGTTTCATGCTTGGGTCTCCAACAGGGTGGTGAGCGGGATAAGGTGGGTGGTGTCATCATCGGCGCGCAGCAGCATGCCAAAGCGTTCATCCACGCCCATAAAGGTGCCGGTGAGGCCGCCTTGGGTGACCTCTTTGTCGACGGACCAGGCAAGGCCGCGCCATTCGGCGTGCAGGGCGCGCGCGCCGCTGTCTTCCCAGGTATTGATCCAGACAAGGGTATGGCGTGCCCATGCTTCGAGCAGTTGCACCGGGTCCACCTCGGCGCAGCCCTCGTCATAGAGGGCGGTCTGATCCGGCTGGTCGCCGGGCCGTTCGCTAATCTGCATCAGCGGCACTTCCAGCCCGATGACGAGCCAATCCGGTTCCAAGTCTGGATCGGTGCCCCCTGCGGCGGCGCGCAACCGCCCGCACGCGGCACCATTGAGGCGCAAACCGCCCGACCATTCCAGATGCACGGCAACCTCGGGCGGGGCGAGCGCGCCGAGAGCGTTCTGAAAGCCGATGCTGCAGGTGGGCAGCATCGTCATTGCGTCTGCCAGCGGCACTTCGGGGGCCATGACCAACGCCGCCATCAGGTGATTGGCGGTGATGTTATGCACAATCAGCCCGGCGTCACAGCCCTGCGCGGCCATGGCGCAGGCTGTGTCAAAGGGGTGGGTCGCGCCGCTGACGGCGAGACCCGACATCAGCGGCGGAAAGTTCGGCTCGGTCATGCCAGCCCTGCGTTGATGAGGTGGCGGGCCACCTCGCGGAAGGACTGTGCCTGCGGGCTGTCGGGTTTCGACACCACGATCGGTGCGCCCCCGTCCGAGGCGAGGCGGATGTCGAGATGCAGCGGGATTTCCGCCAAGAGCGGCACGCCCAGTTTCTCGGCCTCGGCCTTGACCCCGCCATGGCCAAACACATGTTCCTCATGGCCGCACTTGGTGCAGATATGTGTGCTCATGTTCTCGATCATGCCCAGCACAGGCACATGCAACTGATTGAACATGTCGATGCCTTTGCGGGCGTCCAAGAGTGCCACATCCTGCGGCGTCGAGACGATGATCGCGCCGTCCACCTGCGCCTTTTGCGCCAGCGTCATCTGCACGTCGCCGGTGCCCGGCGGCAGGTCCACGAGCAGCACATCGAGCGCGCCCCATTGCACCTGCATCAGCATCTGTTGCAGCGCGCCCATCAGCATCGGGCCGCGCCAGACAACCGCCTGACCTTCGTTGGTCATGAGGCCGATGGACATCATGGTCACGCCATGGTTGCGCATCGGCAGGATGGTCTTGCCATCGGGGCTGGCGGGACGGCCAGAGACCCCCAGCATACGCGGCTGACTGGGACCATAGACATCGGCATCGAGCAGGCCAACGCGCCGCCCCTCGGCGGCGAGCGCACAGGCGAGGTTGGCCGAAACGGTGGATTTTCCGACGCCGCCCTTGCCCGAAGCGATGGCGATGAGATGCGCCACGCCGGGCACCTTTTCGGGCCCTTTTGGTTCTGCCTTGCGCGAGGGTTTGAGATCGGGCGGGGCCTTGGTGGAATGGCCGGTAAGCACGACCGAGACCGTTTCGGCCCCAGTCAGCGCCTTGACTGCCGCCTCTGCCGCGTCGCGCACCGGGCCATAGGTTTGTGCCTTGGCCGGGTCGATTTCAAGCACAAACCGCACGGTGCCGCCGTCGACGGTCAGCGCGCGCATCACGCCTGCGGCGACAATGTCCGAGCCGCTGACCGGATCGGTTATTTTCTTGAGCGCCTCAAGGACGCCGTCCCTTGTCAGTGCCACGTCAGTCCTGCCCTTTGATGATGCCGGTCACAGTATGTTCGATGTCGAGCCCATCGACGGTCAGAACCACGCGTGCGGTGAATTCCTGTCCGGCAGTGGCACCTTTCTGGCGTAACCCGTCTTCGATGGCCTGCTGCGAGGTGACGCCCACCTGTTTGAGAAATTTACGCATCGACATGTTGAAATCGTCGCTCATTGGTCTCTCCCTTTTCTGTTCAGAACGCTTGACGCCGATATAGGCGGTTTTCTAGGCTTGGCTATGCGCCTGTTCACGCATCTCTGCAATCGGCTGTCCCGGATCGCGATGCTGTGGCTCGCGGTGCTGGTCTGGCTCTTGCCCGCCCCGGCCCGCGCTGACGACAAGCGCTTTCGCTTGAGTGCGCCCGCCGCGCTGAGCCAGAGTGGGCTGTTGCAGCATATCATTCCACGCTTCGCGCTCAAGACCGGGGTGCGGGTCGAGATTGTGCAGGACGGTATGGAGGCCGAGATCGCGCTTGGGCCTCAGGCGGGCCGTGCGGTGTTCGAGGGTGCGGGGGCGGTGTGGCGGCTGAGGGTCGATGGCACGCATCCCGGGGCGGTGCGGTTTGCCGATTGGCTGACGTCCGAGATCGGTCAGCGCACGGTCACCAGTTATGAGGTCGCGGGCGTTGCCGTATTCAGCCTGCCCGACGTCGTTGATGTGGCCGAGATCGGCCCGGTGTTTGAGGGCGATGTGGTTCTGGGCAAGCAGGTGGCGCTTGCGCGGTGCGGGCGGTGCCATGCGGTCTCTCCCGAGAACCAGATGACCACCATCGGCTCGACCCCGTCCTTTGCCGTGTTGCGGACCTTTGCCGATTGGGACGTACGATTCCAGAGTTTTTACGCGCTCAAGCCACATCCCGCCTTTACCCAAGTGGCGGGCGTGACCCAGCCTTTTGCGCAGAATCTGCCCCCGCCGATTGCGCCCATCGAGGTTACGCTCGAGGAATTGGAGGCGATCATCGCCTATGTGGCGGGGTTGACCCCCGCCGATCTGGGCGCGCCGATCCAAGTTCAGTGATCCTTGCGCTTGCTGAGGTAATCTTCGGTGCGGCGCACGCGCGGGCGTTCGCCCATTGCGAAGGGGTTGTCGGCTGAATTGAACTGCGCGTTGATGCGGCAACCTTCGCACATCTGGATCATGCGCGCGGCGTCAGAGGTGGCAAACATCGCGTGTTTTCCTGCCAGTTTTTCGGTAATCCGCTCGATGGTGGATTTTGACCCGAAGAGCACGCCGCATTCGATGCAGGCAAACGGCTCTTCCTCATTCAGCACCACTTGGGTCAGGGCTGTGTCGTCGAGATTCATACGCGGTTCCAGCGTGATCGCCTTTTCCGGGCAGATCGTCGCGCAGATGCCGCATTGCAGGCAGGCATCCTCTTGAAAGCGGAGTTGCGGCTTGTCTTCATTGTCCATCAGCGCGCCGGAAGGGCAGAGCGAGACACAAGAGAGGCAGAGTGTGCAGGCGTCAGTATTGACCAGCACCGCGCCGTAAGGGGCGGCGGCGGGCAGAGGCAGGGTGCCGCCCGACGGGTTCAGCGACTTGGCGGCGAGGCGCGCCACCTGTCGGCGGCTGCCCATCGGCAGGACCGGGTTTGCCAGCGGCGCGGGCGGTGTTGCGCCATAAAGGGCATCGCAGAGGGTGTCTGGGTCGGTGAGGTCAAGCAGTCGCACGCTGCCGGCCTCTGTCATGGCCTGCGCCAGCGGCACCTCTTGGTCGAGCGCATCGCGTTCGGTGGTGGGGGCCAGAAGGATCGAGACATCGACAAAGCCAGAGGCCAAGGCCGCCAGAATTTCGGCATGGCCAAAGCCCGAGAGCGCCGCCACCTCGATCGGGATCACATCGGCGGGCAACCCGCGCCCGTGGCGGGCGGCAAGGCGGATCATCTCGGCACCGTGACCCGCGTCATGCACCAGAAGGCGCGGCGCCGCGCCGCCTGCACGACGATAGGCCGAGGCCAGTGTTTGAATGCGCCGAAAGGTCATGTCGGGCGGTGGTGCGTCATAAGTGATGGCCCCCGAGGGGCAGCGCGCGGCGCAGGCCCCGCAGCCCGCGCAGATCATCGGGTCAATGCTGACATGATCGCCGTCGGGGGTGATGGCCCCGGTCGGGCAGATGTCGAGGCATTTGTTGCAGCCGGTCTGTTCGGCGCGGGAATGGGCGCAAATCAGCGGCTCAAGCGCCACATAGAGTGGCTTTTCGAAGGTGCCGATCATCTGGGCGGCCTGAAATACGATGTCTGATACCGCGTGCAGGCTGCCGGGGTCGGCGCGCAGGTAGCCGTCGCGTTTTTGCGGCGCGGGGAACATCGGCGTGCCGCCGGTGAGGTCTAGAATAACGTCGCATTGGGTCTGTCCGCCGTCGCGTGGTGTGGTCCAGCGCAGCGTCCCGCGTCCGCCGGGATTGACCTGTTGCAGCGCGTCGATGCGCAGGTCGAATTGCCCGAGGGTGCCGCGCGCCTGTGTGACCTGACCCCGGATCGTATCAAAATCGCGGGCCTCGGGCGGGTCAGTGTCATCGGTCAAAAGCACGGTGACACCCAGGAGCGGCGCCAGTTTTTCCGCCGCAGGCAGCACCACGTCAGAGGCGCCGATGATCAGGCAAAGCCCTTCGGAGATGACATCAAGGGTCTTTTCGGGAGGGATAGGCAGGCTGGCTTCGGCCAGAAGCGCGGCCATTTTGGGTAGTTTTGGGGCTGGATCGTCGGACCAACCGGCCCGATCGCGCAGGTCGATCAGGGCGGGGGGGGCCACCTCCAGCTCGGTGGCTATTTCCTCGAAAATGCGCCGTTCCTGAGCACAGCAAATAATTGCGTCCCCTGCCGCGATTGCCTTGGTCGCGGCCTCGATTTCATCGGTGCACAGCGCATTGTGGAGCCGCGAACAGGTCAACCCTGTCGCCTTGGAGAGCCCCTCGGAGTCGAGTGTTTGGGTGGCTGAGCAATCGCATAAAATCAGGCGTTTAGGCATGTTTACCCCGGTGTTTGGCACGTCTGGGAAGCGGACCTGAGCGGTCACATTGCGCAGAGATTAGGCATGATTCGAAGCCCTCGTAAACCGCAATTCAAATCGCCTGAGGGGGGGAAGGGGGGGTAAAGCGAGGTGTTTTTAATCCCGATTGATTCTGTTTGTTTTCAATATCTTGTCATGCGGCAGTGCAGCATTGAAGAGGGCGATGTGGACAATCTGTCCCTATTGGTTGGCCGGGTTCCACGCGGTGGTTCAAAATGTCCGAATCGGACTTGTTGTGGACCGATGCACACAAAAAGGGCTTTGCGCGGTCAGGAAACTGGACCAATCTTAGAAGGACGCAGCAAAGGGATGGCACGACAGAGTGATCCACAGCCACGACAAACAGATGATGGTGCCCCTTGGCGTTGTCATGCGCCGCACGCCCGGAGTGACCCGCTGGGCGGCATGGGCGTGGCGTGCTGTGGCTGTGCTGCCCGGTGCATCGCAAGCGGATTGGCGTGAGTTGCGTCGCGAAGGTGACGCCGTGGAATATCATGCCGGAACCGTGCTTTTGGATCTGCACCACACTCAGACAGAGGCCTATTTGCAGGGTCTCTCTGCCAAGGTACCGTCGGTTTTTGTGATCTTGCGCAAGCGCAGCGGGTCGGATGAGGCGCGGGCCCCGTTCGAAGTGGTTCTGGTCACGGCCTCGCCCTTTGAGGCGCAGGATTATGCGGATAACGGCGACGATATCGTGGAAAAGGTGCCGATGCCTGAGGGGTTGGTGGCGTTGATCCGCGATTTTGTCGAAGCGCATCACGAAGAAGAGGCGTTTCAGAAACGTCGGCGTGACAAGCTGGGCGATGCTCCGGCGCAGGACGGAATTGGCGACCCGCGCATTGTGCAGGCGCGTGATGTCTTTGGCACGCCGCAGCGCACCCGCCGGGGGAGGCTGAATTGAGCCGCGGGTCGGATTTCTGGTCCCGCCGCAAGGCGCGGGTCGAGGCAGAGGCGGATGCCGAGGCGCGTGCCGCAGAGCTGCAAGAGCAGAGTGCGCGCGCCGCAGAGCTGGAAGAAAAGAGCGATGCGGAGCTCTGCGAGGAATTGGGTCTGCCGGATCCCGATACGCTGCAACTGGGCGATGATTTTCGCGCCTTCATGAGCAAGGCCGTGCCGGATCGGTTGCGACGCCGGGCCCTGCGGCGGCTATGGGTCAGCAATCCGGTGTTGGCCAATGTCGACGGCTTGGTCGATTATGCCGATGATTACACGGACAGTGCCATGGTCGTGGAAAACATGAAAACCGCCTATCAGGTGGGCAAGGGTATGCTGGCGCATGTCGAGGAAATGGCCCGGCAGGCCGAGGCTCTGGCCAACCCGCCCGCCGCGCAAGAGCCTGAAGCCGTGACCGAGGGTGAGGCCGAAGCGCCCGAGGCGGAGCTGGCGCAAATGGCATCAGAGCCCGAGGCGGAAGCATCTGGGCAAGAGGCAGAAGAGGCGTCCGACGAGATGGTCGCGCCGCGCCGCAGGATGCGGTTTCAATTCGACGATCAGGCCGGAGTACCCGCATGACCCAACACGAGGCCATCATGGACCAAGCGACCACAGCACCCGAGATTGCCGCAGAAGACCGTCTGCGGGCCGATCTTTATGATTTTCTGGCCGCCATTCTGGCGCGGCCACCGGGACAGGATCTTTTGACCAAGACGGCGGGGCTGAGTGGGGATGTGACCCCGATGGGAGAGGCTGTGTCGTCGTTGGCGCGGGTGGCCAAGGTCAGCAAACCCGTCGCTGTCGAGCGTGAGTTCAACGCGCTCTTTATCGGGTTGGGGCGTGGCGAATTGCTGCCCTATGCCAGCTATTACCTGACCGGGTTTCTGAATGAAAAGCCGCTTGCGGGTCTGCGCCGCGACATGGCTGCACGGGGCATGACCCGCGCGCAGAACGTCTATGAGCCTGAGGATAACATCGCCTCGTTGATGGAGATGATGGCGGGGCTTATCCGGGGACGCTTTGGCAAGCCTGCTTCGCTTGCCGATCAAAAGGCGTTCTTTGGCAAGCATATCGGCCCTTGGGCCGGGCATTTTTTCACGGATTTGGAGGCAGCGACCCATTCGGTTCTCTATGCTTCGGTCGGCGCTGTCGGCCGGGTTTTTATGGAGATCGAAGCGCAAGGCTTTCGAATGAGCGGGGATTAACCCCGTGACGCAACCGGCGGAATTATCCGTCACAACGAGGGGAGGGAGACCTTCATGACCCGGAAAACCGAGGCTGGCAGCAGCCGCCGTGATTTCCTCAAACTGGCCGCTACCGGCGCACCTGCTGTTGCGGTTGCAACCATGGTGACGGCGGGCAAGGCAGAGGCCGCAGAGCCTGACCTGACATCCAGCGAGATGCAGGATACCGCGCATACCCGCGCCTATTTCGAGAGCGCCCGTTTCTAGGACCGGACGAAATCACCCGCCGCTGACGACTGGTTGCACGAAGCCCGACTGTCAGAGCAAACCGCAGTACCTAGCCCAACAGGGCCGAGGGAGGAGATAGAAACATGCTGAGGAAAAAGACCAACGGGGTTGCACGACGCCCCCAGCGGACCAGTATCCTGTCTGAAGTCGCCGGGTCTTCCGTCGACCGCCGCGCGTTCCTGCGTGGCAGCGGTCTGGCCATAGGTGGCCTTGCCGCACTTGGTGCCATGGGAGGCACCGTGACCCGCGCCAACGCGCAGAGTGCCGCCAATGAGGCTGTCAAGACGGTCAAATCCGTCTGTACGCATTGCTCGGTCGGTTGCACGGTCGTGGCCGAAGTGCAGAACGGTGTCTGGACGGGGCAAGAGCCCGGCTGGGACAGCCCGTTCAACCTTGGATCGCATTGTGCGAAGGGTGCGGCGGTGCGCGAGCATGCGCATGGTGAGCGCCGCCTGAAATACCCGATGAAAAAAGAAGGCGGCGAGTGGAAGCGCATCAGCTGGGAGCAGGCGATCAACGAGATCGGCGACGGCATGATGAAGATCCGCGAAGAGAGCGGCCCGGATTCCGTCTACTGGCTGGGATCTGCAAAGCATAACAACGAGCAGGCTTATCTGTTCCGCAAGTTCGCCGCCTATTGGGGCACGAACAACGTCGACCATCAGGCGCGGATCTGCCACTCGACCACCGTTGCGGGTGTTGCGAATACATGGGGCTACGGCGCCATGACCAATAGCTACAACGACATCCACAATTCCAAAGCCATCTTTATCATTGGCGGCAATCCGGCCGAGGCACATCCTGTCAGCCTGTTGCATGTGCTGAAGGCCAAGGAACAGAATAACGCGCCCCTGATCGTCTGCGATCCGCGCTTTACCCGCACCGCCGCGCATGCCGATGAATATGTGCGCTTCCGTCCGGGGTCGGATGTGGCGTTGGTCTGGGGTATCCTTTGGCACATCTTCGAGAACGGCTGGGAGGACAAGGAATTCATCCGCACCCGCGTCTGGGGCATGGACCAGATCAAGGACGAGGTGAAGAAGTGGACGCCCGAAGAGACCGAGCGCGTGACCGGCGTGCCGGGCAGCCAGTTGCGCCGCGTGGCGCGCACCCTGGCCAACAGCCGTCCGGGCACGGTGATCTGGTGCATGGGTGGCACCCAGCACACCAACGGTAACAACAACACCCGCGCCTATTGCGTGCTGCAGCTGGCGCTGGGCAACATGGGTGTGGCGGGTGGCGGCACCAATATCTTCCGCGGCCATGATAATGTGCAGGGCGCGACTGACCTTGGTGTTCTGGCGGACACGCTGCCGGGCTATTATGGTCTGTCGGATGGTGCCTGGGCCCATTGGTCGCGCGTCTGGGAAGAGGATCTGGACTGGCTGAAAAGCCGGTTTGCCGATGTGTCTTATGGCGAAAAGAAGATCATGAACCTTAACGGCATCCCGGTCAGTCGCTGGATCGACGGTGTCCTTGAGGACAAGGAGAACATGGACCAGCCCAATAATGTGCGGGCCATGGTGCTCTGGGGTCATGCGCCCAACAGCCAGACACGCGGCAAGGAAATGAAAACCGCGATGGAAAAGCTGGACATGCTGGTCGTGGTCGATCCGTTCCCGACGGTGTCTGCCGTCATGAACGACCGCACCGATGGCGTGTATCTGCTGCCGGCCACGACGCAATTCGAGACGCGCGGTTCTGTGACCGCCTCGAACCGGTCGTTGCAGTGGCGTGACAAGGTCATGGACCCGCTGTTCGAATCCAAGGTGGACCACGAGATCCTCGCATTGTTCTCGGAAAAATTCGGCTTCCATGACCGGATTTTCCGCAACATTGCGATTGATGAGGGTGGCGAACCCAACGTCGAGGACATCACCCGCGAGTTCAATCGCGGCATGTGGACGATTGGCTACACCGGTCAGAGCCCTGAGCGGCTCAAGCTGCACATGGCCAACCAGCACACCTTTGACCGCACCACGTTGCGCGCCAATGGCGGCCCGGCCGATGGTGACACCTATGGTCTGCCGTGGCCCTGCTGGGGCACAGCGGAGATGAACCATCCGGGTACCGCAAATCTGTATGACATGTCGTTGCCGGTGTCGCAGGGCGGTCTGACCTTCCGCGCCCGGTTCGGTGTGGAACGCGATGGTGACAACCTCTTGGCCGAGGGCGTCTATTCGGCGGGATCGGACATTCAGGACGGATACCCGGAATTCACCATGCAGATGCTGATGGATCTGGGTTGGGATGGTGAGCTGACCGCAGAGGAACGCGCCGCAGTTGATGCGGTGGGTGGTCCGACGGCCAACTGGAAAACCGACCTGTCGGGCGGGATTCAGCGGGTGGCCATTGCGCATGAGTGCGCGCCCTTCGGCAATGCCAAGGCGCGGGCCGTCGTGTGGACCTTCCCTGATCCGGTGCCGCTGCACCGCGAACCGCTCTACACGAGCCGACGCGATCTGGTGGCGGATTATCCGACCTATGAGGACCGCAAGTTCTGGCGTCTGCCGACCATGTATGCCTCGATCCAGAAGAACGACTTCTCGAAAGAGTATCCGATCATCCTCACTTCCGGCCGTCTGGTCGAATATGAGGGCGGCGGGGACGAGACCCGTTCTAACCCGTGGCTGGCGGAGCTTCAGCAGGACATGTTCGTCGAAATCAATCCGCGCGATGCCAATAATCTTGGTGTGCGGGACGGCGCGCAGGTCTGGGTTGAAGGGGCCGAAGGGGCCAAGGTCAAAGTCATGGCGATGATTACCGAGCGGGTGGCAGAAGGCGTCGTCTTTATGCCGTTCCACTTTGGCGGTCATTTCGAGGGCCGGGATCTTCGGGAGAATTACCCTGCGGGTGCTGATCCCTATGTCTTGGGCGAAGCCAGCAACACGGCGCAGACCTATGGCTACGATTCGGTCACGCAGATGCAGGAGACCAAGTGTACTCTCTGCAAGATCATGCCAGCGTAAGGAGACAGAGAAATGGCAAGAGCAAAGTTTCTATGCGACGCCGAACGCTGCATTGAATGCAACGCCTGCGTCACAGCCTGTAAGAACGAGCACGAGGTGCCGTGGGGGATCAACCGCCGCAAGGTGGTGACGATCAACGATGGCAGCCCCGGTGAGCGGTCGATCTCGGTGGCGTGTATGCACTGTTCGGATGCGCCCTGTATGGCGGTCTGTCCGGTGGATTGCTTCTACCAGAACGAAGAAGGTGTGGTGCTGCACTCTAAGGATCTGTGCATCGGTTGCGGATATTGCTTCTATGCGTGCCCGTTTGGTGCGCCGCAGTTCCCGCAAGCCGGCAACTTTGGCAGCCGGGGCAAGATGGACAAGTGCACCTTCTGCTCTGGCGGTCCCGAAGAGAACCACTCTGAGGCCGAGTTCCAGAAGTACGGGCGCAACCGGATCGCTGAGGGCAAGCTGCCCATCTGCGCGGAAATGTGTTCGACCAAGGCGCTGTTGGCAGGGGATGGCGACGTGGTGTCGGCCATCTACCGCGAGCGCGTCGTGGCCCGTGGTTTCGGCTCGGGCGCCTGGGGCTGGGGCAGCGCCTACGGCCAGCAGAGCGGCGGCTAAGCGCATTCACGCCGGTGCCGGGGGTTCGCTCTCGGCACCGGTCCGAACGCAATCGGAAACTTGAAAAGTTTCCGTTCCGATTTCTTTTGAAGAAATCGGACACAACAAATTAAGATCGAGGACATCATGCGCGCATTACTCAGCTTGGCTTTGTGTTTCCTGCTCGCACTACCGGCCACGGCGCAGGACACGTCGGGGGCCGCCGGGATTGACCGTTCCGCCACCGGTGGGGCGCAGACGCTTGAGGATATTCTGGCTCGGCAGCGTGGTGAGAAGGTCGCGCCCAAGAGCAATGGCGCCACATCCGGTGGCGATAATGCCGCTGCCATGGCGGGACAGTTGGGCACCCTTGGCGGGGCTTCGGATGCCGAGGTATGGCGCGGGCTGCGCTATGGGCTGGAGGATGTGAAGGTCTCGGCCGGGGGACCAGAGGCGCGTGTCCTCATTCAGGACGGCGGCATGAACTGGTTGCAATTCCGCAAGGGGCCACTGTCCACCTATGGGGCCTATCTGCTGGGGGGAACGCTGGCTCTTTTGGCGCTGTTTTACCTCATCCGGGGCAAGATCCGGATCGATGGGGCCAAGACGGGCCGCACTGTGACCCGCTTTAAGGCGATTGAGCGCTTTGGTCACTGGTTGATGGGGGGATCTTTTGTGGTCTTGGCAATCACCGGGCTACTTGTGCTTT
This sequence comes from Roseovarius sp., assembly GCF_048262375.1. Classification (GTDB taxonomy): domain Bacteria; phylum Pseudomonadota; class Alphaproteobacteria; order Rhodobacterales; family Rhodobacteraceae; genus Roseovarius. The sequence continues at coordinate 157,792 of NZ_JBLXFE010000001.1, forward strand.
TTGGCCGTATGGTGGTTATTCCGCTGTTGGGACACGACGCGTTCTCGACCATCGCGGTGGGGTCGAAATGGGTGCATAACAACATCTCATGGGCCTTTATGCTGGGCCTTGTGATGGTGTTCTTCATGTGGGTTCTGCACAATATCCCCAACCGGACAGACCTGAAATGGCTGGCGGTGGGGGGCGGAATATTCACCAAGGGCGTGCATCCACCAGCCAAGAAATTCAATGCTGGCCAGAAAATGATCTTTTGGTCGGTCATCGTGTTTGGCGCGTCAATCTCGGTCTCGGGTCTGTCGCTGCTGTTTCCGTTCGAATTGCCGATGTTCGCCAAGACCTTTGTCTTTCTCAACCAGACCGGATTGCCGGAGGCGGTTGGGTTTGGAACCCTGCCCGAGTTGTTGGCCCCGCATGAGGAAATGCAACTGGCGACGCTTTGGCACAGCATCATGGCCTTTGTGCTGACCGCGATCATTCTGGCGCATATCTATATCGGTTCGGTCGGGATGGAGGGGGCCTTTGACGCCATGGGATCGGGCGAGGTCGAGGAACAATGGGCGCGCGAGCATCACGGGCTATGGCTCAAGGAGTTGCAGGAAAAAGGTCACGCGCCCGATCACGGCAAGGCCGCGCATCCTGCGGAATAGGCATGGGGGCGCGCGCCGTTGGGGTCTGGTTCTGGGTGCTGGCGGGGGCGAGCCCGCTGGCGGCTGAGGACTTCACCACGCTCAAAGGGCATGGGGGGCCTGTGATGGGCCTGACCGTTCTGCCGACGAGCGGTCAGGTGATTTCGGCCAGTTTCGACAACTCTGTCGGTCTCTGGCAGGAGCGCACACCCCGCTGGTTAGAGGGCCATGCCGCAGCGGTTGTCACCGTCGAAGTGCTGGATACCCACCGGTTGGTGTCGGGAGGGGATGATTTTACGGTGATCGTCTGGGATATGGCGACGGGACAGGGCACCCGGCGAGAGGGGCACAAGGGCAAGATTGCGGCGCTGGATGTCTCGCCCGACGGCCAGTGGATCGCTTCGGCCAGTTGGGACGGCTCTATCGGGATATGGCCGGTTGCCGGGGGGGCTGCGCGGTTTCTCACGGGGCATGATGCGGCGGTCAGTGACGTCGCGTTCAACAGCGATGCGTCACTGCTCTATTCATCCTCTGCCGATGGGAGTTTGCGCGAATGGCGCTGGCAGGAGATGGGGGGCGCGCCGCGCGAACTGCTCAATCAGGGTTTTGGCATCAATCGGATCGTGCTTGGACCAGACGACGCTTGGCTGGCCTATGGGGCGGTGGACGGCGCGACGCGGGTGGTCGATCCACAGAGCGGTCAGCAGATCGCCGATTTCACGCTGGAACGTCGTCCGGTGCTGTCGATGGCCTATCACGCGGGAAGCGCGCAATTGGCGGCGGGGGACGGGCAGGGCTATATCATGGTGATCGACACCGCCGACTGGCGGATCACCCGCGATTTCCGCGCTATGGCGCGTGGTCCGGTCTGGGCGTTGGAATTTTCGCCCGACGGGGGTATGATTTATGCAGGTGGGCTGAGTGAGGTAGTCTATGGCTGGCCAGTGGACATGCTGGATAGTTTCGATCCTACGGGTGAGACTGAGCACAGCTTTTTGCGCCCGGCCCAGGAGATGGAGAATGGCGAACGGCAATTCATGCGCAAATGCTCAATCTGCCATGCGGTGACACCGCCGCCCTCGCGCAAGGCGGGGCCGACGCTCTATGGTATCTTTGGCCGTCGGGCGGGAACGGTCGCAGGCTATGCCTATTCCGATAGTCTCGACGGATCAGAGATTGTCTGGACTGATGACACGATTGACGCGCTTTTTGATCTTGGACCGGATCACTATATCCCCGGTTCCAAGATGCCGATGCAACGGATCACCGCGGCAGAGGACCGGCAGGATATGATTGACTATCTGCGCCGGGCCACCGCAACAGGAAGGAACTGAAAGAATGAAAGCAATGATTGCGGCCTTTGTCGTCTGTGCGGTGATCGCCGCCGCAGCCCCCACAGTCCTGCACGAGCTGGGGTATACATCCGAGGCCAAGCGCGCAGGCGATGCTGTCCGGTTGGGTGACGCGGCCGAATGAAGCCGCAGTCCGCGCCCGAGGATACACGGGACGATTATGGTCAAAACCTTGTGCATGCGTCGGTGTTGATCATCGACGACGAGCCGGGGATGCGCAATTTTCTGGTCAAGACGCTAGGACCGCGATGCCGCCATGTGGAGCAGGCCCGGTCCTGTGAAGAAGCGGCGATGATCCTCGATCAGGTGCATTTCGATCTGGTTATTCTTGATAATATCATGCCCGGCAAGACCGGCCTTGACTGGCTGGAAGAGCAACGGCGGGTGGGATTGTTTGCCGATACGATCCTGATCACCGCCTATGCCGATCTGGATACGGCGATCAAGGCGCTGCGCGCAGGTGTGACCGATTTCGTGCTCAAGCCGTTTCGCGCCAATCAGATCCTGAATGCCGTGGCGCGGGCGCTGGATCGCAAATATCTGGCGCGGGAAAACTACCTGTTGCGGCATGAATTATCGGCGGGCGGGCAGACGGCGCGCGGGCGGCTGCTGGGCCATTCGCCCGCTATTCAGGAGGTGCGCGCGATGCTGGGCAAGCTGGCAGCGGCGCCGACCTCGGTGCTGTTTACTGGCGCGAGCGGCACCGGCAAGGAGATTGCGGCGCGCACGCTGCATGGCTTGTCGACCCGAGCAGACAAGCCGTTTGTCGCGGTCAATTGCGCCGCGATTTCACCAGACCGCATCGCCGAGGAATTGTTTGGTGTGGTCGAGGATGGGCGCGCGCGCAAGGACGGCCTGCTGTTGCATGCCGACGGGGGCACGCTGTTGCTGGATGAGGTGGCGCAATTGCCCGAACATGTGCAGGCGGCGCTGCTCAGGGTGTTGGAGGATAAACGCATTCGCCCGCTCGGGTCCGAGCGGGAAATCCCGCTGAACCTGCGGTTCCTGTTCGCCACCAATGCCGATCTGAAAGAGGCGGTCCGGTCGGGCCGGTTCCGTGCCGACCTCTATCATCGCATCAATGTTGTAAATGTGGAGATGCCAAACCTGAAGGAGCGCACGGAGGACATTGTCGAGCTTGCCGCGCTGTTCATGAGCGAGTTTTCCAGCGCGCTGGGCATGAGGGCGCTGCAACTTAACGACGGTGTTTTGCTGAAACTGAGCCGCTATGACTGGCCCGGCAATGTGCGTGAGTTGCGCAACCTGATCGAACGCTCGGTCATTCTGGGGGCCTTTCCCGAGGAATTTGATGGCACTGGCCGCATGACAGGGCAATCTGCCATTGAAACACTGGAACTGGTCGAGCAGCGGCATATCATGGCGGTGCTTGATGCCTGCGGTGGCAACCGGGCCGAAGCCGCGCGGCGTTTGGGCGTCGCGCGCAAGACCATCGACCGCAAATGCGCCGCATGGGGGATTTGACCGGCGATGCGCCTGCGCGTTTTATGTGCTGGGCCGGGTGCGGGCGGCCATGACATCGCGGGCAAGAGTGAGGGTATAGGCCTCAAGCTCTGTCAGGGCGGTTTGTGTGGCCTCTGAATCCGAAGCGGCAAGCGCGTCGGCGATCCGGGTGTGAAGCCCGACGATAACCTCGCGCGAGCGGGCGGTGAAGGTGATCATGTTCATCAGGGGTTGCATCGCCTCGACCGCACCTGCGAGCTGATAGCTGAGCACCGGGTTGCCTGCGCTGTCCACCAGTGCGCGGTGAAAGGCCACGTCAGAGGCGCAGAACGCTTCATCCGTCAGTCCCGGTTGCGCCTGACGGTGGATTTCGGCGCGCATGGTGGCCAGTGTGTCGGGGCTGCGGCGCTGGGCTGCGAGCGGTGTGCAGGCGCGTTCCAGCGCATAGCGCGCCTCGCAGGCGACATCAAAGCTGATGTCGTTCATACTGAGCAGTAGCGTCGCGGTGGTGATCTGCTGACCGTAGGCCTCGGGGTAGCTGAGCCGGTTGACGAAGGCCCCGCCAAATGCCCCCCGCTGGGTGCGGATCAACGATTGTGCGGCCAGTCGTTTCAGCGCCTCGCGCACCGTGGGTCGCGACACGGCGAAGTGATCGGCAAGCTCGGCCTCGGATGGCAGGCGTTCGTCGACGATCAACTGGCCCGAGATGATCGCAGCGCGGATCGCCTCGGCTATCTGGGCCGAAAGGTCGGCCTTGTTGTCTGGATCAATTTTCATTTGTCTTACATTTAAATGTCTGACAATTTAAAAGCAAGAGGTGAGTCGCGGGAGTGAGGCGATGATAGCAGCACAGGTCAGACGAATGGGGGGATGGCACTGGTTGGTGCTGTTCGGTCTCATTCTGGGGGCTTGGACGCTGCTTTATGCGATGTCACTGCCGTCGGATCTGCGTGAGGGCGCGGTGATCTATGGGGCTGATTTTCTGCAAAGCCTGTGTATCGTCACCCCGGATGCCGCAGGCTTTGGCCGGATCGTGATCATGTGGATGCTGATGTCGGCGGCGATGATGGCCCCGACGGCCCTGCCGGCCTTTGCCACCTATGAAGAGTTGAGCCACACGGGCGAGACCCGGTTTGGCGCTCTGGTGGCGGGCTATTTATCGGTCTGGCTGGGATTCTCGGTGCTCGCGGCGGTGGCGCAGATGGGGCTGTTTCAGGCCGGTTTGTTGACCGCCTTTGGTGACAGCCGGTCAGGCGTTTTGTCGGCGGTGCTGCTTGCGGTGGCCGGGGCCTATCAGTTCAGCCCCGTCAAAGAGGCCTGCCTGTCCAAATGTCGCCGCCCGCTGTCTTTCTTCATGCAGCATTGGGATGAAGGGGCATTGCGCAACGGTGTGCGGCTGGGGCTGGTGTGTCTGGGGTGTTGCTGGGCGCTGATGGCGCTGGCGTTTGTGGGCGGGGTCATGAACCTCGCCTTTATGGGCCTGGCGACGGTGATCATGGTTCTGGAAAAGCTGCCTGATCTGGGGCGGTATCTGACGCGGCCTCTGGGGGCTGGTCTGCTGGCTGCGGCAGCATGGGTTTTATTCACGACAATCTAACACAGAGGAGGCTGAACGATGGCATTGGATGATGTGGGCACGGTGCCCTGGGCGATCAAAGGGGAACTGATCCTCAACTGCAACTGCACGGTGTTTTGCCCCTGCGTTGTATCCTTGGGTAAACATGCGCCCACGGAAGGATACTGTCAGGCGTGGTCGGGTGTGCGGATCGACGAGGGTCATTACGGCGACGAGGACCTGAGCGGGCTCAATGTGGGGCTGATGCTGGAAATTCCGGGCCTCATGGCGCGCGGCAACTGGAAGGCGGCGGCGTTCATTGACGAGCGCGCGAGCGATGCGGCCTATGACGCATTGGTCAATATTTTCAGCGGCAAGGCGCGTGGCACGACGGGTCTCTTTGGGGTGTTGGTCAGTGAATTTCTGGGTGCCGAGCGGTCGCCGGTCGTTTTTGAGACCGAAGGCAATGCGCGCCGCCTGATGGTGGGCAAGAAAATCCAGGGCGAGGTGGTGCCGGTGCCGGGCCACAAGGGCGAGGATATCGTTGTCACCAACACGGAATACTGGATGGGGCCGGATATCACCGTCGCCACCGCCACCAAGGGCCGCGTGCGCGCGTTTGGCCGGGTGTGGGATTTCGACGGGCGCAGCGCGGAAATCTGTCAGATCGACTGGAAAGGCCCGCGCTGATGATGCTGACCGCGGATTATGTGCGCCTGATGGCGCGCTATAATGCGTGGCAGAACGCGCAGATCACGCGCGCCATTGATGGCGCGAGCCTCAGGCTGTTGACCGAGGATCACGGGGCTTTCTTTGGCTCGATCCTTGGCACGCTGAACCATATTCTGTGGGCGGACCGGATGTGGCTGCACCGCTTCGGGGTGGAGCAGAGCCGCCCCGAAGGTGGCATTGAGCAGGCCACCACGCTTACCCCCACAGGTGCGGCCTGGAGCGCCGAGCGGTTCACGGTCGATGGTCGGATCAGCGCTTGGGCGGGCCGAGTCCACAGCATCGACCTGACCGGCGATCTGACCTTTTACTCTGGCGTCACTGGGGCCGAAATTACCCGTCCCATGGCCGCCTGTGTCATTCACATGTTCAACCATCAAACCCATCACCGGGGGCAGGTTCACGCGATGCTGACGCGCGCGGGGCTGTTGGCGCCGGTCACCGATATTCCCTTAATGCCTGAGGAGGCAAAATGAACGCACCGCTTCTGTCCCCGTCGCGCCGGTTGCGCCGCACCCCCTTTTCCCAAGGGGTCGAGGCGGCGGGGGTCAAGGCCTATACGGTCTATAACCACATGCTGTTGCCCACGGTATTCCGCTCGGTCGAGGAAGATTACCGACATCTCAAGGAGGCGGTTCAAGTCTGGGATGTGGCCTGTGAACGGCAGGTCGAGTTGCGCGGACCGGATGCGGGCCGCCTGATGCAGATGCTCACCCCGCGCGACCTGCGCGGCATGACGCCGGGGCAGTGTTTCTATGTGCCTATCGTCGATGAAACCGGCGGCATGCTCAACGATCCGGTGGCGGTCAAGCTGGCCGAGGACCGTTGGTGGATTTCGATTGCCGACAGTGACCTGCTCTATTGGGTCAAGGGGGTCGCGCAGGGCTGGAGGCTGGATGTGCTGGTGGATGAGCCTGACGTGAGCCCGCTTGCGGTGCAGGGCCCGCGCGCCGAAGATCTGATGGCGGCGGTGTTTGGCGATGGCGTGCGCGATGTCCGGTTCTTTCGTTTTGGGCATTTCGATTTTCAGGGCCGCGACATGGTGATCGCGCGCTCGGGCTATTCCAAGCAGGGGGGCTTTGAGATCTATGTCGAGGGGGGCGATATGGGCATGCCGCTCTGGAATGCGCTGATGGAGGCCGGGAAGGCCATGGATGTCTATGCCGGTTGCCCCAACCTGATCGAGCGGATCGAGGGCGGATTGCTGAGCTATGGCAATGACATGACCGACGACAACACGCCGCACGAATGCGGTCTGGGCAAGTTCTGCAATACCCATACGGCGATTGGCTGTATCGGGCGGGATGCCTTGTTGCGCGTGGCTCAGGAAGGGCCGGTGCAGCAAATCCGCGCGATCGCCATCGACGGTGGCGCTGTGCCTGCGTGCAAGGAGTGGTGGCCGGTGCTGTCGGAGAAGGGCAACCGGGTGGGCCGGGTGAGTTCAGCGGCCTGGTCACCGGATTTCGGAACCAATGTGGCCATCGGCATGGTGCGGATGACCCATTGGGACGCGGGCACGACCCTGCGGGTGATGACACCCGACGGAGAGCGGTGCGGCACGGTTCAGGCGGGGTTCTGGAGCTGAGCCGGGGATTGGGGGCGCTGCCCCCGCCGCCCGTTCCGGGCGTCCCCCCCCGAGGTATTTTGAGCCAGATGAAGCGGGGCGCTGGCCCTGCGTAGAAAAGGAGAAAGACATGTTCAAGGCATTGGTCGTCGACAAGGACGAAGAGAGCGGCAAGACATCGGCAACGGTCAAGACGTTGAGCTTGGCGGATCTGCCGGAGGCCGAGGTGACGGTTGCGGTCGAGTATTCGACGGTGAATTACAAGGACGGGCTCTGCATCGGGCCGGGCGGCGGTCTGGTGCGCAAATACCCGCATGTGCCGGGGATTGATTTTGCAGGCACGGTCGAGGCGAGCAGTGATGCGCGCTACAAGCCGGGGGATCGCGTAGTTCTGACCGGCTGGCGCGTGGGCGAGGCGCATTGGGGCGGCTATTCCCAGAAGGCGCGGGTCAAGGCCGATTGGCTGGTGCCGCTGCCTGCCGGGTTGGACACGCGGGCGGCGATGGCGGTGGGCACTGCGGGCTTTACCGCGATGCTGGCGGTGATGGCGCTGGAGGATCACGGGCTGCAACCGGGGCATGGCGAGGTGCTGGTTACGGGAGCGGCTGGCGGTGTGGGCAGCGTGGCCACGGCCATTCTGGCGCATCTGGGCCATGAGGTGGCGGCTGTCACCGGACGCCCCGAGCAGGAGGCGTATCTGCGCAGTTTGGGGGCGAGCCGGATCGTGCCGCGCGAAGAGTTGGCCGAAACCGTCAAGCGGCCGTTGGAGAGCGAAAATTGGACGGGCTGCGTTGACGCCGTTGGCGGTGCAATGCTGGCGCGGGTTCTGGGGCAGATGAAATACGGCGCGAGCGTTGCCGCCGTGGGTCTGGCCGGGGGCGCGGGGCTGCCAGCGACGGTCATTCCGTTTCTGTTGCGCGGTGTGAACCTGCTTGGCATCGACAGTGTTATGCAACCCTATGCCAATCGGGTTCGCGCCTGGGAGCGGATTGCCAGAGACCTGCCGATGGACAAGCTGGAGGCGATGATCACGCCTGCGACGTTGGACGATCTGCCGCGTCTGGGGGCGGATATCCTGAAAGGTCAGGTCAAGGGCCGGGTCGTGGTCGATTTGAACGCCTGAGGCTTGCCAAAGCGATTGGCCCCCGCTAGCCATGGCGGGCGGGGGAGTATGGTATGACAGAACGGGCAGCTATGACCATCAGATTGGCGCGCGAGGCGGATTTCCTCGCAATCTGGCCAATCGTGCGCGATGTAATCCGGGCGGGCGATACCTATGCCATCGAACCCGGGCTGACCCGAGAGGCGGTGCGTAGTCTGTGGATGGATGCGCCGCGCGCCACCTATGTGGCCGAGCGGGATGGTGAGATCCTCGGCACCTATTACCTCAAGACCAATCAGGCCGGGGGCGGCGCGCATGTGTGCAACGCTGGCTATATGGTGGCCGAGGCCGCACGCGGGCAAGGCATTGCACGGGCGATGTGTGAGCATTCGCAGGATGAGGCGCGCGAATTGGGCTATCTGGCGATGCAGTTCAATTTCGTGGTCGAGACCAACCAAGGCGCGATTGCGCTCTGGGAGCGTCTGGGGTTTGAGACCGTCGGGCGTTTGCCGCGCGCGTTTCGTCATCCGCAGGTGGGGTTGGTCGATGCGCGGGTGATGTTTAAGTGGCTGGGGGACGAAGCTGCGTAAACTCAGGCATGTTGGCTGAGGAATTGCGTGAGCCGTCCGGCAAAGGCCTGCGGCGCTTCGATCAGGCCAAGGTGACGTAGTCCGGGCAGGATCAGGCAGTGGCTCTGCGCGATCTCTCTAGCAATGGCGTGGGCCATCTCTGGGGTTGAGCCGCTGTCGTTTTCGCAGGTCATCACCAATGCTGGCAGGTGCAGAGGCGGCGTTGGCTGGATCAGTTCGGTGACACCCTGTGCGAGTAAAAGCCGGTGCGCCGCATAGCTGGCGGGGTCGGTGGCCAGAACGGTTTTACGGATGGCCTCGACCTCTGCCGGGCTCTGACTGCGGAATTCGGGGGTGAACCAGCGGTCAAGAGCCGCGTCTATGGTGGCGGCGGGCCCGCCTGCGCTGGCATCGCGCGCTTGTTCCTCGACCCGGGCCTGAAGCTCTGGGGCGCGTTCATGCGGCGAATTGAGGATGGCTACAGCCGACACGCGCGTCGGGTGATCGAGGGCGACACGCCGGTTGATCATGCCGCCAAGTGAAAAGCCGGTCAGCGCTGCTTTGGGCAGGCCGAGCCGGTCCATCAGGGTGATGATCTGGGTTGCGAGCGTGGTGAGGGTGAGCGGCCCCGTGTGGGGCGCGCTCTCGCCATGGCCGGGCAGGTCGTAGCTGAGCACACGGAAGCGCTGCGCCAAGAGCGGCGCAATCACGCCCCATGTGCTGTTACGCGAAAGACCGAGGCCGTGGATCAGCACTATGGCTGGCGCGTCCGCCGAGCCGATCAGGTCATATGCGGTGCCGTCCGGGGAAAGGGCCATTCAGACCCCCGCCGGATTATCGGGATCATGCCCCATTTCGCGCAGGTCATCGTATCGGTTGCCAATGCGGTGGTGCGGGTGACCGCCAACCGAGGCACCAAGGGCGAGGATGATCTCATCTTCGGCGGGGGCATCGGGGACGCTGGTGTGGATAGTCTGGTAATGTGAGCGCCGCCCGGCGTCGTCCTTGTCCATCAGCGGGATCATGAGCGAGGCCCCGGCGGCACCACGGGTATTGGTAAAGGCGAGGTAGGTCTTGGCCTTGACCGCATCGCGGAATTGATTGCCGAACCACAGCGTATGGGTGAGCGCCATGGCGTGCTCCAACTCGCCCCCCATGCCCACGATGCTGGCCTTGCCATAGCCTTCGAGCCGGTCGCCCGTCACCTCAAGGATCATGTCGGTCAGCATACGGCCCAGTTCCGGGCCATGCGCGCGGATTTCGGGGCTGAGATCCTCGACATGACCGCACCCGAACCACGGGTTGCGGATGATCGCCATGGCCGCGACCAGCAGCGTGGGTTCTGCCACCTCTTGCCACCCTTCGCGGTAGGTGCGTTGCACAAGAGTGAGGCTGCGGCGAAGCTCTATCGTCATGGGTCTGTCCTAAGTGATCTGGGGCGCCGATGCGGCGGGTCGGAGGAAAGTCGCACAAAAGGAGCATTCTTGAAAACGAATTGTTTTGCTGCAAATATGCGGAAAATCCGAATTGAGAGCGCCCCCACGATGAACATCACCGCCTTGCAAACCTTTTTGGCCATTGTCGACACCGGCAATTTGGTGCGCGCGTCGCAAAAGCTGAACGTGACGCAATCGACGGTCACGGCGCGGCTCAAATCGCTGGAGGATGAATTGGGCCAACAGCTTCTCAATCGGCAGAAATCCGGCACCACGTTGACGCCTGCGGGCACCAAGCTATTGCGCTATGCGCGGATCATGACCGGGCTCTGGCGGCAGGCGCGCTATGAGACGGGCCTGCCTGCGGGGCTGAGTTCGGTTTGTACCTTTGGTTGCGATCGTGAGCTGTGGCACGGGCCGGGGCGGCTGTTCTTCGATGGGGTGGTGCAGGGACACCCGGATATGGCCGTGTCGGTGCAGCAGGGCAGCGGGCGCGAGTTGGAGGATTGGCTTGCGGCGGGGCTGGTGGATGTGATCCTGACCTATGGGGCCTCGGCGCGGGGTAACCAGACCGCACATGCGCTGCCACCGGAGGAGCTGGTGCTCTATTCCGACCGGGAAGTGACCTCAATCCGGGCCGACCCCAAGTATATTTTCGTCGATCACGGTGAGGAGTATCGCCGTGCCCATGGCGAGACCTATCACGATGCCGGGATTGCGCGGGTGAGCTTTGACAGCTCTTGGTGGGCGCTGCAATTTCTGTTGGAGCGTGGCGGGTCGGCCTATTTGCCGCGCGCGCTGGCGGCGCCGCATGTTGCCGACGGGCGATTGTTCGAGTTGCGCGAGGCACCGATTTACAGCCGCAAGAAGATGCTGGTGGTCAATGACAGTGCTGCCGCGAATTGGGATTGGTTCGCGCCATTGGTCGGTGCGTTGAGGGTGCAAACCGCGGATTGGCTGGAGCATCCGGACCGGCGCTTTGTCATCCCGGAATAGCGCCGGGCTGAATCTGGCGCGCGATTGTCAGCGTCGCCTTGTGCCGGGCCTTAGGCGGTGCTGCCCGGCACGAGGCGGAAATCTATTCGGGTGATCTTGGGCGGGGTATCGCCTGTGAGGCTGCGCAAGATGTGATCGGCGGCGACATAGCCGATGCGTTCGCGGTTGGAGGCAATGGTGGTCAGGGGGGTGGGCAGAGCCTGACCGATGCTGAGTCCGTTGAACCCCGCCAGAGCAATGTCACCGGGAATGGAGAGCCCGGCGGTTTGACAATGAAAGACGCCCCCTACGGCCATATCGTCATTGGAGAAAAACACGGCCTCGGGGGGCGGGGTGGCTGTGCTGAGAAGCTGCGCCAGACCTTCGCGCCCGAGTGGCACCGACGAGGGGCCAGAAAGCACAAGGCTGTGCGCGAGGGTAAGGCCCACTTCGGCCAGACCGTCCTTGAACCCGTCAAGCCGGGCCACTGCACGAAAATCGGTTGAAATGTCATGGCCGATATAGGCCAGTTTGCGATAGCCGCGCCCGATCAGGTAATGCGCCATCGAGCGTCCGGCGGCACGGTGCGAAAATCCGACAGCCATGTCGGCCACATCTGATTCGATATCCATCACCTCGACCACCGGCATTTCGGCGGCGTGCAACAGGGCGCGCGTGGCCTCGTTTCCGGCGGTGGGTGCCAGAACGATGCCCGCAGGGCGCCAAGACAGAAGGTCACGCAAAAGATGCTCTTCTCGGGCCGCGTCGTAATGTGAAATGCCCAAGATCGGGTGATAGCCGTCGCGTTCGAGCCGGGTCTCTAACCCCTTGAGTACATCCGCAAACACAATGTTCGAGAGCGAAGGTAGTACAACGCCCACCTGTCGCGAGGTGCCGCCCGCGAGTGTGCCTGCCAGACGGTTCGGCACATAGTTGAGGGCGCGCGCGGCCGTTTCGACCTCCTGACGGGTCTGCTTGGCAACGGAACTGCTGCCGCGTAAGGCGCGGCTTGCGGTGATTTCACTGACGCCTGCGGCCTTGGCCACTTGCGACAGGGTCGGGCGACGGGACGGTGTGTCTGGTGCGTTCGGGTCCATACTGTCCAGATTGCGCAAAATGACTGCGCTGTCATTTAGAATCTGTGTGATCTTGATGATTTGTTGCACGGGGCCCCGGCTGTTAAAGCGATATTTTATGAGGAATACACAATAAATTCATGTCTGCTCTATGGGGGGTTAGTGAGGAGGGCAGAAGAATATTGACAGCGCTGTCATAACTTGGTTGAGTTCGCGGCGAGGGGGATTTGATGTGCGTATACTGATTACCGGAGCGGCAGGCTTCATCGGCCAAAGAGTCGTGCGTGCACTGTCCGAGTGTGACAGTCTGGTGGTGGATGGGCAAGAGCGCCGGATTGCGGCTATTCTTGCCACCGATATTGCCGAGGCACCCTTGCGCGAGATGGAGCGGTCCTGTCGGCGGGTCCATGCGGTGCCGGGAAATCTGGACGATGCAGAGGTGTTGGCGCGCATCATCGAGGATGCGCCCGAGCTGGTGATCCATTTGGCGGGGGTTGTCTCTGGTCAGGCCGAAGAGGATTACGCGCTGGGGATGCAGGTCAATTTACAGGCGACCATTGCGTTGATCGACGCCTGCCGCACGCTGCGCAAGCCGCCGGTTTTTGTCTTTTCCTCGTCGGTCGCGGTGTTTTCCTGTGCCGATAATGACACGATTTCCGAAATCACGCAGCCTGCGCCGCTGTCGTCCTATGGCACGCAAAAGCTGATGGGCGAATTGCTGGTGCGGGACGCCAGCCGCAAAGGGTTCATCAAGGGCCGAGCGCTGCGCTATCCGACCATCGCGGTGCGTGCGGGCAAGCCGAACCGTGCTGCCTCAGGCTTTGCCAGCGGGATCATCCGAGAGCCATTGGCGGGTGTGGCGGCGGAGTTGCCGGTGGGGCGGGCGCTGCGCATGCATCTGGCCTCGCCCGCCAAGGCGCTGGAGTATACGCTGAAAGCTGTCGCGCTGGCGCAATCCGAGCTTGGTCTTGAGACCACCGTGACCTTGCCCGGCATTTCGGTGACCGTTGGGACCATGCTCGACACGCTGGAGGCGTTGGCGGGCGCGGAGGTGGCGGCGCTGGTCGTGGAACGGCCTGATGCGGCCATTGAACGGATCGTGGCCACATGGCCGGGGCAGATCGTGACGCCGCGCGCCGAGGCCTTGGGCTTTGCGCCCAATGAGGATTTCGCCGAGATTGTACGGGAGTATATGGCCAGTCTGGCAGCGGAGTGACCGGGGTCGGAAATCCCTGAATTTAAAGCAACGAGAAACCAAGGAGGAGGAAATTAATGAAACATTTCGCATTGGGTGCGATTGCCGCACTGGGTCTTGCGACCGCGGCTGAGGCACAACAGAACATCGTGGTGGGGCATGCTCTGTCGCCCACGTCGCATTACGGGGTCGGGGCGCAGGCGTTTATCGATACGCTGACCGAATTGTCAGGCGGGACCTTTACCGGAGAGCAAGCCCCCGCCGGGCAGTTGGGCGGCGAGCGCGACATGATCGAGGGTTTGCAGATTGGATCGCTCGATGTGGTGATCACATCGACCGGACCTTTGGGCAATTTTGTGCCGCAGGTCTATGCGCTCGATCTGCCGTTCCTGTTCCGCGATTACGACCATGCGCGCACCGTGCTGGATGGTGAGATCGGACAGGAATTGCTGGATGAGATCAGCAAGAACAATCTGGTGGCGCTGGCATGGTCGGAAAACGGATTTCGGCATGTGACCAACTCGCAGCACGCCGTGCGCACGCCCGGCGATCTGGCCGGACTCAAGCTGCGCACCATGGAAAACAAGGTGCATATGGCGGCGTTCGAAGGCATGGGGGCTGCCCCGACGCCGATGGCTTTTCCTGAGTTGTTCACCGCGCTGCAACAGGGTGTGGTCGATGGTCAGGAAAATCCGGTGACGGTGATCACCGCGTCCAAGTTCTGGGAGGTGCAGAAATATGTATCCCTCACCGGACATGTCTATTCGCCTGCAGCAGTTCTGGCTTCGCCTGTGCTGCTTGACAGTCTGACCGATGAACAGCGCGGCTGGTTCCAAGCGGCGGCCAAGGCCTCGGCGGCGGCGACGCGTGCCGAAGTCAACCGTCTGGAAGAGGCCGGTGTCGCGCTCTTGCGGGAAAATGGCATGGAGGTGATTACCGATATCGACAAGGCGCCCTTTGCGGCGCTTGCCGAAGAGGCGTCCTATTCGGTCTACACCGACCAACATGGCAGCGAGATGGTCGAGCGAATCAAGGCGGTCAAGTGATCCGCAGTGCAATCTTGGAACTGGCGCACATCTGCGCCAGTTTCTGACGGAAGGACACCTATGAAGCTGTTTCTCAAACTAGAGGCCATGACGACCCGGCTGGCCTTGCGGTTGTCGATCGTCTTTCTGCTGATCGCAACGGGACTGGCGCTCTATCAGGTGACGACACGGTTCGTTTTCGGGCACCCCTCGACATGGTCAGAGGTGATCACGCGGTCTGCGATGATCTGGTGCGTGTTTCTGGCTGTCGCCCCGGCATTTCGCGAGGGTGCGATGATCGCGGTCGAGATCGTGCAAAAGATGCTGCCGCCGCGATTGGGCTTTGCGCTCTATCTCGTGTCGATGGGATTGTCGGTGGTGTTTTTCTGCATCCTTTTCTGGCAGGGCTGGGCGATGACCGAGCGGGTGATGTCGCAAAAGCTGGCGGCGCTGGAAATTTCAATCGCATGGGTCTACGCGGCCCTTCCGGTGGGGTCCGTGTTCATTCTGCTGGCTATTCTGGGCTGCGTGCTGCGCGCGATCAAGCAAGGCGCGCATGAGTTCGCGGCGGGTCTGCAATGAACGCGGCGCTGGCTCTTTCTCTTGCAATTTTCTTTCTCGCCGGAGTGCCGATTGCCGTGGCGATCGGGCTTGCGTCCGTCATCGGTATCGAGGCGAATGGCCGCCTGCCGCTCTTGTTGGTGGCGCAGCGGATGTTCACGGGGATCGACAGTTTCCCGCTGATGGCGATTCCGCTCTTTATTCTGGCGGGCAATCTGATGTCTGCCGGGGGCATCTCGCATCGGTTGGTGGAACTGGCGAAATCTATCGTGGGTGGCGTTCAGGGCGGGCTTGCCGCGTCCTGCGTTTTGACCTGTATGATGTTTGCGTCGGTTTCGGGCTCATCGGTGGCCACGACCTTTGCGATTGGTGCAATCCTTATTCCGGCGATGGTGAAACACGGCTATCCGGCGCCGATGGCCGCCTCGGTGCAGGCAAGCTCTGCCGAATTGGGCGTGCTCATTCCGCCGTCGATTCCGCTGATCCTCTATGGTGTCTCGACGGACACCTCGATTGGTCAGCTGTTTCTGGCAGGGATCGGGCCGGGAATTCTGGTGGCTGGGTCGCTGATGGCTCTGGTGCTGATCCTTTGCCGTCTTCGGGGTATCGGGCTTGAGGATGGGCGCGACCGCCCGAAAGTGGGTCCGGCGCTCTGGGCGGCGCTGCCCGCGCTGATCGTGCCCGTGGTCATTCTGGGCGGGATCTATTCAGGTATCTTTACGCCGACCGAGGCGAGCGCGGCTGCTGTGGCTGCCGCTGTGATCGTCGGCATGGGATTCTACCGTGAATTGCGGTTTATGGACCTGCCCGAAATCCTGAAGCGGACGGTTTTGTCGACGGCGGCGATCATGCTGATCATTTCCGCGGCGGCGCTGTTTTCCTTTTTGATCACGCGCTCTGGCCTGCCCAATGAAATCGCGGCCTGGTTCAAGGATATTTTCGAGAGCCGCATCGCGTTTCTGCTGGTGGTCAATCTGATGTTGCTGGTGGTGGGCATGTTTATCGAGACCTCGGCAGCGATTCTTGTGCTTGCACCAATCCTGGCGCCGATTGCGGTGTCTTACGGGGTGGATCCGGTGCATTTCGGGCTGATCCTCGTGGTCAATCTTGCACTGGGGATGATCACGCCGCCGTTGGGGGTAAACCTCTTTGCGGCGTGTGCGGTGGCCAATCTGTCGATTGAAAAGGTCATCCCACACCTCTTTTGGTTCGTGTTGACCGTGTTCGGGGCGCTGATGCTCATCACCTATATCCCGGCCATCACGCTCTGGCCGATGCAAATCATTCTCTCGGTAGGTCCATGACACAAATCGTTCACTTCGCGGGGCTGGGGTCGATGGGCCTTGGCATGGCGCAGTCGGCCCTGAGGGCTGGCCTTGACGTCTATGGTTATGATCCTGACGCGGGGCGCTGCGCGCTCTTGTCGGGGGCGGGCGGTAAGGTTCTGGACCGGACATCGCCCAAGGCGGGTATCCTTGTCTGCGTTGTGCTCAATGCCGTCCAAATGCGCGCGGCGCTCTTTGGCCCGGAAGGCTGGGCCGAGCGGTTGGAAAAGGGCGGTGTTATTCTGGGCTGTGCGACGGTCGCGCCAGAGTTTGCTCGCGAGATGGAGGCAGAGGCGGCAAGCCGTGGTTTTCTCTATCTCGATGCGCCAATTTCCGGTGGGGCGGTCAAGGCTGCCGAGGGGCGGCTCTCGATTATG
Source organism: Roseovarius sp. (assembly GCF_048262375.1). GTDB lineage: Bacteria > Pseudomonadota > Alphaproteobacteria > Rhodobacterales > Rhodobacteraceae > Roseovarius. The sequence continues at coordinate 174,720 of NZ_JBLXFE010000001.1, forward strand.
GCGTCGGGGCGGCCTGAGGCGTTTGATCGCGCGGCAGAGGGGCTGGCGGCGATTGCCGAAACTGTGCATCGGCTTGGCGATCGTGCCGGGCCGGGATCGGCGATGAAGGCAGTCAATCAGTTGCTGGCTGGCGTGCATATCGCCGCGATGGGCGAGGCGCTGAGCTTTGCCGCCTCGCAGGAGTTGGATCTGGCCCGTGTTCTGGAGGTGATCAAGGTCTCGGCGGGCAATTCATGGATGTTTGAAAACCGCGCGCCGCATGTGATCGAGGCGGATTACAGCCCGCGTTCGGCGATCGACATTTGGCCCAAGGATTTGGGGATCGTCACGGATATAGCCGCGCGCGTGCCCCTGCGCTTGCCGCTGGTCGAGGCCGCGCTGGCCGAATATCGCGCGGCGTCTGAGGCGGGGCTTGGGCGCGAGGATGACGCGGCCATCACCAAACATATCGCCGCCCGCGCCGGGCTGCGGTTGCCGGAGGGCGACTGATGCTTTTGGGCTGCATCGGTGATGATTTCACCGGATCGAGCGATCTCGCCAACACGCTGACCAAGGCCGGGATGCGGTCGGTGCAATATGTGGGTGTGCCTGATACGTCTGCGGCGGCAACGGTCGAAGCGGGGGTTGTCGCGCTAAAATCTCGGTCTATTCCGGTGCAGGATGCGGTGGCGCAATCGCTTGCGGCGCTGGCGTGGCTGCAGGCGCAGGGGTGTCGGCAGTTTTTGTTCAAATATTGCTCGACCTTTGATTCCACACCTGAGGGGAATATCGGCCCGGTGGCTGAAGCGCTGGCCGATGCCTTGGGCGCGCGTCAGGTGATCGTCTGTCCGGCCTTTCCTGGGGCAGGGCGGACGGTTTATCAAGGGCATCTCTTTGTGAATGATCGCTTGCTGAGCGAGAGCGGGATGCAGCATCATCCGCTGACGCCGATGTCCGATCCGGATATTCGCCGTTGGTTGGCGGTACAGTCACGCGGAAGCGTCGGGCATATCGGTGCGCAGATCGTGCGGCAGGGGGCACAGGCGATCACCGAGGCGCTGACGGCGCAGGATGTGTGCGGGCATCGCCTGATTGTCACGGATGCGGTCAGCGAGGATGATCTGATGGCATTGGGGCGCGCAGCGGCAGATTTGCCGCTGGTGACGGGCGGCTCTGGGATTGCCATGGGCTTGCCCGAGAATTTTCGGGCGCGTGGCGAGCTGTCGGTGCAAGAGAAGGTTTGGCGCGGTCAGATGGGCCCTGCGGTGGTGCTGTCAGGCTCTTGTTCCGAGGCGACGCGGGGGCAGGTGGCGCGGCACGCGGCCTGCAATCCGGCGCGGGAAATTTCGGCCGATGCGGTTATGGCGGGGACGGTTTCTGCTGGTGATCTGGCGGAGTGGGCATTGGCGCAGGAGGGCATTCCGATGATCTATTCCTCTGCGGACCCGGCCCGCGTGGCACAAGATCAGGCGCGGTTTGGCGCGGCAGCTGTCGCAGCCGCTATCGAGGCGTTCTTTGCCGGGGTGGCGCAGGCGCTGGTTGCGCGCGGCGTGACCCGGCTGATCAGTGCGGGGGGTGAAACGTCGGGTGCTGTGGTGAGTGGTCTGTCGCTCGGACAGCTGGAAATCGGCCCCGAGATTGCCCCCGGTGTGCCGGTCATGCGGGCGAATGATGCCCTTGTTCTGGCGCTCAAGTCCGGTAACTTTGGCGGGCCAGACTTTTTTGCAGAGGCCGCTCGGATAATGGAGCATCCCGCATGACCGAGAGCCGTTTGCGCGAGGATCTGTGTTTTTGGGCCAAGTCGCTGTTTGATCGGGGGCTGACCGGCGGGGCGTCGGGCAATATCTCGGTGCGCACAGAGGATGGCGGCCTGTTGGTGACGCCGACGGGGGTTAGTCTTGGCCGGTTAGACCCGGCCCGTCTTAGCCGGTTTGACGCTGCTGGCCATTTGATCTCGGGCGATGCGCCAACCAAGGAAATGCCGCTGCACGCAGCCTTTTACGAGACACGGCGGAGTGCGGGGGCGGTGGTGCATCTGCATTCCACCCATTCGGTCGCGCTGTCGATCCTGCCGGACACCGACCCGGAAAATGCCGTGCCACCGCTCACCGCCTATGCCGTGATGCGGGTGGGCAAGGTGGCGCTGTTGCCGTTCTTTGTGCCCGGCGATGCCGCGATGGCGGATGCGATCCGGGGGCTGGCGGGACGGCGGTCTTCGGTTCTTTTGGCGCATCACGGCCCGGTGGTGGCCGCCAAGGATCTGGATGCGGCGGTGTTCGCGATGGAAGAGCTGGAAGAAACCGCGCGTCTGGCGCTGCTCTTGCGCGGCGCGGGGGCCCGTCCGCTGGATGCGGCGCAGATCGGCCAAGTGGTGCGTAAATTCGAGGTGGAGTGGGACTGATGCGCTTCTCCGCAAACCTTGGGTTTCTTTTTACCGACCGGCCCTTGCCCGCGGCGATTCACGCTGCGGCTTCGGCAGGGTTCGCGGCGGTGGAGTGCCATTTTCCCTATGATTTCCCTGCCTCAGAGGTCAAAGCCGCACTGATCGAGACCGGATTGCCGATGCTCGGCCTCAACACCCATCCGGGTGACCGTGCGGCGGGGGATTTCGGGCTGGCGGCGCTGAGTGGGCGCGAGGCTGAGGCGCGCGGGGCAATCCGTCAGGCCGTGGATTATGCGCAGGCGATCGGCGCGGGTGCTGTTCATGTCATGGCGGGCTGCACCGATGGCGGTGCAGAGGCCGAGGCGAGCTTTCGCGCCAATCTCGCCTATGCCTGCGATCATGCCGCGCCGTATGGTCTGAATATCCTGATTGAGCCGATCAATCACCGGGATGTGCCGGGATATCACCTGTCATCGAGCGCGCACGCGGCAGCGATTATTGGGGCTCTGGGCCGGGATAATCTGCGGATGATGTTCGACTGCTATCATTTGCAGATCATGGAAGGTGATCTGTTGCGGTGCTTTGCACGGTATCAGCCAATCATCGGCCATGTGCAAATCGCCGGAGTGCCGGATCGCGGGGCACCGGACCGGGGCGAGGTGAATTATCCGTGGCTCTTGGCGCAGATCAACGATCTGGGCTGGACCACGCCGTTCGGGGCCGAATACCGGCCGGGCGACGCTGGCACCGAGAGCACGCTGGATTGGTTGCCGCGGTTCCGGGCCTTGTGAGCCATCGTTAAGCGCGCCAAGCGTTAACGCTGCTCCGCGCGATCCCCTGTATCCCGACTGCCAGATGGGCCGCACATCAGAGACCTCAGTTGTGCCCCCTCTCAGGGCGCTTGCATTTCCGCCATTTGTGTCTGGCCCGCTTTCTTGCAGGGAAGGGGATGCAATTCTTTACAAGAATGAGTTTGGCATCATCTGACCGGCCAAAGCATTGGAGGCTCTGGCGTGTTCGCATGTTGGAACCGCGTGGGTTCTCGATCTTAGAGGAACTGGAAATCATCCACGGTCAGATTTGCCGCAGCTACGCCCTCAACCAGCAGCTGATGGCCGTTGACGTTGATCTGTGCCCCCGCAATCGTATCAATAATCCCCAAGGCCGCGACAAAGCCCGCAAGCCCGTTGCCACCGTTGGTGATGTTGGGTGTGCCGGTGTCCGGGTTGTTGATGCGGATAAAGATTCGGTCGATTCCATCCTCGAAATCGGTGATCACGTCGCGTTCACCCTCGGCAAATGCGCTGAACACGAACTGATCCGCGCCCGCGCCGCCGGTCATCGCGTCATTGCCTGCACCGCCGTTGACCGTGTCGTTGCCGGTGCCGCCAACGATCACATCGTCGCGCCCGCCGCCCGCAAGGAAATCATTGCCCGCTCCGCCAAGGATCGAGTCATTGCCCTCACCACCACCGACCCGGTCATTGCCAATGCCTGCATCAATCGTGTCGCGCCCTGTGCCACCCCCGATATCGTCCTCTCCACCGCCGCCACTTATCATATCGTTGCCAAAGCTGCCGGACATGCTGTCATTGCCCGCGCCGCCGTCGAGCGTATCGTTGCCCGCGCCGCCCGCGACCACGTCATGGCCAAGGCCACCTGACATGGAGTCGTCGCCAAAGCCCGCCCCCATGATGTCGTCACCATCCCCACCGCTCAACGTGTCATTGCCCGGCCCCCCCCCGAGCGAGTCATTTCCAGCGTCCCCACTGACCACATCATCGTCATCCGCGCCGGCCACCGTGTCGTTGCCGTCACCACCAGATAACGTGTCATTGCCGGCCTCGCCAAACACGCCATCATCTCCTTCGAGACCGAGGATCGAATCATCCCCGCCCTGACCAATCAGAGTGTCGTCTCCTGCGTCGCCAGTGATGGCGTCGTTGCCCGCCGTTCCGGTTATTTGCCGTCCTGCAGGCGGCAGGGCAAGCACCTGACTGAGCGTGAGGGTGGCGTCAGTGAAACGGAAGCTCTCGATGCTCTCTACGGTATCCTCGCCCTCGAGCGAGATGAGGGACAAAAGCCCGTCCACCTCTGATATGCGCACCTCTGTTGAGGCCACATCGAAGATCGCAAGATCAAAGCCTGCGCCGCCCAGCAGGCTGTCGTTGCCTGCGCCGCCCTCTAGGGTGTCATCGCCCGCGTCACCGTTGAGCGTGTCTTCGCCCAGACCGCCGCTGAGCTGGTCATCGCCCGCAAGGCCCGACAGGTTGTCCTGTCCCCCCGCGCCGGAAAGATGATCCGCTGCGGTCGTCCCGGTAAAGCTGTCATTGCTATCGCCGCCGATCACGCGCTCGAAATCAAGAAAGCTGCCAAAGGCAGCGCTCGCGATGTCGATCAATTCGATTTGAAAGGCGGCAAAGTCGGTATCCGTGAGAGAGGGCAGGACGCGGCTCAGGTCATCTGCGCTGTTGGATTGAATGGGGTTGGCTTCGAGCACGTCTTGCGGTGTCAGCGCGACCCCGCCAAAGATACGGGCCTCGGTTCCATCACTCTCCGCGATGCCGTCGCCGTTGGGATCAAGGTCCGCCCAACGCGGCGATTTGTCGAGCAGGTTGCCAGTGTATGTGCCGGTGCCCAAGTTCAGGGCCACGGAGCCGGAGACCGTGCCAAAGTCGAGCGTATCGAACCCTGCGCCGCCACTCAGGTTTTTGGTGCCGAGGCCAACGACGACGGTGTCGTCACCAGCCCCCCCCGAAACCGAGTCATTGCCCGAGCCTGTGATCAGAATGTCATCGCCGCCTGCGCCCTCAAGGCTGTCGTTGCTGCCGCCACCTGAGAGCATGTTGTCGAGGTCATTCCCGGTCAGAATGTCGCCTGCGCCAGTGCCGATCACATTCTCGATTGAAATCAAGGTATCGGTGCCGAATGCGCCTGTCGCTGTGCCGGTTGCCAAGCTGACCGTCACCGCGCCGAAACTGTCGGCCAATATTTCGCCGGTGAGACCGCCGGGCCGGGCCCATGCATAAGACGCAGTATCGCTATCGGCACCGCCATCAAGGCGGTCATTGCCGGGGCCGCCGTGCAACAGGTCCTCGCCAGCACCACCTTCGAGCGTGTCATTGCCCGCACCGCCAAAGAGTTTGTCACGGCCATCTGCGCCGCGGAGCGTGTCGTTGCCGCCGCGCCCCAGAATCTGTTCCGACAGGCTGCTGCCGTCGATCAGGTCGTTGAATTCGGTGGCGATGATCACTTCAAAATTCTGCAGGGTCATGTCGACCTGCTCGGCATTGTTGACGATCAGCCCTTTGAACGACACCACCGTCCCTGCCGCCAGATCAGCGACAATGCGCGAGTTAAAGTTCACGTCGAAGGCAATCGTGTCATAGCCGGTGCCGCCATCGGCATTGCCGCGGAACCGCTCGATCCGGACGACATCGTTATCCGCCCCCATGATCGCGGCATTGTCGGTATCGGTGTCGTCGAAAACAGCGAAATCGTCGCCCGCGCCTGCGCGAAAAATGCCTCCGCCGCCACGGTTGAAGTTTCCGATGTCATTACCATTGCCAGCATGCACATCGGCAAAGCCGTTTTCGCCGTCAAAGCGGTCATTCCCATCCTGAAGGAAGAACACTGCCGTCGCGCTGCCGCCGGGGGCATAGATCGCGTGGTCGTTGAAATTGCCAAGCGAGATTTCCTCGACGCTGGTGGGTTTGAGCGAAAAGAACACGTCGTTGGCGTTGCGCAGGTCTTCACCCTGAACGGTGGTCTTGTGCGCCCGGAGGGTCAGAGAAATCGCGCTTTCGACGCGATAGAACCAGCGCGCATCGCCCACGCCTTCGAGCAGCAGCCGGTCGAAACCACTGCCGCCTTCGATCTGAAGTGCGGTCGAGCCGCCATCGACCTCTTCGACGAGGATGAGATCGTCGCCGTCGCCGCCGTTGATGTTCTGGGTGCCGCCGGTGTGGATCACATCATCGCCGCCCGCGCCATGCAAAAGCGTGGCCGTCGGCGCGCCAAAGAGCGTATCCGCGAGATCGGAGCCCATGAACCCTTCAACACCATCGGTCGTGTCGGTCGTAACTGCGTTGCCCGCGAGATCGAACCGGGTCACACGCCCTGTGCCCGCGTCGATCCGTACCGGACCGCTGGCCTCGAGGTCCTGCATGTAATTCTTGAGTTGTTGGAGGATCGAGGGGTCATCGCTTTGATCGCTGACATCAAACTTGATCGTGTTGGACGAGCTCGTGTAGGACAAAACGTCAAACCCGTCGCCGCCGATGTAATGATCGCTGACCCCGGCCTGTGCCGCGCTGCCGGAAATCATGACGTCGATACCGCCAGCCCCCGCATTGATCACATCGGCCCCGGCCCCGCCGACGATATAATCATCCTCGCCCCCTGCATCGATGGTATCGTTTCCGCCAAGGCCGCTGATCACGTCGATCCCGTCGCCGGTAAAGATCACATTGGCGCTGTTGGTGCCACGGATCATGTGATCCTCATCGGGTGAGGCGACGACGTTCTCGATGGAACTGAGCGTGTCCTGACCCTGTCCAAAGGATGTGCCGTCGATCAAATCCACCCTGAGACGCGAATTTGCCCCTCTGAGCACCTGAAACGTATCAGTGCCGGAGCCGCCATTCGCCTGATCGTTGCCAAGGCCGGGCAACAGCACGTCGTTGCCTGCCCCGCCGTTCAGCTGATCATTCTGTGTCGAGCCAAAAATCCGGTCGTTTCCGCCCAGACCGTTTGCGACATGAAATCCGTTAATCGGGGTGCCGGAGGCATTGAGGAACATCAAATCGTCTTGGGCGAATCCCAATTGGTCGCCATTCAGAATTGAACCGCCGATGCGCGCATTGTTGAGCTCGGCCCCCGTGAAAGAGATGTCGGTAAACACGACGTTGTCGATGTCTTGAAGTGCGACCAGAACGTCGATGCCGGTGTTTACATTGGTTTGAGGCGCAAGGTGGCTAACGATGATATCCCCGGTATCCGGGTCGCGTGCCAATTCATATTCGGTAAAGCTGGCCGCGAAATAGAACAGATCAGCGCCCGCGCCGCCGTTGAGACTGTCAGAGCCCGCGCCTGCAATGATGACATCGTTGCCGCCACCGCCAAAGATTATGTCACTGCCGTCAAGGGCATCAAGAATGTCATCGCCGTCATCCCCCGCAAGCAGATTGGCGACATCATTGCCCCAGCCTGTGGGGCCTTGATCGGCCTCGCCCACGACATTCCCGAAAAAGGCCGATTCAACCGTGTCCAAAAGCGGAATGGTGCCAAGCCCGTCCACGATGTATTCCAGTAGGAAATCCTGCAGCGGCTGGATCAGCTGTTCGAACGCATCCAGAAGGTCGATCGAAGGAATAAGCGCATCAATTGCCGCCTCTGTGGCCTCCAGAATGCTGTCGAGATTCAGAGTTTCGATCACGAAATCTATGATCGGATTGACGATCAGCCCGATCAGTGCGTCGATCGCATTCAAAAGCGGCTGGATTGGAGCAAGCAGGCTCTCGGCTGCACTGAGTGGCGCTTTCAGGAAATCGAAGATCTTGCCTATCTCATCGAGATCAACAAGATCACCAAGGATTTGCTCGAAGTCGATATCCACCAGCACTGCAAGGAATGCGTCCACCTCTGCCTTGACGTTGGTATACAAGGTTTCAACGCCCTCGATCAGCGCATTGCGCGCAGCCATCTGCGCCTCAATGGCAGAGTTGAGGGCGGTGTAGGTTCCGCTCCAGACCTCTGCGCCGCGCGTGGCGACGCTGATCGCTTCCTTGAAATTTCCCGTGGCCTCAGAGGCGATTTCGAGCTGTCTCACTCTGAGCGTAAGCGCGTCCGAGACGATGCTGAGTGTCAGCTTTGCGCCAGAAAGGCCGGTTTCGAGATTCTCGACAAACTGGCCATCCCCTTCTGTTTCGGGTGTCGAGCTGTCATCCTTGCCGCTGATTTCGTCAAACTTGTCGTCGATCTTGTCTACTGTTGGCTCAATCCGGTCCAAAACCCTCTTTAACGCAGTTACCGGTGTCTTGAGCGGCGCAACAAATCCGGCAACTGTGAGCAGATTGCTCACCGTAAACAGGGAATCGTCTATTTTTTCGGCAGTCTTATCGGCGGTCTTGTATTTCTTGATCCCAAATTGTGCTACGGAAACGAGTGTGCTAATTTTTGATGTGACGTCTTGAAGTGCTTGTAATCTAGGGATTGTTTGATCTGTGCGCGCCTTATAGGCGTCGAGTTCAATGCCCATTGAATCTATCCTTTTGTCGCCTTTAGGAGAAAATTCCTTCAGGTTGGAAATGGTGGTTGTTCAGAAAAATCATCAATCTTATGCTCATGTATCGTAGCAAGAATGGCTTAATCTGACAACAAAACGCTGTCGCCTTCGCCGCGTACAAGGGCTTTGGCGGAGATCCCGCCTGAAAGGTGTGTCGTTGTGCCGGTCAGGAACGGCCTGTCAACCGATGAAGAGTTTTGAGCGTCACGCGTGGCCAGCCCCGCCCCACAAATCTGCGCGGGCGATAGAGGCGTGCCGCGCGACGGTGAGGCCGCCATGTGGACACATGATCGCAGCCTCAGGCTTATGCAAAGGACATGAAATAACGCGAGATGAGGGCCTTGAGGTCACGCGGCAGATCGGAAATGCCGACGGTTGATCCGAGGTAATCTCGGATCTGCTCGATGGTGCGGGGCTCTACTTCGCTTAGGAAGAGATCAAGGGCCTCGGGGGAAAAAACAGGTGCATGTTCTTCTTCATCAGACCGGTATTCAATCCTTGTATTCTCGTAGAGCCAGCTTACATCTGCGGCGTCAACAAGCCCGGAAATCAGGTCACGCGGTAGCTCAAAGCGACCGGGGAAAAGGGCGCGCAGATGCGCGATGCATCTTGCACGCGTCTGTGTCAAAGCTCTTGGGTCGGCGATGGTCGTCTCGAGAGTGTTGAGGTGGTAGATTACCCGCACCGCTTCGGTCGATAGGGATAGGTTCTCATCCCGCGGTCGTCGCGGCACGGGGCAGCCGATCAGATCGGCAAAATCCTCTACGATATCCCCATTCTTGAGCGTGCTACGGTGATAGTCACGAATGATGGTGGCTTCCCTCCCGAAGACGTGAAAAACACGCTCCAGCTTTGCGCGGTATCCGGGTGGTACCGGAGCGTGACCCATGCCACCGTATTTTATGCGCTCTTGCAGTTCGCTTGATATGAACGACACCGGATCGCGCACATAGGCGATCACAACGATGCGGGGAGTGTTCTGGTTCAGGACCGCGTGCAAATGCTGCAATGCCTCTTGTGACATGACCGAGATATCCTCGCCCGAGAGGATCACGTCACGCCGCTGCTCTTGGCGAAAGAACTGGATCGTGGTGGCGGCCAGCTTGTCCCGATGGGCCTCGATCTCTGGAGCAGTCATTCCGGCGCTTTTCCAGATGTGATAGCTTTGGTGATGGCCCGAAAAGATTGTGTAGATCGGAATGGAATGGTTTTCATAGCCGAGCTTGGCATAGCAAAATGCGGTGTCCGCGTAGCCATTGAAACTCGACTGGATGGCGGAACTGCCGGTCTTGTGAAAGCCGATGTGAAGATAGATGGTCTGGCGGCTGGCGTTGCTCATTTGCCCAATCCCTCTATGCGGGCCTGCGGTTTTCACCGCGCCCATGCCGGATGTAATGATCCACCGGGCTGAGCCCGCTGTTGAGGACGTCAAAATAGCGCAAGAGATAGGTTAGTGGTTCAAAGTATACGCCATCCACATTGACATTGGTCGCGGCCAGGCCGAATTGGCCAAGCCGTTCCTTAGCAAGCCCGTGCCTGTCTTGCCAGACTTGACCGTGTCTTGCCCGTTCAACCGGGCCTGCAAAGAAAAGTGAGGCCAATTCTGTCGCCTTCAGAATGCGCCTCTGCAACGCTTCGGGCAGAAGCCCGTCGAACTCTATGACCTTTTCAATGTCCATTTCCGCGGATGTGACATTCTCAAATCGGGATGGGGCGGAGAGCGGCAAAAAGGGTGCTTTGCCCGTAAAATAGCCCAAGACCCTGAGCCACGTCTGCTGCCTGCTGACCAGTTCTTCGAAGGGGACGAAAAGCACATTCGGACGGTCTATGTGGGCAATACATCCGACGAAATATGAGATGTAATTCGAAACAAGCTGGTTGAAATGCTGCTCAATCGTGGCGACGATGTCCTGCGCAGGCTTCAAACGCTTGGAAACCGATACGAAAACTGCCCGAGGATCGCGGTGGATTACGACCGCGCCGCGTACAAAGGGGGCCCTATGCAGGGATTGTCCCAGCACCTCCATGTATTTGGGGGTTTTGTCAAAAAAACCGCCGCTGTGATTGGGAAAAGCCTGCGAAAATACGCTGTTGTAGAATGCGGCAAAATCACCTTGAACCGCCTCGTTTAAGCTCTCTGCGGACAGGGGCCAATATTTGGTCATATTGTCCCAATACGGCTGAATTTTTGGGAATTCGGGCGGCGTGCGTGCCATGAGCACTCCGCATTCAAAGCCCGACTCGTAACCGTTGGCCCGAAACAGCTCGGACAAAAGTGTGGTGCCGCCGCGTTCATAGCCCGCGAGAATAAAGTCAGGGGAGATCATCGGTTTCCAAGCCTCAGTGCCGTGCGCGCTCGGACCATCAGATCAACCCGCGCATAAAGGCTGCGCGCTTCCAGCCCTGCAGCATCTGCGCCCCGAATGGGCGGTCTAGCAATAAGGCACTCAGTTCCTGTGCCTCGTCCGGGTCGAGTTTGCGTTGCAGGCGCAGCAAGTCGTAGTTGTTGAAGGCACCCCGATACAGACCGTCCAACTTTATGATTGGCAGGCCAAGCTCTAGCAGGATCGCCGCATTCTGATGAATCTGGCTTCCCGTCATGAACACTTCGGATGCGACCGCCGTCAGCGCGTCGGTCAGGATGGCGTCGAAGTTTTCCGTTTGCGCCCCGTCTGGAACATGGCGCAACAGATAGTTTGCCAGTTCGGCGCGTGTGGTGATCAACGCATCCTCATGCATTTCGTTGAGTGGTGTGTCGGTTGTGACCTCGATATTAGCTGCAGTTGAGTAGTACGGCACGATAACCCGACCCGCGAGGGATTTGGTTACTTTTGAAATGTCAAAGCGCGGCCATAAAATAGAGCTGCTGGTGCGGCTATCTTCCAGCAACAGGCCCTGCAGGTCCGGACTGCTCTTTAACTTGGTTAAAAACCAATTCGTGCCATAGAGCGCGCGGATCTGATCGGGGGCAGAGATGCAGCGTTTGAGTGTTTTCGACAGCTTCATTTCACCCTGCTTGATCACAATCGGGCGCACGTCTGTCAGTCTGTATGAGGTCCAGTACCTCTGAAAGCTGGGGGCATTCACAACAGTTTGCGCCATTGAGATACAAAAAGAGCCGAGGTGATATTCGATCTCGTAATTCTCGGTTGCACCCAACACCTCGGACTGTGTGCCCATCATGTCCCGGAGGAATTTTTCCAGCCCCCTGCTGCTGTAATACACGCTATCATTGATCATCAGCACGCGCGGACAGCTCTTGTGCCATTTCTGCCTGAACAGATGCAGGAACCCGGTGCGAAAGCTTCCGAAATCGCGCCCGAAATTCGGCCGCTCGATATAACAGTCGACCAGCTCTTGCAGCGCTTCGGGTTGCTTCAGCGTTAGGGTGTTGACCGCCAGAATATACAGGCCCTGCGCCTTGGCCACGCGCAGCATGCGCTTAAGATCGGGTCTCAGAGCACCTTTCTGATAGAGCGCCAAGAGCATGATCGGCTGGCCTGCGTAGGGTCGCTCAAAGTGGCAGATTGACCCCTTGCCAAGCGATTTAACCTGCTGAACCCTCGATTGCAGTTCTACAATGACGCGCGCCATCGGGAAGAGCATCACCGTGTGCAGTTGAGATAATAGCCTCATGCTTTTTCTCCAGAATTCCTAACGGATAAGATCAGGACATCACCCAGAGCGGATGTGCGCAGGGCACGGGCGTGAAGGGACGCGCTGTGGCAAACTTTGGGTCCGCCGTGCGGTTGCAGGTTTTGCCAAACTGCCGAAGGCTAAGCCCTGAGCGCTGACAGATAACGAGAACAGGCTTCATTGTGCTATGCAATCTGTGATTGTGGTTTGTTCGGAGTCATGCCAACGCGGCAAAAGCAGGGCATGGGATTTTTTTTCAATCATCCGTTGGTATTTTTGCGCCCATGCCGCAGTTTAATCCAATTGAGCCGACTAGACATCAAGCGCGCATCCTCTGCCGTCAGAGGGGGCAATAAATATTGTCTGTACCAGTCTGAAACGCCGATGAGTTTTTGAAACAGAAACGCGCGGCACCGTTGGAAAAGTTGAAAAACCAGAGTTTGCATTCCTTTACCAATCAAAAGGGGCTACGGGTGTTAATTGATCCGACAGCCAAACGGCGCTGCCCGATATTCTGCTATAGGAGCTACTCGCAAAAATTGTTAAATTCAGTATTATCTATTACCTAGGGCGGTATTCGTCAATCCGCTATCCCCTCGGGATGGTTTCTGGAAACTCTCTGAAGAGTTGCATTTTTCTATATTCTTCAAGTGGTTGGTTTCGGTAAATCCACCCGATCTTAAGCCCAAACAAACATGAGACACCCGGACTTTCGCCAAGAAGGCAGGTGCTCGAACAGGTCCTCTGCGATCAGTCTGATTTTATGCCGGTGGATTATCGTTTACTCCGATACTATCGCATTGCGTATAGGTCATGCTGTGACACGCGTCACTGTCGTGTTCGGCGTGTCGGATTTACTTGCGCGAGATGTCCGGGATGAGGCCTGCCTCAGGCGCGAACGTGGGTATGTCTGTGTGGCTGCGGCGATCTCAGGCAACAATCATCCTCTCGCCTATTGCGTTGACCTGCTTTTCAACCTTTGGCGGACGTGATTAGACTTGGTCAAAATGCCCTTCCACAGATCCGGGCCGAAACACTGTCAGAATATTATGTCAGCTCATATCTCTGCCGCGCCTAGAATTGTCAGTAAGCCCCGGCTCATGTTTCAGCCGGATCCGGTGTTGGGCTGGCGGTTGACGCCAAACCATGCCGTACAGGTCGGTTTTCGCAAGGACCTCCTGCAACATGTCGCTGCCGACGGGTGGCGCCATGTTCCGGGCTCAGATGCGACCGTGGGGCGGCGCGTCGCCATTTATGGTTGTTCGTTCACCTATGGCACGGGTTTGGCCGATGATGAGACGTTCACCGCGCTCCTGCAGCGCGGTCTACCTGCGGTCCGCATTCTGAACCGGGGGGTTGGCGGTCACGGCACGGTGCAGAATCTCTTGCAACTGCGCCGTGATATTGCCTGCGGTGCAATTGATGCCGCCGTCTTTGCCATTATCAGCGATCACCGGTTTCGCAACATCGCCCATCCGCAACGCATGCAACAGTATCTCAGTCGGGAGTGGTATCAGCTGGGGGTGGAGCATGTCCCTGTTGCGCGGCTCGACTCTATGGGAGGGGTGCGGATTATCTATCCTCCAATCTGGCAGCCGGTGCTGCGCGAGGCTGATTTTCAGATATTCCTACCGGACGACCACATGATCAACACCGCGACCTTTGCGGTGCTTGATCTGGTCCGTGCCACGGCTCAGGCTGCGGGCATTCCGCTTGGGTTTGTCCTGCTTGATGATCTAGACCGAGATTTTAACACCGCCGTCTGCGCCCGGTTCCCCGAGACCCGCGATATTTCGACCCCGTATGATCGGGACCATACTTTTTTGCCGCAGGACATTCATCCCAACGTGCGCGCCAATGCGCTCTTTGCTGATCGGTTGGCCCCGCTGATCGCCGGGTTCAGTGACGGGCTATGGAGCGGGGCAAGGTCATGAACAGCCCCCGGTATACACTCGGAATTTCGTCATATTTCCACGATTCCGCTGCGGCTCTTGTGCAGGGGGATCGCATTTTGGCCGCAGTCCAAGAAGAACGCTTTACTCGCCAAAAGGCCGATTGGCGGTTTCCAGACCATGCCATCCGTTATTGCCTTTCTCATCTGCCGGATGGTGCGGTGCTCGATCGCGTCGCTTATTACGAAGACCCCGGTCTCAAGGTGCGCCGCATGGTCGAGGTGGCACAGACCCGGATGCCGACGGGTGCGCGGCTCTGGCCTCGGATGGTCGAGACTCTGAAATGTCTGGCCGACGATCTGCCAAGGCAGTTGATGCAGGTGGCCGGTGATCCGGGTCGGATCGTATTTGTGCCGCATCATCGGTCGCATGCGGCGTCGGCTTTCTATCCCTCTGGCTTTTCTGAGGCGGCAGTGATGGTGCTGGACGGGGTCGGCGAATACTCCACGACGACGCTATGGTCCGGGGATACCAACGGCCTGCAGGCGCAGGCCGAAATCAGCTTTCCGCACTCTCTTGGTCTCTTCTACAGCGCGTTCACCCAATATTGCGGCTTCAAGGTGAATTCGGGTGAATACAAATTAATGGGCCTCGCGCCCTTTGGAACCCCAGAATTCCACGGGAAAATCCGAGATGAATTGATCGAGCTTGAACCGGACGGCGGCTTTAGTCTCAACATGGCCTATTTCGATTTTGACCGGGGGCTCAGCACCACTGGACCGCTTTTTGAAATGCTGTTTGGACACCCTCAGCGTAAAGCGGCAGAGCCGGTCACGCAGCTTCATATGAATCTCGCGGCATCTGTTCAGGGGGTGCTTGAAGAGGCGGTGCTTGCCCTTGCCAAATCCGCGATGCGGCGCGCAGACAGTTCTAATCTCTGTCTCGCAGGTGGGGTCGCGCTCAATTGTGTTGCCAACCGTCGCATTCTGCGGGATTTGCCCGGCTTGAAGGGGCTGTGGATTCAGCCTGCTGCGGGTGACGCGGGTGGCGCGCTTGGCGCGGCCCTTGAGGCGGCGCGCAACGATCTTCCGTCGCGCGCAGACCGCACCGTCGGTGACTCGATGAATGGCGGGTTTCTTGGCCCCGGCTTTTCCGATGCCGCCATTCGCGCGGAATTGGATGCGGCCGGGTTGATTCACGAAGAGGTGACTGACCCAGAAATCTACGCTGGCCTTGTCGCTGATGCCTTGGCGCATGAGCAAATCGTCGGACATTTCCATGGTCGGATGGAGTTTGGTCCGCGCGCCTTGGGCAACCGTTCGATCCTTGCCGACCCTCGGGGCAAGCACACCCTCAACCGCGTCAACCAATCCATTAAGTTCCGAGAGGGCTGGCGCCCGTTTGCGCCGATGGTTCTGGCTGAGCAGGCCCCGTCCTATTTCGAAGAGCCGAACGATAGCCCCTACATGATGCTTGTTGCTCAGCTAAGGCCCGAATTTTGTGGTCCGGTCGGGTTGCAAGAGGCCCGCGCGCAGGGTCTGCACGGTCCAATTCAGTTGCAACATGCGGTCGCCAGCGATTTTCCCGCTGTCAGCCATGTAGATTTCAGCGCTCGGCTGCAAACCGTCAAACCCGGTGTTGGCACACGCGCCGCTGCGATCCTTTCCGCGTTTCACAAGACAACCGGCTGCCCGATGCTGCTCAATACCTCGTTCAACGTGCGTGGAGAACCAATCGTCTGCAGTCCCAAGCATGCGATTGATTGCTTTCTCAACACAGAGCTTGATCTGTTGGCGATCGGCGGATTTCTGGTTCGTAAATCGGCCCAACCGGATTGGGTGCACGCCAAGATCGGAAGGATGCGTTTTGCCGCAGATTGACCACTCGGAGTTTTTGCAACGGATGATGACCCTGCTTGGCGCGCAGGCTGGATCAATTCCGACAGGCACTGGTGGCCTCAAACCGCCGATGGCTGATCTGAACGTGGCCCCGCTGCAGTTTGCAGAGGTTTATGGTCCTGATGGGCTGCTCAGGCAAACCGCAGGTCGCGCCACGGCCACGGGAAATGCAGAGCTTTCAGCCTTGCTTGTCGCGCTGAGCGAGGCCCTGCAAGACGGCCAGCTCGATCTTGAGCCCTCACCGGCGCGAAAGCGACGATTGATCGGGTATGTCTACCCGGTTGTCTGATCAGTTCGGCCCCCTCTTGCGGCAGTACCCGCGCCGTAAGAGGGGGCTGTTTGGCCTTAGTTCCGTGAGGGGAACACCCCTTCAAGCGCAATGCAATAGCGAATGACCACTGTCGGATCCTGAACCGCGACGGGCAGGTTTTGTCCGGTGGGGGCGATCATCAGCGGCGACATCTGCACAGTGGCCGCCTGATCCGAATAGATTGTCTCCTGACCGCTTCCACCTTCTGGCGCGGCACCCAGTATCTTGCCTCCTGGCCCCGGAAAGTTGCCGTCGCTGTTGGTCGCATGCACCGTATGGCTGTGAGTGGCCATTTCGTTGGTCGTTAATGTCAGCCGTTCCTGACCGCCTGTCTGCCCCCAGACTTTGGGTGTCAGGCCCGGGCCGCTGCCTTGGCCCATTGGGATGCGCCCACGCAGATCAGGCAGACCAAAGGTAGTGCGCCCGTCACCGCCAAATGTGGTGCCAATCAGGGCAAACAGAGGTTCATTCTGAGTGATCGGGAGAAGCTGACCCTCTGCGCTGGCCCACCTGACAGGGCAGAAGCCGACGATGCTCATTGGCGCAATTTCGCCCAAATATGGATCGGAATCGGCGCGGGCCTGTTCTGGCAGGGCGAGGGTGGCAACCCCCAGAAACAGCACGGAAAGTGCGCCACACAACTCGGATTTAAAATATGTCATAGAAATCTCCAAAGTCTTGATATGGATCAGAGGTCCTTAGCGCCACGCGCGTCAGCCCCTTGAGAAAGGACCATGCTCAGCTGCGCGACGGAAATGTGCCTTGGGTGGCTATGCAGTGATAGAGCGCCAGAGAAGGATCCTGCGTATGGATCGCGGTACTTCCTCCGGTCATGCCAATCATCGCAGCATTCATCGTCACATTGGGACTGGCTTGGGAATAGATCGTCTCGTTTCCGGTGCCGCCTGTCGGGGCTGCGGCCAATAGCTTTCCACCGGGACCGGGCAAATCGCCGTCCAGATTATTGGCATTCACCATGTGACTGTGCCCGGGCAGGGTGGCCTCGGTCATGACCTCGGTTTCCGCACCAATTTTCTGGCCCATCTGCCGCGGTGTCAGTCCCGGCCCGGCGCCTTGCCCGAGAGAAAGGCGACCACGCAGGTCAGGCAGGGCAAAGGTGGAAACGCCGTCCCCACCGAATCGTGTTCCCAAGAGGGCAAACAGGGCCTGGTTTTGCGAAATGGATAAGATCTGCCCTGCGGCTTCGGTCCAGCCGACTGGGCAGAAATTAAAGCCAACGATCATGATATCCCCAAGGAAAGGTTCCAAGCCAGCCTCTGCGCGGTTCGGGGTTCCTGTTAGTCCCAGTGACAAGGTCAACGTGCATACGACGGCAGACAGGTTCTTTTTCAAATCTCTCATGTCTCTCTCCGAATTCTTGAATTGCGTTTTTGTTGCGCGGCCGGGCAATCGGAAAATAAATCAGATCGCCGCCAATGGCGCTTGTTCAGGGCCGCTGGGGAAAAACCCCCTCGGCTGCGATGCAGTACCGCACAACCAATGATGGGTCTTGAACATTGAATGGCTGGCTCTGGCCGGTGGTTCCTATCATCGCTGCTGACATCGTGACGGTGGCGGGCTGATCAGAATAGATCGTTTCGGATCCCGCACCGTTTGGCGGGGCCGCCGCCAGCAATTTGCCGCCCGGTCCCGGCAAGTCTCCATCAAGATTATTGGCGTTCACGGTATGCCTATGGCTTGGTAACTGATTAGGGGTCAGGGTCACTGCCTGTGTTCCGAAAACCTGACCTTGCATGCGCTGGCTCAATCCCGGCCCCGTGCCCTGACCCATCGCCACCCGGCCGCGCAGATCTGGCAACCCAAATGTGGTGGTGCCATTGCCGCCATAAGTTGTTCCAATAAGTGCAAACAACGGTGTGTTTTGTGAGATCGCCAAGATCTGCCCTTCCGCGCTTAGCCATCCGCGCGGACAAAAATCGTATCCAACGGCAACGATATCCCCGATGAATGGAGTAACTCCGGCCTCCGCCGGCCCTGGCAGGACGCTTGCCGAGATAGCCAAGGCCAAGCCAAGAGCGCCAACATGTGCGGTTTTGTCTAGGAAATTCATTCAATGCCTCCAAATCAATTTTAAACCAAAGGTTGAATTTTTACCTTCCTATGATTCCCTGAAAAACGCAAAAGCTATTCTCTTTTTCCGCTTTCAGGGGCTTCCCGCCTTGTAAAGCACAACCAATAATTGGGTGGCTTTGTCGGTGCGAGACGTGACAGCACCGCATGGCACGGGCTACATATCGAAGACGAACCCAACTCATGAGGTCTGCGTGTCACATCCTTCTCCGGCAAATCCGCTGGTTGCTATCGGTGGTCTGGGCGGCTCTGGCACGCGGGTGTTTGCGGCAACGCTACGGGCGGCGGGTATTTGCATCGGATCCTGCTTGAATGATCCTCTCGACAACCTCTGGTTTACGGTGCTGTTCAAGCGCGCGGAATGGTGCCGATTGTTGCCATCTGCCCAAGAGGTTTCTGAGGCCGCTGATCTCTTTCGCCGTGCCATGACCACTGGCCTGCGTGGCACCCTGAACCCGGAGGAAATCGCGCTGCTGACCCGGCTTCGAAACGATCTCCCGCCAGGCGGGTCTTGGCATTGCGGGGCGAGTGCGGCCGATGCAGATGCCCTTATGGGCAGCGCTGCGCCGGGGGCTGACCCGGACCAGCCTTGGGGTTGGAAAGAGCCGAACACGCATGTGTTTCTGTCACATCTCGCCAGATGCTATCCCGGATTTCGCTATATCCATGTGGTGCGTGACGGACTCGATATGGCGTTCAGCCGGAACACATGGCAGGCCCAGCACTGGAGCCATCTTTACGGGCTTGAACGGACCCCGGACACACCTTTGCCGTTGCATCAGCTGCGCTATTGGGTCTTGGCAAACCGCGCTGCGCTTGACCTTAGCGCGGTTCAGATGCGCGGTCGGTTTCTCGTTGTGTCATATGAGGCCTATTGCGCAAACCCCGAGCAATACTGGCCCCGGTTGCGTCGATTTCTGGATCTGCCGCGCACTACGGCTCTGCCGGACAATCTGCTTCAACCCACCACGATCGGGCGCAGTCAGCACCACGATCTTTCGGTCTTTCCGCCTGACCTTCTGGCTGCGGTTCTAGAAATGCAGGCCGAAGTCGCCCGACTGAGTACGCCAGACTGAAGCCAAGCTATCATAGGGTTTTTGCTGGGGCTTGCCCTTTGGGGGGGGGACGCAGAAGCGCTCAGCCCTGATGTTCGGCCCCGATTCCCTGGAACATGGCGCGCAGGTCGACTGTGCTCTTGACCCCAATGTTGTCATAGGTGGCATCGAGCCATTCCGCCGCTGTGTCACGCCCGATATCGCGCAGCCGGGTCAGAAAGGCCCATTCGACATTCATCTTGGACGAGGCCCCCATCGGCTTCAGAGCGTTTTCGTTCTCAATCAGGTGCACTTTGACGGGGCGATATTCATCCGTCGAAAGCTTGCCCTGCGTGATCAGCCGGTCCACGAAATCAATCGCCCGCAGCTCTTTCAACAGGCTGGCGTTAAAGCTGATCTCATTGAGGCGGTTCTGTATGTCCTGGGCTGTGCGCGGTGCGCCCTTGCGTTCGACCGGGTTGATCTGAATGACGATGATATCATCTGTTCCGGTCTTGCCATAAAGCGGAAACAGGGCCGGATTGCCCATAAAACCCCCATCCCAATAGGGAATGCCGTCGATCTCGATTGCCTGATACATCTGTGGCAGGCAGGCCGAGGCCATGACCATGTCCACTGTCATCTCCTCTCGGGAAAAGACCCGAACACGGCCTGTCTCGACATTGGTCGCCGAGACAAAGAGCTGAAACGCCGTGCATTTGCGTACCATCTCGAAATCTATGCTTTTCTCCACCAGATCGCGCAGTGGATTTATGTTCATAGGGTTGAGTTGATAGGGCGAGGCGACGCCGGTGAGCGCGTTCATGAAATGGTAAAAGGGATTGTTTTCCAGCCCCCAATTGCCGGCCAGACGATCTATGGGGGTGCGTTGCAGCGGCGAATTCTTGACGCTCTCGCTCATTGACCGCCAAAAGTGATCAAGAGCCTCGCGCGCGCCATCGCGACCGCCTCGGGTATAGCCGTCGGCCAGTGCCACGGCATTCATCGCGCCCGCTGAGGTGCCTGAAACGCCAGCAAGGCTTAGCCGTCCATCTTCCAGCAGGTAATCCAGCACGCCCCAACTGAAGGCGCCATGCGCGCCACCGCCCTGCAGGGCCAGATTGATCGGTTTGCCGGTGCTGCTCATGGGATGATATGTCTCCGTGGTTGTGCCCCGCGCCTGCGGTTCAGCCGCAGGCTATCAGTGTGAACCGGTCTGCGCTACGGCTCTCACTGCCGCATCCTATCACTTTCCGGCTCAGACCCGGTAATACGCGCGATACCAGGTCACGAATTGGGCAATTCCGTCGCGGATATCTGTTTGGGGCCGATAGCCGGTCAGCCGTTCCAGCAGGCGTGCATCGGCCCATGTGGCGGGCACATCGCCCTTTTGCATCTCCATCAGGTTGCGGATGGCGGGGCGGCCAAGCGCCTCTTCGATGGCGGCGATGAAATCCAAGAGGCGCACCTTGTCGGAATTGCCGATATTCACAATCCGGTAGGGGGCGACGGGCGACAGGCTGTCGCCGGGGACGATGTCTTCGGGGCGGTCGGGACGTTCGGGGGCGGTCTCCATCAAGAGGCGGATGCCGCGCACCAGATCACCGACATAGGTGAAATCACGATACATCTCGCCGTGATTGTAAATGTCGATCGGACGGCCCGCCAGAATGGCCTCGACGAACTTGAAATAGGCCATGTCGGGCCGTCCCCATGGGCCGTAGACAGTAAAGAAGCGGAACATCGTGGTGGGCAGGTTCCACAGATGAGCGTGGGCATGGCCCATCGCCTCGGTCGCCTTCTTGGTGGCGGCGTAGATCGTCATCGGGCTGTCGGCCTTCATCGTCTCGGCATAGGGCATCTCGGTATTGGCACCGTAAACCGAAGACGTAGAGGCCATCAAAAGGTGGCGCACCGCGTGGCGCTTGGCCGCTTCCATCACGTTGAATGTGCCGATGATGTTGGCGTCAAGATAGGCGCGCGGGTTCTCAAGGCTGTAGCGCACGCCCGCCTGTGCCGCGAGATGAACGATGATGTCGGGCGCGCAGGCGTCAATGGCCGTATCCACCGCCACCTGATCCTCTAACAGTGCTTCGGTCGCGGTAAAGCCAGGCTTTTGCATCAGCATCTGGTGGCGGCGCTGTTTCAGCGTGACATCGTAGTAATCAGTCATGCCGTCGAGACCGTGCACGGTCATGCCCTCATCCAGCAAAAGATTTGCCAGATGATACCCGATAAACCCGGCGGTGCCGGTGATGAAAACCCGCGTCATGCCCGTTTTGTCCCGGTGCGGGTCATTGAAGATCGGCAAACGCGGTTTGCAGCCGCTCGACCGCCTCGGCCACGCGTGCGCGCGGGGTGGCGATGTTGAACCGGAGGCAGTTCTCGCCACCGGTACCGAACCCGGTTCCGATTGAGGGGACAAGGCGCGCATCCTCATGGATCCGGCGCAGCACCTCCGACATTTCCATGCCCGTATCGGCGAAGTTGACCCACGCAAGATAGGTCGCTTGCATGGGCATCGCTTTCAGCGCCGGAATTTGGCCGATCCCGTCGAGGAACAGCCGGTGATTGCGGTCAATGTAGCTGACCAGCGCGTCCACCCATTCAGCGCCCCCCGGCGAATAGGCCGCCCGCGTCAATTCGACGCCGAGAAGATTGGGCTGTGTCTGATGTTCCACAAGCGCCTGACGGAACCGTTGGCGCAGGTGGTCATTGGGGATGGTGACGGTCCCAAGACGGGCCCCGGCGGTGTTGAAGGTTTTCGACGCTGCCGTCAGGATAAAGCAATACTCCGCTGCCTCGGGCGCCGCATTGAGAAAGCTGGTGAAGCTCTGGCCGGGGTAGACAAGGTCGTGGTGGATTTCGTCGCAGACCATATAGAGATCGTGGCGGCGGCAGAAATCGGCCAACTGGCGCAGTTCCGCCGGTGTCCAGATCCGGCCTGCGGGGTTGTGCGGCGAGGATATGAGCATCATCCGCTCTTTGCCAGTCAGGCCCGCTTCGAGCGCATCCATATCCATGTGATAGACGCCGTCGCGGATCACAAGTGGAGCCTCGTGCACCACACGCTTGTTCAGTTTAATCTTGTAGGCGAATTCGTGGTAGACGGGCGAGAAGATGATCACCTCGTCACCGGGATTTGTATAGGTTTCAAGGATCAGGGCGATGGCATGACCCAGTCCGGCGGTGCTGCTCATGTGGTCGGGATCGACGGTCCAGCCATGGCGCTCTTTCATCCACCACGCGGTGGCCTCTTTCATCTCGTTCTCGCCGGTGAAATAGCCGTAATTGGCGCGCTCGAGCAGGTTGCGCATGGCGTCCTGCAACACATCTGCAGCCTGGAAATCCATATCCGCGACCCACATCGGGATGCCCACGTCTGGGGAAACGCCGCCATATGCTTCCATATTGTCCCATTTGGAACTGAACGTACCGCGGCGGTCGATGATCTCGTCAAAATTCATGGGGCTCTCCGGGATGGTATTCGCGGCGCAGGCTAACGGATCGCAGCCCGAGCGCAAGAGGCGTTGCAGAATGTCCGACCATCGCCTAAATAACCGCCATGAAACGGCCGATCCTGATCCATCCCGACCCACGCCTGAGAAAGGTTTGCACGCCCGTTCCGGACGTGTCCGATGCCTTGCGCAAACTGTCGCAAGACATGCTCGAGACCATGTATGACGCGCCGGGCATTGGCCTTGCCGCGCCGCAGGTGGGGGTGATGGAGCGGCTGATCGTTCTCGATTGCGTCAAGGACGAGGGTGCAACACCGCGCCCTGTCGTGATGCTGAACCCCGAAGTTCTTGCCTCCTCCGATGAGAAAAGCGTCTATGAGGAGGGGTGTCTGTCGATCCCCGACCAGTTCGCCGAGGTCACCCGGCCTGCAGAGGTCGAGGTGCGGTGGATGGACCTTGATGGGGCGGAGCACACGGAGAGCTTTGGCGGTCTCTGGGCCACTTGCGTGCAACATGAGATCGACCACCTCGATGGCAAACTCTTTATCGACTACCTCGGCGCAATGAAACGCCAGTTGATCACCCGCCGCATGCAAAAACTCAAGCGCGAAATGGCGCGGGGCTGAGGGGTGGCGCCGCGCCCCTGCCTGCGCTGGCCTGACAAGCGCTTGCGTTTGCCCGCAGCCCCCGTTGCGGAGATCACCGACGAAACCCGCGCGATCTGGTCCGAGATGATCGCGGTGATGGAGGCCATGCCCGGCGTCGGCCTCGCCGCCACGCAATTGGGGGAAATGCAGGCGCTTGCCGTGGTCGATGCCAGCGAGGCGCGCGGACAGGCGGTGCGCATGGCCAATCCGGAAATCCTGCATGCCAGCGTGCATCTGCGCCCCCATGACGAGGCCAGCCCTTGTCTGCCTGGCGTGTCTGCGGTGATTGAACGCCCGCGCGCGGTGACAGTGCGGTTTCTGAATGATGCGGGCGTGGTTGAAGAGCGCGATTTCGTTGGCCTCTGGGCCACGAGCGTGCAGCATCAGATCGACCATTTGCAGGGCCGGATGTATTTTGATCGCCTGAGCAAAGTGAAACGCGACATGCTGTTGCGCCGGGCGCGCAAGATCCGCTGAACGCGCGGCCTGTCGCTGGGGCGGAATTGAGTATTTTGGGAACAGTGAAAGGCGTGGGCATGCGTGTGATTTTCATGGGAACACCAGAGTTTTCGGTGCCTGTCCTTGACGCTTTGGTTGCCGCGGGGCACGAGGTGGCGGCGGTATATTCCCAGCCCCCGCGCCCGGCGGGGCGTGGCAAAAAGGACCGCCCCAGCCCGGTGCAGGCGCGCGCCGAGGCGCTTGGCCTGCCGGTGCGCCATCCGGCAAGTTTGAAGGGCGCGGCTGAGCAAGAGGCGTTTGCCGCGTTGCAGGCGGATGTGGCGGTGGTGGTGGCCTATGGGCTGATCTTGCCGCAGGCCGTGCTGGATGCGCCCGCGCGCGGTTGCCTGAACATTCACGCCAGCCTCTTGCCGCGTTGGCGCGGGGCCGCCCCCATACATCGTGCCATCATGGCGGGCGATGACGAGACCGGCGTTTGCATCATGCAGATGGAAGCGGGGCTCGATACCGGGCCGGTTCTGATGTGCGAATCGGTGCAGATCGGGCTGCAGGAGACCACGGGGGGCTTGCATGACCGGCTGTCGGCCCTTGGCGCGCGGCTGATCATCGAGGCGCTCGGACGGCTGGATGCGTTGAGGCCCGATCCGCAGGCGGAGGTTGGCGTCACCTATGCCGCCAAGATCGACAAGGCTGAGGCGCGGGTGGATTGGACCCGTCCTGCCGTAGAGGTGGATCGGCTGATCCGGGGTCTCTCGCCCTTTCCCGGTGCGTGGTGCGAGGCGGGGGGCGAGCGCATCAAACTGTTGGGCTCGACGCTGGCCCATGGGCAGGGCGCGCCCGGCGTGGTGCTGGATGAGGCGCCAAGCGTGGCCTGCGGACAGGGAGCGGTGCGGCTTTTGCGCTTGCAACGGGCGGGGCGCGCTGCGCAGGATGCGGGTGAGTTTCTGCGCGGTATGGCCTTGCCGCGTGGCACGCAACTGGGGTGATGCAATGTTTATGCAACTCTTTGGCACGGTGGTGATCGCGGGCATCGTGGGCTATGCCAGCGAGAAAAGCGGCTTTACCCGCAATGGCTATCTGCCCTCGATCATCATCTGCATCGGCGGGGCGTTCCTGTTCTATTTTGTCCGCATCATGTTCGGCATCCGCTTTGGTGCGCCGGGGATCGATGCGGTCCTCTCATCGGTCGGGGCGCTGATCATCGTACCGACCCATTGGCGGCGGCGGAGGTAGGGGATGGGGATTATTGGCCTATTGATCGTGGGGATCGCGGCGGGGTTTCTGGCCACACGGCTGATGCGGGTCGAGATGGGGGTGGTTCCGACGATCCTCATCGGCATCGCCGGGGCGCTGATCGGGGCGGTGGTCATTCGCATGGTGCTGATGATCACGGGCCTTTTGGGCGGGCTGATCGGTGCCGTTCTGGGCGCGATGCTGCTGGTCTGGCTGTGGAAGATGATCGGCGCGCAGCGATAACCTTCAATTCCGTGGCGGGCGGGCGCGGTAAACCGGCAGGCGCCAGCCCAAGGCGAGCGAGCCCGCGCGCAGCGCCCAGGTGAGCGCGGCGCAGCTGCCCAAGATAAGCAACGGATCGTCGGTGAGCATGGCCGTCAGCACCGCGCCCAATGCCCCGGCAAAGGCGGCGGTGACATAAAGTTCGCCCTGTTTCAGCACCAAGGGCACCTCGTTGCACACCACATCGCGCATGAGCCCGCCCATGCAGCCCGTGACCATGCCCATAAGCACGATGATCACTGCGCTCTGCTCCATCGCCAGCGCTGCGCTGACGCCCGCAGGCACCGCCACGGCGAGAGCGAAACTGTCGAGCCAGAGCAAAAGGCGATAACGGCTTTCGACCAGATGCGCGGTAAAAAAGACCACAAGCGCCGCGCCGCAGGCAATCAGGATGTAGTCGGGATTGCCCAGCCAGAACACTGGATTGCGATCCAATAAAACATCGCGCAGCGTGCCGCCCCCGACCGCCGTCAGGCAGGCGATGAACGCAAAGCCCACGATATCAAGCTGTTGGCGCGAGGCCACCAGTGCGCCGGTCAGTGCAAAGATCAGCACGGATGCGTAATCAAGCAGGGTGAGCGCGTTCATGCCCCGGCCTTGCCCGGTTTGAACGGGGCCATGCCGGATCGGGCCAATTCATCCGCGCGCTCGTTCTCGGGGTGGCCTGCGTGACCCTTAACCCATTCCCAGGTGACGGTATGGCGTTTCTGTGCCTCGTCCAGACGTTGCCACAGCTCGACATTCTTGACCGGTTTCTTGTCAGCGGTGCGCCAGCCATTGCGCTTCCAACCGTGCATCCAGCCGGTGATACCGTTTTTCACATAGGCGCTGTCGGTGACGATGGTAATCGCCGAGGGGCGCGACAAGGCCTCAAGCGCGGCAATTGCGGCGCAGAGCTCCATCCGGTTGTTGGTGGTTTGTGCCTCGCCGCCACTCAGTTCACGTTCCTTGACGATGGTGTCGCCCTCAATCGCGCGCATCAGCACGCCCCAGCCACCGGGGCCGGGATTGCCCGAGCAGGCCCCATCGGTATAGGCATAAAGCGCGGGCATCAGACCAACACCCCCA
Source organism: Roseovarius sp. (assembly GCF_048262375.1). Lineage (GTDB taxonomy): Bacteria > Pseudomonadota > Alphaproteobacteria > Rhodobacterales > Rhodobacteraceae > Roseovarius. The sequence goes on from NZ_JBLXFE010000001.1 coordinate 201,376, forward strand.
CGGCGAGACACGCGAGGACCACCGCCGTCAGCGGCGCGCGCAAGGCCATCCACCATGGCGGCGTGAGGCCCCAGCGGGAAAACTGCCAATCAAGCATCAGCACCCCGGCAAAACCAAAGATCAGGTTCATGCCCGCCGACATCGGTCCGCCCCCGGTCATGAAAAACGCCCAGAGCGCGGGGATGACCGACAGCGTATAGCCAACCGTGGCCAGTGTTCCTTGGGCTTGGGTGGCAAATCCCCACAGAATGCCCGACATGAACGACAAGATCACCGCCCCGTAAAACAACATCACATAAGGCCCGGCAAAGCGCGGTCCGATGTTTTGCCCGGTCCAGACCCCCAGATCGGGCAAGAGCACGGTCAGCGCCCCCCATAAAAAGGGCAAAAGGCCTGTAAGGCCGAGGAAAAGCGGAGCGCGCGGGATCATCTGCATGGGCGGCAAAATGGCCCGAGGCGCGGACGGTGGCAAGGGGGCAGCGGTGCATTTCTCCGGCTCTGTGCGCCTGCGGTTCTGGACGCAAAAGAGACTGGACCGATTGGGTCAAAGTGATAGGTAACAGAGTATGATGTGCAATCCTGCCACCCCCGATTTCATCGCAGCGCTTCGGGCGCAGCTGCCGGGCTCCGCCTTTCGCGAGTCGGCCCCCGGATATTTCGAAGAGCCGCGTGGCCGGTGGCACGGGCAGGGCGTGGTTCTGACCCCGAACAACACCGAAGAGGTGGCCGCGATTATCCGCGCCTGTGCGCAAGCGCGCGTGCCGGTGGTGCCCTATGGCGGTGGTACAGGCCTTGTGGGCGGGCAGATCGCCCCCGATGGCCCGATGCCGATCATCCTCAGTCTAGAGCGGATGCGCACGGTGCGCGGCATTTACCCGGAGGAAAACGTGATGGTGGTCGAGGCGGGCGCGATCCTGCAAGACATCCACGGGGCAGCGGCGGCGGTGGATCGCCTCTTTCCGCTCACAATTGCCGCCAAGGGATCAGCGCGGATCGGCGGCAATCTGGCCACCAATGCGGGCGGCGTCAATGTGCTGCGCTACGGCAATGCGCGCGATCTGTGTCTGGGGCTAGAGGCGGTGATGCCGGATGGGCGCATCTGGAATGGTCTAAAGCGGCTGCGCAAGGACAATACCGGCTATGATCTGCGCAATCTTTTGATCGGCTCCGAAGGCACGCTTGGCGTTATCACTGCCGCAGCGCTCAAGCTTTTTGCGCGCCCGACGGGCGAGGGCACGGCGCTGATGGTGGTGAAGGACCCGCGTGCGGCGCTCGATCTCTTGGCGATGGCACGCGATCAGATGGGCGAGGGGGTGAGCGCGTTTGAAATCATGCACCGCGCCGGGCTGGAATTTCTGGCTGAAACCCTGCCGGATATTCGTCAGCCGTTTCTGGACTTGCCCGAATGGTTCGTGTTGATCGATGTGGGTCTCGCAAGGGGTCTTGATCCGTCAGCAGCCCTGGAGGGGCTGTTTGCCGACGCGCTTGAGGCGGGTCTGGTCAGTGATGGAATGATTGCGCAATCGGAAACCCAGAGGCATCAATTCTGGGAAGTGCGTGAACAGATCCCCGAGGCCAATCGTCGTATTGGCTCGATCAGTTCGCATGACATCTCGTTGCCAATTTCTGAAATCCCTGAATTCATTGTGAAAGGCGCGGAGGTGATTGCCCGGCTCGGGGCGTTCCGGGTCAATTGCTTCGGGCATCTGGGCGATGGTAACCTGCATTACAACGTCTTTCCCGCACGGGGGCGTGGGCGAGAGGATCACATCGCGGAACGTGATGTGATCAAGCGTGTGGTTCATGATCTGGTGCATGCGATGGGGGGGTCGGTCAGCGCCGAGCACGGTATCGGGCGGCTCAAGATCGAGGATCTGGAGCGCTATGGCGATCCGGTGAAGCTGGATGCGATGCGCGCCATCAAGGCAGCGCTTGATCCGGTTGGGATCATGAACCCGGGGGCGGTGCTGCGGGGCTGAAGGTGGCGAATTGGGGGCTGTTGCTGAAGTTGGCTCCAATCGCCAATGCGCGGAATCAAAATGCGCGGAATCAAGGTGCCGCAGGCACCGCCGCGCAGCGCCCGTCCGCCCCACCGGGCGGGCGCTTTTGCATCGTCACAACAGACTGATAAAACAGGAATATTTCGCAGACATAAAGTGCCAGCCGACGAAGTGGCATCGCCCACCCGGCGGACGGGCACCGCGCGGCTCGTCACACGCGTCCAATGTCCCCTTCAGACCACACCCAACGCCAATCGCTGGCTTCTCTTCACTCCCAAGTCGGATGAAACTTGCCCGCAGGTGACAGGGTGAAAATCTCGGCCCCACTTGCCGTGACGCCAATGGAATGCTCGAACTGCGCCGAGAGGGATTTGTCGCGGGTCACGGCTGTCCAATCATCTGCCAAAACCTTGGTTTCTGGGCGGCCCAGATTGACCATCGGCTCAATGGTGAAAAACATGCCTTCTTCCAGAACCGGCCCGGTGCCCGGACGCCCGTAATGCAGCACGTTGGGCGGGGCGTGAAACACCCGGCCAAGGCCATGCCCGCAGAAATCACGCACCACCGACATGCGATGCGCCTCGACATAGGACTGGATCGCATGGCCGATGTCGCCAAAGGTATTGCCGGGCCGTACCGCGTCGATCCCCTTCATCAACGAGTCATGCGTGACCTGAATAAGCCGCTCTGACTTGCGGCTCAGCTTGCCTGCCACATACATTCGACTGGTATCGCCAAACCAGCCGTCAACGATCACGGTGACATCGACATTCAGGATGTCGCCATCTTTGAGCACCTTGTCGCCGGGAATGCCGTGACAGACCACATGATTGACGCTGATGCAGCTGGCGTGCTGATAGCCCTTGTAACCGATGGTGGCGGATTTTGCCCCGGCGGCATCGACCTTGTCTTCGATCAGCTTATCGATCGCGCCAGTGGTCTGGCCGACAAATACATGGTCCGCGACCTCGTCGAGAATTTGGGCTGCCAGAGCGCCAGCGCGGTGCATGCCCGCAAAATCCGCAGCCTCATGGATGCGGATACCCTCGCGCGTCATTCTCCCACGGTGTGTTTCACTCACGTCCGGCCTCGTATGGTGTTCCATTTATCGTTTATCTAGGACCATTTGCGACAAAGGACCAGAGGGGTGATTACTGTAGTGACAGACTGTGACCGATTGTAATCTCTTGGGGCGTAATATTTGCCCTGTATGACAGCATCATGACTCCTGCTTCGCGCGCCGCGTGCAGTGCCGTGGCATAGGCCGGGTCAATGTCATGCGCCACGGTGACCGCCTGCGCATCGGTGCGTTGCACCAGATAGAAAAGCACGGCGCGCTGTCCCGCCCGTGCCATGGCCGCCAGTTCGCCCAGATGCTTTGTGCCACGCGCGGTCACGCTGTCGGGGAATTCGGCCAGACCGGGCTGACGTAACAAGGTGACGGATTTTACCTCGACATAGGCATCTGGCAGGCCGTCGCCCGAGAGCAGGAAATCCACCCGACTGCCGGTGCCATAGGCCTGTTCAGGGCGCACGATATCATAGGCCGACAACTCGGGAATCGTCCGGGCCTCCAGCGCCGCACGGACAATGCGATTGGCAAGGGAGGTATCGACACAGCTGAAATCCCCGCTCGCATGCGCGACGAGCCGCCAGCCGAATTTCAGCTTTTTGCGCGGGTCATCATTTGGCTCGACCCAGATGCGCGTGCCGGGTTCGGCCAATCCCATCATGCTGCCGGGGTTGGCGCAATGCGCTGTCACCTCGCGCCCATCCATCAGTCGGATATCGGCCAGAAAGCGTTTATAGCGGCGCAGCAGCACAGCCTGCACAAGAGGGGTTTGAAAGCGCATGGCGTGCGCCTATACCGGGTTTGTCCTCAGTTCAAGGAGCCAGCCATGCCCAACCCGACCGCCGCCATGCTTGTGATCGGAGACGAAATCCTCTCGGGGCGCACGCGCGATGCCAACATGTATTATCTGGCGGGAGAGGTGACAAAGGTCGGGATTGATCTCAAGGAAGTGCGGGTGATCAGTGATGAGCCCGAGGCGATCATCGATGCGGTGCTTGTGCTCAGCAGGGCCTATGATCATGTGTTCACGTCGGGCGGTATCGGCCCCACCCATGATGACATCACCGCCGAGAATGTGGCGCGCGCCTTTGACCGGCCCATTTCGGTGCGCGACGATGCCCGTGCGATTTTGGCCGCGCATTATGACGCGCGTGGGCAAGAGTTGAATGACTCCCGGTTGCGTATGGCCCGCATTCCCGACGGGGCGGCCCTGATCGACAACCCGATCAGCGCGGCGCCGGGGTTTACCATCGAGAATGTGCATGTGATGGCCGGAGTTCCCTCGATCTTTCAGGCGATGCTGGCCTCTGTTTTGCCGACGCTTACGGGGGGCGCGCCGATTCTGTCGCAGACGCTGGAAATCCGGCGTGGTGAGGGCGATATCGCGGGGCCGCTGTCGGATCTGGCAGGGCGCTTTCCCGACCTCAGCATTGGCTCTTATCCGTTCATCCGTGATGGCTGTTACGGGGCGCAGATCGTGATGCGCGGGCAGGATGGCGCACGGCTCGATGCCGCAATGTCCGAGTTGGCGGGGATGTTTCCGGCATGACACCCGATGTGCAAACCCTCTATGCGGTGACAGAGGCGACATGGCCCCCCGCACACATTCAGAGCCTTGGCCCCGTCACGATTCGGGAGGGGCGGGGCGGCGGCAAGCGCGTGTCAGCGGCCACGGTGACGCGGATGATCACGACGGATGAATTGGCCGAGGCCGAAACCGCGATGCGCGCCCTTGGTCAAACACCGCTCTTTCAGTTGCGCGAAGGCGACGGCGCGCTCGATGCGCTGCTGGCGGCTGAGGGCTATGAGGTGGTCGACCCGGTTAATCTCTACGTCATGCCGGTTGAGCGCCTGACCGTCGAAAAGCCGCCACGCGTCAGCACGTTTTCAATTTGGGAACCCTTGGAAATCATGCGCGAGATCTGGGCGGATGGTGGCATCGGCCCTGCGCGTATCTCTGTGATGGAGCGCGTGATCGGCCCCAAGACTGCGCTCTTAGGCCGTCACAAGGATCAGCCCGCCGCCACCGGCTTTGCGGCCATTCACCAAGGTATTGCGATGGTGCACGCGCTTGAGGTGCATGCCCGCCATCGGCGTGCAGGGATGGGGCGGCTGATGATGCTTCAGGCCGCGCATTGGGCGCAGGCTGAGGGCGCGCAACATCTGGCGGTGATCTGCACCAAAAGCAATCAGGGGGCCAATGGGCTTTATTCCTCGATGGGATTTACCCATGTTGGGGATTACCACTATCGGCAAAAGGACTAAGCAATGACCAAATCTGACCAACCCACCGCGCTCAATCTGCCGATGATTGATCCGCTGCCTGAGGCCACGCAGAAATACTTTGATATCTGCGATGAGAAGCTGGGGATGATCCCCAATGTTCTCAAGGCTTATGCCTTTGATATCGAAAAGCTTAATGCCTTTACCACGCTTTACAATGATCTCATGCTCGCCCCGAGCGGTCTGACCAAGCTGGAGCGCGAATTGATCGCAGTCGTGGTCAGTTCGATCAACCGCTGCTGGTACTGTCAGGTGGCGCATGGTGCGGCTGTGCGGCAACTCTCTGGTGATCCCGCCTTGGGTGAGGCGATGGTGATGAACTGGCGTGCCGCACGACTTGATGCGCGACAAAGTGCAATGCTGGGCTTTGCTGAGAAAATCACGCGTGCCTCGTCCGAGATCACCGAGACCGATCGTCAGACGCTGCGGGATCAGGGGCTGACGGATCGTGATATCTGGGACATTGCCAATGTCGCGGGGTTCTTCAACATGACCAATCGCGTTGCATCAGCCACGGGGATGCAGCCCAACCCCGAATATCACGCGCAGGCGCGTTGATCCGGGATGCGCCGTGCGGGTCCCCTTTTGCTCTGGATGATGCTGGCCTGCGGGCCGGTGTGGGCGCTCGATCTCAACCTGCCCGCCAGTGCTGCCATGACCCGCGAGGTGATCCGCGAGGCTGATACGGTGATTTTGCCAACGGGGCCCTATTCCGGTCTGGACGGGCCGCGCCTGCGCCTTGATGGCCGGATCGTGACCAGCGCTTGGCGGTTTCAGTCACAGGGGATCACGACACTGCAAATTCTCACGCCGCTGCGCGATCAGTTGGAAACATCCGGCTGGGATGTGCTGTTCGAATGTGCGACCGAGGAATGCGGCGGGTTCGATTTCCGCTTTGCCTTGCCGGTCTTGCCGGCACCTGACATGTTCGTTGATCTGTTCGAGTATCGCTATCTGGTGGCGCGGCGCGGCTCCGGATCGAAGCTTGAGCATGTCGCATTGATCGTGAGCCAGAGCGGGCAGAGCGGCTATGTGCAGATCGTGCACGCCACACCGACAGACCGGGATTTGACCGTGGTGGCGGTGGATTCCTCACGCCCGGATGAAGCGCCGAAATCCGATATGATTCAGGCGTTGCATGACCAAGGGCATGTGGTGCTGGACGGGCTCGATTTCGGGTCGGGTGCCAATACTCTTGGCCCCGGTCCGCATCCCAGCCTCAATGCGCTTTCTCTCTACCTGTTGGCTGCGCCCAATGCTCGCGTGGCCCTAGTGGGGCATACGGACAGCACCGGTGGGCTGGAGGCCAACATCGCCCTCTCGCGCGCCCGCGCCGAGGCGGTGCGGAACCGTCTGATGGGCGATTATGGCGTGCCTGCCGCCCAGATTGAGGCGCATGGCATCGGTTATTTGGCCCCGATCGCCCCGAACACGCACGCAGAGGGGCGCGACCGCAATCGCCGTGTCGAGGTCGTGCTGCTCAGCTCCGAGATGCAATAACCCGTCACCGCCACCATGCGGCATGCGAGACCAACGCGCCTTGCAGCTTGGCCAAAAGACGATTGGCCGGGCGGGGCCGGGGCAGGGGCCCGTGCGCCAGCCTGTCAATCACCACCTCGACCGGGCAGGGCCGTCCGGTCACCGGATCGACATAGCGCGGATACTCAATCAGCGTGGCATGTACGAGGCCGGCAATGGCAGGGCGTGCGCTGCGCCGTGGCGGGATATCCCCAAGATCGCGGGTCAATCCCCATCCGGCATAAAACGGCGCGCCGGTTGTGGTCACGCGTACCCCGCGCAACAGCGCCTCGAACCCCAAAAGCGATGTCATGGTCCAGACCTCCTGAACCATAGGCAGCAGGCGCGCCGGATCGGTTTGGCACAGGACGAGATCGGCCAATTCCGCCAGCGCCTCTGGTGGCACTGCACCGGGGCGCAATCCGGCCGCAACATCGGGATGCGGCTTGTAGAGGATCACAGCCCTCGGATTGGCCGCGCGCGCCGCCTGCAAGAGCGCGAGATTGGTGGCGATCCCCCCGGCCCCAAGGCGAATGGAGGCGTCATCCTCGACCTGTCCCGGCACCAGAATGCGATGCCCCTCGGGCAGGTCAGGGATCGACTGACCGAGATTGTATTTGCTCAGCCCATGATGCACGAGCGCCGCGATCAGCGCCTCGGCGCGCCGTTCTTGATCGGGGCGCAGGCGGGCGCGGCTGGCGATTAGGCGCTCCAATCTGCTCTCGCGCGTGGGGTCATAATAGATGCCCAGATCGTCGCAGACCAGCGACAGAGGCGGGATGAGATCGGCCCCAAGCCCACGTGACCGCAAAAACCCGTCCTCGACGCGAACCGCGCTGTCCGGGGCGGTGTCCGCCAGCGACGCCCAGATCATCGTGGGGCGGTCGGGCCGGGGCCGCTTGGCAAAGACAACCCGCCGATGTTTGCCAAAGAAGCGCTGCAAGGGCGCGCGTTTCCACAGGCGCATGCCAAGGGCCGTCCAGCCCGTGTGATCCTCGCGCCAGGCGCGGGTTTCAGCCTCAAGGGTCGAGATTGCGGTGTCCAGATCGCAGAGCCTGTCGTGATAGGGGTCGTACCATTTGGGATAGAGCAGCATCACCCCGGCAAAGAGCTGTGCCCGCGTCAACCTGCGGCCCCGCCTGTTCAGAGGCAGAGGGTGACGATCATCGCTGAGATCCCACCCTGCGTAAAATGGCTTGCCAAAAACCTGAGGGCGGTGCCCTGCCAAGATGGCCTCGAATCCGAGTTGTGATGTCACGCAATAGACCGCAATGGCCCCCTCCATGAGCGCCCAAGGGCTGACCGGATCGGACAACAGGGAAATGCGTGCGCTCTCATCGGCTGCGCTGAAATAGCCCTGTCGGTGCCCCTGCGCGGTCTCTGGATGGGTTTTGATCACGATGCGCGCGCCGGGGTTATCCTCTTGCGCCCAATAGAGCATCTCACGGAATGTGTTGGCATCCGCCCCACCATGCGTGACGGAAGCATCGCCGCGCGTTTGGTCGATCACCAGCACATAGCCCGGATCGGGGCAGGGGTGGCCGGGATCAAAGGCGGTGTATTTGCTCAGATGCGCCTCTTGCATGCGCGCCATGCCGCCGCGCGCCTGATTGAGCAAGGCGGTGTCGTCAAGCGGATGCGTGGTAAGAAGATGCTCTAGATCCGAGGGCGCGTTGCAATCAAAGTAGATGCCGCGCTCGTCGATCACCAATCCCAGTGGCGGCGCACCGGCACGGCCCGGATAGAGCGAACGTAAAAATGCGTCCTCGACCCGCAAGAGGTGCGCGCCGGTCTGCTTTGCCACTGCCGCGCCGCGCCGTGCATAGGGGCTGTGACCCCATACCGCGATCCTGTCCTCGGGGCCGGGTCTGCCAAGGCTCAGCCGATACCCCGCGAGCGCCATGATGCGCCGCACGCGGCGTTGGCGCAGAAAACCAGCGTTAAAATACAAAACCCGCCGGAAGGCTTGCGCCCCGCCAGCGGGCTCCCCGTCAAAGGGGTGGCTCAAAACTCGCCTGTCAGCGTTGAGGACGCCGTGGACACTGACCCAACGGCACCGAGTGTGCCTGTGAAGGCGCCGATGACCTTGGACCATTGCGTAAACGGCGCTTCGGTCACATAGATCGTGTCATCGTCACGGATCGAGAAATCCCGAGCCATGAACATGCCGTTTGGTTTGGTCAGGTCAAGGACGTAAACCAGTCGTTGTGCCCCCTGCAAATCGTTGCGGCCGAGAACCTGATTGGCGATTTCCGCCGGTTCGTTGCGCAGCACAAAGACACCGGTCGGGTCGGCGGCGGCGGTCGACAAGCCACCTACCTGCGCGATCGCCTCAAGCGCGCTGAGCGTCTGGGTCTCGAAGGTCACGCGTGATTGTGCGCCGGTCGCGCCAAGCGCCGTATAGGCACGGGTATCGGCCTCGACCAGAATGCGGTCGCCACCGCGCAACGCAATGTCGAACTCCGGGTGTTTGAACAGGTCCTGAAACCAAACTTTCGACCGTTGATCGCCCCGGATTACCGTGATTTGCGCAACCTCTGGCGGAATGGCAATACCGCCCGCCGAGGCGATCATCGCCGAGAGGGTTCGGGTCGGGGCCTCGATCGGATAGACCCCCTGACCGCTCACCGCCCCGCTGATTGCCACGGTCGAGCCGTTGCCTGCGAGGCGGCGCACTTCGACCTGAGGATCCGGGGTCTGCTGTTCAAGTTTTTCGGTGATGATGCGACGCACACCCTCGGGCGTGTTGCCGGCGGCCTTGATACGGCCCGCATAAGGTACAAAGATAAAGCCCGATCCGTCCACCTGCACCTCTCCGAGGGTGGTCTGGTTCGTCGCCTCGCCTGCCAAAAGCCCGTCATCGACGTTTTCCCAGATGGTCAAGCCCAGCGTATCACCGGGACTGATCATGTCAGATCCCAAGAGTCCCGCATTGCGAAACGCATCGGTGAATCCAAGTGCCGGTTGCACGGCAGTGGCGCGGGTCACGCGATCATTGACCGTCACAACAAAGGCATCGCCCTGTTTCTGGACCGAACCGGCGTATATTTCACGTTTGTTTGGTCCCACGCGCGGCAATCCGCATCCTGCAAGTATGGATACGATAGCCAAAAGCGCGACAGACCGCGCGCATCGGGAATGTCGGGGTATCACTGCTCGGTCTCCTCGACCTGTTCTTGTTCTGCCTCGGGTCTTTTTTTCTTACGCTACCGGACATGTTGGTCAAAATCCAGCATTTGTATTGATCCGGCTCAAGTGATGAGCCGCAACTGTTGCCGAGGGGCCGCGGTTCCGGAACGCAGCGCGTCATAAGGATCCTCTGGTGCCAGCATCATGTCGACCGCCTGACGCAGCAATTGCCGCCGCCCACGAGAGGAATAGAACCCCCCCGCGATCTGGCTGGTTTCCAGTAGAAAGCGCCGGTAATCTGTATAGGCGCGCCGGTCCGGGCGCTCGGCTCCGGCAAAGAAATCAGGCAGAGGTTTGGTCGAGACGAATTGCGGTTTGGCATAGACCGCCTGTCCGAAGGTGCGCAGCGGAATACCCCGCCAGAGCACCTGTTGCGCCGCCGTGGAATTGACCGTAACGGCAGAACGCGCCTCATCCAAGAGTTTGGCCAGTTTGCCGCCGCGCAGGTAATGCACCCGGCCGCGCAGGCCATGGGCGCGCACAAGGCGGCGCAATTCACTGCGAATGGGTGCGCGCCCATCCTCCAGCGGATGCGCCTTAATCACCAGATGATGATGCGGTGGCGCGCCCTTGGCAAACCCGTCGATCACGGTCTCAAGAAATTCGGTCATCGAGGAAAACGGTGAATGCGCCTGAAACGAGGCGTCATGTTCCAGTTGCAGCAACGCAATATGATAGGGAAAGCCGCCGGTGCGCACCCGCCACGTCGTCAGACGCCGCTCAATCGCCTGAAACGGCATCAGCACCAACCGCTTGAGATAAAGCTTGAATTCCTGTCCCACGGTCAGCGCGCGATGCGGTCGGAAATGCCGGTAGCGTCGATTTAGCAAAAGCACGAACCCGTGGTAGAGCGCTCCATAAAACACATGCTGACGCATGTCGCCCCAGCTGGATGGGGGCAGCGCGGTGTCCATGTCCGAATTTTCCAGCGCTTGCCGCATCTCTGGCACGCTCATTTCCATCAGACGGGAATTGCCATTGGTGCCGCCGCGCTCATATGTCACCCAATAGGGGCGCATGTAGCCTTCTTCGAACACATGGATTGTCAGCCCCCGCACGCGGGCCATGGCGACGGCCTGAGCATGAATGGGCCGTGTGTCCCCATACAGCACGAGATCGGTGATGCGCTTGTCGTCCATGATCTGGCGCAGGGTTTCGGGCCAATCCTCTGCCGTTCCGAGAAATGGGAAATAGCTGGCGCGCTCGTGCCAGAACACCTGATCGCCAGCATTGAATCCCACCCGCCAGACATCCGCCCCCGCCCGGCGCAACATCTGCCCAAGTTGGGAAAAAAACGGTCCATGCGGTCCCTGAAGAAACAGAAACGTGCGGCTCTTGCCGGTCAGACCTGTCATTTCGGCTCTCTTGCCTTTGTGCTCGATTATGCTTTGTTACCGCAAAAACCGGGCAAAAATAAGCCCCCTTGGTTGCGGTGCCTTGTCTTGCGGACGCCGCGGCGCTAGGGCGGGTTTGCGACATGCGGACAGCATAAGGAGAGTGGGCAATGTTCACCGGTATCATCACCGATGTGGGGCGGATCAAGTCAGTCGAGCATCGTGGCGACCTGCGGGCACGGATCGGCACCGGCTATGATACGGCAAAGATCGAAATCGGTGCCTCTATCGCCTGTGACGGGGTGTGCCTGACGGTCGTGACGCTCGGCTCTGATTGCTTTGATGTTGATATCTCGGCGGAAACCTTGTCCAAGACCAACTTGTCAGGTTGGACCGTAGACCGACGGGTCAATCTGGAACGTGCCCTGCGCGTTGGCGACGAATTGGGCGGGCACATCGTCTCGGGCCATGTCGATGGGCTAGCAGAGGTGGTAGAGATGCGCGATGAGGGTGACAGCACCCGCGTCACCCTGCGCGCGCCCCAAGCGTTGGCGCGGTTCATTGCCCCCAAAGGATCCGTGGCGCTGAACGGTACTTCGCTCACGGTCAACGAGGTGTCGGGCCGTGATTTCGGGATCAACTTCATCCCGCACACCAAGGCCGTGACCACTTGGGGTGACGTGGCCGTAGGCGACATGGTCAATCTCGAGATTGACACATTGGCGCGTTATGTGGCGCGGCTGGCCGAGGCGGGCTGAACGCGGATCAATCCGACTGTGGCACGGCGGCGCGGTAGAGATGCCATGTGGCGTGCCCCAAGACCGGCAAGACGATCACCAGACCCAGAAAAGCGGGCAGCATTGCGACCGTCATGCTCACTGCCACGATCAGGCCCCATGTGGCGACGATGCCGGGATTGCGCCGGGCCATGGCGACAGAGGTCATCACCGCCACGGGGATGCCCGCGCGCCGGTCGATCAGCATGGGAAACGAAATCAGGCTGATCACCAGCACGGCGGCGGCAAAGACAAAGCCTGTGGCCATCCCCAGCACGATCATCTGCCATCCCGCAGTGGTGGTCAGCACATCCTGAGCAAAGCCCGAAAGGCTCGTCGGTGGGAGCGGTCCCAAGGTGATGTCGTAGATATATTTCGCGGCGAACATCCAGACCACGAACAGCCCCATAAGATAGATCCCCAGCACCAAGACGGGCCCCAGCACATGCGCACGCAAGGCCCGCAGGGCCGTGCCCCAACTGGTCGGTTGCCCGGTTTCGCGCTGACGGCTCATTTCATAGAGCCCGGTCCCGATCACGGGGCCAAGCAGGGTAAAGCCCGCCGCCAGCGGAAAGAGCAGGTGCAGATTGGCCGAATGAAACGCCGTGAGCGCCAACGTGATGCCAATCAGCGGGTAGATGGCGATGAGAAAAAACACATCGCTGCGCAGGGCCACAAAATCCGCCAACCCCTTGCGCAGGGCGATCGTCAGGTCTTCGCGGCTTAGGTGGCGCACCTCGGGCGGGGTGGTGATTTCGCTGCCGAGCGCCTCGGCGGCGTCGGACGCGCTGCGTCCCGCGCTTGCGGTGGTGCCCGCCAGCCATGTTAATGGATTGCCGATGGTCTTGGTCATTCTGGCCTCCCTTTTTCGGGGCGCGCATGCCGATGCTCGGGCATCGCGCCGTGGCGTTGCCGTGAGTAATGATACCACGCTTTGCACGCGCAGTCATATCACGATGGGGCGATGCCGTGCGGCCTCAGCCTTGGTGCGTGCGGGAGGGCACGCGGTTTTCCACCCAGCGGAACATCAAGGCGATAAACCCGGCGATGATCATATAGACCAAGGCCAAGAGCAAAAGCGGCTCATAGACGATGAAGGTATCGGCACGCACGCGGCTGGAGACGGAATAAATCTCGATCACGGTGATGGTGGCCACCAGCGGCGTTGCCTTGAGTTGCAGGATGGTTTCGCCCCCCAAGGTGGGCAGCACGTTGCGAATGGCTTGCGGTAGCCATATCCGGCGAAAGATCGTGAAACGCGGCATGCCAAAGGCGCGCGCGGCCTCGATCTGGCCCTTTTGCACGCTGGCAAAGCCGCCGCGCATCACCTCGCCCTCGTATCCCGCATAGGACAGCGTGAGGGCGAGCACCGCATAGGGCCAAGCTTGGCGCAGGTAGGGCCATAGCTCTGATCCCCTGATCCACGGATATTGCGGAAAGAGCGAGCCCAATCCGTAGTAGAGCAACCAGATCTGCAAGAGAAGCGGCGTGCCGCGGATGATGGTGCAAAAGGTCCGCGCGGGGCCCGCCAGATACCAGGGCCCCGCCGCCTGAGCGAGACCCAAGGGTACCGACAGCGCAAAGCCCAGCACCACGGTCACCACCATAATCCAGATCGTGCGCCACAATCCCTCAAGCGCCAGTGGCAGGTATTGCGGCAACCAGTCCCATCGCAGCGACAGCGCGCACCAGAGCACGAACCCGGCGAAAAGCGCCATCAGGAACAGGCGTCGCGGAATCAGGAGGGCGCGCAGATCGCTCATCGTCCGCCCTCGCGCAATGAGGGCTGGCCGCGCCGCGCCCATTTCTCGATCCGGGCAAAGATCACTCCGGAAAAGAGTGTGACAACGAGATAAAGCGCGCCCGCCGCGAGGAAAAAGGTGAAATAGGCCCGCGTGCTGCCCGCCGCCTGCCGGGTTTCCAGCGTCAATTCGCTAAAACCCACTATGGCCAGCAGCGCCGTGTCCTTGGTGGCAATAAGCCAGAGATTGGCCAGCCCCGGTGTGGCAAAGCTCATCATCGCCGGGATTGTCACCCGCCGCAGCGTCATCATGGGCGGCATGCCAAAGGCGCGGGCAGCCTCAAGCTGTCCGGGCGGGATCGCCTGAATGGCCCCGCGCAATACCTCGGTCGCATAGGCCCCCTGCACCACGCCCAAGACCCAGATGCCCGCGACAACACCGCTGATCTCAACCCGGCCATAGCCCATGGCGATGGAGGCCTGATTGATCAGGTCGGAGCCCACATAATAGAGGATGAGGATCAGCACCAGTTCCGGCACGGCGCGAATGACGGTGGTGTAGATCGCCAGAAGATCGCGCAAGAGCGGCCCGCCGTAGAGCTTGCCATAGGCCCCGGCCAACCCGATCCCGAGGCCAAAGCCAAAGGCCCCGAGTGCAATCTGAAGTGAATTGGCCAGCCCGCGCAACAGGTTGCCGCCCCAACCCGGAGGCTGAAGCGACAGCAGGCTGGCGGTTTCCGCCAGCCCCAATGTGTCAAGCAGCGCCTCCAAGGGGTTTAGTAGATGCTGGCTTTGAAGTAACGCGCGGTGATGGCGTCATGGGTGCCGTCGGCCAGAATGGCGGCTATACCCTTGTTGAGCGCTGCGCGCAGCGCGTCATCGCCCTTGCGCACGCCGGCCCCCACGCCAAGACCCAGAATGGCCGGATCATCGGCGACATTGCCCTTGATCTCACAGCAGGCGCCTGCCTCGGTGGACACGAAATCCGCCATAGCGATGCTGTCAGCCTGGGTGGCGTCGATCCGGCCCGCGACCAGATCCTGATTGGCCTCGTCCTGCGTCTGGTAGATGCGGATTTCAGCGGCGTCCTTGAAGTATTCCTGCGCATAGGCCTGATGGATGGTCGAGGCCTGAACGCCGATGATCTTGCCTGTCAGGCTCTCGGGGCTGGCGTCCATCTCAAGCGCCTTGTCAGCCACGACGACCGTCGGAGTGTTATAATACGCATCTGAAAAGTCGATGGTTTTAAGCCGTTCTTCGGTGATCGACATCGAGGCCATAATAGCGTCGATCTGCCCGCCGGTGAGCGAAGGGATAATGCCGTCCCACGCCACGGGCGTGATCACGCAATTCAGGTCTGCTGCCTTACAAACCGCGTCGATCACATCGACCTCCCAGCCGACCCATGTGCCCGAGCTGTCGAGCGAGGCAAAGGGCGGATAGGGTTCGGCGGCGATGCCGATCTTGACCTCTTGCGCCGCAAGCCCGGTGCCGAGGGCCGCGAGCGTCGCGGCGGCGAGGATGGTTTTCAGTGTCATGGTCGTCTCCCTTGTTGGTTTGGGGTGATCTGCCCCGCCTTATCCGACGGTTTGCAGGAATTGCCTGAGGCGGGCCGATTGTGGCGCGCCAAAGACGCATTCGGGTGGGCCTTCCTCTTCGATCCGGCCCTGATAGAGATAGACCACATGGCTGGCCACCTCGCGGGCGAATTTCATCTCATGGGTGACGATCAGCATGGTGCGCCCCTCGGCGGCGAGATCGCGGATCACGCTCAGCACCTCGCCCACCAATTCGGGGTCAAGCGCGCTGGTGGGTTCGTCAAACAGCATTACGGCGGGATCGACGGCGAGCGCGCGGGCAATGGCGGCGCGCTGCTGCTGGCCACCCGACAAAAAGGCGGGAAAGGTATCGGCCTTATCCCCGAGGCCAACCCGGTCAAGCAACTGCCGCGCACGCTCAACCGCCTGATGTTTTGGGGTTTTCAGCACATGAACCGGCACTTCGATCACGTTCTCTAGCAAGGTGCGATGGGTCCAGAGGTTAAAGGCCTGAAACACCATGCCAAGTTTTGTGCGGATACGCTCGATCTGGCGGCGGTCGGCGGGGCTGCCATCGGCGCGCATGGCGATCTCCTCGCCATTCACCACGATACGGCCCGAGGTGGGCGTTTCGAGGAAATTAATACAGCGCAGCATGGTTGATTTTCCCGACCCCGACCCGCCGATGATCGCCACCACATCGCCCTTTTGCGCGGTGAGGGACACGCCTTTCAGCACCTCAAGCGGGCCAAAAGATTTATGCAGGTTTTCGACAACAATTGCGGGCACCTCGGGGGTGGTCGCGGTGGATTGTCGGGGCTCTGCTGTCACGGGCATGTCTCTGGCATTGGCACTTTGCATGGGCACTTTTCGGCTTGTAGTAAGGCGGAAGACAAGTAATTATGCAAGCGTATAATTAACTGCGCCGCAGAATGGAGATGACCGTGACGGGCGAACGCCGCAAATTCAGGCGCGAAGGCGCTGATAGCCGTCGGCAGGCGTTGGTCCGTGCGACCCTTGATCTCATCGCCGAACAGGGGGTGCGCGGTGCCACTGTGCGCGCAATCGCAGAGCGCGCCGATGTTACCCAAGGCCTTATAAGGCATTACTTTTCCACCAAGGATGAATTGGTGCAAGAGGCCTATCTTGCGCATATGGCAGGGTTGACCGAGCAGACCTTTGCCGGAGTTCAGGCTGACGATCCAGCGCGTGATCGGCTGGCGGCGTTGGTGGTGGCCTCGGTCACGCCGCCGGTGGTGGATGCGGCCTCGGTCGGGCTCTGGGCCGGGTTTCTCAACCATGTGCGGCAGGATGCGCAGATGCGCGATGTGCATGCGCGCACCTATCACGATTTCCGCGATCGGCTGGAGCGGTTGATCGTGGCGGCGCTTGACGAAGATGGGCGCACGCCTTTGCCCGCCGAGGCGCGGCGGCTGGCGATTGCCTGCAACGCGGTGATTGACGGGCTATGGCTGGAAGGTGGCGCACTGCCTGAGGCGTTTGCGCCGGACGAATTGATTGGAATCGGCCTGCATGCGGTGGGTGCGATTCTAGGACTGCAACTGACAGAAAGCACGCGAACATGAGATTTTCTTCGATGAATGAAAGGCTTGCGGGCCTCGGCGGTGCAAAGTGGGCGGTGCATGCCCGCGCTGGGCAGATGGCGCGCGCGGGTCGCGATGTGATCCGTCTGACCATTGGCGAGCCGGATGTGCCGACGCCGGAACACCTCAAGGACGCCGCTTATGCCGCGATGAAGGCCGGGCGCACCGGGTATTCCGACGGCCGCGGAGAGCCGGGATTGCGGGCGGCCTTGGCGGAAAAATACAGCAAAAACAGAGGCCGGGTGTTTCAACCTGATCAGGTCATGTGCTTTCCGGGAACGCAGACCGCGCTTTTCGCGGTGATGATGGCGGTGGCGGAAGAGGGCGCGGAGGTGCTGGTGGGCGATCCGATGTATGCGACCTATGAAGGGGTGATCCGCGCCACGGGGGCTGCGATGGTGCCGGTGCCGCTGCGGCCCGAGAACGGGTTTCGCATGGCGGCGGCGGATGCCGCGCGCCTGATAACCCCTAGAACACGCGCAATTTTATTGACTACACCGCATAATCCCACAGGGGCGATTCTGACCCGTGAGGATATTGCCGCCTTGGGTCGACTGGCGGTCGAGCATGATCTGTGGATCATTTCGGATGAGGTCTATGAGGAGCTGGTGTTCGAGGGGGCCGAGTTTGTCTCGCCTTTGTCGGATCCGGCCTTGGCCGAGCGGGTAGTGGCGGTGTCGTCGATTTCCAAGAGCCACGCCGCGCCCGGATTTCGCAGTGGCTGGTGTGTTGGGCCGTTGGAATTTACCGCGAATCTGCTGGCCCTGTCAGAGACAATGCTCTTTGGGAATCAACCGTTTATCGCCGATATGACCGAACAGGCGGTGCGCCAAGGCTCGCCCGTGGCGGCGGGCATGCGGGGGCGGTTCGCGGCGCGGGCAAATCTCTTGGCGGAGCGGTTGCAGGCTGAGACAGCGTTGCGGGTGCATCGGCCCGAGGCGGGGATGTTCGCGATGGTGGATATTGCCACGACGGGTCTTGATGGCGAGAGCTATGCCTTTGATCTTTTAGATAAAACCGGCGTGGCGGTGATGCCGGGTGCGTCCTTTGGCAAGACGCTTGATACATGGGTGCGGCTGGCGTTGACGGTGGAGGATACCCCCTTTGCCGAAGCCATTGACCGGATCGTCGCCCATGCCAATGCGCGACAGATCAAGATTGCCTAAAATAAGTATAATCAGAGGGTTACGAGATGAATTCCAGCTTTGAGTTCCGCCGGGCAATCACCCGGAAACCGGGGAAGAGTATTGTGGGCGGGTTACGGGCCGAAGATATTGGCACGCCGGATCTGGTGCGGATGCTGGAGGCGCATGCCGCCTATGTCGCGACGCTGCGCAGCACTGGGGCCGAGGTGGTGGAACTGCCCGCGCTGGAGGCCTATCCGGATGCAGTTTTCGTAGAAGATACAATGCTTTGCCTGCCTGAGTTGGCCATCGCCATGCGCCCCGGCGCGCGCACGAGGATGGGCGAAGTGGCCGAGATGCGCCCGGCGATTGAAGCGTTTTACGGGGATAAGATTGCCGAAATCACCGCGCCCGGAACCATTGAGGGGGGCGATATTCTGGTGACAGGGCGCGAGATTCTGGTGGGGTTGTCGGCCCGGACCAATCGCGAGGGGGTTGCTCAACTAACTGATATTGTGGGAAAATATGGATATACCTTGCGGCTGGTTGAGACCCCGGAAGGGGTTTTGCATTTCAAGACCGACTGCGGTCTCTTGGCCCCAGAGACGATCCTGAGCACGCGCAGGCTGGCGGTGTCGGGCTGTTTTGAGGGCTACGAGGTGCTCGAAGTGCCCGAGGGCGAAGAAGCCGCAAGTAACTGTATTCGCTTTAACAATCTGGTGATCATGGCGGCGGGGTTCCCGCGCACGGCGCAGATGCTGGATGCCCATGGCTATGAGGTGGTGCAGATCAACAACAGCGAATGTGCCAAGCTTGATGGCGGGATGTCTTGCCTTTCGTTGCGATTCTGATCTTACACTCCTTACGAAATGAGCCGGATTTTGTAAGGTCTACAGCCGTGCCCAACCACAGTGCGAGATCGGGAGAATGTCATGAAGATCGAATGGGCGCGGGAGGCCGATCTGGGCACCCCTTATTGGTGGTCGGCGCTGGATGCGCCCGAGATCGGAGAGGATCTGCCCGACACCTGTGATGTGCTGGTCGTGGGGGCGGGTTATGCCGGGCTGTCGGCGGCGCTGGCGGCGCATGACACGGGCGCGCGGGTGGTTGTGGTCGATGCGGCCGAGCCGGGGCATGGGGCGTCTACCCGCAACGGCGGCATGTTCGGGGCGCACCCGCGTTTGGGCTGGGCTGATCTGTGCGACAGGTTCGGGGCCGAGACGGCGGACACCCTCTTTGCCGAGGCCAAGCCCGCGCTCGACTGGGCCAGGGATCTGATCGCGCGCGAGGGGATTGATTGCGATCTGCAACAGACCGGCCGCATTCAATTGGCCTATACACCGGCGCATTTCGCCAATCAGCGCAAGATGGCGCAGGTCGTGACTGCGAAATCCGATGTGCAGGTGCGGCTCGTCGAGCGGGCCGATCTGGGACAAGAGATCACCACCAGCAAATATCACGGCGGGTTGCTGTTTCCGGAGCATGGTGCGATTCATCCCGCCAAATTTCATCAGGGCCTGTTGCGGGCGGTGCGCCGCCGCGGTGTGCCGGTGGTTGCCCATGCGGCGGTCACCGGGCGCACGCCCGAGGGCGCGGGTCACCGGGTCGAGACCGCCAAGGGCGTCATTCGCGCGGATAAGGTGGTGCTGACCACCAATGGCTATACCACCCGCGCGTTTCGCTGGCATATGGCGCGGGTGTTTCCGCTGCCCTCTTATATCATCGCGACCGAAGAATTGCCGTCAAACCTGATTGGCCATATCGCGCCGGGGCGGCGGATGATGGTCGAGACGCGGGCACGGCACAGCTATTTCCGGCTTTCTCCGGATGGCAAGCGGGTGCTGTTTGGCGGGCGCGCCTCGATGGCGGAAATAGGGCCAGAGCGCGCGGCGGAACAACTCTATCATATAATGGTGGGAATCTGGCCAGAGTTGCGGGGCGTCAAGCTGAGCCATTCGTGGCGGGGGTTCACCGGCTATTCGTTTTCACACATGCCGCATGTGGGCCATGATGCGGGCGTGCATTACGCGATGGGGTTCTCGGGGTCTGGCACGGTAATGGCACCATGGCTGGGATCAAAGGCCGCCTATCAGGCGGTCGGCGATGCGCGGGGGGCGACAGGCTATAGCGCCACGCCGCTGAATCGCAATTGGCTGCATCCGTTCGAGAAACCACATTTCCTGCAGGCCGCGAATCTGTGGTACCGGCAGGTGGTGGACCGGGTCGAGGATTGGCAGGCGGGGGCCGGGCGCTAGGGCCGGATGAGACAGGATACGCCTATTCTAAAGGCGATTTGACGGGCGTGCTGGCCCGGATGTGTCCGCCTTGCATCAGGGGCAACAGATTAACGATGCTCACATAACGGTGTTTTGACCGTGTGTTGGCTGTGAGTGTTTCTGTGATGAGCAGCCGACTGCGGAATTCGCCGTCGGCGCGGATCAGAACATTTCTGGAGGGACATCCATGAAACATCTACTCACGAGCACCAGCGCGATTGCCCTTGGCGTCGTCATGGTCACCCCGGCATCGGCCCAGGAATGGGATATGAAATGGGGCGGATATCATTCTGCGCATGTAGGCTTTGTATCCGTTGATTCGAACACGGCAGCGCATGTGGGCGCTGATTTTGACGGCGTCGATGTCTACACCGAAGCCGAGATCAACTTTACCCCCTCGGTGACGCTGGACAACGGCATGACCTTTGGCGTCAACGTGCAGATGGAAAGCACCAACAACGGTGGTGGCGCGACCGGCATCGACGAGAGCTTTCTGACGATCTCGGGCGATTCGTTCGGCAAGATCGACCTCGGCAACGAGAACTCGGTCGGCTATAAGATGATGGTCTCGGCGCCGCAGATCGACGGCAGCATCTGGATCAACTCGCCCTCGATTTCGGGCTTCATTCCGATTTCGACCGGCGCGGGCGGCAACCTGCCGTGGACCTTCCGCCAGTCGGCGATTTCGGCCTTTACTGAGGTTCTGGGCAATAACGACGTGCCGCGGATCAGCTACTATACGCCGTCGTTCAACGGTCTGACGCTGGGTATCTCTTATGCGGCGGCCAGCAATGTCGCGGGAACCGGGGCCAACGCGGGCAACAACTTTGGTGTGAACCACAATATCGGCGTCACGGATATCTTTGACATCGCCGCCGCCTATAGCGGGTCGTTTGGCGGGGTCGATCTCGATGCTTCCGCCCATTGGGGCACGGCCGAGAACAACACCGGTCTCGCGGGAACGGATGATCCCGAGGTCTGGGGGCTCGGTGCGACGGTTGGCTTTAACAATTTTGCCTTTGGTGGCTCCTATTCCGAGAACGACAATGGCGGGCTCTTGCCGGATGAAGAAGGCTGGGCGCTGGGCCTGACCTATGATTTCGCTGGCCCGTGGAAGCTCGGGATCGACACCTATCAGGGTGAATACAGCGGCACCGGCGCGGGATCCGGCGACAAGGCCGAGTTCGAAGCCTATCAGATCATCGGCAGCCGCGATATCGGACCGGGCGTGACCTGGGCGATCTATGCGGTCTATGCCGAAGGTTCTGTCAATGGCAACGCCGGGGGCACCTTTGCTGCGGGCACGGCGAACACCGAGGTAGAGGGCACGCTGATTGGCACCTCGATCAACCTGACCTTCTGATCCGGTCCTGATATCCATTAGACGCGCGGGGGACTCTCCGCGCGTTTTGCATGTCTGGTGCTTGTTCCCGCGCGCAGTCCTGCGATGATGTGGCCTTGACCACAAAAACGGGCATGCAGGAAAAGGAACATGCGATGAGCACATTCGACGAGGATTTGTTTCTCAAGGGGCTGGAGCAGCGCAAGGCGACGCTCGGGGCAGAGTATGTGGAGCGCAGCCTGGAGGCTGCAGATGACTTTACCCGTCCCTTTCAGGAGGCGATGACGGCGTGGTGTTGGGGCTTTGGCTGGGGTGATGAGGTGATTCCCCCCAAGACGCGCAGCATGATGAATCTGGCCATGCTGGGGGCGTTGGGCAAGATGCATGAATGGGAATTGCACTGTCGGGGGGCAATTAACAACGGGGTCAGCCCTGAAGAAATCCGTGCGATCATCCATGTTGTCGGCATTTATTGTGGCGTGCCGCAAGCGCTGGAATGTTTCCGCGCGGCAAAGAAAGTGTTGAGCGAAGAACGGGGCTGAACGAATCCCCTTGTTTAAAAGGGCCGTGGATCTGTGGTGTGGTTTCTGCGTCACATTCCCGGCAGGATGCGGCAAGAGCAGGGGGGGCGCGTTGACAGTTTGGGGGGGAATGGCGCATTTCATAGCACAAGCCGTTTCCAATGACTGGTGCGGCGGATCTGATTAACCTGCTTCTGAGGAGGGACACCCTTGAAAAAGCAACTTCTGAGCACCAGCGCGATTGCTCTCGGCGTAGCATTCGCTGCACCTGCATCGGCACAAGAATGGAACATGAAATGGGGCGGGTTCTACAACTCGCACGTTGGTTACGTTTCCGTTGATTCGAACACTCCTGCCCACGTTGGCGCAGATTTCGACGGCATTGACGTGTACGCAAACACCGAAATCCACTTCAAACCGTCGGTTACGCTCGACAACGGCCTGACCTTTGGCGTTGACGTGCAGATGGAAGGCACCAACAACGGTGGCGGCGCGACCGGCATCGACGAAACGTACCTCTCGATCTCCGGCGACACGCTTGGCCGCATCGATCTCGGCAACGAGAACTCGGCTGGCTACAAAATGTCTGTGGGCGCACCGCAGGTCAAAGGCGGCATCGGCATCAACTCTCCGTCGATCTCGGGCTTCGTTCCGATCTCGAACGGCGCTGGCGGCAACCTGCCCTGGCTGTTCCGTGACTCGGGCATCTCGTCCTATGCTGAAGTTCTCGGCAACAACGACGTTCCGCGCATCACCTACTACACCCCCTCGTTCAACGGTCTGACCCTCGGCGTGTCCTACGCTGCGTCGTCGAACGTTGCAGGTGGCGGTGCAAACGCTGGCAACAACTTCGGTGTGAACCGTAATGTTGGCGTCAACGACATCTTCGACATCGGTGTTGCGTACAGCCAGTCGTTCAACGGCATTGATCTGGACCTGGCGGCCCGTTGGGGTACCGCAGAAGGCAACACTGCTGGCAACGATGATCCGGAAGTTTGGAACGTTGGCTTCAACGTTGGCTTCAACGGCTTCGTCATCGGCGGTGGCTACGGTGAGAACGACAACGGTGGTTACCGTGCGTTTGACTCCGAAGGCTGGAGCCTCGGCGTGACCTATGACATCGCTGGTCCGTGGTCGATCGGTTTCGACACCTATCAGGGCACCTATGAAGGCATCGGCGCTGCTTCGGCTGACGAAGCTGAATACGAAGCCTATCAGCTGGTTGGCAGCCGTTCGCTCGGCGCTGGCGTGACCTGGGCTGTTTACGCAGCTTACGTCCAAGGCACTGTGAACGCAGACCTCGGCGGTACCTTCGGTAACGCAAACACCGAGACCGAAGGCACGCTGATCGGCACCTCGATCAACCTGTCGTTCTAATAGACCGGTCGTAAGACAAGGGGCGGGGGGTGACATTTCCCCCCGCCTTTTCTATGTGTGCCGCATGACTGATAAAATTGCGGAGGCGAACAGGGCATGAAGCGGAGCATCATCTGGCTGGCCTCTTATCCGAAGTCCGGGAATACGTGGACGCGGCTTTTCCTTGCCAATTATCTGATGAACGCCCAAGAGCCGGTTCCGATCAATCAAGCGCATCGGTTTGCCGTGGGCGATGCCATCGTCAAGATGTACAATCGCGTGGCGGGGCGGGAGATTGATCCGCAGGATCTGTCCTTGTCTCTGCGGCTGCGTGATCCGGTGTTGCGCGCCATTGTGGCCAACAATGCCGATGTAAACTTTGTCAAAACACATAATGCGCGTGTGGCCCCGAGCGGGGTCGATCTGATCCCTGATCGCTATACGCGCTCTGCTGTCTATATCATTCGCAATCCGCTGGATATGGTGCTGTCCTACGCGCGCCATTACGGGATCACGCAGGAGGATGCAGCGCACAAGATTTGCCACCCCGACAACGGCAATCTGCCGACCGAAACCACGGTGGCGCAATATCTCAGCTCTTGGGATAATCACGTCAAGACATGGATGACCTATGCGCCGTGGAAGCGGCTCTTGGTGCGTTATGAGGATTTGCTGGAGGATCCCGAGCCGCAGTTCGCCAAGGTGCTGGAACTGGTGGGCGTCCCGCTGGACACAGAGCGTTTGCAACGGGCGATCCGGTTCTCCAGCTTTAGCGAATTGTCGCGGCAGGAAGAAGAGCAGGGGTTTGTCGAGCGGCCCGAGCAGAGCGAGAAATTCTTTCGCAAAGGGCAGAAGGATCAGTGGAAAACCGATCTTGATCCGGCGCTGGTCGACATGATCCAGACCAAGATGGGCGAGACCATGAAACGATACGGGTATCTGGAATGAGCGATTTGCGGCGGATCATCTGGCTGGCGAGCTATCCCAAATCGGGCAACACTTGGATGCGCAGTCTCTTGGCGCATTATTTTATGCCTGCCGGAAAGGCCCCTGACATCAACAACTTGCGCCAGTTCACCACCGGCGACACGCGGCAGGATTTCTTTGATGCCGCCAATGGCGGCCCGTTTCGGGGGCAGGGGGTCGAGGATTGGATGCGGGTGCGGGGCCGGGCGCTGCGGCTGATTGCGGCGTCAAAACCCGATCATCATTTCGTCAAAACCCATTGCCAGACGGTGCGGATTTTCGATCAGGACGTGATCCCTCCCGAGGTAACGGCTGCAGCGGTGTATATCATCCGCAATCCGTTCGATCTGGCGCCCTCGTTTGCCCGGCATCAGAATTGCGATCTGGATCTGGCCATTGCGCAAATGTGCAACCCCGATACGATCACCGGCACGCCCAATGGTATCATTGATCTCTTGGGGCGTTGGGATGATCATATCCGGGTTTGGACCGGCGCGCCCGGTCTGCCGATCCATGTGGTGCGCTATGAGGATATGCTGCACAATCCCGGCAAGGCGATGCGCGGGTTGCTGGAAAAATTCCTTAGGGTCAAGGTGGACGGGCCCAAATTGGCCCGGGCGATCAAGGCCACGAGTTTCGAGGCGATGAAGCGGCAAGAGGAAACGCTGGGTTTCGCGGAAAAGCCCAAGGGCATGACCGCGTTCTTTGCCAAGGGGCAAGCGGGCGTCTGGCGCGAGGATTTGACCCCGGCGCAAGTGGCGCGGTTGCGCGAGGCGTTTCTGCCGACGCTGGAGCGTTGGTATCCCGAGATGCTGAAGGAAACCGCAGAGGTGGCCGCGCGCGCCTGAGCGCCTTGTCTGGCAATCGGGCGCCATGTCGTTATATTGAGAGCAAGAGCACACTCACCCGTCGGAAGGGGCTAAAAGCATGCGCACAAGTTTGATCTTGGGTATTTTGGCCTTGGCCGGATGCGCGACGTTGGAACCTCAGATGCTGGCGCGGCTGGGGGCTGATCCGGTGGTGTCCGGGGGCAGTTATGATAGCGGCGGCGGGCTGAGCGTGGCCGTGGATCTCCGCGAACAACAGGGCCGGGTGATGGTGTGCGGCGTCTGGGCACAAAGCCATCAGCAGTCGGTGCTGACCATGGGCAAGGCTGTGGATGTCATGGGCTCCGGCTCGGTTTATCTCGACGATGCCGCGCTGGTGCGGGGGCTGGTGTTCATGCGTGAGGTGCCGCCGGCGGTGGATTACGCAGGGTTAGAGGCGGGCTGTGTCGTGACCGAGCGGGCATGGCAGGCGGCCTATGCCGAGCGCGCACCGGTGATCCGTCTGCCGCGGCAAGTGGTGCATGTCGAGGGGGATGATTTCGGGCATTTTGTCGTGACCTTTACCCAGACCGGACCGGGTGCTGGCGCACCAAGACCTGCTCGGTAGGGCGGAGGCTGCCGCGATATCCGGCGGGTGTCGGGGACGGGAATTGACAGGGGCGGGGGTCCCATCTCCTCTTAGAGGTTGGCATTGTCACATATTGCCTTGGCGGGATGGCGCCGGGGACAATCAATGGCGCGCCCTTGCATCTGAATTATCCAGAAAGGGTCAAGGGGTGTGATCTGGGCCGGACTTCCGTTCTGGCCTTCAGAGTGCAACGAGCTACAGCATTGCACAGGGCGTGCGACGGCGCGCCCTGTTTTTAGTTGGTTTGGTCTCGGGAACGGGTATCCCAAGCGGTGATCTCTGGGGGCTCTGGTGCGACGAGGGGGAATGCCGGTGTCCGGCACGGTCCAAGCCGAGCGTGGTCAGAGAAGTTTGAGATCAGAGGCCATTTCTCGCCCGTCGCGTCCTTCCTGAAGCTCGAACCCGACTTTTTGATTGTCTGCGAGCCCTGTCAGCCCTGAGCGTTCGACCGCAGAGATGTGCACAAACACATCCTTGCCGCCGCCGTCTGGAGCGATGAATCCATAACCTTTGGTGGTGTTAAACCATTTCACGGTGCCGGTTGGCATGCCGCTTCTCCTTTTGAGTCGCTTCCCCGGGAATATGCCGGGCCATGTCACTCCGGACCCTCAGGTACCGGCCAAGCGTTGCAAAGGCGGATCCTGAATGCCCATCGTCACGAAGATCATGATTGCACTGCCATTGTAAAAATCAAGCGAAACTCCGTGACGGGCACGATTTTGCCGGATAATACCGCAATAATAAGGGAGTATGCGATGATCCTCTATGGCTTAAAGACCTGCGACACCTGCCGAAAGGCATTGAAATCGTTGGAAAATGTGACGTTTCATGACGTCAGGGCACAGGGATTGCCCAAAGAGGTGGCAGAGGCGGCGCTGGCGCAGTTTGGCGCGGCGCTGGTGAATCGGCAATCGACCACATGGCGAGGTCTGAGCGAAGATGCCCGCGCCCGCGATCCTCTGACGCTCTTGTCTGAGCATCCGACGCTGATGAAACGACCGCTGATTGATGCGCAGGGCATGCTCTATCTGGGCTGGGGCAAGGATAGCCAGGACGCGCTGCTTGGGTAAGGCGGCGTGAGGGCCTATATCAGGTCCAGCAGGTTTAGGAGGCGAGCGGATGCGTAGCGCGGCAATGGTATTGGGGGTGATCGGCGGCTGTCTGGCGGTGCTGGTCGGGTTTTTCAGCTATGGCTATACCGAGGTGATCAACCGGGTCGGAGAGGTGGAGGGGCTGTTTGATCAGGTGACGGACCCGGCCTTGATCCGCAGCGCGAGTTTTCTCGCGCCGCTTCTGGCAATTGCTGGCGGGGCGATGGCCAAGATGCGCGCGCTCTGGGGCGGGCTTTTGCTGCTCGTGTCGTCCGGGCTGATGTATTACGCCTTTGGCTTTAACGTCTTTACCATGTTCCCGCTGGGGTTCACCGCACTGGCCGGGGTTTTGGCGATTGCGGCGGGCAAACCGGATGAGCCCAAGGCGCATTTCTGATCACGGTCAGAGCGCGGGCAGACGGTACATGCCCGAGCTTGAGAAGGCGATCGAGCTGCCGTCCTCGATATCTTCGGCAAAGCGTTGCGCGATGACGCGCAAGGCGGTTTGACGCCCCTTGGCGACCAGCGCCCGCCGAGACGGCAGCGCGGGTGTCAGGCCGGGGCTAAGCAGGGTTTGCGACCAGATGAGCGGATGCAATTCCTGCAAATGGTTCTCGAGCAGCCAATCCAGACAGTCATGAATCTGGCGGCGCGTGGCCTCGACCGGGCCTGAGAGGCGCTGTTTGCCGGTCTTGGGCGCCATCACAATGCCGCAAAAGGCCGAAAGCTGGTTGATCACATGTTGATCGCGGCGGCGGGCGACGATATCGCGCAGCCCGTCCACAAAGAAATCGCCGTCGAGCTGCGCCAACGCATTAGAATCCGTCGCCAGCGCATCGAGATAGACCCATGTATAGGCCCCTGTGCCCCATATCTCGGCGGTGCGCGAGACGGTGCGCCGCGCCTCAAGATCAAGCACTTCGTAGCTGCCATAGCGCGCGGGCAAGAGCGCCTCGCCGAGGGCGCGCATGTGGCGTGGGCTGTCGGGGTCCAGGTCGATCAACCGCTCATAATCATCGGCCACGCGCATCCCCGGCTGGCGTCGCGAGGCCAACAGCGCACATTGCGCGCTGGCCAGTGAGGGGGCATCGAGATCGACACCGTCAAACGGGGCGAGCATGTCTTCGGCCCGTTTGAAATGTTCGAGAAAGCGCAGCTCATGCGCCGGACGGGTGCGGTCGGTGGCGGTGGCGCGCCATGCCCAGCCAATGTCGATATGGGCCAATGCTGCGATAAGCGCGCAAGGATAGCTCTCGGGGAACTCTGCCTGCACCTCTTCCAGCGCGTCAATGCCGGAGGGGTCCGGCTCTGTGCCGTCGTGCAACGCATCCTCGGCGGCGGCGACCACATCGGCGCGGGCGCCCACAGCCAGGAGCGTTGTTGCATTCTCGCCGCCGGGCGTGCGCAGCCGCCCCGCATCGGTATATTCAATCAGTTGCGCCAGTTCCGGCCACATCTCTTGCCGGGCCAGTTTCTGACCACGGTCCTGATGCATGGCGCGGGCCATTTCCTCGTCTGTGACCGGCAGCGAGGGCAGCAGGATACGCTTGGTCAGGATGTCGAGATCGGTTTCCGGCCTGCGCCGCAACAGGCCCAAAAGATCGGGCCATCGTCCTGCCGCCTGTGCCCGACGCTTGCGTGGGGTGGGATCAATCGGCTCCGGCTTGGAAATCGGTTCAAACGGCATGATGTCTCCCGCGCTCTTGGTCTGGAGGAATGTGCCGCCGGATTTCGACCAAAAGAGGGCAATGCTTGGGTGAAGGCAGGGAATTTGTGCGGGTCTCTCAGGGCGTTGCCATGTGATCCGCATTGCGCCAGAATTGTCGGATGAAGGGAATTATATCCATTGTTTTCATTGTGTTTTTCTCACTTCCGGGGTTTGCTCAGGAAGGGAAAGTTGGTGTTATGGCGCAAATTCCGCCGGTGCGCGACGGCAATATTCCGCGCACGCGGTGGGAGCATCGCAGCGATGCGCCGCTTTTGACCCGCAGCGCATTATCGGCGCTCAAGGCGCATGGTGCGCCGCTCATTCAAAATGTACCGCGCGATATCGCGGCGTGGTGCCCGGCCTATACATCCGGGAACGCGTCCCGCCGCCGTGCCTTTTGGGTGGGGTTTCTGTCAGCGCTGGCCAAGCATGAGAGCACCTATGATCCCAAGGCAATTGGCGGCGGCGGACGTTGGCACGGGCTGTTGCAGATTCTGCCCTCCACGGCGCGTGGCTATAAGTGCCGGGCAGGTAGCGGCGAGGCATTGCGGCACGGGCCCGACAACCTGTCCTGCGCGATCCGCATCATGGCGCATACGGTGACGCGCGACGGGGTTGTGTCCGAGGGCATGCGCGGGGTGGCCGCCGATTGGGGACCGCTGCACAGCGCCTCGAAACGTGAGGATATGCAGCGCTGGACGCGGGCCCAAAGCTATTGCAAGCCGTTGTCGTCGGTGCGCCCGCGCGCGCGGCCTGCGCGGGTGGCGCGGGTGGTGGAGTGAGGCGCGGCGCCCTGTGGGCTTGATCGCGCGCTTTGGTGCTGGTTGCGCATGTCAGCAACAGCCCCCTGCGTCCCCCCTTTCAGGCCGCCCGTATCCGCCCCACCATTTCGGTTGTGTCCCGGCTCAGTCCCGGCGTGGCGAGGATACGGCCCAGCTCTGCTGCGATCATCCCCTGACGTACCGGATCATAGCGCCGCCATGTCTCGAACGCCGAACACATCCGCGCCGTGGTCTGCGGATTGAGCGGATCAAGCTGAATGAGCATATCCGCAAGCAGGCGATAGCCGCGCCCCGAAACATGGTGAAACCCTGCGGGTGACATGGTGAGCGCACCCAAAGTGGCGCGAAAGCGGTTGGGATTGCGCAGGGTGAAATCGGCATGCTGTATCAAGGCCTTGGCCACCTCTGCCGCGCGTTCGGGTGCGGCCTGCACGATTTGCAGGCTGAACCATTTGTCGATCACCAGCCGGTCATGTTTCCACTGTGCATAAAACGCCTCTGTGGCGCGGTCGCCTGCACCCGCCTGCAAGAGACAGGACCACGCCGCCAATTGCTGCGTCATGTTGTCGGCGGCGTCATACTGTGCCTGCGCCCGCGCCCCGCCATCGCGGCGGGTGAGCATTGCCAGTGCCGCATTGGCCAGCGCCCGTGCGCCCACCTGATCGGGGTCGGGGCGGTAGGGGGCCGTGACCTGATGGCGGCTGTAGAGATCGGCGGGGATGCCTTCGAGCGCCTGCGCACGGGCATCACGCAGGGTTTCCAGCGCTTGCCAGATCGCCTGCGGATCGGGCGTGTGCCCGGCGTCAAACAGCGCCTGCGCCAGATCATCCTCAGAGGGCAGGCCAAGCGCCAGCGCGCGAAAGGCAGGATCGAGCGTTTCGTCGCGGGCGACACGGGCAATCGCATCGAGATAGGCGGCGTCAGGCGCTGCCCCCTCAACGATCATCGCGATGAGGCCGGCACGGGCGAGGGCACGCCCCGCTTCCCATTTGTTGAAGGGATCGGTGTCATGCGCCAGAAGAAAGGCGCGCTCGGCATTGCTGCTCTCGTGCTCGAGGATCACCGGGGCGGAAAAATCTCTCAGAATCGAGGGGATGGGGCGCGATGCTAATCCATCGAAGGTGAAGCTTTGCTGCGCTTCGGTCATCTCCAGAATACGGGTTTCCTGCACCTCGTCGCCATTGGGGCCGAGCAGGCCCACGGCAATCGGGATGACACGCGGTTGTTTTACATCCTGTCCCGGTGTCGGCGGAGTTTTCTGTTCAAAATGAAGTGTGTAGCTGCCATTGTTGAACTCTTCCTCGACACGCAGCCGGGGCGTGCCTGCCTCGGAATACCAAAGCTTGAACTGGCTCAGGTCGCGGCCTGTGACATTCTCGAACACCTGTAGCCAATCCTCGATGGTGCAGGCCTGCCCATCGTGGCGGGAGAAGTAGAGATCGAGCGCCTCGCGATAGGCTGCATCGCCCACCAGACGCCTGAGCATGCCGATCAACTCTGCGCCCTTTTCATAGACTGTTGCGGTGTAGAAGTTGTTGATTTCAATAAAGCTCTCGGGTCGCACCGGATGGGCCAGCGGGCCGTTATCCTCTCGGAATTGCCGGGCGCGCAGCGCGATCACATCCGAGATCCGTTTGACCGGGGCCGAGCGCAGATCCGAGGTGAACTGACTGTCGCGATAGACCGTCAGACCTTCTTTGAGGCAAAGCTGAAACCAGTCGCGACAGGTGATCCGGTTGCCGGTCCAGTTGTGGAAATACTCATGCGCGATGATTGCCTCAATACGTTCGAAATTGGCATCTGTGGCGGTCTCTGCGGTGGATAAGACGCAAGAAGAGTTGAAAATGTTCAAGCCCTTGTTCTCCATCGCGCCCATGTTGAAATCGTCCACGGCAACGATGTTGAAGAGATCGAGGTCATATTCGCGGCCATACACCTCTTCGTCCCATGTCATCGACGCCTTCAGCGCCTCCATGCCAAAGGCGCATTTGTCCTCGTCCCCCGGTCGCACCCAGATGTTGAGGTCAACATTGCGCCCTGAACGGGTGGTGAACTGATCGGCATGCGCCACCAGATCGCCGGCGACGAGGGCAAAGAGATAGGCCGGTTTCGGCCATGGATCGTGCCATTCGGCCCAGCCCTCGCCCTGTGCCACCGGGTTGCCATTGGACAG
The DNA here is from genome assembly GCF_048262375.1 of Roseovarius sp. GTDB lineage: Bacteria > Pseudomonadota > Alphaproteobacteria > Rhodobacterales > Rhodobacteraceae > Roseovarius. Next base: position 233,225 of record NZ_JBLXFE010000001.1, read on the forward strand.
CATGACCGGCTCTGACCCCTCGATCCGCACGGAGAAAACGCTCATCACATCGGGACGGTCGGGGTAATAGGTGATCTTGCGAAAGCCCTCGGCCTCGCATTGGGTGCAATACATGCCGTTCGACATATAGAGCCCCTCAAGTGCTGTGTTATGGCCCGGATCAATCTCGACTTCGGCCTCAAAGGTGAAGGGCGCGTCGGGGACGTTGGCGCGCAGGCCCTCTGCTGTCACGTCCGGGGTGATTTCGGCCCCGTCGATGCGCGCGGAAATCAGGCGCAGCGCCTCGCCATGCAGGAAAAATTCCCGCGATATGGCATCCGGATTGGGGCGAAATGCAATGCGGCTGAGGACGCGCGTGGCATGCGGGGCAAGGCGAAACGTCAGATGCACCGCATCCACAAGATATGCGGGGGCGGTATAATCCTTGAGGTAAATCGGCTGCGGGGCTGCATCTTTCATGGCGCTCTCCTATGGCTTTGGCGCGACCCTAGGGGTTGGCGCGCGGGGCTGCAATGGGGCTTTCCTGTGGGCCGTCCGCCTCGATTTGCAGCGGCCCGGAACGGCCCGTCATTCTCTGGTTCAAGCGCTATTTGCGGGCGCAGGATTATCCGGCGCTGACCCCTGCCGCGCGGCTGGATCAAGACCCGAGCGGGGATTTATCCGCCGGTGGCTCCCCGAGTTGGCGGCGGTGCCGGTTGAATATTTGCACCGCCCGTGGGGCTGGTCCGGGGCGTTGCTCGGGCGCGTATAGGGGACGAGGTGCGCCATTGCAGCGCGCGCTGTCGACGCCATCGCAAGGCGGCTGGTGTGGACGAGGATGGCCCGGCCGGTCGGGATGCGTGTGACCGGTAACGGGGCCCCCGCCCACGGTGCCACAATTGCCCGCGAAAGATGAACAAACCGTGCAAGAATTTTGGGCAAATCCGCATCGGTGCACGGAAATATGTGCGTTAATGGATGTTTTGTTATTCCATTCCCCGCTATATTTTAGGCAAATGAGCGGAAACACGGCGCAGCCCGGAAAGACAAAAATGAAACGCCCCGTCGTTGGCGTCATCGCCAACCAGTATCAGATCGACAACCGATACCCGACCCATGCGGGCGGCACGATCAATTCATCTGCGATTGCCGATGTCGCGGGCTGTATGCCGCTGATCATCCCGGCCGATCCGCGCTATGTTTCTGTCGCGGAACTGATGGAGGTGTGTGACGGCTTCCTGCTTACCGGCGGGCGGCCTAATGTCCACCCCGAGGAATATGGCGAGGCCGCGACCGAGGCGCATGGCGCCTTTGATCGGGCCCGTGATGCGATCACGCTGCCATTGGCGCGCGCCTGTATCGAGCGGGGGCAACCCATTTTTGGGATCTGCCGGGGCTTTCAAGAGATGAATGTCGCCATGGGCGGCACGCTGCATCCTGAAATCCGCGATCTGCCGGGGCGGGACAACCACCGCATGCCGCCCGATGGTACGATGGAGGAACAGTTCGCACTGCGCCACAAGGTGCGGTTTAGCTCTGGCAATGTGTTCCATCGTCTGATGGGGGCCGACGAGGTGATGACCAACACGCTGCACGGCCAGGGCATCCTGACCCCCGGTCGTGACGTGGTGATCGACGGCTGGGCGTGTGACGGCACACCCGAGGCGCTTTATATCGACGGGGCACCCGGTTTCACGCTGTCAGTGCAATGGCACCCCGAATACAATGCCGCGCATGATCCCGTGAGCCGACCACTCTTTTCCGCCTTTGGCGATGCGGTGCGGGCGTGGGCCGCAGGGCAGGCGACCCCGCTCCTTAAAACGGCCTGAGCGGGATCAGGCCACCTCTTTGTCGTCCATGACGCACAAAAGCTTTGCCTCGTGCTGCCGCAGACAGGTGCGGGCGGTGGTACGGTGCTGGCCCGGCGCGCTGCGCAGTTCCGGGAAGATTGTGAACAGTTCCTCGCGCGCCGCAGCCTCTACTGCGCCCAGGGCCATATCTCCGGCATAAAAGCTCTCTGTGCCGATGCCATCGGCGTAAATGATCTCATGCCGGTCGAACATAATGTGGATATAGGTCACCTCGTCGCGGGGGCTGGCGATCACATCATGCCCGTTGACCATATGCTTGGCCGCAATCAAAACTTCGCGCTCGCCAAAGAGTAGCTCAGCCTGATAGCCGGTAAAGAGCAGCCGGTGTTGCGGTGAAACCAACAGCGCCGTGTGCCCGCCCATGACGCTAGAGGCGACCGATATCGGTGCAAAATCACCACGCCCGCACACCGTGCGTGTGCCGACCCAACGCACAGGCTGCAGCCCGTGATCGCGGGTCACCACCATGCTACCCGGTCGCAGACTCTCGACGGGGCGTTCGCCCCATTGTGTCAGAATGCGCGCGCCGGGGGTAAAGCAGATGATGTTCTCGATCTCAGAGAAAGTCACGACCGTTCCGTCGGTCATGGCAAAACTGCCCGAGAGGCCACCCTCCGCATCGTTCTCGTTGGAAAAGGTGATGTCCGATTTTTGGGCGAATTCACCCAGCCAGAGCGTGTCGCCCTTGGTCTCGCCGCCCTCGCCGCCGATGATCGAGATGGTGTTGGTCTCGGTTTCGCCGGGGTTTTTTGTCAGGACAAAGAAATCATCGCCGTCTTCACCCTTGGCGCTGTCCCCCTGAGTGACAATCAGGGTGTCATCGCCGCTGCCGCCAAACAGCGTATCGGCGCCGCTGCCGCCAATGAGACTGTCATTGCCAGCGCCCCCCAGGACGCTGTCATTACCGCCACCGCCGAGAATCGTATCATTGCCGCTGCCACCGATCAGAGTATCGGCCCCGTCGCGCCCGTCGATGAAATCGTCACCCGCGCCGCCGTCGAGGTAATTGGTCGTCGTGCCGCCGTCATAGATGCCGTCATAGCCGGTCAGCGTGTCATTAAAGGCCGTTCCTATTACGCCATCCACGCCATTGCCAGTGTCGCCTGTCGCATCGCCGCCACTGTAGCTTTCGGTTGATAAATCGACGTTAACGGCCTCGGAGGATGCAGAGTAATCCACAATATCAAGACCGGTATCGCCGTGCAGCGTATCCGCCCCCGCCCCGCCGATCAGGGTGTCATTGCCCGCTCCGCCAGAGAGGCGATCGTTGCCCGCGCCGCCATCCAGCACATCGTTGCCGTCCTCGCCGAAAATCGTATCGTTCCCGGCCCCGGCGCGCACCGTGTCATTGCCGGCCCCTGCAAGGACGAGGTCATCATTGGTTCCGGCCAGATTGTCTGTGTCGTCAATCCTGTCACCTTCAGGATCGCCCAGATAGGTGATGTCGATCAGATCGCTGCCTGCTGTTCCCTCGACCACATAATCCTGCACATTCAGGACATAACGATCCGCGATCATGCTATAGACATCTGTGCCGTTCGCGGGTGCGGCAATGCCCAAGGTGACCGACAGGATCGGTTTTGCCTCAAGAGCGGCTGAATAGGCGTCTGGTCCTGTCGGCGGAGGGAGCAGATAGAGATTGCCGCTGGTGTCCTGCATCACGATCGCATTGACGGTAGCGGTGGTGCCATCTGTGTAGGTGATCACCGAACTGTTGAACTTCATCGTTGCATCATGCGTCAGCGTCACGCCAGCGATGATGAACTGTTCGTTGATCAGAAAATTGTTGGTATCATAGGCATCCGATAAGGGGCCACCGGCATAGGTCGTGAACAAAGCCGTTGACGGAGACAGCGACGTGAGATTGCTCGACACCGGGTCCAGCGCGCTGCCAAACACCAGACCGTTCAGCGCCGCGTGATTCTCTGATGTGAGATTGCCCTCGATCGTGTCGATCTGAGGGGCAATTCCAAGCCGGAAGAGATCAAAGGTCGTGGCCATTCTCAGAGAACTCGTTGTCTTTCGGGTCGGGGCGCGGCTGTGACGCGCTGCGCAGGGGGATAAACCGGGGCGGCATGACCGCAGCCATATCGCAGTGAGCCATCACCCGTAGGGTGTTGGGGCCTGATCAAAATTGAACGCGTGGTGCATGACCCCCAAGGCAGCGCGCATTGCAGAGTTGCGCACATCGCAAAAGATCAAGTGTTGGATTTTTATCATGAAAACTCACTTCTTCGACGGCGGGCCAATGATCCAAGAGACGACCTCGCCGACCGTACACAGTATTCTTTAGGGTCCCGTTAATCCTGCCGTTTGGTCTTTCCCTTTCCTCATTCAGATACTGTAACGGCCTGTGTGCGGCGGAATTTAGGGCCGTCAGCGCAGGGGTGTAAAAGCCGCGCCTCGTGCCGCTTGAGACAGGGGCGGGCGGTCTCGCCATAGGTGTTGGGATTGCTGCGCAACTCGGGAAATACTGCGAACAGTTCTTCCCGGGCTTGGGCTGAAATTGCCGACATGCCAATATTGCCTGCGTGAAAGCTTTCGGTCGCGGCGCCTTCGGCATAGATCACCTCGTGCCGGTCGAACATGACATGGATATAGGTCACCGCCTCTTGCTCGACCTGCGTGACGGCGTGCCCATCCACCAGATGCATGGCGGCAATCAGAACTTCGTCGCACCCAAACAGCAACTCTGCCTTGTAGCCGGTGAAAAGAAACCGATGCTGAGGCGAGACCAAGAGCGACGTGCGCGCGCCGTCAAGCACATGGGCGGCCACACGCACCGGCGCGAACCGCTCCAGCCCCGGCACCGTGCGACGGCCAATCCAGCGGATGGGCTGTGGTCCGTGATCACGGGTGATCACCAGATCCCCTGCGCGCAGGCTCTCGACACGGCGCTCGCCCTGTGGCGTCAGAATATGGATGCCGGGGGTGAAACAGATGATGTTCTCGATCTCCGAGAAGCTGACCAGCGTCCCATCGCTGAGTGTGAATGTGCCCGACAACCCGCCTGCCGCATCATCGGGGTTGCTAAAGGTGATGTCTGCCTTGCTCGCTTCGGGCGAGAGAAAGAGCGTGTCGCCACCCGTCTCTCCGCCTTCGCCGCCGACGATGGTGATCGTGCCTGTTCCGGTCTCGGCGGGGGTCTCGATGACAAAGAGATCATCACCATCGCCACCATAGAGCGTGTCATTCTCGCCTGCGATCAGCGTGTCATTGCCGCCCTCACCAAACAGCAGGTCAGCCCCCGCGCCGCCATCGAGGTAATCATTGCCCACAATGGCGTCGCTGCCCACGATGAGCGGGCTGGTGGCCAGATCCTGCACCGCGCCGCCGGGCAGCGTGACCGTACCCGAGAGCGAATTGCCACCAACGTTTTCCCAATAGCGCACTTCGATGGAGTAGCTTTGGCCTGCCTCAAGCGTCACCTCGCCCCAGCGGGTGGTTGCAGACTGATGAAAATCGTTGTCGAGAAAGGATCCGGTTGTCCCATTCTGGTTGGTGAAGGTGAGCGGGTTGCCGTTGCTGTCGAAAATGCGGATGGTCGAGCCATCGTCAGACGTGGTCGCGAACCGGTAAACGCCGTCATCCGTGGCAATCAGGTTCGAGGTATAGATGACCCCGAAATCGCTCGGGTTGTTCTGGCCCGTCGCCTGTTGGCCATGCCCGGTGACATCAAAGGTGCCCGCGGTGCCTGACCCGGCCAATGTGCCGCTCTCGGTGGTGAAGGCCTGCCCATCGGCCGAGGTGAAATTGCGGGTGTAGACCTCGTAGCTCCAGCTTTCGGCGGTGCCGCCATCGCCGTAGAGCACGTCATTGCCAGTGCCGCCCACAAGGCTGTCATCGCCCGCCCCACCGATCAGCGTATCGGCCCCGTCCTGACCCAACAGCGTGTCATTGCCGGTCTCGCCGCCCAAACTATCGGCGCCGGTGCCGCCAAGGACAGAATCGTTGCCAAGCCCGGCCAGCACCGTGTCATTGCCCGCGCCCGCGTCGATCACATCATCGTTGAGGCCCGGCCCGCTCAGCCCGTCACCATTGTCCACCCGGTCCGAACCCGAGGCGATGGGCTCGATATAGCCGCCATTTATCAGATCATTGCCGCCGGTGCCCTCGATCAGCCCGTCATCCCAAGCCTGCGCCAGCCGGTCGTCTGCAAGATTGGTGTTGGTGCTGGCATTGACGCTGTCGAGCGTGATTGAGACGATTGGCCCGGCCTCATAAGCGGTTACATCAGAGTTAAAGCCGATCTCGGGGGCCAGAAACAATTCACCGGTTGTGGATTGCGCCAGAACTGCTGTCACCTGTGCTGTCGTGCCATTGGCATAGGTGATCGTGGCGTTGAAAACGGTCAGCCCGTCAAAAATGAAGGTCTGCGTGCCTGCCCCAATATCCGTGGTAAACGTGTCATTGCTGACGGAATTGTTCATATCAAGCGCACCCGCCGCGCCGCCATTGTCGTTCGTGGTGACGTTGCTGATGCTCTGATAGAGCGGGGCAATCGCGCTGCCATAGGTGCGGTTCAGGAACAGTGCCGCGTTCTCGGCATCGCTGTTGCCTTCGGTCGGATCAAGAAAATCCGTTTCGGTGCCTAAAAAGATCCAATTAAAAGTCGTTGGCATAGTACTGGTACCCTGTTGTTTCCAAACTGGATACACAGCGTCTGCGGCTGCAATGGGCGCGGATTCAGGAGAAATTTAGACGATTGTGTCTAAAACCGGACGGTTCAGGCCCCCCGGAACGCCCCCGACTATGCGCTCTAAGAAGAAGGGCAGAGGCCAGAACGCGCCCCGACAGGGGCAAGAAAAGCCACTAAGTCAGAATTGCCCGCCTGCAATTTCAATGGCCTGACCGTTGACACTTTGCGATCCCGGACCGCAGAGCCAGAGCACCGCTTGCGCCACCTCGTCAGGCGAGATCAGCCGCTTGTGGCGGTTGGCCTCGACCATCATCGCGCGGGCCTGCGTTTCAGAGACCCCTGCGCGCTCGGCTATCGTAGTCACGTTGCGGCTGACGATTTCGGTGTCCACATAGCCGGGGCAAATCGCGTTGAATGTCAGGTTTGTTCCCAGATAATCCTCGCTCAGCGCCCGGATAAGACCGATCATCCCGTGTTTGCTGGCGCTATAGGCCGCAGCGCCCTTGAGCCCCTTGATCCCGGCAATCGACGAAATCGCGATCACCCGGCCCCAATCGGCCTTGCGCATGTCGCCAAGGCATTCGCGCACCGTGTAAAAGGCCCCGTCGAGATTGGTGGCCATCACCAGCCGCCAGAACGCGGCGTCGGTCTTGTGCAGGGCGCGACCCTCGGCAATCCCGGCATTGGGGATGCAGATCTGCACCGGACCGCGCGCGGCCACGGCATGCGCGACGCCGGTGACAACCTGCGACTCGATCATCACATCCATGGCCAGCGGATGCAGGCCGTCCCCCGCCACCTCTTCCAGCAGCGCCGCGCGGCGTCCGGTGATCGTCACCTGTGCGCCCGCCGCAGCCAGCGCGCGAGCAATCGCAAGACCAATGCCGCTGCCGCCGCCGGTCACCAATGCGTGTTTGCCTTCAACTGCCATCTTGCCTCCGAGATTTCTGACGTTACTCTAGCTGTTCCTGATCAAGAGACAACCGCAGAGGGGCCGGAACAGGCACATGCTCAAATGGATCGACATGCCGCCCGTGTGGCTTGCGGGGTTTCTTGCTCTCGCATGGGGGCAGTCCAGCCACTATGCCATGGGGCTTGGCTTTGGCGAGGTCGGGGCAGATCTGGCCGGAGGGCTCTTGGTGGGGGGTGGTATTGTGCTCATCGCCATGGCCGCGATGGAGTTTCGTCGCCACAAGACCACCATCGTCCCGCATGAAACGCCCGAGCGGGTGATTCAGTCCGGTATTTTCCGCCGTTCGCGCAATCCGATCTATCTTGGGGACACACTGATTCTCGCGGGACTGATTCTGCGCTGGGACGCAGTTCTGGCGCTGCCGCTGATTCCAATTTTCGTTTGGGTGATTGAAAAACGCTTCATTATCCCGGAAGAGGACCGTATGCGCCGCAAATTTCGCATGGATTTTGCGCGATACTGCGAAAAAACCAGACGTTGGGTGTAGAACCCGCGACAATCTTGATCTCGTCACTCACGAAATAGTGTGAAATAACGACCTTCGGGACAAGGAAACCGGCATGCCGCAGATGCGGGGCCATTAGAACACGTCATCTGCCAGAGGGGGAGACAGCATTGAAGATCGGAACGCCAAAGGAAGTTTTTGAGGGCGAGAATCGGGTCGCCATGACGCCTGAGTCGGCCCTGCAACTGCAAAAGTTGGGTTATGACTGCGCCATCGAGAGCGGCGCAGGTGCCGCCGCCGGATTCTCGGACGCGGTCTATGAGGCGGCAGGCGTCGAGGTGATCAAGACCGCAGCCGCCCTTTACAAGGCGGTTGATGTCGTCGCCAAGGTGCGCCCCCCGAATGATACAGAGGCCAAGCGCCTGAGCGAAGGTCAGCTTCTGATCTCCTTCTTCTGGCCTGCGCAGAATGAGGCGCAGATGAAGCTTCTCGCCGACAAGGGTGCGTCGGTCATCGCCATGGACATGGTGCCGCGCATCAGCCGCGCGCAAAAGATGGACGCGCTGTCGTCCATGGCCAATATCGCGGGCTACCGCGCGGTGATCGAGGCAGGTAATAATTTTGGCCGCTTCTTTACCGGCCAGATCACAGCGGCGGGCAAGGTGCCCCCGGCCAAGGTGCTGATTGTGGGCGCGGGTGTGGCGGGTCTGGCCGCCATCGGCACGTCAACCAGCCTTGGGGCGATCACCTATGCGTTCGACGTGCGGCCCGAAGTGGCCGAGCAGGTCGAATCGATGGGCGCGCAATTCGTCTATCTCGATTTCAAGGAAGAGCAGCAGGACGGCGCCGCCAGCGGCGGTTATGCCTCGGTTTCCAGCCCCGAGTTCCGTGAGGCGCAGCTGGCCAAGTTCCGTGAACTGGCCCCGGAGATGGATATCGTCATCACCACGGCGCTGATCCCCAACCGCGAAGCCCCCGAGCTTTGGACCGAGGATATGGTCAAGGCGATGAAGCCCGGCTCGGTGATCGTGGACCTTGCCGCCGAAAAGGGCGGCAACTGCAAAATGACGGTGATGGACCAAAAGATCGTCACCGACAATGGCGTGACCATCATCGGCTATACCGATTTCCCAAGCCGGATGGCGGCGCAATCCTCGACACTCTACGCCACCAACATTCGCCATATGATGACTGACCTCACCCCCGACAAGGACGGCAAGGTCAATCACAACATGGAAGATGACGTGATCCGGGGGGCCACGGTGGCGCATGCGGGCGCTGTCACCTTCCCGCCACCGCCGCCCAAGGTTGCGGCGATTGCGGCGCAAAAGCCCAAGGAAAAAGTCAAGGAACTGACCGCAGAAGAAAAACGCGCGGCGGAAATGGCGGCGTTCAAGGCGCAGACCAAGCAACAGGTCACGCTTCTTGCGGTCGGTGCGATGCTGCTCTTGGGTGTGGGTCTGGTGGCCCCCGCAAGCTTTATGCAGCATTTCATCGTCTTTGTGCTGGCGGTCTTTGTCGGCTTCCAAGTGATCTGGAACGTGTCGCATTCGCTGCACACGCCGCTGATGGCAGTGACCAACGCGATCTCGTCGATCATCATTCTGGGCGCTCTCATGCAGATCGGGTCGGGGTCTTTCCTCGTGATCCTGCTGGCGGCGCTGTCGGTCTTTATGGCCGGGATCAACATTTTCGGTGGCTTCCTCGTCACCCGGCGCATGCTCGCCATGTTCCAGAAGTCATAAGGAGTAGAGGATCATGGATTACGGTTTCACGACGGCTGCCTATGTGGTGGCGGCCATCCTCTTCATCCTCTCTCTGGGTGGTCTCTCGGGACAAGAAAGCGCCAAGCGCGCGGTGTGGTATGGCATGGCGGGCATGGCGCTGGCGGTTGTCGCCACGCTCATTGGCCCCGGTGCCGGGCTCTGGCTGTTGTCGCTGGTGCTGATCGCTGCGGGTGGCGCGATTGGCTATGTTGTCGCCACACGGGTGCAGATGACCGAAATGCCGCAGCTTGTGGCGGCGATGCACAGCCTTGTGGGCCTCGCGGCGGTGTTCGTCGGCTTTAACGCCGATATCGAACTGGGCCGCGTGCTGGCGATGGACGACACAGCCCGCAAGGGGCTAGAGGGCTTTGCCGCCGTGCTGGCCAAGAAAACCAGCGTCGAGGTGGCGATCCTGCGGGTCGAGGTGTTCTTGGGCGTCTTTATCGGGGCCGTGACCTTTACCGGCTCGATCATCGCCTTTGGCAAACTGGCGGGCAAGGTTGACACAGCCGCCAAGAAGCTGCCGGGCGGGCATATGCTCAATGCCGGGGCGGCGTTCCTGTCGGTGGTTCTGGGCGTCATGTATTTCAATGATGCCGGTATCTGGACGCTGGTGGTGATGACGCTTCTCGCGTTCTTCATCGGCTATCACCTGATCATGGGGATCGGCGGCGCGGATATGCCGGTGGTGGTCTCGATGCTCAACAGCTACTCGGGCTGGGCGGCAGCGGCGATTGGCTTCAGCCTTGGCAATGACCTCTTGATCGTGGTCGGCGCGCTGGTCGGCTCGTCCGGTGCGATCCTGAGCTACATCATGTGCAAGGCGATGAACCGCTCGTTCATCTCGGTCATTCTGGGCGGCTTTGGCGGCCCGGCAGGCGAGCAGATGGCGGTTGAGGGCGAGCAGATCGCGATTGACGTCGATGGCGTCGCCACGGCGCTGAACGAGGCGGACAGCATCATCATCATTCCGGGCTATGGCATGGCGGTGGCGCAGGCGCAGGGGGCAGTCTCTGAACTGACCTCGAAACTGCGGGCCAAGGGCAAGACCGTGCGTTTTGCCATCCATCCGGTTGCAGGCCGCTTGCCGGGGCATATGAACGTGCTCTTGGCCGAGGCCAAGGTGCCCTATGACATCGTGCTGGAAATGGACGAAATCAACGAGGATTTCCCCAATACGGATGTGGCCATCGTCATCGGTTCGAACGACATCGTGAACCCGGCGGCGCAGGACGATCCCAACAGCCCCATCGCCGGGATGCCGGTGTTGGAATGCTGGAAGGCCAAGCAGGTGTTTGTGTCGAAGCGCGGGCAGGGCACCGGCTATTCCGGCATCGAGAACCCGCTCTTTTACAAGGACAACACGCGGATGTTCTATGGCGACGCCAAGGCGAGCCTGTCGAGCCTTTTGCCCAAGATCGACTGATCCTTGGGGATATGAGACAGCAAAGGGCGTGGCCGAAAGGCGGCGCCCTTTTTTCATCGCTTTCGCCTTTGGCGGACGCCTGAAATTGAGTATTTTGGGAACAGTGAAGCCTAAAGCGCGGGCGGTATACATTTGTGTTCCGCTAAATCCTTGGTGATACAGGAAAAAACCCTTTTTCACCGGGGCGCGGCGCGGTATGGAGCGCTCAGGATCAGGAGAACGGCGCATGCCCCCCATTCAGGATCACCCACTGCGCTATGAGATGGCCAATGAGCTGCATGCGCGGCCTTTTCCGTCACTCGACGCGCCGTGCACTGCGGTTTTTCTGGCCGTCAAGCAACCGCATGACGCGGCCAAGCGCGACCGGACGGCGGATCTCGCGCATCTGACCGCGCTTTTGGATCGTTACGGGGCCAAGCATCCGCAGCCCGGCGCCACGCATTATTCCGGCCAGATCGGGCGGCACAGCCTGAAATGGGAGAGCCATACCGAGATGGTGACCTATACCGTCTTTACCGACGGGGTCAGCGCGCGGCCTTTTGATCCGGCGGATTTCGAGGTGTTTCCCAAAGACTGGCTGGCCGAGGCGCCGGGGCTGCGCGTCACCTCTGCGATGATACGGGTGATCCCGTGGAAGAGCCGCGAGGCGACGCGCGACGAGATCGACCAGTGGTTTGTATCGGAAAGCGTGGCGGTGGCGCGGGTGCTGGATGATGCCGCCGTGATGGCGGGCGATTTCCGGATTGATCCGGCGGGGCATTTGCGGTTCTCGCTGCATGTCGCCCCGGCGACCGGCGCGCGCCGGATTGGCCGTGTGGTGCAACGCCTGTGTGAGGTCGAGACCTACAAGGCGATGTCGATGCTGGGCTTTGCCCGCGTCCGCGAGATGGGCCGCCAGATGGGCGAAACCGATAGCCAGTTGAGCCGTCTCATCAACGACATGACCGGCGGCAGCCAGCCGGCGGAAGAGACCCTGCAAAGCCTCTTGCGGGTCTCGGCCGAGCTTGAGGCGCTGGTGGCGCAATCCTCGTTCCGCTTTGGGGCGACGGCGGCCTATGAACAGATCGTGCATCAACGCATTGCGGTGCTGCGCGAGGACCGCTTTGAGGGGCGTCAGACATTCGCGGAATTCATGATGCGCCGGTATGATCCGGCAATGCGCACTGTGCGCGCCACCAAGGATCGGCTGGCGGCGATGGCCGACCGGGCGATGCGGGCGGGCGAATTGCTGCGCACCCGCGTCGATGTGGAACGCAGCGCGCAGAATCAGGCGCTGTTGGAGAGCATGGACAAACGCGCCGACCTGCAACTCAGGCTGCAAAAGACCGTCGAGGGCCTGTCGGTGGTGGCGATCAGCTATTACGCGGTGTCGCTGGCGGGCTACCTGCTCTATCCGCTGGCTGATCCGCTGGGTGTAAGCAAGGGCATGATCACCGCCGCCGTGACCCTTCCGGTGATCGCGCTGGTGTGGTGGATGGTACAGCGCATCCGCAAGAAACTGCATTAATCCTTTGCGCTGTTGATTTTTGCGACTCATGCTGGACCCCACCAAGCAATGAGGAGATGCAAATGCGCTTTCCCGATTTCATCATGGGCTTTCCGCCAATCGACGTGCCCTTTCCCGAAGACGTGGTTCAGACACGGGCGATCCGTTCGGATCATGGGCTCTGTGTGTTCTTTACCTTTCTCAAGGACATGGAATTGCCGCCGCATCGTCACGGGGCGCAATGGGGCACGGTGGTGGCGGGCGAGATCGAATTTACCATAGGGGGCAAGACCAATGTTTATGGTCCGGGTGACAGCTATTCGATCCCCGCAGATGTCGTGCATGGCGCGATGATCAAGGCGGGCACACGGGTGATCGACGTGTTCGCCGAACCGGACAGGTATCCGATCCGGACCACCTGACCGCGCCCGAGCCCGCGCCTGCGGTGATGAGCCGGGTCACTGCACATAATGCAGCTGGTCAAAGCTCTGCCGCCAATCTGACACTTCGGGGCGCAGCGCGTCCGGGTCATTGCCCCGCAGCGCCCGCGCGATCAGCCCGGCCATGCGTGGGGCGTCCGCTGGCGTCATCCCCCATCGCACCAGTTCCGGCGTGCCAATGCGAAGCCCGTTCATATCGCCCGGCACAGCGGCAATCGGCAGGCCGATGCCACAGGCGAGAAAGCCCGCGCGGCGCAGCGTCCTGGATGCCGCCTGACCGCCACCAAACCCCGCCGCCGCGATGGCGAATTGGTGCGACTGCGTGGCGATGCCTCCGGCGCTGAAGACCGGCAGGCCCTCGGCCTCCAGCGCCTCGGCCAACGCCTGCGCCACCGCGATCATCTGGCCCGCATAGGCACGCCCATGCACCCGCCAATCCAAGAGCGTCACCGCCAGAGCCGCCGATTTGGCCGCGTCGAAATTGGCGGTCATACCGGGAAAGGCGATGACGTCTAACCGTTCCGCCAAATCCGCCTCATTGGTGACGATCAGGCCACCCGCAGGGCCGCCAAGGCTCTTGTAGGTGCTCATGGTCATCAGATGCGCGCCCTCGTCCAAGGGGTTCTTCCACGCGCCCCCGGCGATGATCCCGCATTGATGCGCCGCGTCAAACAGCAGCTTTGCGTCGATGTCATCGGCAATGGCGCGCACCTCGCGCACGGGGTGTTCCTGCAGGTTGAGGCTGGCCCCCAGCGTGATCAGCCGGGGGCGCTCGGCCTCGGCCAGCGCACGCAGCCCTGCGACATCGACCGTATAGCCATCGGCATTGACCGGCGCCTCCAAGATGCGCAGCCCGTAGAGCCCGGCACAGCCTGCCCTGTGATGGGTCACATGCCCGCCGATGCTGGCGGGGGGCGCGATGATTGTATCGCCGGGTTTGCAGGTGGCCATGAAGGCGTAGAGATTGGCAATCGCGCCCGAGGGCACGCGGATTTCGGCATGTTTCGCGCCAAAGATTTCGGCGGCCAGTTCTGCCGCGATCACCTCGATTTCCTCGATCGCCTCAAGCCCCATTTCATATTTGTCGCCCGGATAGCCCAGCGACGGGCGCGACCCGATTCCAGAGGCCAAGAGCGCCTCGGCGCGCGGGTTCATGACGTTGGTGGCAGGGTTGAGGTTGAAACACTCGGCCTCGTGAATGCGGCGGTTCTCCTGTGCAAGGAGCTCGATTCGCGTGGCGATGGCCTCGGCGGACTCTGTGGCGGTGCGGGCGGCAAGAGTCTGGATCAGGTTTTCGCACTCTGCGGGCACCCAAGGGCGGCGGGCAAGGGTCATGGCGGTCTCCTCATGTTGAGTTTTGCGCAGAATGTCGGCGCTGGCTGGAGGGCGCAAACCAGTTTATATAAAAATCGGGATAGAAAAACTAAGGCTAGAAAATGTCTGTATCTCCGCCACGCCCCAAGGGACCGCCGCTCAATGCGCTGCGCGCCTTTGAGGCGGCCGCCCGGCTGGGTGGCTTTGCCAATGCCGCCGAAGAGTTGTGCGTGACCCCCGGCGCGATATCGCAGCATATCCGGGCGCTGGAGGCATGGATCGGGGGCGATCTTTTCGAACGCCGCTCGCAGGGGGTGCGGTTGACGGCGCTGGGGGCAGAGGCGCTGCCGGGCTTTGCCACAGCGTTTGACGCGATGGGGGCGGCGGTTCATGGGCTGCGCGCTGCCGCCCGGCACGGCACGCTGCATATCGCGGCGCTGCCCAGTGTGGCGCAGCTTTGGCTGTCGCCGCGCCTGCCTGCGGTGCGCGCGGGGCTACCGGATCTGCGCATCTCCGTCTCGGCCATTGAAAGCCCGCCCAATCTGGCGCGCGATCTTTTCGATCTCAGCCTTTTCATCCGGTCGCCAACCGGTTCGCGGGGGGAACGGGTGCTGGTGCAGGATGTGATCTTGCCGGTCTGTGCGCCGGATGTCGCCGCGCGTCTGCACAGTCCCAGTGATCTTGCGGGGGAAACCCTGTTGCACGATGCGCTCTGGGCTGAGGATTGGGCGCAATGGGCAGAGGCGGCGCTGTCGGAAACCAGCCTGCCCAACACCGGGCCGCGCTATTCGCTCTATGCCATTGCACTGGAAGAGGCGCGGCACGGGGCTGGCGTGCTGATGGGGCATCAGAGCCTTGTGCAGGGGGCGCTGGATGATGGCAGCCTGATCGCGCCTTTTGATCTGCCGGTTCCGACGGGCAAGGCGCTGGTGCTGGAACATCCCGCCTATCACCCGCCGCGCGCTGACCTTGCGAGGGTGATGGCGATGCTGGGAGGCCTGTAACGGACCGATCCCCTCTGGCCATTGGCGCGCGGCTGCGGTATCCGGGCCGGGTTGCAACACCCCGGAGGGCGCTTATGTCCGACACCATCCCGTTTGAAAAACCCGGCCCCGTCGAGGCCGATCTGCGCCACGCCATAGCGCCCACCGAAGAAATCATCGCTGAGGCGCGCAAGGGCCGGATGTTCATCCTCGTGGATCATGAGGACCGCGAGAACGAGGGCGATCTGGTGATTGCCGCAGAATTTGCCACGCCTGAGGCGGTGAATTTCATGGCCACCCACGGGCGCGGCCTGATTTGCCTGCCGATGACCGCAGAGCGGATTGACCGGCTGGGCCTGCCGATGATGGCGGTCAATAATTCCTCGCGCCACGAGACAGCCTTTACCGTGTCGATCGAGGCGCGCGAAGGGGTGAGCACCGGCATTTCCGCCGGGGACCGCGCTCTGACCATCGCCACCGCGATCAATGAGCAGAACACGATGGCGGCGATTGCCACGCCGGGGCATGTGTTTCCACTACGCGCGCGGCGTGGTGGCGTGCTGGTGCGCGCAGGCCATACCGAGGCGGCGGTTGATATCTCGCGCCTTGCGGGGTTGAACCCTTCGGGCGTGATCTGCGAAATCATGAAGGAAGACGGCTCTATGGCGCGTCTGCCCGACCTGATCGAGTTTGCAGCCAAGCATGACCTGAAAATCGGCACGATTTCAGACCTCATTGCCTACCGGCATAAGCATGACAATCTGATTTCCGAAATCCGGCGCGAAACTGTCACCTCCAGCCATGGTGGCGACTGGGAGATGCGCATTTTTGCCGATCAGATCACCCAAACCGAACATGTGGTGCTGAGCAAGGGCGATATCACCGATGGCAGTCCGGTTCTGGCGCGCACCCACGCTCTCAACGCGCTTGAGGATGTGCTGGGAATCGGCCTGAGCACGCGCGCCGATGGACCGACTGGCAAACTGCCGCGCGCGATGGAAATCATCGCCCGCGAGGGCCGTGGCGCTGTGTTCCTCTTTCGCCAACCCCGGCCCAAACTGGCCGGCGAGATGGAGGATGAGGATGCGCCCCGGACCATCAAGCACACGGGCCTTGGCGCACAGATCATGTCGACCATGGGTATTCACCAGCTTATCCTGCTGACCGATAGCCCGAAAACCCGCTATCTGGGCCTTGATGCCTATGGCATTTCGATCATCGGCACCCGCCCCCTGACCGAGGAGTAAGAGCATGGCCGAGCACGAATATTCCCTGCCGCGCGCCGCGTTTGACAAGCCCGTCAAGATCCTGATCGTGGTGGCGCCGTTCTATCGCGACATCGCCGACAACCTGATTGCCGGGGCCACGGCGGAAATCGAGGCCTCGGGCAGCACCTATGAGATCGCAGAAGTGCCCGGCGCGCTGGAGCTTCCGACCGCTATCGGCATCGCTGAACGCATGTCCAACTTTGACGGCTATGTCGCGCTGGGCTGCGTGATTCGGGGGGAGACAACCCATTATGACACTGTCTGCAACGACAGTTCGCGCGGCCTTACCCTGCTGGGGTTGCAGGGGCTCTGCATTGGCAATGGCATTCTTACGGTTGAAAACCGCGCCCAAGCCGAGGTGCGCGCAGATCCCGCCCGTATGAACAAAGGGGCCGGAGCGGCGGCGGCGGCCTTGCATCTGGTGGCGCTCGCCCGTAAATGGGGCGGCCCGCGCAAAGGCGTGGGTTTCCAGCCCGCGACCGGGGAAATTCAGATCGCGGGCCAGACAAAAGGCAAACCCGTCGCATGACCACCGATCCCGCCCTCTCTGGCAACCGCAAACGCCAGATGAAATCCGCAGCCCGGCTTTATGCTGTGCAGGCGCTGTTTCAGATGGAACATTCCGGCCAGACCGCTGATCTGGTACGCAATGAATTTCTCGATTTCCGCTTTGGCGCAGAGGTCGAAGAGGGTGTCGACATGGCCGAGGGCGATGTGGATCTGTTCCGCAAGCTGCTTGATGATGCGGTGAACTGGCAGGCCAAGATTGACCAGATGACCGACAGGGCACTGGTGGCGAAATGGCCGATTGCCCGGATCGATCCGACGCTGCGCGCGCTCTTTCGCGCGGCGGGGGCCGAGCTGGTGCAATCTGACACCCCGCCCAAGGTGGTGATCGTGGAATATGTTGACGTGGCCAAGGCGTTCTATCCCGAAGGCAAGGAATCCAAATTCGTCAATGCCGTGCTTGATCACATGGCGCGTGAGGCACGGCCCGAGGCGTTCTGATCCCCGGTTGCACAAATTGGGGGCCAGCCCCCAAACCCCCGAGGTATTTTTGGCCAGATGAGGCGAAAGGGTCGCGGGGCGATGCCTTGTAATCCCGGGGCAAAGGCGTAGACTCTGGTCCATAGCAAAGGAGTCGATGAATGCCCAAGCTTGTCCGCCTCTACATCACCCATGTTGCCATAGGGTTTGGCATCGCGGGGGCGTTTGTCGCCATGCTGTTGTGGTTCAATATCGCAAACCTCTGGCATCTGGTGACACATTCCGACAAGGGCATTCTAGCGGTGATCATCCTCTGGGTGGCGAATGGCATCGTGTTCGCCGGGGTGCAATTCGCTATCGCGGTGATGCGAATGAAGGATGACGACGACGATGAACCGCGCGGCGGGCATCGCCAGCAGATCATGCAACGCGAGTATATGGCGATTCCGGTGCGCGTGGACGACGGCCGCAGCCGTGATATCTGGCGCAAACGCTAGGCGTGGTTCTCTGAATGCCGATGATACCGTAAAGCGCCCCACCGGGGCGTTTTCCATGTGTACGCAACCTGCGTACCAAAGGGACACATTGTACACAATCGAAGGTCTGGATCTGGGTGTGACGGGCCCGTAGCAACCGTTCGGTGGTATGATTCCCGAGGACCTGTATGTACAGGTGGGCATCGGATAACTGGACCAGGGTCCAGACAGAGCCAATTCCCTCGGAATTGCTTAAGGCCACTGGAATGCAACCGTTATCGAGAAGAACAGAACCCGTCACGTCTGACAGTTAAGCTTTTGTCTGCTCTCCGACAAGGGGTTGCACGCGTTCGTGGTTTGTTCATAATCGTGATATGAAGTGGAATGTCGATCAGACCCTGCAAGCGGGGCAGCTTCTGGCGCGGGGCGTCTGCCGTCACCTGCGCAGCCATGACTTTGATTCGATTGTGGAATTTGTGCCGGAGCGGGGGCGGCGCGTGGATGTTATGGCGATTGGCCCCAAGGGGGAGATCTGGGTGATCGAGTGCAAGTCGAGCCGTGCCGATTTCATGGGGGACGCCAAATGGCAGGGCTATCTGCAATGGTGCGACCGCTATTTCTGGGCGGTGGATGCAGAATTTCCGGTCGATCTCTTGCCAGAAGGCACCGGGCTGATTCTCGCGGATGCCTATAGTGCAGAGATCATTCGCATCGGACCGGAAACCCGTCTGGCGGGCGCGCGCCGTGCGGCTCTGACCCGTAAATTCGCACGCCACGCCGCCCGACGATTGCAAGCGGTGCTCGACCCGCGCCTATGAGCCTTTGGCGCGTGCGGCCTGAGCCGAAGCGATGATTTCCTGGGCGATTTCCTCGGCCTCTTCTGGGCTGAAATCCATGGGAATTTCAATGCCTTGCGCCTCAATGAAGAGGCGCACCATGCCCTGATCGGTGGGCCCGATCTGAAGGTTGGCTTCGATGTCGCTCTCTGAATTGATGCCCATGGCGCTCTCCTTGAAACAGCCGGTTTGCTACTCTTTTCCTACTTGCTTGACAAGCGTCTTGGCGGTTTGGTGTTACGTATGGACGAGATCACCTTGCGCCTCTTTCGGGCCGAAGATACCCCATGGCTGATAGAGCGCCACGCGACGCTTTATGCAGACGAGTCGGGATTTGATTCCACATTTGCGCCGCTTGTCGCCGAAATACTACATGATTTCAATGTTTTGCATGATCCAAAGCGTGAAGCGGGCTGGATCACAGAGGCCGCCGGACAACCGCTTGGCTCAATCTTTTGTGTTGCGATGGGTGAGGAGATGGCCAAACTGCGGCTCTTTCTGCTGGAACCTGCGGCGCGTGGCAGGGGCTTGGGTCAACATATGCTGGGCCATTGCATGGCGTTTGCGCGCGCGCAGGGCTATCGCGGCATGCAGCTTGCGACCCATGAGAGCCACCGGGCCGCCTGCACGCTCTATTCGCGCAACGGCTGGCAAATTGCCACTTCGCGCCCGGTGCGGTCCTATGGCTGTGATCTTGTGGAACAAACCTGGGAAATCAGCTTTCATTAGGCTTGCATTCGGAGGACGGTAAAGTTACATCGCGCTCCAGTGCCGCCTTAGCTCAGTTGGTTAGAGCGCTGGATTGTGGATCCAGAGGTCCCCTGTTCAAGCCAGGGAGGCGGTACCATCCCCAGATCAGCTAGTTCTGCGCTTCAACGGTCACGGTTTGCCGCAGCGTTCCGCTTTGACGGTCGTAGATCAGGATGCGGTTGTCGTCGGTTACGATCGCATACCAGTCTGTCCCTTGGGTCAGGGCCATAGCGCGAGTGCCTTGAGGCAGGGCGATGGTGTCAGGCAGCGACAGCACAGCATCGCGTTGCCCCCAGAAGCGGGTGACAAAGAGGCCCACGATCACTAGAAGACCGATGATCATCGTGGCGGTCAGGACTGTGACCAGCCGTGCCAGAAATTTCAACGTTGCCGGGCTGACCGGCGGAGAGTTTTCATCCATGGGGCTTGACCCGCTTGTCTTTCGGATCGGGGATGATCCGCCTCAACGTCTTGATAAGGCGCTTTCGCGTGATGTGCCAGAGGCGGCGACCCTGTCGCGCACCCGGTTGGCGCGGCTTCTGGAGGAGGGGGCCGTGCGAGTCAATGGTACGGTGGCCCGCGAGGCCAAGGCGCGGGTCAACGCAGGCGATCTGATCGAGATCCTCGTACCAGAAGCGCGCGAGAGCCATATCAGCGCTGAGGCGATCGCGCTTGAGGTGGTGTATGAGGATGACGATCTGATTGTGATCAACAAACCGGCGGGGATGGTGGTGCATCCCGCCCCCGGCAGCCCCGAGGGTACGTTGGTCAATGCGCTGTTGCACCATTGTGGCGATAGCCTGTCGGGGGTGGGAGGGGCCAAACGGCCCGGCATCGTCCACCGGATCGACAAGGACACCAGTGGTCTTTTGGTGGTGGCCAAATCGGACATAGCCCATCAGGGGTTGGCGGCGCAATTCGAGGCGCATAGCGTTGAGCGCTATTACCGCGCCGTGGTGCATGGGGTTCCCGACGCCAGTGATCCGCGCTTGCGTGGTCTGGCAGGAATCAGTTTCGAGACCGGCAATATCCTGCGCATCGCCACCCGTCTGGCGCGGCACAAGACCGACCGGCAACGGCAGGCTGTCCTGTTTGAGGGGGGGCGGCATGCGGTGACGCGCGCGCGGGTGATCGAAACCTTTGGCGCGCCTGCTGTGGTGGCCCTGATGGAGTGCTGGCTGGAGACCGGGCGCACGCATCAGATCCGGGTGCATATGGCCTATGCCGGTCATGGTCTTATTGGTGATCCTGTCTATGGTGGTCGGCGCAAACTGTCTGAAAAGTCCCTGTCTCTCAACGGTGTGACGGCTGCGCGCGATTTTCCCCGGCAGGCGCTGCATGCGGCGGTTTTGGGGTTTGTGCATCCGGTGAGCGGGGCGGCCATGCGCTTTGAGGCCCCGCTGCCCGACGATATGGAAATCCTGCTATCGGGGTTGCGCGGATCGTGACAGAGGCGCAAGATTGCGTGACTTTCTGTTATAAAACGGGCGCTGCGACGGAACCATCTTAGGTCTGCGTTAAATGGTGTATGGTAGAGCGCCTTGAAAGGGCGCGAAGGCGTACCTAGTTGCATGTTAACGATGTAAACATCAGGAGGGACAACCGCGTGGGAAATTACAACAATCTTCCGGCCCCAACGCCAGAAGGCGGTTTGAACCGCTATATGCAGGAAATCCGCAAGTTTCCGCTTCTTGAACCGGAAGAGGAATACATGCTGGCCAAACGCTGGGTCGAGGAGCAGGATACTGAGGCCGCTCACAAAATGGTCACAAGCCACCTGCGACTCGCCGCCAAGATAGCCATGGGCTATCGCGGTTATGGTTTGCCGCAGGCCGAAGTGATTTCCGAAGCGAATGTGGGCCTGATGCAAGCGGTCAAGCGATTTGACCCCGAGCGGGGTTTTCGCCTTGCGACCTATGCGATGTGGTGGATCCGCGCCAGCATTCAGGAATACATCCTGCGATCGTGGTCTTTGGTCAAACTGGGCACCACAAGCGCGCAGAAGAAGCTGTTTTTCAACCTGCGCAAGGCCAAGGCCAAAATCGGCGCGCTGGAAGATGGCGATATGCGCCCCGATGTGGTCAAGAAGATTGCGACCGATCTGGGGGTCACTGAGGCCGAAGTCATCAGCATGAATCAGCGGATGGCGGGGGCCGATGCATCGCTTAACGCCACTGTGGGGTCTGAGGGCGAAGGCTCGATGCAGTGGCAGGACTGGCTGGAGGATGAGGATGCCGATCAGGCCGGGGATTATGAGCGGCGCGACGAGATGGACGCGCGGCGCGAATTGCTGGTGATGGCGATGGATGTGCTCAATGAACGCGAGCGCGATATCCTGACACAGCGCCGGTTGAGCGACGAGACCGTCACGCTTGAGGATCTGAGCGCCCAATATGACGTGAGCCGAGAGCGTATCCGCCAAATCGAAGTGCGCGCCTTTGAAAAGCTGCAAAAGCGGATGCGGACACTTGCCCAAGAAAAAGGCATGCTGACCTCTGCCTGACGTCCCCCTTGGCGTGGCTTGGCAAAACGCGTATCTCTCGCATCATCTGATCGGGAGAGGGACGTGGTGGGACGAGTCGCGGAACAGAAGGTGGCAAGGATACGCCGTGACGCTCAGCTGGTCTGCCTTGGATTGGTCCTCGTGCTGGCCGGTTGTGCGCCGCGCGTGACCGCCGAGCGCGCGGCACCCCATCCTGCAGCCAAGATTGAACAGCTCTATGTCGCGACCGGACGCAGGCTGGATCAGACTGGGCCGATCTTTGGGTTGGAACGCCCCGAGGGCGTGCGGTTTTTCCGCGCCGATATCTCGGTTCCGCCGACACATGCGCCGGGACAGATTGAATGGCCCGAGGGCGCGCCCGATGCCGCTACGGATTTTGTGGTGACGGAGACGCAGGTCTTCCGCAGCCCCGGTGCGATGCTCGGCGACATGCGACAAGAGCATGCGGGGGGCGGCGAGACTCTGCTCTTTGTGCACGGCTACAATAATACACTCTCCGAGGCGATGTACCGGCTGGCGCAGATACAGACCGATTTCGACACGGATATGCCGGGCGTGCTGTTTTCCTGGCCCTCAGCAGGGGACCCGCGTGGTTATATTTATGACCGCGATTCAGTGCTCTATGCGCGCGATGATCTGACCGAGGTGCTGCGCCAGTTGACCCGCGGGCCGGGGGACCGGGTGTTCCTTTTGGCGCATTCCATGGGCTCCAGTCTGGTGATGGAAGCGCTGCGCGGGATCGCGCTGAGCGGCGACCGGCATCTGTTGAACCGGATCAGCGGCGTGGTTCTGATGTCGCCCGATATCGACCCGGATGTCTTTGAACGGCAGGCCGAGGTGATCGGTGCGCTGCCGCAGCCTTTTCTCATTTTTATCACCAAGGTGGATCGGGCGCTGTCTCTGTCGGGGTTCATCACCGGGCGCAAGCCGCGTTTGGGGATGATCGACACCGCCGACAAGGTGCAGCGCCCGGATGTGCGGGTGATTGATTTTTCTGAATTGGCCGATGGGGCAGGTCTGAACCATTTTGTGCCGGTTACGTCGCCTGCCGCTATTGATTTCCTGCGCGGCATCATCAGGCAAACCAACGAAATGGGCAGCGGTTTCCTTGATGATATGACGCTGCGACTGCCAAAGCCCAAGATATTGCAACCCTGAGTCGACTGGAATTGACGCGGGGCACAGCGGGCGTAGACTGAAGCCCTGCAAAGGAGAATGCCATGGCAGGTGGATGGGCGCGCGACGGCGCGGTAAGCGAACAGATCGAAGCCTCGATTTCCGATGAGCTGGCGCGCCTCAAGGCGCGGCGTGGGCCGCAGGGCGAGAGCCTTGCACATTGTGCGGAATGCGACGAACCCATCCCCGAGGCGCGGCGGTCGGCAATCCCCGGTGTCAAGCTCTGCATCGACTGTCAGCAAGAGCGTGACACATCACAGCCGTCGCGTGGCGGGATCAACCGGCGTGGTTCAAAGGACAGCCAGTTGAAATGAGATTATGGGGGGAGTGGGGGCGCTGCCCCCCTTGGCCTGCGGCCAATTCCCCCCGAGGTATTTTGAGCCAGATGAACGCGGTATTGCTTCCTCTTGGTCCAGTCACTCATTTTCGGGCGTCAGTCTTAGCCCTCCATCGCCTCCAGCTCATCAATCATGCCAGAAATCATTGACAGGCCCTTGTCCCAGAAGGCCGGGTCGCTGGCGTCGAGACCGAAGGGCGCGAGCAGATCCTTGTGATGTTTGGAACCGCCTGCCTTGAGCATCTCGAAATACTTGTCCTGAAAGCCCGCCGGATTTTCCTCATAGACGGCGTAAAGTGCATTCACCAACCCGTCGCCAAAGGCATAGGCATAGACATAGAAGGGCGAGTGGATGAAATGCGGGATATAGGCCCAGAAGGTCTCGTAGCCGTCCATGAAATCAAACGCCTCTCCAAGGCTCTGGGCCTGCACGGACATCCAGAGCGCGTTGATGTCATCCGGGGTCAGTTCGCCGTCGCGCCGTGCTGCGTGCAGTTTGCATTCAAAATCGTAGAACGCGATCTGGCGCACGACCGTGTTGATCATGTCCTCGACCTTGCCAGCCAAGAGCACCTTGCGTTCGGCTTGGGTTTTGGCCCCGTCCAACATGCGGCGGAAGGTGAGCATCTCGCCAAACACGCTTGCGGTTTCGGCAAGGGTGAGCGGCGTGGACGAGAGTAATTCGCCTTGATCCGCCGCCAGCCGCTGATGCACGCCGTGACCCAGTTCATGCGCCAGCGTCATCACGTCCCGCGGTTTGCCAAGGTAGTTCAGCATCACATAGGGGTGCACATCGGTCACAGTGGGATGGGCAAATGCACCGGGGGCCTTGCCCGGTTTGACTCCTGCGTCGATCCAGCCCTTCTCGAAGAAGGGTTGCGCCAGATCGGCCATGCGCGGATCAAAGGCACCGTAGGCGCCCATCACCGTGTCGCGGGCCTCGTCCCAATCGACGATACGCGTGGCGTCCATAGGCAGGGGGGCGTTGCGGTCCCAGACCTGCATGCGCTCCAGTCCCAGCCATTTGCGTTTCAGCTCATAATACCGGTGAGAGAGTTTCGGATAGGCTGCGACCACCGCATTGCGCAGCGCCTCGACGACCTCTGGCTCTACATCGTTCGAAAGGTGCCGCGCGGTCTGCGCTGATGGCATCTTGCGCCAGCGGTCGATCACCTCTTTTTCCTTGGCTTGGGTGTTGTGGACGCGGGCGAAGGTGCGGATATTCTCACCAAAGACCCGCGCCAGTTCGCGCGCGGCCGACTCGCGTTTGGAACGGTCCTGTTCGGTCAGCAGGTTGAGCGTGCCTTCGATGCTGAGGTCGTCCCCGTCCACTGTAAAGGTCAGCCCGGCGATGGTTTCGTCAAACAGCCGCTCCCAGGCATCGCCCACGACCCCCAGATCATGCAGAAACTTTTCCAGTTCGTCCGAGAGTTGGTAGGGCTTCATCGCACGGATGCGGTCAAGAACCGGCTTGTAGCGGGCGAGATCGGCATTTGCCGCATACATCGCGCTCAAGTCATTCTCATTCAGGCGGTTCAGTTCCAGTGAGAAGAACACCAGAGGGGTGGTGGAATTGGTGACTTTTTCCTGACAGTCAGACATGAATTTTGCCCGCCCGCCATCGGTGGTGAGCTGATAATATCGCAGCCCGGCATAGGACATGATGCGCCCTGCGATGTTGCTGATTGCCTCATCGCGGCGAATACATTCCAACAGTCCGTTGGCGTCCAGCGTGGTAAGTTTGCCTTCGTAATCGGTTGCGAACGCGGCGCAGGCCGTGTGCAACCAGTCCAGATCACGTTTGAGTTCGGGGGCTGTTTCAGAGGCATAGAGATCGCTCAGATCCCATTCCGGCAGGTTTCCCAGATTCCTGTTACCAGATGTTGCATTGGCGTCGCGGACGGGAAACGGCAGATTGAGCATGTGGCACCTCTTGTTGACATGGCCCAGACATAGGCCGGGGGCACAGAGGCCACAAGGGGGGGGCAGGCGCGCACTCTTGCCATTTGAGGGCGGCTGGCTAGGGTGGGGCGCGGATCAAAAGGGATGAGACATATGAGATTTGCACGATATGGTGAGGCGGGGCAGGAAAAGCCGGCGGTGCTTGATGCCGAAGGTCGGCTCAGGGATTTATCGGGGGTTTTGCCCGATCTTGCCGGGGCGGCCCTGGCTGATTTGCCCCGGATCAATCCGCAGAGCCTGCCGCTGGTCGCGGGCGCACCCCGGATCGGACCGCCGGTCGGGCAGGTGGGTAAGCTCATCTGCATCGGTTTGAACTATACGGACCATGCCGAAGAGGTGGGCGTCGCCGCGCCGCCCGAGCCGGTGGTGTTTCTTAAGGCAACCTCGGCGATCTGTGGCCCTCATGATCCGGTCAGCCTGCCGCGCGGTGCGGAAAAAGGCGATTGGGAGGTGGAGTTGGGCGTGGTGATCGGCCGTCGCGCGAAATATGTGTCTGAGGAAGACGCGCTGGCTCATGTGGCGGGCTATACGATCGTCAATGATGTCTCTGAGCGCGCCTTTCAGATGGAGCGGGCGGGGCAATGGACCAAGGGTAAAAGCTGTGACAGCTTTGCGCCGATCGGGCCTTGGCTGGTGACGCCGGATGCGTTGGGCGATGTGCAGGCGCTCGATCTTACGCTGGATCTAAACGGGATCCGGATGCAGACCGGCACCACCGCGCGCATGATCTTTCCCGTGGCCGAGATTGTGGCCTATTTGAGCGCGCTTATGACGCTAGAGCCGGGTGATATCATCGCCACGGGCACCCCGCCGGGCGTCGGCATGGGCCGAATTCCGCCGCGCTATCTGACCGAAGGCGACGAAATGTTGCTGCGGATCAGCGGGCTTGGGGAGCAGCGCTCGCCGGTGGTACGCGACCTTTAGCGTCTTGACGTGGCGCTGCAGAATGCGCAGAGCATATCAAGCAGCCGCGTCCGCATGTCGGGCGTGTCCATCAGGGTTTCATGCCGTCCGCCGGGCACTATTTCCAGATGCCCGCCCGGCCAATGTGCCATGCGGTCTCTGACGCGCGGCACATCCACGATTTGCTCGTCGCTGCCCAAAATGGTCAGGCACGGTATATTGGGCGATGGCAACCGTGTCAGATCGCGGGTCTCGCGCAGGGACTCGTACAGCCAGCGCAGGCTGGGCCCGCCAAGCCCGAGTTCGGGATGCTCGCGCAGTTGCCGCGCCATATACGCATACATCTCGCGGTCATTGGTCAGTTTGTTGGTCTCGAACGGTTCCGCCAGCACATAGTGCTCGCCCGCCGTTCCGGGGGCGTAGAAATGGCTCATGCCGAATTGACGACTGCCCCAAGACAGGGACCATGCAAAAGGGCGCAGCGCATTGGCCAAGTGGATGCCCCACATCGGGCTTGAGAATGCACAGTTCTGCACGTCGAGCCCCTGGATGACAGCGCGCAAGCCGATGCACCCTCCCATGGAATGCGCCAAAAGATGCCAAGGACGGGGCAGAGCGAGGCGTGTCGCGGCCTCGGTCATTGCGGCGACATCTTGTTGATAGTCCAAGAACTGATGCACATGACCCGCCATGGCATCATCTGTCAGCCGGTCAGAGAGACCCTGACCACGCCAGTCGATAACTAAGGTGGCATAGCCGCATTTGGCGAAATGCGCGGCGACGCGGCCGTATTTTTCGACATATTCGGTGCGTCCGGGAAAGAGCAGCACCGTGCCCTTTGAGGCGCTCTGGTTCCACAATCCGACGCGGAGCCGCACCCCGTCAGCCGCGGTCAGCCACCATGCGGCACCGCCCGTCGGCCCGTCGGCCACATCCTCATAGAGCGGCGCTGCGTGCATCAGGCCAATACGCTGCCCAGTTTCATTGCCATCCCCATGTCGCCATCCACGCTGAGGCGGCCCGACATAAAGGCGGCGGCGGGGTCGAGATCACCTGCAAGAATGGATTCGAACGTGTCGCGGCTGGCGGTCAGCGTGACATCGGTTTCGTCGTCGCCAGAGCGCGCACCATTTGCATCGATCACGATGGCGCCCTCGTCCTCGATCACGAATTTCGCGGTGCCGTCAAAGCCTTCGCCGCCCAGTTTTTCATTCAGGGCGGTCACTGCTGCGGTCATAACGTCGCTCATTTGCGCTTCCTTTCACATTTGCGATGCCGGGGCTGTGCAACCGGGCAATCTGCGCTAAACTCATCACTGTTATGGGTGCAGCAATCATCAATCTCAACCGTATCGTCGCGGCAGTCGCCGTGATAGTCATGTTTTCCCTACCTGTATCTGCCGGGGAAACCCGGCTGGATGGGCTGTTTGCGCAACTGTCACAGGCCGATGCGCCCGAGGCGCGCAAAATTGCCGCAGAGATAGAGCTGGAACTGTCGCGCTCCGGATCTGCGGCGGTGAACCTCTTGTTGCGTCGCGGACAGGATGCGCTGGAGGCGGGGGATATGGCGACGGCGATCGAGCATCTGAGTGCCGCCATCGACCATGCGCCGGATTTCGCAGAGGCGTGGCACCTGCGCTCGGTGGCATTTTACAAACAGCAGCATTACGGCCTTGCCCTGCATGATATTGAGCGGGCCTTGGCGCTGGAGCCGCGCCATTTCAATGTCATCTACGGGCTTGGCGTCCTCTTGGATGAGCTGGGTCAGCCCCAACTGGCGCAGGAAGCGTTTTCGCGCGCTCTGGCTATACATCCGCATCACGAGGACGTAACCAAGGCCCGGGAGAGCGTAGCCCGGGAACTGGGCGGCGCGGATCTCTGACGTCATTAAGGAGAACGGCGGATGTCCGAGCAGTCAAGAACCCTTGCGGTTCTGGGCCCGACCAACACCGGCAAGACGCATTACGCCATTGAGCGGATGCTGGGCTATCGCACCGGAATAATTGGCCTGCCGCTGCGCCTCTTGGCGCGCGAGGTCTATGACAAGATCGTAGCCATACGCGGCCCTTCTGTCGTGGCGCTTGTTACGGGCGAAGAGCGGATCGTGCCGGATCGCGCGCAATACTGGGTCTGCACGGTCGAGGCGATGCCCGAGGGGATCGGGGCGGATTTTGTGGCAGTGGATGAAATCCAGCTCTGCGCCGACCCTGAGCGCGGTCATGTGTTTACCGACCGTCTGCTCCGTATGCGCGGTCTGCGCGAAACCCAGTTTCTGGGCAGTCATACGATGCGCCCGACCATTGCGGCCCTCGTGCCGGGCGTCGAGTTCCTGAGTCGCGAGCGGATGTCTCAACTGACCTATTCTGGCCCCAAAAAAATTGCCAAGATGCCCGCACGCAGTGCGATTGTCGGCTTCTCGGTGGAAAACGTCTATGCCATCGCGGAGCTTCTGCGCCGCCAAAAGGGCGGGGCGGCGGTGGTCATGGGCGCGCTCAGCCCGCGTACCCGCAATGCTCAGGTGGCTCTCTATCAGAATGGCGATGTCGATTATCTGGTGGCGACGGATGCTATCGGAATGGGGCTCAACCTTGATATCAACCATGTGGCGTTTTCCTCGCTCAGCAAATTTGACGGACGGCGGATGCGGTATCTGCAGCCCAATGAGCTGGGACAGATTGCTGGGCGCGCGGGACGAGGCATGAGCAACGGCACCTTTGGGGTGACGGGCGAGGCGCCCGATCTTGATCCCGAACTGGCCGAGGCGATCATGGAGCATCGCTTTGCCCCCATTCGCAAGCTGGAATGGCGCAATGCCCGGCTGCAATTCGGCACCACCGCTGCGCTGATTGGAAGCCTTGAGGCGCGGCCAGACCACGAATTGCTCGCGCGCGCGCGCGATGCCGACGACCTGGCGGCCCTCAAGACGCTGGCAGAGCAGCCGGACGTTGCGGGCCGGGCGATGGGCGGGCCAGCGGTGAAACTTCTCTGGGATGTGTGCCGGGTTCCGGATTTCCGGGGGATCAGTGCTGCGGAACACGCAAGTCTTCTGGAGCGGATTTATTGCGATCTGGTCGAGTTTGGTCGTGTGCCCGATGATTGGCTTGCGCAGCAGGTCACCCGCCTCGACCGCACCGATGGCGACATCGACACATTGTCCAAACGGCTGGCCTATATCCGCACCTGGACCTATGTCGCGCAGCGAAAAGGTTGGGTCGATGACGAAAACCATTGGCGTGGCGCGACGCGCGCTGTAGAAGACCGCCTGTCGGACGCATTGCACGAGCGGCTGACCCAGAGATTTGTGGACCGGCGCACGTCCGTGCTTTTGCGCCGGCTCAAGCAGAAGGAAGCCATGGTGGCCGAAGTAAACGATCAAGGTGACGTGACCGTCGAAGGCGAATTCGTCGGACGGCTCGAGGGGTTCCGCTTTATGCAGGACAGGTCTGCGGCGGGCAAGGAAGCGCGCACGCTGCAACAGGCGAGCGTCGCGGCGTTGGCTCCGCATTTCCATCTCAAGGCGGACCGATTCTATAACGCGCCCGATACCGAGATCGATTTTACCGAACAGGGCGGGCTCTTGTGGGGTAAGGAAGCAGTGGGCAAACTGACCCCCGGCGCCGATCCTCTCAAGCCGCAGGTTGTGGTCTTTGTTGATGACGAGGCTGGCCCGGATGTGGCGGCCAAGGTGCAGCGGCGCTTGCAGCATTACATTGACCGCAAGATTGCAGCGCTTTTTGAACCGCTGCTGAACATTCAGCGGGATGAGACGCTGAACGGTCTGGCGCGCGGTTTTGGATTCCGCATGGTCGAGGCAATGGGTCTGATCCCGCGCGGCGAAGTGGCCGACGAGGTCAAGGCGCTGGATCAAGAGGCGCGCGGCGCGCTGCGCAAACATGGCATCCGGTTCGGACAGTTCACCGTGTTCCTGCCGCTTTTGCTCAAACCCGCGCCGACACGTCTGCGGCTGGTGCTGTGGTCACTGAGCCAAGGGCTGGACGAATTCCCCGAAGCCCCACCGCCGGGGCTGGTGACGGTGCCCGCGCGCGGCGATGCGCCAAAGGGGTATTTCACAATGGCTGGCTATCGCGCGGCCGGGGATCGGGCGATTCGGATCGACATGCTGGAACGGCTGGCGGATATGCTGCGCAGCGAAGATACGCGCACAGGCTTTGAGGCCAAGCCGGACATGCTTTCGATCACCGGCATGACGCTGGAACAATTCGCCCTGCTGATGCAAGGCTTGGGCTATAAGGCCGAGCGCGCAGAGCGCGCCAAGGTCAAGCCGATAGATCAGGCGATTGCCGATGCGCCTGCGCAGGCTGCTGAGGCGGCGCAAGAGACCACAGGCGATGTGGTTGCGGATGTGCCCGACGAGGGTGCCGCCCCGATTGCGGCAGAGCCTGCCGCTGCGCCCGAAGAGCCTGCCGCGCAGGACGAGCCCCCGGTTGAGGCGCTTGTATCCGGCGAAACGCCTGAAGCGCCCGCCGCCGAGGTCGAGGTGTTTTATACCTTCACATGGGCCCCACGCGCCAACCGCGCCCGTGGGGATCGTCCGGCGCAGAGCGGACGCGGCCCGCGCGGTACTCAGAACGCTGCGGCCAAACCGGGCGAACAGGACGCCCGCAGCAAACCGCAGCGTCACGGTGGAAAACCACGCGGCAAACCCGGTAAGGGAAAGCCGCGCGATCAGCGGGAAGAACAGCCCAAGACCTTTGCCGCACGCCCTGAAAAGAAGGACCGGATCGACCCGGATAATCCCTTTGCGGCGGCACTGATGGGGCTAAGGACCAAGGGTTGACCGTTTGGACGGGCCGAGCGTAAAAATCCGGCTCGACAAATGGCTCTGGCAGGCGCGGTTTTTTAAAACGCGCACGCTGGCGGCCAAGGAAGTCTCTGCGGGACATGTACGCGTCAATGGCACGCGGGTCAGCAAGCCCGCGCAACCCGTTGGGTCACAGGATGTGTTGACGTTCTCTCAGGCGACGCGCGTGCGCGTGGTGCGGATCATCGATCTGGGCACGCGGCGCGGTCCCGCGCCCGAGGCGCACGCCCTTTATGAAGATCTCAGCGACCCGGTGACGCAGGACAATGTTCCTCCTGCGCCTAAATTTGAGGGAAAAGGCCGCCCAACCAAGCGAGACCGACGCAAACTCGATCTCAATGGGTCGCGACCGCTTGATTGATCCGCCCCACTGGATTAGGTGGAGCGCAATTCGGCAAGAATGAGAGACGGCCATGACCTATATCGTGAACGATGCCTGTATCGCCTGCAAGTACACCGACTGTGTCGAAGTGTGCCCGGTCGATTGTTTTTACGAGGGTGAGAACATGTTGGTCATTCATCCTGATGAATGCATCGACTGCGGCGTCTGCGAGCCGGAATGCCCCGCCGATGCGATCCGCCCGGATACCGAGCCTGATATGGAAAAATGGGTGGAATTCAACCGTAAATACGCGGAAATGTGGCCGGTGATCATCACCAAGAAAGACCCGCTGCCCGAGGCCGAAGAGCGTGACGGCGAATCTGGCAAACTGGAAAAGTACTTTTCCGAGGTACCGGGCGAAGGCGGTTAAGCCGGGTCTGCGACCTGATTCGCAACGCTATAGAGTTAACGCGACCTGCGCGCGAAAATGTGAACGTGGTAAGCCATTGATTTTCAGGGGCGAATACCAGACAACAGAACACTGCTCTTTCATTAGGCGGTTTTTTGTGATATTGTTTTTCTAGAAGTAATGAGATGAGCCCGATATCCATTCACCCGCGTTGCTGCCTGGGGGTGGATTTTTCTGCGACAAATACACATATTCCGTGGACCGCTCTGGCCCTTGGCATGTGTTTTTGTGCGTCCGAGCTGGCAGCCCTGCGAGGAAGACCTGAATGTCGAAGACCAAGAAGTCCGAATTTCGCCCTGATGATTACGTTGTATACCCCGCGCACGGCGTGGGCCAGATCGTTTCGATCGAAGAGCAGGAAATCGCTGGCATCACGCTGGAACTGTTCGTGATTTCGTTCGAAAAAGACAAGATGACCCTGCGTGTGCCGACCAACAAGGCCACTGAGATCGGAATGCGTGGCCTCTCCAGCCCCGATGTCGTGTCCAAGGCCATGACCACGCTCAAGGGCAAGGCCAAGGTCAAGCGCGCGATGTGGTCGCGTCGGGCGCAGGAATATGAGCAAAAGATCAATTCTGGCGACCTGATCGCGATTGCCGAGGTTGTGCGCGATTTGCATCGCTCCGATGATCAGCGCGAGCAGAGCTATTCCGAGCGTCAACTTTATGAGGCCGCGCTTGAGCGTTTGACCCGCGAAGTGGCCGCCGTATCGGGTGGCGACGAGGTGCTGGCCGCACGTCAGGTGGACGAGGTGCTGGTATCGCGCGCCGCGTGAAATGCACCACACAAGTTTGGAAAAGGCCGCGCCATCGTGCGCGGCCTTTTTGTTGGCTCATGTCAGCAGGCTGAGCAGTACCGCGATTTCGGCCACTTGCTGTGTCGCACCTAGAATGTCACCCGTCTGGCCGCCGATCTTGGCCCGCGCGATCAGGCCAATCACCAGCGTCGCGAGGCCTGCGCAGACCAGCGCCGCCAGAGTTGCGCCGCCAAGCAGGCAGAGTGTCACCGCTGTCGCCCCCCCAAGCCCCAGAGCCACAGCAGCGAACGGCGGACGCCCCTGAGCCCGCGAGAGCCCGATGTCGCGGGCATGTGGCAGAGCGGCCATGATCACCGGCATCATTGCGCGTGACAGCATGGCTGCGGCCAAGAGGGCCGTTGTCGCCGCTGCCGGGCTGATCTCATACAGCAGCCAGAGTGCCAGACCGCGTGCGCTCAGTATCAGGATAAGGGCAATCACCCCATAGCTGCCGATATGGCTGTCCTTCATGATCGCAAGCCGCCGCTCACGCGTCCAGCCCCCCCAGAGACCATCGGCGGTGTCGGCCAGCCCATCTTCGTGCATGGCACCGCTCAGTACGATGGGAATAGCAAGACCAAGGATCGCCGAAATCGGTGTAGGGAATCCGATAGCCAATGCCAGAAGCCCCCCGAGAGCGGCAAGCCCGCCAAGCATAAGCCCGGCCAAAGGATAGGCCCAGACCGCCCGTGCGCTCCGGTCAAAACGGTGCACAGGCACCGGCAAGCGGCTGAGCAGGCTCAGCGCCAGTGGCACATCTCTGAGCCGGATCAAGGCTTTGTCGTTTTCTGCCATGGGCGTGCCTTTTTTCGTCTGGGGCGAAGGCTCTGCCTGCGATACAGAAAGGACAGATCACAATCAATGAGGCTTTGCATGGCGCGTGCCTTCTCCTCGCTCTCTGATTTTGCGGCACTCCTGCGGGATATGTCCGGCCCAGACGCTGCCGCCACCCTTGGGGCGCGGGCGCGCGATGCGCAATTGACCAAGCCCCCCGGTGCGCTCGGGCGGTTGGAGGGGCTGGCGGAGTGGTATTGTGGCTGGCGCGGCGAGGCGGAGCCCCGCGTGAGCGCGCCTCAGGTCATCGTCTTTGCTGGCAATCACGGCGTCGTGGCGCAGGGCGTGTCGGCCTTTCCCGCCGAAGTGACCGCGCAGATGGTTGCAAATTTCAGGGCGGGCGGTGCGGCAGTCAACCAACTGGCGGCGCTTGTGGGCGCGCGCATGGATGTGGAGGCGCTCGATCTCGACCGGCCCACCGGCGATATCAGCCTTGGACCAGCAATGTCTGAGGATGAGATGCTCGGCGCCTTACAGGTTGGCTGGGACGCGGTAGATCCTACCAGTGATCTCTTGGTGGTAGGGGAAATGGGGATCGGAAACACCACCAGCGCTGCGGCGATTGCATTGGCGCTCTATGGTGGAGATGCAGCGGTGTGGACCGGGCGTGGCACGGGACTCGCGGATGCGGCGCTTGCCCATAAGGCGCGGATCGTTGCGCAGTCGGTTGCCATCAACACAGCCTCCGGGGCAGGGGGGCTAGAGGTGTTGCGCCGCTTGGGGGGACGCGAGTTGGTGGCTATGGCCGGGGCTATGGCGCGGGCACGGGTTCTGCGTATCCCGCTGGTGCTCGACGGGTTCATCTGTACTGCCGCTGCCGCCTGTCTTGAAGTGGAACATCCCGGCACGCTCGACCATACAATCGCCGGCCATGTCAGCGAAGAACCGGGACATGCGCGCCTCTTGCAGGCCTTGGGCAAGACGCCCTTGCTGTCTTTGGGTCTGCGGCTTGGTGAAGGGTCGGGGGGGGTGCTGGCGATGGGGGTGGTGCAGGCGGCCTTGGCCTGTCATTCCGGTATGGCCACCTTTGCAGAGGCAGGCGTGTCCGGGGGATAGCCCGCTTGACCCTTTCTGACACAGGGAATACTGATTAAAACACTCAGATTATAGGGTCGGGGAGCCAAAACCATGAGCGAAGCCCTGCTTCATCGCCTTGCATGGGCTGTGACCGCGCTCTGCGTTGCGCCAATTCTGGCCGCAGCCCTGGCCGCCTTGACCGGAGATTTGCAGACTTGGCGCGATGTGCTTGCGACCGTTCTGCCGCGCTATACCGCCACGACATTGACGTTGGTGGTGATTGTCGGGCTGAGTACGGCGGTTATCGGGTCCGTGACGGCATGGCTGGTGACGGTCTACCGCTTTCCCGGCGCGCGGTTGCTGGAAATCGCGCTGGCGTTGCCGCTGGCCTTTCCCGCCTATGTGATGGCCTATGCCTATACCCATATGCTCGATCATCCGGGCCCGGTGCAAACGGCGCTACGGACGGTCACGGGATGGGGGCCGCGCGATTATTGGTTTCCCGAGGTGCGCAGTCTAGGGGGGGCGGCGCTGATGCTGACAATCGTGCTTTATCCCTATGTCTATCTTTTGGCGCGGGCGTCCTTTCGGCAGCAATCAGGCAATGCGTTTCTGGTGGCGCGCACGCTGGGAAACTCGCCGTTTCAGGCGTTCTGGCGCGTGGCGCTACCGATGGCGCGCCCGGCGATTGCGGGTGGTGCGCTTCTGGCGATCATGGAGACTATCGCGGATTTCGGCACGGTGGCGTTTTTCAACGTGCAGACCTTTGCCACCGGCATCTATCAGGCGTGGTTTTCCCTTGGGGACCGGGCGGCGGCCGCGCAACTGGCGCTTTGCCTACTGAGTTTTGCCCTTTTGATTGCCGGGTTGGAGCGGGCCAGCCGAGGGCGGTCGCGCACCGCCGGGCGCGGCGCCCGGTTCGAGACAATGGAGCGGCCCAAGCTGCGTGGCGTGGCGGGTTGGGGGGCGTTTGCGATCTGCTTTCTGCCGGTGCTCTTGGGCTTTGTCGTGCCGGTGATCATGCTTGGCGTGATGGCCATCGGCTCGGGCCAGAATATCTTTTCCGAGCGTTATCTTGGGTTTATGTCCAATTCGATCCTGCTGGCCAGCGTCGCAGCAGTGTTGACCGTTGCGGGGGCGATCCTCGTGGGGTTTCGGGCGCGCACCCGTCCGGGGCGCGGCTCTCGCTGGTTGGTGATTGGGGCTGGGCTTGGGTATGCGGTGCCGGGCGGGGTGATTGCGGTCGGCTTGATGGTGCCGATGGCGGCCTTTGATAACGCGCTTGATGCCGTCATGCGCGATACCTTCGGGATCAGCACCGGGTTGCTGATCACCGGGTCGATCTGGTTGATGATCATGGCATATGTCGTGCGCTTCATGGCGGCGGCGCTCAACGCCTATGACAGTGGCATGGCAACAGTGCCGTGGCATCTCGATGCGATTGGCCGCTCTCTGGGAC
The DNA here is from genome assembly GCF_048262375.1 of Roseovarius sp. Classification (GTDB taxonomy): domain Bacteria; phylum Pseudomonadota; class Alphaproteobacteria; order Rhodobacterales; family Rhodobacteraceae; genus Roseovarius. Next base: position 269,463 of record NZ_JBLXFE010000001.1, read on the forward strand.
AGCCGGGTCCCAAACTGCTCACGCGGGTGCATTTGCCGGTGGCGAGAACCTCAGTGGTGACGGCGCTCTTGATCGTTTTTGTCGATGTGATGAAGGAATTACCGGCCACGCTGATCCTTCATCCGTTTGATTTTCAAACGCTGGCGGTTCAGGCGCATCGGCTGGCCGCAGATGAGCGTCTGTCAGAGGCGGCGGTTCCCTCGCTGGTTCTGGTGGGTTTTGGGCTAATCCCTGTTCTGATCCTCTGCCGTACTTTGGGACGCGAATCCATGGGGCGCCGCGCGGCCAAACTCGGTACTGCGATTTCGGCAGGATAACGGAATTTTCAAAAAATTCCGTTCAGGAAAGTTTTAAACTTTCCTGAAAACAGCGCTTTGCGGATCATATCGCGGGTGCGGATCACTCGCCCGGGCGGTGCAGGCTAAAGGTCTCGCGAATGACCGAATAATCATGATAGCCCAGTCGCGTCAGAGGATGAAAACGCGCCACATCAAAGCGGCCATCCACGAGGCAGTCATCGCGCATATGGATGCCCGTAACCTCGCCAAAAACCACAAAATTCGCCGCTCCGGGCAGTTGCACGATCTGGGTCAGCTTGCATTCCAGATTGGCGGGAGAGTCGGAGACGCGCGCACAAGCGATCGTGTTGCAATCCGCCTTTTCCAATCCCGCATCAACAAACTCATCCACCTCGCGCCCCCACGCGCCCGAGGTCCGGTTCATCGCATCGCACAACGCCGCGCTGACAATGTTGACGCAGAAGACGCCGGTTTCACGAATATTGGCGACCGTGTCCTTGGTGTCGCCCCGGTCCGGCTTGGTGGCGGTCGAGGCGAACATGACCTGCGGCGGCACATAAGCCACTGCATTGAAAAAAGAATATGGCGCAAGATTGTCGTGACCATCAGCGCCACGGGTCGAAATCCAGCCAATAGGGCGGGGCGTCACGATGGCATTAAAGGGGTTGTGCGGCAGGCCGTGGCCATCTTCGGGTTTGTAAAACATCTGCCTCTCCTTGGTCATCGGGTTTGTGCCTGTCGTAGCGTCGTGATACGCGCATTGCCAGTTGATTTTCGTAAGGACTCAGGTCGGAATGTTCACCCTCGAGACGGAGAAACCCGTTGATTATTGGGAGGTTGAGGCCCTCTATGACTTGTGTTTCGCGCCGGGACGCGAGGCGCTGTCCTCTTACCGGCTGCGCGATGATGTGCCGCCGGTGCCCGATTTGTGCCGGGTGGTGCGCGATGCTGAGGGGATATTGGCCGGAGCGATCCGCTATTGGCCCGTGCGGATCGGATCAGAGCGCGCGCTTTTGCTCGGGCCGGTTGCGGTGCATCCCACTCACCATGGCGAGGGTCTTGGCGGGCTTTTGATCCGTGATAGCCTTGAACGTGCGGCCTCCTTGGGGTGGAAGCGGGTTATTCTGGTGGGCGATGCCCCCTATTATGGCCGGTTCGGTTTTACCAAACTGACCGAGGTCGAGATGCCACCGCCGACGAATCCAGAGCGTGTTCTGGGGCTGGAATTGTGTCCTGGCGCATGGGACGGTGTGGCAGGCAAAGTGGTGCGCGACGCTTGAATTCCAACGCTGCCGTGGCCAGTTCATGGCAGTAAAATTGTTGCGGGGCATGTAGATGGAGCTTTTGGGGCGACCAATCGGCGAAGCAGAGACCGAGGCGCGCCTGCGGGCGTTGGTGCTGCGCCATGCGCAGGCTGGCAATGGGGTGATCGACCTGCTCAACCTTGTGGGCGGACATGCCGAGGGCCTGCTTGATCGTCTGCCTGTGTCCCTGCGGGTGCGGCTTAACGAGACCACCGAAGAAGCGCTAAAGCGAGCGGCGGAGATAGCGCATCGGTCGCGCAATGTGGTGGGCGAACAGCCCGGATGGAGGACGCGGGCGCTGACCGCAACCATGGGGGCTGTGGGGGGGATGGGTGGCCTGCCTACCGCGTTGGCAGAGTTGCCAGTGACGGTGACGGTGTTGCTTCGGGCGATTCAGGATGTGGCGGTGGAACATGGGTTTGATCCGTCAGAGCCCGGCGTTCGGTTTGATTCTATCGAGGTTTTTGGCGCAGCAGGGCCGCTTGAGCGCGATGATGGGGCCAACTTGGGCTTTGTTGGAACGCGGATGACGGTGACCGGTCCGGCGCTCCATGCGCTAATTGCACGGGTGGCACCACGGCTGGCGGCGGTGCTGGGGCAAAAGCTGGCAGCGCAGACGGTGCCCATACTGGGGGCAGCGGCGGGGGCGGCCACGAACTATGCCTATACACGCTATTATCAGGACATGGCGCAGGTGCATTTCGGGCTCCGACGGCTGGCAATCGATGCCGGGCGCGACCATGAAGCGTTGATCACCGAGTTTCGCGCGCGGGCGGAAGAGGCGCAGGGCCGGGTGCTTTGAGGCCGCCGCGCCGAACCCCTTGTCACATCTGGTCGCGCAGATAGTCCATCACCGCCGGTCGCACGGTTTGCGCACCGCGCGCGCGCTCGGCATGGATCACGTCACGCAACCCCCCAAGGTCGATACGCCGCAAGAGGCTCTTGACCGGGCCGATTGAGGCAGGGCGCATCGACAGGCTTCGAAAACCGATAGCCGCGAGGCAGGCGGCCTCAATCGGTCGGCCCGCATCCTCGCCACAGAAACTCAGCGGCGTGCCAAGGGTGGCGCAGCGATAGACGATGCCTTCGAGGAAGTTCAAAAAGCTGATGTTGAGCGTGTCATACCGTTTGCGCACACGCTCATTCTCGCGGTCAGCGGCAAAGAAGAACTGCTTGAGATCATTCCCCCCGACCGAGATGAAATCCACCTCGGAATAAAACGCATCCGGCGCAAAGGCCAGCGACGGGGTTTCCAGCATCGCGCCCACTTCGATCTGTTCGGGGATCGGATGGCCTAGAATACGCTCGCGTTCCAGCGCCTTGTCCATTTCGGCGCGGGCGGCGGTGAACTCGTCGCGCTGCGCCACAAACGGGAACATGATGGTCAGAGGCCGCCCTTTGGCCGCGCGAATGAGCGCCTGAAGCTGCATCCGCATGACACCCGGCTTGTCCAGCCCCACCCGGATCGCGCGCCAGCCCATCGCCGGGTTCGGCTCGTCGTTGGGCTTCATATAGGGCAGCACCTTGTCCGAGCCGATATCGAGCGTGCGGAACACCACGCGCTGCTGGCCTGCGGCATCCATCACCCGCGAATAGAGCTCTGACAACTCGGCGCGTTTGGGCATGTGGTTGCGGATCAGGAATTGCAATTCGGTGCGAAACAGGCCCACGCCCTCGGCACCCGAGCTGACAAGGCTGGGCAGATCGGCCATCAGACCGGCATTCATCTTGAGCTTGATGCGTTGGCCGCAGAGGGTCTCCGCAGGTTTGTCCCGGATCGAGGCATAACGCTGTTGGGCCTCGGCCTGCATCGCCATCTTGTCGCGGAACGCTGATACCACGGTATCGTCGGGGCGCAGGTGGACGATCCCCTGATCACCATCGACGAGGATCAGATCACCATTGAGCGATTCGGTGGTGATGCGGCGGGCATGGATCACCAGCGGAATGGCGAGGGCGCGCGCGACAATGGCGGCATGAGACCCGACCGAGCCTTCTTCCAGAACGATCCCTTTGAGATTACGACCATAATCCAAAAGTTCAGCAGGACCGATGTTGCGCGCGATGAGGATCGGATCGGCGGGCATATCGGCACCGGTCTCATTGCCTTGGCCGGTGAGGATGCGCAGCAAGCGGTTTGAGAGGTCATCAAGATCGTGCAGGCGTTCGCGCAGGTAGGCGTCCGAAACTTGTCCCATGCGCGCACGGGCTGCGGATTGTTCCTTTTCGACGGCGGCCTCTGCGGAAAGGCCGCTGTCAATATTTGCCTCCATACGGCGCATCCAGCCCTTGGAATTGGCAAACATGCGGTACGCTTCGAGCACGTCAAGCTGTTCCTTGTCGCCCCCCTTGGCAGAGCTGAGCATCCGGTCCACGCCAACACGGAGCGTTTCGACCGCCTCGTTGAGGCGGGTCAACTCGCGGGCGGGGTCATCAGCAATGGGATTGGTGACAACGACGCGCGGCTCGTGCAGCCAGACGTGGCCTTGCGCCGTGCCCTCTTGCGCACTGGTGCCACGAAAGAGCACGGCCTGTTGATGGCGGGCCGACATGGCGGCGCCTTCTCCCACGAAGGCGCCAAGTTCGGCCATTTCAGCCAACACCATGGCAACGACCTCGACGGCATAGATTTCCTCGTCCGAGAACAGCCGGGCCTGTTTGGATTGCACCACAAGCACGCCCAATTTTTCACCAAGACGCTGAACCGGGACCCCAAGAAACGAGGAATATGCCTCTTCTCCGGTTTCCGGCATATAGCGAAAGCCGGGCTCGGCCGGAGCATCGTCGGTGTTGATCACCTCGCCGGTGCGCGCGACACGTCCTACCAGCCCTTCGCCCATGCGCATGCGGGTCTGGTGCACAGCCTCGGGTTTGAGGCCCTCGGTGGCGCAAAGCTCAAGCGTGTCCTCGTCGCGAAAAAGGTAGATCGAGCAGACCTCGATACGCATTTCCTCAGCGATCAGCCGTGTGATCTGGTCAAGCCGGGTCTGGCCGCCCGCGTCCTCGGCCATGATGGCGCGCAAACGGCCCAGCATCTGGCGGCTGTCGGTCTTGAAGTGCTCGGTCATGGGCGGCATTCCCCCGGCGCAGACTCTGGGATTGGCCAGACCCGGTGCCGGTGATGCGGGGGCCGGGTCAGGCCGCTTTGTCCAACTCGAAGGCATCATGCAGCGCCTGAACTGCGAGTTCCATGTATTTTCGGTCTATGAGCACGGAAATCTTGATCTCGGAGGTTGCAATGACCTTTATGTTCACGCCTTCATCGCTCAGCGTCTTGAACATCTTGGCGGCAACGCCGGACTGAGAGCGCATGCCAATCCCTACGGCCGAGACCTTGGCGACATTGGTATCAGCGATCAGGTCGTGATAATTGATCTCGCCGCGCTCCTTGGCCTCGCGCAGCGCCTTTTCGGCGCGCATCACCTGATCGACCGGACAGGAAAAGGTCATGTCGGTGCGACCTTCCTCGGCGATGTTCTGGATGATCATGTCGACGTTGACACCGGCCTCTGACAGCGGCCCAAAGATGGCGGCGGCGATACCGGGGCGGTCGGCCACCGAAATGAGGGTCATCTTCGCCTCGTCCCGGGAATAGGCAATACCGCTGACAACCTTTGATTCCATGATTTCCTCCTCGGCGCATACAAGTGTGCCGGCCTCGTCCGATGGTTCCTCGAAACTGCTGAGAACCCGCAGTTTCACATTATAGCGCATTGCCAGTTCCACGGAACGGGTTTGCAGCACCTTGGCCCCGAGCGAGGCCAGTTCCAGCATTTCCTCAAACGCGATCTTGTCCAGCTTTCGCGCCTTGGAGGTGATGCGTGGATCGGTGGTATAGACCCCGTCCACATCCGTGTAGATATCGCAGCGCTCGGCCTCAAAGGCGGCGGCAAAGGCTACGGCGGTGGTGTCCGAGCCGCCGCGCCCCAATGTCGTGATCCGCCCCTCAGGAGAAATGCCCTGAAACCCTGCGACCACTGCCACGCGCATGCCTTGGGCAAATTTGGCGTTGATGTTGTCGGTGGGGATTTCCTCGATTCGAGCGGCGGAATGGGCGGAATTGGTCTTGAGCGGCACTTGCCAGCCTTGCCAGCTGCGCGCCGGGATTTCCATTTCCTGCAGCGTCAGCGCCATCAGGCCTGCGGTCACGTTCTCGCCCGAACTGACCACGGCGTCATATTCGCGCGCGTCATAGAGCGGCGAAATTTCACCAACCCAGCCGACCATTTCGTTGGTCTTGCCGGACATGGCCGAGACGATGACGATCACGTCATAGCCCTTGGCAACCTCAAGACCCACGCGCTTGGCCGCGCGGCGGATACGGTCGATATTGGCGACCGAGGTGCCGCCGAATTTCATCACGAGAACGGGCATGGGTGCAGTCCTGAGCCGAATTATCGGGCGGGGTTTACGCGCGGGCAAGGCGCTGCGCAAGGGGGCAGGTGTCGCAACCGCGTGATGATAGCGGTCGGCTGCTGCATATTGGTGCCTGCGTTCCCCTTATTCAGGGCTTTGATGCCTGTGCTGATCTCCAGACATGGCCAACGCCTGCCCCTGTTCAATAGGGGTGGTCGCGCCCGTCCCATGTCTGAAAGCAGCCGGTCATCGCCATGTCCAGCGCGGCAAATCGGTCCGAAAGACCCGCTGCTGCCTCGTCCACGGATAGTGTTGCGCCGTCACCGCCCATGTCGGTGCGCACCCAGCCGGGGTGATAGATGCCGACCGCGATGCCATCCGGCGCAAGGTCAGCCGCCAGATTGCGCCCGAGGTTGAGCGCTGCCGCCTTGGAGGCACGGTAGATATAGCTGCCGCCGGGCGCGTTGGTATGACTGGCCATCTGGCTGGAAATGATTGCGATTTTTGCGGGTTTGGCCGCGCGCAACTGCGGCAAGAGCGCCTGCACGGTCAAAAATACGCCGGTGACATTGGTGGCGAATGTCTCGGCCCACATATGCGCCGGATAGCCGCTCTCCAGCGATTGACCCTTGTCGAGATAGAGACCTGCGTTGCAGATCAGCAGGTCAATCGGCCGCCCCTCAAGATGAGCGCCAAGAGCCGCGCAAGAGCCGGGGTCTGTCACGTCAAGCGCAAGTTCCCCCGCGGAGGGGCTGCGCGCGGTGGCGGTGACCGTGTGACCCTGGCTGCGGTAGTGATCGGCAAGCGCGCGACCGATGCCACGATTGGCACCAGTGATGAGAATATGCATGTCAGACCTTTCGGTTTAGTTGGATTTACGGCGTGGCACAAAGGGCAGGGGTGTCACAGGCACACCGTCCTCGATCAGTTTCTGCGCCTCGTCAGGTTTAGCCTCGCCGTAAATCGCGCGTTCGGGCGTCAACCCGTCATGCATGTCACGCGCCTCTTGAGCGAAGTTGAGCCCGACGTATTCAGAGTTTTCCTCGATTCGTCGCCGTAGCTGGACAAGGGTCTGTTCTGCCGGGGTCGGGACGGGCGCTGGCGGCACGGCGTCTGATGTGCTACGCAGGCTCGGGGCCATCAGTGCCTTTTTTACGTCGCCGATGCCACAAATCGCACAGCTGATCATGCCCGCGCCCAAGAGTTTGTCAAATGTCGCGGCCGAATGAAACCAGCTTTCAAACTCGTGATCACCGACGCATTTGAGGGTGAATTTAATCATATCGCAATCCATTGCAGTGCCGTTGATAATTACGCCACTGGGCGGAGAATTCAAGCTATGCTTTTGATCTCACAGCCCAAGCTTTTGCGGATTAAAGTTGCGGATGATCGCGGTCAGCTCGGGCTCTCGGACCTGAGCGGCGGCTTTTTTAGGGCGAAACCATTTCAGGCGGCGTTGCCCTGCTTCGGGGAAATGCGCCGTTTGCGATTTAACACGCACGGGATAAACCAGTCCGACACAAGGCAGATCGCGATCATTTCCGATCGTTTTGGCATAGGAGTAGAGACCAAGGCAGGTGTCATAAACGCGCCCTTGAACGCCCGCTTCTTCCCATGCCTCGCGCAGGGCCATTTCGGCTGGGGTCCGGTCCGGCGCGGGCCAGCCTTTGGGCAATATCCAGCGGCCAGATCCCCGGCTGGTGATCAGCAGGATTTCAGGCTTGTTTCGGACCATACGAAAACAAAGCGCCGCGAACTGCGTGCGAATCTCGGTCTTGGGGGTCGGCGGCAAAGAGAGCGGCATTTGCCTTGGTCTTTGACGGGTCATCGGCCTGTCTGGTCCCCTGATCGCTGCACCGAGCCCGAGTGACCGGGTTATGCAACTATAGGCACGGCTTGGCGCGTCGAACCAGCAGGATTTTCGCAGAATAAACGGGGGGAAAATTGGAATTGACATACCTTACTATTTAAGTCAGAAATAAGAGGCCAAGCCAACCCTCCCAGTGGTCAGCCCGGCCAAATCTGCAACAGAGGACCGCAAGGCATGGCACAGTTGATCTCTAGGACAGCGAGGGCATTCGCATGATCCGCGCTCAGACAAAATCCGATCCTAATCTGGTGGCCGAGGCCGCCTGTCACGACGCCCGGGTGCTGACCAACGGTGCCAATACCGCGCTGATCATGCTGGATGGCCAGATTTACACCCTGCGCATCACCCGCGCGGACAAGTTGATTCTGACCAAATGAAACATGCACGCGACTTGACGGGGCAGATGTCTGTCGACCAGATGTCCGAAATGCACGGGCTGGCCAGATTGGTCGTGGCGGCACTTCGGGCATGGAATGCCGGTGGGGCGATCCGGGCGCATGCGTTGCTGTGCGAGCGTATGGCCGAACCGATGGCGCTGACCGCGTTCGAGGCGCTTCAGGATGTAACCGAGGTGTTGGGCGCGACGTTGCGCCGACCGCTGCGGTGTCACGCGCCTCATTGTCCCTGTGTCGGCATGGACGAGGCGGCCTTTGCCCGCTTTGTCGAAGAGGCGGCACTGGGAGAGCGCGAAGACGCGCTGATGATGGCGAGCGTATTGGTCAACGCGCGCGGCATTCTGGCCCTGACCGAGGCGGCCGCGCGCTTTGGCTTGTCTCTGCAACGGGCGGCGCTCTGCGTGCAAACGGCGCGAATCCCAGAGCCGATCAGCGCCACGCGGCATTAAGGCGGGGGGGCAGGCGATGATGATCTGTCACTGAACGGCCATCATTGATCGCGGATGACGAGGCATACTGATTTTCTCGAAACGCAGCTTGGTCTTTCCGGTCAGCTTGGGGCGAAACATTATGGTTTGCTCAATGCCAGATCTGCGGATGCGGGGGAGTAGCGCGTCTTTGGTCCAAAGAGACATTGCACCCTGACATGAGCCCGCCTGCGCCTGTCTGCCAGAGGGGTGTCGAAGGACCTGACCGGGCGTAATCGTGTTTTGGGTAACTGTCGGAAACCGGTTGCCCACCGCTCATCGCATCCAGAATCCGTTACGCTTGATCGTGTTGCGGATCATCTGTTCGCGCCGGGGCAGGTCGTTTTGGTCAAAAAGCGCCCGCACCTTGAGTCCGCGCCCTTGATAGATCATGCGCTTGGCGGGATCATACGTCTTGAGCACGCGCTTGATTTTGTTAGGGGCGGTCACCTCTTGCAGCACCGCGACCACATGGTCCGCCTCCCGCGCATAGAGCAGGGGCAAAAGCCGGTAATGACAACTGACCGCGCCATCCAGCAGGCCGGGCGGTAGCGTGTCGCGCCCGCCACCCAAGCTATGAATCACCAAAGGCAGCGCCACCTGATCGAGCCAAGGGTCAAGCGATTGGCAGATCAGTTCGCGTGGGGCGTCATCCCGGATACTGAGCGCATAATCGAGAAAGCGTTGGCCAAAGACATGCGGGCATTCGTAGAAAAAGAACCCCGCGTTGAAGTAAAGATAGCGTTGCCAGTATTCATCGGGCTGCGTGCGGTCGAGTGAGCTCTCGAAATCAAGCCCGAAACGGTCATAGAGCGATGCCCATATCTGGGTATAGGTGGGGCCATACAGCTCTAGCTGTGGCCAAGTTCCCTCGCGGCGCAGCGACGCGGTGGGGCGCGCGAAATCAAACGGCACCGAGGTGAGATCGCCGCAAATCAACGTATCCGTGTCAAAAAACACAAAGGCTTCACCCTTGGGCAGGGCAAAAAGCGCCTCGATCTTGTTGCCATAGGGGTAGGCTGCGCCGAAATGGCGGCTTTCAAACGGTAGGATTTCCGCCCCAAGCTCGGACAAAAGCGCGCGGGTGTCCTCATCCTTGATCCGGGGATCGTCAGGCCAGAGCGGTCCGGGTTGCGGTTCCGCCACAAAGAGGCGACCGGCAAAGCCGGGCGAGGTGGCGCGCAAGGAGGCGGCAAAGAGAATGGCCTCGTATTGCAACCGACCGGACTGACCGACGATCAGGATGTTATAGGTTTGGGGCGCCTGTGCCTTGGGGGCCATTCTTGTCGTGATCCTGCCTGACTGCCATCGCCACTATAGGGGTAATTTGCCCTACAGATAAAGCAGTTATCGCAAGGCGGCCTGCAAGGGCTGGCCTCTGATTCGAGCCGAGTGCAACCGGATTGCGTCACCACAAGGCGTGGCGCATTGGATCGGGCCAAGGCAAGCAAAGCAGGATTGCTGGAGGGAAAAATGGTGGGCGACCCTGGAATCGAACCAGGCGTGCGTCTCCGCGAGGGAGTTACAGTCCCCTGCCACACCTTGCGGCCTGTCGCCCACTGTCCGGCGCTTGCGCGTCTGACGTGGGGGGCTGATTACTAGTGGCTGCATGCTGCGTCAACCGGAAAATCGCTTGCAAGCCATGCGTGCCCGTCGCATTGTCGCGGGCCGGAAAAGAGGGGCCTTACAGCCATGAAAAAACCCCGTTGGGTGATCGACAAGGAACAGGCCAAACGCGCAGCCGCGTCCGAGACCGTGTGGCTTTTTGGGCTGCATGCGGTGCGTGACGCGCTGCAGAATCCGCGCCGCGAAAAGCTGCGCCTTGTGGTCACGAAAAACGCCGCTGACAAGCTGCAGGCGGCGATTGCCGCAAGCGGCATGCAGCCCGAAGAGGTTGATCCGCGCAAATTCAATGCACCGCTTGATCCGGGATCGGTGCATCAGGGGGCCGCACTTGAGGTCAAGCCGCTGGATTGGGGGTCATTGGGCGAGGTTTGTCTGGGCGATGGCCGCACTTCGCCCCGCGTGGTGCTGCTCGATCGGGTGACGGATCCGCATAACGTCGGTGCTATCCTTCGATCAGCCGAAGTGTTTGGCGCGCGGGCGGTGATCGCTCCCCGCCACCATGCCGCCCCCGAGACCGGCGCGCTTGCGAAAACCGCCAGTGGTGCGCTGGAGCGTCAGCCCTATCTGCGCGTGCGCAATCTGGCCGATGCGATCATCGAGTTGCAGGCGATGGGATATCTGGTGCTGGGGCTGGCGGGTGAGGCGGAGATGCCCATTGAGACAGCGCTGGAGGGCAAGCGTGACCGGCCCGTGGCCTTGGTGCTGGGCGCTGAGGGGCCGGGGTTGCGAGAACGCACGCGCGAAGTTTGCGATGCGCTGGTCCGGATCGAATTTGCCAGCGATTTCGGCTCGCTCAACGTATCCAATGCGGCGGCCGTTGCGCTCTACGCCGCGCGCGGCTGAGGCAGGGCGGCGGCATCCTCAAAGGCATAGAGGAACCGCCCCTTGATCCTCCAGCTGAGACCAAAAGCGCACAGCCCAAGCGATTCGAACGCAAAGGTCAGGCGCAGGCTGTCCCAGATCGCCTCAATGCTCTGTACAATGCCAAGGGGCAGGATCATCTCGAACGGTGCGGCCTTGACCGCCAGCACTCCCACCACGGCAAAGATGATCCTCCCAAGCGCGCGGTACCAGAGGTTGCGCCGGTCCTTGCGGTTGCCAGAGAGGCGGGCGACGGGTCACCTGTCTCGGTCATCGGACATGTCCTTTGCAGGCAGACAAGGTCAAATTACCTCAGGGCCGCCGCAACCCGAAGCGCTTTTGCCCGTCAGGCCGCATCTTCCTCGCCATCCGCGTCCGATACCGTCCAGCGGTTGACATGATCCGATTGATAGACCCTGTCCGCCGATTTTGTGGCACGCATCGACTTGCGTACCGCATAGTCGAGGATGATCCCTCCTCTGTCAGGGACCCCGACAGCCGTCGGCGCTTGCCGGTGATATTGGGATTGGTTGTCGTCGCCCCCTTGCATGCATGCGCAGGTCTGATCGGTTGCAGCGCGCAATGCAGCGCCTCATCGCCCAGCGTCGCCTCCGCAAAGCTATAAACCATCTCGGGGTTGATCTGATAAAATGAGTGATTGACCCAATTTTTGCAGGGGGTGTGCCCGATCAGCACGCCCCCGAGAACTGCCCCTTGACCGTTTCGATCAGTCGGGCAGCGAAGGTGTCGGGAATGGCCATATTTCCGCTCTCTGGAAATCCGGCGCCACGCGGCCAGTCATGTCCGGAACCTGCCTTGGTGCGGACTTGGGCCTGCCCGGGCGCTTTGTGACGTCGAATCAAGCGGGCAGAGGCGCGTGTGCGCTGTGCAAACCAAAGCCCGGATGGTCTTGACCCTCGCGCCCGGCTCCACTAATTACCCGCTGAGCGCGGGCGTTGTGTAATGGTAAGACCTCAGCCTTCCAAGCTGATGACGCGGGTTCGATTCCCGCCGCCCGCTCCATCCTTTCCCTGCGAATCCCCCCTGTGGCTGATCTGTCCCCTTGACCCCGGCCTCATCGCCCGCCAAGAACCATTGCCAAATGGTGAGGAATAAAGACTGATGGTGCGCAGGGCCGAAAACGGGGCTGATCTGCTGGATCGCGAGAAATCGAAACATGTGGGCGCGCTGGCCGAACTTTGGCCGTTCCTGCGCCCTTACCGCGCGCTTTTGGCTGCGGCCATTCTGGCGCTGATGTTGACGGCCAGCGTGGCGCTGGTTCTGCCCTTGGCGGTGCGCCGGGTGGTGGATAATTTCAATGCAGAAAACGGCGCCATCCTCGATCAATACTTCGGCGCGGCGCTGCTGATTGCAGCGCTCTTGGCCGTGGGCACCGGCATGCGCTATCTCTTGGTGACACGGTTGGGTGAGCGTGTCGTCGCAGACATTCGCATGGGCGTGTTCGACCGGGTGATCGGCATGAGCCCCGCTTTCTTTGAGAAGCTGATGACCGGCGAGGTTCTGAGCCGCATCACCACCGATACCACCTTGATCCTTTCGGTGATCGGCTCGTCGATCTCTATTGCGCTGCGCAATCTGCTTATTCTGATCGGCGGCATGGGCCTGATGCTGTTGACCTCGGCCAAGTTGACCGGACTCGTGCTGTTGATCGTGCCGCTGGTGATCGTGCCCATTCTCACACTGGGGCGGCGGATGCGGGTGCTCAGCCGCGAAAATCAGGACTGGATCGCCCTGAGTTCCGGCAATGCCTCAGAGGCCTTGTTGTCTGTGCAGACCGTGCAGGCCTTTACCCATGAGGGCGAGAGTCGCGCGCGCTTTGCCGATGTGACAGAACGCAGTCATGACGCCGCGCGCCGCCGCGTCAATACCCGCGCACTGATGACGGTGATTGTCATCTTCCTCGTGTTCACTGGAATTGTCGGCGTGCTCTGGATTGGTGCGCGCGACGTGCGCGCGGGCGACATGACAGCGGGCAGCCTCGTGCAATTCGTGATCTACGCGGTGATGGTTGCAGGTGCCGTGGCGGCGCTTTCTGAAATCTGGGGCGAATTGCAACGTGCGGCTGGGGCGACAGAGCGTCTGATCGAGCTACTGCAGGCTGAGGACCCGGTGCGCGACCCCGCCCACCCTGTGGCCGTACCGCGCCCGGTGCGCGGCGAGATCACCTTTGAGGATGTTCACTTTGCCTATCCGTCGCGGCCGGGTATTCCCGCGCTCGACACTGTTAACCTGATCATCCGCCCCGGTGAAACCGTGGCGCTGGTTGGCCCCTCCGGGGCGGGCAAGACCAGTGTGATCCAGCTTATTCAGCGATTCTATGACCCGGACGCGGGGCGGATTACCCTTGATGGCGTGGCGCTCTCGGATATGGCGCGCCACGAGTTCCGCCGCGATCTGGCACTGGTGCCGCAGGACCCGGTGATCTTTGCCGCTTCGGCACGGGAAAACATCCGCTTTGGTCGGCTCGACGCCACCGATTCTGAAATCGAGGCCGCAGCCCGTGCGGCGGCAGCGCATGACTTCATTTCCGCCTTGCCAGACGGCTATGATACCTATGTGGGCGAGCGCGGCGTCATGCTTTCGGGTGGACAAAAGCAGCGGATCGCCATCGCCCGCGCTATCCTGCGTGATGCGGCGGTGCTGCTCTTGGACGAGGCGACCAGCGCGCTTGATGCCGAGAGCGAGCGTGCCGTCCAGCGCGCGGTCGAGACCATGGCCCGCACACGCACGACGATCATCGTGGCACATCGCCTGGCGACGGTGAAAAAGGCCGACCGGATTGTGGTGATGGATCAGGGTCAGATCGTGGCGCAGGGCACCCATGACAGCCTTGTCGCGGAAAATGGCCTCTATGCACGCCTTGCCCGCCTGCAATTCACCGATGGCGAGGCCGCCTGAGCGCGGCCATTCGCCTCTTGCCGTGGTCTCGCCGATTTGGGATAAACCACCAGCGATCATCTGAGGGAGAACCATATGCCCGCGCGCATCTACAAACCGGCCCGTAACGCCATGCAGTCCGGCACCGCCAAGACCAAGCACTGGGTGTTGGAATTCGTGTCCGAGACTGCGCGCGAGGTTGATCCGCTGATGGGTTGGACCTCGAACGCCGATACGCAGGCGCAGGTTCGGCTGCGGTTCGAGACCAAGGAAGCGGCGCTGCAATATGCCAAGGATCACGCGATTGACGCCGTGGTGCAGGAACCGCATGCGCGCAAACCGAATATTCGCGCTGGTGGATACGGCGACAATTTCGCCACCAACCGCCGTCAGGTCTGGACGCACTAAGCGGCTGTCGAATGGCCCTGACCCAAGATACGGTCAGTCGAAACCTGGGCTTTCCCAACCGGTTGGGCCATGGGGAACCGTATCAGTTCTGAGGCAGCGCCTTTCGGTCGATCAGATAGGGCAGGCGCGTCTGTGCGGCTTTGACTTTTTCGCCGTTGAAACGCGCAATCAGCACCTCCGACCTGTCCCCGGCGCGCGCCAGAGCCTTGCCATCCGGGCCAATGATGCAACTGCTGCCGAGAAAATCCATACCGTTTTCGTGCCCCGCCGAATTGGCATAGCAGATGTAGACACCGTTTTCGAACGCACGCGCCGGGATCACGCAGTCCGCAACCACCCCCCATTGCGCCCCGAGCGCGGTGGGAACAAGAACGAGAGCCGCGCCAGCGGCGGCGACGGCGCGAAAGGTTTCGGGGAACTCGGCATCATAGCAGATCAGCGTGGCCGCAGTGATGCCCTCAATCTCGAACATTGTATAGCAGCTTCCCGGGCTAAAGTGATCTCCTTCAAATCCCGGTGGCAACAGAAGCTTTCGGTGAGTCGAGAGCAGCTGCCCATCCTTGCCGACGCAATTTGCGGTGTTGAACAGATGGCCTTCCGTGGCTTCTGCAAAGCCATAATGGATTGCGGTGCCATGCCGCTGAGCCAACGCGGAAATCACCTCAAAGGACGGACCGTCCGCAGGCTCGCCCCATTGCGCGATCGCATCGCCCACGTTGTAGCCTGTCAGAAACAGTTCCGGCAGAATCAGCAGATCGATGCCTTGACCGGCAAGACTGTCAAGGCATCCGCGCAACCAGTCGAGACGTGCCTGCGGTCCGACGAGGTTCGCAGGGCTTTGGGCAACAGCCAGCGTCAGATCACGAGCCATGTGTCAGGTCCGGCTCAGGAGGATTTCGCGGGGATAGTTGGTGACATAGTCCGTACCGGTTTTGGTCACGACCACCGAGTCGCCGATCCTGCCTGCTGTCACCCCATCCACCGAGATGCCACCATCCACGGCGAATGTCATGCCTGCTTGCAGAACGGTCGTGTCGCCGGTCTTCAGTTCCGGCGCTTCCAGGTAGGCCACACCGATTGAGCGGCCCGTGCGATAACCGGTCTTATACCCATGTCGCTGATAGACATCGTTCGCCGCGGCCGCGACGTCTTCGGCCAGAATACCCGGGCGCATCACGGAAATCGCAGCCTGCTGAGCCTCAATCGCGGCTTCTTGGGCGCGACGGGCCTCGTCGGTCACGTCGCCGATATGGAACATCCGGTCAAAGCCAAGCTTGTATTGCTTGAACTGCGCCATGTTGCAGAAACAGAAATAGACCGGGTCGAACTTTTCATAGGCCTTCACGCTAGAGCGACGGTGCACCATTGAGGCATCCTTGCCGCTCTGCATGATCTGCAGGTTGTGGATCATCGGCGAGACGAAACGCTCCCATCCCCGGTCGCTCAGAAAGGAGGCGGCCTTGCGGGACCCGGCGTCGATCACGGCAAGGGCCGATTCATACTCAAGCGCGCCTTCGCGCAGGCTGTCATGGGCCGCAGCCATCATGGCGCCGGCAATCTCGCCGGCCTGTTTCATCACGTTGATCTCAAAGGGTGTCTTGATCATCCGCATCGGGCCGAGGACTTGGGAAATATCCTTGAGGGGCACGCCCGGATGGGTGTCGTCGAGATGGTTGCGGATTATCGCTGGAATGGACCCGCGCTCGATCCATATTTCTGACGGGGAATCGCCAAGCGCCCGTGCCAATGCTCGCCCCCAGCTTCGCTGACCGATATCTTCCCATGTCTCGACCCGCTCGACCCAGGTCATTTCGGCCACCATTTCAGACTCCATTAATGGCGTGATGACAATGGGGGCTTCTTCGGCATCAACGATCAGCATGGTCGGACGACCAAATTCAATTCCCAGATACCCCCAAAAACCGGCCAGATACGCAATAGAGCTTTCATCGGTGAAGACAGCCTTGCGTATCCCTTGGTCACGCATGCGCTCTTGCAGGATGACGGTTCGTTTGCGGGCTTCTTCAAGCATAGCTGTGCTCTTTTCGATTTAAATTTCAGGGATAGATGACTTTTTAGATCATTGCATTGGGGCGCAGATAGGCGCGCCTGTCGTGGCGCTTTCCTCCAAGTGATGCATCGGTCTGGTTCGTGATTCGACAGAGTTGTGTTGCTCAAGCCTAAATACAGTAACTTAGTATAGGTGTATACAGTAACTTGATATATAGTTATGATATGGTGAAATATTAGATATTTATACCAAACCATTATACAGCATCAAGGGGGGACGCATTAATGTTTGATGCAGGTCGGCACCACAAGGCCAAGATCGGTTTTGTTCTCTTAGCGACAGAGCAGACCATCGAGGACGATATGTTCACTCTCTGTCCAGAGGGGGTTGGTGTGCATTTCTCTCGCGCTTGGATCGAAGACCGCATCACGGTCGATAGCCTGCTTCGGCACGCCGACGCGCTGTCGCAGGCGGCAAAGATGCTTTTGCCCGATGGCAGTCTCGACGTAATCTGCTACGGCTGTACCTCTGGCAGTCTTGTTATCGGTGAGGAACGCGTTGCGAGCGAGCTTTCCAAAGGTGCGCCAAACGCAAAACCAACCAGCTTGATTGCGGCGGTGATCGCAGCCTTGCGGGCGGTCGGCGCAAAGCGGGTCGCGGTTGCAACACCCTATATCGACGAAATCAACAACCAAGAAAAAATCTATCTGGAGCGGGCGGGATTCGAAATTCCACGGATCGAAGGACTTCGGCTTGAAAAAGACAGCGACATGATCCGAGTAAACCCGGATTACCTCGCAAAGTTTGTCGCATCCGTGGATACGCCTGACAGCGATACAGTTTTCATCAGTTGTGGTGCGCTGCGGTCAATCGACATAGTGGACCGGCTGGAACAGCAACTGGGCAAGCCGGTGATTTGCTCAAATCAGGCGATGATGTGGCATGTGCTGCGCCTTGCAGGGGTTCATGACCGGCGACCGGGCTTTGGCAGGCTGCTCCGAGAGTGCTGACCCTGCCACATCCGCGCCATCAGAGGTGACCGGGCTCCGTTGCAGCCCAACAGGCAAGAAGGAACCGTTTAGTTGAACGACATGGAAACGACCCAGATTGAGGGGCCTGAGCATGCTGAGAAACCGGGCGTCGAGGATATCCAGCAGTTGATTCTAAGGCGGATCTGCTTTCTGGACTATGCCCCCGGGGATCGCTTGAAGGAGGCGGAACTCGCAGAAGAATTCGGTGTCAGCCGCACGCCCGTTCGGGATGCGATCAGCAGGATCAATCACTTGGGCCTTGTCGAAACGCTGAACGGGGTGGGGACAGTCGTCGTCAAATTGTCTCCGGATAAAATCGCCGAAGTTTATGATGTTCGACTCCATCTGGCGACGCTGATCGGAAAGAGCGCGCCGGTCCAAATTAATCAAGGCCACCTGTCGCGCCTGCGCACCCTGCTAGAAGAGGCGCGGGCACTGAATAAAGAAACGGAATCCCGGAAGTATATGCAGATCAATTACCGTCTCCACGGTCTGACGCGCGATCTGATCGGGAACTCTGTCCTGCGATCTTTCTGGACGCAGGCATTCTATCAGGCCGCAAGCACTTGGCATAATCTGATCGAAGACGCCGGAGAAGAAGCCGCAGAGGCGCTGATCAACGAGCTTGTGGACCTTGAAACCGCGTTACTGGAGGGCGACATTGAGGCTGTTGGCCATCTTCAACATGTCCACATTAGCTATGGCTACAGACGCATACGAAGGGTGCTGTTCGGCGATCCAATCTAAGGCCGTCGCCACGCACACAGTCGGGCTGAAATTCCAAGGTTCGTTTGACATTCGGGTTTCGCGGCCTCTTGGTTTCCGATCCAGAGGGCTTGAAAACAAGAAACACGCCTCGAACCGGGTCCGGGGCGTTTCTTTGTTTCGGTGGTTGATTTTCGCTCAGGAGGCGCGGAAAAGATCCGAACGCGCTGCCAGATCTGCGATCAGCGTTTCCCGCTTGAGGCCCATCTTTGCAAGCTTGGCATCGCTGGCAATCGACAGGATCTCGACATCATGGGCAAAACGGTTTGCGGCGGCAACCGACTGAAAAAAGCCGTCGATCGCGCGCAGCGGGGCCAGCGCAAAGCGGGCGATGGAGCCGAACATCGGTGCCGGAACATTGCTATGATACGAATAGGCCATTGCTGAACTCTCCTGAGTATGCCGCGTTAGCAGCATAAATATACTGCAGTGCAGCAATTTTCCATACCGCAGTATGCAAACCCGATCTGCGCAGACGGAATGGCTCTGCCGCGATCAGCTCTGGCTGAGACGCGCTGCGCGGCCTCCCCGGCGTTTACGCAGCAATCCGGCACGGTCGGGCAGGGCCTCAATGATCTCGTGCCGCTCTGTGGCGGACATCTTGGTCCATCGGGTGATTTCATCAATCGAGCGCAGGCACCCGGTGCAGATCCGTGCCTCCGGATGCACCACGCAGACCTTCACACACGGGCTCTCGACCTCATCGCGCACCCAAGGGCTCTCATCTGTCATGCTCGGCCCTCATGTGGCTCATCCGGTCCAATACCCCTTGCAGGATATAGGCGGCAGCGATGTTGTCGATCACCTCAGAACGACGCTTTCGTGTCGCATCCGCCTCGATCAGGGCTCTTTCGGCCGCGACGGTTGACAAACGCTCATCCCAATAGCCGATGGGCAGCTCGGTCAAACGCGACAGATTGCGGGCAAAGGCGCGGGTGGATTGCGCGCGCGGCCCCTCGCTGCCGTCCATGTTGCGCGGCAGGCCGAGGATGACCCCCCCCACCTCGCGCGCGGTCATGATGTGCAGCAATCGCGCAGCATCCTCGGTGAACTTTACCCGCTTCACGGTTTCATGCGGGCTTGCCACAGACCAGAGCCGGTCCGACAGCGCCACACCAATCGTCTTGGTTCCCAGATCAAGGCCGATGATCGGACGGCCCTGCGTCAAGGCGTCGGCAAACTCTGCAATATCCTCAAAGATCATTCTGCCACGCCCGCACGCTCTGCTGCGGCGCGCACGGTGGCCAACTGCTCGGGATGGTCGGCAAAGACCTCTTGCGCCTCGGTCCAAATTCGTCGCGCATTCTCCGTCTCGCCCAACACGCCGTAGGCATTGATCAGGCGGGCCCAATCCTCTTGGGTGCCCCCCTCATCGGCCAGTCGCTGCGCCAGACCGGCCACCATGCCCCGGATCATCTGCTGCTGCGCCTCGGGGGTCATGTCTTCGGCTGCGGCAATGTCCGCTGCGGTTGGCCCCGGTGCATCCAGCAGCGGCGGCAGCGTATAACGCACCCCGGCGCGCGCGGCCAATTCCTCGATCTCGGCCCGGATCGTGGGCACCCATGGCGCCTCTGATTTGCTATCGTTCAACAGCGCCTCCCACAAACGAAAGGCTGCATCGGGGCGGTCCACCTGCATCATGTAGAGCCCAAGGTAAAATCGCGCCGAGGGGTCACGACCGTCCTGATCCAACGCTGCGCGCAAGGCCTGTTCCGCCTCTGCCGATACATAGCCACCGCTTGCGTTGATCATCAGCTCCGCCAGCATCACATGATCTGCGGCGCTGGCCTCATGGCCTTTGACAGCAATCAATTGCTGCTGCGTCTTGCGGGCCGCCACCATATTGCCAAGTGCGGCCTCACTGCGCACCAGAAACCGCAGGCCTTGCTGATCCTCTGGCCGCTCCGCGACTGTCTTGCGCAACTGCGCGATCAGCTTGAGATACTCCTCGCTCGTGCCTTCCGGCGCGCCGACCTCGCCGGGTCCGAACCGCTCTTCGGCGGCTGCCTGATCCAGCCGCGCCGCCCGCTCCGCCTCTGACGCGGCAAGCCGCGCTGACATGGGAAAATCTGAATAACCCGGCGCACCAACACGATCATAGATCAGCACGCCCCCCCCCGCGATCACCGCCACAATCACCCCGGCCATCAGCAGACCCGCTGCGCGCGGTTGACCTCCATCGGTGCCGCCCCCGCGCAATTGCGCATCCGCCGCCAGCACCTTGCGCGAGATTTCAGCCTGCAGCCGTGCGGCATCCTCGGCCCCGATCACGCCGCGCGCCGTATCGCGTTCGATTTCTTTCAACTGATCGCGGTAGACCTGCAGATCATAGGCCGCAGGCGGGGCATCCCCCACCCGACCGCGCATCAGCGTCAGCCCGAGAATGGCCCCCACGCCAAGCGCCAATGCCGCAACGATGATCCAGAACCCCATGACTTTCCCTTCTGTGTTGCCCTCATGTAACCGCCCCTGCGCCGGGAAAAAAGGGCCAAGCGCTCACTTCCGGGGCTCCGGCCCGCGCCCCGATGTCGCAATGTCGCTATTGATACCGTTTCCGCCGCCCGGAGTATCCTTTCCCCAAACCATCTGACGCATTACGATGACAGTCGCATCCAAGCCCGAATCCACCCAAATCCAGAGAGCGCGCATGAAACACTATTCCGCCTTTGCCGTCGCCCGCGAAGCCCTGCGTTACCACATGGGGTGGGAGCGTGCCTGGGCCTCGCCCGAGCCGAAAAAGAAATACGATGTCATCATCGTGGGCGCGGGTGGTCATGGTCTGGCCACAGCCTATTACCTCGGCAAGAATTTCGGCATCACCAACGTGGCCGTGCTGGAAAAGGGCTGGCTGGGCGGAGGCAACACTGGCCGCAACACCACCATCATCCGCTCGAATTACCTGCAAGACCCCTCCGCCGCGATCTACGAGAAAGCGCGCTCGCTCTACGAGACTCTGTCACAGGATATTAACTACAACATCATGTTCAGCCCCCGTGGGTTGATCATGCTGGCGCAGACCGAACATGAGGTGCGCGGCTATCAGCGCACGGCGCATGCCAACGCGCTGCAAGGTGTTTCGACCGAATTCATCTCGCCTGCGCGCGTCAAGGAAATCGTGCCGATCATCAATCTTGATGGCCCGCGTTATCCGGTTTTGGGCGGTCTCTATCAGGCGCGCGGCGGCACGGCGCGCCACGATGCGGTGGCTTGGGGTTATGCCCGCGCCTGTTCCGCCATGGGCATGCACATCTTGCAAAAATGCGAAGTCACCGGGATTTCCCGCGAGAATGGCCGTGTGACCGGCGTCACCACCAATCGCGGCGATATCGGCTGTGACAAACTCGGCATCGTTGTGGCGGGCCATTCCGGCCACTTGGCCGATATGGCGGGCTTCCGCCTGCCCATCGAATCCGTGGCGCTGCAAGCGCTCGTGTCCGAGCCGATCAAACCCTGTATGGATTGCGTCGTCATGGCCAACACCGTGCACGGCTACATGTCGCAATCCGACAAGGGCGAGATGGTGATCGGCGGCGGCACCGACGGCTATAACAACTACACGCAGCGCGGCTCGTTCCACCATGTCGAGGAAACCGTCCGGGCCCTGATCGAGACCTTCCCGATGGTCGCGCGCCTCAAGATGCTGCGCCAATGGGGCGGCATCGTGGACGTGACCGGCGACCGCTCGCCGATCCTGTCGAAGACCCCGGTCGATGGCATCTTCATCAACTGCGGCTGGGGCACCGGCGGCTTCAAGGCCATCCCCGGCTCCGGCTGGGGCTTTGCCGAACTTATGGCCAAGGGCCACTCACCGCTCTGCGACGAATTCGGCCTCGACCGCTTCTACCAAGGCCGGTTTATTGACGAATCCGTCGCCGCTGGCGTCGCCCACTAAGGAGGGACAGAACCATGCTAATCCTCACCTGCCCCTGCTGCGGCGTTACGGGCGAAGAAACCGAATTCCACCAAGGCGGCGAGGCGCATCTCAAGCGCTTTGGCCCCGGCTCGGCGGACGATGACTTTCACACTTATATGTTCGCCAAGGAAAATCCCAAAGGCGCGCATTTCGAACGCTGGCGGCACAATAATGGCTGCGGCAAGTGGTTCATCATGGCCCGCGATACCATGACGCTCGAGGTCTATGGCGCATACCCCGCCCAGACCCACGAGCCGCCGCAGGCAATCCGCGACGCGATCACCGCCAAACGCCCCGGCTGGCGTTGGAGAGAATTCGCATGAGCCTTCACCGTTTCGAAAATACTCAATCCACAACGCCCCAACCGGGCACGAGGGTTTAAGACATGAGCACACGTCTGGCCAAGGGTGGCCGCCTCCTCGACAAGGGCCGCGCCCTCGAATTCACCTTCAACGGCAAGCGCCTCAAGGGCCATGCCGGCGATACGCTCGCCTCGGCGCTTCTGGCCAATGACCAGATGCTGGTCGGGCGCTCGTTCAAATACCACCGCCCGCGCGGTATCGTGGCGTCAGGTGCGGAAGAGCCGAACGCGCTCGTCCATTTGGGCGAGGGGGCCCGCATGGAACCCAACCAGCGCGTCACCACGACAGAGTTGTTCGACGGTCTGACCTGCACCAGCCAGAACCACTGGCCGAACCTTGAATTCGACATCGGCGCGGTCAACACGCATCTCGCGCGCTTTCTGCCTGCGGGTTTTTACTACAAGATGTTCATCCATCCGCGCCCCTTCTGGAAGCATGTGTATGAACCCATCATTCGCCAATCGGCGGGTCTGGGCAAAGTGAGCAACCCCGGTGACCCCGACCGCTACGAGCATTTCTATGCATTCTGCGACGTGGCCGTGATCGGCGGTGGCGTGGCCGGTCTGCAATCGGCGCTTGCGGCGGCCGAGGCGGGCGCAAAGGTCATGCTGATGGAACAAACCGCCCATTGGGGCGGGCGCGCGCCGGTTGACGGCGGCGATGTGGATGGCCAGCCGGTCGAGGACTGGATCAACGCCACCCTCACGAAACTGCAAGCCATGCCCAATGTCACCCTGCGCCTGCGCTGCATGGGGGCTGGGGTCTATGATCACGGTTATCTGTTGGGGTACGAACGTGTCAGCGATCACGCGCCGCAGATGGATGCCCCCCGTCACCGCCTCTGGCGCATCCGCGCCGGCCAGATCATCACCGCCACTGGCGCGATCGAACGCCCGCTGAGCTTTGCAGGCAATGACATTCCCGGCGTCATGCTGGCCTCGGCCATTCGCGATTATGCGGTGAATTACGGCGTCTCTATCGGGGATCGCACCGTGGTTGTCACCAACAACGATGACGCCTACCGCACCGCGATCACGCTCAAGAAACTGGGCCTTGAAATCCCCGCCATTCTCGACGCCCGCCAATCCGGCGGCGGCGCTCTGGCCGATGAGGCCCGCGCTCTTGGCATCCGGGTGGAAAACGGCAAAGGCGTCGCAAAGGTCAAAGGTGGCAAGCGCGTCACCGGCGTCGCCATCTGCGCTCAGGCTGGCGAAGGCTCGGTGCTGGAAGAAATCAAATGCGACGCGGTCGCCATGTCCGGCGGTTGGTCGCCGGTCGTGCACCTCTGGTCGCATTGCGGCGGCAAACTGCTCTGGGACAGCGCACAGGCGCATTTCCGCCCCGACCCCGCCAACCCGCCACGCGGTGCGCAGGGCGAGGCCTTTGTGATCGTCGCAGGCTCTGCCAATGGCAATCTCGATCTGTCTGGCACCCTTTCCGACGCCGACGCCGCAGGCAAGGCGGCGGCCACGGCCATGGGCCACAAACCCAAAGCCACCAAGGCCCCCACCGCCATCGTCATCGACGAGGCCGCACTCGAAGCGGTCTGGCTCATGCCGCAGGGCGCGGGCGTCAAGCTGCGGATGAAATCCTGGCTTGATTACCAGAACGACGTAAAGGTCTCTGACGTGCAACTCGCAGCGCGTGAGGGCTATGAGAGCGTCGAGCATGCCAAGCGATATACCACCCTTGGCATGGCCACGGATCAGGGCAAGCTCAGCAATATCAATGGCTTGGCGATTCTCTCGGACGCGCTTGGTCAGCCCATTCCGCAGACTGGAACCACCACGTTCCGCCCGCCCTATACGCCGATTTCGCTCTCGGCCATCGCCGGGTCGGCGCGCGATGCAGTGTTCCAGCCGGTTCGCAAAACCCCGATCCACGGCTGGCACGAGGCCAATAACGCCCATTTCGAACCTGTCGGCCAATGGCGCCGCCCCTATTGCTTCCCCAAGGGCGAAGAGGGCCACCGCGACGCTGTGAACCGCGAGATCAACCAGACCCGCGCGCGCCTTGGCCTGCTCGATGCCTCAACTCTTGGCAAGATCATCGTCAAGGGCCCGGATGCGGGCAAATTCCTCGACATGCTCTACACCAATGTGATGAGCAACCTGAAACCAGGCAAATGCCGCTATGGTCTCATGTGCAACGAAAACGGCTTTCTCATGGATGACGGTGTCGTGGCGCGGATCGACGAGGATACCTTCCTGTGCCACACCACCACCGGCGGGGCGGAATCGATCCATGGGCATATGGAGGATTGGCTGCAATGCGAATGGTGGGACTGGAAGGTCTATACCGCCAACGTGACCGAGCAATATGCGCAAATCGCCGTCGTCGGGCCAAAGGCCCGTGAAACACTGGCAA
The DNA here is from genome assembly GCF_048262375.1 of Roseovarius sp. Classification (GTDB taxonomy): domain Bacteria; phylum Pseudomonadota; class Alphaproteobacteria; order Rhodobacterales; family Rhodobacteraceae; genus Roseovarius. The sequence continues at coordinate 294,396 of NZ_JBLXFE010000001.1, forward strand.
AACTGACCTCTGATGACCTCAGCAATGACGCGCTGCCTTTCATGGGCTGGGCCAATCTCACGCTGGCGGGCATACCGGTGCGCGCCTATCGCATCTCCTTCTCGGGCGAATTGAGCTATGAGATTGCCGTCCCCGCCAGCCTTGGCCGTGCCCTCTGGGATACGCTTCTTGAGGCCGGGGCAGAGCATGGCGTGACAACCTATGGCACCGAAGGCCTGCACGTCATGCGCGCCGAAAAAGGCTTTATCATGATTGGGGATGAAACCGACGGTACGGTGATCCCCCAAGACCTCAACATGGGTTGGGCGATTTCCAAGAAGAAAGACGACTATCTTGGTAAACGTGCGCAGGAACGGTCACATATGGCCGATCCCAACCGCTGGAAACTCGTGGGTCTGGAAACGCTCGACGGTTCGGTTCTGCCGGATGGGGCCTATGCCACCGCCTCCGGCCACAATGCCAACGGTCAGCGCAACACCCAAGGCCGCGTCACCTCGACCTATTACTCGCCGACCCTCGGGCGCGGCATTGCCATGGGCTTGGTCCACAACGGCCCTGCCCGCATGGGCGACGTGATCGACTTCCCAAAGGTCGATGGCGGCATCGTCAAAGCCAAGATCGTCGATCCGATTTTCTTCGACAAGGACGGGGAGAAACAGAATGTCTAATGCCGTGACCGCCCTCAACGGGGCCAAATATCAGGGCTTTGCCACCATCGAGGATGCGGGCCTGACCGGCATGATCACGCTGCGTGGCGATCTGGCCAGCGCAGCGATCAAGGCGGCGGTCAAATCCGCCACGGGCCTTGGCGTGCCCGCGCAGCGTCAGGCGCTGATGGGGCAGGGCACCGCTGCTCTCTGGATGTCGCCGGACGAGCTCTTGCTTCTTTGCCCCTATGCAGAAGTCACAGACCGCCTCAAAGCCATCGAAGAGGCGCTCACGGGCCAGCATTTCCTTGCCGTCAATGTTTCGGATGCGCGCACCTTCCTGCGCATCTCGGGCAGCGGTGCACGCGAGGTTCTGGCCAAGGTCTGCCCGGTCGATCTCTCGCCCGAGGGCTTCACTCCCGGCATGTTCCGCCGCACCCGCATGGCCCAGGTGCCCGCCGCCTTCTGGCTCGACGAGACAGAGAATTTCCACCTCATCTGCTTCCGGTCGGTGGCAGATTACGCCTTTGACCTTCTCAAGGTCTCGGCCCAGCCGGGCGGAGAGGTCGGGCTTTACGCCTGACCTCGTCTTCCTGACTGAAAAACTCCGACATTCGGGGTTGACCTTTGGACAATCGGTCCACCATGTAGGGGTATCGGATCCAGAACCTCAACGAACAGGGGGCCCAAATGGCTTTTGAACTTCCCGACCTTCCTTATGCCCATGACGCACTTGCTGCACATGGTATGTCTGCCGAGACACTCGAGTATCACCACGACCTGCACCACAAGGCCTATGTCGACAACGGTAACAAGCTGATTGCCGGAACCGAATGGGACGGCAAGTCGATGGAAGAGATCATCACCGGCACCTATGACAAATCCGCCGTGGCGCAATCGGGCATCTTCAACAACATCAGCCAGCTCTGGAATCACAACCAGTTCTGGGAGATGATGAGCCCGACCAAGACCGGCATGCCCGGCGCGCTGGAAAAAGCGATCACCGAGAGTTTTGGCTCGGTCGATAAATTCAAAGAGGCGTTTTCTGCCGCAGGCGCAGGCCAGTTCGGCTCGGGCTGGTGCTGGCTGGTCAAGGATACCGATGGCAGCCTCAAAGTGACCAAGACCGAGAACGGTGTGAACCCGCTCTGCTTTGGCCAGACCGCGCTTCTGGGTTGCGACGTGTGGGAGCATTCTTACTACATCGACTTCCGCAACAAGCGGCCCGCCTATCTGACCAACTTCCTCGACAATCTGGTCAACTGGGAAAACGTCGCCGCGCGGATGTGATCCCAACCGCATATTTCGATCCAAAGCCCTCCGGCCCAGGTCGGGGGGCTTTTTTGTGGGACGGCTCACTCGTATTTTGGCGCTCACTTGACAGCAAAGACCCTGCCAGATACCCCCGGCTTTCCTTTGGCAGCGTTGGAAACGGATATGGCACCGCGTGGCCACACTTTGGGTATTGATTTCGGAACCTCAAATTCGGCCGCGGGCTATCTGCGCGAGGGTCAGCCGCAACTGATCGAGATGGCTCCGGGCCAGACCACGTTGCCCACCACCTTCTTCTTTGATTTTGAAACGCGGTGCACCCTGATGGGCGAACCGGCCAACCGGGCCTTGCTGGATGGGGCCGAGGGACGATTTATGCGTGCGCTCAAACGCGTGCTCGGTACTCCGCTGATGCACGAAGAACGTCAGATCCTGAACCAGCGCGTGACCTTTGTCGAAATCATCGCCCGTTTCCTGACCCACATCAAAACCCGCGCCGAAGCGCAGACCGGATTGTCTTTTCCCCGCGTGCTTTCGGGACGGCCGGTGGTGTTCCACGGTCCCGGCGACCCACGTGAGACACAGGCCGAAGACGATCTGCGCGCCTGCTATCTGGCCGCAGGGTTCACGCAGGTCGATTTTATGGCCGAGCCGCAGGCCGCCGCCATCGCCAGTGGCGCGCTTGATAGATCAGGTCAGCTTGGGCTGATCGTCGACATCGGTGGCGGCACTTCGGACTTTTCACTGTTTCGTTCAGATTCGAACGGCGTGAGCATACTTGCCAATCACGGCGTCCGCATCGGTGGCACGGATTTCGACCGCGCCATCAGCATTGACCGGGTGATGCCGTTGCTGGGCAAGGGAACGCAATTGCGCAAGGTGATGGGGCCAGGCCTTACGCCTGTGCCCAATGCCATTTTCAACGACCTTGCTACATGGGAGAAAATCCCCTTCCTCTACACCGGCCAGAACCGGCGTATGGTATCCGAGATGGTGCGGCTGGCAGATGAGCCGGAAAAGTTGGGCCGTCTTGCAGGCGTATTGCAGGACGAGTTGGGTCACGATCTGGCCTTTGCTGTTGAGCGCGGCAAGATCGCGGCCAATTCCGGGGCCCAACAGCCCGTCATTGCACTGGACCAGATCGAGCCGGGTCTTCGCGCACCTCTGTCTTCGGACGCGCTCACGGCCAGCCTCTTGCCGCATGCGCAATTGTTATGGGTCGGGGCGCAGGAAACATTGCAGATGGCAAATGTCGATGCGAAGAGGGTTGACCGGGTGATCTATGTGGGCGGTTCCAGCCTGATGTCCATGGTTTCGCACACGATGCAGGCACAATTCCCTGACGCGCAGCATTCCTTTAGCGAAGTATTAACCGCCGTGACCGATGGGCTGGCCATTGCGGCGGCAGGACGCTGATACAAAACCTTAAGCCCAATTCTGAAATCATCCCGAATTGCGTACGAAATCCGCGTACGTTTTGTACGTTTCATACGTTTCGGGCGCTTTGCTCCTTGTCATTGGCGGGCGCTTGGGCCAGCACTGGCCCAACTGATTTTTGGGGGCAGGACGGGCATGCGCGAGGCGACCAAAGGCATTCTGGCGATGGTTGCCACCTGCACGGTCTGGGGGCTGTCGGGCATCTATTACAAACTGCTCGATCATATTCCCCCCATCGAGATTCTGGCGCACCGGACCCTTTGGTCCTGCATCTTCTTCACCCTCGTCCTTCTGATTCAGGGGCGGATTTCTGTTCTGGGTCAGGCACTTGGCGCGCGCCGGTCGGTGCTCTTGATTGGCTTTGCGGCATTGATGATCTCGACCAACTGGTTTGTGTTCATCACCTCGATCCAGATCGGCAAGGCGGTTGAGGCCTCGCTTGGCTATTACATATTTCCGCTCGTCGCGGTTCTCTTGGGGGCAATTGCCTTTCGCGAACGCCTTGGAAAAACTCAGCTTTTTGCCGTTTCCCTTGCCGCGACAGCGGTCATTACCCTGACCATCGGTCTTGGTGTTCCGCCGTGGATCGCTCTTGTTCTGGCCTCCAGTTTTGGTCTTTATGGCCTTGTTAAAAAAGGGCTTTCTGTTGGTCCCGTGGTGTCTGTCACCGCCGAGGTCATGCTTTTGTCGCCTATCGCTTTGGTCGTTTTGTGGTGGTTTCACGCGGACGGCCACGGCGCGTTTGGCACAAACTGGCATGACAGTCTGCTCTTGGCCTTCTCGGGCATTCTGACCGCTACCCCCCTGGTCATGTTCAGCTATGCCACCAAACGCATTACACTGGCCACTGTGGGGCTGGTGCAATACTTGAACCCCAGCCTGCAATTCCTTGTTGCAACGGTATTATTTCGCGAAGTGTTCAGTGTGTGGCACGCCATCGCATTTGGCATGATCTGGACGGCATTGGCGATCTACACCGCCGCAAGTCTGCGTCAGGACAGGGCAAGCCGCAGGGAAATCATCAAATCTTGAACCGTATCAACCGGTTGCACAAATGACTTTACGCTTGCGTCAGCAAATCCTTCGGTTGCGACGTGATCCATGAGCTGGATGAGAGGTGTCCAGTAGCCATCTGTATTCAATAGAAAAATCGGCTTCTCATGTAACTTGAGCTGTCGCCAGGTCAGCACCTCAAAGAACTCGTCCAGCGATCCTGCGCCACCGGGCAGAACCACAATGGCGTCAGAGTTCATATACATCACCTTTTTGCGTTCATGCATGGTTTCGGTCACGACATATTGGGTAAGATCTCGCTTGCCGACCTCCCAAGCCACCAGATGACCGGGGATCACGCCAAAGGTTTCGCCCCCGCTGGCCTGCGCCGCCCGCGCAGTGGCACCCATTAACCCCACGTCCCCCGCGCCATAGACCAGCCGCCAGCCATTCTCTGCCAACATCTGGCCCGTGGCCGTCGCGTCTTGCATATATCTTGGGTTCTTCCCGGCACGTGCGCCGCAAAAGACACAAACGGAACGGGCTGGCATGAAATCACTCCGGGCTGATGCATGGTTGTTTTGACCCGTGATAGCCTTGTTGCTATTCTCGGACAACTGGCCTGAGAGCCATGCTATGGGGATTTTTGAAAAAGATGAGCAAATTCGGCGGTTTAGGGTCTGGATCGGCGATGGGTCTTGCTGGGATGGTCGTGGTGGGTGCGGTGTTGGCAGCCTTCTATTTTCGGACAGAGACGCCGCCAGAGCCCGTAGCGCCGCCAGTTGCAGAAACCGCACAGGTGCCGGCGCCAACGGCACCTGAACCTGTTGTGACCCCTCCCATGCCCACTCCACCTGCCATCGACACGTTCCGTCTGGAGCCCGATGGCCAGATGATTGTTGCGGGTCAAGCAGCTCCGGGGTGGGATGTCTCTATCCTGCTGGATGACGTGAACGTCAGCTCCGTACTATCTGATAGTGAAGGGAAATTTGTCCAGTTTCTCGACCTCCCGACGAGCACTGAGCCGCGCATTTTGTCGCTCAAGATGCGCTCTGTTCAATCGGGCGAAGAGGTGTTTTCGCAAGACGAAGTTATCATTGCACCCACCCCCGAGGTCGTGTCAGAGGCGGTCCAAACCACCGGAGTTGCCCAAACCACCGAGGATGTGCGCGCAACCGAAGCTGTCCCCGTGTCAGAACCACAGTCGGAGCCTCAACTTACTGTTCCGCAAAGCGAATCCTTACCGCAAGCTTCACAGACGCCCACGCCGCAAACCGTTTTATTGTCAGACGAAACGGGTGTGCGTGTGCTCCAGTCACCGTCTTCCGATCCGGCCCCCGAGGTGATGGCAAACGTTGCCCTAGACGCGATCACATATTCCCAAGATGGAGAGGTGGAGCTGTCGGGACGTGCGCAAGGTGCTGGATTCGTTCGAATTTATCTTGATAACGACCCGATCGCCACCTCTCCGATAACGCCCGCCGGGGAATGGAACACCGAATTGCCGCAGGTTGATACAGGGGTTTACACGCTGCGCGTAGACGAGGTTGACGCCGAAGGTGCAGTGACATCTCGGGTTGAAACCCCGTTCAAACGTGAAGATCAGAGCGTGCTGGTGGACGCCCAGACCACAGAGGTCAGCCGCATCCGCGCAGTGACGGTCCAGCCCGGCTCGACCCTGTGGGCAATCTCGCGCGAGGCTTATGGCGAGGGGCTGCTTTACGTCCGGGTGTATGAGGCCAACCGTGACCGCATTCGCAACCCGGACCTGATTTATCCCGGACAAGTCTTTAACCTGCCGCAATAGACCGGGCTGGCAATCCATGTGGCGCAGAGCTATCTCTGACACAAGTGATTGAAAAGGCTAGCTCATGCGTCACGCCAGCATTACCACCTCAGAGGCGCCAACCAATGGCTGGCGCACAGTTCGCCGCGTAGCGCCTTACCTTTGGCCCGCCGATCAGCCTTGGGTCAAACGGCGTGTGGTGTTCGCATTGATTGCCCTTCTACTGGCAAAACTGATCGGAGTGGGGACACCGTTCTTTTACAAAGCTGCGGTTGATATGCTTGCGGGTGAGGGGCAGTCCGCCGCTTGGATGCTGGGTGCTGGTGCGGTTGGCTTGACCGTGGCTTATGGTTTGGCGCGGCTGATGACGGTTGGCTTTCAGCAGCTACGCGACGTGATCTTTGCGCGTGTTGCGCAACGCGCTTTGCGCGCCTTGGCCCTTAGGACTTTTCAACATATACACGCGATGTCAATGCGTTACCACATCACGCGCAAGACGGGTGGCCTCAGTCGAATCATAGAGCGCGGGGTCAAGGGCGTTGAATTCCTGTTGCGATTCCTGCTGTTTTCCATCGGGCCATTGGTGCTAGAGTTACTGTTGATCGGTGTGGTTCTCGCGGTCGTTTTTGATATCTGGTATCTGGTCGCGGTCATGGTGGTGATTGGCGCTTACGTCGTCTTCACCTTCAAGGTGACCGAATGGCGCGTGCGCCTGCGCAAAGTAATGAATGATCAGGATACCGACGCAAACCAAAAGGCGATCGACAGCCTGTTGAACTTTGAAACGGTCAAGTATTTCGGGGCCGAAAGTCGCGAGGCAAGCCGGTATGACGCAGCCATGGCGGGCTATGAGAAAGCCGCGCTTCAAACCTCCTATTCATTGGCGTTTCTCAACTTTGGCCAATCGCTGATCATCACGGGGGGCCTGATCATTGTGATGGTGATGGCGGCAGTTGGCGTGCAAGCCGGAGCGATGACGGTTGGCGATTTTGTCATGGTCAACGCCTATATGATCCAGATTACAATGCCGCTCAATTTTCTTGGCACAGTCTATCGAGAGATCAGGCAAGCATTGGTCGATATGGGTGAAATGTTCGATTTGTTAGAAAAATTGCCGGATGTTGAGGATAAATCAGGAGCAAACGTTCTAAAGGTGAAAGGCGCGTCAGTGCGGCTTGAGGCCGTGAGCTTTGGTTATGATGCCAGTCGACCCATTCTAAGGGGGGTGACGATTGATGTGCCTGCCGGTCAGACGCTGGCAGTTGTAGGGCCGTCGGGGTCTGGTAAATCGACCATCGGGCGGTTGCTCTTTCGCTTTTATGACGTGCAGGCGGGCCAGGTGCTGATTGACGGTCAGGATGTACGCGACGTGACCCAAGAGAGTCTGCATGCGGCGATTGGCGTCGTGCCTCAGGATACGGTGCTTTTCAACGACACTATCGGATATAATATCGGTTACGGGCGCGCAGGTGCGACGCAAGAAGAGATAGAGGACGCCGCGCGCGCGGCCCAAATCCATGATTTCATCGCAAGTTTGCCCGAAGGATACGACACGCAGGTGGGTGAACGCGGCCTGAAACTCTCGGGCGGGGAAAAGCAGCGTGTTGGCATCGCACGGACTTTGCTTAAAAATCCACCAATTCTGCTTTTGGATGAGGCGACAAGTGCGCTCGACACCCAGACAGAGCGCGAAATCCAAGGTGCTCTGGCGCGTGCCGCAGAAGGGCGCACAGTGATCATGATTGCGCACAGGCTGTCGACTGTGGTTAATGCAGATAGAATTGTGGTTTTAGATCAAGGTGTTGTGTTGGAGCAGGGAACACATTCTGATCTTCTGGCACGTCAGGGGCGGTATGCGGCGCTCTGGCAACGGCAAGCCAGCGAAGCAGAGGAAGAAGCCGCCTGAGCCGAATGTCATTGCCCTGTTACCTTGACAGGCTAGATCCCTAATCATTGAGTGCTACATATCGGGCTTGTCAGGGTGCAATCGCGATATATAGTGGATTCAGGACGGGGTCAGGTGCCCGCTCTGGCACCTGCGCCCCTGATGACCGGGGTGAGAGGATGGTCAGTCACATGGACGGCGATTTCAGGACTGAATTTGTAAGAGAACCCGCAGCCTTGCGGCACTATCCGGCACTCGTGTTGAATGCCGATTACCGCCCGCTGTCCTATTATCCTCTGTCACTCTGGACGTGGCAGGAAGCGGTGAAAGCCGCCTGGTCAGATCGGGTAGATATCGTCGCCGAATATGATGAATGGGTCCGAAGCCCGAGCACAGTAATACGCATACCGTCGGTCATTGTCCTGAAAGATTATGTAAAACCTCAAAAGCGCGTGGCCTTCACGCGCTTTAATTTATTTCTGCGCGATGACTTCATGTGCCAGTATTGTGGGGCAAAGGGCGATTTGACGTTCGATCATGTGGTGCCGCGCGCTTTGGGCGGGGTCACGAGCTGGGAGAACGTGGTTGCCGCCTGTAGCCCGTGCAATCTGCGCAAAGGATCCAAGAGCCTGCGCCAATCCGGCCTGGGGCTGCGTAAACTGCCCCGCATGCCGGCGGCAGAGCAATTGCGTAATCAGGGGCGAAAGTTCCCCCCGAACCACCTGCATGAGAGCTGGCTTGATTTCCTGTATTGGGATGCTGAGCTAGAGGCCTAACGCTCGGTCGGATGCGGTTGCGGGTATCCAGAGGGCAGATGCTTGCATCTTGGCGCGGTCCCGGCGCAAATATGCGCGAAGGGACCAAGATGGGTCGAGGGTGCACTAGATGATTCCAGTACGAGGTTACGCCGGCGCAAAGGTTGCGGTGTTGGGGTTGGGGCGCTCGGGCCTGTCGGCGGCGCGTGCGCTGCGCGCGGGCGGGGCAGAGGTGCTTGCCTGGGATGACACGGATGCCGCGCGTGAAGCTGCGGCAGCAGAAGGTTTTGCGATCACTGATCTGGCGCGGCCCGGTGCATTTGACGGGGTCGCTTCTCTTATCGTAAGCCCCGGTATTCCGCATCTCTATCCAGCACCCAACAAGGTTATCATAGCGGCGCTGGACGCAGGCGTCCCTGTGGACAATGATATTGGCCTCTTTTTCCGGTCGCTGGCGACCAAGGATTGGGACGGGTTCGATGTTACGCCCAAGGTCATCGCGGTCACTGGCAGCAATGGGAAATCGACCACCTCGGCGCTCATCCACCATGTGCTGGTCGAAGCAGGGCGCGCGGCTCAGCTTGCGGGCAATATCGGGCGCGGTGTGCTGGATATCGATCCGCCAGAGGATGGCGGCGTCGTGGTTCTGGAACTCAGCAGTTATCAGACCGATCTGGCGCGCGCACTCACGCCGGATGTGGCGGTGTTTACCAATTTCTCTGCCGATCACCTCGACCGACACGCGGGCTTGGGTGGGTATTTTGCGGCCAAGCGCAGGCTTTTCGCAGAGGGCGGGCCGGACCGGGCGGTGATTGGCGTTGATGAGGCCGAAGGGCGTTATCTGGCAGGGCAGATGGCCGAAGGGCCGAGTGATGACCGGGTGATCCGGATTTCCGTTGACCGCAAGCTTAGCGGTGCGGGCTGGTCGGTTTTTGCCCGCAAGGGGTTTCTCAGTGAATATCGATATGGGCGTCAGGTCGGATCGATTGATCTGCGCGGTGTCACCGGGTTGCCCGGGTCTCACAATCATCAGAACGCCTGTGCAGCTTATGCCGCCTGTCGGACGCTCGGATTGGCCCCCCGAGTGATCGAGGCGGGGTTGCACAGCTATGCGGGGCTGCCGCATCGCAGTCAGCGGGTTGCGGAAAAGGATGGCGTGATTTTTGTCAATGACAGCAAGGCCACCAATGTCGACAGCGCGCTCAAGGCCTTGCAGGCGTTTGAAAATATTCGCTGGATCTGTGGTGGGTTGGAAAAGGACGGCGGACTTGGTGGATTGGCACCGGGGCTGGCGCATGTGCGCAAGGCCTATGTGATCGGGCGCGAGGCGGCGCAGTTCGCCATTGGCCTTGGCGCGGTTGATGCCGAGGTCTGCAACACCATGGCAGAGGCGGTGACCCGTGCCATGCGCGATGCAGAATCGGGCGATGTGGTACTCTTGGCGCCCGCTGCGGCGAGTTTCGATCAATATGATAATTTTGAGAAGCGCGGCGAAGATTTCATGGCGCAGGTACGTGCGCGGCTGGAGGCGTAGCGGCATGATGCGGCTTGATCATCTGGCGGTTGCGGCCGAGAGTCTTGAGGCGGGGCGGGCGTATGTTGAGGACGCGCTTGGATTGCGACTTCAATCCGGCGGAGAACACTCGCATTTCGGCACCCATAACCTGCTTTTGGGGTTGGAGGATGGCCTCTATCTCGAAGTGATCGCGATTGATCCTGCGGCCCCCGCGCCGAGCTATCCCCGATGGTTTGATCTGGACCGCTTTGCAGGCGTCCCGCAGCTGCGCAACTGGATATGCGCGGTTGATGACCTTGATGCGGTGCTCATGCGGCACCCAAGGGCGGGACGGCCTGTGGCACTTGCGCGTGGTGATTTGCGCTGGCGGATGGCTGTGCCTGAGGATGGGATACTGCCGATGGATAATATCTTTCCGGCATTGATCCAATGGCAGGGAGCGGTGCACCCTGCCACACGCCTGCCCCCGTCTGGTGCGCGTCTTGTGCGATTGGTGATCTCGCATCCTGAGGTGGTGACCTTGCAGACGTGGCTTGGTCCCGAGTTGAGCGATGGCCGGGTGGTGTTTGAGAGTGGGGCAATAGGGCTGCGCGCAGAGATTGCCACGCCGCAAGGGCAAAGGGTGCTGCAATGATTATCAGGCAGGCGGACCCGCATGATATTCTGCCAATCCTCGCGTTCTGGAATCCCCTCATCCGAGAGACATCTGTCACCTTCACGACGATAGAAAAGACTGCTGACGCCCTCGCCGCTGATATGGATGCGCGCGGCCCAGCCTTTCAGGTGGCCGAAGAGGCGGGCGAGGTGCACGGGTTCGCCAGCTATGGCACTTTCAGGTCAGGGCCGGGTTATGCCTTTACGGCAGAGCATACGGTGATCCTGTCACCGTCTGCACGCGGGCGCGGTATTGGCCGGGGCTTGATGACGCGGCTAGAAGATGTGGCGCGCGCTCAGGGTCTGCATGTGCTGGTGGCTGGCGTCAGCGGTGAAAACGAAGCGGCCATCGCCTTTCACCGGGCCATCGGATTTACCGAGGTGGCGCGAATGCCCGAAGTTGGGCGAAAATTCGGGCGTTGGCTGGATTTGGTGCTTTTGCAGAAAGCCGTGTGACGGTTTGCACTGACACGGTCTGCGAATGGGGCTAGGGTTGCGGCCATGTCGATTTGGGTCCGCATTTCCGAAGCCTTGTCGGCCCTTGCCAGTGGCGAGGGGCTGAGCGCGGTTTTCGACCGCCTGCGCAGCCCGCCCGAGCGTAGTGTCGCCTTTACCATCGCGGTTATCGCGCTGTCGGCCAAGATGGCTAAGGCAGACGGCCTGGTGACCCGAGATGAGGTTACGGCCTTTCGCGAGGTGTTCCAGATCGCCGAGGCGGACGAGGCCAATGCGGCCCGCGTCTTTAACCTCGCACGGCAGGATGTGGCGGGCTATGAGGAATATGCCCGTAACATCGCACGGATGTTCGCAGGTCAACCTAGCACGCTCTGCGACCTGATGGAGGGATTGTTTCACATCGCGATGGCGGATGGGGTCTATCACGCCAAGGAGGACGAATTCCTTGTGCGTGTGGCTGAAATATTTGTGCTGCCTGCATCATCGTTTCGTGCGCTCCGTGCGCGGTTTGTGCCAAATTCCACGCCCGATCCATGGTCCGTTCTGGGGGTCACCGCAGATATGTCTGACGAGGAGGTGCGCAAGGCTTGGCGTCAACTGGTGCGCGAGAGCCACCCTGACCGTATGCAGGCCCGCGGTGTGCCCCCGGAGGCGATACGCCTCGCAGAGCGCCGGCTGGTCGACATTAACCGCGCGTGGGAAGAGATCAGAGAGGCGCGCGCGCATGCGGATCGCCACCTATAATGTCGAATGGTTCAACGCGCTGTTTGATGATCAGGGTCGACCCTATGATGATGCGGCTTGGTCGGCGCGCTACAATGTCAGGCGTGGTGATCAACTCGCCGCGATCGGCATTGTCTTCACCGCACTTGATGCCGACGTCGTTCTGGTGGTTGAGGCCCCGGATCAAAACGGGCGGCGCAGCACGGTCAAGGCGCTCGAGAATTTTGCCAAGCTGATGCAGCTTCGGGCGCGGCGGGCGGTGATCGGCTTTGCCAATGAGACGCAGCAGGAACTGGCGCTTTTATACGATCCTGATGTGGTGAGCGCTCGGCATGATCCTCAGGGAGATCCGACACCGGGTGCGTCCGGGGTGCCTCGTCTTGATGGGGTTTTCCGGATTGATCTCGATATCGACGACCGCGCGGACCGGGTGCAGTTTTCCAAACCGCCGCTTGAGATTGAGCTGATCACCAAACCGGGCCGGGTGCTGCGCCTTATCGGGGCGCATCTGAAATCCAAGGCGCCGCACGGCGCAATTGGCCGCGATGAGGCTATACGGATCGGGATCGCCAACCGGCGCAAACAATTGGCGCAGGCCGTCTGGCTGCGGCAGAGGATCGCGGAGCATCTGGAAACCGGAGATTCACTCGTCGTATTGGGTGATTTGAATGATGGTCCAGGGCTGGACGAGTATGAACATCTCTTTGGGCGGTCCTCGGTCGAGATCATCATGGGCGAGGGGCAGGATGCGGCGCTGACCCTCTATGATCCACATGCGCGTGATGCGCTGTCACGACGCTTCGGTGCGGTCCACGCCACCGCGCGTTTTTACCTCCGCGACCAGCGGTGTTATATGCAGGCGCTACTGGATTATATTTTGATTTCGCAAGACCTTATGGGACGCCGCCCGGTCTGGCGGATCTGGCATCCGTTTGACGATCCGGAGTGTTGGGATAATCGCGATCTGCGCGAGGCGCTGCTGGCTGCGTCGGATCATTTTCCGGTCAGTCTGGATTTTGATTTCTGATCTTAAAATCATTATGCACTGCACTTATATATCGAACATGAAACAGTTACGCCAACTCCGAGCCGCCTGTCTGATTATCGCGCTGAGTGCGGTGCCCGTGGCCGCGCAGGAGGCGGACGACACTGAAAAAGGGCGTAGCCTAATGGAAGAGGGCGCGCGCCTTTTCTTTGAAGGCATCCAGCGCGAGATGGGTCCGGCGCTGGAGGGGTTGCGTGAACGCGCACAGGATATGGAACCCGCTCTGCGTCAGTTTATCGAAGAAATGGGACCCGCGCTGAGCGATCTGATGCGCGAGGTCGGAGATCTCAGTGCTTATCATGCGCCTGAGGTTTTGCCCAATGGCGACATCATCTTGCGCCGCAAGACGCCACAAGACGTACTGGAGCCACCTTTGCCGGAGGGTGAAATCGAGCTCTGAGTCCCCTTATCTGTCAAGCCGCGGTCTTGATCACGACCCGCGCGGACAAGGTTGATGCAAGTGAGGCAAAGCGCGCTTGGGCCACCTCACCAAAGAGTGGTGTCGCCTCTGCCGAAAGGCGCAATTCAAGCACTTTTTTCTGTGGGAACCACCGCAACTCACCCAAATGCGCGTTGCGTTTGAGCCAGAGCATGGCGGCAAAGCGCATGGCCTTTCCTAGAACTTCGGCCTCGTGGCGGTCCTTGTCGGAAATCAGCCCGTCAAGATCGGCAAAACGGCTGTTTTCGCGTTTGTTCGAATAGCGATGCAGCAGAGCTAGCCCCAGATAGACCCGCTCAGAATGTTTGAGCCCGCCAAGATTGGCGCGGGTGGCGTTGTCAAAACAGACTTCGGCGCGGTAATCGGGATGAGCGCGCCAACTGACATCATGCAACAGACAGGCGGCGCGCATCAGGCGGCGGCGTTCTGGCTTGGCTGATTTAAACAGTGGCAGGATAAAGTGATAGATCACCTTGCCAAAGCCGGGAAGGCGCGCATCTTTTTGTTCAGCAAAACGGCACGCCTCAATCAGCGGATCACGATCCCGCAGCATTTGTGGCATTTGTTCATATAGCAGCCCTTCGCGGATGCCATAGCTGGAAATGGCGATATCATGCGGTTTGAAGGTCTTGATCAGTTCTCCGAGGACCTCAACGGCCTGCGGCACTAGATCAATCCGCGCCGTCGAGACCCCTGATTGAAGGCGGAGCGTTTCCGCATCCTGCTTTTCTATATACTTGATTGTCGCACGCACGTTGGCGGGGCTCATGCGGTATTCATGCAGCACATGCAGCGGGTAATTGCGCCGCGCCATGTCAATCCGGGCTATGGCCCGCCAAGAGCCTCCCACCAGAAAAAGGCGGTTCTTCTGTTCGCCTAACTCGGCGCGCATGTCAGTCAGGGTTTGGCGGATGTAGGCCTTGCGCGCCTTCTTGCCGCCCTTGAGGTCACGCAGTTTGAGCGGGCCCAGAGGCGAGGAGACTCGCGCGCCTACCGTACCACCGTTGATCTCGGCCAGTTCCATCGACGACCCGCCGATGTCACAGACCAGACCATAAGAGCCGGGCCACCCCAAAAGCACGCCTTGTGCCGATAGCCGCGCCTCTTCGCGCCCGTCGATCACCCATAGCTTCAGGCCGGTTTCACGCTCGATCTCGGCGCAAAAGTCCTCACCATCGCTGGCCTCGCGCACAGCGGCGGTGGCGACTATTACAAGCGGGCCGGTGTCCATGCCCTCGGCCAGTATCTGGAAACGTTTGAGCGCCTCCAGTGCGCGGTTGCGCCCGGTCGGGTTCAGGCACCCACTCTCGGACATTCCGGCACCAAGGGCACACATGATTTTTTCGTTGTAGAAATAGGCCGGGCTGCGTGCCGCGCCGTCAAATACGACTAGGCGCACAGAGTTCGACCCCACATCAACCACCCCTACGCGACTGAGCGCACGCGCGGTTGGGCTGTCAAACAGGGGGCGGCCAAACGGGCCGCCATCGGGTTCTGTCGGGTCTTTGCTGCCGTCCATGTCCGCCCCAGTCTTACGCGCTTCCTCTATGCGATACGGGCGCGCGCGGGTCAATCATCCGTATGGGTCAGCTTTGGCACATCCGACGCCCCAGCAGAGCCCCGACCCGAAAGCGAGGGATTTTCCATGAAGAAGCGGTGACAGTTGAAGGCGAACATGCCCTCAATCGCGGGCGGGCGGGTAAAGCTGCCATCGGGCGCCATGACCCAGCTTTGCGCCACGTCGGCCATGTTGGCGGCCATGACTTGGCTTACGATCTGTGCCTTGACGGTCGGGTTGTCTATCTCAACAAGGGTCTCGACGCGACGATTGAGGTTGCGGCCCATCCAGTCGGCGGAGGAAATGAACACCCGCGCCTTTTTCGAGGGCAGGCCAGAGCCATTGCCGAAACAGACGATGCGAGAATGCTCGAGAAAGCGGCCCACGATGGATTTCACCCTAATATTGCTGGACAAACCTTTGATTCCCGGGCGCAATCCACAGATTCCGCGCACCACGAGGTCAATCTTGACGCCTGCCTCTGACGCAGCATAGAGGGCGTCGATGATGTCAGGTTCGATCAGCGAATTCATCTTGGCCCAGATCGCGGCCGGTTTGCCCGCGCCAGCGTGCTCGGCCTCACGTTCTATTAGCTCCATCAGACGAGGTTTGAGTGACTTGGGCGATATTGCAAGGTTCTCCAGCCCTTCAGGCTCGGCGTAGCCGGACAAGTAATTGAACACTTTGGTTGCGTCGCGCCCAAGTTGCGTGTTGCAGGTGAAGAAACTGAGATCGGTATAAATCCGGGCGGTGATCGGGTGATAATTGCCGGTGCCATAGTGGGTGTAAGTCACCAGATTTTCGCCTTCCCGGCGCACTACGGTTGAAATCTTGGCATGGGTCTTGAGGTCGATGAACCCATAGACGACATGCGCCCCCGCCCGCTCTAGTCGCCGGGACTGCCGGATGTTGGCCGCTTCGTCGAACCGAGCCTTTAGCTCCACAAGGGCGGTGACGGATTTACCGTCCTCTGCCGCCTCGCAGAGTGCTTCGACGATGGGGGAGTTGCGCGAGGTGCGATAGAGCGTCTGCTTGATCGCCACCACGTCTGGATCATGCGCGGCTTGCGTCAGAAAGCGCACGACCATGTCAAATGTCTCATAGGGGTGGTGCAGCAGCATGTCCTTTTGTCGGATGGCCGCGAACATGTCGCCTCCGTGGTCTTGTACCCGTTCCGGCACACGCGGCGTAAAGGGTGGCCACAGAAGGTCAGGGCGCGCATCAAGCACCAGTTCCTTGAGGTCTGCCAGGCCGATCATGCCTTCGACCTCGACCACCTCTTCGGGGATGACGTGCAATTCCTGCATGATGACATTGCGCAGATCCTCGGGCGCGTTGGCAGAGATCTCCATGCGCACCACTTCTCCTCTGCGGCGACGTTTCAGCGCCACCTCGAATTCTCGCACCAGATCTTCGGCCTCTTCCTCGACTTCAAGATCGCTGTCGCGCAGCACCCGAAAGGCGCAATGCCCCTTGTAGCGGTAGCCCGGAAACAAGCTGTGCAGATGCAAGAGCAAAAGCTCTTCCAACGGTAGAAAGCGGAATACGCCCTCGGGGGCAGGCAGAGGTATAAATCGGTCAATCTGCTGGGGGATTGGCAAGAGCGCCTGAAGTGGGCGCTTGTCTGCCTTACGCTCCAGATGCAGGGCGAGGCTATATCCCAGATTTGGTATGAACGGAAACGGATGCGCCGGGTCGATGGCCAGTGGTGAGAGCACGGGAAAGGCTTTGTTCAGGAACACATCTGCCAGATACGTCGTGTCATCATCGCTCAAAGAGGTGCGATCGAGGATCGAGATAGTCTCTGCCTCCATCTCGCGACGCAGTGCATCATAGGTTTTTTGCTGCGAATCCAATAGCTTGCGCGCGTTCTCATTGATCAAGACTAGCTGTTCAGATGGGGTCAGGCCATCGGCGGCGGGGGTTGTGTTGCCCGCCTGGGCCAGCTCTCTGAGGCCCGCCACGCGCACATTGTAGAACTCATCCAGATTGGTGGCCGAAATCGACAGGAAACGCAGCCGTTCGAGCAGCGGCACGCGCAGATTCTGTGCCTCTTCCAGCACACGCCAGTTAAAGCCCAGCCAACTGAGTTCACGATTGTAGAACCGCCCGGGACCAGTAAGATCCAGATCGGGAAGGTCGATGGGTTCGGGCGCGGGATGCTTGAGAAAATCTGCTTGGGTCATAGGGGGCTTATGGCGCTGAGATGTAACGGGTTGGTGACGCAGCGTGGCGTTATTGCGCCAGTTTGTCCAGCACCTGCGCGGCGAATGCACGGGTGATCGCGCGGTGTTCTGCAAGGGCGGCTGAATCAAGGGCGGTAACCACCTCTCGAGCCGCCGCAAAGGAGCGGTCCATGCGGCGTGTCAGATAGGGGATCGTGTCCGGGCTGGGGGCGATCTGGCGGTCTGCAAAAAGCTTGGTCAGCACCGCAGCCAGCAGCGCGTCATCGGGCGCGCGCAACTGAATGAGAAGGGTGCCTTGCATGCGGCTCATCAGGTCAGGCAGGGTAACTGGCCACAGGTTTGCAGGCCGTTCTGCCGTGAAGAGGAGCGCGTGGCCTTCCGCCAATGTGAGATTGTGCAGGTGAAAAAGCGCCTCTTCTGCGGTGCGATTGCCGGCGATGCGGTCGGCATCTTCGATGGCGACCGGAGCGGTGGCAAGATCTGGAATATTGGCCTCTGCCAGATCTGTGGCGGTGATGATCCGTGCGCTGGAAAGGGCTGCCCAGACATGGGCCAGATGGGTCTTGCCCGATCCCGGAGGGCCAGCAAGGATCAGTTTGCGCGCGGGCCATGCCTGCCATGCCTCAATCATGCCCACCGCTTCGGCATTTGCTGGCGAGACAAAGAAATCCTCACGTCCCAGTGCGGGGCGCACAGGCAGATCAAAGCTGAGTTGACGCGGTGTCATTCGCGATCAAGGCTTTCGAGACCACGGTACAGGCGGCTTTCGCGGTAGTGCTCTACTGCAAAACGGGCGATCACACCGAGGGATGCAGTGACGGGCACCGCAACCAGCATGCCGACAAATCCGAAGAGCGCGCCAAAGGCCGAGAGTGCGAAGATAAGCCAGACCGGGTGCAGGTTGACAGAAGATCCAACCAGTTTGGGGGTCAGGAAATTGCCTTCGATCATCTGTCCCGAGACGAAGATCGCTGCCACCAGTCCGACGCTGACCCAGTCGCCCCAGAACTGGAAGAGGGCCAAGCCTATGGCAAGGACGCCGCCGACGATTGAGCCGAGATAGGGGATGAAGGTGATCAGCCCGGCAATGGCCCCCACGACAAGGCCGAATTGCAACCCGACCAGCATCAGGGTCACAGCGTAATAGGTGCCAAGGACCAAGCAGACGGTCCCCATGCCGCGAATAAAGCTGGCCAGTGTGGTGTCGATCTGGCCCGCAAGGCGACGGATCACGGGGGCGTGGTCGCGCGGTAATAGCAGGTCTATTTTTGCGACCATATGATCCCAATCATAGAGCAGGTAGACCGCAACAACCGGGACGATAATAAGTAATATCAATATGTTGATCATTGATGCGGCAGAGCTGAGGACTGTCTCAAGCAATTGGCCGCCACGTTCACGAATTGTCTCGCCGAGAGAGAGAAGGGTCTTGTTCAGTACCGAGTCCGCCTCGAACAGCGACGGGAAATGGGTGCTGAGGAACCCATGCAAGTCCTTAGTCAGTTCCGGCGCGACGTTGAATAGGGCAACGGCCTGATTGACCAAGCTGGGGATGATTAAAAGTGCAATGATAACAAAGGTCAAGATTGCAACCAAGGTGATGACCACCACCGAGGCGGCGCGGCTGAGACCCATACGTTCAAGCCGGTCTGCGACGGGGTCCAAAAAATAGGCAATGGCGCCGCCAAGGACAAAAGGCAGGATCACATTGCCCAAAACCCAAAGCAAAACAAAGAAGACGGCCGTGACCGCCCCCCAGTATTTCATCTGTTCCTTGATGGGCAGTGCCATTGTTCGCCTCCTGAGACTGACCCTATGTCATTGTTTGAGCAGGCGGTTTCAAGGGGAAAGGTCGCGGGCGGGCAATCCCGCGCCAAAGACCCTTATCGCGCCACATGTGGGCGCGATAAGATTTTGTTTTAAAAGGGTTTCACCCCTGGTTCGTCACTCAGGCGAGGACGATATTCGATGCCGATTCACGACCGTCACGGCCGGATTCGATATCAAAGGTCACTTTCTGGTCGTCGGCCAGACCGGTCAGGCCTGCGCGCTCAACGGCGGAAATGTGAACGAATACGTCCTTGCCGCCGCCATCGGGTGCAATAAAGCCGTAGCCTTTGGTGGAGTTGAACCATTTTACGGTGCCAGTAGCCATCGTACTGATATCCTTTTGTTTTTGCTGCCCGCGGAAGTGCGGCAGCCCGGCAAAGTCGTGCAAGATCGAGTGACTGAGCCGTAAAGGACAGATGGTCGATAGTGGTAACGTCGCAGCGTGGAATATGGTCAAATACAGTGCAAAAAGCAAGACCCATGCTGTTTGCCGACTGTACGGTTGTGCGGTCAAACCGTACGACCGCGCGGTCTGTTACAAAAGACAGACCGCGCCGGTTTGCGCCCGATCAGAGGACGGTCACGACCGTCCCGATTGGCACGCGGGTGTAGAGATCCTGAACGTGCTCGTTGATCATCCGGATGCAGCCATTCGAGACCGACCGCCCGATCGAGGAGGGCTGTGTGGTCCCATGAATCCGGTAGTAGGTGTCACGGCCATTCTGGAAGAGGTAGAGCGCGCGTGAGCCAAGCGGATTATCTGTGCCGCCGGGTTGGACATAGTCGTTGCCCTGAAAGCGGCCATAGCTGCGAGGATCGCGTTCGATCATTTCATCGGTGGGCCGCCATGTCGGCCATTCCTTTTTCACGGCGATGGTGGCGGTGCCGGTGAATTCCAGCCCGGCCTTGCCGACGCCGACCCCGTAACGGCGGGCGCGGCCCGGTTCGGTCACGAAATAGAGGAAATGCGCGCGCGGTAGCACGATCAATTGGCCCGGTTGATAGGCTGGATCAAACGACACCTCTTGCGGTGCGAATTTCGGATTGAGCTCAAACGCGCTTGCGAGTTGCGGAGCGAGGGAAACAGTGCCGAGGGTGGCAAGGCCAGTGGCCATGAATGTGCGTCGATGGATCATCGGGAACCTCCTGAAATGTGACTCCGATTATAGGGCGTGCGACCGGAATTGAAAAAATCAAAAGCGGGCGACGGTTGCGTTCTGCGCCTGAGTGTTGCGACAGGGTCGCGGGCGGGATCAGATTGCGGCCCAGTCGGTGAAGCGAAAAAGGGTGAGGCGGCGGCGCGTGCGGGCACGAGGGGGTGAGGGGGGTGATCTGTGTCTGGTCATGGTGCTCTCCTTGGGGTGCTCTCCTTGGGGCCTTGAACAGATGTGGGGATGAGGTCAGACCCGGACCAGTAAGGTGAAGGAAACGTGATCCGGGTTGAGGTTGGGGATGGGCGCGGCGCTGTGCCAGATTTATCCGGCCAGACCCAGCCTGCGTTCGCGGCGGATCACGGCGAGGATGGTCACAATCGCGCCGAGCGCTGTCGTGAGCATAATCCACAGAAGCGCAAAGGCCCCGCTGCCGGGAGTGAGCAGCATCCCCGCAAGGGCCGAAAGCCCTGCGCCGATGCCAATCATCAGTGCGCCCGACAGGCCGCTTGCTGTACCGGCCAGATCGGGACGGATCGAGAGAGCGCCAGCGGTGGCGTTGGGGATCACCATGCCATTGCCAAGGCCCATGAAGGTCATCAGCCCGAAGAAGGTCAGCGGTGTGCCCAGGCCCACATAAAACAGCGTGAGATTAAGCGCGATGCCGCCCGCGTTAAAGACCGTGCCCCAGAGCACCATGCGGTTAACGCCCAGCCGTGTGGAAAACCGGCCCGAGGCAAAATTTCCGAGGAAATAGCCGATGGCGGGAGCGCCAAACAGGATGCCAAGGGTCGAGGGCGGCAGGCCGAACACCCGATCCCCGACAAACGGAGCGCCACCCAGATAGGCAAAGAACGCGCCCGAGCTGAGCCCCGCCGCGAGCGCGTAGCCCCAGAACCGGCGCGAGGTCAGAAGTGCGGGATAATCGCGGAATTGCTGCATCAAGGTGCGCCCCGTGAGAGGGGCGGTTTCGCCCAGATCGCGCCAACAGACTGTAAAGAGCGCCGCGCCCAAGACAAACAGCGCCCAGAAATTGGCCTTCCAGCCAAAGATCTCGTCCAGAAGCCCGCCAAAGGCCGGGCCAATCATTGGCACCACCGCCATGCCCATGGTCACATACCCGATCATTGACGCGGCACGGTCCTGTGGAACTATGTCGCGCACGATGGCGCGCGAGAGCACCATGGCCACCACGACGCTGGCCTGCAGCATGCGAAAGGTCAGGAATACGGTGATCGTGGGCGCCAAGATGCAGCCCAAGGTGGCGACAAGAAACAGGCCGAGCCCTGAAAGGATCACTGGCCGACGTCCCCATCGGTCCGAAATCGGCCCCATCAGCAATTGCAGCCCGGCGTTGACCCCGAGATAGAGCGCGACCGAAAGTTGAATGAGCCGGTACTCGGTGTTGAAATATGCGGTCATGCCCGGCAAGCTTGGCAGAAATATGTTCATCGCCAGCGCCGACAGTCCCGCCATCAGGATCAATGTCGAGATATGTGGCGGTGTCGAGCGGTCGAGGTATTTGGGGGGCTGTGCGCTGCTCATGAGCCATGGCTAGGCAGCACGCCCGGTGAAGTCCATGCCGGTGGGCCATTATTTGCAGATTTACATATTTGCGAAATATGATTTGCGAAGATTTGCAAATTTGCCCGATTTTACTTTGTCGGCGCGGGCTCTGTCCGTATGTTGCGCGCAATATCGCAGGGGATCGCTAGGGGAGTGCTATGAAAGACATCCTTCACGAATTGGAAAGCCGTCGCGCAGAGGCGCGCAAGGGCGGCGGCGAACGCCGGATCGCAGCGCAACACGCCAAGGGCAAATTGACGGCGCGCGAACGCATCGAGTTGTTGCTCGACGAGGGCAGCTTTGAAGAGTTCGATATGTTCAAAGCGCATCGCTGCACCGATTTCGGGATGGAGCAAGAGCGGCCCTATGGCGATGGCGTCGTCACCGGATGGGGCACGATCAATGGCCGGATGGTCTATGTGTTTTCTCAGGATTTCACGGTGTTTGGCGGGTCCCTGTCGGAGACCCATGCCGAGAAGATCTGCAAGATCATGGATATGGCGATGCAGAATGGCGCGCCGGTGATTGGCATCAACGATTCGGGCGGCGCGCGGATTCAGGAGGGTGTCGCCAGCCTTGCCGGTTATGCCGAGGTGTTCCAGCGCAATATCATGGCGAGCGGGGTCATTCCGCAGATCAGCCTGATCATGGGCCCCTGCGCCGGGGGGGCGGTCTATAGCCCCGCGATGACCGATTTCATTTTCATGGTGCGCGACAGTTCCTACATGTTCGTGACCGGACCCGATGTGGTCAAGACCGTCACCAATGAGGTTGTCACGGCCGAAGAGCTGGGCGGCGCGAGCACGCATACCCGCAAATCGAGCGTGGCCGACGGTGCGTTCGAAAATGATGTAGAGGCGTTGGCTGAGGTGCGGCGGTTGGTGGATTTCCTGCCGCTGAACAACCGCGAGAAACCGCCGGTGCGTCCCTTCTTTGATGAGCCGGGACGGGTGGAGCAAAGCCTTGATACGCTGATCCCCGACAATGCCAACACGCCCTATGACATGAAGGAACTGATCCTCAAGATCTCGGATGAGGCGGATTTCTATGAAATTCAGGCGGAGTTTGCCAAGAATATCATTACCGGGTTTGTCCGGTTGGAAGGGCAGACCGTTGGAGTCGTGGCCAATCAGCCGATGGTGCTGGCGGGGTGTCTCGACATCGACAGCAGCCGCAAGGCGGCGCGGTTCGTGCGGTTCTGCGATGCCTTCGAAATTCCCATTCTGACGCTGGTCGATGTACCGGGGTTCCTGCCGGGTACGGGACAGGAATATGGCGGGGTGATCAAGCATGGGGCCAAGCTGCTCTTTGCCTATGGCGAGGCGACGGTGCCGAAGGTGACGGTAATCACCCGCAAGGCCTATGGCGGGGCCTATGACGTGATGGCGTCGAAGCACCTGCGCGGTGATTTCAACTACGCTTGGCCCACGGCGGAAATCGCGGTGATGGGGGCCAAAGGTGCGACCGAGATCATTCACCGTGCCGATCTGGGGTCGCCGGAAAAGCTGGCGGCGCATACCAAGGATTACGAGGGCCGCTTTGCCAATCCGTTTGTCGCGGCCGAGCGCGGGTTTATCGATGAGGTGATCCAGCCGCGCAGCACGCGGATGCGGGTGAGCCGGGCCTTTGCCAGCTTACGCAACAAGAAGCTGACCAACCCTTGGAAAAAGCACGATAATATTCCGCTATGAGGAGTGTGGACTGGGGGCGCCGCCCCCAGACCCCCGAGGTATTTGGGGCCAGATGAAGCACGGAGGGGCAGGATGGGTCGCAGCCGCTGGCATGTGATCGAAGGCGAGGAGGACGCGCTGACGCTGGCGCGGCGGGTGCCTGTGCGCTTCGATTTGGCGGTGGAGACGGTGTTGCCCGTCACCACCGGGCGGCGGCGGTTGGCGCATCTGGTGCGGCAGGATCTGTGGCGAGCGTTGCAGACGGTGCGCGGTTATGCACCGGTGGTGCAGGTCAGGCGTGATGACGGGGTTATGCATGTGCGCGCCGGGGGCGCGGTTGCAGGGCGCTGCGACAGGGTGAGGTGTGAAGCGCTGATTGCGGCGGTGTTGGAGGATGCGGACAACCGCGCGCGCTGGATGGGCCGCGCGCGATGAGACGGGTGGGACGGGCTGTGGCGCTGAGCGCCGGGCTGTGTTTCGCCCAAGGGGCGGCAGCGCAGGAGGAGGCGCTGCCGCTACCCTCGGGGTTGGAGGCGCGGGTACAGGAAGTGGTGACGGATCGGCCCGGTTTGGGACTGACCTATCGGTTCCGGTTTGTGGCGGAGGGGTTTGCAGGTGTTGGCGAAAGCGATGCAGAGCTGGAAACGGTGCTGGCCGATCTGATCTGGCTGTGCGAGAGCTACGCGTTGCCGCGATTGGCCAACACCGGACCGGTACCCGCTCAGGTTGTTATATCGCTGGCGGATCGTCCGTCGGAATTCGGGGTTTTCAACCCCGATGTCATACAGGTCTTTGAGGCCTACAGGCCGCAGGATGGAGCCTGCATCTGGGAGATGTTTTAATGGGAACGCAAAATGTTGCGTCGCGAAATCAAGGTCTTGGGGGGACTGAGGCTTTGGGGACACAGGCGCATGGGATTGGTGATGACAGATGTTCAAAACCGGAAAATTCCGATAAGCTAAGTAAAGGTTGCACCCAAGCGACCTTAACCTCGCCCTCAAGGCGGGCAGGAACATGGTGTCCTTGCGCGCCTTTTAATGAAGATACGAGAGACAGGAGATATACATGTCGAAGAGCGTTAAGAGCATTCTCGCCATTGGCTTCATCGCCATTGTTGCAGCATGCGCCCAGCCGGCCGAAGAAGAATTTGTTGTTGTCGAGCCGATTTCGGTCGAGCCCGTACAAACCGGCAAGTACAAGTAAGCCCGTTGGGCTAAGTGCGGGACGGTCCGGTTGGTCCGTCCCGTCACCCGCTACCTATGCCGCGCCGCGCCTTGATCCTCTGGAGGGCGCAACATGTTGAAACATCGCGGTTTTCCCGGTCGTTTGCCGGGGTCTGATTTCCAATTCACCATTCGTCGCGCCAATCCCAAAGGGGCCACCCCGTTGGTTGCGCGTGAGCGTTTTCGCGACCGCAGGCCTGCTGACAAGCGGGCGGATGTGGGGTTTGTTCGCGCCATCTGGGAATGTTTTGGAGAAGAGCCGTTCGAGCGTGGCAATCTGGATGCCGGACGGCTGAGCTGGCTTTTGGGCCGCGAGGTAAAGATCGCCGAGGAGCCATTCGATCCAACGAGCTATGAGGCGCTGCTGGTGCTTGATCTTGAGGTGGCGCGCGCCTCTTTTCCCGAGGTGTTCGAGTGAGCGACCCGGCCACATCCGCGCGTTCAGGCCGCAGGCTGCACCAGTCGTTGGGCGGCATTTTGCCTACAGGTTGTGAAAACGGGCGGAGGTTTGCCGAAGCGGGCGCATGGCGCAGTCGGCGCTTGGTCTGGGCGTCGGCTGCTGTAAAGCTGGCGTATGTGGCGGGAATCCTTTCCCCAGAGGTCATGACGTTGCGTCTGTCCTGCCGCCCTTCCCCTTGTGGGCGATCCGGTGCACCTGTGCATGGATCGCCCATTTTTTGTGCGGCATCCGGAGCGGCTTCGAACCTTCATGCGAATCGGCGGGGGTTTGCCGATGGCGGGCACCGGCTCTGCTATCGCTTTGACGCCCCCCGGTCTGTGGCGTTCTATGGCGCGGATACTCAAGGTAACCTCTCAGGAGAATATTCGTCATGCAGACCACTCGATTGCACACGATTCGACGCGGCATTGCCCCGGTCCTTGCCCTTTTGGCCTTTGGCACGCTGGCGGCCTGTGGCGACACCATCCCAGAGCAAGCGCTCTTGGGGGGGGGCGCCGGGGCGCTCACAGGGGCGGTCGTTGGCGGCAGCGTTGTCACGGGGGCGGCTGTCGGGGCCGCAGGCAATGTGGTGTATTGCCAAGCCTATCCCGGCCGTTGCTGACACACTGAGCCCAAGGGCGGGCGCAGGCGCTGTGCCTGACCGCCGCAGAATTTCCAATCAAGCCATCGGCGCCCACCGCGCCGGTGGCTTTTTTGGTGTGCCGAAAGAGATCCGGCGCGCCGCCTGAGTGGCCGCCACGTAACGTGAGGAAGGGACAAGATGTTCAAGAAGATATTGATTGCCAACCGGGGCGAGATTGCCTGTCGCGTGATCAAGACCGCGCGCAAGATGGGGATCGCCACGGTGGCGATCTATTCGGATGCCGACCGCAACGCGCTGCATGTGCGGATGGCCGATGAGGCGGTGCATATCGGGGCGGCCCCTGCGTCCGAGAGCTATATTGTCATCGACAAGGTGATGGCGGCGATCACAGCCACCGGAGCCGAGGCCGTGCATCCGGGATACGGTTTCCTGAGCGAGAACCCAAAGTTTGCCCAAGCGTTGGAGGCGGCTGGCGTGGCCTTTGTTGGCCCGCCCGTGGGGGCGATTGAGGCGATGGGTGACAAGATCACCTCGAAGAAGATCGCGCAGGAGGCAGGCGTCAGCACCGTGCCCGGTTATATGGGCCTGATTGCCGATGCCGAAGAGGCGGTCACGATTTCGAACCAGATCGGCTATCCGGTGATGATCAAGGCCTCTGCGGGGGGCGGCGGCAAGGGTATGCGCATCGCCTGGACGGATGAAGAGGCGCGCGAGGGCTTTCAAAGCTCTAAGAACGAGGCCGCGTCGAGTTTTGGGGATGATCGGATTTTCATCGAGAAATTCGTCACGCAGCCGCGCCATATCGAAATTCAGGTGCTGTGCGATACCCATGGCAACGGCATCTATCTGGGCGAGCGCGAATGCAGTATTCAGCGCCGCAATCAAAAGGTGATCGAAGAGGCGCCGAGCCCGTTTTTGGATGAGGCGACGCGCAAGGCAATGGGCGAGCAGGCCGTCGCTCTTGCGCAGGCAGTGGGCTATGCCAGCGCGGGCACGGTTGAATTCATCGTCGATGGCGACAAGAATTTCTATTTTCTCGAAATGAACACCCGACTTCAGGTTGAGCATCCGGTGACGGAACTGATCACCGGTGTCGATCTGGTGGAACAGATGATCCGGGTGGCCAATGGCGAGGCGCTGAGCATCACCCAAGCCGATGTCAAGTTGACGGGCTGGGCGATGGAGAGCCGTCTTTATGCCGAGGACCCCTATCGCGGCTTTCTGCCTTCGATCGGTCGTCTGAGCCGGTATCGCCCGCCTGAGGAGCTGGCGATCGAGGGGGCCGTGGTGCGCAATGACACCGGCGTCTTTGAGGGCGGCGAGATCAGCATGTATTACGATCCGATGATCGCCAAGCTCTGCACCTGGGGCCATACCCGCGCCGAGGCGATTGAGGGCATGCGCGTGGCGCTGGACAGCTTTGAGGTTGAAGGGATCGGGCACAACCTACCGTTCCTGAGTGCGGTGATGGATCATCCGCGCTTTGTCAGTGGCGATATCACAACCGCGTTCATCGCTGAGGAATATCCCGAAGGCTTTATGGGGGTCACTCTGCCGGAAGAGGCGCTGCGCGCGATTGCCGCGAGTTCAGCGGCGATGCACCGGGTCGCGGAAATCCGACGCACGCGGGTATCGGGGCGGATGGATAATCACGAGCGCCACGTCGGCGAGGATTGGGTGGTGAGCCTTCAAGGCAAGAGTTTTGGTGTCGTGGTTGCCGCCGATCGCGAAGGGGCGACGGTGCGCTTTGAGGACGGCGACACGTTGCGCGTCACGAGCGACTGGACGCCGGGGGATCAGCTGGCGCGGCTCAATGTGGATGGCCGGGCGCTTGTGCTCAAGGTGGGCAAGGTCAGCGGCGGCTTCCGTATCCGGACGCGGGGCGCTGATCTCAAGGTGCATGTGCGCACGCCGCGTCAGGCGGAACTGGCCGCGTTAATGCCCGAGAAACTTCCGCCTGATACATCCAAGTTGCTGCTCTGCCCGATGCCGGGGTTGATCGTGAAGGTCAACGTGGCCGAGGGCGATGAGGTGCAGGAGGGGCAGGCGCTGTGCACCGTGGAGGCGATGAAGATGGAAAACATCCTGCGCGCCGAACGCAAGGGCGTGGTGGCAAAGGTCAACGCAGGGCCGGGTGACAGCCTTGCGGTGGACGATGTGATCATGGAGTTCGAGTGAGGGGATGACCCAAGCCGCCTCTCATATGCGCGCGGGTGGGGTGTTGTTGGCGCTGGTGGCGTTGGCGGCGGCCTGTGCGCGGGATGCGGAGGCGGCGCAACGGGCGCGGCTGGAGGCTTGGTTCGCGCTGGGGGAAACGGTTGAGTTTTCCGCCACGATGCAATGTGCGGCGGGGCTCTACCGGATCACAGATGGGCGGATCAAGGCGGCGATGCCTGTGGTCGGATCGGCCCCTGAGATGGCGCGGGTTTTGGCAGCGCAGGGGCGGGCGGCATGGGCCCCGCATGCGCAGGTCCTGGATGCCGCCATGGTGGCCATGGCCAATGCCGATCGCCCCACCGGCATGGCGATGCGGCGTGCGGGGCTGGAGGCGCGCGAGTGCATGGGCGCGGCCGGAGAGAGCGCGTTTCATCACATGCTGGAGCAGTCCGGAGCGGTGCTGGCTTGGGAGAGCGGATTGGGTGCGCTGATCTTGATGGACCCCGCGTCTGGTCTCTTGGTCGTGGCGATGGGGGCGCGGTGATGGTCGTCTGGGATCAGCTATCGGCCGGACGCTCGCGCAATTCCTGTTGGCGCATCGGCAGTTTGTCGATGGTGCGGATGATTTCGCGCACATGCCAAGGGGCCGGTTTGCGCAGGTATATCACCCCGTCCTTGCCTATCAGCACGAGACCAAAGCCGCGTGGGCGCAGTTTCTGGCGCAACGCGGACCGGGCGGCAGGATCGGTATCGGTGATCACCACCACATCAAGCGATGTGAGCACATCGAGCCGGTCGGTGATATATGCCATCTGTTCGACGAAACGCGGGTCTGCCGGGGTGTCGGCAAAGATCACCAGCGGCCGTTTGAGCCAGAGAAAATCATTCAAATTGACCGTATCGGCGGCGACGATAGACCCGAACGTGGGGGCTGTTTCGCTGTTTTGCGCGCCCGCGGTGGTGGCGATAAATGTCGTCAAAACAAGGGATAAGATCGTTTTCATAGGCTCTCCTGCTGGCACAGATATAGGCCGGATGAGGGCGATTGCGAAGGGTGAAAGCCGTGAGCGGTTGAATTTTTCACGCTTAAGCCCGTGGTCAGGAATTGGACGCAGGATCGGAGACAACAGTTTCCGGCCGCAGATCGCGGCGATTCGAAAGGCCAGACCTGATATGGAGATCATCCTGCATCTGGGGGCGCATCGCACCGCCTCGACGTCGTTTCAGCATTATATGCGCGCCAATGCGGGCGCGTTGACGGCGCAGGGGATCGGTTACTGGGGGCCAGACGTGACACGCGACGGGGTGCTGCGCGGGGTCATGCCGCTGGCGGGCGCCCTGCACGCCAATCAGCAGTTGGAGCGTGCGCGCGGGCGCATTGCGCTGCGCCTGGTCGAGATGCAGGGGCAGGGGCTGCACCGGGTGCTGGTGAGCGACGAGAACATTATTGGCGCGCCGCGCCGCAATCTGCGCCGGGGGCGGCTATATCCCGGTATTGGCGAGCGGGTGGCCCGGTTTGCGCATGCATTTGACGGGCGGATTGCCCGCGTGGCCCTGTCGGTGCGCGCGCAGGACAGTTGGTGGGCCTCGGTGCTGGCTTATGGCGTGGCGCGGGGGCACGGCGTGCCGGGGCAGGATGATCTGGACCGGCTGGTGACAGTCAATCGCCATTGGCGGGAGGTGATCGGTGATCTGGCCTGCGCTCTGCCCGGTGTCGAATTGGTGGTTCTGCCACATGAGGTTTATGCCGGGCGCCCCGAAGAGCGTTTGCACGCGATGATCGGGGGGGCGCAAGTGCCGCGCAAGGCGTCGCGGCTCTGGCTGAACCGCGCGCCCGATCTGGCGGGTTTGCGCCGGGCCGTGTTGGCGCGGGGTGGGGACGTGACGCAATTGCCCGAGGGCGAGGGGCGCTGGCAGCCCTTTGGCCGGGATCAGAGATTGGCCCTGCAAGAGGCCTATGCCGACGATTTGTTCTGGCTCTCGGCCGGGGCGGAGGGTCTGGCGCGACTATGTGAGGAAACCGGACTGGATGCGGCGGGGAGACACCTGCCCTCGGGTCAGAATGCAAGAGGACATCAGAATGGCTGTGAAAAAAGACGATTGGCGTAAGTTGGCGGCGGCGGAACTGCGGGGCCGTCCGCTTGAGGGGCTGACATGGAAGACGCTGGAAGGTATTCCGGTCGAGCCGCTCTATACTGCTGAGGACGTGGCGGACCTGCCGCATATGGGGGGAATCCCCGGCGTGGCGCCATTCACGCGCGGGGTCAAGGCCACGATGTATGCGGGCCGTCCTTGGACCATCCGGCAATATGCCGGGTTTTCGACCGCTGAGGAATCGAACGCCTTTTACCGCCGCAATCTGGCAGCGGGCCAGCAGGGGGTATCGGTCGCCTTTGATCTGGCGACGCATCGCGGTTACGACAGCGACCATCCGCGCGTCGAGGGCGATGTGGGCAAGGCGGGTGTCGCAATTGACAGCGTTGAGGATATGAAGATCCTGTTTGACGGTATTCCGCTCGACAAGGTGTCGGTGTCGATGACCATGAATGGCGCGGTGATCCCGGTTCTGGCCAGTTTCATCGTCGCGGGCGAAGAGCAGGGGCATGACAAGAGCCTGCTGTCAGGCACCATTCAGAATGATATTCTGAAAGAATTCATGGTGCGCAACACCTATATCTATCCGCCCAAGCCCTCGATGCGGATCGTATCGGATATCATCGCCTATACCGCCGCGCATATGCCGAAATTCAATTCGATCTCGATTTCGGGCTATCACATGCAGGAGGCGGGCGCGAACCTTGTGCAGGAGCTGGCCTATACGCTGGCCGATGGCCGCGAATATGTGCGTGCGGCGATCGAGGCGGGCATGGATGTGGACAGCTTTGCGCCGCGCCTGTCGTTCTTTTTCGCCATTGGCATGAATTTCTTTATGGAGGCGGCCAAATTGCGCGCCGCGCGTCTGCTCTGGCATCGGATCATGACGGAATTCGGCGCTGAGGACGAAAAATCCAAGATGCTGCGTACGCATTGCCAGACCAGCGGCGTGAGCTTGCAGGAGCAGGATCCCTATAACAACGTGATCCGCACCGCCTATGAGGCGATGAGTGCGGTTTTGGGGGGCACGCAGTCGTTGCACACCAATGCGCTGGATGAGGCGATTGCCCTGCCTACAGATTTCAGTGCCCGGATTGCGCGCAACACGCAGTTGATCCTGCAGGAAGAGACCGGGGTGACGAAGGTGGTCGATCCGCTGGCAGGGTCCTATTACGTCGAGAAGCTAACGCATGATCTGGCCGAAAAGGCCTGGGCGCTGATCGAGGAGGTCGAGGCGATGGGCGGTATGACCCGCGCGGTCGAGAGCGGCATGCCCAAGCTGCGCATCGAGGAGACGGCGGCAACCCGGCAGGCGATGATCGACCGGGGCGACGAGGTGATCGTCGGCGTCAACAAGTATCGCAAGGACAAGGAAGATCCGATCGACATCCTCGATATCGACAATGACAAGGTGCGCGAGGCGCAGATCGCGCGGCTGGAGCGGATCCGGGCGAGCCGCGATGAGGCCGCCTGTCAGGCCGCGCTGGACGAGTTGACGCGCCGTGCGCGCGAGGGGGGCAATCTGCTTGACGCCGCGGTCGATGCCGCGCGGGCACGCGCCACGGTGGGAGAGATCAGCATGGCATTGGAAAAGGAATTCGGACGGCACCGCGCCGAGGTCAAGACGCTGGCCGGAGTTTACGGTGCGGCCTATGAGGGCGATGCGGGCTTTGCCGCCATTCAGAAATCGGTCGAGGATTTCGCCGAAGAAGAGGGGCGGAGGCCGCGGATGTTGGTGGTCAAGATGGGGCAGGACGGGCATGATCGGGGCGCCAAGGTGATCGCCACGGCCTTTGCCGATATCGGATTTGATGTCGATGTGGGGCCGCTCTTTCAGACGCCGGACGAGGCGGCGCAGGACGCCATCGACAATGATGTGCATGTGATTGGCATCAGTTCTCAGGCGGCCGGGCATAAGACCCTGGCGCCCAAGCTGATCGAGGCGCTGCGGGCGCGCGATGCGGGCGACATCATCGTGATCTGCGGCGGGGTTATTCCGCAGCAGGATTATGCGTTCCTGCAAAAGGCGGGGGTCAAGGCAATCTTTGGTCCGGGGACAAATATTCCCGAGGCGGCCAAGGATATTCTGCGGCTCATCCGCGAAGCGCGGGGATAGGGCGAGAGGATGGGGTGGCGGTTGCGGGTAAGTCTCTTGCTGCCGTGAACCCCATCCCGTTTGCGCGGACCAAAGGCGCCGCAGGCTCTGCCGCGCAGCGCCCACCCGGCGGACGGTCCCTGCGCGGTTTGTCAGCTGGGGCGGGCGTCCCCTTCAGGCGGGGGCGTGCCGTGGCGGCCATTGATTTGACCGGGATGCTTCAGGACGCCGGTTCACCTTGGGCAATTGCCACACCTGCCGCCCACCCCGAAGACCAAGCCCATTGGAAATTATAGCCGCCGAGCCAGCCGGTGACGTCCACCGCTTCGCCGATGGCATAAAGGCCGGGGAGGTGCCGGGATTGCAGGGTCTTGGAGGAGAGCGCATCGGTGGCGATGCCGCCAAGGGTGACTTCGGCGGTGCGATAGCCTTCGGTGCCGGTCGGTTTGAGCTGCCAGTCGCGCAGTGCGGCGGTAATCTCGGCCAATCGCACGTCGGATTGATCCGCAAGATTGCCCGCAAGACCAAGGGCCGGGGCGAGATGCGCCACCAGTTTGGCAGGCAGGTGATGGCTGAGTTCGGTGGTCAGGTTGCGGCGACCGGCCGTCTGACGCTGGCGGCGCAGCGCGTCGTAAAGCGTGGCGGAGGGGTCGAGATCAAGGGTGATCGTCTGACCTTCGTGCCAAAAGGATGAGATCTGCAGGATCGCAGGGCCAGAGAGGCCGCGATGGGTGAAAAGCGCCGCCTCGTCAAAACTGACCCCGTCGCAGGTGGCGCGCACGGGCAGGGCGGTGCCGGAGAGCCCGGCAAAGGGTGCGTCGGAAAAGGTGAGTGGCACGAGGGCGGGGCGGGTTTCGGTGATCTGGTGGCCAAAGCGCTGGGCGATGTCATAGGCAAGGCCTGTGGCCCCCATCTTGGGGATGGATTTGCCCCCCGTCGCCAGCACGAGGTTGCGGGCGGTGACGGTCATGCGCCGACCCTCACGCTCTAGCGTGGCGCAGAACTGGTGGCCGTCGTGCGAAAGATCGGTGAGCCGGGTCGAAAGCCAGAGTTCGGCCCCGGCATTGCGCAGTTCCGTGACCAGCATGGCGACAATCTGGGTGGCCTTGTCGTCGCAAAACAGCTGGCCCAGGGTTTTCTCGTGCCAAGCGATGCCGTGGCGGGCGATCAGATCGAGAAAATCCCATTGGGTGTAGCGCGACAGGGCCGATTTGCAGAAATGCGGGTTCTGGGACAGGAAATTGCCCGGCCCGGTGCCGAGGTTGGTGAAATTGCACCGCCCGCCGCCCGAGATGCGGATTTTCTCGCCCGGCGATTTGGCATGATCAATCACCAGCGTGTCCGGTCCGGCATGGGCCGCGCACATCATGCCGGCGGCCCCGGCCCCGAGAATAAGAGTGTTGAAGGCGTGGCGCATGGGCGTGCCTCTGACGCGAAAACCCGCCGATTGGCAAGGGGATAGTTCTAGCATTAAGGCGAAAATAACGCTAGGATATGTGTTAGACCCCGGAAAGGGGCGCAAGATGCATGAGGCGGCAGTCAGATGACAGAGATGGTCTATGGGGCAGTGCCCCTGCGGGACGCAGAGCCCGTCATTCCCAAATGGTGGCGTACGATCGACAAATGGTCGCTGACCTGCGTTCTGATCCTGTTCGGTATCGGGATGCTGCTGGGCCTCGCCGCCTCGCCGCCTTTGGCGGAAAAGAATGGTTTGGGCGCGTTTCATTATGTGCAGCGACAGGCGCTCTTTGGCGGGATCGCGCTGGCGGTGATGGTGCTGGTGTCGATGATGCGCCCCGAGATGGTGCGGCGCATGGCGGTGCTGGGGTTTCTTGCGGCCTTTGTGGCACTGATGGCGTTGCCTGTTCTGGGCACGGATTTCGGCAAAGGCGCTGTGCGGTGGTACAGTCTGGGTTTCGCTTCGGTGCAGCCTTCTGAGTTTCTCAAGCCGATGTTCGTGGTGATGGCCGCGTGGATGATGGCGGCAAGCCAGCAGGTGAACGGGCCTCCGGGGATGAGTTGGTCGTTTTTTCTGGTGCTCGTGATCCTGGCCTTTCTTGCCATGCAGCCCGATTTCGGACAGGCGGCGCTGGTGCTGTTTGGCTGGGGGGTGATGTATTTTGTGGCCGGGGCCCCGGTGACGCTGCTCTTGGCTATGGCCGGGGGCGTGGTGCTGGTGGGCAGTTTCGCCTATGCCAATTCCGAGCATTTCGCGCGTCGGATCGACGGATTTCTGAGTGCAGAAGTGGACCCGACAACGCAGCTTGGTTTTGCCACCAATGCGATCCACGAGGGCGGATTTTTTGGTGTAGGCGTTGGCGAAGGGCAGGTGAAGTGGAGCCTGCCGGATGCCCATACCGATTTCATCATTGCGGTCGCGGCCGAAGAATACGGGCTGGTTCTGGTGCTGTGTATCATCGCGCTCTATTCGAGTGTCGTGGTGCGTTCGCTGTTGCGGCTGATGCGCGAGCGTGATCCGTTCATCCGGTTGGCGGGCACTGGCCTTGTGGTGATGTTCGGTGCGCAGGCGATGATCAACATGGGGGTCGCGGTGCGGCTCTTGCCGGCCAAGGGCATGACCCTGCCCTTTGTCAGCTATGGTGGCTCTTCGGTGGTGGCAGGGGGGATTGCCGTGGGCATGCTTCTAGCCTTTACCCGGACCCGGCCACAGGGCCAGATCGGGGATATCCTGCGGGGGCGACGGTGAGCGAACGACAACCTCTCTTGATCATCGCGGCGGGCGGAACCGGCGGGCATATGTTTCCCGCGCAGGCGCTGGCCGAGGTGATGCTGCGCCGGGGCTGGCGGGTGCGGCTGTCAACAGATGCGCGGGGCGCTCGCTATGTTGGCGGCTTTCCGCATTCGGTTGAAATCGAGCAGGTGGCAAGTGCCACTTTTGCGCGGGGCGGGTTTCTCAACAAGCTGATGGTGCCATTTCATATCGCGGGCGGTGTGATTGGAGCCAGCCTGCGGATGCTGCGCGACAAGCCGGATGCCGTGGTGGGCTTTGGCGGTTATCCGAGCATCCCGGCGCTGGTGGCGGCGTGGGCGCTGAGGCGTCCGCGCATGGTCCACGAGCAGAACGGGGTTCTGGGACGTGTGAACCGCATTTTTGCGCGGCGGGTCGATCTGGTGGCTTGCGGCACATGGCCGACAAGCCTGCCCGAAGGCACGCAAGCCGAGCATGTGGGCAATCCGGTGCGCGCGGCGGTTCTGGAGCGGGCGGGGGCGGCCTATATCGCGCCCGGAGATTATCCGATGTCGGTGCTGGTGATCGGCGGCTCTCAGGGGGCGCGCATTCTGAGCGATGTGGTGCCCGCCGCGATTGCCGCGCTTCCTGATGCGATCCTGCGCAATGTCCGCGTGAGCCATCAGGCGCGCGATGAGGACATGACCCGCGTGGCGCGGTTCTATGCCGAGGCAGGAATTGACGCCGATGTGCAGCCGTTTTTCCGCGATGTGCCGCGCCGGATGTCTGAGGCGCAACTGGTGATCAGCCGGGCGGGGGCGTCGAGCCTTGCCGATATTTCGATCATAGGCCGGCCTGCGATCCTGATCCCCTATGCGGCTGCAGCGGGCGATCATCAGGCCGCCAATGCGCGCGGTTTGGCGGCGGCGGGCGGGGCGATCGTGATCCCGGAGAGCCGGTTGTCCGAGGCGGGGCTGTCCGAGCAGATCACCGCTGTTCTGAGCGATCCGAGGGGCGCGTCGATGATGGCGCAGGCGGCGCTGAGCTGCGGTATGCCGGACGCGCCGAAACATCTGGCCGATATGGTCGAAGACATTGCGAATAAAGGGCAGAGCCGATGAATGCAGCCACCAAGCTACCGACCGATATTGGACCCATTCATTTCGTGGGGATCGGTGGTATCGGCATGTCGGGGATTGCCGAGGTGTTGATCAACCATGGTTACCGGGTGCAGGGGTCTGATCTCAAGCCCACGCCCATCACCGAGCGGCTGGCGGGGATTGGCGCCACTGTCTTTGAGGGGCAGCGTGCAGAGAACCTAGAGGGTGCCGAGGTGGTGGTGATCTCGTCGGCCATCAAACCCGGCAATCCCGAGTTGGACGAGGCGCGCAGGCGCGGTTTGCCAGTCGTTCGCCGGGCCGAGATGCTGGCCGAGTTGATGCGGCTCAAGTCCAACATCGCGGTGGCGGGCACCCATGGCAAGACCACGACCACGACGCTGGTGGCGGAGCTTTTGGTCAAGGGCGGGATTGATCCGACGGTCGTCAATGGCGGCATCATCCATGCCTATGGCAGCAATGCGCGCATGGGGCAGGGCGAATGGATGGTGGTCGAGGCCGACGAGAGCGACGGCACCTTTAACCGCCTGCCTGCAACCATTGCCATCGTCACCAACATAGACCCCGAGCATATGGAGCATTGGGGTGATTTCGAGCGGTTGCGGCAAGGGTTCTATGACTTTGTCAGCAATATCCCGTTTTACGGTTTGGCGGTCTGCTGCACCGATCATCCAGAAGTGCAGGCGTTGGTCGGGCGGATCACCGACCGGAGGGTTGTCACCTATGGGTTCAACGCGCAGGCCGATGTGCGGGCTGTCAATCTGACCTACGACAAGGGCGTTGCGCATTTTGACGTGGCCCTTCAGGCCGAGGGGCGGATGATCGAAGGATGCACCCTGCCGATGCCCGGCGATCACAATGTCAGCAATGCGCTGAGCGCTGTGGCTGTCGCGCGGCATCTGGGCATGAAGCTGGATGAAATCCGCGCCGCCTTGGCCAGTTTTGGTGGCGTCAACCGGCGCTTTACCCGTGTGGGCGAAGTGAATGGCGTGACCATCATCGACGATTACGGGCATCACCCGGTCGAGATTGCCGCCGTGCTGCGCGCCGCACGTCAGGCGACGACGGGCCGGGTGATCGCGGTACATCAGCCGCATCGGTATACCCGCCTGTCGAGCCTGTTTGACGATTTCTGTGGCTGCTTCAACGAGGCCGATGTGGTGGCGATTGCCGAGGTTTATGCCGCAGGCGAAGCGCCTATTCCGGGGGCGAGCCGTGATGATCTGGTGGCGGGGCTTATTCGCCATGGTCATCGTCATGCCCGCGCCATTCACGACGAGGATGATCTGGAGCGGTTGGTGCGTGAACAGGCCGGGCCGGGGGATATGGTGGTTTGTCTGGGGGCGGGCACGATCAGTGCCTGGGCAAACGGCCTGCCCGCGCGGCTTAAGGGATAGGCGGATGGCCGAGATCCTCAAACGCAGGATCGGGCTTGGATTACTGACCGCGTATGGCGTCGGGGTGATTGTCGGGGCGGGGATTTACGTTCTGGTGGGTGCTGTGGCCGCGCAAGCCGGGATCTGGGCCCCGATTTCCTTTGTGTTGGCCGGGATTGTCGCGGCACCCACCGCGCTGAGCTATGCCGAGTTTTCCACCCGTCTGCCAGAAGCGGCGGGCGAGGCGGCTTTTGTCGCCAAGGGGCTGCAAGCGCCGTGGCTGGGTACGCTGGTGGGTTTGGCAATCGTTCTTGCTGGCGCTGTGTCGGCGGCGGCGGTGCTGCGCGGCGGTGTTGGCTATCTGGGTGCGGTGACGGGGCTGCCAATGGGACCGAGCGTGGTGGTGATCGGTGTCGCGCTGGCGGCGGTGGCGGTGATCGGCGTGCTGGAGAGTCTGGCCCTTGCGGCGCTTTTCACGGTGGTCGAGATTCTGGGGCTGGGCATGGTGGTTTTCGCGGGGTTCAACGCGGTGCCGGTGGCCGATTTTGAGATGCCTGCGGAAATTGTCTGGTCGGGGGTCACGGCGGGGGCGGTGCTGGCGTTTTTCGCCTTCATCGGCTTTGAGGATATCGTCAACATGGCGGAAGAGGTGCGCACGCCTGAACGCACCCTGCCACAGGCGATCGTGTTGTCATTGGTCATCGCAAGCCTGCTTTATGGGCTGGTCAGTTGGGCGGCGGTGCGGGCGGTGCCGCTGGATCAGCTTAGCGTCAGCGAGCAACCTTTGGCGTTGGTGTGGCAGGTCGGGCAGGGCGGCAGCGCCACATTCTTGTCGCTGATCGCGGCGGTGGCGGCACTGAACGGCGTGCTGGCGCAGATTGTGATGGCAAGCCGGGTTCTGTTTGGTCTGGGGCGGCGCAGCGTCTGGTTGTCCGGGTTTCACCACGCGCACCCGCGGTTTGGCACGCCGGTGCGCGCAACCATGCTGATTGGTGTGGCGGTGGTTGGCGGGGCTCTGGCCTTGCCGGTGGCGGATCTGGCGGGGGTGACCTCGATGCTGCTGTTGTCGGTCTTTGTGTTGGTCAATGGCGCGCTGATCATGATGAAACGGCGGGTGCCGGAGGCGGCGTTTAGGGTGCCGATGGCGGTGCCGGTCTTTGGTCTGGTGGCCGCATTGGCCGCCTTGGGCGTGAGCGTTGGAGGTATGGGATGACGGTGTCTCTGGTTCTGGCCTGTCTCTGGGCGGTGGCGGCGAATGTGCTGGCGATGCTGCCAAGCCGCAACAACTACTGGCGGCGGGCCTATGTGCTGATTGCGGTGGGCGTGCCGATCCTGGGCTTTGTGA
Source organism: Roseovarius sp. (assembly GCF_048262375.1). Lineage (GTDB taxonomy): Bacteria > Pseudomonadota > Alphaproteobacteria > Rhodobacterales > Rhodobacteraceae > Roseovarius. The sequence continues at coordinate 333,105 of NZ_JBLXFE010000001.1, forward strand.
CCTGGCAGAATGGGCCGTGGATTGGCCTGTTGGTGATGGTTGCGGGGATGAGCGTGCTGCGCTGGCCGGTGATTTATCTCGGGCGGTGGCTGCGGCGAATTTTGGGCTAGGATTGGCGCAGGGGGCTTTACCTTGGGCGCGTCGAAGGGCAGAACCGCAGCCATGATGACTTTGCCGGACGCTCGGGGCACGCTGACCCCAAACAGGCCCTTGGCCGACCTGACCTGGCTGCGCGTCGGCGGGCCGGCCGATTGGCTGTTTCAACCGGCGGATCTGCCGGATCTGGTGGCATTTCTGGCTGGGCTGGATGCGTCCGTGCCGGTGTTTCCCATGGGGGTGGGCAGCAACCTGATCGTGCGCGATGGTGGGCTGCACGCGGTGGTTATCCGGTTGGGGCGTGGATTCAACGCTATTCGGGTCGAGGGGAGCCGGGTGATTGCAGGGGCCGCTGCGCTGGATGCGCATGTGGCGCGGCGGGCGGCAGAGGCCGGGGTCGATGTGACATTCCTGCGCACCATTCCGGGAAGCATCGGCGGGGCGGTGCGGATGAATGCGGGTTGTTACGGGTCCTATGTGGCGGATCATCTGGTCGAAGCCAAGGTGGTGACGCGGGCGGGGGAGGTGGTCACGCTGACGCCCGATGCGCTGAAATTTGCCTATCGGCACAGTGTTTTGCCAGAGGGTTGGGTGATCGTCGAGGCGACATTTGAGGGGGAGGCAGGCGATCCGGCGGCGCTGGAGGTCAGGATGGCCGAGCAGATCGCCAAGCGCGATGCGACACAGCCCACCAAAGAGCGCAGCGCAGGCAGCACATTTCGCAACCCGGCGGGGTTTTCTTCGACCGGGCAGGCCGGGGACGTGCATGATCTCAAAGCCTGGAAGGTGATCGAAGAGGCCGGGCTGCGCGGGGCAAGGCGCGGTGCGGCGCAGATGAGCGAGATGCATCCCAATTTCCTGATCAACACCGGCGGGGCCACTGCCGCCGATCTTGAAGGACTTGGCGAAGAGGTGCGAAAAAAGGTTTTTCAAATGCGTGGAATAGAGTTAGAGTGGGAAATCATGAGGGTCGGTGAACCGGCTCCGGGCGAAAGCCCTCAGGCAGACTAACAAAACAACACTACAACAGGGCCGGTGAACCGGCTCGGGACATTGAGGCACATGGTGGTTGGTTCGAGCAGAACAACCCCGAAAGTGGCGGTGATCATGGGCGGCCCCTCGGCGGAGAGGGAAGTGTCGCTCTCTTCAGGACGTGAATGCGCCGTCGCGTTGAGGGAAGCAGGGTATGACGTGGTCGAGCTGGATGCTGCGGCGGACCTGTGCGCGCGCTTACAAGAGATAAAGCCGGACGTTGTCTTTAATGCCCTGCACGGGCGTTGGGGCGAGGACGGGTGTGTGCAGGGGGTGCTGGAATGGCTCGGCCTGCCCTATACCCATTCGGGCGTGTTGAGCTCTGCGCTCGCCATGGACAAGGAGCGGACCAAGGTGGCCTATCGTGCCGCCGGTCTGCCGGTGGTGGAGAGTGTGCTGGCGCGGCGCGATGAGGTGCGGACGCGGCATGTGATGCCGCCGCCCTATGTGGTCAAGCCATATAATGAGGGGTCTTCGGTCGGGGTCTATCTGGTCGAGGCCGGTGCCAATCGTCCACCTGCGTTATCGGACGACATGCCCGATGTGGTTATGGTCGAGGCCTATGCGCCGGGGCGCGAGCTGACGACGACGGTTGTGGGCGACCGCGCCCTGACGGTCACGGATATTCTGACCGAGGGCTGGTATGACTATGATGCCAAATACAAGCCCGGCGGTTCGCGCCACGTGGTGCCTGCCGACGTGCCGCAGGAGATTTTCGACGCCTGTCTCGATTATGCGCTGAGGGCCCATGCGGTTCTGGGCTGTCGTGGGGTGAGCCGCACCGATTTTCGTTGGAACGAGGCCAAGGGGCTGGACGGGCTGATCCTGCTTGAGACCAATACGCAGCCGGGGATGACGCCCACCTCGCTGGCGCCGGAACAGGCGCAAGCGCTGGGCCTGTCCTTTCCCGAGTTGTGCCGCTGGATGGTGGAGGATGCGTCATGCAACCGGTGATCCCGCGCGCAGATCCCGCACCGTCGCGTTTGTCCTATCGGCTGGAACGGCTCATGCTCACGCCGCTCTATCGTTGCCTGATCCGGTTTGGGCCGCCGGTGCTTGTGGTGGCGGGGATCATTGGCGGTTATCTGGGCGATGAGGGCCGCCGCACCGCGCTGGTGGAGCAGGTCGCGGAACTGCGTCACCAGATTGAGACGCGGCCGGAATTCATGGTCAATCTTTTATCGGTCGAAGGTGCCAGCGTCAGTGTGCAGGAGGATATCCGCGAGATATTCCCCTATGATCTTCCGGCGAGTTCGTTCGATCTCGTGCTTGATGATATTCGGGTGATGATCGAGGAATTGCCCGCCGTGGCGCGCGCCGAAGTGCGGATCCGGCAGGGGGGCGTGATGGTGGCCGAGATTACCGAACGCGTGCCTGTCGCGCTCTGGCGGACGCGCGATGCAATCAATGTGGTCGATATCGAGGGCGAGGTGATCGGCGTTGTGGCGGTTCGGGGCGAACGGGCCGATTTGCCGGTGATTGCCGGGGATGGTGCGCCCGAGCAGGTGGCCGAGGCACTGGAGATCCTGCGCGCTGCGGCTCCGATGGGTCTTGAGATGCGCGGTCTTGTGCGGATGGGTGCGCGCCGCTGGGATCTGGTCTTGGCCGATGGCAAACGCATTCTTTTGCCCGAGACCGGGGCCGTGCGGTCACTGGAGCGGGTGATGGTGCTCAATGGGGCGCAGGACATGCTGGCGCGGGATCTGGTGGCGGTTGATATGCGGATCGCCGCCCGCCCGACCATCCGGTTGAACGAACACGCCATGGAAGAGTGGTGGCAGATAACACAGATGAGCTTGGGGATGAACTGAACGATGATCGAGCTGTATGAATCCCAGAGGGCGATGCGCCATATGCGCAAGGTGGCGATGCAACGCGGTGTGGTCGCGGTGCTGGATGTCGGCACGTCCAAGATCGCCTGTCTGGTGCTGCGCTTTGACGGCACAGAGCGGTTGCACGAGGCCGAAGGCATCGGCCGGATGGCTGGTCAGGCCGGGTTTCGGGTGATCGGGGCGGCGACGACCCGGTCACGCGGCGTGCGCTTTGGCGAGATCGACGCCATGGCCGAGACCGAGCGCGCCATTCGCACCGCCGTACAAGCGGCGCAGAAGATGGCGAATATCCGGGTCGATCATGTGATCGCCTGTTTTTCGGGCGCGGGTCCGCGCAGCTATGGTCTGGCCGGTCAGGTCGAGTTGGAAGGCCATACCGTCAGCGAGCAGGACATCAGCCGTGTGCTGAGCGCCTGCGATGTGCCGGATTTCGGTGAGGGGCGTGAGGTGCTGCATGCGCAGCCGGTCAATTTTGCGCTGGACCACCGCAGCGGTCTGATTGATCCGCGCGGGCAGATGGGGCAGGTTTTGTCCACCGACATGCATATGCTGACGGTTGATGGCGCTGCGATCCAGAACCTTGCCTATTGCGTCAAGCGCTGTGATCTGGAACTGGCCGGGGTTGCCAGCTCTGCCTATGTGTCAGGCATTGCCGCCTTGGTCGAGGACGAACAGGAACTGGGCGCGGCCTGTATTGATCTGGGCGGCGGCACGTCGGGTGTGTCGATCTTTATCAAAAAGCACATGATCTATGCCGATAGCGTGCGTATGGGCGGCGACCATGTGACCAATGACATTTCCATGGGATTGCAGGTGCCGCAGGCCACCGCCGAGCGGATCAAGACATTCTATGGTGGGGTTGTGGCCACCGGCATGGATGACCGCGAGATGATCGAGATAGGGGGCGATACCGGCGATTATGAGCATGACCGCCGCCGCGTGAGCCGGGCCGAGTTGATCGGGATCATGCGTCCGAGGGTTGAGGAAATTCTGGAAGAGGTGCGCGCGCGGCTGGATGCGGCGGGGTTCGATCATCTGCCCAGCCAACAGATCGTTTTGACCGGGGGCGGCAGCCAGATCCCTGGACTGGACGGGCTGGCGAGCAAGATACTGGGTCAGCAGGTGCGGCTGGGGCGGCCCCTGCGGGTGCACGGCCTGCCGCAGGCGGCAACCGGGGCGGGATTTGCCAGTGCTGTGGGCATGTGCCTCTTTGCGGCCAATCCGCAGGACGAATGGTGGGATTTCGAGATTCCCGTCGATCGCTATCCGGCGCGGTCGCTCAAGCGCGCGATGAAATGGTTTCGGGACAACTGGTGACCGCTATATGTGGCGTCATCGGCGAAATCCCGCGAAAAAGGCCGAGAATGTGGCCATATTTAGTGGCCATATAGTGTTTTTTAGGTGACGATTGGGCCAACCATCGGTAAGAATGGAGCCAATTAGGCGGAAAACAGCCCGCGAATGTGGGCATCAGGACAGGCGGACAAGCTATGACACTCAACCTCACTATGCCCGGACATGACGAGCTGAAGCCCCGTATCACCGTTTTCGGTGTGGGTGGGGCAGGTGGCAACGCCGTGAACAACATGATCGAGAAGCGTCTCGATGGTGTGGATTTCGTGGTGGCCAATACTGATGCGCAGGCGCTGAGCCAGAGCAATGCAGAGAGCCGAATTCAGCTGGGCGTCAAGGTGACTGAGGGTCTGGGGGCAGGGGCGCGCGCCTCTGTGGGCGCTGCTGCTGCGGAAGAGAGTATCGAGCAGATCGTCGATCATCTTGCGGGCGCGCATATGTGCTTTATCACCGCTGGCATGGGTGGCGGCACCGGCACCGGGGCCGCACCGATCATCGCGCAGGCCGCACGGGAATTGGGTGTGCTGACGGTCGGTGTTGTCACCAAGCCGTTCCAGTTCGAAGGCGCAAAGCGCATGCGACAGGCCGAGGAAGGCGTTGAGGCGCTGCAAAAGATGGTCGATACGCTGATCATCATTCCCAACCAGAACCTGTTCCGTCTGGCCAATGAAAAGACCACCTTTACCGAGGCGTTCAGCATGGCTGACGACGTGCTCTATCAGGGCGTCAAGGGGGTGACCGATCTGATGGTGCGCCCCGGCCTGATCAACCTTGATTTCGCCGATGTGCGCGCCGTCATGGACGAAATGGGCAAGGCGATGATGGGCACTGGCGAGGACAGCGGTGAAGATCGCGCCATTCAGGCCGCCGAAAAGGCGATTGCCAACCCGCTCTTGGATGAAATCAGCCTGCGCGGGGCCAAGGGGGTGCTGATCAACATCACGGGTGGGCATGACCTGACGCTGTTTGAATTGGACGAGGCCGCAAACCGGATCCGCGAAGAAGTCGATCCAGATGCCAATATCATCGTGGGCTCCACGCTTGATCCGTCGATGGAAGGGTCGATCCGTGTGAGTGTTGTGGCCACCGGCATCGACGTGAGCCAAGTCGCCGCCGATCTGCCTGTGCCGCGCCGGTCGATGGCGCAGCCGCTCAAGCAGCAGGTCAGCGCCGAGGTCCCCGTTGCGCAGCCTGAGCCGGCACCGGTTGCCGCCCGCGTGGCCGAGCCTGAGCCGTCGCTCTTTGGCGCAATGGAGGCGCAGCGCGCCGCCGCCGAAGATCAGATGGAAGACATCTTTGAGGAAGAAATCGCAGAAGATGATCTGCCGCCCCCGGCCTATCAGCCGCGCGTCGAAGAATTTGCGGGCAGTGCCTATGACGAGGAAGAGGAGCTGGAGGCCTATGTTGCCCCGCGCGCCCCGGCCCCCGGCACGCCTTCGCCTGAGGCATTGCAGCGTTTGCAGGCCGCAGTTGGGCGCGTCCCGGTGCAGCCGCAACAGCGCCGCCCCGAACCCGAGGCGCGGGCCCCGGAAGAGCGTCCGCGCTTTGGGATCAACTCGCTGATCAACCGGATGACCGGGCATGCCGCGCCTGAGGCAGATCGGTCGCAGGCCGCTCCGCGCCCGTCGCGTCAGCAACCCACGATGGGCAGCGCGCAGCCGCAGCAAGCCCCGGCGCGCGCGCATGACGAAGATGAGCAAATCGAGATACCAGCGTTTCTGCGTCGTCAGGCGAACTGAACCTGATCCGAGCGATTTCTGGAAAAGCCGCCCTAACCGGCGGCTTTTTCGATCTTATCAGCGCGGGGCGGAATATACCGCTGAAGCAGGCAGTCGCCGCGCCTCCAGCGGCTGAGAATTGCCCGTGATGATGAGCGAAGGCGGTGGAGCAATGGATCTGTCGCTTCCTCGGCAGAGGTCTGCAAGCGCGGGCGTCGGCTGCGTATCTCGGTGGAATTTTGCATGTCGCCTGAGATCGCCCCCGCTAAATGCGCCAAAGGCGTTTTGCACCGCAAATTAATATGCTAGGACCGAAACCATGCGGGCGAAATGCCCTGCGTTTTCGTAACTGAGAGTGAGATCGCGCATGAGAATCGGCACGTCCCGGGCCAGGCTGTTCGGAGCCCTTGCTGTGGCCATCGCAATTGCGGGCTGTGGTCAAAAGCAAAGCGTTGAACGTGGAACTGTCGATTACGAGAATTACACCGCGCAGCAGATTTTCGAGCGCGGCGAGTATGACCTCGCGCAGCGCGACCCGGAACTGGCCGCCACGAACTTTGCCGAGGTTGAGCGGCTGTATCCCTATTCGGATCTGGCCAAGCGCGCCGTGATCATGCAAGCCTATGCCCATCATCAGGCCAAGCAGTATGAGGAAAGCCGTTCGGCTGCGCAGCGTTTCATCGACTTTTATCCCACCGATGAAGATGCAGCCTATGCGCAGTATTTGCTGGCGCTGAGCTATTACGACCAGATCGATGAGGTCGGGCGCGATCAGGGCCTGACCTTTCAGGCCTTGCAGGCGTTGCGTGAGGTGATCGAGCGCTATCCTGACAGTGAATATGCCAATTCTTCCATTCTGAAATTCGATCTGGCCTTTGATCATCTGGCCTCTAAGGAGATGGAGATCGGGCGTTATTACCTCAAACGCGACAATTTTGCCGCTGCCGCAAACCGGTTCCGGGTGGTGGTTGAGGATTTCCAGACGACGACCCATACCGCCGAGGCGCTGCACCGGTTGGTCGAGTCCTATCTGTCACTGGGCCTTGTGAATGAGGCGCGCACCGCCGGGGCGATCCTTGGGCATAACTTCCAAGGGACGGACTGGTATGAGGACAGCTACAAGCTGTTGACCGGGCGCGGCTATACGCTGGAGGCGGCCGGAGATGGCTGGTTGCAGCAGATTTATCGTCAGACCATCAAGGGTCGCTGGCTATAAGGGGGGGCGGGGGAGCACCCTGCCCGACGGGTTGGCCTGATGCTGCGCGCGCTTGAAATCCGGGACATGCTGATCATTGACCGGCTGGAGCTTGTGTTTCAGCCGGGGCTTAATGTGCTGACGGGCGAAACCGGAGCGGGAAAATCGATTCTTCTTGACAGTCTGGGGTTTGTGCTGGGCTGGCGGGGGAGGGCCGAATTGGTCCGAAAAGGCGCCGATCAGGGCGAAGTGATTGCCGAGTTTGATCTGAGCCCGGAGCATCCGGCGCGTGCGGTGTTGCGCGAGGCGGGCCTGCCTGAGGACGATGCGCTGATCCTGCGCCGGGTCAATTCCGTGGATGGACGCAAAACCGCATGGGTGAACGACCGGCGGGTGTCGGGCGAGGTGCTGCGGCAATTGTCGGATGTGTTGGTCGAATTGCACGGGCAGCAGGATGATCGCGGCTTGCTGGATCCCAAGGGGCACCGTGATTTGCTGGATGATTACGGTAATCTGATCACCATGCGCGACGCGGTGCGCACCGCGTGGCGGGACATGGCGGCACGGCGCAAGGCACGAGATGCGGCAGAGGCGGCGCAGGCGGCGCTGCGCGCCGAGGAAGAGTTTTTACGCCATGCCGTGGCGGAACTGGATGCGCTCGATCCGCAGCCCGGCGAAGAGGCGGAATTGGACGCCCGCCGCCGGATGATGCAGGGCGCGGAGCGTATCCGAGGGGATATCGCCAAGGCCGCCGAAGCTTTGGGTCTCAACGGGGCAGAGGGGGCGGCGGGCGATGCCCTGCGTTGGCTTGAAGCGGCGGCGGATAAGATCGAGGGGCAATTGGACGAAGCGGTGGCGGCGATAGGCCGGGCGCTGGTGGAACTGGACGAGGCGGGGCGCGGTGTGCTGCGGTGCCTTGAGGCGCTGAATTTCGATCCGCTGGAGTTGGAAGAGACCGAAGAGCGGCTGTTTGCGATACGTGCCCTCGCGCGCAAGCATGGGGTTTTGCCCGATGATCTGGCGGGGTTTGCCGAGAATTTGCACGAACAGTTGGCGGCGCTGGACCGGGGCGATGCGGATATGCGCGGCTTGGTGGCGGCATTGGACGCGGCCGAGCGCGCATATGCCAGCGCGGCCGAGGCATTGAGTGCGGCGCGCGTCGCAGCGGCGGCAAATCTGGACCGGGCGGTGATGGCCGAGCTGGCCCCGCTCAAGATGGAGCGGGCGGTGTTCACCACCGATATCAAACCTGCCGAACCGGGAGCCACGGGGCACGATGAGGTGGTGTTTCGCGTTGCGACCAATCCCGGCGCGCCCTCGGGGCCGTTGGGCAAGATTGCCTCTGGCGGGGAGTTGAGCCGGTTTCTGCTGGCGCTCAAGGTCTGTCTGACCGGCACGGAGCGTGGCGTGACGATGATTTTCGACGAGATCGACCGGGGCGTGGGCGGAGCCACGGCGGATGCGGTGGGCCGGAGGCTGGCGCAACTCGCGTCCGGAGGGCAGGTTCTGGTGGTCACGCATTCGCCGCAAGTGGCAGCACGGGGCGCGCATCACTGGCGGGTGGAAAAGCGGATCGACGGGGGTGACACACTCTCGACCGTGCGGGCGATGCAGGGGACCGACCGGGTGGACGAGATCGCGCGCATGCTCTCGGGCGAGCGGATCACGCCCGAGGCGCGGGCCGCCGCCGAAGCACTGATGGAGGGGTGAGCGGGGGGCGCTGCCCCCGTCGGCCTCTGGCCGACTCCCCCGAGGTATTTTGGGCCAGATGAATAGGGCGGTTCAGTTGCGTGGCGGCACCATCTTGCCGGGGTTGAGGATGTTGAGGGGGTCAAGGGCCTGTTTGATAGCCCCCATCATGGCCCAGCCTTGCCCATGTTCGCGCTGCATATAGCCCAGTTTTCCCACACCGATGCCGTGCTCGCCGGTTACTGTGCCGCCAAGGGCCAAGGCGCGTGCGACCATGCGATCGGAGGCGGCTTTGGCGGCGGCCAGTTCGTCTGGGATGCTGGTATCCACCAGCAGGATTGCGTGAAAATTGCCGTCGCCGACATGGCCCAGAATCGGACCCGGCACGCCTGCTTGTGCCAGATCGTTGCGGGTTTCTTCGATCGCCTCGGCCAGTCTGGAGATGGGCACGCAGATGTCGGTGACGATGGCCTGCGCGCCCGGACGCTGGCTGAGGATGGCGTAATAGGCATTGTGGCGCATGGTCCAGAGTGCGCTGCGGGCCTCGGTTTGTGTGGCCCAGTCAAACCCCGAGCCGTGGTGATCGGCGGCAAGTGCGCCAAAGCTTTCGGCCTGTTCTGCTACGCTGCTGCTGGTGCCGTGGAATTCCAGCAGGAGATGCGGTTTCTCGGCCAGTTTCATGTTGGAATAGGCGTTGACGGCGCGCACGCTCTCGGTGTCCATCAGTTCAATCCGGGCCATGGGAATGCCGCATTGGATGGTGTCGATCACAGTTGCGACGGCGTCCGCCACGGTGTTGAAGGCGCAAACGGCAGAGGAGATCGCCTCGGGTTGGCCCGAAAGGCGCAGGGTGAGTTCGGTGATCAGCCCCAGCGTGCCCTCGGCACCGACGAAAAGCCCGGTGAGATCATAACCCGACGAGGATTTGCGTGCGCCCGTGCCGGTGCGGATCACCTCGCCCGAGGCGGTGACCACTTCGAGGGCCAGAACATTGTCGCGCATGGTGCCATAGCGCACCGCCGTGGTGCCACTGGCGCGGGTCGAGGCCATGCCCCCCAGCGAGGCATTGGCGCCGGGATCGACCGGGAAGAACAAGCCGGTTGCGCGCAACGCGTCATTGAGCGCCTCGCGGGTCACACCCGGCTGCACCCGCGCTGTCATATCGGCCTGTGCGATGTCGAGCACTTGATTCATCCGGGCGAAATCCACCACGATTCCCCCCTGAAAAGCCTGCGCCTGTCCTTCGAGCGAGGTGCCGGTGCCCCATGCCACAACCGGCACGCGGTGACGGGCGCAGATGTTTACGATCTGCGCCACCTGTTCTGTCGTTTCGGGATAGACCACGGCATCGGGGGGGCTGAGGGGGAAATACGATTCGCTCTGACCATGCAGGTCAAGATCTGACTTGGACAGGGTCACTTGTTGGCCTAGACAGGAGAGGAGATCGGCAATTGCGCTTGGTGTGTCCATGGGGGAGCTTTCTGACGTGAGCATGCGCTTACTTTAGGCCAGGCTGAAGAGATGCGAAAGCGCGCGGACGTCGCGCGAAGGGGAGATCATGCAGGCGGACGAGCCGTCCTTTTTGGGCCAGTTGCGCCGGGGCATGGGCGAGAGCCTGCGCGACGGGTGGAGCGTGCTGCGCAGGCGCGGTCCGAGCCAGTTTCAGTTCTGGCTGATCGCTTTGGTCATTGGCATTGCTGCAGGCCTCGCGGCGCTGTTGTTCCGCAAAGGGATCACCATATTGCAAGGGCTGGTCTATGGCACCGAAGACGTGGCCCGGTTGCATAGTTTTGCCGAACACTTGCCGTGGTACTGGATTTTGGCGCTTCCGGTGGTGGGGGGCCTTGTTGTTGGACTGATCCTGCATTGGTTCACGCCGGATGGCCGGGTACGAGCGGTCGCGGATGTAATCGAGGGGGCCGCTCTCTATGAGGGGCGGGTCGAGCTGCGTGAGGGGCTTGCCTCGGCGGCGGCCTCGCTGATCACGCTGGGGACGGGCGGATCATCCGGGCGTGAAGGGCCGGTGGTGCATCTGGCCGGGGTGATTTCGTCTTGGGTGAGTGAGCGTATTCATGCCGATGGTGTCACCGGGCGCGATCTGTTGGGCTGTGCAGTGGCTGCGGCGGTGTCAGCCTCGTTCAATGCGCCCATTGCCGGTGCGCTCTTTGCGCTTGAGGTGGTGCTCCGGCATTTCGCGGTGCATGCCTTTGCGCCCATTGCCATTGCCAGCGTTGCGGGAACGGTGATCAACCGCCTTGAATTCGGCGGCGTGACCGAGTTCAGCCTGCCCGAGGCCAGCGCGTTGGAATTCTATGCCGAATTGCCGGCCTTTCTTATTCTGGGGTTATTGTGTGGCGTGGTGGCCGCAGCGTTGATGCGGGCGATCTTTTTGGCCGAGGATGTGGCGGGGCATATGCAGATGCGGCTGGGATTGCCGCGCTGGTTGCGTCCAGCGGGAGCCGGGCTGTTGCTGGGTCTTTTGGCGATCTGGTTTCCGCATATCATCGGGGTGGGCTATGAGACCACTTCGGCGGCGTTGACCGGCAAGCTCTTGTGGCATGAGGCGGCGGTTTTTGCGGTACTCAAGGTTGTCGCGGTGGCAATCACCATTGGCGGGCGCATGGGCGGAGGCGTGTTTTCACCCTCGCTTATGGTTGGGGCGCTGACCGGGTTGGCATTTGGCCATGTTGCAACGGCTATCCTGCCGGATTTGTCGGGCGCGCATACGCTTTATGCGCTGGCAGGTATGGGGGCAGTGGCGGCAGCGGTGCTGGGCGCGCCCATTTCCACAACGATGATCGTGTTTGAGTTGACGGGCGACTGGCAGACGGGGCTGGCGGTGATGGTGGCGGTCTCGACCTCGACCGCGCTTGGTTCAAAGCTGGTGCGGCGGTCGTTCTTTCTGACGCAGCTGATGCGACGGGGAGTTCGGCTGGCGGCGGGGCCGCAGGATTACTTGCTGGGGATGTTCCGGGTGTCCAAGGTGATGCGCCTGCCCGACCACGCGCAGGCCGCCGATGAGGCGCAATGCTGGTCCTTGATCGAGCAGGGTGTATATCTGGACGCGACGGCCACACTTGAGGCAGCGATGCCGATCTTCGAGCGGGCAGGCGTGCCCTTTGTGCCGGTGGTGACACTCTCAGGTGGGGATCAGCCGCCCGAACTGTCGGGCGCGCTGTTTCATGTAGATGCGCTCAAGGCCTATAATCGCGCGCTGGCAGCGGTGTCTGAGGAAGAGCATAGTTGAGGCGTGTCAGACCCGTTCGATGGTCACGGCGTCGGTGGCGTAAAATGCGATGTGATCCTTGATTGCGGCGGCCTCTGGTTTGACCACCTCATAGCTCCATGCAGCGTTTTCCAACGTCTGGCTCTTGGTGATGATCGAGAAAAACCGCGCGTCGCCCTTGTGGGGGCAGTGGCTGGTTTGTTCGCTCTCATCGAGAAAGGCCATGGCGATATCCGCGCGCGGGAAATAGATCACAAAGGGATAATCCCCCTCGGTCAGTTCCAGCGCATTGCGGCTTTCGCCCAGAACGGCGCCACCGGCGCGGACTGTCCATGTGCCTTCGGCCTTGCGAATCGTGATACGTGCCATTGTCCATCCCCTTGTTGTCTTGATCTTGATTTTTTGTCTGACGCCAGAACCTAACAGGAATATGTCAGCTTGTCTGCGTTACTTTATCCAACCATAGCCGTGCCGGAGCCGAAAGCAGAGGGCCTATCTTGTCGCGGCAGGCGGTATGATAGGTCTCCAGCCAGTCGCGTTCGGGTTTGGTAAGCAGTTCGGGGGCGATCAGGCGGGTATCTATCGGCGTATAGGTCAGTGTTTCGAACCCAAACTGCGTGGCCGCGTCGCCGCCCGGCAACGGGTCCAGCGCGGTCACGACGATCAGATTCTCGATCCGAATGCCAAACGCCCCTTCGCGGTAATAGCCCGGTTCATTGGATAGAATCATGCCGGGCTCAAGCGGTACGTCCGAGAGGCGCGAGAGGCGCTGCGGACCTTCGTGCACACAAAGATGCACGCCAACGCCGTGGCCAGTGCCATGGGCGTAATCCTGATCCGCCAGCCAGAGCGGATAACGCGCGATGGCGTCGAGATCCCGCCCCGCGAGGCCACGCGGAAACCGCAGGCGGGAGATCGCAATCATGCCCTGCAACACACGGGTGAAGGCGGCGCGTTCGTCCGCGCCGGGGGGGCCCACGGGCAGGGTGCGGGTGATATCGGTGGTGCCATCGAGATATTGCGCGCCGCTGTCGAGCACCAGAAGGTCGCCCTCTATAAGGGTCCGGTTGCTGGCCTCACTCACGCGGTAATGTGGCAGCGCGCCGTTGGGGCCGGACCCCGCGATCGTATCGAAACTGATGTCGATGAGTTGGCCGGTGGCGGCGCGACAATTCTCAAGCTGGCGCACCACGTCGATTTCGGTGAGTGTGCCGGGCGGCTGGTTGTCGAACCACGCGAGGAATTCGCACATCGCCGCCCCGTCGCGCAGATGCGCCTTGCGGGTGGCGGCGATCTCGGCCGGGGTTTTGCGGGCCTTGGGCAGGATGCAGGGATCGGTGCCCCATTGATGGGCGACGTTGGCGGCCTCGAGCACCTGCACCACGCGCAGGGGCACATTGGCGCGATCAAGGCGCACCGGACCGATGAGGACGGCGAGAGCCGCCTCAAAAGCGTCAGGTGGGGCGATCGTGACTGCCTCACCCAGATGCGACCGGGCTGCCGCGTCAAGCTTGGCGGGATCGGTGAAGAGCGTGGTATGTCCGGCGTCGTGCACAATGGCAAAGCCCTGCGCCACCGGGTTGCGGGGAATGTCGCGGCCCCGGATATTGAGGAGCCATGCGATGGAATCGGTGAGGGTGATAACCGCCGATTTTTGCCCCGCTGCGCGCAGAGAGGCGGCCAGATTCACGCGTTTGTCCATATGGCTTGCCCCGGCGAGGGTATCAGGCCAAGGCGTGATGGCCCCCTGTGGTGGTGCCGGGCGGTCAGGCCAGATCGCATCAATCAGGTTGTCTAGCGGAACAAGGCGGATGCCGCTGCCGGAGAGGGCCTCGGTCAGGGTGTCAATCTGTTCGGGCGTGTAAAGCCAAGGATCAAAGCCCACTGCGCCACCCTCTGGCAAATGCTCTTTCAGCCATGGGCCAAGGCGGGTGTCGGGCCAGTTGACCGGGGTGAAATGGCCGGTGTCGACCTGTGCGCGAACCTGCACCCGGTAGCGTCCGTCGACAAACACGCCCGCCACATCCGTCAGGGCCGCGCAAAACCCGGCAGAGCCGGTAAAGCCGGTGAGCCAGGCGAGCCGGTCATCGCAGGCGGCAACATATTCGCCCTGATGGGCATCGGCGCGGGGGACGAGCCAGCCCGCCAGTCCGGCACCGGCCATGGCACGGCGCAGGGCGGCGAGCCGAGGCGGGCCTTGGTCGGGGCGGGCGGCTTCGGTGAAGGACTGAAACATGCTCTCTCCTGCGGGGCGGATGGCCCAAGAAATCCTCGGGCGCGCGTGGATTGTCAACGGGGGAGGGGGCGCTGCCCCCGGCGCTGCATGCAGCGCCCCCCCCCAGGTATTGCGGGCCAGATGAAAGGTCGCGTCAGCCCGCGCGGCGAATGCCCATGACGCGGGCGCGGGCGCGCGGGTCACTGTCAAAGAGCGCGGCCAATTGTTCGGTCATCGCCCCCGCCAGTTGGTCGGCGTCGGTGATGGTCACGGCGCGCTGGTAATAGCGGGTGACGTCATGGCCGATGCCGATGGCCAAAAGTTCGACCTGTTTGCGGCGCTCGACCATGGCGATCACATCGCGCAGGTGCTTTTCCAGGTAATTGGCGGGATTGACGCTGAGCGTGCTGTCATCGACCGGCGCGCCGTCGGAGATCACCATCAGGATCTTGCGGGCCTCCTTGCGGGCGACCATGCGGCGATGCGCCCATTCGAGCGCCTCGCCGTCGATGTTTTCCTTGAGCAGCCCCTCTTTCATCATCAGACCAAGATTGTCGCGGGTCCGGCGCATGGGCGCGTCGGCGGATTTGTAGACGATGTGGCGCAGGTCATTGAGGCGGCCGGGCAATTGCGGGCGGCCTTCGGCCAGCCATTTCTCGCGGCTTTGGCCGCCTTTCCACGCGCGGGTGGTAAAGCCGAGGATTTCGACCTTGACCGAGCAGCGTTCCAGTGTGCGCGCCAGTACATCGGCGCAGATGGCGGCGATGGAGATCGGGCGGCCGCGCATCGAGCCGGAATTGTCCAGAAGCAGCGTCACCATCGTGTCGCGGAATTCGGTATCCTTTTCCACCTTGAAGCTGAGCGGCGTGGTGGGATTGGCCACGACGCGCGCAAGGCGGCCTGCGTCAAGAATGCCCTCTTCGCGGTCGAATTCCCAAGAGCGGCTCTGCTGAGCCTGAAGGCGGCGCTGCAGTTTGTTGGCAAGGCGGCTGACCGCGCCCTTGAGCGGCTCCAACTGCTGATCGAGATAGGCGCGCAGGCGTTCCAGCTCGACCGGGTCGGCCAGATCCTCGGCGCGAATTTCTTCGTCGAAATCGGCGTTGTAGACCGTGTAATTGGGATCGGCATCGGAGACGGGGTGGGGCGCGGGCGGCTCGAGCGGGGCTTCGCCCTCGGGCAGCTCGGTTTCGTCCTGCATGTCCTCGTCGGCCAAATCTTCTGAGCTGACCTGAGCCTGTGCCGCGTCCTGCTGTTCGTCCTGAGAGCGTTCGGGATCGGCCTCGGCCTCGGTCTCGTCGCTGTCGTCCTGACCGGTGCTGTCGGGCTCTTCCTGCTCTTCGCCTGAGTCTTCGGCCTCGTCCTGCTGGTCGTCGTCCATGCTGTCAGGATCGTCGCCCAGCTGATCGCCGTACCCCAGATCTTCGATGATCCGGCGGGCGAATTTGGCAAAAGCGGTCTGATCGGCGAGTGTGTCCTGAAGCGCATCAAGCGTGCCGCCCGCCTGTTCCTCGATGAAGCCGCGCCAGAGGTTCATCACGTTTTGCGCGCCTGCGGGCATATCGCGGCCCGTGGCGAGGTGGCGGATGAGGTATCCGGCGGCGGCGGGCAGGGGCGCATCGGCGGTCGAGGTGATCCGCTCGAACCCCAGACGGCTTGCGTCCTGCGCGATCTTGGCGTCGATATTAGTGGCGGTGCCGGGCATGTCGCGGGCGCCCACCGCCTCACATCGTGCGGTTTCCATCGCCTCGTAGAGGTCGCGCGCCATCTCGCCGGGGGGGGCGTAGCGGGCATGGGTGCTGGCGTCGTGGAATTTGTGGCGCAAGGCCAACGCATCGGCGGTGCCGCGCGCGAGCAGCACCTCTTCGCGTGACATGCGGCGCGACACCTGCGGCAGGCGCATCGCCTCGCCCGAGAGACCGCTCGGGTCCACCGAATAGCTGATCGTCAGTTCGGAATCGTCCGCCATCACCTTGGTGGCGTTGGCGAGCGCCTTCTTGAACGGATCGGCGGGGTTGTCGGTGGGTTTGTTCATCGGGGTATCCCTGACGCCCAGCGGGCTTATCGCACTTTCACATTCGCAGCACTCTCGGGCAGTTCTTCGTCAAAGCAGCGCTGGTAGAATTCGGCCACGGTCTGGCGCTCCAGCTCATCGCATTTGTTGAGGAAGGTCAGCCGGAAGGCGTAGCCCACGTTGCGGAAGATGGTGGCGTTCTGCGCCCATGCGATCACGGTGCGCGGGCTCATCACGGTCGAAAGCTCGCCATTCATGAAGGCGGTGCGCGAGAGATCCGCGACCGTCACCATGCGGCTGATGGTCTTGCGCCCGTCTGCGGTATTGTAGAGCGGGTTCTTGGCCAGAACGATGGCGGTTTCGGCGTCGTGGCTGAGATAGTTGAGCGTGGCCACGAGCGACCAGCGGTCCATCTGGCCCTGATTGATTTGCTGCGTGCCGTGATAGAGCCCGGTTGTGTCGCCCAGACCCACGGTGTTGGCCGTGGCGAAGAGGCGGAAATAGGGGTTGGGCGAGATCACCTCGTTCTGGTCGAGCAGCGTCAGCTTGCCGTCTGCCTCAAGCACGCGCTGGATCACGAACATCACGTCGGCGCGACCGGCATCGTATTCGTCGAACACGATGGCGGTGGGGTTACGCAGCGCCCAAGGCAGGATGCCTTCGTGGAATTCCGTGACCTGCACGCCGTCGCGCAGTTTGATCGCGTCCTTGCCGATGAGGTCGATCCGGCTGATGTGGCTATCGAGGTTGACGCGCACGCAGGGCCAGTTGAGGCGGGCGGCGACCTGTTCGATATGGGTCGATTTGCCGGTGCCGTGATAGCCTTGGATCATCACGCGGCGGTTGTGGGAAAACCCCGCAAGGATTGCCAATGTGGTGTCGGGGTCGAACTTGTAGGTCGAGTCGAATTCCGGCACGCGGTCGGTGCGGGTCGCAAACCCCTTGACGATCATGTCGGTGTCGATCCCGAAGGTTTCACGGACGGAGATTTCCTCGGTCGGTTTTGCGTTGATGTCCATCATTCCGTCTGCCATTGCGCCGGTCCTTCAATCGGGTCGTTTCTCAGGTATCGTCGTGCAACATATCGCAGCAGAGGGCAAGAGGAAGGGGCAAGATTGCGCTGGCCTTATGCGGGGGGACAGATTGGCCTGATGGTTGCGTTTACTCTATGCTCTGGGCGATTTCGGTCAGGGTGTCGGGGTCTACTATGTGCACCACGCCGCGTTCGAGTGCGACAATTCCACGCCGGGCGAGGGCATCAAGGCGGCGCGACACCACCTCGCGGGCGGAGCCGATCATCACCGCAATCTCGGCATGTGTGGCGCGCAGTGTGCCGTTTTCCGCGCGGTCCAGCAGGCCTCGGGCAAGCCGGGTTTCGATGCGTTGAAAAGCGACGCGGTCGAGCAGGTGCATCATGGATTGCAGGCGTTGCGCAAAGGCGGCGAAGACAAAGTGCCGAAAGTTGTCGGAGAGGTCCATGAGGCGCAGGAAGGTTTCCCGCGGGACGAGGACCAGTTCGGAGGGGGCGCGGGTGACAGCCTCGCCGGAATAGTCGTCACCGCCCATCAGGCCAAGTGTGGACTGCACGCAGCTTTGACCCGGCTCGATCGCGTAGAGCAAAAGCTCGCGGCCCGAGGTGCCGGTGAGATAGACCTCGACCCGGCCCGAGAGCATGATGACAAAGCCTTTGACGGTGTCGCCCGGATGAAACAGTACCATGCCCGCTGGCGCGGACATGGGTGTCAGCCGGTCGAGCAAGGCCGTCGCCTCGGGCTCAAGGTGTGGCAGGCCGGGGGCCCGCGCCACCCATCCCATCAATCGCGCCCGCGGCGCTCGAATCGGGGCAGCATGGCCGAAAAATCGCGGCCTGCGCCATCTTCGGACTCGACGAACTGTGCGTAGAGGTCGCAAGCGGCACGGCCCATCGGGGTATCGGCATCCGCCGCCTCGGCCGCCTGTTGCGAAAGGCGCAGATCCTTGAGCATGAGCTCAGCGGCAAAGCCCGGTTTGTAATCGTTGTCGGCCGGGGATTTGGGGCCGATGCCGGGGGCGGGGCAATAGGCGTTCATGGACCAACTATAGCCCGAGGAGGTCGAGACCACGTCGAACATTGCCTGCCGGTCGAGACCGAGTTTGTCAGCCAGAGCAAAGGCCTCGCAGGTGGCGATCATGGTGACGCCAAGGATCATGTTGTTGCAGATCTTGGCCGCCTGCCCATTGCCGGAGGGGCCGCAATGCACCGCCTTTTGCCCCATAATGTCAAAGAGTTCCCGAGCGATGTTAAAGCCTGCCTCATCACCACCAACCATGAAGGTCAGTGTGCCAGCGGTGGCGCCGCCCACCCCACCCGACACCGGGGCATCAAGCGCTGAGAGGCCTGCCGCCTGTGCCTCGGCTGCGACATCACGGGCGCTGGCCACATCGACGGTGGAGCAGTCGAGCAGCACCGCGCCGGGTGCCATGACCGGGATCACCTCGGCTGCGACCTTGCGCAGAATGCCGCCATTGGGCAGCATGGTGATGACGACAGCGGCCCCTTTGGCGGCCTCTGCTGCACTGGTCACCATGGATACGCCGTCAATCTTGACGTCGGCCATGTCAAAGCCGGTGACCTCATGCCCCGCTTTGGCAAGATTGGCCGCCATTGGCGCGCCCATATTGCCCAGTCCGATAAATCCGATTTTCATGTGTGCGCCTCCTCCAGCGTCAGGGCATGGTCGCCCAAGGGCCGTAGCATCTGCGAGACGGCGATGTCTGGCAGGCTGTCAGCCTGATGTTTCCAATGCGGTGTTCTGTCCTTGTCGATGATAGCAGCGCGAATGCCCTCGAGAAAATCGCCGTGCTCCATTGCACGATAGGTGAAACGGTATTCAAGGCCAAGGGCGCGCCGGATATCGGCGGCGGGGCCACGCAGGCGGGGGATCATCTCGATGGTGCAGGCCATCGAGAGGGGAGAGTTGCGATTGAGGGTTTTCAGCGTATCTCGGGCGAAATCGCTGTCCTCGGCGCGCAGGGAACTGGCGATATCGCGCAGAGTCTCGCCGCTGAAATGCCGGTCAATCTGGGGGGTGAGGCCGCGCAGGGGGCCGGGGGGCGGTGTCTCGGCATGGGCGGTTATGACGCTGGGGGCACCGGTCTCGATGAGGGCGGCGGTCAGGTCCGGCCATTTGATCTGCGGGATGTAGGTGTCTGCAAAGCCAGCGTAAATTGCATCATCCGGCCCCATGCGCGTGCCTGTTGTGCCAAGGTATTCACCCAAGCGCCCCGGTGCACGCGCGAGGATCAGTGAACCGCCCACGTCTGGCACAAGGCCAATGCCGCATTCGGGCATGGCGATTTGTGTGCTCTCACAGGTGACGCGGTGCGTGCCATGGCAGGAAATACCCACACCGCCGCCCATCACAAAGCCCTGTATGAGGGCAACATAGGGTTTGGGATAATCCGCGATCTTGGCGTTCAGGCGGTATTCATCGGCCCAGAACCGTTGGCCAAAGGCGAAATCCCCGGCGCGGCCCGTATCGTAGAGTTGCTGGATATCGCCGCCCGCGCAAAACGCCTTGTCGCCCTGCGCGTCGATCAGGATGAGGGCCACGCCGTCATCTCCGCGCCACTCATCAAGCGCCGCCTCGATGGCCATGGCCATGTCGTAACTGAGCGCATTCAGCGCCTTGGGGCGGGTGAGGGTGATGCGTCCGGCATGCCCCTCTTTGCGGATGTGGATATCCGTGCTCATTGGTCCGCCAGCAATTGGCGCGCCACGATCAGGCGCATGATTTCATTGGTGCCTTCGAGGATTTCATGCACCCGCAGATCACGAACCAGTTTCTCGATGCCATAATCGGCCAGATAGCCATAGCCGCCATGCAGTTGCAGGCATTGATTGACCACGCGGCTGCCGGTTTCCGTGACGAATTTCTTGGCCATGGCACAGAATTTCGTGGCATCGGGCGCGTCATTGTCGAGCTTCCACGCTGCTTGGCGGAGGAAGGTGCGCGCCGCCTGCAATTCGATTTCCATGTCAGCCAAGCGGAATTGCAGTGCCTGAAACTGGTCGATTGATTTGCCAAACGCCTTGCGCTCGGCCATGTAGCGCAGGGTTTGGGTCAGGCCTTGTTGCGCTGCGCCCAGCGAACAGGCGGCGATGTTGAGACGGCCACCATCAAGACCATTCATCGCATAAGTGAAACCTTTGCCCTCTTCACCCACCAAACTTTCGGAAGAAATGTTGCAATTGTCAAACTGTACCTGTCGGGTTGGTTGGCTGCGCCAGCCCATTTTATCCTCGAGCCCGCCATAGCTGAGGCCGGGTGTGCCGTCCTCGACATAGACGGTCGATATCCCTTTGGGTCCGTCGGCGCCGGTGCGGACCATTACGACATAGGCGTCGGAATAACCGCCGCCCGAGATGAAAGCCTTTGTGCCGTTGAGGGTGTAACCCTCATTGGTGCGCTCCGCGCGGGTCTTGAGCGCGGCGGCATCCGAGCCGGACCCTGGCTCGGTCAGGCAATAGGACAGCACGGTTTCCATGCTCATCGCTTTGGGCAACACGCGCGCCTTGATCTCGTCCGAGCCGAATTTGTCGATCATCTTGGCACACATGTTGTGGATCGACAGGAATGCCGCGACCGAAGGGCAGGCCATCGAGAGGGCCTCGAACACCAGCGTCGCATCAAGCCGGGTCAGACCCGAGCCTCCGGCTTCTTCGCTTACATAGAGCCCGCCAAAGCCCAAGGCCGCAATTTCGGGCCACAGATCCTTGGGGATGGTGCCATCGCGTTCCCAATCACGGGCATGCGGCGCAATCCGGTCCTGTCCGAACGCATGCGCCATGTCGAAAATGGCGGTCTGTTCCTCGGTAAGGGCGAAATCCATCTGCGGCTCCTGCTTGCTGAAATGAACGGCTGTTTAATTAACAACTATTTCAGAACTATTGCAAAGCCAAGTCGCGTGTGTAGCGTTTGTAGCGTGACTGTAGCGTGACAACTTAGTTTGCAGTAAATTACACTCTAGTTTACAGCAACGGGGTTTTCAAAGAGCGCGCGGCACCGACCCGCCAACGCCCCTTTAACACCCCCTTAAATACCCCTCTCACTCCACGTACCGAAACCCCTGCACGGCGCGGAAATGCCCGCCATATCCAGACCCGGCGGATTTGAGCCCCTTGCGCGCCCGGGCGGCGGCAAGGGTCTTCATGCTGCGCTCCTTCGATTCGGCGTAGAGGATGGCCGAGACCTGCGCCCAGAGGGGGTCGCGGCGGAGCGCTGCGGCGAGGCCCGGGTGCGAGGTGTGAAAGAGCATCGGCATGGGCCGCTCGTAGCGGTTCACGCCGCGCCGCCAGAGGGCGCAGACCTCGTTGAGAAAGCGCAGGCCCAGCCCCGCGCCCTGCCATTCGGGCATGACGACGAGGCGACAGGCGCGCCCCTCGACCAGCCCCGGCCGGGTCGAGACGGCAAGATGCGCCACGGGCGCGCCGTCGACGAAGCCCACGTAGTAATTGGCAGCGATCATGCGGGGCAGCTTCAGGTAGTGATGCGGCTCAAAGGCGGGCCAGAAGGAGCCGTCTGTCTGGTGAATGTCCATGGCAATGCGCGGTGCCCGTCGAAGACGCCTCCAGCGGAACTCTGCCCGGCGGGTGTCGATCACCCAATCGGGCTGCAACCAGGACACCACGTCCTCGTGACAGGTGACGGCGACGAACTGGCCTTTACCGCGCCGCCATGCCTTGGCAAAGGCGGCAGCACCTATTTGGGCCACGCGCCGGTCGATGGTCGAGGTGAACTCGTCGAGAATGGCAAAGCTCGGCCGCTCCGCCAGAATGCGCGCCAGCTCAGCCCGGAACTGCTCGCCGGTCGAGAGGTGGGGATAGGGGCGCAGCCAGCTCGGCACCGTGCCAAGTCCCACGGCCGAGAGCGCCGCCGCCACGGCATCGAACGCGCCGTCCGGATCAATCGCGTCGATCAGCGCGCCCTCGGGCCACGGGCGCGGGTCAAGCTGCGCACCAAAGGCCGCGCGGGCGAGCGAGGATTTCCCGCTGCCCGAGGGGCCGACGATGAGGCCGATCTGCCAAGGGCGGGCGGCGAGATCAGCCTCGACCTCGATGCGGAAATCCGCGTCGCCCTCGACGTTGAAGAGGCTGGAGACCCGGGCCGCGCGATAGGTGTCGGGGATGGGGCTGGCGTGATGAATGGCGAGCTTCATGTCACCACCACGCGGCATTTGAAGCCTTGGCGACGCAACCGGCCGAAGGCGTCGATCTGGGCGGCCTCGTCCTCGAGCAGGACAATGACGCCATATTGCCGCCGGTAGCGGGTGCCCTTGGGCAGGCCCGGCGCACCGGGCGGCAGCTCAGGTTTCGGGAGGGTGGACGATCTGGCCAAGTTCGGCTCCTTCGCTCTGCGCATCGCGCGTTGGGGGAAGGGCTCTTGGCCTCAGGATATTCATTGCCCGGCAGCGCGGGCACTTGATCGAGACGCCGGATATTTGCGCCCCTCTCTGATATTTAAATAGCAAACGGCTGCATGCGCAGCAACGCAGTTCTAGACCTTCCAAATCGAATCGCCTCATAGTCCCGCCGCCCCTTGGGGCAGGGAGCGGCCATGAGTGAAGTCTGGTCGACGGGGTTTCTGTTTGCCGACTTGGCCCCGTGTCCCCGGGGGTGCGCACTCCAGCGTGCGTCCCGGGGCCTCCTGTGGTGTAGCTCTCCGTATGCGGCGGGGTGGCCCCGACCTTAGATGGACCGGCCCACCGATAGCCGTGCGGCGTAGGTGACCGTCTTGCCGTCCTTTGACGCGCGCAGCTGGACCTCGTAGAGCCCTGCTGAAAAGGTCTCGGCGGGCCAGAACACGCGGACCTCACCGGCCAAGCCGTCAAGGACCGTAGCCCCCAGTGCAATGCGGCCGCCAGCACCCAACGCCCAAGCCTCAACGCTGGCGCCTGTCAGGTCGGCCGGGGAGCCGTCGGTCTCCACAAAGGTGACGATCGCAGAGTATGTGTCCTTCTCGAAGGTTGTCATCTTGTCCATCAGTCTCTCCATTTGGCCACAAATCGCGGCTCATCCCAGTGCGCGGTAAATTGAGGTTCGTCCCAGAGCGCGGTAAATCGAGTGTCGTCCCAGAGGGCAGTTGCTCGGAAGTCGACGCTGTCTGAAGCCGTGATATTCCAGCCGCTGAATTCCGCGCTGCTCACACCACCGGACGCGCCCGAGATCAACGTGACACTGGTAACGGATCCAGACGCGAGGGACGCCCCTATAGATGCCCCACCCCGCGGCGATACTGATACCAATTCGCCGGAGGCGCTCGATGCGCCAATAGAGGCTCCGGATATCTTGGTGATCCTGACCACCTCGCCAGAGGCCAGAGACAGGCCAACCGCCTCGCCCAAGACCTGTTTGATGCTGGTAACTGATCCAGATGCGAGGGACGCCCCTACGGAGGCCCCACCCCGCAGCGACACTGATACCAATTCGCCAGAGACGCTCGATGTGCCAACTGATGCGCCCGAAATCAGCGCAACACTGACCACATCACCCGAAGCCGCAGAAGTCGCGACAGAGGTCCCGGTGATATTCGTGATCGTGCCGCTGGCAGGCGACGCCACGCGTAGGATAACGACACCGTCACCGCCGCTTGATGCGACGAAGTTGTTGGTAGAGGATGGAGCCCCACCGCCGCCACCGCCGCCAGTGCCATCGCCGCCCGCGATAGAGTTTGCAGTATCTTTAAGCGCACCGGAGCCGCCACCACCAATACCGCCAAGGCCGCGCATCAAGGGGTCTGACGAGGCCGACCCACCACCGCCGCCGCCAGCGTAGTAAGTCAAAACGCCTGTTATATCGTTGGCTTGTCCGCCCCCACCATCCCCTGCGGTCGCATCTCCGGCGTCGATGCCGC
Organism: Roseovarius sp.; assembly: GCF_048262375.1. Taxonomy (GTDB): domain Bacteria; phylum Pseudomonadota; class Alphaproteobacteria; order Rhodobacterales; family Rhodobacteraceae; genus Roseovarius. The sequence continues at coordinate 357,364 of NZ_JBLXFE010000001.1, forward strand.
CATTACCACCGGGACCAGCAGCACCACCACCCCCTGCGGCTCCGTGGCCGCCGGTTGTGAAGGTTTGCCCTCCACTGGTCCCTTGCCCAGTTGTGCCAAGACCACCATAGGAGGGGGTACCTGCGGATGCACCGCCGCCAGAGCCGCCCGCCCGGCCTGCGCCGGTCCCCCCGCCCGCGCCACCTCCGCCTAGAGCGCTGAATCCCAAAAATGCCGACGCAGCGCCGTCAAACCCGGCCTCGGCGCTACCCGTCCCCGGAGGTCCGCCAGCGCCGACAGACACGGCCGCCACCGTCGCCGTGACCGGGGCCACACCCGACAAAAGTCCACCCGCGCCACCGCCACCGCCGCGTTTGGTCGTGAAGTTTGGGTTGGTCGCACCGCCGCCGCCGCCGCCAACGATCAGGTAGTCAACGTCGCCCCCGACGCTGAACTCAATCGATCCGCCTGCCGTCGAGGTGAACGTATAGACGTCATAGTCCGTGCCAGCGATATTGACGGTGCTCTTTGCCGCGCCGATATAGCTAGTGACGACGGCGTAGGCCATTTATCAGCCTCCTACGGCTTCAAAGGCGTCAAGGAGCGCGCCCAGCTCGGCGGACTGACGCAGAGGATCAGCGATTAGAGCCGGAATGAACGATGAGCGCTCGATGTGTTTTGTCTGACTATCCGGGCGCGTCACCAGAGTGATCAGATCGCCAGAAGTAAGCGATGCCAATGTAGAGGCCAGCCGCGCATTCCACGCCGCTGCGGCAGTCTCTATCGTCACGGCACCCTGCTGATACTGCGCGAGTGTCGCGGGGCCATTGACGGAAGCCATGAACGCTTGCGCGGCCTCCGGTGCTTTCTGCGCCTCGGTTAACGCTTGCACGAATGTAATCTTGGCTTGCTCCAGACCATTCTGGATCGCATCCAGATCGCGGAACAAAAGATCACCTGTCGCTAAACGAACATGCCGGATCGCAGAGGCGGCACGAAGAACCGCCTCCACGTTTTGCGGCATGACCGTTGGAAAACGAGAAAGTGCCATTTCAGGTCTCCTTTTCCCATGGCGCGACCCAATCGTCTGGGACGCTCAGGTTGTATCCGACGGCATAGTGGTTGTTGATGGTGATCGGGTGATCCGTCTGCTCCAGCGCACGGCGCAGGCGCTTGATCCCGCCGTTGATCGCCAGTTCATCGGGGTAGCTGCCCGAGATATACTCGATCTGCTGGCTGATATAGCCATACGTCAGGATGCGCGGTCGCGACGTCCAGAGCAGGCTGAGCAATTGCGTGCCGCGCCGGTCCGCTTTGGGAATGTGATCCATGATCCGGGCATATTTCTCGCGATCCGCTGCCAGACCGATCTCGACCACCTCAAGCAGATACTTAACAGCATCCTCTGGCAACATATCCGCGATGAACTCGCGATGAAAAGCTGCTTCAGCGCGGATATGATCCCCCGGCTGGGTGAAACTGGACGAGGTGAAAGTGTCGATAGTGCGCTTGCTTTGATCGTCCACAAGGATGATCCGCGAGAACTTTTCCGCCCGGCTGTCGACCATGACCTCCAGCGTCTGGCCACCGTCCGACACGCGGGTGACGCGAACGCCGTCACCCACCGTGCCGCCGTTGCTGGCAAAAACGACCCGGCCCATCAGGACAGCGCCTGTTTGATCTTCGACGGATCGACCCGCACTTCGGCGTTCACCCCAAGATCAGAGGCCGGGATTGGGGCCCACGTGAGCATATTGCCCAGCGTGGCCGCATCGAACAGACCGTATGCCACGACACTCACGACCGGGTCATGCGTGGTCACGAACGGGATCGCCGCGCTATTCAGGACTGCCTGACGCGTGGCGTCAGCCGGGTCAGCGGCGGGGGCATCAAACGCGATGACCTGCCGCGCGTAGCCGCTGCCGGAGACCTCAGTCCCGCCGCCCGCGTCGGTGGGGGCTGAGGTAAAGAGCGCCAGATAGATCGTCGCGGGGCTTGTCAGGGCGACGTTGCGGAACACGTGGTTGAGAATCGCGGCTTCGAGATATGTGGTAAATGAGGACATTTCAGGGATCCTTTCAAAGTGGGTTTCAATGGCGCGCCGCGAACTCTGCGACGCCGGTAGGCACTTCAGGCCAGACGGCGGCGGTGCCGTCTTCGATGGCGCGGCGGCATTCTGCTTGCATGGCCTTGCGCCAAGAGGTCCACGCCACGGCGCGGTCTTGGTCGCCCTCGATGAGGCCCGCGAGGGCCAAAGCGTCTGCGCGGGCCGCGCCGTTGAGCGTGGCGGTCGAGAAGAGGATGCCCGCCTGGGCGATGTTGCTTTGGGTTTCCATGTCGGCCACGGCGAGGATGCGCGCCCGGCATTCGGCCTTGATCGCTGCGGCACGGATCGCCTGTGCGCGGGGCGTATTCTGACCGAACTCAGGCATTGGTGACCCCCATGTCAATCTCGAAGCCGAGCCATGGGAAGGGCGGCGCGACCGTGAGGCGATAGGTGCCTGCATCGACCAGCGTCAGAGGCTCGGACAGGTCCGTGATTTCCAGCGCGTCGCCCGCCTCGTTGCGCGCTGTGACCACGCTGCCAAGAGGCAAGTCTACCAGCGTGTAGGTCCAGCCCACGGGCTGCGGAGAGGCGGGCACCGGCACCTGCGGACGCGGCTCCAACCGGATAGGGTCAAAGGCAACGTAATGGGTTTCCGGATCCGCCAGCGTCCCCGCCAGAAAGCCGCGCTCCGGGCTGACATTGGCCATGACTGTCGCCACATCGGCCTCAATATAGCCGGTGATCATGCCGGTCGCGGTGTCATAGGTCAGGCCGGAATATCTCATGGTTACCTCTTCAAAATGGTCACGACCGAGTGGACGTTCTGGATCAGGAAAGTAGAGGTGGTGCCGCGCTGGCACTGCAGCGTGATCGTATGCGTGCCCGCACTGACCGGGATCGCACGGCGGAAGGGAGCAAGCTCCTGGAAGTAAGAGCCACCCATCGAATCAAACGCCACGCCGTTGAGCAAAAACTGCAAGCCCCATGAAGCGGCTGTTGATCCGCCGTTCAGCAGCCAGTTGACGTGACAGTCGACCAGCAGGATCGAGCCGCTATCCGGCACCACGACTGAGAAAGCCGTCGCGTTATTCCACGAAGGCGCAGTTGCAGGCGTCTTTGTGCCGCCGCCGTAATTCTCGAAGAAGGACAAGGGGTCGGTGATGTCGCGCCCGTTGATCTTGTCCGTGGTGATCGAACCGGCGGTGAGCTTCGCGGCGTTCAGGTCAATGATATTCGCGTTGGTTATATAGGCCGTGGCAACCGTCGCGAGGCCAGACACCACCAAGTCGTTCACGTCGATGTGGCGGGCTTGCAGCGAGCCGTCAACCGTGACCTGCGCCCCATTCGCGCGCCAGAGCCTCACGTCGGTGAGGTAGACGTTCTGCGTCTGATTTGCCACGCCGAGGAACCGGAACAGGGCGGTGGAATACTCGGCCGGGAGGGACGTTGAAAGCGTAATCGCACCAACAACCCGAACCCACGCGCCGACCTGAAGCTGTGAGACCAGCGACAGGGTTGTCGAGGAGACAAAAGCCCCAGACCCATTATAGTGAGCGGCCTGAAAGAAGAAGTTCGTGGGGAGGGACCCGGTGACATAGACCAAGGCGGAGATGTAAAATGGCTCACCCCGCTGCACGGCAACACGCTCCGCCGCAGCGCCTGACCAATTGGCCCATGTCGGTTGAAGGGCATTGCCGGTCGGAAAGCGCACGACGTGTGTCGTCGGTGCGGACCCCGTTGGATCGGCGATGATGTCAGCCCCTTGGAGAACGTCGGTGCCTTCTTCTGTCAGCCCGTTGACCTGTGGTTGCCGCCACAGGTTTTGCAGGTCAGTGACCAGCAGGTTCTTTGTGGCCACCGAGCGCGCCGCGAGCTGATCCGCGCCGATGGCCCCGGCTGCGATGGAAGCGGCCGTAAATTGCCCCACCACGTCGGTGCTTGCCACCGAGGCGACATAAGCCGTGCCGTCCCAGCGATAGATTTTGCCGCCAAACGCGACGAGCTCAGTGGATTTGACCGTGGGCAGAGACCCCACAACCGTGACCGGCTCCAGACCCGCCGCAAAGCTGGTGGCGTCGATCAGATCCGCAAGCGCCTCCGTGGTGATGACATCCCCCACCGCGCGCGCGGTGGCCGTCTCGCGCACGGACCAGCCCGATTTGTTGCCCGAGGTGTCGACCGCGCGCACCCAATAGTTCAGGGTCTGGCCCCCCGTCAGGTTCTGGCTGATAAATTGCGGCGTGGTGGTGATATAGGTCGGCACAGTGCTGACGCCCGGAGCCGTGGCCGACACCCGCTCGACGACCTCATAGCGCGACAGGTCGCTCTCGGAGTTCGCAGCCCATTTGACCCAGATGCCCTCGAATATGCCCACCGCAGACAAGCCGCTCGGGACAGCAGGCGGGATTGTATCCACGGCAGACGTGATACCAACCGGGTCGGACCAATCCGACTTGATGCCAATCGCGGAAACGGCGCGGACGCGGATCGAGATCGCAGTCCCCGGCACGCCGTCGCGCGACCAGGCCGTCCCGCCAGCCGGGAAAATGGTCTCGACCCCGCCCGTGGTGGCACCCACCTCATAGGCTACGGCGTCCGCGACCGCAGCCCAGGCGGCCGACACGCGGGCCACGCCGTCGGCCACCAGCACGGAGGCGACCGCCAACCCAGAGGGGATAGCCACGGTGGTGAGGGTTTGGGCCAGATCGGCGGTCTCGACGCGCACGTCGTCGCTCGTGATCCAGATCCACGCGCTCCAAATCCCCCGGCGATTGTCGGCGAGGGCCTTGGCGCGCACCCGCAGGTTGGTGAGGGCGGGCACGGGCTGAATGGTTGCGAGGCCCCTCTCGACATCGAGGACGGTACCGCTCCAGACCTCTTCTTCGGTCTCGCGCTTCTCGCACTCGATGGCGATGCCTTTGATGGTCTCGGATATGCCGGAGGCATCCCAAAAGACGTCGACCACCGCATGCGCGCGGGTGCCCGCCTGATTGAAGACCTTGCGCGCGGCGGCGTCAAAGAGCGGCAGGCCCTCGTCCGTGGGAATGGGGCGGGGCAGGATCTGCGCGCGGTCCGGGATTTCGAGGGTTGGGTTGATCACAAAATCAGCCGGGTCGCGCTCGCGCAGCGAGGTGACAATGGTCAACCGATGCAGGTCGAGCACAATCTCGGTGACCTCGAAGAGCTTGGCGTCATAATCGTTCCAGACGCTCGTGACCGAGACGGTATTGAGGGGGCGCAGACCGGCGTAGTCGGGCGGCAACGGCCATGCGTGACGACGCCAGCGGCGATGATCCTTGAGCGCGTCCTCGGCCAATTGCCCGGCTTGCCCCGGATTGAACACCGCAGGCAGGTCCATCTCGAAATTCCGCGCGATGCCGTCCTCGGCCTCCCATGTGGCGTTGCGGATCATATTGAGCGGCACGCCGTTCCAGAGCGCACCGGGCGAGACGTATTTGGCCGTCACCCGGTTGAAGATCTCGAGCAGCTCGGGAAACGGGTCTTTGGTGGCGGCGTCCGTCACCAACAGATCGTCGTCGGTGATCGTGGCCACGGCGATGTCGGGCGCGCCGACCTGAACATACCAGAAGCCCCCGAATTCCGCGATTTGACCGCTGCAGGCGGCGAGCAATTCGTTGACGACATCACCGGGCGTGTCCTCGGCGAACTTGATCTCATAGCCCGCCTCGTATTGCGGGCGACCGGTCACGTCCACGTCGCAGGCGTTCATCGCAGGCACCCAGTTCCAGAGCGGCAGGTCCTCTGCGTCGGCCTCACCGCCCCAGATCGAGCCGTCATAGAGGGCTATGCCGCGCAGGATGTTGTAGATCTTGACGATGGGATTGCGGGTTGGCTCCCAAGTCGTCGGATCGCCCCAGCGGTGCAGGCCCGCGCCGCCGACCGTGCTGTCGAGACGTGGGTCATAGAACGGGATGCCGTTTTCCTCATAGCGCTGCTCCGGCGCGCCGTTTGGCCAGACCTTGGAACTCACTTCCATGGTGAGAATGGCATAAGGAATGCCGCGCCCGACATGGGCCTCGGTCCAGGGGGTCTCGGCATCCTCGGCGTATTTGGCGACCAAGGTCGGGTCGGCGGTGGTTTGCGTGCCGTCGTAAACCTTGATCCAGGCATAATCGACGCCGAGGTCGCGCTTGGCGATAAGCGGCAGACCGTAATCAGGATGCGCCTCTGTCCCCAGCTCGGAATAGACGCCGTCGACCATGATCCGGCTGAAGGTGGCGCCGGGCAGGCCGCCCAACTCGATCACGGTCTGGTAATACTTGTTGTTGGGGCCGTGGCTGTTGTGATAGATCAGATGGCCTTTGGTGGCATATAGGCCGATGATCGAGGTCTCGCTCTCCAGCTCGCCACGCGTGGTGGCTGTCACCTGTAGCCCGAAGGATCTGTTGCGTCCGCGCCGGGCGCGGCGCTGTTGCAACAGGCTCAGCCCGACAGACGCGAAGAGACGCAGGGCAAAGAGGGCGACGGCCTTGGCCGTGACACCCGCAAAGACGGCAGCGACAAGCCCCGCCACCGGCCCGGCCGAAGCCGGGACGCTTGAGGCGAGAAAAAGCGCCGTGATCCAGACAAGCAGTCTCATGGCCGGTAAATCCTGACGGCGCGATTTATCGGGACAACGCCCAGACCGCGCAGGGGCCGCAGGGCGTGGATATGCCCGCCGCCCACAACGCCCATGGCCTCTTCGCCCGCCTCGATCAGCACAGCCACGTCGCCGGTTTGCGCCTGCATCCAGCCCGCGCCCTCGACCAGCATCGAGGCCAGAACCTCGGCGGGGGAGGCAAAGCCGTCAGCGGCCAGCAGCGCGCGGCCCTCCTCAATGGTGCGATAACGCCCGCGCCAGTCTGCGGCCGGATCGACGCCGGTCAGTTCCACGATCCAGTCGGCCGCGAAGAGCGCACAGTCGAGCAGGCCCGGTCGGAACGCCGTCCCGCGTCGCGCGTCGAGAAATTGCCGCAAGAGGATGTCGCGCTCTGTCATCCCCGGTTGCCCCCTTCGGTATGCAGGGGCGGCGGTGGCGGCGGGATCTCTGTCACCACCGTTTCCTGACCCCACGGGATCGGGCGGTCGGCGATGCTGGCGGCATGTTCGCGGAATTTGTCGGCCGGGTCGCGCAACCGTTGTGCCGCGTCCGACTTGAAGAGCGGCTGGCGGAACGTAAGCCGCCGGGCGGCCGAGGCGATCACCAGCTCCGTGCGCGACTGATCGCCGAGCTTGCCCAGCGTCTCCGGGGCCGTCTCCAACCAGCCCTTGATGACGCGCTGCGCGCTGCCCAGGGGCGCGCCGGTGTAGATATCCAGCGGCTGCGACCAGACCCGCACCCGCGCCTGCGCGGCCTGATAGACCTGCAAGGCGAGCTTTGCGGCATCCGTCATCGGCGGCAGGATGACGCGGTGGCGACGCACCTCAAGGCCGATCCCGGCCCGGATCGGCGGCACCTCAATGACCGCGCCCGCACCAAGAAAGAGATGGCTCTCACCGTCGACGGTAAAGGTCTGGTGGTCATCCCCGGTCCAGAGCCCCATGGGCACGGTCTCTCCCGTGGTCCGGTCACGCGGCTCGATCAGCACGAGGATATGCGCGTCGGTGCCGCTGCGCTCTGCAAACTGATCCGTCTGGGCGAGGTCAAAGCTCATACCCCGCCCCCCAGCGTTTGCTGCCAGCTGAAGCTGCCGCCCTCGGTGCGCGATGAGCGGCCGGGGCCGGGTTTGAACGAGAGCAGCTTCGCGCGCGCCTGTGGCCGATCAAGGTTGACGGCCGCGCCGACGACGGCACCGGGCCGGATGAAGGGGGAGACCTCGAACGCACCGGTGACGCCTGTCGCGTCGGCGGTGACGGAGGCGCTGACAATCCTGTGCACGGCGTATCGAACCGGGCCGGTGAGATACTGGAACCCGATCTTTTGCCCGCGCCGCAGGGTAAAGTTCGGCGGCATGCCGCGCAGGCTGAGTTCGCGGTTGCCAGCGATCAGGCTGTTGATTGCCACAGGCTGTGCCGCCCAATTGATCCCGCCCGGATAGCCGGGGTCTTGCGGCGCGAACTGGCGTCGATCATAGGTCATGAAGGACGCGCCGGGTTCCAGAAGGTGCTCGATCAGCGCCTCCTGCGCCGCGATATCCTCAGGCTCTGAGCGGCCCAGCACCACCTCGCCCTGCCAGAGCCGCGCGCCGCGCCGGTGCACGATCACCTCGCCCCCGGCCGTCACCGAATTGGTGGCATCACCGGGCAGAAAGAATGTCGCCTGCTCGATCCCCAAGAGATCGAAGAACTCGGTTGTCGGAATGGGCCAGACCTGTATCGCCATTATCCTCTCCCCAATGGGTCGCGCCGGATCGCCTCGACCCGCCCCGGCAGTTGCTGCGCGGAAAAGTCGTCGACAACCTCGAGCGCTACGTTGCGCGCGCGCTCTTCGGCCACCACGCGGAACAGCTCGGATGGCTCGATCCGCAGCCGTGTGACGCCGCCACCCTGACCGCCCGCGCCACCCGGAACTTGTGCTGCAGTGCCCGCCTGAGACGGCAAGGGCAGGCCACCGCCCGCAAAACCCGGGATGTGCGCACCTGCGTTCATGGCCTCAAGCACCGCGCGGTTGCGGGCCGTGGCCTCGGCCGTCATGATGAATTCGCCCGCGCTCACCAGTGCCGGGATGCGGTCCCCCCGGCCGGTGCCCGCGCCCAAAAGGAGGCCGGGTCGGGTGACACGGGGATCGCCGCCGCTGGCAAAACCGGGCACCATCTCGCCGGGGAGGCCGCCCGTGGCAATGTTAATAAGCGATCCGCCCGAGAAGAGGTCAAAGACATCGCCGATCCCGTCAAAGAGACCGCCCAATAGGCCGCTGCCGCTGCCGCCAAAGAGGCCGCCCAGCGGGCCGGTGCCGAGGATCAGCGCTTCCTTGGCCGCGCGGATGATCATGTCGCCGATCCCTTCCCAGACGTCCCGGAGGCTTTCGGCCTCGAGCAGGACGTCGTCGACGGCATCGCGAAATTCCTCCTTGCGCTCCATGGCGACGCGCTCGTGTTCATGGGCCTCGATCAGCGCCTCAAGTTCCTCGCGCTGTTTTGGCGTCGCGGCGGTCAGCCGCTCGCGCAGGCGGATCATTTCGCGCTGGACCGGGTTGGTTTCACGCAGGGCTTCCAGTTCCCGCCGCTTGGTCTCGATCAGCCGGCCAACGGCTTGCTGCTCGCGCAAGGCCTCGTTGGCGGCCTTGTTGCGCGCGCCAATCCCGGCCCGGTCGGGCTTTGCCAGCTCATTGAGGCGCGCGGTCTCGCGGGCAAGGTCGACAACGGCGTCCCGACGCGCGTTGAGAAAGGCTTCTTCTCCGGCATTTTCAAAACCGGCGTCCCGGATCGGGGCCGCCTCGCGGTCAAACCGTGCACCGGCCAAGGCTCCAGCCCTGCCAACCGGATCGTCGCGAAACTCCGCCCGGATGCGCGCCGTCTCCAGCCCGACCTCGCCTTGGGACTGCAGGTCAGCCATCGCGTCGACCGCACCGCGTACCTCGGCCGAGAGACGGGCGGCCTCATTGGCGGCCGCGTTCAACACGCCGGAAATATCTGCCGTGGACAGGTCAAACGCAGCTTGTGCGGCGTCCCGGAGCGCGTCCTTTGTTACCTCTGAGGCCTTTGAAGCCTCGATTTCTTCAAGCTTTGCGTCGAGCGCGAACTGCGCGCGCAGCCGGGTGACTTCGACACTGTCCGCCCCATGCTGTGCGATGGCCTCGGCAACCGCGTTCTGTTCGGTCAGCGTCGACAGCAGAGAGGATGCGGCCGCCTCGGCCTTCAGCTGCTCGCCGGTGCTTTTGGTCACCAGATCGAGGAAGGTCAGCATTTCCTCGGTCTGGCGGTTTTGCGCGGGGTCTTGGGACTGGAGCTGGGCGACCTCTGCCAGCGTGAGACGCATCTTTCTGAGCGTGTCGAGCCGCTCCAGCTCCAAGTCAGAGGTTTCCCCTGAAGCCGCCGCCGCAAGAGTGTAGCTCTCGATCAGCGCGTCGACGGCGGCGGCTTGGTCTTCGACGGTGCCTTCGGCGGCCTCCTCGAGGGCGGCAAAATCATTGAGAACGTCCTGGACAAGTTGACGGCTCCCGGCGCGCATCCGCCCAAAGAGGCCGCTGAGGTCAAGCTCGGACGCCAGGGTAGAAAGTGCCTGCCCTTCGGCCACGTCAAGCCCGCCGTCGACAGATTGCGGCAGGAGTTCGCGGTTGCGGTTGACGCGCCCAAAGTCGACGCCGGTCTCGCCCAGAAAACTTCCGATGCTCTCGCGCGTCTCACGGGCGGTGATGCGCTTTTCAGCCTCGACAATCCGGTCAAGCAGATCTTGCGCGCGCTCGACAAAGCCTTCGCCGAACCGCTCGGCCAGCTCCAACCGGGTGGCCGAGGCCTCGGCGATCTTGTCCTTGAGGCTGTCGATCCGGGTCTCTAACGCCTCGACCGTATCGGCAAAGCTCTCACCTTCCTCCGAGGCAGAGGTGAACCAATTGACCAGCGTGGCCGTCGCCGCCAGTGCGCCGATGGTGATCAGATTGATCGGGCTCAGCATCGCAAGAACCGCGCCGCCCAAAGCCCGGAACGCGCCCGCAGCCCCAAGCGGGCCGATGACTTGCGTGATTTGCGTGCCCTGCTGGATGGCCAGCGTCAGCGGGTTCTGACCCGCCGCCAGCATGACGAACACGTCATTGCCCTGCGCCACGAGGTTGCCCATCGATCCGGCGGCAAGGCGGTTGGCCGAGGCCAGTTTCTGGGTCGCGGCGGCGTTCACGTCGGCGGCGGAACTGGCGGCGGCAAGGCCCGTCGCCGAGGTCCGCGCGGCGGTTTCGAGCTGTTTCACGCCGCGTGCGGCGGTCGCACCTTGGGTGCCGACGCCGCGAATATCCCCGGCGGCCGTCTTGGCGGCACTGCCGGTGGCCTGCAGCTCCGCCTTCGCCTGATCGGCGTCCATCAGGATTTCGCCCTGGACACGCAATGTCATGTCAGCTCTCCCGCATCGCGGCCACGGCCGCGCCTTCGATCACCTGCACCTCGGCCCAAAGCTCGGGCGTGGGGCGTATCCCGCTCAAGCGCAGACCCGCCCGGGCGGCCGAGTAATCGAGGCCCACGACGCGGAAGCCCGCCAGCCCGGCCGAGATGGTGCGCCATTGATTGCAGACTGCCAGAAAGGCCCGCACGGCCGGGGCGTTCTGCGGCCAGACACCAGAGCCGGACGGACCACGGGTGAGCACGCTTGGGTCGATACCCCAGAATGCCGCCTCGTCGTCATGGTCGCCGCCTGTCTCTTCCTCGATCAGGTCGCCCCGCGCCCATGCCCGCCCGGCCCATTTCAGTTTTTTACCCGCTTCCCCATGATCGCTGCATAATAGGCGTTGATCATCGCCACGCGGACATAAGCGAGACCAATCAGCCGGTCGCGCAGGGCGTGGCTATAGGGCAGCTTCGCGCCTTTCTCGTCCTCGACGTCGTCAAAACCCGTAACCACGGCTCCCAGAAACTCCCGCTCGCCGCGCGCGGTGCGCATGTCGAAGCCTTCGACCTCCTCGTCGGGCAGCACGCGGAAGGTGACCTGCATGTCCTGCAGCTCGTGGCCGCCGTCTGCGGGCACCTTGATCTCGACGCGGTGGGTGAAACTCGGGGTCTGGTCGATCTTGAACATGGGATTTAACTCTCTGTTGAACGGGGCATTGAAGGGCGTCAGGTCAGCGTCATCGACCACTGGTTTGCGGCGGTGGAGGTGGTCGGCAACGGCACAAGGCGCAGCGGCCATTCCTTGCGGCCCTGTCCGTCCTCCAGCCCTTCGGGGCGCTGCATCTGCGCATTGGGTGCGGTGATGTTGACGATGTTGCCCGCCGTCTTGCCATGCTCTACCACCACGGCGAGTTTGGCTTGGGCGGCGGCCATGGCGAAGGGGTTGAAGGCGGCCAGCGCAACGGCCCGCACCCGCGCCTCAAAGGTGTTCTCATGCCCGTCGAGGACAACTTCCTCCTCGCCGATCAGGAACTGCGCCTCGATGCGATTGGCGAGCGTGAGCTTGCAGCTGCGCATCACCAGCGCGGTGCCGTCAATCGTAAACACCGGCGTGTTGGCATCCGAGGCGGCCAGCGGATCTGGAATGCCCGAGAAGTCCGGGGTTGGCTGGGCCACGTCGGCCGGAGCCACATAGAGTGCCGTGAACTCGAACTCGATATAGGGAATGCCCGAGGCCGAGACGTCAAAGGCGGCGGTGCCGCGCACGCCCACCATGGCATAGAGCGTGCCGCCGATGTTGAGGTGCAGCGTCACGCTCTCAAGGTTCGAATAGACCCGGTTGTAGACCACGGAGGTGGCCACGGTCACGGTCTCGGCGCAGCCACAGGCGCGCAGGAGACGACCCCAACGGGGCGCGGTACCGGCGGCTCCCGACCCGGCCAGCTCGACCTTGAACGAGATTGTCCGGTGCAGATCGACCGGGATCGTGCCGGTGGGGCCGCCATGCGGAGTGTCGAGATTGCGGTCGAGGTCCTGACCCTGCATCGGCGACAGGCGCACATCGGTGGCGAGGATGGCATCCGTGCCGGTGGGAACGGCATCGGTGCCGTAGGTGGTCTCCAGCTTGGCCAGCAGGACCTTGTGTCTCCAGAGCAGGCTCATTTGTCAGCGTCCTTTTTGGCTTCGGGTTTCGGCGTGGGCTTGGGCGGCGTGCCGGTGGGCTTGAGCGCGCCCTTGTCGTCGCGAGTGTAAGACCCGCCGGAGGTGGGGAGATTGGTCATGACAGGATCCTCAGTTGATCGTCGATGGAGAAATCGAGCTGATAGGCAAGGCGACCGGCCCCGCTCTCGATCAGTTGGCCGCGTTCGAACTTATGTACGCCGACCTCGTTGCCCGGTGCCCAGCCCGCCACGGCGCGCACCACGCGCATCAGGAACTGGTCGATCTTGTCGAGAGCAGTCGCACCGGTGCGGTCAAAACTCTGCACAAAGATCACCACGCTGGTGCGGTGGGTCAGCATCTGGCTGTAGACGCCCGATGCGGCATCGGCGCGCCCGCCCTGCATGCCGCTGGGAAACACATAGGCCGCGACCGATTGCGCGGGCAGTTTCTTGGAGCGGATGAGGTCGACAAAGGCGCGGCCGCCGTCGACACGACCCGACAACTCGGGCACTTGCGCTTCGATCCGGGTGATAACGTCACCGATCATTCGAAGACCTCGCGCAGATAGGCCTCGACCGTGTCGACGATGTTGGTCTCGTCCTTTTCGTCAAAGCCGAGGAATGGCCGGGCCGGGATCTCGACCTGGTCGACCATGATGAATTGGCCATTGGGCAAGGTGAAGGCCAGCTTTGCGGCGGCGTCCGCGCCGGTCGGCTCGATGAAGGCTCCGAACTGATGCGTGGCGGCATAGGGCACATTGGTGCCGATGCGGGCGGAAAAGCTATCGGCCTCTGTCACGATGCTGTCGCGCAGCCGTGTGCTGTCGACCAGCGTCTTGCCGCCGGATTCGCGCGCGCGGTGCGAGACCGGCCAAACGATGCCGCCCGGGCCTTCACTCTTCTCGAACCGCTCGGAGACGGAGGTTTCCAGAACGGTGCCGATGCGGCGCATCAAAGGGGTGAGGTCGGACAACTGGCGCAGCCCATTGGCCACGGCATTGTCAAAGTCGAGACTGTCGAGACTGACGGTGAGGGTGACCATGTCAGAACCCCTTGAGGCTGTCGCGGCTGAAGGTGCCCTCCGGCGCGCTGATCTGAGGCAGCTGGGGATTGCCCTGGCCGGTGTCCTCGGGCGTCTCGTCGCCAAGCGAGGCCTCGCCCCGGCGCACCTCGCGCAGGAAGCTGAGCGCGGCCTCATAGCCTTCCTTGGCCCCGTCAAATGCGGCCGCCCGTGCGCCGAGCAGCCGGTGCCAGGCAATGGCCGCCGCGTGCATCGTCAGGGCGCGCGGTGGATTGGCCGCGTTGTAAAGCCCGGCCACATAGCTCTCGGCGACGGATACGGCATCGTCGACGGCCACCTGCAGCGCGGCCATATCGATCACGCCGGGGGCTGTGTCCCGCGCCGTGACCTCGGCGAGGAACTCCTCGCCATAACGGTCGATCATGTCCTGGGCGGCGAGATAGGGCATCAGCGGGTCACCCCTTTGACGGCCCACATGACGGCCTCTTCAATCTTGGTGCGTGCGAGCGCAAATTCGCGGCCCTGATTGGCGGCAATCTCGCCGAGGAACCTTTGGCCCATGTCCTTGATCGCCTCAACTTTGGCCTTTTCGCTGTCGCTCAGCGTCCGGTAGGCATGCCGCAGGGGGCTGTTCGCGACCCGGGCGTCGTCGGTGCTCTTGATCGTCTCGGACATGATGCGCCTCCGGGTTGGGTGTTTGGTGCCGGTCTCTCCCGGCTGTCACGCCTGATCCATGGCGGCGTCCCCTTGGAGTATTGTCAGGAGGCCGCGTTGGCGGCGGCCTGCATCTCGGCCCAGACGGCGTCCCGCGCAGCGGCGGTGATCTGGTCTGCAAGGCCGGGGAGTGCGTCTTGCAGCGCCTTGACCTTGGGCTTGCCGCCTTTGTCGAAGGCGTCGGGGGCGAGGGCGTTGATGGCATTGGTCAAGGCCACGCGCAGCGCGTCGTCGAGGACAGGCGGCGGCGCGGTGTCAGCCCCGCCGTCGGTCTCTTCGATTGCGCCCAAGGCCAGAAGGCGCGCAACCTGCGCCGCGCTGCCGATCTCTTGCGCGGGGTGGGTCGTTCCCGCCTCAAGCCGCGAGGCTGCGATCACGGTGCGTTTGATGAGATAGCTCATGCCGCGTCCTCGATCAGATAGCCGGTGGCGGGGGCCGCGATGACTTCGCGCAGCTGCTCGCCCACCCGCAGGGTGGTGGCCCCTTTCAGCCCGACCTTGGGATCGAAGAACCGCCCCGAGACGCGGCCATCAAACTGCGCGGTCCAACCCCATGCGGGGGCGGTGCCGTCGGGACCCGCTTGCGTGTTGCGATGGATCAGGGCGATATTGCCGCCCCAGACCTTTTCGAAGGCCGCCGTCTGACCCTTGCGGGCCGAGTTGATGTAGCTGTCACCGACGAGGATTTCGTTCAGCTCGAACAGCTCGGCCACCGCCTCGCGGCTGGCGCGGCCCTTGTCGCCCGAGGTCCGGTTGATGGCCTTCAGGATATCGGGATGGGTCGAGAGCGCCGTCCAGGCCTTGCGCCCCATCGCGCCCACGTTCGGGCGCATGATGAAGGTGGCGTCCAGAGCGGCAGAGATCACGCCGATAGGGTCGGACGTGGGGTCGGTGAACTGGCCCGCGCCCGCAAGTACCACCCTCTTGTCGGCGTCATAATTGGCCGCGTCCTGCACCATGGCTGCGACGCGCTTTTCGCGGTCGAGCTGGATCAGATGGGTCAGCCCCTCGACAGCGCGCGCCTCGGGATCGAAGGCCGAGTTGCCAGCGGCGCGGAGTGCCCGGGCGGCATCGATGTCGCGCTGCGGCACCACGTCGTCGAGACCGTAGTCCTTGACCGAGGAGGTCTTTTCTTCTCCGGTGAACTCGACCTGTTGGACCAGACCTTTGCGGCCCACTTCCGTGTCGGGCACCGTGAACATCTGTTCGGGCGGAAAATACGTCCATTTGAAATCCGGGGCCATGACCGGCACGCGCGGCATCACCTCGTCGGCGATGAAGGAGATATCGGGGTTGCGGTAGTTGACGGCGATGGCGGTCAAAACCGGATCGACGACGAAGGGGGTGGGGGTGGGCATGGATCAGCTCCTCAGGATCAGGTGACAGAGTGGCGGGCAATCGCCACGTCGATGATGTCGCCAGCCACGCCTGCCTGCAGCGCGTAGCCTACGGCGACGTTTCCAACTCCGGTGATAGCCGCGACGCCGAGGCCGGTGGCGTTCGCCGCGACCGGCGCACCGGCGGCAACTGTGCCCGCAAGCTCAAGCTCGGCCGATCCGGACATGATGACGTCCTGAATGTCGCCAAGCGCGGCGTCCAGCTGATCGGAGATGCCGATTGCGAGGTTGGTCGCAGAGGCGGCAACGAGAATGCCGCCGCTTGCGCCGAACTTGACGATCCGGCGACCGGGCACCGCAGCTTCGGCGGTGTAGGATTTGATGAACATTCCGGGGTTAGCCATTGTCGCTCTCCATGGTTTCCTCGATCTGGCGCGCGGCCTCGGCAAAGCTCAGCGTGCGGCCCTCCGCCTCGGCGTCCTTGATCAGACGCTTGGCGGCGGCGGTGATGTCGTCTGGCCCCTTGACCTGCGGCAGGGCATCTCCGCCCGCGCGCTCGCTGAAATCGATCAGCGGCTTGGTCTGCTTTGTAAGCAGCTCGCGGAACCACGCGCGCGGACTGGCGCTCTTTCCTTCGGCAAAGGCCACCTCGTCGGTCGCGTCGAGGCTTTCCATGAACGCGGCCATCTCGTCCTTGAGACCCGGCGCGATGCGCCCGTCCTTGACCAAGGCCTCGACCAGGGCGGCATCCTCGGCGCGGCGCGTCTTGCTTTGGGCCTCGGCGAAGGCGGCTTCCTTCGCGTCGAGCTCGGCCGCGCGCGCATCGAGCGCGGCTTGGCGGTCTTCGGGGGTTTGCGTGTCCGTGCCGGACATATCGGGTTCTCCTTTTTGGGGTTCGGCGAATTGGGTTTGCCCGGTCTCGGGCGCGCCTGCGGCGTCGCGGAGGGCCTCCTGACCTGCGGGCGTGCGTGCCCAGGACAGGACGGCGGCAATCGCGCCTTTCAGGGTGTCCGCGAAACTGGCAGCGGGCGCGTCCTCTTCCGAGAAGGCGATCTCGAGGGTCACGGCCTCGGCGTCCTCGGCGAACTCGGCGGCCTTGAGGCCCTTCACGGCGGGGGGCTGTGCGCCCAGAAAGCCCACATGCTTTAGGTAATAGGTGCCGGGGGTCGGGTTTGCGGCGGATTGAGGAGGATAGAAGGAGGCGCTGATCCGCTTGAAGCGTCCCGCGCGCACCATCTCGGCGAAGGCGGGCTCCACCTGGTCAGGCTCGGCAAAAAGCTCGGCTCCTTCGGCGCGCAAGCGTTTGACCCAGCCGTAAGCCGGGGCATCGGTGCGAGGATGGCCCACGACGATGGGCGCCTCATGGAGGGCGGGATCATAGGCGGTGGCAATGCCCTCGACCTCGGCTTCGGAAAACTCGAAGCTCTGCCCGGATTGGGCGGTGTGGCGGCCAGCGCGGAAGATGTGAAGCGGTTTTGTCATGACCCGACATTAAGCCGGGGCGACGGGCCAGATCAGATGAAGGGCTTCAGGGGAGAGGGTGGGGCGCTGCGCGTGCCATCTTGGGTAAGACTAGCGCCCTCTGAGGGCATGCGGCAAGCCCGGAATGCAAACGGCCCCAGAACGGCCCGCTGAGTGCGCTTCCGGCTCTGGCGGGGGTTGGGTCGCAAAATCCCCGAGGGGGGTATTAAAAGGGTATTTAATGGCGCGCCGAGAGGCCATTGCGTCTGGTGGGGTCGGTTGCAGGTGCACCTGCGGGGTCAAATAACCCCAAATTGCCTCAGGATGCCGATTTGTCGATGAAGGACCGGAGGAGTGCGCGGCGCTCTTCGGGCGTCCTCTTGGGGCGGTCGAAATAGACCCGAAGGTCTTCGCGGCGGACCGCGACCAGCTCTTCCTTGTCCGGATCGTCGTCAGGCAATGCTTCTGCTTCGCGCAACGCGGCCTCATAAGCCTCGCGGCTCCATTCGTCGGGGGGCTCAACCAGCAACGTTCGCATCACGCGTCTCCGTTCATGACCCTGACAATGGCGGCGGCAACAGCCCGGGCGGTCTCTTCTATGCGTTGGCGGATTGCTCGCGACTGCGCGCCAAGGCTCTCTTGATATAAGATCAGGCCCTGAGACTGCAAGACGTCGAGGACCGCGAGGCGCACCGCATGGTCGCGCTCTGTGTTGGTCAAGCCCGGGGCAAACTCGTCAATGAGTTCGGCCGCGACCTCCGCAAGCTCGCGCATGTCGCCATGGCTGGGCCTCAGCATCTGTGCCCGGTAGAGCGAGCCGTCGTGACCAGCGGCGGTGATTGATCGAACTTGGCGCTGGAACATGACCGCCATGTCATCCGGGCTGAGCGGCGCGGAACTGGGGTGATTGTGAACGAGGCCGACACCCGTGCCGCTCTCCAGCCGCCCGATTATGGAGGAGGTCAGTTTGACGCGCTTAGGCTTGCCCACGTTCCAGTCGATTTCCTCGCCGGTCCCCAAGTCGAACGCGCCAAGATGCTCCCGCCCGTCGCCCAGGCCCATGAGCCGGGCGCGCATGGCAAAGCCCAGCTCGCTGGCCGCCGCCGGGGCGGAAAGCCCACCCGAAATCCCTGCATGACGCGCTCGCAAGTCAAGCCATGCATGGCCCGTGTTGCCGTCCCATGCCGGATCAACCCCAAGCGCCGTGGGTTCGATCTCGCCGGTGCGACGGTTCAAGACCCCGCGCTCCTCCAGCTCAAAATCCTCCGTCACCTTCAGGCCGCGCCGCTCCAGCATGCCTTGGGAGAGTTGTTGGACCGTGCATCCGCAGCGCCAGCCGTTGGGGGGAAAGATACGAAGCCAAGCCGGGTGATCGACGGGCAGGATCAGGTCGTGATAGCGCGCGTGGTCCTCGCGCTTGGTGTCGCGCTGGATCTGGACGTAGCGCAGGAAGGGGAAGGCATTCTTGGTGCGCTGAATGCGCGCCCATTTGCCCGCAGCGTGGGCTGCGCGCATATTGGCGTCGAAGATCACCCGCAGGCGGCGGGGCGAGCCAAGCTGGACGTTCTTCAACTCGCCGGTCAGGGGATCGCGCTCCGTGGCGCTGCCCCACCAGCCAAGACGTTTCAACTCGGGCTCGAGGTCATCCATGAAGCTGCCCAGCGTGCCGCCATTGGCCAGCGCCCGATCCAGCGCCGCCCGGATCGTCTCCAGAACATCAGTCCGCATGGCCTTGGCGACAACGAAATTGCTGGCGTGCTCATTGCGCCAGACGTCGCGGAAATCGAACCGCGCATCGGGCGGGGCGAGGCCCTTGGAGCGAAAGAAGGACAGCGCATCCTCGGGGCGCAGGCGCTGCAGGTCGATCATGGGGCCACGGAGCCGGGCAGGGTGTCCGACCCATCTGTTGCCTCGCTGTCATCCACCACGGCCCCGAGCTCACCCGCCAGACGCGCGGCGAAACTGGCCTCGGTCAGCAGATCAGTCATCGCTTGTCCGTCGCTCGGTGCGGCCGCCAAGGCGTCGAGACGGGCGCGCAGCGCCTCAAGCGTGGTGCCCGGTGCGATGTCGCCCAGAAGGGCCGCGATATCTGCGAATAGCGGCTCGACGGCCGTCTCGACATGACCTTCTGCGATGATTTCGGCCGCAAGTCTGTCGAGCGCGCTCTCATGGCGATGCTCGGCAAAACCGGCCTCGGGCGGGTCTTCACCGGCTGGGGTGGGATCGGGGGGTGCTGTGCGTTCATAGCCGTCGCCATAGATTTCCTTTACGCGATCCTCGGTCATCTGCCAGCCGATGCGATGCAGCTTCTCATCGCGGTCGACGGCGGCGGTTGTATCCTCCGGGTCTTCCATCTTGCGCCACACTCTTGGCGGCGTCACGCCGGGAAAGTTGAATTCACACAATCGTGCGACAGGTCCCTCGTTGAAGGATTGGCAGACGAGATCGGCGTCGGATTTCTTGACCGCGTCGCCCACGTCGTCATGCACCTCGGCCTGCGATCGGCTGGAGCCGTTGTCGGTGGTCATGGTCTGCGACAGCACGATCTTGGAGATGGCAGCATCCATCGTGTCGTGCAGCTTTTGGTAATCGAGAGAACTGGCACCTGCGGGTGCGGACAAAAGCTCGATATCCATGCCGTCGGGAATGATGATCCCGGCCTCTGAGCGGATGGCCAGAACCGCCTCGAGCAGCGTCTTTTGCTCTTCCTCCGTCGCCTGAGAGGGATACTTGCCGCGCGCGGTCGGCATGCCGAATTTGTCGAGAGCGATTAGCCAGAGTTTCAGCCCGTTGCGCTTGAACCAGACCGGCCAATAGAGCCAGTGCGCGAGACCCAAGCCATAAGGCTCGTCGTCGTGATCCGCCCCGGTCGAGAACACCCAGAACTTCTCGGGCGGCATTTCCTCGCCGGTCAGCATGTTGGACAGGGTCAAAAGGCGCAGGCCGCAATTCTCGTCAAAGCGAAACCGCACCCGGTCGCGTACGCGGATTTCCTCCCAGCCCCAGAGCCGCCCGTCGCGGCGATACATCTGTTCGGCGACGGAATAGCCATAAAAGAGGCCCCAGAGCATTTTCTCGGTCAAGCGGTCGAACTTCATGGCCGAAAGCTCGTCGCGCAACCAGTCGGCCGCGCGCTTGCCCGCCGCCGTGTCCTCGCCCGGTACCACCTCCCATTCCCGGCTGGTGACGGCCGAGATGCGCTGCGTCATGACCGATTTGACCTGCGGGTCTGTCAGGATCGGCTTGTAGATGTCGAAACTGCCGCCGCCCCGGGTGCGCAGGATCGGGTCAGTTGGCTCGAGCAGCGGGCCGATCCATGGCCGGGTGATGTCGCGCCCGCCCTGAATGCCCGACAGTTCCATCGGGTTGCGCATCCGCACCGACCGCAGCCGCATGGTGCTGGTCTTTCTCGCCATCTCAGAACCCTCCGAAATCCAAGCCGCCCCGGCCCCGGGCAAAGCCCATGCGCTGCCCGCCCAAAGGGCTGGTGAAGTCTTGGGCCGTCAAAGCGGTGCGCGGCCCGGTCGATTGAAACTCCATCGGCACCACGTCCTGATTGCTCGCATACCAGGCGAGCGCGCCTGCGATGGCGCTGTCGCCGTGCCGGTCGAGCCCGTCTGATCCTTTGAAGCGGAAATTCTCGGGCACGCGGATGATGCCATTCGTGTATTGCAGCGCCTGATGGTCGCGCAGCACGTCCTCATGCGCGGGCAGAACGATGGTGCGATCCGAGAAGGCCTCGATATAGGGCGGCATCTCCACCTCGTACCATTGGCGCGAGAATGAGACTTCGACGATCCGCGCGCCGTAGCGTTGGGCCGCGACCTCGGCGAGATAGGCCCCGTTGCCGGTGCGGTCCATCGCGCCCTTCTGGAAATTGGGCAGCCGGTCGAGCAGCCAGAACAGCACGTCGCGCTGCTGGTCAAAGGGGATATTGCGCAGCTCGACGATGAGCTTGGTGCGCCGGGTGAGATCGACGCCCTGTTCGAGGATGATGATGTCGGTGGCATCACCCGAGCGGGCAAAGTCCTCACCCATGAAATGCGAGCGGGTTCGATCGAGGGTTTTAAGCACCGGTTCAAGGTGGGTTTTACACCAGGCTTCAGCAGCGGCCTTGCGCACCGCCTCGTCGGCGTTCTTGAAGCTGTCGGGCTGCGTCCAGCGGTGAAACGGGATGCCCTTGGCCATGCAGGCCTCGATCTGGACGCGGGTCAGCGCCGCGCCCTGCATCTCGGCGGGTTCGGCGTCGAGTTCCTGACGCATGGCGGCCTCGCGCGCGCCGTAAGCGCGACGCACAGTGGCCTCCCAAGCGGCCTCGGCCTCTGGCGTCCAGGTCTTGCCCTGCATCATGCAGACGCGCTTATAAAGCCCGTTGGCGACCGCGTCGCCGAAGGTGTAGCGATGCACCGCAAAGCCGTTCTTGCCCGCGCGCGCCTCGCGGATCAGCTCATTGAAGGCATTGAGATAGCCGTTATGGGTCGAGATGATCCGGACCTTGCCGCCCCAGATCAGCATCGCGTTCACGGCATCGATCACCTCGCGCACGTCCTTGTGAAACGCGGCCTCGTCGATCACCACGGTGCCCTGAAGGCCCCGTATATTGGCCGGGTTGGAGCTGAGCGCCTCGACGCGGAACCCGGAGGCAAAGCGCACCCGGTAGGCCGAGATGAACTTGGTGGTGCCATCGGGCTGCTGATCCTCGAAGAGAAACTCCTCGATGGGATGGGCTGCCCCCGCGATCACCCGCGCGAAATGCGCGACATAGCCAATGGCCTCGCGACCCTTGTCCTTGGTGTCGCCGATGTAAAAGCAGTTTTGCCCGCCTGCGCCACGCGCGGCGGCGGCAATGAGCGCGCAGCCCAGCATTTCGGCAAAGGTGATGCCGGTGCGGCGGCCCTTCTCGCAAACCTTGAGGTCGCTCTCGTCGGCCAGCCAAGAGCGTTGGTGTTCCATCAGGATGCCATCGGCCAGTGGATCGAGGCTCTCGGGGATTTCCGAGCCGCGCGGCAACTCCTCGGGCAGAGCGTCGGGGTCGCGGGTGAGGACGGGGGTGCTCACGCGCGCACCCCCAGAAACTCGCGGCGCAGCTTGCCGATGACGTCGCTCGACAGCCCCAACTCATCGCGGGCGCTGTCCAGTGCCTCGACGGCATTGGCGCGTTCTTCGGCGGCGATGCGGGCGCGTTCGGCTTTAATGATGCCGTCGCGCAAGCTGCTCGAGCGGATCAGGTTGTTGAGCGCCGTGGTGAGGTCCTTCATGCCGCGCGGGTCCGGCATCTTCGTTGCATCCGACATCATCATCTGAAGACGCCACTGGATCGTGGTGAGCTGCTGGAAAAGGGCAGAGGTCACGTCCGCTTCATCTTTGAGGCTGGCCTCTTGCAGGAAGGTTCGGATTTCGTCCTGGGCGCGTTCCTGCATCAGCGCGTATTCGCGGAATTCCTGCCCGTAGGAATGGATCGCCGATTTGCCGATCCGCAGCTCCAGCCCTTCTTCTTCGCACCGGAAATTCAACGCCTCCGCAATGCGCTCGTATTGCGAAAAGCCACAGTTGCGCAGCTCTTCCTGCAGCCACTGCCGTAGTTCCTTGGGCAGCAAGTCGACCTTGCGGGGCGGGGGCATGTCAGAGCCTCCGCGCGCTTGGACGCTGGATATCCGGATGTACCGCCTCGCCACGCGCGACCTCGATGCCGCGCCGGGTGGCCTCGGCAATGACAAAGTCGCCATGGTCGGCGACGGTGACCATGCCCACCTCCTGCAGCCATGCCAGTTCGGTGGTTACCTGGTCAAAGGTGGAGCCGACGCCCACGCCATTGAGCACGTCGCGTAGGATCGAGGCATTGGCGGTATAGCCCGAGACCTGCTCGAGATGGCGCAGGATCGCGAGGCGGCGGTGTTTGCGCAGGGTTGCTTGATAATCGCTCACTTCTTGCCTCCATCGAGCAGGTGTTGTTCGTGGCGAGACACGATGGCCTCCAGCCGCGCGGTGATCATCGCGTTGCCTTCCATCACGGCCGCCATCTTCTCCATCGACCCGGTTTGACGGACCAGTTCGAGCTGGAGCGCGTGCATGTCATCCTTGCCGGGCATGTTCTGAACCGCCTGTTCGAGCCGCGAGAGGCGCGCCTCGTGCCGGTCCATGCGCTCGTGACCCGCCTCGAGCTTTTTATCCAGGTCTTTGCGGCGGGTGGCCAGGAAGGTGTAGATGGCCACCAGCATCGGGAAGACGACGCCCAGCCCTTTCCAGAAGAGGTCCCAATCCATCATGCCGTGCGCTTCCAGTTGTCGAGCGCCGGATTGTCGGTCACGTCCACGGCGGCCAAGGCGATCTCGGCATCCGGCCCTGTATCGGCAGCACCCGGGCTGTCGGGACGCAGCGCCCGCAATTGGGCGACGCTGTGCGCCACTTGCGGGGCCTGTGAGATGATCCGCGCGGCCTCCTTTTGCATCGCGGTTCCCCGGAACTTATGCAGCTCGCGCGCGCCGAAGTAGAAGGCAACAATGGCTCCCATCAGCGCCCAGAGCGGTTCGGGCACGAGGGCGAGACCGGTCATCCGCTCCGCAAACCAGATCGGGTCGGACATGGCCGACCAGAAGAGGAAAATGCAGCCAAAGGCCATGGCAGGGCGCGGCAGACGGTTGAGACCGTCCACGAACTGCCCCCAAAGTCCGCGCGCGCCGGTGAACTCCGCCGCCATTTGGCTCAACGCCGCCTGCTGAAACGCGGCCTCCCGCATATCCGCCTTTTCGGCAGTGGGCCGAAAGACCTCGGCCGTCTCGGCAATGACATTGCGCCCGCCGCCAAAGAGCGCCCCCAGAAACTTGATCAGCCCCATGGTGCCACCCTCTCTTTGAAATCTGCGTCCGTCATGCGGTAGCGCGCTGCCATGAATTCCTCGGCGCGCCGTATCCAGCCGCCTTTGCCGCCCGCGCGGGCGCGTGCGAACTTGCGGCTTGCGGGCCGCGCATCGGCAAGGCGGAGGTAATAATTGCGCCGGGCAATTGCGTAGGCGTCGGCGATATGGGCCGGGGCCGCGTCATGGGCGGCGCGCACCGCGCGCAAAGTGGCCGGGCCGATCACGCCGTCGACCGTGGCCGGGAAACCCATTTCGGTGACGAGGCGCTGCAGAATTTTCACGGCATTGGAGCCTGCGTTGACCTGCATGTCGAAGACGCTCGCCTGCAGCGCCTCGGGCAGTTCCGCGATGCGGGGCCGCACGAAGTAATGCTCGATGAAGATGTCGACGGCGCGGGCACGGGTCATGAAGCGCACGTCGGCCACGTCCACGTCGCCGTCCCGGTCGAGATCAAGGCCGAGGCTGCGCATGGTGTGGATCGTGACGCCAAAATTGGTCGCCCCGCCGGGATCGGCCGGGTCATTCACAAAGCCGCCTTCGCGGGCGACAATCTCTTCGGCAATGGTTCGGACTGTTTGCATGGGCGTCCCCCTTTCCCGTCAGGATAAAGGGGGACGCACAGCTTATTCAGATGAAGCCCTTCGCATGACCTTGAGGAGGGGTGGCTCTTCCTCCTCTGCCAGCGCCGCCTTGACTTGCAAAACGCGGCGGGCGGTCACGCCGAAGCGGTTGGCCAGTTCATTGACCGGCGTATCTGGGGCCTCGCGGAGCGCGTGTCTGAGGCCGTCTCGGGTCTGCGCCCGGATGGAGGGCACGTCCACGTAATCACCAGCGTAGCGGTCGGAAATCCATCTGGCAATATCCGGCCCTCCGAGCGCCATCAGCTGGCTTTTGGTCTTTGGCGTGCCGGGCACATAGAGGCGCATGCCGCCTGCACGGAGCAAGAAACGCTCGACCGGGGCATCGCCCAGATCGGCGCGCATCTCGTCGACCCAGAGAGGATCATTCTCCATCGGGCTTCTTCACCGGCGGTGATCCTCCCAGTCGAAGTCGATGCTCTGCCGATGGCCCCACGTTTTGAGGGCCTGAATGACGGCGTCGATCTGTTCCCACGCGCGCAGCATGTCGACATCGGCCGGGACCGATCCCCAGACGCCTCCGAACCGCGCGCGGATGAACTTGTTGAGCCCGGCGCGGGAGGGGTCGCGGAGTGCGCCGGATTGTCCGAGCTTGCGCCAAAGCACATGGATCATGCGCAGGTCGGCACGCGGCGCGGGCTTGTGGCGCGGGTTGCGCGGGCGGTCCTCGAACCCGGCCTGTTTCAGCCGGTTGACGACGAGCTTCAACTCGCCGTCGTTCATGTCGCGCAAGGAGGCCTTGCCTGTGACGCTGACCTGCAAATCCCGGCGCGCGTCCTCGTCGAGGCCCAGCTGGCGGCAGGCCGCGAAGATCAGTTGTTGCAGGGCGCGGTTCATCGGCTCAGACCTTCGCAAGATCGATGGTGATCGGCTCCCATGGCGCGTCATGCGCTGCCCGGTGCCAGCACCGCACATAGGTCTTTGAGCCGACCGTGCGCATGGCATCCCGGATCGCGTCCTGCCCGCGTTTCCAGCGCGGATCAGTGCTGTCGCGGCGCAGGAGCATGAAAATCAGCGCGCGGTTGATCTGGCCCTGCTTGTCGGTGTTGAAGGCGTCGGCCACGAGGCCGCGCAGCTCGGCGCGCGCCTCGGCGGACCACTCATTCAGGCATTCGTCAAAGAGCTGCTTTGCCGTCTGCAACTCGGGGCCGAAGTCAATCCGGTCCGACACGCGCACCTCGACCTTGTAGAGCTGATCGACGCTCATCAGCGTCTTGTTGCCCTTTTTGCCGCCGATCCTGGCATCATATTCCTGCGCAAGGATCGCCTCGAATGCACCGATATCGTCGAAGGTATGGGCCTTGAAACGCTTGACCTGTTCGGAAAGCGGCAGGCCGTAGCTGACAATCTTGCGGACGGTCTCATCCTCGAGCATGTGCTGCGGCTTGATGGTCTCGAGCGGCTGCCAGCCGCCCCGGCCGTCGCCCATATAGATGTTGCCGTCGATCTCGCGGCGTCCGTCCGGGATGGAAAGAGGGGTGACTTCAGACATTTTACTCTCCTGTTGAAGGGGGTGTTGAAAGCAGGCGCGGACCCACGCCATGGAGGGCGCAGACGGCGGCCATGGCGGCGATCTCGTCCATGGAGCAAAGCGTGCTACCGCGCGGGCCAAGCAGGTCGACTTTGGCCACGCCCGAGGCCGCGAGGCGCAGCATTTCGTCGTGGCTCCAGCGGGCGATTTCGGGGGAGGTCATGGGTTGGTCTCCTTGTCGTCGAGAATGGCGTCGACCAGATCGTCGCGGGCCACCGTGCGCAGGATGCGATGCACAAGCTCCCGTATGCTGACTTCGCGCGCCGCCGCATGGGGCTCGAACGCGCGCCTCGTTGCCCCGTCCAGCGTGCTCAGCCGCAGGCCCTGCGGGCGAAGCGCGGGGCCGGGACGCACCCTCGGGAACACCTCACCGTTGCGGCGCAGGCGGGCCAGCACGGCATGGACGCGGTTCGGGGTCACGCCGAGGTTGCGGGCGATGAAGGCCGCACCGATCCCTTGTGCCGCAGAACGTCTCACCGCCGCATCGAGGCTGTCGTCATGCCGCGTCATCATCGGCCCCCTTGTGGATGGGGCACCGATTGCAGGCGCGGTACATCGTGACGGACTGCGAGTTCACGTTCTCGAACTGCGCGGCCTTCCCGCGCCAGCGGCGGCAGACCTGTTTGCCGATCTCGCCCAAGGCGGGGCAGTCGACCACCTCGCGCATGAAATGCCCACGCACGAGGTCCTCGACGATGCTCGTATCGGCGGGGTAGCGGTTGCGCAGGATGTTCGACACGAGCGTCGCGCTGCGTTCCATCTTGACCGCGACCTTGTTCTGGCTGGTCTCGTCGCAGGCGCGCGCCAAGGCGGCCACCCAATCGGGCAAGGCGTCGCCCCAGAATTCCCGGGCGGTATCGCGCGCACTCATGCTGCACCGCCTTTCGCCGGGCTGAAGCCGCCGGTGTTGGGGTCAAGGATGCCCGCCAGACGCACCGGCTTGGGCGCGCGTGGTCCGGTATCCTCGATCAGGCGATAGACCGCTTCGCGGCGACCGGGGATGGCCATTTCGACGACGCGCAGATGTTCGGAGGCCAAGAGCTGGCGGCAATAGGCGCGTGCCTTCTCGACAGTCACTTCGACGCCTCCTGCATTGGCATGCGCGGCAACGTCTGTCGGGTTGAAGTGGCGCAGCGTGCGCATGGCGCGCCACATGTTGCCCTCAGGCGTGGCCTCGCCAGAGACTGGCTTCGGGCCGGGCAGGGGGCGGTCTGTGGGGGCATACCAGCGTTTGCCATTGCGGGTGACACGGCTCACGCGGATCTTGCCTGCGTCCCGCCAGTGGCGCAGGTAGCGCACGGCGGTCTCGCGGCTGCAGCCGAGCCGGGACACGGCCTGCCAGTCAAACTCTTCAAGCTCGCGGACCTGCGTCCAAAGGCGATCAAAGAGGTCACTCATGCCCGGCCCGCCTTTTTCTCAGCCGCGAGCGGAACGATCTTTTCGGGCACGCGCGGGGCGACGGGGCGGAAATCGTCGACCCGGCGCACCGCTGGAGGTTGCCCGGTCTCGAAGGCCCGGTTGCCCCAAAGCTCAAGGTCGGCCAGACGTCGCCCCCGTCCCATGGCCAGTTCCTTGGCGCGTGCCAGATTGATTGCCACCCGACGGATCGAGCCGCCCGAGGCGTCGACGATGGCCCCTAGCAGGTCAGCGCCGACGTCGATGCCTGCCGCGTAGATCGGCGCGAGCTTCTCTGCATCTGGCAGGTTGCAGGCCAGCGCAGGCTCCCATGCGAGTTGGCGGTTGTGGATGTTCTCCCAGCGGGTCAGCTCCTGCGGCAGCTTTTCTTCGCCCACCAGAATGACCGGGGCCTGACAGCTCTCATAGATATCGCGGGCCAGTTCGATCATCCGCTTGCGCAGGAGGTATTGCGCGTCGTCGATGATGAGCGGGCGGTCGTTGCGCGCAAGCTGTGCGCCGATGGCGTCGACCATGGCCGCCACGCCGCGTTGAGGCGGCAGGCCGATTTCGCGCAGGATCGCCTGCGCCAGATAGGTCGGCGTCCAGCAGTCTTTAACCTGGACAACATGGGCCTGATACTCATTGGCCGCGACCGTCACGGCGGTGGTCTTGCCCCAGCCGGAGGGGCCGTAGAACGTGGCCATGCCGGGCAGGCCAAAGGCGCGGGACTGGACGCGCTCAACGAGGCCGATCAGCGCTGCGACGTTTCGCAGGGGCGCAATGGAAGGGGTCATGCTGCTCTCCTTTTCTTGTTACTCTTGGGCACCGAAGCGGCGCTCCATGCGCAGCTGGGCGCGGTAGTCGGAACTCTGTTGGTAGTCGGCCAGCCAATCGGCCTGTGCCTGCGTCAGCGTCTCGCCCTCCGCCAGCGCGGTCTCGAGGGCGCGGGCACGCAGAAACAGGGCTTTGGGATCGTCTTCATCGACCTCGACGGGGCGGGCGCGATGCTCGGCGAGGCGCGTCACGCGTGCCTCAAGCGCTGCTTCACGCTCTATCTCCTCGACGCTCTGAGCGCGCCGCCGTTTGGGGGCCGCCTTATGCGGCGTCACAAGTTGATGCACCTGCGCCTCGGGCAGGGGTTCGTCTGCCGCCAGCCCCGAGGCTGCGCGCACCCGTGCTGCCACCTCTGCCGCCGTCAACTCGCGCGCGGCCTTGGCCTCGGCCTTTTGCGCCTTGGCCCACGCCCCACGTTTGCGGGCATGATCCCGCGCCGCGTCGACGTCGATGAACTTGGCGTCTTCAAGGCACGCCGCATGACCCAGATACCGGCCAGCCAGATCGTAGACTTCCAGCCCTGCTCTCAGATCATCCGCGTCGAACCGTGCAACCACCTTTTCGCCTGCGATCCGGTACATCCACTCGGACCAGTATTCCGTGTCATAGAGCTTCAGCGCGCCATTGCCGCGCTTGGCGCGAACGCCCTCAGCCCGCAGGAGCCAGAGGCGTAGCTGCTCGTCGGTTGCGCGCTTGATCGTGGCGCGCGCATAGCCCTCGTTGAACACCTCATTAAACGACCGCCCCATGGCCACTTCACTGCGCCGCCCGGGGCGGGCGTTGTGATGCGCCAGTTCGTCCTCAAGAACGAGGCGAAACTCGTCGAGCGGGATGGCGCGGGTGCCGTAGTCCTCTGGTTTTGCGTCTGGCTTGTTGCCGGTATAGGCCCCGTCAAAGGCGGGGTGTTTGGCCACCCGGTCGCACAGATCGCGAAAGGCGCGCTCGATAGGTTTGGATTGCCCCGAATAGGGCGTGGCCCAGTGGACATGTACGCCCAAGAGCGGCAGCAGCCCGGGAATATCCTCGTCCGTGACCTTGAACCGAAACCGGGTTGGCGTGCCGCCTGTCATCGCCTTGGCGGCAAATTCCCGGCCATTGTCGATCAGAACCGATTGCGGGATGCCATAGGTCCGGATCAGGTCACCGGTCACAAGCTGCACGGTGTGGCTGTTGGCCGTGTCCGACAGGCGCCATGCCAAAAGCTTGCCGGAATAGACGTCCGACCAGACCATCATTTGCGGACGCACGGGCGTGTCGATACCGGGCCAGCGCACGAACACGTCGAACTTGTGATAATCGCCCTGGACGCATTCGAGTGGGACCATGAAGGCCTTACTGCGGACCTGCGCGGGATAGAGGCGGCGGAGAGCCTGCTCGCCCTTGCGCAGGTAGGTTTCAGTCGGGGCCGAGACGTTGGCCTTGATCCAGCGTCGCACCTGATGAAGGGGCGGCACGGTGCTGTTGCGCCGCTCGGAGGTCCAGACGCGCACGGCGCGGTCATAGCAACTGGTGAGGGACGGTTGCGACAGTCGCAGCCAATCGCTGCGCACCAGTGCCAGAAAGGCCGGGTCGATATCGCCCCGCTGGGCGGGGGCACGCCGCACCGCGCGCCCGTCGATCAAGTAGGCCAGCCGGTCGGCGGGCGCCACGCCCTCGACCTGCCCGAGGTAATTCCAGAGGGATTTCTCGGACCGTCCTAACTTGCGTGCCACCTCGCGCACAGCGGCTGAGCGTGTCAGCCCGGCTCCTTCCAACAACTCGACCTCGCCAATGGCCTCCAGCCGCGCCTCTGCCTCAGTGCGGGCCTTGTCGCCCGCCACTGCAAAGCGCTCCCAAGCCTCATCCTTGCCGGGCCGAGCCGCAGGGGCGTTGACCAAATCCGCGCTCAAATGCATGCGGGCGCGGATGGGCAAGAGGCTCCAGTGATATTCAAGGCCGCCGCCGGCCCCTTTGCGCCGCCGCACCTTGCCCGCGTACCGTGCCCAGCCTTCCTTTTGTGCCAACTGGTTGATCTTGCGCTTGGTGCCGGGCAGGTCGGGCAATCCGGCCTCCGCCAGATCGGCGGCACTCCACCATTCCTGCGAAGGGGCCGGGCCAGTCATTCCGCATCCCCTTGGTCAAGCGCGCCAAGGAGCGCCGCAACCTCTGCGCCGCGCTCTTCGAGGAATGCCCGGCGCTCACGCTTGCCCGCGCGGTCCCATGCGTCCAAGAGGCGCGACAGTTTCTGGTCTCTATCGCTG
This sequence comes from Roseovarius sp., assembly GCF_048262375.1. Classification (GTDB taxonomy): domain Bacteria; phylum Pseudomonadota; class Alphaproteobacteria; order Rhodobacterales; family Rhodobacteraceae; genus Roseovarius. The sequence goes on from NZ_JBLXFE010000001.1 coordinate 388,052, forward strand.
ATCGGGGCAGGGGCATCGCCGCGCGCGGCGCGATAGGCTTTGCGTGCGGCCTTGGCGCTCTTTGCAGAGCCTGCGGCCAGAGCCTCAACCACGTCGTAGCGCTCGACCGTCTCCTCGATCTTGCCGATCTCGATCAGATCGGCAAGCGCGATAGGCTTGGGAGCGCCGCGCAGCAATTGGTAATCCCGCGCGGTCAGCTTCGAGCCAGCAGCCATTATCCTGTAAACTTGGCGCTCAGTGACGCCGCGTTTCTCGGCGATGCTCTGTGCAAGTGAACTAAAGTTCAGTTGGAACCAACGCGCGGCCGCCCCGCCGATCCCCTGTTTCAATTCTGGATGCAGTTTCTGGACTGCCTCACGCCGTCGGGCGAGGAAATAGGCTTCGTCGAGCGTGCTCATATCGGCCCCGGCAAGGTTGCCGTCGATCTCGAACATCGCCGCCTCGGCATCCGAACAGCGCACCACGTCGCATGGGATTGTCTCGGCTCCCAATTCACGCATCGCCGTCAGCCGGTGTGCGCCGTCGAGCACGTAATCGCCGTCTTTCTTGCGGCGCACCGTGATCCGGCCCACGAACCCATTCTCGCGGATCGCCTCGACCAAAGTGGCCACGCCACTCGGTGAAACTTCGCGGAGGCGGTCTTCGATCCGAACTGTATTCACCGGTAATTCGATGATCGTACTGAGGCGTTCAATCATGTTGAGGCCTCACGCGCCAAAACTTGCGAGGACAAGAAGCAGGACGAACATCGCCAAAGCCCCCAACACATCGCCTATGACAGAAAAGACGCCCCGGCCGGAGCAAGCAGACTGGGCACAGCCGGGGCGCAAGGACCGCGCAGCGCACAGGCCAGCACGCGCGCGGAGACGAAACTCATGGGCAAAGCGGCGGATCATCGAGCACGCTCCCGAACGAATGCTCCCTTGCGGATCGACAGATGATGGTCCTCGGCCAAGCGGCTCAGGCGCATCAGCGGCAGCGCGCAACACGGCTCGTCGATATCGCGCACCAATTGCAGGGCCAACGCAACGCGTTGTGCCTGCGGGATGGCCGCGATCTCAGCCTGCAACTGGCCCGCATTGGGGATCAGACCGGAAAGCCGCATCACATTAAATCCTGCGTTGAAGGGGGTGTTTCAGGGACGGCACCTTGGCGCAGCACTGCGACGGACAGGCCTGTCGCGACCACGGCCCAGAAGATCAGGGCGAACAGGAAGGCTATTGCAAAGCCGCTTCCGTGAGGCAGGGAGCGCTCGGGCTCGGGGCGCGGGCTCATGCGGCGTCCTCCTGTTTGGCGGATGGGCGGGGGATGTCTCGGGGCCATTCGAGGTCCCGGTCCCAATTCTCATCGAACCAGGCGAGCAAGCGCTCGGCGGTCGCAGTGCGGCAGTCAAATCCGCGTTCAATCATTCTCTTGAAGAAGTCGCCTTTACCAAGCGCGCGCATGGAGATTGCGTAATGCGTGACCCCGCGATGCGCCGCGAGCGTGGTTGCGAGGATTATGAGTGTGTTTCGCTGGTTCATGAGGCGACTATAGCCCCTTTGGTCTCGAATATACAAGCCCATTTGGTCTTTCTATTGCGAGATTAGCCCCTTTGGTCTAACTTGACCGGATGGATCCGATTCTAATGACCATAGACAAGGCCCTGAAAGATAAGGGTTTGAGTGACGCAGCCGCGTCACAATTAGCCGTTGGACATACGGCCTTAATCAAGAAGATGCGGATGCCTGCGAAAGGCGAGAAGCGGTACAACGTTGTGGCGCTTCAGAAGCTGGCCGAAGTGCTTGAATTAGAATTCTATTTCGGACCGCCGCGTGAGACTGGTACGGTCTATACAACCCAACTCGGCCACGATGATTTCGACGTGATCCTACGCCTGGATGCCCGCCTTGCTGCCGGGGCAGGGGTGGAGAATGGCGAGGTCTCCTATGAGGGCGCACTTGCTTTCTGCCGCAAGTGGTTGAACGAACATAATATTTCGCCGTCCCAAGCCTGTCTGATGCGCGTCTCTGGCGACAGCATGTGCCCAATGCTTCGTGACGACGATGTGGTCATGATTGACCAACGCAAAACCACGATCCGTAATCGCCACGTCTATGCGTTGGTCGACATCGACGGTTCATCGCGGGTAAAGCGCGTGGAGCTGGTTGATAATGAGATGATCATTCTCAGCTCTGACAACCCTGATTACCCCACCGAAATGCGCCGAGGTCCAGATATGAACCGCATCCGCATTCTTGGCGAGATCGTGTGGTCATCGCATGCGTGGTAATACCCGTATAGTGTTTCACGAATTGCCGTTATTCATCTAAAAGATGAAATCTGAAGGAACTTTCATGAAAAATCTTATTCTGGGGTAACCTCGCCGTTTTCAACGGGGTGCATCGGTAGAATTCACGCGGCCATTTTCAGTTTCATGGTTGGTATTATGCCGCCAATGGCCATGTTGGGGCGAGCGTTGTTGTAAGTCCAGGGCCATTGCGTGGCTTGATCCTGCGCCTCCTCGATGTTTTCGATGATGTATTATTGATCCCGCCATTCGCGCCTGACGGTGCGGTTATAGCGCTCGACGTAAGCGTTTTGCTGGAAGCGATCCGAGAATTAGATGTCATACAGGTTTCGACCGTTCAATTTTATGCAGTAAGCCTTCGTGTCTGGTTGATTATGTTTGGATGCAACACCGATGCTGTAGTCAAGTGCATACCTTCGCGGTTGAGTGTAGTACACATGCACAGGTTCCTTACCGGCGTTCTCAGCAGACAACGCGAATAAGCACATCGCCAATGAATGTGTCTTGGGACCGAACGGTGCCAATGCGCATGTGCGTTCTCCATAATTGGTTGCTCGACACAAAGCTTCAAATGCATCAGGTAGATCGAATGTGTGAACCTGCCATCTATCTTCCACCTTAAGGCTGCGGTTCTTGACTTCACTCTCCAGCTTTCTCAGAAAATCCCAGTTTCGAAAGTAATTTGGCGGGCCCGGGGGAAAAGGAAACAGGTATCGGATTTTCTCAATTTCTGCCTCAAACAGGTCCTTTAAACCCAAGGGGGCAAATCCAACGCTGACGATCAGATCCTCATAGCTGGAAAGGTTGCGAGGTCGATCAAACGTTGGAAGTGGCCCCAGTGGTAAGGGATCAGAAGACAACTGACTTCCATACCTCTCTGCAACCGAGTAGCAAACAACCAAGGTTTCCACACGTTGATCGTTCAACAAAAACCGCAAGATCGGAAAGAACCAACGTTTTGGCATGGATGAAATATCCAGTACAACCCTATTTGAGGCGCTTTCGATAAACGATGTGGATACTTCTTCAATTGAATCAATATCTTGAAGTAGATCAGCTTCAACAATTTCTTCCGGGCGCAAACCTGCGTTTGATAAGCGTTTTTCAATCTCCTGAAAGCGAGCTTCGAATGCCGCTGCTGGGGACATATGTGGATCGTAAATTTTTATGAAAGTTTGCTGGACGATTTCCGGAGCTAGTTGAGACAATGCGGTTGTGCATCTGTCTTCCGTACCCAAAGTCCCCAAAAAACTCCAGTTTCCGCCAGGAAGTTTTCCCATCAACCACTGCAACTGGCCCCACGGGCGAAAAATATCAGCCATCTTGCTTGTTCATCAAATCCAATAGTGGGAGTTCTGTATTTTTTTCGCGCCGACGTCTTGGCACGGCTGGCTGCAGGCGCTCAAGTATTCCAGCGTCAGCTAACCAATCGCGAAGTGTTTCCGCCTTAATGTACTGGGGTTCCTTAGTATGCTGATAAGGAATCCGGAAAATCGGGCAGTATAGCGAGTTTAGATAAAATTTGTATCTTCGTTTTCTGTCTTTATTGCGTGTCGCATGCTCAGCCATTGTGAGATTGCCGTAGTCGACGGCTTCAATGAGAAACTGCATAATGTCAGCATTTTGGTTCAGGTCCTCAATGCTTAGTGAAATTCCATTCTGGCCCGGATTGCTCATTTTATCGTCACCATGAAGAGCGGTGGCGAATTTCTCTCCCAGAAGCTGTATGAGCTTGTAGCGATCATCACTGCGCCCATAGTCCGAAGGTATTCGATCTAGCCACGTACGGGCTGTTTGAAATACACTTACGGTCTGAACGACGTGAGAAATTGGAAGTTCAGGGCTTTTTCCACGATTTGAAGACGCTTGTGTGGCGTAGTCCCAAATGTACTGACATAGGCTGAGGAATACCAAGATATTGCCACCGCTTATTGCCAATATGTCGCCTTCACCCGAGTAAATGGCACGTTGCTTTCGTTTGCCAGCAATTTTTAGCAGCGCGAGTTCAACTCGCTCTTTACGCCAGTACTGCCTATTCTGATCTTCCCAAGGCGTCGCAAGGTTACCGTCAGGAATTCCCTTCTGCCTGAACCAAACCTCACCCAATTTGGCAGAAAGTGGATCGGTTTCCGCGATTGCTTCGAGATGAGAGCCAACGGCTTCCGGCCAATCAGCGTCGATCTTGAGGGCTAAGGATGGGTTTCTTCCAGCCAATAGCTTAGCCTCCTCGCGGGGCTTTAGAGAGTGGCCTAGAGCATCAGAAATTCGCTTTGCGTTTGATCTTGGACTCCCAGGCGTTGCAAGAAACTTCAGGCGCCGGAGAAAGACGTCGTTTGCAAAATTTGGATATATGCTAGTTCCACCGAATTCTTGTGCTCTTAGTTTTGCATCAAGCTCAACGAGCTTATAGTCACGGTCCTGCTCCAAATGCCCTTTGGAGCCGAACACGTTGAGATGATTGCGCCAAGCATAACCACGTGTGCCAATTCTATATGACACCGTTGAGTCTCGACCAATGCACTTATTCACTACACTCCTGTAGTCCGCACCATCGCCTTGATCATTGATTGTGGCTAGCTCTTCGTACTGGTCGACAAGAATAAAAAATTCTGTCTCTGGAGAGACGATCTTAGTATCACGAAGAGCCCGAATAACCGCTTTTGCAGGTTCACCTACGGAGGTCTTAGTGCTGGAGATTTCCGGGTCCAGTTCTCTGTCATTGTAATTTAGAAAACGGCGGTACGCTGTTTCTCTAGCCCACATTCTGCTTTGCAAGCCATCAAACGATTCGACACCGTCGAGATAGCCTTCCCAAACTGGGGCCATTTTCACAAGGTCAACCAATGCTTGGGTTTTTTTATCCGAAAGATCAATGGATAGGTCGTTAGAAACTTGCCGGTGTTCTCCGAGAAGGCGCACCGACCTAATGATGTCACTGCAAACCAGATAGTTGAAAAAATCTCCAAACAGAACCTCTTTTTCACTACTTCCCGGGGCAATCCTTCTGTTGCCAAACACGTTGCATCGCGACGTGTTTACGTTGATACCGGCGCCAATAAAGTTTGCGTTCTCTTTAGGTATCGGGAACGGTTCGTTTGAATCCGCGTAAGCTATTCGAACTGCTGGATCGAGCAGCTTGTAAAGCATGCTTTTCCCGCTTCCCTGAACCCCTGTTAAAACAACATGTCCAGACTGGAAGACTGGACTAGCATGCTCTACTAGTTTGTGGCTGAAGATCTCAACAAACTCAGACGGATCGACCTTCTCACCTGCGTACAAATGATGAAATGGATTGCTTGCCATAATCAGCTCCGACGAATTCGCGAGAAGAGGGGATTCCAAGTGTCTGTTTGGCTATGAACCAATGGCAAGGTGTTATCCGGACAATTTGAATATAGAGCGACGAGTGCTCCCGTGCCACCGTAGCCATATGGCGCACCCTGCCATACGCCCAGTCGACCTTGGACACGTTGAATCACGTCGCGTATTTCAGAGAATGCGTTGGGTTCATTTTGCTGAGGATTCTCCTGAATGAAAAGCTCATGTCTAAGAGATAGAGTGGCAGAAAAAGTCACATTGTTGAGCTGCTGAGCCAGTCGTTCACCCGTCGCTACGCCTTCGGGGCAGCAAATCAGTGGTATAACCAAGATTTCGACATTTGGCAGCGTTTGCGAGGCCCACCGTACCGTGCTACTCATTTGGGAACCGGTCCCGACGAAGTCTTCGAGCAGCACAAGCCTTTCAATACTCTCTTGGACCACATAGTTTCGCACGCGGGCGGCATCTCCAAATTGTTCTAGTGACCGCCAATCGGGGCGATGACTGTGTCCGTGCAGGCCATTAACCTTCAGGAAGCCATTGATCCTAAGGCTATCGGTAATCGGGCAAAACCAGGTTTGTCGCACTGCTTGGTCGATAGTTTGCTTGAGCTTGGGGTCGGTAATATCCAAGTTGAGTGTATCTACCAACCAACGGGTAGTTTGGTCACTGAAAGCTGATCGAGACAGTGCGTCAGATTGCTTCTTTCCGACAAAAAACATGTGACCGAGCAGCTTGAACATTCGCATGCGAGCGTCTTCATCGTCTACGTTTGAAAGCCATTTGGCTAAGCAATCATCGAAGGACTCGTACTTGTTGGGTTCATACTCGTCAAAAAGTTCTTTCTGTAACCAAATTAGATGATCGCGCAAAAAAATTAGATCATCGCTGTCGTCAGACATCAGCCAAGGCTCAACAATTCGATGCAGTATACTCATATTCAAGCCTTCAGTATCGCTTCGCGAATAAAATCTGCCAATTTTGCTGCCATTGGTGGTGGTACGGCATTCCCAATTTGAACGAACTGGTCTTTTCGATTGCCGCAGAAGCTGAAAGAATCAGGGAAGCCTTGTATTCTAGCCGCTTCCCGTTGGGTCATACCTCTATCCTCGTCGGGATGGACAAAAAGGTCTACGCGTCCAAATCTCGTATCTACTGTTGGGGAAAGCTCGTTCCAGCTCAACCGACGGTATCTTCCGTTGTAAGTTTGCGCCAGTTCGTATTTGCCATCTATTTTTCGAAGATAGCGAGCCTTAACCAAAGTCTCAGCAGTAACCCCGGTTGACGCATCCAAATACGTGTCCAGCCTTTCCAAACTAACCGGATCACCGTCTCCAAATGATCGGATGCGTTCGCGCCTCCGCAAACGAGCTACGGCGTAGAGTACTTCTTTTTCTTGCTGTGAGACCTGTCCGAATACTTCCGGAATCTCCCAGGTTGGAACTGCTCTTTCACTGAGTCTGACATTGCTGAGTTTTTGACCTTGCTTGAGATGTGCCGCAATCTTTGAATCCCTACTGCCCAGCTCGGGCCACACAATGTCTTTCTTGTTCTCGTCCGGCAATTTCCTCAATGCATCTCTTAAAGTGATCGGCCCAGAGGATGGGATGAAAACGTTGATGCAATCGCTCCCCTTCCAACACAAAAGAAAAAGACGTTTTCGGCGCTGTGCCATGCTGGATTTTTCGCCCTCAATTAAGATACGTCGGACATTGTACCCAGCGCTACGCAATCTGCCTTCCAGAGATTCCCAGAGGTGGCGGTGAGATCCTGATAGGGCTGCTGGGACATTTTCCACCACAACAACCTTCGATTGATTCTTCAGCGCAACATCTGCAACCCTCATCAGCAGGTCATTCCTAGGATCGTCAACTTTGCGCTTTCCAGCGGTTGAGAACCCTTGGCATGGAGCGCCGGCTAGAAGGATTTCGCATCCTTCGTGCACTGGAACGATCGTCGATAAGTCCGCTTTGACCGCTACATCAGATAAATTATGGCGATATGTTGCCAAAGCCATCTCATCAATATCGATAGCCCGTTCGGAAAAAATTCCTTCTTGAAGGAAACCCAAATCCAGGCCGCCACAACCCGAAAAAATACTCAACGAACGCCAACCTGATTTCCTAGGGCTCGCTGTCGTCCTTCCAGCATAATTGGGAGGCCTGTCTCCGATGACCGTAATACTTGGGGGTTTTTTGTGGGCGCGTTGCTGAGCAATGTGACCTTTGCAGGAGCTGTCTTCTGCACACTCCCGGACTTTTTGCACTTCACTGCTGTTTGCTACTCGGTGCAACGTTTTGATTCTTTCCGATTTTTCCGATCACTTTAGCCCAGGGCTTTCAATGTGAAAACATGCTAGATTCGCCCGCATCTGTAACCAACGAGCAATCGGGGAGATTGGTGCTCCACGGTCAGCGGTTCCATCACGGATTTCGACAGCACGACTGGGGATAAAGGCAGCTAGTTTCTCAGTTGGCCGTCTGCGTCGTTGGCGCGCAGTGATTACGGAATCGCAGTTGAGGGCGGCTTCCCGCTCGCGAGGCCCATCTGTTAGCTAAAGCGACGAGTGACTAGAGTCCGCGCGACCTGCATGTGCGGGCCCGTCTGGCTAGTCTGCATGGAGCAGACTAAGGACCATCGCGGCGGCTGAGCAAATCGCATTGACGACGCGAGAACAACAGTAGGTGGTCAGCGATTGCTGCGTTCTGGGTAGACTAGGCGGCAAACGGGCGCATTGTTTCACCGGCGGTAAAGAAACTTCACTTAACATATGACCCCTTATGAGACACATGGCCCGACAGCCCGACAGCCCCAACGGCGGATGTGCGGGCGAAGATGGCTTTCGCTGCGTCCGCGTCAAGGTCTGCTTTAGCCATGTAAGGCTCCACTGACGCCACGCAAATCCGTCCGAACGAGCATCACCATGGATAAAAGACCGAGGAGTGCAAATGGGAGACAGGCAGCAAATATCCATTCGGCTGTTTTCGCCGCCTGTGCCGCCGTATCCATCGTTGCGAAACCAGCCGCATTCGCGACAATCCCAATGTAGGCAGCACCCAGGGCATAGCCGAGGCGCTGAATGGTAGGGATCGCCCCGGAGATCCGCTGTACTTCTTCCGGATCAGCAAGGGCGGTGGTTCGTCTGAGGATGAATGTCCACGCCATCCCGAATCCCCCGCCTTCCAGCGCTGAGAACACGGAGATGAGCCAGACCGGCCCGTTAGGAACGGCGTAGAGAAACCCGACGATGCTCGCGGCCACGAGCGCCATCCCGATTGCGATCATCAGACGGTCCAGCCTTTCAGGCGATCCACTGAAGAGCACCGCCGTCACAGTCCACCCAATCGAGGAACACGCGACAATGTAACCTGCGGTCAAAGCTGATGCATTGTGAATTACGACGACAAGAAGAGGGCCAAAGGCGGTGATGGCAATCGTGGCAAGCGAGAGCGACAGGATCATCAGCAGGGCCGATCCGGTCGGCTTCGTTAAGTCAAACGGTCGTAAGGGAAGGAGACGGTCGTCCTGAGCGCGATGGTCCAGCCGAAGGAACAAGATCAGGCAGGCGCCCCCGGAAAGAACGCATAGGGTGGTCTGCATCGGTTCGATCTCCACACCCCCATAGGAGACCAGAAGCACAGCCAGACAGAGCAATGCCAGACGCCTCCATGGGAAGACAGTTCTGACACTGGCATCGGATGGAGCGTGATCCGGGCGCAGCGCAATCCAGAGGGCGAGGGCGATGGCCTGCCCGCCGAAAAATGCAAAGCCCCACCGCCAGGTTGCAAACTCTACAAAAAATCCGCCGATCAGCGGCCCGAGGAACGCCGATACGCCCCAAAAAGTCGAGACAGCGGCCATAGCCCGCGCGGTGTAGCGTCGGGGAAAGATGACTCCTACCGCCACAAAACCCATCGCTACCAGACCGCCGCCACCCAAGCCCTGAAAGACCCTGCCGGCCAGAAGGAGGGGCATGGAAGGTGCAACCACACTCAGAAAGCACCCGAAGCCGAAGACAAGCGCCGCTAGGCACATGGGCGTGCGAAGCCCGTAGCGTATCGTCAGAAGGGCGCTTGCCGCTCCGGCAACGACAGATGCAATTTCGTAAAGCGAGACCGACCAGCCGACCAGCCCGGCCCCGCCGATCTCAGCCACAACGGAAGGCAGCATCGTTGCCACGATCAGCGAATCCGCCGCGTGCAGCCAGACAGACAGGCAAACCAGGGCCAGAGCCGGAGTGTAGGCGCTGCTCAAAAACTCACGCCATGAGACGAATGCGTCTTCCTTGAAAGTCGGGTTTTGTTTCGTATCAGCCATCTTGATCTCCTTGACAGCCGTATGTCTGGAACCTCAACAATGGTTTAGGTCAAGGAGTTTCTCATGGCGGAAAGCTATTTATCTGTTGGTCAGGTCGCGAAACGAAGCGGCTTGCCGATATCGACGCTGCATTTCTACGAGCGTCAGGGGCTGATAGCCTCTACACGGAACAGCGCAAATCATCGTGTCTATCGCCGTGAGGTCCTACGACGGGTAACGGTGATCAAGGTCGCTCAAAGTGCCGGAGTGCCACTTTCCGAAATCGCGGAAGCCCTCTCAAGCCTGCCCACATACTCTGTTCCGGACACGAAAGACTGGGCGCGGATCTCTGAAGTGTGGCACGACGATCTTACACGTCGGATCGAAGCGTTGACGGCCCTTCGCGACAAGATGGCGATGTGCATCGGCTGTGGTTGTCTGAGCGTGAATCGTTGCCCGTTGGTCAACGAAGACGACCATCTGGCAAAAGAAGGACCAGGAGCGCGATTGCTCTGAGGTTCGCAGATCGGTTGTTCTCTGCATTGATGCATGCTCCGTAGGCACGGGCTCGATCTAGTCATTCGAAGGCTGGTCAGACACGTTTTGCACCAGCAGCGACAGCTGTGGTTCGATCTCAACAAGGGTCCCACTTCTTTTTTGACACCATTCCGCCTGCAACTGCCAAGCCTTTGATTTCAAAGGCAGCAGCCGGGATCTGGGAAGGTAAAGCACAACTGGGCGGTTCGGGTCCCGGTTCCGGATGCGGAAAAGGCCTTTAAATGGCTTGTTTAACGCCCATCCAAGAGACGCTTAAACCGTGTTTTAATGGGGTTTGGTACGGTTCGCCACTTCTGCGCCCATGCTCCGCTCAGTGCGCTCGATTTCGCCCTGTTGGCGCTGTTTTGCCGATTTACTGCAAACTTTGTACTCGCGCGTCCCGGTGGTCCGTTTGGCACTCGAAATCCCTTATTTCACTGGGTTATCCGCCTCCTTCCGGCCTCGTCCTAAGTCATCCGGCATCACTGTAAACTAAGGTGTAACCCTACATGTAGCGTGACAACTTAGTTTGCAGTAAATTACACTCTAGTTTACAGCAACGGGATTTTGAAAGAGGCGTGTCAGGTCGGTCTAAACTGACCGTTTCATTGCATCGCTGATCCAGATCGCATGAGTATGAAAAGTTGCCGTCTGTATCTAACAAGGAGAACGGCTGAATCGAGCCTATCTGAGGGATGCTGTATCTAACTTCGACGACGGCTACGCACATAAAGCGGGCTTTGCGAAGTTTCGGTCGTTTCTCGAAAGCGGCCTTTCCTGTGGCGCGCGGCAAATGCCAAGTGTCTACCAAACCGACGGCGCGCCAGTTGAGCATAAGCTACGAGATCATTAATGCGATTCTTCATTGGCCCAAACTTCGCTTCCGAGATGATCAAGCGCCCAGTCGTGACCTTCAACATGGTCGAGCAGATACAAGATGTCCTTGGCAAATTGGATGAATTCTTCAACTTTGTCAGCGTCAACTGAGTTCTTCGTGCCGTGCGTCACTTGGTTTCGCTGTGTAACCCATTTTTGGAGAAAGTTCTTGGCATGCTTCTTCAATGGAAAGTGACCCGATGACAGGCCCTTTGCCTTAATAGTGCTTGGTAAGATCTCCTGAATTATCTTGAGCAGCGGAGGTGAAGGCATTTCGTCTATCAAACCTGAAGCATCTGGAATCATGCGCTTAAGTTGCTCTTTGATACCTGTCTCCAAGGCTGCAAAAGCGACTAACAGGGCGCTCCTCGGAGTCCTACCAACCAATTCGGCTGCCTCTCGCATCAAATCATGTGAGATGGGCTCATGAGCGCGATCATTCACAATCACCGCCATTTTGACGCGCGCAGCTACAGAAGCTTCGATTGGACGAGGTTGCCGGATTTTCATCTGTATTTCGAAAGGAAAAGGGCTCCATTCTTCACCGTCCATCGACCAGAAAGCGCCTACGAATGAGAACGGCCGGTGGCCTCCGGCTGTGTTTTGGACCCACCTCAGCTGCTTGACGAAATCAGACAACTGGCCGGATATCTCATCGTAAATCTCTCTGAACCAAGGCTTTGCCCCCTTTGGGTAGAGATAAAACTCTAATCCCTGCCCCGGCTTAATGTTGCCTTGCAAATCCACAATCGTTTCTTCGGGCCCACGCATGTAGGGCAAGCCTTCTTGGATGGGGTCATCAAGCAAGAGCTGGTTCTCTCTAAGAGCTAGCAGTGTGTCCTTTGCGCGCTGAGGGGGTTTAACATTGCGTACGATGTCACAGCAAAGTCCACGCACCGGTTGCCCTTGATGCTCAACTTCACGCATCCAAAGAATAAATTCTGCGCCATCTACACCGTCAAAGTGAGCGGGAAGATCGGTTGCGCAACTAACATGCATGTCTCGCAGTAAATAGGTAAGTTTGATCTTCATATCAGTTCCCATGCATTAAATTCTCCATGAATAGTGAACGATCATCTTCTCAGACGGAAGCGGCGCTTCATGAAAGTCAGCTTTCACAGTTTCGAGTAAAGGCTCCGGGCTGAAACCTATCATTAACGGAGGGAACGTGAGGGCAGTTTTGTTAGGCTAGTTTCAACGCCCCTTTAACACCCCCCTAAACACCCCCCTCACTCCACATACCGAAACCCCTGCACAGCGCGGAAATGCCCGCCGTAGCCGGTCCCGGCGGGCTTGAGGCCCTTGCGCGCCCGTGCGGCGGCGAGGGTCTTCATGCTGCGCTCCTTCGATTCGGCGTAGAGGATGGCCGAGACCTGCGCCCAGAGGGGATCGCGGCGCAGGGCGGCGGCGAGGCCGGGATGCGAGGTGTGAAAGAGCATCGGCATGGGCCTCTCGTAGCGGTTAACGCCGCGCCGCCAGAGGGCGCAGACCTCGTTGAGAAAGCGCAGGCCGAGCCCCGCGCCCTGCCACTCGGGCATGACGACGAGGCGACAGGCGCGCCCCTCGACCAGCCCCGGTCGGGTCGAGACGGCGAGATGCGCCACGGGCGCGCCGTCGACGAAGCCCACGTAGTAATTGGCCGCGATCATGCGGGGCAGTTTCAGGTAGTGATGCGGCTCAAAGGCGGGCCAGAAGGAGCCGTCCGTCTGGTGAATGTCCATGGCAATACGCGGTGTCCGTCGAAGACGCCTCCAGCGAAACTCGGCCCGGCGGGTGTCGATCACCCAATCGGGCTGCAACCAGGACACCACGTCCTCGTGACAGGTTATCCGCCTCCTTCCGGCTTCGTCCTAAGTCATCCGGCATCACTGTAAACTAAGGTGTAACCCTACAAGCAGGGCTCCGGGGCGATCTTCTGGTGTTCGTGGGGAAGGGTTCAGAGCAACAGGACCTGCGTGCCAACCGACACCTTGGCGAACAGCTCTTCGATATGTTGATTATAAAGACCGATGCAGCCTGAGGAGGATTGGCGCCCGATCTTGCGGGTGTCGTGGGTGCCGTGCACGAGATAGGCGGGCCAGCTAAGATAGAGCGCATGGGTGCCGAGCGGATTGCCGGGGCCAGGTGGCATGTAGGCAGGCAGTGAGGGATCACGCTCGCGCATGGATTGGGTCGGGGTCCAGTCAGGGCCGACGCGTTTACGCACCACCTCTGTATAGCCGCGCCGTGTCAGTTCCTCGGTCAGCGGTACGGACGAGGGGTATAACGCGTAGGTCTCACCATCGGGTCCCCAGTAGTGCAACGCGCGGCTGTCGATATCGGCCAGCATTGCACCCTTGCCCAAACTGTCGAAGTGGTCGCGCCAGTCGCGGGTGACAAAGGCCGAGGCATTGCGGCGGTTGGTCGCCTCGGTCAGGGTCTCTGCGTGCAGAAGGCTGGGCGTGGCCAAGGCGGCGATACCGGTGGCGATGGCGTGGCGACGGGTCAGAAGGCCGGGTTTCACGGGATTTCATCCTCTCTACAGTGACTGCTGCGACCTATTTAGGCAAACGGGGCGGTAAAGCGAAGGGATGCGTGAGCAAAAATCGAGGAAACCTCACGTGATTGTCATCCCGAACAGGGGACAGTGCATCTTGGCAGGGCAACTCGCCTCAGGATTGCTCGGTGTGTGGATCTGTGCTCTGCTGAAGCGATAAGCCAGTTGATTTCAGCAACCACATTTCAAAGGGGGCAATGCCATGCCAGAGGAACACCGGATTGCCGTGGCGGTTATTCATGGCATGGGCAGCCAAGGCGACAAGCCGCAGGCGGTCAATGCGGTCAGCTTTTCGCGCGATCTCTATGCCGGGCTGCGCCGCCGGCTGGGAGGGGCGCGGTTTGATGCGCTGGTCGGCTGGCGTGAGATTTTCTGGTCGGACATCCTGCAGGAGCGGCAACAGGACTATATGGATCGCGCGCTGGAGGGCCAAGCCAACTGGATGGCGTGGCGGGAATTTGTGATGCACCGTTTGGCGGATGCAGCCTCTTACCGATGGGAAAAGGGCGATCACGCCTATGTCTATCCCGAGGTGCACGCCCGCGTCAGCCGCGCGATTGCGCACCTGGAGGGGGTGACGGGGGGCCGCGCGCCGCTGATTGTGTTGGCGCATTCTCTGGGCGGGCAGATCATGTCAAACCATATCTGGGATTTACAAAAGAAGCACACAACCGCGCCCACGCCGTTTCAGCGGTTCGAGACCATGGCGGGGATGATCACCTTTGGCTGCAATATCCCGGTTTTTACCTTTAGTTGCAGGCCCGGCGAGGTCAAAGCCATCGACCGGCCCGGCACCGCCATTCCGGCAAGCAAGTGGTTCAAGCCGTGGTGGGTTAACCTAAACAGTCGCAATGACGTTCTGGGCATGCCGCTGGCGGGGGCGGGGGATGGCTATGCAATGCTGGAAAGGGATGGACAGTTGCGGGATCGCTGGATTAGCGCGGGCAATCTGCTGAGCGCGTGGAATCCGCTGTCGCACAATGCTTATTGGGCGGATTCCGATGTGCATGCTTCTGTCGCGGCGATGATCGAACAGGCGATGCAGATCGGGCCGGTTGGATAGCCGGTTAACATAAAACGCCCCGGCGGTTCCGCCGGGGCGTTGAGGGCGGGGCTGTGATCAGTCCATCGCCTTGAAGTTGAACTCGCCGCCTTCCTTGATGCCGGACGGCCAGCGGGAGGTCACGGTTTTGGTGCGGGTGTAGAACTTGAACGAATCCGGGCCGTGCTGGTTGAGGTCGCCAAAGCCGGATTTCTTCCAGCCACCAAAGGTGTGATAGGCCAGCGGCACGGGGATCGGCACGTTGATGCCGACCATCCCAACGTTGACGCGGGCGGCAAAATCACGCGCGGCGTCGCCGTCGCGGGTAAAGATTGCGGTGCCGTTGCCGTATTCGTGGTCCATCGCTAGTTTCAGCGCCTCTTCGTAAGAGCCTGCGCGCACGGTCGAGAGTACGGGGCCGAAGATTTCCTGCGTGTAGATGTCCATATCCGGCGTCACGCGGTCAAAGAGGTGCGGGCCTACAAAGAAGCCATCCTCATAGCCCTGAAGTTTGAAGTCCCGGCCATCGACGACCAGTTCCGCACCCTGAGCGATCCCGGTTTCGATCAGGCCGAGGATGCGCTTTTTCGCCTCGCCGGTGACAACGGGGCCATAATCCACGTCATTGCCTGCGGTGTAGGGCCCGACTTTGAGTTTCTCGATGCGCGGCACCAGTTTCTCGATCAGGCGGTCGGCGGTCTCGTCACCAACCGGCACTGCCACTGAAATCGCCATGCAGCGTTCGCCGGCAGCACCATAGCCTGCGCCGATCAGCGCATCTGCGGCCTGATCCATATCGGCATCGGGCATGATGATCATGTGGTTCTTGGCACCGCCAAAGCACTGAACGCGCTTGCCGTTAGAGCAGCCACGACCGTAGATATATTGTGCGATAGGGGTCGAGCCGACAAAACCGATCGACTGGATCACCTCATGGTCGAGGATCGCGTCCACGGCCACCTTGTCACCGTTCACGACCTGAAGCACACCCTTGGGCAGGCCTGCCTCTTCCATAAGTTCGGCTAGCATGAGCGGCACTGAGGGGTCACGCTCGGACGGCTTGAGGATAAAGGCGTTGCCGCAGGCCAGTGCAGGCGCGAACATCCACATTGGGATCATCGCCGGAAAGTTGAACGGGGTGATCCCGGCGGTCACGCCAAGCGGTTGACGCATGGAGTAAATGTCAATGCCGGGACCGGCGCTGTCGGTGAACTCGCCCTTGAGGAGATGCGGCGCGCCGACGCAATATTCGACCACTTCAAGGCCGCGCTGGATATCGCCCTTTGCATCAGGAAAGGTCTTGCCATGTTCGCGGCTCAGCGCTTCGGCCAGCTTGTCCATGTCGCGGTTGAGCAGGCGGACGAATTCCATCATCACACGGGCGCGGCGCTGCGGGTTGGTCGCCGCCCATGCGGGCTGTGCGGCCATTGCGGCGGCGACGGCCTGATCCATCTCTTCGACACTGGCGAGCGGGCATTTGGCCTGCACTTCGCCGGTGGCGGGGTTGAACACATCCGAAAAGCGCCCGGAGGTGCCTTTGACATGTTGACCGTTGATGTAGTGGGTAAGTTCTTGCATCGGGAATCCTCCTAATCCGTTGGCCGCAGGGTAGTCTTGCAAAACTCCTGCGAAAAGAGGCAATATTCCAAAAGTGATTTGCATTTTTGCAAAGGGGGCCTGCGATGCAGCCGCATTGGGACGATATTCGGATCTTTCTGGCGGTCGCGCGATCCGAGAGCCTGTCTGGGGCGGGGCGTGTTCTGCGGATTGACCCGGCCACTGTGGGCCGCCGCATCGCGCGTCTGGAGGAAGAGATGGGCGCGCCGCTCTTTGCCAAATCGCCCACAGGCTATGCGCTGAGCGATGGCGGGCAGCGTCTGATGGGGCATGCGATGCGCGCTGAACAGGCGATGCAGGACGCCGCTGCGGACATGGCTGGGCAGGCGGGAGGCATGACCGGGCAAATCCGGATCGGTGCGCCGGATGGGTGCGCGAATTTTCTGTTGCCACAGGTCTGTGCGGCGATTGGCGAGCAGAACCCCGATCTGGATATTCAGATTGTGGCGTTGCCGCGGGTCTTTAACCTGACCCGGCGTGAGGCGGACATGGTGATTGCGGTCAGCCCGCCCACGGCGGGGCGGTTGACGGTGCAGAAGATCACGGATTACCGTCTTCATCTGGCGGCGTCGGTCCGGTATTTGCGCGCGCATCCGCCCATCCGGCAATTGGCCGACCTGCAGGAACATCGCATGGTGGGCTATGTCCCTGACATGATCTTTGACAAGGAACTGGACTATCTGAGCGAAGCAGGGATCGAGCGTGTCAGCCTCGCGTCAAATTCGGTCTCGGTGCAACTCAATTGGGTGCGGCAAGCGTGCGGAATAGGGGTTTTGCACGATTTCTCGCTGCCATGGGCGCGGGGCTTGCAAAAGGTGCTGCCCGAGATGTTTTCGCTCACGCGCAGCTTTTATCTCGTGCGGCATGCCGACGACCGACGGCTTGAGCGCCAGAACCGATTTGCAGCCGCGCTGGTGGAGGGATTGAGGCAAGAGGTGCAGAGCCTGGAGGCGCGGTCTTGACAGAAATTTTATTATGGATCACGCTCATTTGACAGACATTTTATTGCGGAGGTCGTGTCATGCTGGTGCAGCAAATCCTGAAATCCAAAGGCGACAGCGCGGTGATCACTATCACGCCGACCACCAAGGTTTCGGAGGCGGCGCAAATCCTTGCAGAGCGGCGCATCGGCGGGCTGGTGGTGTCGCGCGATGGCGAGTTGGTTGAGGGCATCCTGTCGGAGCGCGATATCGTACGCAGCCTTGCAGTGCGGGGCGTGGTCTGCATGACCGAAACGGTGAGCGAGATGATGACCCGCAATCCGGTGTGCTGTTCGCGGCAGGATACTTCTGACGCGGTGCTGGCGCGGATGACGGATGGTCGGTTTCGTCACATGCCGGTGGTCGAGGCGGGCAAACTGGTTGGGATCGTCACCATTGGCGACGTGGTCAAGGCGCGCCTTGAGGAACTTGCGATGGAGAAGACCGCGTTGGAAGGGATGATCATGGGCTACTAAGCGCTTGCATTCCCTCGCATCTTATTGTTGCGTGAGCCGCGATTGCAGCAATGGAGGGCCGCATGCGCATTGGTCTTTACCCCGGCACGTTCGACCCGATCACTCTGGGTCATATTGACATCATTCGCCGGGCTGCTGTTCTGGTGGACAGGCTGGTTTTGGGCGTGGCGATCAATCGCGATAAGGGCCCGCTTTTTACGTTGGAAGAGCGGGTTGAGATGATTGAGGCGGAATGCGTCAAGCTGAGCGCACAGACCGGGACCGAGATCGTGGCGCATCCGTTCGAGAACCTGCTGATCAACTGCGCCCATGATGTTGGCGCGCAGGTGATCGTGCGAGGCCTGCGCGCGGTGGCGGATTTTGAGTATGAATTTCAGATGGTTGGGATGAACCGGGCGCTGGATAACTCTGTCGAGACGGTGTTTTTGATGGCGGATGCCAACCATCAGGCGATTGCCTCGAAACTGGTCAAGGAAATCGCCCGATTGGATGGGGACGTGTCTAAATTCGTCACGCCCGCAGTGCGTGAGGCGCTGCTCGCCAAATTCGCGTGACGCAGATCAGGTGTGTTCCATCACCTTTGCCTGACGCGTGTCAGGGCCGCCTCTGTGCTGAAGATGCCGCCCCATCTCGGCTGCGACATCGAGCATCCGGTTGGAAAAACCCCATTCGTTGTCATACCAGCTGAGCACCCGGCAGAGCCGCCCCTCCATCACGCGGGTCTGATCGCTGGCGAAGATCGAACTGTGCGGGTTGTGGTTGAAATCCGACGAAACCAGTTCGCGATGTGTCACATCCAGCACCCCTGCCAGCGGCCCCGTGGTGGCAAGGGCCACGGCGGTGTTGATCTCATCGACGCTGGTGTCACGCGCGGCCTCAAAGGTCAGGTCCACGACGCTGACATTTGGCGTAGGCACGCGGATTGCGGTGCCATCCAGCCGACCGGCCAGTTCTGGCAGGACCAATCCGACGGCACGCGCGGCCCCTGTCGTGGTCGGGATGATGTTTAGTCCCGCGGCGCGCGCGCGGTAGAGGTCCTTGTGCATCGTGTCCAGCGTTGGTTGATCGCCGGTGTAGCTGTGGATCGTGGTCATAAAACCGCGCGTGATGCCGACGGTCTCGTGCAGCACCTTGGCCAGCGGGGCGAGGCAGTTGGTGGTGCAGGAGGCATTTGAGACAATTACATCCCCCGCTGTCAGATCGCTATGATTGACACCGTAGACGACGGTGCGATCCGCGCCCTTTGACGGTGCAGAAACCAGCACGCGCCGCGCGCCGTTCTTGAGGTGGCGGGCGGCGGCGTTGCGGTCGGTAAAAATGCCGGTGCATTCGAGCACGACATCGACATCCCCCCAAGGCAGCGCCTCGGGGTCGCGCAGAGCGGTCACGCGCATCGGGCCACGGCCCGCGTCAATGGTGTTTTCGGTGGTCGTGATCCGGCCTGCAAAGCGACCGTGCACGCTATCGAATTCCAGAAGATGGGCGTTGGTTTCGACCGGGCCGAGGTCGTTGATTGCCACAACCTCGATGTCGCGGCGGCCGGATTCACTGAGCGCACGCAGCACGTTGCGGCCGATCCGGCCAAATCCATTGATTGCTACCCTGAGTGTCATTCCGGTCTCCTATGAGCATGTTAGCGCTAACAATTGAAATCGAACATAAACGAAATTCGAAACGAGTCAATGCCGGGGAGATGACAGGGGCGTTACCGCCAGAACGCGAGATATTCGATGAGGTCGATCAGTTTGCGCCCGAGGAACAGGGTCGACTGGCCGTCATTCAGCGCAATATCCAGCCCGAAGGCCAGAAGGATGATCCCCCCGAGGCCGATCGCAAGTGTGTTGGTCATACCGCGCGCCTTTGCCGAATGCGTCCCTCCGGGTATGCAACAGAGCCCCCCGCCGCGCAAGCCGGATCAGGACATGAGACCCCCCGGCGTATCGACGCCGGGGGCAGGGACGCCGTCCGGGTTAGTCCGTGACGGGCAGGTAAATCTTGCCTTGGTCGCGGAACTTGACGGCCATTGACTCCATCCCCTCTTTCTGGGCTTCGGCGCGGATGTCATGGCTGATCCGCATGGAGCAGAACTTTGGCCCGCACATTGAGCAGAAATGCGCCACCTTATGCGCTTCTTTCGGCAGGGTCTGGTCGTGGAAATCGCGCGCCGTGTCGGGATCAAGCGACAAGTTGAACTGATCCTCCCAGCGGAATTCGAACCGCGCGCGGGACAGCGCATCATCGCGCCGCTGCGCACCGGGCAATCCCTTGGCCAGATCGGCGGCGTGAGCCGCGATTTTATAGGTGATGACGCCGGTTTTCACATCATCGCGGTCGGGCAGGCCCAGATGCTCCTTGGGTGTCACGTAGCACAGCATCGCACAGCCGAACCAGCCGATCATCGCCGCCCCGATACCGCTGGTGATGTGGTCATAGCCCGGCGCGATATCCGTGGTGAGCGGTCCAAGGGTATAGAACGGGGCCTCGTGACAGCACTCCAACTGCTTGTCCATGTTCTCCTTGATCTTGTGCATGGCGACATGGCCCGGCCCTTCGATCATTACTTGGCAATCCTTGCGCCACGCGATTTTCGTGAGTTCGCCCAGTGTCTCTAACTCCGCGAATTGCGCCGCGTCATTGGCATCGGCGATAGAGCCGGGGCGCAGTCCATCGCCAAGCGAGAAGCTCACATCATATTGGCGGCAGATGTCGCAGATTTCCTCGAAATGCTCGTAGAGGAAGCTTTCCTTGTGATGATGCAGGCACCACTTGGCCATGATCGAGCCGCCGCGCGATACGATTCCCGTGACGCGGTTCACCGTCATCGGCACCATATGCAGGCGCACGCCCGCATGGATGGTGAAATAATCCACGCCCTGTTCGGCCTGTTCGATCAGCGTGTCGCGGAACACCTCCCACGTCAGATCTTCCGCCACACCATGCACCTTTTCCAGCGCCTGATAGATCGGCACCGTGCCGATGGGAACGGGGCTGTTGCGGATGATCCAGTCTCGGGTGTTGTGAATGTTGCGCCCGGTCGAGAGGTCCATCACCGTATCTGCGCCCCAGCGGATTGCCCAAACCAGCTTGTCCACCTCTTCCTCCATCGAGGAAGTGACGGCGGAGGTGCCCATGTTGGCATTGATCTTCACGAGGAAATTGCGGCCGATGATCATCGGCTCCAGTTCCGGGTGGTTGATATTGGCGGGAATGATGGCCCGGCCCGCCGCAATTTCGGACCGCACGAATTCGGGGGTCACGTAATCGGGGATACTGGCACCCCAGTCATTGCCATCGCGGTGGCAGGGCGAGAGTTCGCGCAGCTGGTTTTCGCGGATGGCCACGAATTCCATCTCAGGCGTGATGATACCTGCGCGGGCATAGGCCAGTTGGGTCGGGGCCGCCCCCGATTTGGCGCGCAACGGGCATGGTTTGACCGGGAATTCTGCCACCAGCCGGTCGCCCTCGACAAAGCCGTTGTCTTCGGGTTTGACCGCGCGTCCGCTATAATCCGCCACATCGTTCCGTGCCAGAATCCACGCCCGTCGCAGAGGCGGTAGCCCCCGCCGGATGTCGGTGACCTGATCGGGATCAGTGTAGGGGCCGGAACTGTCATAGACCGCAAGCGGCGGCTCTCCGGCGGTCGGATGAGTCGAGATTTCGCGCATCGGCACCGCGATATCGGGATGCAATTGGCCGCTGACATAGATCTTTCGTGAGGCGGGCAAGGGGCCCGTGGTCACGTTTGGGGTAATGTTTTGGGTCGGTACGTTCATTTTGGCGCTCCTCGAGTCACGTTCTGCAAAGAGACCAGATGAGCGTGGCTGGGAGGCAGGAGGGCATAGCGATGGCCCCGGTTCGGGCCCATGAGACACCCAACTTTGGTGCAGCAGCGAGCCCTAGCTTCCTACGCCAGTGTCAACTGGGTCAGGTTCAAAGGGTCGCGACACCGAGCAATTGCTCTAAGCCGCCTCTCAGTCCCTTGGGTGGGACTCCCCTGCGTGCAAGAAGGCTACCGGGTTGCGGATGGCCGCGCAAGCCGGAGTTTCGTGATTTTCAGATATAGGTATCGGGGCTGCCGGACGCATCCGTCCGGCAGCCAAGCCACGTTACCGGGGCTTGGCGCATTTTAGAGGATTCGGGTAGTGGTTACTGCAACCGGCCCATGGCTACGGCGACATCGGCCATGCGGCAGGAAAAGCCCCATTCGTTATCATACCACGCCAGCACCCGTACCAGACGGTTGCCCAGAACTTTGGTCTGGTCAGGAGCAAAGATCGAGCTTTCCTCGGTGTGGTTGAAGTCGATGCTGACCTTGGGCTCGGGATCATAGCCCAGAACGCCCTTCATCGCGCCAGCGGCGGCCTCGGCCACGACGGCGTTGACATCGGCCTTGGTCACGTCACGCTTGGCCACAAAGGTCAGGTCCACTGCCGAAACGTTGGGTGTGGGCACGCGGATGGCGGAACCGTCGAGTTTGCCCGCCAGTTCCGGCAGCACCTCACCCAGAGCCTTGGCCGCGCCGGTCGAGGTGGGGATCATCGACATGGCGGCGGCGCGGGCGCGGTAAAGGTCATTGTGGCGGCGGTCGAGCGTTGGCTGATCGCCGGTATAGGCGTGGATCGTAGTCATGATGCCGCTCTCGATACCGATGGCGTCATTCAGAACCTTGGCCAGCGGCGCGAGGCAATTGGTGGTGCACGAGCCGTTTGAGATCATCCGTTCGGAGGCGAGCAGTGCGTCATGGTTCACGCCGTAAACCACGGTGCGGTCAACGTTCTTGGCCGGGGCCGAGATCAGCACCTTGCGTGCGCCGCGCTCCAGGTGGGTGCGCGATTTTGCGCCATCGTTGAAGTTGCCGGTACATTCCAGCACCACATCGACGCCGTCCCAGTCCAGTTCATTCATGTCATAGGTCGAGAACATCTGGATTGGCCCGCGGCCCAGATCCATGGTTTTGCCTTCGACCGTGATCGGATGCGGAAAGCGGCCATGCACACTGTCATAACGCATCAGATGTGCAGCGGTCTCGATTGGTCCGGTTGCATTCACCTTTACCACCTGTATGTCATTGCGCAGACTCTCGGAAATATGGGCGAGGGTGGCGCGACCGATACGGCCGAAACCGTTGATGCCGACGGTGATGGTCATGGGTGACTCCTGATAGCTGAATTGGCGCTCGTATAGACGGGCAGGGGGGCGCCGGAAAGCGCTAAAAGCAGTTTTCCGTTTCAAATTCAGGATGTTAGCGTTAACGGTTACCGCAAACCTGTAGTTTTGTCGGTGGTTGCGCTAACGCTTCTGGCGCAGTTGCACCGCATTTCCACACAATTCATAATTGCTATGAAAGGGGCGTCCTGATGCTCTGCTTGCGTGCCCCAGCCTGTTTCAGAGGAACTGGAAATCATCCACCGTCAGCTGCGCGGCGGCGATGCCTTCGACGAGGATCGTGTTGCCGTTCACCGTCATCTGCGCGCCCGCTATGGTATCCACGATGTTGAGCGCCGCGACGAACCCGGCCAGCCCGTTGCCACCGTTGGTGATGTTGGTCTCACCGGTATCCGGATCGATCCGGCGAATGAAGAAGCTGTCGATGCCATCCTCGAAATCGGTGATGATATCGGCCTCGCCATCGAAGAACGCGGAGAACACGAACTGATCCGCACCCGCGCCACCGGTCATCACGTCGTTGCCAGCGCCGCCATTGATCGTGTCAATGCCAGCGCCGCCGTCGATGATGTCATCGCGCCCGCCACCGGCAAGGAAATCATTGCCATCGCCGCCGAAAATGCTGTCATTGCCCTCGCCGCCGCCCACGCGGTCATTACCGGCGCCGGCGTCAATTGTGTCCTGGCCGGTGCCGCCGCCGATGTCATCATCGCCGTCACCACCAAAGATGAGGTCATTTCCGAAACTCCCGGACATGCTGTCATTGCCGTCGCCGCCGTCGAGCGTGTCATTGCCCGCGCCACCCGCAACAATGTCATTGCCAGCGCCGCCCAACACGGAATCATCGCCAGCACCAGCCCCCATGGTGTCGTCGCCATCACCGCCATCAATCGTGTCATTGCCAATACCGCCACCGATCTGGTCATTGCCGAGGCCGCCATTAATCACATCGTCGCCATCCGACCCCGAGATCGAGTCATTGCCATTCCCGCCTTCGAGGGAATCATTGTCGATGCCGCCTGCCAGCACGTCATCTCCGTCGTTGCCGAATAAGGTGTCGTCCCCTGCACCACCGGCCAAGGTATCGTTGAACGGTGTGCCCAGAATTAGATCATTTCCACCTGTGGTGGGTTCGAGAACCACGAGTTCTGAATTTGAAACAACGGATTCATCTGTTCCAAGAAGATCTGTGTAGGACACGCGCGCAGTCAGTGACGTCCCGATATCCTCTGACACCAC
This sequence comes from Roseovarius sp., assembly GCF_048262375.1. Lineage (GTDB taxonomy): Bacteria > Pseudomonadota > Alphaproteobacteria > Rhodobacterales > Rhodobacteraceae > Roseovarius. The sequence continues at coordinate 412,425 of NZ_JBLXFE010000001.1, forward strand.
AACATAGCTGAAATCCGTCGCTCCGGCGATTGGCACCCCGTCCCGCAGCCATTGATAGAAGAACTCTCCGATCCCATCCGCGTCTGACAACCCTGATGGATCCACAGTCAGGGTGTTCCCTGCGAAGGGCTCTCCTTCAATGGTAACCGTGCCTTGCGGCGGGACGTTCTCGGCGGCATCCAAGATGAAAATCTCGAACGATTTTGAGGTTGAATTATCCTCGAAGGCGATACCGTTGAACGATACGTTCAGAAAGAGGTTTTCTTGACCCTCTTCGAGACCATCGAGAACAGCAGACATTGAAAACGACGCAACAGTCACGTTCTCTGCTGGATTGATGCTGAAGAATATTGTTTCGCTATCGCCAGTTCCGCCGAAATCGCTTGAATCAGCGGTGCCCCCGGCTGTTGAAAACGAGTATGTATAGCTCGCGGATACAAAAGTGGCATCATTGAAGACGATTTGAAAGTCCAGTATGCGACCTTCAAAAACTGTAAAGCCGTCTAGAGATTCAAGCGAAGCAAATGCCATTGTTCTAACCCGTGTTAAGACCTGAATGTTTAGACCAGTAGTATGTGTGGGTTCATAGAACTTCAATACTCTCGTTCTTGGTGCCCATGATTCCGCTTGTTTGGGAGCGTTTTTCCGTTGGAAAGTTATGCCGCAGCGCCCCTCTGACGCTCCCAGCCCTCTTGCCCCCTCCGGATCGCTGTCCTAGAACGCCTCTGATACGTCAGCCGGAGGCATGGATATGCTCGATCTCACCTATGAAGCGCCGAAACCCCGCGTGATCGCAGGCGCCAAGCACGATTGGGAGCTTGTGATCGGGATGGAGGTGCACGCGCAGGTGGCCTCGAAGTCCAAGCTGTTTTCCGGGGCCTCGACGCAATTCGGGGCAGAACCCAATTCGAACGTGTCTTTTGTGGATGCCGCGATGCCGGGTATGTTGCCTGTCATTAACGAATTCTGCGTCGAACAGGCCGTGCGCACGGGGCTGGGCCTCAAGGCGAAAATCAACCTCTGGTCAGCCTTTGACCGCAAGAATTATTTTTATCCCGACCTGCCGCAGGGCTATCAGATCAGCCAGCTTTACCATCCGCTGGTGGGCGAGGGTGAAATTCTGGTCGATATGGGACCCGGCGTGGCGCGTATGGTGCGGATCGAGCGCATCCATATGGAGCAGGACGCGGGCAAGTCGATTCATGATATGGACCCGGCGATGTCCTTTGTTGACCTGAACCGCACCGGTGTCTGCCTGATGGAAATCGTGAGCCGTCCGGATATTCGCGGTCCCGAAGAGGCCGCCGCCTATGTGACCAAGCTGCGCCAGATCCTGCGCTATCTTGGTACCTGCGACGGCAACATGCAGAACGGCAACCTGCGGGCGGATGTGAACGTGTCGATCTGCCGTCCGGGCCAGTATGAGAAATACATGGAAACGCAGGATTTCAGCCATCTCGGCACGCGTTGCGAGATCAAGAACATGAACTCGATGCGTTTTATCCAGATGGCGATTGATTACGAGGCGCGGCGCCAGATCGGAATCGTCGAGGCAGGCGGCACGGTGGTTCAAGAAACCCGGCTCTATGATCCTGACAAGAACGAGACCCGCTCCATGCGCTCCAAGGAAGAGGCGCATGATTACCGCTATTTCCCCGATCCTGACCTGCTGCCGCTGGAAATAGAGCAGTCATGGGTCGATGAGATTGCCGCCAATCTGCCGGAACTGCCCGACGCCAAGAAGGCGCGGTTTGTGCTGGAATTTGGCCTGAGCGAATATGATGCCAGCGTGCTGACCGCCGATCTGGCCAATGCCGCCTATTTCGAGGCGGTGGCGGCGGGTGCGGGCGATGGCAAGCTGGCGGCGAACTGGGTGATCAATGAGCTTTTTGGACGCCTCAAGAAAGAGGATCATTCTATCGAGGAAAGCCCGGTTAGCCCCGTGCAACTGGCGGCCATTGTGCGTTTGATCAAATCTGATGCGATTTCCGGCAAGATCGCCAAGGACCTCTTTGAAATCGTCTATACCGAAGGCGGCAATCCCGAAGAGATCGTCGAGGCGCGCGGCATGAAGCAGGTGACGGACACCGGCGCGATTGAGGCCGCTGTGGACGAGATCATCACCGCCAACCCCGCGCAGGTGGAAAAGGCGCAGGCCAATCCCAAGCTGGCGGGCTGGTTTGTGGGGCAGGTGATGAAGGCCACCGGCGGCAAGGCCAACCCCAAAGCGGTCAATGACATCGTGCTGGCCAAGCTGGGGCTGTGACGATTTGATATCCCGTTAGATCAGCCTGAATCTGTTTCAGGCTCTCTACTGCAGTCTCGCTTTGAAAACCCTGTGAATTTCCTTAATCTCGCCCAACCGAGGGGTGAGAATCAGGGAGGGCCCGATGGGGTGGATGAAGGATGAGACGGGGCTTGGCAAATGCGCCGCGAATTTCGTGGCGCTGACGCCGTTGTCGCATCTGAGGCGCGCGGCGCAGCTCTTTCCCACACGCGAGGCGCTGGTTTATGGCGATACGCGACGGAGTTATGCGGAGTATCGCGCGCGGGTGTCTCGGCTGGCCTCTGCGCTGGTCAAGCTGGGGATCGAACCGGGCGATGTGGTGTCCACGCTCCTGCCCAATATCCCCGCCCATTGCGAGGCGCATTTCGGGGTGCCCGCCTGTGGCGCGGTACTCAACGCGATCAATACCCGGCTTGAGGCCGATACTATCGCTTATATCCTTGACCATGGCGGCGCGCGGCTGGTGCTCTGCGATCCGCAATTCCTGCCGGTGCTGGCACAGGCGATCGAGCTGATGGACGGGCCGCCGCCGGGCGTGGTCGAGGTGGCCGACGATGCGGCAGGCGTGCATGCCCATGGCCATTACATGGAATACGAAGAGCTGCTGGCCTCGGGCGATCCCGATTTCCCGTGGATCATGCCCGAGGATGAATGGGAGAGCCTTGCGCTCAATTACACCTCTGGCACTACCGGGCGGCCCAAGGGTGTGGTCTATCACCATCGCGGCGCGTATCTGATGACCATGGGCACCGTCGTTAGCTGGCAATTGCCGCGCCACCCCACCTATCTGACCATTGTGCCGCTATTTCATTGCAACAACTGGAACCATGTTTGGTTGATGCCGATGCTGGGGGGCACGGTGGTATGCTGCCGCGATGTCACCGCCAAGGCTATCTATGACGCGATCGCCGATGAGGGGGTGACGCATTTCGGTGGTGCGCCCATCGTGCTCAACATGATCGTCAACGCCAAAGATGGCGAGCGGCGCAAGTTTGACCATATTGTTGATGCATTCACTGCAGGTGCGCCGCCACCTGCAGCGACACTGGCCGCGATCGAGCCTCTGGGATTCAAGGTAACGCAGGTGTACGGCCTGACAGAGACCTATGGCCATGTCACCGAATGCCTTTGGCAGGAGGATTGGGACGATCTGCCCGATGAAGAACGTTATACGATCAAGGCGCGCACCGGGGTTCTCATGCCAATGATGGAGGACATCACCGCAATGGACCCGGATACCATGGTGCAAATCCCGATGGACGGCGAGACGCTGGGCGAAATCATGATCCGCGGCAATGCGGTGATGAAAGGCTATCTCAAGAATACGGCAGCGACGGAAGAGGCGTTTTGCGGCGGTTATTTCCATTCCGGCGACATCGCGTTTCAGCACCCCGACGGTTATCTCAAGATCGCGGACCGGGCCAAGGATATCATCATCTCGGGTGGCGAGAATATTTCCTCGGTCGAGGTGGAGGGCGTGTTGATGCGGCATCCGGCGGTGATGCTCTGTGCCGTCGTGGCCAAGCAGGACGAGAAATGGGGCGAGGTGCCCTGCGCCTTTGTCGAGTTGAAGGATGGGGCCGAGGTCAGTGAGGCAGAATTGATTGCCTTTGCACGAGAGCGGCTGGCGGGTTTTAAGACCCCGAAAGCCGTTGTTTTTCAGGAGCTTCCGAAAACGTCCACCGGCAAGATCCAGAAATTCGAATTGCGTCAAACCGCCCGCGCGCTGTGATCCGACGGGTCATTCGTCGCGTGCGCGCCATTCCTTGAAGCGCAGGACAGCATTGGCCCCGATCTCGCGCAGGGGCTGGGGGGGCAGGCGTTTTGGCTCTGCCTCGGCGGTGAAATGGCGGGTGATTTCGGTTGAAATGCCCGCCGCCAACTCGGCCGCGCCGATACCCGTCAGGGTGCCGCGTGCGGTGCCAAGGCCGTTTTGGACGCAGCCGGTATAGAGTCCCTGTTCAATCTCGCGCATGACTGCCACGCCATTGAGGCTGAGGCAGAGATGCCCGGCCCATGTGTGTTCCATCCGCATGCCCGCAAGTTGCGGAAATCGTTGATCGAATTTGCGTTGCATGACACGCGCGGCGCGGCCAAGATCGGCCTTGGTCGGGCGCATGCCGGGGCGTAGCGCGGCGCAGGTGCGGGTGATGATACGGTTGCCGCCCTGAGGCGTGTCGATCCGGCGCAGGGTGGTACCCATGGGGTCCGAGGGCGTGACGCCCCATCGGGATTGCCCGCCCAAGCGTGCCAGCGTGTCTGGGTCGAGATCTGGGGTCATTGTGGCAAAAAGAAAGAGCTGCATCAGCCGCCCGCGGGCGATGCCAAAGCTTTCAAGATGACCATTGACGGTCAGGATCACCTTGCCCGCGCTGAGCCGTCCGTGGGGCGTTTGCACCTGCCAGCCAGTGCCTTGACGTGAGAATTCTGTGACGGGACTTTTCTCGAAAATCCTTACTCCGTCGCGACTTAGCCCCGAAGCCAGCCCCCGGACATAACCTGCGGGCTGGAGCATCACCGTGCCGGGTGTATAGAGGCCAGAGCGGTAATGCGCGCTGCCGGTCAGCTCTGACATGGCTTGGGCATCAAGCATTTCGGAGGTCTCGCCCAAGCTGGCAAGATGGCGCGCATAGCTCTGGTTATGTGCGTGGGCGGTCTCGCTTGCGGCGCCGTTCACCTTGCCTGCCGGATCAAAGAAGGCGGGGTCGATGCCATAGTCCTCCACCGCAGCGCGGGCGAAGTTACAAGCCTTACGATTCAGGGCGATTATTGTAAGGTCATCGCCCGTGCCTGCGTAGTCTTCGGATGTCAGCTCGTGCGGCAGATCGATCATGAAGCCCGAGTTGCGCCCCGCCGCGCCTTCGGCGATGCGGCCTGCGTCAAGCAGGGCGATCTGAGCGCCGGGCATGAGTTGAGTCAGCCGCCGTGCTGCTGCCAGTCCGGCAAAGCCCGCGCCGATTATCACCACATCGGCGGTTTGGTCGCCCTCCAGCCGGAGATGCGCGTCCTGAGGGGGCAGGACCGCATTCCAGGCAGCGGGGCCCAGATGGGCGGGCAGGGAGTGGGCAGTGTAGCGTGTCAATCCACCGCCTCATCCGCGTCATCGGCCAGATCGAGCCAGATGGTTTTCAGCTGGGTGTATTGATCATGCGCGTGGATACTGTTGTCCCGCCCGCCAAAGCCCGATTGCTTGTAGCCGCCAAAGGGGGTGCTGATGTCGCCCTCGCCAAAGCTGTTGACCGTCACAGTGCCGGCGCGCAGCATCCGTGCGCCGCGCAGGGCCCGTTTGGCATTGGCGGTAAAGAGGGCGGCGCAGAGGCCATAATCGGTGTCATTGGCCACGGATATTGCCTCGTCAAAGCTGCTGACCTCGATCACGGTTAACACCGGGCCAAAGATCTCCTGACGCGCCAGCGGGTGATCGTTGCCGGGCACGGACACGATGGTCGGCTCGACAAAGCCGTTTTCGGCCTTGCCGCCCAAGAGGATGGTGTCGGCCTGATCGAGAAAGCCGCAGACTTTGGCATAATGGCCTTGGCTGACCAGAGCGCCAACGCGGGTTTCGGGATCGAGCGGGTCGCCCACCACCCATTCGCGGGCATGAGCGGTGATGCGGGTCAAGAGATCGTCCTTGATGGCGCGGTGCACGATCAGCCGCGAGGTGGCGGAACAATTCTCGCCCATGTTCCAGAAGGCGCCGTTGACGATATGCGCGGCGACCCGGTCGAGGTTTTCAGCGTCATCCATGACAATGGCCGGGTTCTTGCCGCCCATTTCCAGAACCACCTCTTTGGCGTTGCTGTCGGCGGAGTAGTGCAAGAAGCGTTTGCCGGTTTCGGTCGAGCCGGTGAAGCTGACCATGTCCACATCCAGATGACGGCCCAAGGGTTCACCCACATCCGGGCCGCTGCCGGGCAGGACATTGAGCACACCGCGCGGCACCCCCGCCTCATGCGCCAGTTCAGCGATGCGCAGCGCAGTGAGTGAGGTTTCTTCGGCGGGTTTGAGCACGACGGAACAGCCAGCGGCCAAGGCCGGGCCGATTTTCCATGCCAGCATCAACAGGGGGAAATTCCATGGCAGTACGAGACCCACGATTCCAATCGGCTCGCGCAGCACCATGGCGATATGGTTGTCAGAGGCCGGGCTGACTTGGTCATAGATCTTGTCGATCAGTTCGGCGTGCCATTTCAGACAGTTGATGGTTTCAGGCACATCCACGGTTTCGCAGTCATAGATGGTCTTGCCTGAATCGAGGCTCTCCATCACCGCGAGTTCGCGTGCGTTGCGGGTGATCAGCTTGGCCAGCCGGATCAAAACCGCCTTACGCTCGGACGGGTGCAGGCGCGACCAGCGGCCGTCGTCAAAGGCGGCGCGCGCCTTGGTGACGGCAAACTCCACATCCTCGGCCCCGCACGCGGCGATTTGGGCCAAGGTCTCGCCGGTGGCCGGGTTCAGTGTGGCAAAGGTCTTGCCCGAAATCGCCGGGCGATAGGCCCCGTCGATAAAAGCCCCGGTGGCAAAGTCGAGCGTGGCGGCGATGGCCGCATATTCCGCATGTGTCAGCAAAGCCATGATCAGCCCTCCGCCGTAATGGTTGCAATGGTGGTTTTCAGCACGCGCACCACCTGTTCCAACGCGCGTTTGTCGTCCTTGTTCAGCCCTTTGAGGGGCGCGCGCATGATGCCAGCGTCGATGCCGGTCATGGTCACGCCATGCTTGATGGTCTGGATGAATTTGCCGCCCTGTTCGAGCACATGCATGAGCGGCAGCATGGCCGACATGATGCGCCGTCCCTTGGCGAAATCCCCTTCGATCACGCAGGCATTGTAGAGTGCGATATGTTCATGCGGCAAAAAATTGGAACCGCCGCACACCCAGAATGGCGCGCCCCATGCGAAAAATTCGAGCGCTTGGTCATCCATACCGCAGCCAAGCTGAATGTGCGGATAGTCGCGCGCCAACAGGTGAACGCGGTTGATGTCGCCCGAGCTCTCCTTGATCCCGCAGAAATTGCGGCTGCGTCCGACCCGGTCGAGAAATTCCCCGCCCATCATCGTGCCGGTGCGACCGGGGTAATTATAGAGCATCACCGGCAGGTTGGCGGCGCGGTCGATGGCGAGAGCGTTGAGGGCATTTTCACGATCGGTCGGCACCGCGTAGGGGGGGCTCGCCAAGAGGATCACATCGGCCCCGATATCGCGCGCGGCCTGAGCCAGAGCGATCGAATCGTTGGTCAGCATCGCGCCGGTGCCAACAACAAGCGGCACGCGCCCCTTGATGCGGTCATGGGTGAAGCGTGCGAGATCCACCCGTTCCTGAACGGTCTGGGCGTAGTTTTCGCCGGTGGACCCGCCCGAGATGATGCCATGCACCCCTGCCGCGATCAGATGCTCGATCACATCTGAAAGAGCGTCGTGGTTTACTGATCCATCGGCGTTATAGGGCGTGATGACAGGGGTATAGATCCCGTCGAACCTGAATATCGGGGTCATGGCGATCCTCATGCGGGGTTGGAGCGGGCGAGGTTGCCCATTGGCAGGTCAAGGGCCGCTGGCATTACGAAACGTTCGATCTGGTCCCGCGAGAGGTTCCAGTGCTCTTCGGCCAAATGCGCGGCTGCGGCCTCGTCACGGGCGGCTATGGCGTCGATGATGGCGTCATGCTGCTGGCTGGCCTCGGAGAGGTTTTCGGCCATTTCAGTGGTTTGGGGGTGATAGAAGGTCATGCCAATGCGGGCGTGATCTATCAGCAGGCGGTGGAACGAGGGCAGCAGAAAGACATTGCCGGCCATCTCGCCCGTGATTTCGTGAAAGCGGGTGTTGGCGAGGGTCCGCTCGGCCGGGGTGCCGCTGCGCAGGGCGGCGCGAAACCCGTCCTGTGCGGCACGCAGGGCTGCGATCTGAAGCTCGGATGCGTTGCGCGCGGCGAGCCGCAGGATGGCACCGTAGATCATCGGAGCTGCCAGAAAGAAATCGCGCAGGGTGGTGTGCGAGAGGTCCGACACGCGCGGACCGCGATTGTCGCGCAGGTCGATATAGCCAAGCCCGGCCAATTCGCGGAACACCTCGCGCACGGGCGTGCGCGACAGGCCGAAGTCCGTGCAGAGCGTCACCTCGTCAAGATCGTCTCCGGGGCGCAGGGCAGTGGTGAGAACTGCCTCCTTGAGATGCGCGGCGAGCGCGGTTTTGCGGTCCTTCGCGGCCATTGGGGCCTCCTTTGGGTGGCTGTTGGGCAATCTTTACAAAATACAAACTGTATACACAAGAAATTTTTATTGTGTATAGTTTAAATTTATCACATAAGGGACCATTCCCTTATTGATGGGCCTGATATGTCTGAACCGCAGCACTTCGCCTTTGCTCTGGTCGAGGAATTCTCGCATCTGGCGTTTTCCTGCGCGGTCGAGCCGCTGCGCATTGCCAACCTGATCAGTGGTCAACCGCTCTATCGTTGGTCTTTTCTGTCCGAGCATGGTGCGCAGGCCACCTGTTCCAATGGATCCGTAACGCTGGTGCATCAGGGCTTTGTCACCGTCCCGCAATGTGATTGGCTGTTTGTGCTGTCGGGCCTCAATATGCGGCGGCATGGGACGCGCGCATTGTTCAATCTGCTGCGCCGCGCCAATCGGCATGGCACGCCAATTGGCGCGCTGTGTTCGGGGGCATGGGTATTGGCCGAGGCCGGATTTCTGAATGGTGTAAAGACCGCGATTCACTGGGATTATCACGATGCCTTTGTCGAGCGGTTTCCAGAGGTGCCGCTGGTGCGCAATGTCTTTGTCGCGGATGAGCGGTATGTGACCGCCTCGGGTGGAACGGCAACGGCGGATTTGATGCTGCATCTCATTGAGCGGGATCATGGCTATGATCTGTCGGTCGCGGTGGCGGATCAGATGGTCTATGCCTCTGTGCGTGAGGCGAGCGTGACGCAGCGCATTTCGCTGCAATCGCGCAACGGCATACGCAATGCTCATCTGAGCAAGGCCACGACGCTGATGCGCGAGACGATCGAAGAGCCGTTGAGCCCGGCGGAAATTGCTGCGGATATCGGCATATCGACGCGGCAATTAGAGCGGCTTTTCGGCAAGTTCCTGAACACGTCACCCAAGAAATTCTTTATGGATTTGCGGCTGGACCGGGCGCGGCATCTGTTGATTCAATCCGAAGCTTCGGTGGCGGAAATCGCGATTGCCTGCGGATTCGAGAGCCCCGGGCATTTTTCGCGGGTTTACAAATCTGCCTATGGTGTCACTCCTATGCAGCAACGCGGGCGCTTGAATTGACGGGATACGCCCGGCCCGGAGGACAGGACGCCGCGCGCCATGAAGATTGAGAACCACACTTTTGAGGAATTGCAGCCCGGTGACAGCCAGAGCTTGCGGCGGCTTTGTACGCAGGATGATCTTCTGGTTTTCGCCAATGTTTCGGGCAATCACAATCCGATGCATCTCTATGATCTGGACGGCGACGGTGATGGTCAGCCGGAAGCCGTTGCGCCGGGAATGTTTCTTGGATCGCTGGTTTCGGCCGTGTTGGGCAATCTCTTGCCGGGGGCAGGGACGCTCTATCGTGCGCAAAGTCTGGTGTTTCACAACCATGCCCACGCTGGTGACGAGTTGGAAAGCCGGGTTACGGTTACCGACAAGAACGAGAAGGATCTGACGGTCACGTTGGCGACCGAGGTGCGGCGGTTGCGCGATGATGCGCTGATCTTGTCGGGGGTGGCCGTGGTCGAGGCCCCGCGCCGCAAGCTGAATTATTCGAGCCATGATCTGCCGGGGATGATCGTGCAGCGGCACCGCCATTTTGAGAAGTTGCTGAAGCGGGCAGAGCCGTTGGCGGCGCTGGTCACGGCGGTGGTTTGTCCGGAAGAGCCCAATTCTCTGGGCGGTGCCCTCTTGGCGCGGTCGCATACATTGATCGAGCCCGTGCTGATCGGTGATCCGGGTCGGATTGCGGTGGCGGCCGAGACCTTGGGGGCGGATCTTGCCGGGATCGAGATCATCGCCGAGGCGGACCCCGCCGCTGCAGCGCGGCGGGCTGTGGCGCTGGTGCATGAGGGGCGCGCAGGGGCGCTGATGAAGGGCCATCTGCACACTGATCAACTCTTGCGCGCGGTGCTGGACAAGGCGGTGGGGCTGCGCGCGGGGCGGCGGTTGACGCACGTGTTCGTGATGGATGTGCCGGGGCTGGCGCATCTGCTGATGGTGACGGATGCGGCGATTAACATCGCGCCGGACCTGCGCACGAAGATGGATATCGTTCAGAATGCGATTGATCTCGCGCTGAGCCTTGGGATCGAGATGCCAAAGGTTGGTGTGCTTTCGGCTGTAGAGACTGTCAATCCCGATATGCCCTCGTCTATGGATGCCGCGCTGCTGTCCAAGATGGCGGAGCGCGGACAGATCACGGGCGGTTTGGTGGATGGTCCACTGGCCATGGACAATGCGGTGGATATTGCATCGGCGCGGATCAAGGGGATTTCCTCTCCTGTGGCGGGGCGGGCGGATATCCTTGTCGTGCCCAATCTCGATGCGGGCAATATGCTGGCCAAGCAATTGACCTATCTCAGCCATGCCGAGGCGGCGGGGCTGGTGCTGGGTGCGCGGGTGCCGATCATCCTGAACTCACGGGCAGATGACGATATGGCGCGGCTGGCGTCCTGCGCCGTGGCAGCGCTGCATCATGCACGGGGGACGGGGCAGAGGTGAGCGTTTTAGTCGACCTGTGCCGGTAGCCAGACCGTGAATTCCGCGCCACCTTCGGGGCGGTTGCGCAGGGTGATGAGGCCGCCCGCCTGCTGGATCAGGGTCTGGCTGACCGAGAGACCCAGCCCGGTTCCCTCGCCCTGTTTGGTGGTAAAGAACGGGTCAAAGACCAACGCCAGCTTATCGTCAGCAATGCCCGGTCCGGTATCAGCCACGATCAGAGCAGCACCCAGATGCCCGTTGCGGATCATGGCGCGGGTGGTGATCTCTAGCCGTCCTGTCCGCTTCATCGCCTGCGCGGCATTGGTCACAAGGTTGATGATGACCTGCTGCAACTCGCCCGGATTGATCCGCACCAAGGGCGTATCGGGCGCGGCGTCAATCGTCACCTTGATATCAGCCTTGGAGATCACATGATCGACCAGCACAAGGCAGTCGCGAAGCACGGCTGGAATATCCACGTTTTCCTCGAAGGTGCCAAACTCGCTTGGGCGGGCGAATTGCAGGAGCTTGCCGACGATGGCGCTTATCCGTCCCACTTGCCGGTCAATGAGGTCGAGTTCGGTCAGCACGGGTTCGGTCTGTGTCCCCAGCGTCTGGCGGATCACGTCAAGATTGCCCTGAATGACTGCCGCAGGATTGTTGATCTCATGCGCCACACCGGCCGTGATTTCGCCGATGGAGGCGAGTTTCTCTGACATCACCAGTTGTTGATAGGTGGTCTCTAACTTGGCGTTGGCCTCGCGCAGTTCGGCGGTGCGCGCCTCGACACGGGCATTGAGTTCTTCGTTCCATGTGCGAAGGGCGCGGTCGCGTTCCTGCACCTGATTAAGCAGCGTATCGAGATGCGCGGCGACGGCGCCGATCTCGTCGCGTGCGGGTAGCGGGCCGATGCGGGCATCAAGGTGGCCTGCCTCGACTTCTTTCATGGTGCGGGTCATACGTTCGAGCGGGGCAAAGATGTTGCGCGCCAGCCGCAAGAAGAGGGGGGCGCTGACCGCCAGAACGCCTATGAAAGCGGCCAAGACCAGAAGGTATGCATTACGCTTGGCCGCATCGAACGGGGCCTGAAGAAAACCGACATAGAGCATGCCGACCCGGTCGCCAAAGCTGTCGATCAGGGGCTGATAGGCCGAGATATACCAGTCATTGACCACAAAGGCGCTGTCGAGCCAGGTTTGCCCCTCGTCCAGCACCCGCTGTCGCACTGCGGCTGAAACGCGGGTGCCTAGCGCACGCTCACCGGCAAAGAGCCGTACATTGGTAGAGATGCGCACATCTTCGAGAAAAAGGGTGGCGGTGCCTTGGCGGTCGCCTGTTTGCCCGGTGTCGCGATAGACCAGCGCGTTGATCGTATCAATGAAATCAAGGTTGCGGTTGAGCAGGATGCCTCCTACCAGCACCCCTTTGTGGTTCGCAGTTATCACGGGCGTTGCCGTGTGCACGACCATGCCGCGATCTTCGATTTTGCGGTTTGAGGGCACTGCCGCCTGTGTCGAGACCAGCGGCACCCGCGCGCGAGCTGAAAGGATATTGCCCGTCTCAGGGAGGCGGCTCAGATCGAAGGGGGAAAAGATGTCAATCTCAGTGGCAGGCTGGCCCTTGGCGGCGGTGTCGATTACCGGCCAGTCGGCCGCGCGGCTGCGCGCCTCGGCAAGCGGCAGAAAGTAGAGAAAATCGAGCCCAAGGTTGCGCCGGTTTTCATCCAGAAAGGCGGGCAGGTCAGCGGGGGATGCACGCACCACCTCGTCAAAGCTGAGTGAGCGGGCGAGGCTGGTGACATCGGTTCCGGTGTTTGTGAGGATTTGTTGCAGATATTGATCCGCGATTCGCAGATCGCTTGTGACGTTGGTGATCAGCAGGCTGTCGTAATTGGATGACCAACGATTGATTGCCACCAGCAGCAACAGTGGCATCAGCACCACCAGCGGCAGGAGCGCAAGGATCAGCAATCGCAGCCGGACAGATGTCATGAAAAGGTCGGGCCCCTGTTGAGGAGCCCGACCTTAGGTCATTCGCACTGTGTGCGCAATCGCGCTTGGCCGCGGTCGATCAGTTCCAGCCAACCTGATTGAAGATCGCCTGTGCCGTCGCCGCATGTTGTTTGAACGACGAGGTGGGCGTTGTGCTGTCGGCCTTGAATTCGCCCAGCTTGGCCACATGCTCACCGATGTCAACGCCGACCAGAACCGGGTATTCGTTGTTGCCATTGGCGAATTGCGCCTGCGCGGTTTCGCTGGCGAGGAATTCCAGCAGTTTGAGCGCCTCATCCTTATGCGGGGCATGTGCGGCAATGCCCGCCGCCACGAGATTGACATGCGCGCCGCGACCGGTCTGGTTGGGCCAGACCCAACCAATATTGTCGATGCCGCTGGTCAGCCCATCGACATCCGATGCAAGGCCACGGGCAAAGTAATAGGTGTTGGCCACGGCGATATCGCATTCACCCGACACGATGCCGCGCAACTGGTCGGTATCGCCGCCCTGAGGCGCGCGTGCCATGTTGTCAACAAGCCCCTGCGCCCAAGCCTTGGCCTCTGTTTCGTCATGCACTTCGACCATCGAGGCCATCAGCGACTGATTGTAGATATTGGTGGAGGAGCGGATGCAGATCTGACCCTTGTATGCCGGATCGGCCAGATCTTCATAGGTTTGCGGCGGTGTATCGACGCGGTCCTTGGCGTAAAAGATGATGCGCGACCGTTGCGACAGGCCGGTCCAGAGATTGTCAGGGTGGCGCAGATGTGCGGGGACATTGCTCTCGACCAGTTCCGAGGTGAACGGTTGCAACAGACCCTCATCCTCGGCGCGGGCGATATTGCCCACATCCACCGTCATGAATACGTCTGCCGGGCTATTGGCGCCCTCGGCCTTCATGCGGGCGACCAGTTCATTCGCCTCTGCTTCGATCCGGTTGACGGTGATGCCGGTTTCCTTGGTGAAAGCCTCGTAGAGCGCATCGTCAGAGTCGTAATGGCGGCTGGAGTAGAGATTGACCTCTTGCGCCAGCACCGGTGCGGTCAGGGCGAGGAGGGCTGTCACACTCAATGCGGCTTTGATCGGGTGCATCGGTAGTCCTTTCAGGTATCCGAGTGATTTGATGGGGTATTCCTCATATTTCTGACAAAAAGAGTCAATACTAATTTCCGAGTATTTTAGTCGGATGTCTGTCTGCGATGTCGCAGGCCATTGCCGATCAGGGCTGTGCCGCCAAAGATCAATGCCGCAACGCAGACGATTGTTGGCCCGGTGGGCGTGTCAAAGTGAAACGACAGTCGCAAGCCGCCAAGCGCCGAGGCGGCGGCGATGAGGGTGGCCATGGCCGCCATGCGCTCAGGGGTTGCCGCCAGAGGCCGGGCGGCGGCGGCGGGCACAATCAGCATGGCCGCAATCAGGAGAACACCCACCACCTTGATCGCCACTGCCACCACCACCGCAAGGGCCAGTGTCAGCACCAGTTGCTCACGGCGGGGGTCGATGCCGGCGGACCATGCCAGATCGGCGCTGAGTGTCGCGGTGAGGAGCGCCTGCCATCGCCATGCCAGAAGGCCGAGCACCAGTGCTGTTCCACTCCAGATCACCAACAGGTCGGTTTGGCTGACTGCCAGAATATCCCCGAAGAGATAGGCCATGAGGTCGATCCGCACGCCGGACAGGAATGACACTGCGACGAGGCCAAAGGCGAGCGCGGAATGCGCCAGCACGCCAAGCATTGTATCCATTGCAAATCCACGCCCCGAGAGGGTCGAGACAGTGGTGGCCATGATCAGCGACATCGCCAGCGCGCCGACAAAAACCGACATTGAAAAGGCCAGAGCCATGGCCACGCCGAGAATCGCAGCATGCGCCGTGGCATCGCCGAAATAAGCCATGCGGCGCCAGACCACAAAGCTGCCCAAAGGCGCGGCGGCGAGGGCGACGCCCAGCCCTGCCAGGGCGGCGCGGACCATGAAATCATCGAGCATCATTCGGCGGCCTCATGGCTGTGGGGGTGATCATGATCATGATCGTGAGCGTGGTTGTGTTCATGGCGGTAGAGGGCCAAGGCCCCCTGCGTGCCAGTGCCAAAAATGGCCCTATATTCATCAGCTTGCGCGACAACCTCGGGGTGGCCTTCGCAGCAGATGTGGCCGTTGAGGCAGATCACCCGGTCTGAGGCGCTCATCACCACATGCAATTCATGGCTGACCATCAGCACGCCACAGCCAAGTTCGCGCCGGACCTCTTCGATGCGGCGGTAAAAGGCGGCGGACCCCGGTTGATCAAGCCCCTGTGTGGCCTCGTCTAGAATCAGCAGATCGGGTTTTTCCAATAGCGCACGGGCGAGCAGGACACGCTGAAACTGACCGCCCGAAAGGTCTGCCATTTGCCGATTTCGCAGATCAGGAAGCCCCGCTTGTTCCAATGCGGCGCGTGTTTCGTCCAGAGGATGCCGCTTTGGCAGGCTGAGAAAGCGGGTGACGGTTAGCGGCAATGTCGGGTCGATATGCAGTTTTTGCGGCACATAGCCGATGCGTAGACCGGGGCGGCGGAGGATCTGACCGCTTGCCGGTTGCTGCGCGCCAATGAGGGTGCGCAGGAGGGTGGATTTGCCCGAGCCGTTGGGGCCGACGATGGTCACGATCTCGCCCCGGTCAAGCGCGAGGCTTACGTTGGACAGTACGGTTGTGCGGCCAAACCGTACGGTGAGGCCCTTGGTTTCGATCAGGCGCATGGTGCGGCCCCTTCGCGACACTGAGGGCAGAGACCCATCGCCTCGACCACCGCCTGTTCGATGACAAATCCCGATTCGGCGGCGGCCCGGCCCAACATGCCCTTGGAGGGTTCGGCATGGGCCTCGGCCACCGCGTCGCATTGGCGACAAATGAGGAAGGCCGGGGTGTGATTCTGTCCCGGATGGGTGCAGGCGATAAAAGCGTTGAGGCGTTCGATTTTATGCGCAAACCCATGGCTCACGAGAAAATCCAGCGCGCGGTAGACCACGGGGGGCTGAGATCCCAACCCCTCGGCGCGCAGGATGTCGAGGATTTCATAGGCACCCATGGCACGGTGTTCGCTGAGCAGGATTTCCAGCACGCGGCGGCGGACGGGGGTGAATTGCAACTTGTGCTGCGTGCAATGCGCCTCGACGGCGCAGAGGGCATCGCGCACGCAGCCCTTGTGATCGTGCGCTTCGAATCCGATCGTATCCATCTGGCCTCCACTGGGATCAACTTGGGATCATTTGGGGTTGATATGTTATATGGTTACATTTATCAAGCGATCCGAGATGTTATGATATCACATATGGAGACACCTATGCCGATCCGTTTTCTCACGAGCATGTGCCTTGGGTTGTCACTGGCGGGGGGGGCCTTGGCCGACGCGCCAAAGGTGGCCACCGATATTGCGCCGGTGCAATCGCTGGTGGCGCGGGTCATGCAGGGCGTGGGGGCGCCAGAAGTGATCGTGCGGCCCGGTGCCTCGCCGCATGGTTACGCAATGCGCCCCTCCGAGGCGGTGGCGCTGGAAGAGGCCGATCTTGTGTTCTGGATGGGAGAGGCGCTGACGCCGTGGCTGGAGGGGGCAATCGGAACACTGGCGGGTGAAGCGCATGTGGTCGAATTGCTTGGGGTGGCGGGCAGCCGCGTTCTACCGTTCCGCGAGGGGGTGACGTTTGATGTGCATGGTCATGACGCGGGCGGGCATGAGGAAACGGGGCATGAGGAAACGGGGCATGAGGGACATGGGGATCAGGCCGACAGCGATGCGGACGCGCCGGGCGACGGGCACGCCCATGATGGGGCTGATCCGCATGCCTGGCTCGATCCGGCGAACGCGCGGGTCTGGCTGGGGCTGATTGCCGGGGAACTGGCGGAACACGACCCCGCCAATGCCGCGCTCTATGCTGCCAATGCAGAGGCCGCCGAAGCGGAACTGGTGGCACTGACCGAAGAGATTGCCGCGCAGCTTGCACCGGTGCAAGGCAAGCCGTTTTTGGTGTCCCACGATGCCTATCAGTATTTCGAGACCGCGTTTGATATCCCTGCCGCTGGGGCGATTGCGTTGAGCGATGCCGCAGCGCCGGGGCCCGCGCGGATTGCGGCGCTGCGCGAGATGGCAGAGATGCGGAGCGCGGTCTGTGTGTTCTCAGAGCCGCAATTTGATCCGAAGCTGATCGAGACCGTGTTTGGCGACGTGGCGGTGCATGGGGTGATTGATCCGATGGGGGCTCAATTGCCGACAGGGCCGGGGCATTATCCGCAGATGCTGCGCGATATGGCCGGGGCGTTCGTAGGCTGCCTTGGGGGCGAAGGGTGAGGAGTGTTGAATCCACCGGGTAATCCGGGGGGCACGCTACCCGTTGGGACGTTGAGGTGTTTCTCTGACAATTCCGTCAAAACGCAGCGTTAAACTTGCGCGATCCCGATTTCCCGCACATTCTGCCCGCAAAGGGAGAAACCTGCGCCGGGAACGCGGGACATCAGGGAGGATGGAAGCTATGGCGTTCATGACGCGACAGGATGCGCTCGATATTCAGAACGAAATGCCTTGGGCAGAGCGCGAGCGGCCGGAAACGCTCTATCAGATGTTGAGCGAGGTTGCGCGCAAGTTTCCTAACCGGCCCGCGATCAGCTATCAGCTTTTCTCGGGGGCGACGGACAAGGCACAAACCCTGACATGGCAGCAGTTTCACGAACAGTGCTGTCAGGCGGCCAACCTCTTTCGCAGCCTCAAGCTGGGCGAGAGTGATGTTGTGGCGCTGGTTCTGCCCAACTGTCTGGAGACAGCGGTGGCCACCATCGGCGGCATGATCGCGGGCATCGTCAACCCGATCAACCCGCTGCTTGAGCCCGAGCAGATCAGCGCCATTCTGCGCGAGACCGGGGCCAAGGTTGTGGTGACGCTCAAGGCATTTCCCAAGACCGATATCGCGCAAAAGACCGCCGAGGCGGTGCGCCATGCGCCGACTGTTCATACGGTGCTGGAGATCGACCTGAACCGGTATCTCAGCCCGCCGAAAAGCTGGATCGTGCCGCTGGTCCGACCCAAGAATGTGGTGCAGCATCACGCCGATTGCATGAATTTCAACACGGCTGTCGCCCGGCAATCCACGAGCCTGACCTTTGCCGATAGCAAGGGCGACCGGGTGGCGGCCTATTTCCACACTGGCGGCACCACCGGCATGCCCAAGGTGGCGCAGCACAAATATTCCGGCATGATTTACAATGGCTGGATCGGGCATACGCTTCTCTTCACCGAGCAAGACAACGTCATGTGTCCGTTGCCGTTATTCCACGTCTTTGCCTGCCATGTGATCCTGATGGCGATGATCAAATCGGGGGCGCATGTGGTGTTTCCGACACCTGCAGGCTATCGCGGCGAGGGGGTTTTCGACAATTTCTGGAAGCTCTGCGAGCGCTGGAAGATCACTTTTGTGATCACTGTGCCAACGGCGGTTTCCGCGCTCATGCAGCGCAAGGTGGATGCGGATGTATCGAGCGTGAAGAAAGCGTTTTCGGGGTCAGCCCCGATGCCGCTTGAACTGTTCAACCGGTTCGAATCGGCCACGGGCATTGCCGTGATTGAGGGGTATGGTCTGACCGAGGCGACCTGTCTGGTCTCAGCCAATCCGCCGGATGGGGCCAAGAAGGTGGGATCGGTCGGCGTGCCGTTCCCCTATACGGATGTGCGGATCATCAAAGGCACGGCGAACGGTCCGATGGATTGCGCGGTCGATGAGGTGGGAGAGATTTGTATCTCGAACCCCGGTGTGTTTGCGGGCAGCACCTATACCGAGGTGGCAAAGAACAAGGATCTCTATTACTACGGCGGTTATCTGCGCACGGGTGATCTGGGCCGGATTGATGCGGATGGCTATCTGTGGATCACCGGACGCGCCAAGGATTTGATCATCCGGGGCGGCCATAATATCGACCCTGCCGAGATCGAAGAGGCGTTGATGACGCATAAGGCGGTGGCGATGGCGGGGGCTATCGGGCAGCCGGATGCGCATGCCGGTGAGGTCCCTTGCGCCTATGTGGAGCTGGTGGCCGGGGCCACGGTGACGGGCGAGGAACTCCTGGAGCATTGCAAGCTGCATGTGCATGAGCGCGCGGCGGTTCCGAAGCATGTCGAGGTTTTGCCAGAACTGCCCAAGACGGCTGTGGGCAAGGTGTTCAAGCCGGATCTGCGTAAATTGGCAATCACCCGGATTTATAATGCCGCGCTGGTGCAGGCAGGCGTTGACGCCAAAGTGACATCGGTGGTCGATGACAAGAAACGCGGACTGGTGGCGAAAGTGTCCCGTACGGGCGATGCCGATAACGAGGCCGTGGGCAATGTGCTGGGACAGTTCGTGCGCCCTTGGGACTGGGCGGAGTAAAGGCCGCCTAGCCTAACCCTAAAGGATCACGCCCGCCCGCAAAGCGCGAGGCGGGCGAGGCGCAGGATTTCAGAGACATAGCGGTCCTGCGGCCAGTCGCAGAGGCGCGTTAGCTGCTCCCATGTGGGGATCGACAACAGGGTCCACAGCAGGTCGGTCGCGTCTTTCTGTTCCGTGATCAACACGCCATCGCGGGCGAGGGCGGCTATGGCGGCCGCGCAGCCTTCGCGCATGTCGGCCATTCTTTCATGCCATGCTCCGGCTGCGTCGGCATCGGTTTCGCTCATGATCATGAGGGTTTTGGCGACGCCGAATATCTTGGGGATGTAATTGCCCCAAGCCGTGACAAAGGCCGCCAGCCGGTCCTCACCCGAAGTTGCGGCGCGGCTGGCTGACAACATGCCCTGAACACCAAAGACCTCGTCCTGATGCCTGGTTGTGGCGATGAAAAGCTCTGTCCTGTTGGGGAAATGCAGGTAGAGCGCCTGTCGGCTGACCCCGGCGGACTTGGCTATGTCGGACATGCGCGCGGCCGTGCCGGGGTTTGAGTCCAGGAGTTTCCACGCGGCGTTGAGAATTCGTTCGCGGGTGCTCGGATTTTCGCTTGACACAGTGTAAAGTCTCCGTTTATTGACATCGTGTAAATTGACACAGTGTAAAGTCAATGGAGAAACAGATATGACACGCAAAATATTCATCTGGGTGGCTCATCCCCGCGCCACGTCCTTTTGTTCCGGGCTGGCCGATGCCTATCAGGCAGGGGCCGAAGCGGGCGGTGCAACCGTGCGGCGGATGGACCTGAACGATATGCGGTTCGATCCCTATTTCGAAGGCTACGGGGCGGATGTTCCCGCGCTCGAAGCTGATCTGGTCACATGGCAGGAAAACATCGCGTGGGCCGATCACCTGATGATCGTGCATCCCTATTGGTGGGGGGCGATGCCTGCGCGGGCCAAGGCGGTGCTCGACCGCGCGCTGACCTCTGGTTTTGCCTTCAAGTATCATTCGCGGGGGATGGGCTGGGACAGGCTGTTGACCGGGCGCACGGCGGATGCGCTGATCACGTCAGACACGCCGACGCTGATCGACACGCTTTTCTATCTCAAACCGCCGCGGCGGGTGATCCGCAATCAGGTGCTGAAGTTTTGCGGGATCAAGCCGCGCAAAGTGGTGCAATTTGGGTCGGTCAAGATGGCAGCGGAGGCCAAACGCGCCCGCTGGATCGAGCGCGCCCGCACCATGGGCCGCACGGCAGCCTGAGCACGCCGCAACCAGAAAACAGGAGAAGATGACGATGACAAATCTGTTGGAACTGACGATCTTTGGCGGAACTGCCGTGGGAATGGCGCTTGTTTCGGGTGTTTTTCTTGCCTTCTCGGACTTCGTGATGCGGTCGCTGCGACGGGCGAGCCCGACCGTAGGTATTGAGGCCATGCAGTTGATCAACCGAGAAGTTTATGGCTCGGCCTTTCTTGTGGCCCTCTTGGGGCTGGTGCCGGTGTCTGGTGTCCTCGCGGTTTATGCGATGCTGCGCATTGAGGGGCTTGCATCCGACTGGTTTGTCGCTGGGGCCGCGATCTATGGGATTGGGGTCGTGCTGGTGACGATGTTGGGCAATGTGCCAATGAACCGGCGGCTTGATCTGATGGCGACCGAGGCAGTGGAGACGCGGGAATATTGGCAGCACTATGCGCGACGTTGGACCCGTCTCAACCATCTGCGCACTCTGGCCTCCGCACTGGCTGCGGCGGCGTTTGTCGCGGGCACGGCGGTGTTGGTCTGAAATGGCATCCCCTCGCCTTGGCACCAAGGCGAGGGGGCAGGCGTCACTGTCAGGAGACGTCTTTGTAGCTGACTTCGCGGGTGTCGCGGCCAGTTTTTTCGCGGCGCACCAGCAGGCGGTTGAGGGCGTGGACATAGGCCTTGGCCGAGGCCACGACCGTATCGGTATCCGCCGATTGGCCCATCACGATGCGCCCCGCCTCTTCCATGCGCACAGACACGGTGGCCTGTGCATCTGTGCCTTCGGTCACGGCATGGACCTGATAGAGTTGCAGCCGCGCGTCATGTGGAAAGAGCGCCTTGACCGCGTTGAAGGTGGCATCCACGGGGCCGTCGCCGGTGGCCTCGGTCGAAACCTCGCGCCCGTCGATTTCCATGGTCAGCGTCGCCTGTTGCGGGCCCTCGGTGCCGCAGATCACCCTCAAGTGTTTGATCTGAAGGCGGTTGTTCTCGGAATCCACGCCTGCGTTGACCAAAGCCACGAGATCGTCGTCGTAGATTTCCTTTTTGCGGTCAGCGAGTTCCTTAAAGCGGACAAACACATCGTTGAGCTGATTGTCGGCCATTTCATAGCCCAAATCCTTGAGCTTGGAGCGCAGCGCAGCACGGCCCGAATGCTTGCCCATGACGATATTGGTCTCGGTGAGACCTACATCCTCGGGGCGCATGATCTCGAAGGTTTCGGCGTTCTTGAGCATGCCGTCCTGATGGATACCCGATTCGTGGGCAAAGGCGTTCTTGCCGACGATGGCCTTGTTGAACTGCACCGGAAAGCCCGAGACAGCCGCGACCCGGCGCGAGATGTTCATGATCTTGCGGGTGTCGACGCCGGTCTCATAGGGCATGATGTCGCCGCGCACCTTGAGGGCCATCACCACCTCTTCGAGGGCGGTGTTCCCGGCGCGTTCGCCAAGGCCATTGATGGTGCATTCGATTTGCCGCGCGCCGCCTGCGACGGCGGCAAGGGCGTTGGCGGTCGCCATGCCAAGGTCATTGTGGCAATGGGTGGCAAAGATCACGTTATCGGCGCCGGGTACGGTTTCGATCAGGCGGCGGATGAGCGAGGCGGATTCCTCGGGCGCGGTATAGCCCACGGTATCGGGGATATTGATTGTGGTGGCCCCTGCCTTGATCGCAATCTCGACCGTGCGGCAAAGGTAATCCCATTCGGTGCGGGTGGCATCCATCGGGGACCATTGCACATTGTCGCAGAGATTGCGGGCATGTGTTACCGTCTCGTGGATACGCTCGGCCATCTGATCGCGGTCGAGATTGGGAATCGCGCGGTGCAGCGGTGAGGTGCCGATAAAGGTATGGATGCGCGGGCGGGCGGCGTGTTTCACCGCCTCCCAGCAGCGGTCGATATCCTTGAAATTGGCGCGGGCAAGGCCGCAGATCACGGCGCTCTTCGCGTTTTTCGCAATCTCGCTGACCGCGTTGAAATCACCCTCCGAGGCGATGGGAAAGCCCGCCTCGATAATGTCGACGCCCATATCATCGAGCAGCCCGGCAATTTCGAGCTTTTCTGCGTGGGTCATGGTTGCGCCCGGGCTTTGTTCGCCGTCGCGCAAGGTTGTGTCGAAGATCACGACACGGTCTTTGGTGCTGTTCGTCATGTTGGTCTCTTTCAATAAATCCTAAGCCTGCGGCGCGAAAACGGCACATCCTCTGAGCGGTCGCGCCATGACGGCACGCTCAGAGGCGGCTTAGGCCTAGCAGGACAGCACAAGCGGCACGCCGGGGGGCGTGGGGCAAGGGCGTATTATGATCCTGCATCAACATGGGGGAAAGTATAAGTGCGGCGCGCGGCGATGAAAACCCCGAAATTGCGCGGATGGTCGGGATTGAAACGGCGCAGGCGTCGGCTAGGTCTGAAGCATGGATAGAGCATTGATCATAGGCGCCTCTGGCGGGATTGGGCGGGCGGTCAGCGCCGCCTTGCTGGCGCGCGGCGTGATGGTCACAGGGCTGTCGCGGAGTGCCGATGGGCTTGATCTGACCGACGAGGGGGCAATCGCGGCGGTGCTTGGGCGGCTTGAGGGGTCCTTTGATCTGATACTGGTCGCAACGGGCGCGTTGGAAATTGCCGGTGCCGCGCCGGAAAAGGCGCTTCGGCAGGTGGACGCGCAGGCGATGATGGATCAATTCGCGCTCAATTGCGTGGGGCCGTCGCTGGTGCTGAAACATGCGGTGCGGCTGTTGCCGCGCGAGGGGCGGGCGGTCTTTGCGGCGCTGTCGGCACGGGTGGGGTCGATTGGCGACAATAATTTCGGTGGCTGGTACAGTTACCGCACGGCCAAGGCTGCGCTCAATCAGATGATCCACACCGGCGCGATTGAACTGGGCCGTAGTCACCGTGCGTCGATTTGCGTGGCGCTGCATCCGGGCACGGTCGAGACCGAATTCACCCGCAAATATCTGGGGCGGCATCCAGCGGTGGCTGCAGAGGAAGCAGCGGAAAATCTGCTGCGGGTGATTGAAGGGTTGCAGCCTGAGGATAGCGGCGGGTTCTTTGATTGGCAGGGGCATCGCGTGCCATGGTAGCGCGGCTGGTGCTGGTCTTGGGGGATCAGCTCTGCCCTGATCTCTCGGCGTTGCGGGCGGCGGACAGGACCCGCGACATTGTGGTCATGGCCGAAGTGATGGAGGAAGGCAGCTATGTGCCGCACCATCCCAAGAAGATCGCGCTCATCTTGGCTGCGATGCGGCATTTTGCAGAAGAATTGCGCGCGGGTGGCTGGAAAGTGGCCTACACCCGGCTGGAGGATCCCGAGGCCGCGCCTTCGATTGTCGGTGAATTGATGCGGCGGGCAGAGGAGTATGGCGCAGGCGAGGTGATCGCCACGCAGCCCGGCGAGTGGCGGCTGATCGCGGCCTTGGCGGACGCCCCTTTGACGGTGCGGCAGCTGCCGGATGACCGGTTCATCTGCACGCTTGAGGAATTCAACCGCTGGGCCGAGGGGCGCAAAGAGCTGCGATTGGAGTATTTCTATCGCGAGATGCGGCGCAAGACCGGGTTTCTGATGGAGGGGGACAAGCCTGCGGGGGGCAAGTGGAATTTCGACCATGGCAACCGCAAGCGGGCGCAGGCGGACATGCTGCGTGAGGGGCCGGTGCGGTTTGCGCCGGACGCGATCACGCAAGAGGTTCTGGATCTGGTCGAGGCGCGGTTTGGTGGAAATTTCGGAGTGGTGCGCCCGTTTTGGTATGGCGTGACGCGGGACGCGGCGCAGCGGGCGCTGGATCATTTCGCGCAGCATCTTTTGGCGGGGTTTGGCGATTATCAGGATGCGATGCTGGAGCAAGATGCCTTTCTGCATCATTCGGTGATTTCCATGTATCTCAATATCGGATTGCTCAGCCCGCGCGAGATTTGCGAGCGTGTGATCGCGCAATGGCAGGCGGGCCTTGTGCCGATCAATGCCGCCGAGGGCTATATCCGACAGGTGATCGGCTGGCGCGAATATATGCGCGGCATCTATTTTCGCGAGGGGCCGGGCTATGTGCGGCGCAATGTGCTGCGGCATGGGCGCCCGCTGCCCGCGATGTTCTGGGGCGGTGAAACGCGGATGAATTGCATCGCACATGTGGTGGGGCAGACCCGGAAAGAGGCCTATGCCCATCATATCCAACGCCTGATGGTGACGGGTAATTTCGCGCTTTTGGCCGGGATTGATCCGGGGCAGGTGCATGAGTGGTATCTGGCGGTTTATGCCGATGCGTTTGAATGGGTCGAGGCCCCGAATGTGATCGGGATGAGCCAGTTTGCCGATGGCGGCATCATTGCCAGCAAACCCTATGTGAGTTCTGGCAATTACATCGACAAGATGTCGGATTATTGCCGGTCCTGCGCCTATGCGGTCAAGGAAAAGACCGGAGAGAACGCCTGTCCCTTCAACCTGCTCTATTGGGATTTTCTGGTCCGGCACCGGGAAAGAATCGGGTGCAATCCGCGCATGGGGCCGGTCTATCGCACCTGGGACAAGATGGACGAGGTGCGGCGCCGTGCAGTGCTGGACGGGGCTGCGCGGGTGTTGGGCGATCTGGACGCGGGGCGTATCGTCTGATCACTCGGTCTTGGTCGTGACCTCTGACAGCGCGCCGTCTTCCCATGTGCCGCTGGCCTCTTGGCCGGTGGCATAGCGCATGGTGCCTTCGCCTTGCCGCTTGCCGGCGCGGAACATGCCCTCATAGACATCGCCATTGGTGTAGGTGGCCACGCCGTGCCCCGAGATTTCACCGTTCTGCCATTCGCCCTCATAGACAAAGCCATCGGGCATGGTGATCTTGCCCTCACCGTGGCGCTGACCGTCTACGAATCCTCCGACATAGATGGTGCCATCGGGATAGACGGCCGTTCCCTGACCGTGGCGTTGGCCATTCTGCCACGCGCCCTCGTAGCGATAGCCGTCCGCGTAGGTCATGATGCCCGTACCATGATTGCGGGCGTTCTGGAATTCGCCCTCATAGACAAGGCCATTGGGATAGGTGGCGCGTCCGGTGCCCTCGATCACCCCACCGACCCACGCACCCTCATAGGTGGAGCCGTCGGGGTAGATGATTTTGCCGTCGCCATTGGCAAGATCGTCGCGGAATTGCCCCTCATAGACCGAGCCATCGGGATAGGTCACGCGCCCCTGACCCGAGATTTTGCCCGCGACCCATTCACCCTCGTAGAGATAGCCATCGGTGCCAGTGAATCTGCCTTGGCCGTGGCGTCGGTCATCCTTGAACGCGCCGTCGTAGACATCGCCATTCTGATAGGTCACGCGGCCCATGCCCTCGCGCCGTCCGGCCACGAGATCCCCCTCGTAGACATCGCCGTTGGGCTGGGTCAGCTTGCCCTTGCCATCAATCTCTCCGGCGCGCCATGTACCCTGATAGATCAGCCCGTCGGGCATGGTGAGAGTTCCCTCACCCTCGCGTGCGCCGCGGGCGACAGCCCCCTCATAGACTGCGCCATCGGGATAGGTGATCTTGGCCATGCCCTCTTTGACGCCATTGACCCAATCCCCGTCATAGACATAGCCGACCGGGCTCTGCATCTGGCCGCGCCCGTGGTGCATGGCGTTGAGAAAGCCCCCGTCAAACCGGACGCCATTGGCATAGATTGCCACGCCTTGGCCGGTGATCTTGCCATCCTCCCATGCGCCCTCATAGGTGCCGCCATCGGTGAACACGATCTTGCCCACGCCATTGGGTTTGCCGCGGGCAAACTCGCCCTCATAGACCGAGCCGTTTGGAAAGCGGGCAACACCTTTGCCCCTGATCTCGCCTTCGACCCACTCGCCGGTATATTCATAGCCGTTGGGCAGGGTGTAGGTGCCGGTGCCGTGTTGCAGACCGTCCTTGAATGTGCCCTCGTAGATGCCGCCATCGTCATATTGCTTGGTCTGGACCTCGCCATCCTGAGCGGCGGCCATGCTGGCGGCGCCAAGTGCGATGCACAGAAGGATGGGTCTTGTCAGCGAAAAGTTCATATCTGCCCCGATGCCCGATCCCGCCCGATGATGCGGCGGCTGAGACAAATCTAGAGGACGGGGCAGGGGCTGACAACGGGTTTTGGCCAAATCGTCTTTCCCTCCGGCGGTGATCTGCTACATCAGGCGCAAGGATAAGCAGAGGGCAAGGATATGGGTGACAGGTTTCGCCTGACGCTGGCGCAGTTGAACCCGACGGTGGGGGATCTGGCGGGCAATGCGCGTCTGGTGCGTGCGGCATGGGAAGAGGGGCGCGCGGCGGGGGCCGATCTTGTGGCGCTGCCGGAAATGTTCATCACCGGCTATAACACGCAGGATCTGGTGCGAAAGCCCGCGTTTCATCAGGCGGCGATTGCCACGATCGAAACGCTGGCGCGCACGTGTGCCGAGGGTCCGGCTCTGGCGATTGGCGGCCCTGCGCTGGATGGTGTCGGTCTCTATAATGCCTATTACGTCTTGCAGGGTGGTGCTGTGCGCGCCTGCGTGCTCAAGCATCATCTGCCCAATGAGACCGTGTTTGACGAGGAGCGGCTCTTTGAGAGTGGGCCGGTGGCGGGACCCTATACGGTGGCGGGGGTGCGGATCGGCAGTCCGATATGTGAGGACGCCTGGCACGAGGATGTCACCGAGACATTGGCCGAAACCGGTGCTGAAATGCTGCTGGTGCCCAATGGATCACCGCATTACCGCAACAAAATGGATCTGCGCCAGAACATGATGGTGGCGCGGGTGATCGAGACCGGATTGCCGCTGATTTACCTCAACCTCGTGGGCGCGCAGGACGATCAGGTGTTCGACGGCGGATCGTTTGTTCTGAACCCCGGTGGGGCGCTGGCGCTGCAACTGCCGATGTTCCAAGAGGCGATCGCGCATCTGGATCTGGAGCGGGGAACCGAGGGCTGGCGCGCGGTGCCGGGCGATCTGGCGCATCTGCCGGATGCCATGGAGCAGGATTATCACGCCATGGTTCTGTCGTTGCGCGATTACCTGCGTAAGGCGGGGTTCTCAAAGGTCTTGCTGGGCCTTTCGGGCGGGGTGGACAGCGCCATCGTGGCAACGATTGCGGTGGATGCGGTGGGTGCCGAGAATGTCCGCTGTGTGATGTTGCCTTCGGAATACACTTCGCCCGAGTCGCTGGAGGACGCTAAAGCGGTCGCTGAGAACTTGGGGTGTCGCTATGATTTTGTGCCGATTGCCGAAGGCCGGGCGGCGATCACGGCAACACTTGCGCCGTTGTTTGAGGGGATGGCACCGGATCTGACCGAGGAGAACATCCAGTCCCGTCTGCGGGGGCTGCTGCTCATGGCGCTCAGCAACAAGTTTGGCGAGATGCTGCTGACCACGGGCAACAAATCCGAGGTGGCGGTGGGTTATGCCACGATTTATGGCGATATGGCCGGGGGCTATAACCCGATCAAGGATCTCTACAAGACGCGGGTGTTCGAGATTTGCCGCTGGCGCAATGCCCATCATCGCGGCTGGATGCAGGGGGCATCCGGTGCGGTGATCCCGGCGCGGGTGATCGACAAACCCCCCAGTGCGGAATTGCGCGCCGATCAGAAGGACAGCGATTCGTTGCCCGACTATCCGGTGCTGGACGGCATTCTGGATATTCTGGTGGATCAGGATGGCTCGATTTCGGATTGCGTGGCGGCGGGCTATGATCTCGGGGATGCCAAGCGGGTCGAGAATCTGCTTTATATCAGTGAATACAAGCGGTTTCAGGCTGCCCCTGGCACGCGGCTGAGCCAGCGGGCGTTCTGGCTGGATCGTCGTTATCCGATCGTCAACCGGTGGCGGGATAGATCAGGAGAGGGCTGAGCGCCGCGCCTATTCGGCAGCCGGACGGTGCTGGCGGTTCCGTAGGGCCAGATCGCCGCTCTCGCACAGACGGGCGACATAGGCGATCAGATCCGCCTTGCGCAGCGGCTTGCCCAAGAACCCGTCCATGCCAGCCAGATGCGCCTCTTGCCGGTGCTGTTCGAGAACATTGGCCGTGACCGCCACCACATGCGCGGGCGGCAGGTCCTGTGCCGCCTCTTGAGTGCGGATCAGGCCGGTGGCCTGATAGCCGTCCATGCCGGGCATCGAGACATCCATCAACACCAGATCGGCAGGCTGTGCGCCATAGAGCGCCACTGCCTCGGCCCCGCTGGCGGCAAGGCGCAGCGCCGCGCCGGAGCGGGCAAAGTAGCGCTCGAGCAGCAGGCGATTGGTGGCGTTGTCATCGACGGCAAGGATGTGCAGCCCCTCGGCCCAGCCCTCGGCGCGGCGCGCCGACGTCTGTTCGGTCGGGACCGCCGCCAGACTGCCGGTCAGTGCGGCGCGCACGGCCTCGATCATCAGGGCGTGGCGCAGGGGTTTGCGCAGCACAGAGCAGGTCTGTGCGTCAGGCACCAGAGCGCGGTCTGACATGAGAATTTGCGGTGTCGCCTCGGGCACGTCGGTTTCCGGAACCCGGTCATCGCGCAAGATGAGATCGGGCGGCGTCGCACGGACCGGAGCAGGCAGGTCGCCGGGGCGGCAGCCATCCCGCACGACGGCCCCGAGATGGGTGAGCGGCGCCGCCAGCCCGGCGCGCCGGTCGGCGCAGGGATCGAACAACCAGATTACCGGCGGTTTCTGGTTGGGCAGGGCCAGAGGGGCCGCGCGCAGGCCGCGACCGCTGGCCTCTTGCGGGATGAGCGGGAGGGTGATGTCGAACCTCGTACCCTGACCCTCGCGGGAGGAGAGGCTGAGTGTGCCGCCCATCAGGGCCACCAACTGACGGCTCACGGCGAGCCCCAGACCGGTGCCGCCAAAGCTGCGGGTGGCGGTGTTGTCAACCTGCTCGAAGGCGGTGAAGACCTTGTCTTGCTGATCCTCGGGGATGCCCACGCCGCTGTCGTGGACGGAGATCACGATCTGGCCGGGGCTGGCCGCACTGGCGCGCAGGGCGACATGGCCCTCAAGCGTGAACTTCACCGCATTGCCCGCGATATTCACCAGAATCTGACGCAGCCGCCCGGCGTCGCCGAGCATGATCTCGGGCAGGTCGGGGGCGACATCGGCATAGAGCATCAGCCCCTTGCGCGCGGCCAGAGGGGCGAGAAGCTGGGTCACGTCCTCGACAATTTCGCGCAGGCGGTAGGGTTCGCGCGCAAGCGTCAGCTTGCCCGCCTCGATCTTGGAGAAATCGAGTATGTCGTTGATGATGGTCAGAAGCGCGTCGCCGGAGCGGACCATGGTGCTGACATAACTGTCCTGTTCCGGTGTCAATTCGGTTTCCGAGAGCATGTCGGCCATGCCGATGATCCCATTCATCGGCGTGCGAATCTCATGGCTCATCTTGGCAAGAAAATCGGATTTCGCGTCATTGGCGATCACTGCGATTTCGCGCGCCTCTTCCAGCCGGGCGATCAGGCGGCGCAACGGGCGGCCGACGATGACTCGAAACGAGACCCAGTTGGCGATGGTGGCAATCAGGATGCCACCCGCCAGCAAGAGCAACAGAAAGTCGCGCTGATAGCGTTTTACGGTGGCGATTTCGCGCTCGTCAAAGCGGGTGACCAGTTCTGTGATGGGCCAAGAGAATACCTCGTAGGGGAGCGCCAGCGCGATTTCCGCTCCGCGGCAGCCAAGCCCCTCTGGCACCACCGCCAAGACGTTGCGGGTGTCGGGTTCGATCAGTTCGACGCAGCGGATCGCGGGGTCACCCAGCAGGGTCTGCATGAGGTCGGTGACATAGGGGCTGGCCCAATCCACTGGCCCGTCGCTCTGATCGCTGAAGCGTTCCAACGCGCCGCCAAGCCGCGCGGTGGCATTGCCGATACGCATTGCCATCGCCTCTTCGCTGCGAAGGAGGTTCTTTTCGCTGAGCCATATAAGACCCGAGGCGGCAAAGAGCATGAACGTTGGCACCATCACCGCCGTCAGCTTGAGATAAAGCCCCAGTGTCGGCGTGCGCAGCGCTGCTCCTTCGGTCATGGTCATGCTCTCACTCCAGCCGGGTGGCGCGGCCTGCGTCCATCAGCGCCTTGAGCGGGGTGCGGTTGTTGATTTCGGTTCGGATGACGCCATAGCGGCCGCCGCTCTGCGTGATGTAGTAATCCACCGGCACCTCCTTGCCATCGGGGCCAAGGAGGGTTGCGCACATCACATAGACCTGATCCATTTTGAGGATGATCTCGTGGTTTTCGGTGGGGTAGAATTTACTCAACTGTCCGGTGGTCAGATCGAGATGCGGTAGCGCGCCATCCATCATCGAGCGGCTCAGGCTGCGTTGCAGCGCCGCCTGAAGCTGGGTTCTGACCTCTGTCAGGGATTGGGCCTGTGCGCCCGTGCCCTGACAGAGGCCAAGCGCCAGCAGGGCGATGAGGGCTAATCGAGTCATGCGGCGTCTCCGTCATCTGGCAGGATGCGCCCATCCAACCGCATGTCGGTTACCAAAGAGTTGATCCGTGCGCGGCTCATGAATCACTTCCATGTGATCGGATGCAGAACGGCACACGCTTGTGACTTGGCTCTGGCAGGGTAGGGTACAGGCAAATCCCAATCTGTTGCAGGAGCATGTGATGCGTCTTCTTGGTGTGGTCTTGGCTCTGTCGGTGCTCTGCGGGGCGGTCCCGGCCTTGGCTTGTGGGCCCGATACCGATTGCCAGCTTGGCGACCGGCATTACCGGATTGCGATGCCGGAGGGGCAAGTGAGCGGGCCGGTCGGGGCGGTGGTGTTTGCCCATGGCTATCGCGGGTCGGCGGCGGCGGTGATGCTGAACAAGAGCCTGCGCCGGGTCGTGTCAGATATGGGGCTGGCGCTGATCGCACTCAAATCTGCCGATGACGATTGGGTAATTCCCTATGCGCCGCGCCATATGGACAGTGATGGGTCAGAGGAATTTCGGTATGTCGAGGCGGTGATTGAGGATGTCTCGGCGCGCTTTCCGATTGATACCAAGCGGTTGATGGCGGCGGGATTTTCCGCCGGGGGCATGATGGTGTGGAACCTTGCCTGCACCATGCCAGAGCGGTTTGCCGGTTTTGCCGCGATTGCCGGCACGTTCTGGATGAAGCCGCCCGAGACCTGCGCCACGCCTGCCGCGAGCCTTGTGCATATTCACGGTACGGCCGACCCGACGGTGCCTCTGGCCGGACGGCCCATTCTGGAAACCCATCAGGGCGATGTCGCAGAAGCGCTTGATATGTATCAGGCGCTGGGCAGGTTCAGCCCGAGTGGCGAGATGGCGTTCGAGGATCTCAAATGTCAGAGCCGTCGCAATCCCAAGGGGGAGGTGCTTGATTCCTGCCTGCATCCGGGCGGGCATACGTTTCGTAGCAGTTACCTGAGGTTCGCATGGGAATTGCTGCATGCAGCGGGACAGCTCTGAGGCAGCGGCTCAGCCCTTGATCTTGTGCATGTCGGGGTCATAGAGCGGTTTGAGCGACGCCACCGCCGGGAAACGCTGACCCGCCACCTCGATCGACCAGTCGCCCTTGGCCACGATCGCGGGCGTCAGGGGCTGGTCAAGTTGCACAAAGCCAAGTCCGACCGCGGCGCCGAGGCTGTGACCATAGCCCCCGACCTGAAGATAGCCGACAGGATCCGGCCCGAGATAAATGATCTCGTTGCCATGGAGCAGCGGTTCGGGGTCGCGGAGCATGAATTGCAGCATCCGGGTTTGCGGCGTGCCCCGCGCCTTGATCGCGGCGAGAGCATCACGGCCAATGAAACCACCGGGTTTGTCCAGCTTAACGGCAAAGCCCAAGCCCGCCTCGATCGGGTTGTCGGTATTGTCGAGGTCAATGCCAAAGTCGCGATAGGCCTTTTCCAGCCGCAGCGAGTTGAGCGTTTGCATGCCCGCGTTGCGCAGGCCCAGATCCTGACCGGCCTGCATCAGCAGGTCATAGGTCTGCACCGCCTGCGTGGCGGGGACGTGCAACTCCCACCCCAACTCGCCGATGAAGGTCACGCGCATCGCCAGCACCACGGCGTAGCCGAGGTCGATCTCGCGCGCAGTCATGAAGGGGAAGGCGTCGTTCGAGAGGTCCGCATGGGACACGCGCGACAGCAGATCGCGTGCCTTGGGGCCGTGCACGTTGATCTGGGTGCGGCCCGCAGTGACATCGGTGATGGTGACGAATTCATCCGCGCCGATATGGCGGTGCAGGCGCATTTCGGTATGGCCGTGCGAGTTTTCGCCGACCACAACCATGAATTTGTCGCGCGCCAATCGGGTGACAGTCAGGTCTGCCTCGAACCCGCCGCGTTCGTTGGTCCAGGCGGTATAGACCACGCGGTCGGGCGCGACATCGACTTCATTACATGACAGGCGTGACAGCAGCGCGCAGGCGTCGCGCCCCTGCACCAGAAAACAGGACATCGACGACATGTCCATCAGCACCACATCTTCGCGCGCGGCGCGGTGTTCGGCGGCGTGCCAGTCAAACCAGTTCTGGCGGAACCAGCTGTACCGCTCAATCCGGGCCTCTTCGGGTGTGGGGGCGAACCAGTCGGGCTGTTCCCAGCCGTTGCCTTCGGTGAAATAGGCCCCCGCCGCCCTGAGCCGGTCGTAGAGCACCGAGCGTTTGACGTTGCGCGCGGTCTTGGGGCTTTCGTTGTGGAAATGCTGGCCAAAGAGCTTGCCCAGCAATTCCGGTGTGCGGTCGCGGCGAAAGGCAGGGGTGGCGTAGGATTTCGAGAAACGGTTGACGTTGATCGCGGTCACATCGAGGGGTGGTAGCCCGTCCACGATCCAGTGGGCCAGCACCATGCCGGTGCCCGCGCCATTAAGGATGCCCAGAGAATTCATGCCGCAGGCGACCCAGCAATTGCGCAGTTCGGGCGTGGGGCCGACAAGGGGGGCAAGGTCTGGGGTAAAGCTTTCAGGTCCGCAAAAGAGTTTTTTCACGCCATACTTCAAGGCCTTGGGCACCCGGGTAAAGGCCTGTTCGAAGACAGGGCCGACGCGATCCCAATCCGGGTCAATCTCTCCGAACTGAAAACTGTCGGGGATGCCGCCGAGATTCCACGCAGCCGCCTCTGGCTCGAACAGACCCAGCATCATGCCGCCCACTTCCTCGCGGTAATAAGTGTAGGTCGAAGGGTCTTCGAGCACCGGCAGGTTGCGGGGCAGGCCGGGGATTGTTTCGGTGATGAGGTAATAATGTTCGGCGGCCTGCAGCGGCAGGTTGAGGCCCGCGCGCGCACCAAGCTGGCGGGACCACATGCCGCCGCAGAGGACCACGTTCTCGGCGGTGATGGTCTGCCCGTCAGCGGTGCGTACACCGGTGGCGGTGCCGTTGCGGGTCAGGATATCGGCGACCTGCACAGCTTCGAAGATACGCACGCCGCAGTTGCGCGCGCCCTTGGCCAGCGACATGGTCAGATCGACCGGATTGGCGCGGCCGTCCTCGGGAATGTAGAAGGCGGCCTTGACGTCGCTCAGATCGCCGATGGGAAACAGCACCTGCGCCTCGCGGGGTGAAATCTCGTGGCAGTTGATACCGAAGCGGCGCATGAAGGGCGCAACGCGACGCATTTCGTGCACGCGCTCTTCATTAGTGGCGATCTGGAGATAGCCGACATCGCGAAAGCCGGTCGAGATGCCGGTTTCCGCCTCGAGCCGGGCGTAGAGGTCGCGGCCGTGGGTGTAGATTTCGCACTCGACCTCGGATTTGAGCAGACCCGCCACGATCAGCCCCGCCGCATGCCATGTGGTGCCCGAGGTGAGTTGCCCCTGTTCCAGCACCACCACATCGGTTTGGCCGAGTTTGGCGAGGTGATAGGCGGTGTTGATCCCGATGGAGCCGCCGCCGATGATGACAGTCTGGGCATGGCGGGGCAGGGACTTGGACATAGTGCGCTCCGGTTGGTTTGGGATCATGTCAGGCGTAGCAAAACCGGGAGATCGACGCAATCCACTGAATGAGCATTCAGTAAGTGCGAGGGCGTAATGATCATGTGAAATTGGCCAGAGCTTGTTGTTTTGGCGTATGCTTGCCGCTTCGGTCTGACTGGGGTCGCATGGTGGCGCGCCGTCACCCCAGATTGAGCATTACGCAGCTTGGAGGCTCTGGATCTTGCGCTGGCCTCGTCCCGCATCGGATCGAGATATCGACGGTGACGGTGACGGTGACGGTTGTGCAATCAGGCCCTTTGACCCCATCCCATCCGGGGGCCAAATCGCACTGATTGCAACCGCTCAGGCGTCGAACCAATATCCATCGGGATCGCCGGGGTAGACGCCGAGATTGCGCCCGTGCCCTTGATAGCCCATCAGGCGGCGCACCGCGTCGGGGTATCTATCCGCCTTGGATTTCGGCACCGAGAGGTACATGTTTTCTTCCTGACGCAGCCAGCCCAGCGAGTAGGTGGTGATCAACCCCTTGAGCGGGCGCAGGTCTTGCGAGCCGGGCACGACGCGCCATTATCGGTGGTGAAATCATCCAGCGCCCACATGGTGGAAATCTGGAATTCCACCCCCGGAATGCGGATCGGATAGAAATCATCGTCGCGGTGCAGCACCTGCGCCTTTTCACCCTGCAGGATCTCGATCGCGGTTGATGATCCGATGCGGTAATTGATGCAATAGCGTTTCAACACGCGGTCGGCCACTTCTATGGCTACCGGATGCGCGAGGATTTCTGCTGCGGCCTCTGAAAGCTTGTGGATGCTGCCCGGACGGCGTGTCTTGTCGCCGTTGAAATCATTTGAAAACTTATGCCCCTGCACATCGAACGGGCCGCGCAGATCACAGGTGATGCGATCCAGCAGCGCAGCCCTGCCACGGTCTCGACCACCACGCCGCCATCGCGGAGCAAGGTGTCTGCGATGGTGCCGGGATCGGTATCCGCCTGCAGGCGCGCGACTTCAACCAGTGTATTCGGCGCTCAGCTGGCTCAGCCCCGCCTCCATGATATCGAACATTTCATCTATCTCATCTGTTGTGATGATCAGCGGCGGTGAGAACACCGCCATATTGCCAAACGGACGCAGCAAGAGGCCCTGCGCCTCGCAGAGGGCATCAAGCTTGACCCCGAATTGCAGGTGTTTGGCATAGGTTTCCTCGCTCAGGTCGGGTCGGCATTCGAGACAGCCCAAGAGACCCATGCCGCGCGCATCGCCGACGATTTCGAAGGTTTCGCCGATGTGGCGCAGGCGGGATTGAAAATGCGGAGTGACGCGGCGGACATGGTCCAGAATGTCTTCGCGTTCCATGATTTCGATGTTCTTGAGCGCGGCCGCGCAGGCCACCGGATGGCCGCAATAGGTGTACCCGTTGTAGAATACATCGTCGCCTTGCCCCCCGGCCAAGTGCTCCATGAGTGCATCGGACAAAATACAGGCCCCAAGCGGCACATAGCCCGAGGTCAGCCCCTTGGCGCAGGTGATGATGTCAGGGGTAATGCCGAACACATCCTGTGAGGCGAACCAATGGCCCAACCGGCCAAAGCCGGTCACGACCTCATCCGAGATATAGAGAATGTCGTGGCGGCGACAGATTTCATGGGTGCGTTGATGATAGCCGGGCGGAGGGACGATAACGCCGCCGGAACACAGAATCGGTTCCGCAATGAAGGCGCCGATATGCTCGGGGCCGATCTCGGCGATCATCTGTTCAAAGTCAGCGATTTTTGCATCGCACCAAGCCGCCATGCCCATGTCTTTGGGGCGGTGGTAGGGGTTCACATCGGGCAGAAACCGGACCAGATTATCCGCCTTGTCAAAGCGGGTCTTGAAGCGTTCCTTGCCGGTCATGGTTGCAGCGAGATAGGTGGAGCCGTGATAGGCCTTTTCCCGCGAGAGCACGATTTTCTTGTCCGGGCGGCCAAGGCGGTTGTTGAGGAACTGCATCGCGCGGATGGCCGTGTCCACAGCGGTGGACCCGCCAGCGGTGAAATGCACGGTGTTGAGATCGCCCGGCGTCATTTCGGCCAGTTTGCGCGCCAGCAGCGCGGCAGGTTCGGTGGTAAAGGACCAGGGCGAGGCGTAGGGCATCGCCATGGCCTGCGCCGCGATGGCCTCTGCCATTTCCGCGCGGCCATAGCCGATCTGCACGCACCACATGCCGCCCGGCCCGTCGATATAACGCTTGCCCTCACTGTCCCAGATATGAATGCCCTGCGCCGTGTTTACCCGCATGAAATCGGTCTTGCGCCAGTCGCGGATGTTGGTCCAGGGATGCAGGTTGTGATCTCGGTCCCATGTGTTCAGGTCATTGGGGGCGGGGGCGTTGGACTGCTTGTTCATTCTCTTCTCCGTCAGAATTCAGGTCGTATCATGTCGCGCCGGGTGGGGTGGTTCGGGCGCGCGGGGGGCGTTGTGATCCGAACAACAGGCAAAATAATCGCCATCGCGGGTAAAGCTTGCACCGCCCTCATAGGGGATGACTTGCAGGCCGTATTTTGGCAGATCGAGATCGCGCACAATCTCGCGGCGCAAGAGCGAGCAGACATAAGAACAGTTGGAATAGGTCCAGCCTGCGTGTAACGAGTGGCTGACCGCTGCGCCGCCGATCCAGCCATTCTTTTCCACCACCAGAACCTGACGGCGCGCGCGCGCCAGATAAGCGCCTGCTGTCAGGCCATTATGGCCTGCGCCGACAATTATTGCATCGAATGAGGGCTGGGGCCGCATGGGTTTGCTCCTATGCCTGATCCTAGTCACGTCGGATTTTACCGTAAAGTTTTTTTGAGCGCTCAAATAAATTTTTTGTACTGACGTTGCCTGCGGCCTGTGGCATTGATGGGAAAACCAGCGGGCACAGGGCCGGATGTGAGCGAGGCAACCAGCAGAAAACCCAGAAAAGAGCGCAAGGAGAATGCCGAGCGGCGACGCAGGCAACTCTTGGATGCCGCGCGGCGGTCTATTCTGACGCATGGTCTGGCCAAGACCACATTGGCAACGGTGGCGGATGAGGCGGGGCTGTCACAGGGCGTGGCGGTGTTCTATTTCGAATCCAAGAGCGGTTTGCTCACGCAGACGCTGCGTGATCTGTATGAGGGATATGAGACCCTCTGGATGCAGGCGTTGGAGCGGGCAAGTACGGCCCCTCTCGAGCGCCTGATTGCTCTGCTCGAGGCGGATTTCAGCGCCGATGCTTGTGGTGCGGATGTGCTGCCACTTTGGTTTGCGTTTTGGGGTGAGCTTCGCTTTACCGGGCAATATGCCGAGGTCGCGGCAGAATTTGATTCAAGGCGGCACGCGGTGCTGTCAGACATCTGGGCGCAACTTTTGCCCAAGGCGCGCTCTGCCGAGGCCGATCAACTGGCGGAGTGGATGGAATCGCTCACCGATGGCTATTGGCAGCGCCTGCACCTGGCACCCGGCAGCTACGACCGGCAACGAGCGCTCAGCGCCAGCAAGGTCTGTCTGGGGCGATTGGTGCCGGGCTTACGCTTGACCGGCGATGCTGCGAGTCATTGAGAAGAGTGCGCCCTGTCAAGCCCGTTGCTGCCGACAGATCACGCGGGGGGCTGTTGCAGGTGGATACGCCCGCCGGGCTATATGAGGCGCCACGGTCCCGCGCAGTGGCGAGCTTTATCGGTAACATGAACTTCTTTCGTGGCACGGTCTGGCGTAACGGTTCCGCCATGGCCGCGATTGAGGCTGAGGGGCTTGGTATCCTTCCGATGCCGGTGGTGCAGGTCGCAATGCCTGACGGCGCTCCGGTGCAGATTGCGTTGCGTCCTGAAAAATTTAGCCTGTCGCGGGTCAGACCGGATAGCGCCCATGCGGTTGAGGGTCATTTGCGCACGGCCGCCTATCTGGGGGAGCGCAGCCATTATTATCTGAGCATGCCGGGCAAGGCAGACCCGATTGCGGTGTCGACCCAGAACACCAACCGTCCCTTTGCGGCGCAGGATGAGCCGAACGGTTAGGCGCTCTGGTTCTCTTGGTCGTCAGATGCCATTGTCATTCTGGATGCCGATGAAACAAAGGAGAAACGGTCCATCCGCGCTGTGGATGCGGCCCTGTAACCATAATGAATGAGATTGAAACGCACGCCAAGACCGGTGCCGGGAAACCTCGGCGCACCGAACCCAAGGAGGTCCGGCGCAGTCAGTTGATCGAAGCCACGATCAATTCCATCGCCAAATACGGCATTGCCGGCACAACCATGTCGACCGTTACCGAATTCGCGGGACTGTCGATCGGGCTGGTCAATTTCCATTTCAAGAGCAAGCAAAACCTGCTGGAAGAAACCCTGATGTTTCTGGCGCGTGAGCACCATGACCAATGGCGGCGGGCCTATGAGGATGCCGGGCTTTCGGCGCGCGACAAACTCTTGGCGATTGCCGAGTCGCATTTCCACCCGAGGATCTGCACGCGCAAGAAACTGGCAGTCTGGTATGCGTTTTTCGGCGAGGCGGGTCGGCGCTCGGTCTATCGCGCACTGGTGGATGACATCGACAAGGAGCGTGTTGCCCTGTCCATAAGCCTCTGCCGCGAGATCGCTGAGGAGGGGCAGTATCAGGGACCGTCGGCCGATACGATCGCGCACACGCTCGAAGGGCTCTACGATGGGCTCTGGCTCAATATCCTGATCTACCCCGAGACCTTCAGCCGCGATGTGGCAAGGGCCAAGGTGCTTGCCTATTTGGCCCTCGCGTTCCCGAAGCATTTCGTGATGCCGCAGGGATAGGCTTGTTCAGACAGGCAAGAACGCAGGCGTGTCACCTCTGTGACCAAATGGAACCGATGAAATGAGCAGAGACCCGCGCTACGACCTTCTGTTCGAGCCTGTCCGGATCGGACCCGTGACCGCGCTCAATCGGTTCTATCAGGTACCCCATTGCACCGGCATGAGATGGAAGAGGTCCCGCGCCCTTGCCGCGATGCGCGGGATCAGCGGCTTTGACGAGCAATCAACCCGTCTGCCCTGTGTCTATGGCGGCACGGACATGACGATAGCCGCAACACATTTGGTGATGGTCAGTGCGCGCCGTCCCAATGGCGCGCTCTATCCGGATCTGCGGGCCCTGCCAGAGCCGCTGCCGTTCAGCCTGAGGCGGATCGGAGATTGCGAGGCCCCGGCGATCATCGCGGCGGCGGTTCATGCCGGGCACCGTTATGCGCGCGAACTGGATACGGTGGTCGATCCCGACCTGCCGATGTAACACGACCGGATTGACATGGGCGCGCCCGGCGATGCGGTGTAAAGAACAGGAGGACAGCAAACATGACCAGACCGGATCAAACCTATCTCGACACACTCTTGCTCTATTACGAGGAAGAGATTGAAGGAGAGGCGTATTTTGCCGAACTGGCCCGCATCTTTTCGGCCCCAGAGCAGAGCAAACGTCTTACTCTTTTGGCCGAGGTCGAGCGGCACGCAGCCCAAGGCGTGGCGCCGCTCATTGCCCGCTATGGTCTGACACCGCGCTCGGATGCCATCTTGACCCAAAGCGGTCACGGGCAGGCGCAGCGCGCGCCCGCGACATGGGCGAGCCTGCTCGATGAAATGAACCGGACCTATCCCGGCTATCTCGCGGCCTTCGAGGCGCTTGAGGCGATTGGCCCGGCTGAGGATCAGGCCCGGCTCCGGTTCCTTACGCAACATGAGGTTGCGGCGCTCGATTATCTTGCGCTGGAAAACGAGGGCGTGGCCGATTCCTATGCGCCGCTCGAGCGTTATCTTGCCTCTGCCCCCGCGCCAGCATGAGCGTCCGCTTGCTGTTCGTACTTGTGCTGTGCTCTGCCTCTGGCGTCGCGTCAGAGTAAGGCAGAGCACGACGAGCCCAGAGGAAGGGATGCAAAAGGCTCTGACGCCAGCCGGTCAGACCCGGCCCGCTAGGCGCCCCTCGGGGCTGGCATGGTGCCGTGCAGAGAGTTCCTTCTGGCATAAGAGCGGTGTGGCGGCGCTGTGCCCCCTCGTTTCATCCTGTGTTTCGCGGTGTATCAACCGTTCAGGTCCACAGACGGGTTGTTCTGCGTGCGCCCTGCCGCTCTTTAGCAAGGAACAGTGCGATAGGTGCCATCGCCGTTGGCGTAGGCGCATTGGTTTTTGGCCGTGTTGCGGGCTATGAGTGTACCGGCTGCTGCACCTGCAAGGGCGGACACAACGGTCCAGCCCGCGCTGACATCGAAGGCCGACGCGATCGCCGCGCCGCCCAAAGCTCCGATCGCACCCCCCGTCATTTCCCGGTCGCTGACGCCTTGCATACAGCCTGACAGGCTAAGGCTGGCGATGCTGGCGATGATGAGACTGCGTTTCATGAGGGTCTCCCTTCTGTTGCGTTAGAACCATAAATATAACACGACAGAGGGACCGTGGTTCCAAAAAAGGAGTCAGTGTCGGCGTGTGACTGCCGATCAGAGCATCGGTGGTGGGGGGCTGCGCCGCGCGCCCGACAGGGCGTTGCCGGCAATGGCGGCCAACAGGATCGTGCCGCCGATCAGGGTATTGAGAGTCGCGGTTTCGTTCAAGAGCAACCAAACCCAGACCGGGCCAAGCACAACCTCGGCCAAAGACAAGAGCGTCAGCTCGGCGGCGGGCACGGTTTTCGATCCGATGGTGTAGAGGATCAACCCCAAGCCTACCTGAAATACACCCATGCCCAGTGAAATTCCCATATCGTCGGGCGAGATGCTGAGGGACAGGCCGAGCCAGAGACAGGTCGCGGCCATCAGCGCCATGCCGAAGAGACCAGAGAGAAAGACGGCGGGCATCATGTCGGTCGCCTTGCCCCAACGCAATGTGATCGTAAATGTGGCAAAGCCCACCGCAGAGCCGATGGCGGCAAGATTGCCCAAGAGAGCAGCCCCCGCGAATTTGTCCCAGACCATGACCGCAATCCCACTGCCTGCGACGCCAATGGCAATCCACGTTTGTGGGCGGACATATTCGCCAAGAACCACGCGACCAAGGATGGCGGCCAAGAGAGGAGAACAGGCAAAGAGCATCATCGCATTGGCGACCGATGTGGTCTGGATGGCAAAGATCGCGCCGGTATAGGCCGCGACCAGCGACAGCCCGCCAATCACCCCCGGCCAGCCCATGCAAAGGGCCAGCCGCAGCGGATCCCGCCCACTGCGCAAGCGGATCAGCCCATAGAGCATCAAAGTCATTGAGGCAGAGCGGTAGAACAGGATTTGCCAGACCTGTGCCTCGTCGATCAGGCGAATTCCAAGGCCGACAGTGGACCAGACCAGACCGGCGAGAAAAACAAGCACATAGCCGCGCAGGTCGCGTTCGGTTCGGGTCAGGACGTTGGTCATTGGGCGCTTTCTTCCTCGGGGATCTGCGGCAGCAAGGGGCTGCCGGGGGCAAAGATCGCCTCGGCGGTGACCGGCAGCTCGTTGCTGTGGCGCGCGGCGCGCAACTCGCGCCAGCCAAGATAAAGACCGGAGGCAATGATCAGTGTCATGCCCGCGAGGACGTTCAGCGCCGGAATTTCATCCCAGAGCACATAGGCGAGGATCGCGGCAAAGGGCAGGTAGGTATAGTCGAACGGGGCCACGAGG
This sequence comes from Roseovarius sp., assembly GCF_048262375.1. Lineage (GTDB taxonomy): Bacteria > Pseudomonadota > Alphaproteobacteria > Rhodobacterales > Rhodobacteraceae > Roseovarius. The sequence continues at coordinate 454,491 of NZ_JBLXFE010000001.1, forward strand.
CTTGCGTTGGCGATCTGGTACGCCCGCGAGACCAGCGAATAGGCCGCCATGCCGACGGCCCCCAAGAGGGCAAGGCGAGGCAGATCGTCAAACGCCTGAGGCGGCAATTCCCACCGCAGGTGATGGGTTGCGGGGGTGATCTCGATAATTTGATTGACCAGCCAGCCCATCGGCAGGATCAGCAGACCTGCAAAGGTCAAGGTGTATAGCCCCACCGTCAGCGTGCTCTCACGGTCACCGATCTGACGGGCGATGATCTGTGATATGGCGTAGGTGACGGCGCACAGGAGCGGCAGGATCGCTACCCAAGAGAAATTCTCTCCCGCTGGGTTCATCGCAATCAGCACGCCGATAAAGCCCACGACAAGTGCCGCGCTGCGATGTGGTCCGATGGTTTCGCGCAGAAAGAACGAGGCGAAAAGCGCGGTGATGAGCGGTGCGGAGAAAAAGATCGTGCTGACCTCGGCCAGCCCCATGAAGGGAAAGGCGGCGTAGAACATCGAAAAGCCTGAGGCGAAGAGAAAGGCGCGCAAGAGGTGCAGTGGCCAAAGTGGCGTGAGCAGGCGATGCGGCGCGCCCAGCCATAAAATCAACGGCGTCATCACCAGCAGCGTCACGATGGAGCGCACGAAAATCAGCAGCCAGACCGGATAGACGGTGAGCAGCGTTTTCATCATAGCGTCCTGCCCGACGAAGAGCAGCATGCCGATCTCGACGCAGAGAATGCCCTGAATCGCGCGCGAGGGCGCAGGGGCGGGATGTGCCGAAAGCGTGGCCATGAGAATCCAATTCTGTGAATCTGGCGCGGGCGCCGTAGACCCTCAGGCTGCGGAGATCAAAAGCGGCTGTCGCGTCTTTTTGCGACGCAGGGTGGTAAAAAACAGAGACGGGCTTTGGGTCGAGGTGACAGCAGGGCGGGACGGATAGAGGGCGCACGCGCCGTGATGGTTGTGTCGCCATTCGGTCTCGGGTAGGAACGTAAGAATATTGCGCACTGCGTCAGGTTCGTGGAATAAACGGCTTGTAAACTTATAGACAAGTCCCGCGCGGCTGTTGTAAAAAAATTCTCACACTCACTGCCTGTCCCTCCGGGAAAAGGACGCTCCAGATGCCGGACCGGCTCATGATCGGCACCAGAATTCGCGAGAGGCGGGTGCTGAACGGTATCCGGCAATCGGATCTGGCGCAGCGGGCCGGGATATCGCCGTCTTATCTAAACCTGATTGAGCACAATCATCGCCGGATCGGTGGCAAAACCCTGCTCAAGCTGGCAGAGGCGTTGAAAGTCGAGCCTTCGCAATTGACCCAAGGCGCTGAGGCCACGCTGATTTCGGGTCTGCGCGAGTCGGCTGGAAAGTCCGAGAGTGATGGCCCCGAGATCGACCGGATTGAGGAGTTCGCTGGACGGTTTCCGGGGTGGGCGGGCCTGCTGAGTGGTCTGCACCGCCGCACACAGGCATTGGAGCGTACCATCGAAACGCTGACTGATCGTCTGGCACATGACCCGTTTCTGGCAGATTCGTTGCATGAAGTGATCTCGGCGGTGACGGCGATTCGGTCGACATCATCAATCTTGGTCGAAACCGAGGCGATCGAGCCGGAATGGCAGGCGCGGTTCCATCGCAACATCAATGAGGACAGCGCGCGGTTGACCGAGGGCGCACAGGCGCTGGTGCGCTATCTGGAGGCGGCGCCGAATACCGAGGCAGAGTTGACCTCGCCGCAGGATGAAATGCATGCCTTTCTGACGGCGCGCGGCTATCATCTGGCCGAGTTGGAGCGCGAAATGGCAGGGCCACGCGATGTGGCGCGGCTGATTGAGGCGGCCGCGGTACAGGGTATGTCCGGCCCCGCGCAGAGCCTGACGCGCGAGGTACTCTTGCGCTATATGGAGGATGCGCAGGCGTTGCCCCTGCGGGCGTTTCTGGCGCGGGTGGCCACACTTGGGCCGCGCCCCGACCGTCTGGCCGAAGCGACGGGGGCGGATATGGCGCGGGTGTTCCGGCGTCTGGCGAGCCTGCCAGAAGAAGAGGTCGGCCCGGTGGGTCTTGTGATCTGCGATGCCTCGGGTACGCTGACGTTTCGCAAGCCGATTACCGGCTTTGCCATGCCCCGTATGGCGGGGGCCTGCACGCTCTGGCCGCTCTATCAGGTGCTTAGTCAGCCGCAGGTGCCAATCCGCTTCAGGCTGCGGCAGGCGGGGCGCGGCGCCGAGGTGGTCGAGGCCTTTGCTGTGGCGGCGCAGGCGGTTCCAGCCGGGTTTGACCGCCCGCCATTGATGCAGGCGCTGATGCTGCTTCTGCCCGATCCGGGCGAGGCAGGCGGTGCGCTGCGTCAGATGGGGGTCAGTTGCCGGATTTGTCCGTTGCCGGATTGTGTGGCGCGGCGTGAGCCGTCGATTGTCGCGGAGGGGATGTGACGGGATGGATAAAAAAATCAGGCGCGCGGCAGGATCGCGTGCGCAACGGAGGGGAGGCCGGTTGCATGAGTAAGAGGGTTCTGGTGATCGAGGACGAGCCGAACATCATCGAAGCTGTCAGCTTTATCCTCTCGCGGGATGGCTGGGAGGTGAAGACCCACGCGAATGGCCATGACGCGATGGAGGCTGTGCGCGCCCGCGCGCCGGATCTGATCATTCTGGACGTGATGTTGCCGGGCAAGAGTGGCTTTGACATTTTGCAGGAAATTCGTGCTGATGCGGTTTATGCCCGCACGCCGGTCTTGATGCTGACGGCGCGGGGGCAGACCAAGGATCGCGAGATGGCAGAGCGCGCCGGAGCCAGCCAATATATGACCAAGCCGTTTTCAAATGCTGATGTGCTTGCAGCGGTGCGGGCGCTGGTGGTGCCATGAGCCCCGAACGCAGCCCGCTGTTTCTGGCGCGCCGCACCTACCGTTTGCGGCGGTTGTCGGATGCGGCGCGAATGCTGCCCATCGCCGGAGCCGTGTTGTTTTGCGTGCCGCTTCTGTGGAGGACCGACGCGGTGCGCACCACGAGTGCGATGTTCTACATCTTTGGCCTGTGGGTCCTGCTGGCGGTGATTGCGGGCGTGATTTCGACCCGGTTGCTCCCCACCGGCACCGAGGCCGATCCGCCGGGATCGCAGGAGCGCTAGATGACGATCCTCAATGTCCTCATTCTTGTTTGCGTTCTTTATGTGGTGTTTCTCTTTACCGTAGCCTTTGCCGCAGATCGCGCGGCACTGCGCGGGCGCGGCAGCTGGCTCCGGTCGCCCTATATCTATACGCTGTCGCTGTCGATCTACTGCACCGCCTGGACGTTTTATGGAGCGGTGGGATTTGCCGCGCGCTCGGGGCTGGAGTTCGTGACGATCTATCTGGGGCCGACGCTGATCATGGTTGGCTGGTGGTGGACCCTGCGCAAGATGGTGCGGGTGGGCCGCAGTCAGCGGATCACTTCGATCGCGGACCTGATTTCCTCGCGCTATGGCAAATCCAACCTCTTGGCGGTGATCGTGACCGTTCTCGCAGTGATTGGCACGACGCCCTATATCGCGCTGCAATTGCAATCGGTGACGCTGTCGTTTGCCGCCTTTGCCGAAACCGATCCCACCGCCGCGACTTTGCCCGACATGCAGTCCACCGCGCTTTGGGTGGCGGGGGGCCTGGCGCTTTTTACCATTCTCTTTGGAACCCGCAATCTTGATGCGAATGAGCGCCATCATGGCGTGGTTATGGCTATCGCGCTTGAGGCGGTGGTCAAACTTTGCGCGCTGATAGCAGTGGGGATTTTCGTGGTCTGGGGACTGTCTGGTGGGGTTGCGGCGACGCTTGATCGGATCGACGCCTCGGCCATCGCGCGTTTCGAAGTTTCGGGCAGTCGCTGGGTTGGCCTGACGATGCTGTCGGCGGTGGCGTTTTTGTGCCTGCCCCGGATGTTTCAGGTGATGGTGGTCGAGAATGAGGACGAGGATCACCTGCGCACCGCCGCTTGGGCGTTCCCGACCTATCTGATGCTGATGAGCCTGTTTGTGGTGCCGATTGCGGCGGTGGGGCTTGAGATGATGCCGGAGGGGGCCAACCCGGATCTGTTCGTTTTGACGCTGCCCTTGATGGATGGGCGCGACGGTTTGGCGATCCTGTCGTTTCTGGGCGGGTTTTCCAGCGCGACGTCGATGGTCATTGTTGCGGCGATTGCGCTCTCAACCATGGTGTCAAACCATGTAGTGATGCCGCTCTGGCTGCATTTCTCGGGCAGTGCCGCGATGGTGTCCGGGGACGTGCGGCATGTGGCGCTTTTGGCGCGGCGGCTGAGCATCGCGGGGGTGGTGCTGTTAGGGTATGTGTATTTCCGCCTGTCGGGGGGTGGTACGGCGCTGGCGGCGATCGGGCTGATCGCCTTTGCCGGGGTGGCGCAGTTCATGCCGGCGCTCATGGGGGGCCTCTTTTGGCGGGGCGCGACACGCACGGGGGCCTTGGCTGGGCTTTGCGTCGGGGCTGCGGTCTGGATTTATTGCCTCTTTCTGCCCAGTTTTGGCCCTTCTGTGGTGATGCCACAGGCTGTGTTCGACAACGGGCTGTTTGGTCTGAGCTGGCTACGGCCCCGCGCGCTCTTTGGGGCTGATGGGATGGACCCGGTCGTGCATGCCGTGATGTGGTCGCTGTTGCTCAATACCGGGGCCTTTGTGCTGGGATCGTTGCTCAGCTTTCCGCAACCGGTTGAGCGGTTGCAGGGCGCGCAATTCGTCAATGTCTTTGATCATTCCGGCACGCCCGGCGGCTGGACAGGCGGCATGGCGCAGAGCGAAGATCTGTTGATCATGGCGCAGCGCATCATGGGGGCCACCGAGGCGCAGGCGCTCTTTGCCGAGGCGGCTAAACGCCAAGGGCTGGCGGGATATCTGCCAGAGCCAAGCCCCGGTTTCCTCCAAGAGCTGGAGCGCGAATTATCGGGCTCGGTTGGGGCCGCGACCGCGCATGCGATGATCAGCCAGATTGTGGGGGGAGCAGCCGTTTCAGTCGAGGATCTGATGGCGGTGGCCGATGAAACTGCGCAGATCATGGAATATTCCAGCCAGCTTGAGGCCAAATCGCAGGAACTGGCGCGCACCGCGCGGCAGTTGCGGCAGGCCAATGAAAAGCTGACGCAGCTTTCGGTGCAGAAAGACGGGTTTTTGAGCCAGATCAGCCATGAGCTGCGCACGCCGATGACCTCGATCCGCGCATTTTCCGAGATCCTGCGCGACACCGGCGATCTGACGCCAGAGGAGCAGAACAAATATGCCTCGGTCATTCATGATGAGGCGGTGCGTTTGACCCGCCTGTTGGATGATCTTCTGGATCTGAGTGTGCTGGAGAACGGGCAAGTCGTCTTGCATGTTCAAACCGGATCGCTGGCAGATTTGCTGGACCGGGCAGAGCGGGCGGCAGGGGTGCAGGGGGGCGCGCTGCGGGTGGTGCGCGACCGTGCCGCCGAAGCGGTGGAACTGACCACCGATCTGGACCGGCTGGCGCAAGTGTTCATCAACCTCATTGCCAATGCCCGCAAGTATTGTGACGGGCAACCGCCGGTGCTCACGATCCGCACCGGGACATTGGACGGGCAATTGGTGATCGATTTTACCGACAACGGTTCGGGCATTCCGCCTGCGCAACAGGCGGTGATCTTTGAAAAGTTTTCGCGCATCGGGCAGACCAAGGCTGGCGGGGCGGGGCTTGGGCTTGCGATTTGCCGCGAGATCATGGCGCGGCTTGGCGGCTCTGTTAGCTATTTGCCGGGGCAAAAAGGCGCTGCGTTTCGTCTGACCCTGCCGAAGACCGAGCGCATGGCCGCGCAATAAACCTGTGATTTTTTGATCGCATTAAAGAAAATGGTAACCAAGCCTGTCCTAGGGTTCAGGCACGAGCTTCAGAAAGGGGCGATGGCGCAAGGCATGGGATCGCAGGATCACAATTCGGTCATTCGGCGCATGGCGCAAGTGGCGCGGGATGGGTTTGAGAGCCGTGAAATGTCACCGGCCAAGGCGCTGCGGCTGGCGCTTGGGCGAGCGGTGGATACGCTTTTTGATCTTGGGGTGACGGTGGCCACGGTGGAACAACTGCGGTTTCCATTGGCTGAGGTTGGCCTCAGTCTGAACGACGAGGGGCTCTTGGTGCTCTTGGATGGGCCGGGCGGGGCGCGGGGCGCGCTCTGCCTTGATCCGCAATTTCTGGCCGGGCTTATCGAGGTGCAGACCACCGGCGCTGTGCGGCCCGGTGTGGTGCGACCGCGCGCCGCTACGCGCACGGATGCGGCGATGGTCGCGCCGCTGATCGACGCTGTCCTGACAGAATTTGACAGTCAGATGAGCAGAGGCATCGAGGGTTATGTGCCGCGCGGGTTCAGTTTCGGCGATATGGTTGAAGACCTGCGCGGTCTGTCGCTGGCGCTGGTGGCACCGGATTTCGATCTTTTGCGCCTTACGGTCGATCTGGGGCCAGGGGCCAAGACTGGGCGGCTCGACCTTGTACTGCCGGTTGAGCTGCCGCCCGCGTGCGCGGCGACGGCCAGGGGTGCGTCCGCGGAGGGGGCGGCGCGGCTGGGGGAGGTGGTGATCAGTGCGCCGGTGGTTCTTGATGCGGTGATGGCGCGGCTGCGATTGCCTTTGCGCGATGTCTGGGTGTTCAAGCCCGGCGATCTGGTGCCGATCCCGCGGGAGTCGTTGGGCGAGATGCAGCTTTTGGGCACAAAGGGACATGTGGTGGCCCTAGCGAAGCTTGGGCAAATGAACGGCTGGCGCGCATTGCGCCTGACCTCAGGGGGCACGCCGGAGATGTCGGATTTGACAGAGGGGGTGGCGCAGCCAGATCCAGCACCTTCGCCTGTTCACCCCAAGCAGGGGGCGGGTGTTGATCTCGTACCCCATGATGGAGCGCCGCAGAATCGGGTGGCGGTGTGAGACGGCGTGTTGGTGCGGGTCCGAGCGCCAAGGTTGACCTGCATCAATGACCAAAAGTTAATGCGCTGATACGGTAATTCAAACAAAGGAGAGTTCAAATGCTGGAGACAGAAAGATATCGCTCGGCGTTGATGGCGCGCTTGGGAGAGTTGGACAAACGTCTGCATGCGATTGAAGGAGAGTTGGATTCTGCCAAATCCAAGGATTGGGACGATGCCGCAGTCGAACGTGAGGGCGACGAGGTGCTGGAGCATCTGGGCCAGCATGGGCAGGATGAGATTGTGCGAATCCGGGCGGCGCTCGATCGCATCCGCAAGGGGACCTATGGCACATGTGCCAAGTGCGACGAGCCGATTTCTGCCGACCGCTTGGATATTCTGCCTGAAACACCACTCTGCCGAGCCTGCGCCGCGCGCGAATCCTGAGTGCGGTCATGCGTCTGTTACGGAGATCATATATCCTCGATCTGCGGCAAAAAGCACGCTAAGGTTGCATGGCCACCAGGGAGGACTATCATGACCAACACTCGCAACGAGCTTGACCGCCTGCAGCATCAGATTGGGCAGGCGAACCCCGAGACGCGCCACAAAATGGAGCCGCAATTGCGCCGTATGATCGAGCGGATGCGCCTTGAACAGCTGGAGGTTTCGGATCAGACAAAGCGCCTGCATGAGACGCTGCTCGCTGAGGCCATTGAGGCGCAGTTCGACAACATGCCGGTCTGAACACACCGCTTTTTCCGTCAGAAGCTTGCGCACGGGGATTTTCTTCGTAGTAGTATAGCGTTGTAAGATCTGACAGGTGGGGGCAGTGTGACTGGGCAAGTTCGCCAGGCAATACAAGACGGGGTGGCGGTGCTGCGACTGGACCGGCCCGTGGCCAACGCCCTTGCCGCCGATCTGCGCGCCGATCTGGCGGACGCTCTGACTGCAGCTGCAGCGTCTGAAGAAATACATGCGGTGGTTCTTGCGGGTGCCGGGGCAGGCTTTTCTTCGGGTGTGGACCTGACTGAATACGACGGCCGCTTGGTGGAACCGTGGATTGATGGGCTCTGTCATCTGATTGAAGAGTTTCCCAAGCCAGTGGTGGTGGCGTTGCACGGCGCTACGTTCGGTGCCGGTCTGGCACTTGCGCTGGCGGCCCATGCGCGCGTGGCACAGAACGAGGCGCGGCTGGCCTCGCCGGAGATTTCACTTGGCATGGTGCCCGGCGGTGGCGTGACCCAGCGGTTGCCGCGCCTTTTAGGCGCGCAAATCGCGTTGGAGTTGATGCTGGCGGGGCAGACCGTGCGGGCCTCGGATCCGCGCCTGCGTCGCCTGTTTTCCCAAATTACACCAGATGACCCGGTGCCCGTCGCCGTTGATCTCGCGCAGCGTCTGGCCGATCAGGGCCAGTGGTCGCGCAGTTGCGAGACCATGCGCGGGCTGTCCGACCCGGCTGGATTTCAGCGGTCCATCGCGGCGGTCGCGGCGCGGCTGAAGGGACAAGGCGGGGCCGCGATCGATATCTTGCGTGCGGTCGAGGCGGCGCAACTCTTGCCGTTCGAACAAGGGCTGGCATTTGAGGCCGCGCTGTTTGAGGATCGATTGCGCAGTCCCGAGGCGCAGGCTCAGCGGCATATCTATGCTGCAGAGCGCCGGGCAGCGGGTATGCCGGAACAGGCGCAGGGGGCGGCGCGCGAGATGGCGCAGGTCGGCCTTTTGGGAGCGGGGCTTGGCGATATCGCTCTCCTGCTGCTGGAGGGGGGCAAGACGGTGCGCGGCGATGCGCCGGACTTGTCCGCCAATGTGGCGCGCGCGCTTGAGGCGATGATGACACAGGGCAAGATTGACGCGACCACCAGTGCCGCGCGTTTGGCACGGTTGCAGGCGGAGGCCGGCGCGGTCGATCTGGTGTTGAACGCGCGGGGCTCCGAGGTGGAAGGCACGGCGCTTGATGTGCCTCTCGATACTGGGCGTGGATTGGCTGGGGCACGGCTGGGGCTGCGGCTTTACCGTCCGGCGCAGAATTTGCGACTGGCAGAGATTGCAGTATCCGAGGCAGCTGACCCCAGCGATGTCGTCAGCCTTGCGCGGGTTTGTTCCGGGGTGGGTGTAACGGCGGTGCGCGCGGCGCAGCCTGCGGCGGGGCCGGGGCTGGGGCATGTGATGATGGGTGCAGTTTGTCTGGCCGGGCTGGAGATGGTGCGCCTTGGGATATCACCGCAACGGGTGGATCAAGCGGCGCAGCGGTTGGGGTTCCGGGCTGGACCCTTCCTGATGATGGATGTCGAGGGGTTGCCGGTGGTGGCTGCACGGCTGCGTGCGGTGGCGGCGTGGTTGGGTTGTCCGGCCCCCGGTGCAGATGATCCGCTGGCCGAGCGGCTGGCCAAAGGGGCTGTGGGGCGCGCGGTTGGGCGCGGCTTTTATGACCATCCCAGCGAGGGGCCACGCCCGCCCAAGGGCATGGCCGCACCCGCGCGCGATCCGGCTGAAGTACTTGGGTCTGTGCCGCTGCGCCACGCGCTGCATGCCGCGCTGGTGGGGGCAGCGATGCAGCTTCTTATGCGAGGGGCTGTGCAGCGCGCCTCTGATCTCGATGTAGTGATGGTGCGCGGCTATGGCTATGAACGGTCGCGCGGCGGCCCGCTCTGTGCGGCGGATCAGCGGGGCATGCTGTCGGTGCTGCAAGACATCAAGTCGCTGAGCACGATGGCCTTGCCGCTTTGGCAAGTGCAGCCGATGCTGCTGGAGATGGTCAAGAACGGTGAGGGATTCTTTGGCCGCAGGGCGGTCGGGTAGGACCTTCAGCTCAGAAGGATTCCGATGACCACCATCATTAGTCCGATGACCGACAGAAAGAGCGCGCCAGTGTTGAGCGGCACGACCTTTTGCACGGCCGCGCGCAGCTCGGTTTCCGAAAGACCTGCCTTGCGGGCCTTCCAGACCTTGAGGATGCACCAGATCAACGCCGCCAGACCGGCAAGCGACAGGGCAGCCCCCAACCAGATCACGATCTCCATTTCCTGCTCCTCTTTGCATCAACGCCCCGGCGCTAGAGCAATTTTTCGAGCATTGCAAGCTGTGCGGCAGATCGCACTTGCACCGCATTCGGCACGGCGCTAGTCAGAAACCCCAACCGACCGGAGAACAGGCCATGGATGATATGAATTCCGACAGCAACTACCGCGTCACAGCCGATGAGTTGCGCCAGTTCATCGAGCGGTTCGAGCGGCTCGAAGCCGAGAAGAAAGACATTGCCGATCAACAAAAAGAGGTCATGGCCGAGGCCAAGGGGCGCGGCTATGACACCAAGGTCATGCGCAAGGTGATCGCACTGCGCAAGCGCGACAAGGACGATATCGCCGAAGAAGAAGCGGTGCTAGAGATGTACAAGGAAGCGCTTGGAATGGCGTGAGCCACCGAGTCAACCCGACATCGTAAGTATTGAAAAAAGGTGCGCCCATGGCGTGCCTTTCTTCGTTTTGCCAGAAGTTTGGACCGAGAAAAGAGGTCGGGAACCCTTCGGTTCAGGTATCACCCAAGACCCGGAGCATCATCGACTTGCACCGGTTCCACAGGCAATTTGCCGTTCAACGCAATGCTGATATGTGGTGAACGCAGTGACCAAAATCGATCAGATCGAAACGATGATCCTCGATATTCCAACCATCCGGGGCCATGTCCTGTCGATGGCCACGATGCGGGTGCAGGCCGCCGTTCTGGTACGGGTACGGTTTTCGGATGGCTCTGAGGGGGTGGGCGAAGGCACCACCATTGGCGGGCTGACCTATGGGCCGGAGAGCCCCGAGAGCATTCAATCCGCCATCGATACCTATATTGCGCCTGCGCTGGTAGGGCGGGCGGCGGATGATGTAAACGGCGCGCTGCAGTTGATCGACCATCTGGTCAAGGGCAACCGGATTGCCAAGGCGGCGGTTGAAATCGCGCTCTGGGACGGGTTGGGACGACGCTTGGGCCTACCGGTGTCGCAGTTGTTTGGCGGTGCTGTGCATCGCCGCCTGCCGGTGGCCTGGACATTGGCCTCGGGCAATTCCGACACCGATATTGCCGAGGCGCAAGAAATGATTGCGACCCGCCGCCACAATATTTTCAAGCTCAAGATCGGCAAGCGTGAGGTCGCCAAGGATGTGGCGCATGTGGCGCGGATCAAGGCCGCGTTAGGCGATGCCGCCAGCATCCGCGTCGATGTCAATCAGGCATGGTCGTTGCAGGATGCGCGCTGGGGTCTCAAAGGCTTGCAGGATGTCGGCTGCGAGTTGGTCGAACAGCCGGTACGCGCGCGCTATCTCAACGCGCTGCGGGAATTGACGCGTGACCATGAGATTGCCGTGATGGCCGATGAGGCGCTGAACGGCCCTGAGGATGCCGTGAGCATCGTGGCCAAGGGTGCCGCAGATGTGTTCGCCGTCAAGGTCGCACAATCGGGCGGGATCAAACGCGCGTCCGAAGTGGTGGCGATTGGGCAGGCGGCGGGGCTGGGTCTCTATGCCGGAACCATGCTGGAAACCGGCCTGGGTACAGCCGCAGCACTGCAACTCTTTGCCGGGGTTGAGGACTTGCGCTGGGGGTCCGAGCTCTTTGGTCCACTGCTTTTGACCGAGGATATTCTGGCCACCCCGATCCGCTACGCCGATTTCGCTGTTGAGGTGCCGCAGGGCGCGGGGCTGGGCGTGACGCTCGACCCTGACAAAATCGACTTTTTTCGCCGTGATCGCGCGCGGAATCTGAAAACCGTGGCCGGCGAATAGCCGACCCAAGACCCAAGACATTTCCGGAGGAGGAACGACGATGTTTACCCAATCCAATCTTGATGAGCTGGAAGGCCGTCTCGACGGTATCGTGCAGGAGGATGCCGAGGCGGGGATTTTCCGCGCCCGCCGCGATATGTTCACCGACGAAGAACTGTTTGAGCTGGAGATCAAGCATGTCTTTGAGGGCAACTGGATCTACATGGCGCATGAGAGCCAGATCCCCAATCCCGGCGATTATTTCACCCTGCATATGGGCCGCACTCCGGTTGTGATCACCCGCGACAAGGACGGTCAGCTCAACGCGCTGGTCAATGCCTGTTCGCATCGCGGCGCACAACTCTGCCGGTTCAAGCGGCGTAACCAGAAAACCTTTACCTGCCCCTTTCACGGCTGGACCTTTTCCAACACCGGCAAGCTCTTGAAGGTCAAGGACCCGAATGGCGCGGGCTACCCCGAGCAGTTCAACAAGGATGGCAGCCACGATCTGACCAAGGTGGCGCGTTTCGAGAATTATCGCGGCTTTCTCTTTGGCTCGCTCAATGCTGACGTCGCCCCTCTCGAAGAGTATCTGGGCGAGGCGCGCAAGATGATCGACATGATCGTCGATCAGTCCGACGAGGGGCTCGAGGTGCTGCGCGGCTCGTCCACCTACACGTTTGACGGAAATTGGAAATTGCAGGCCGAGAATGGTGCCGATGGCTATCACGTCTCAGCGGTGCATTGGAATTATGTTGCCACCACCTCGCACCGCACTGCGGATGGCAAGGAAGACAAGATCAAGGCAACGGATGCCTCCAAATGGGCCAAGCAGAAGGGTGGGTTCCATTCCTATGTGAACGGTCACCTGCTCTTGTGGACCACATGGTCGGACCCGACCAACCGGCCCAATTATCCGCGTCTGGCGGAATGGACCGAGAAATATGGCGCCACCAAAGCCGAATGGATGGTCGGCGTGCTGCGCAATCTCTGCCTCTATCCCAACGTGTTCCTGATGGATCAGTTCAGCAGTCAGATCCGGGTTTTCCGCCCCGTGAGCGTGGATAAGACTGAGGTCACGATCTATTGCATCGCGCCCAAGGGCGAAAGCCAAGAGGCCCGCGCGCGCCGCATTCGTCAGTACGAGGATTTTTTCAACGCCTCCGGCATGGCGACGCCTGACGATACCGAGGAATTTCGCGCCACTCAGCGCGGCTATGCAGGGGCCGCCCATGCCAAGTGGAATGACATCTGCCGGGGCGCGACCCAGTGGATCCACGGGCCTGACGAGGATGCCAAGGCGCTCGGGATCAACCCGATCCTGTCGGGAGCCCGCACCGAGGATGAGGGCCTCTTTGTGATCCAGCACAAGCAGTGGTCCGAGCGCATGGCGCAGGCCATCGCCAAGGAACGCGCCACCGCATCCGACGCCCAAGTCGCGGCCGAGTGAGGAGGAGAGACCATGACAACCACAACGCTTGACCGCCAGAGTGCCGAGGCAACCATGACCTATGAAGAAATTCAGGCCTTTCTCTATGCCGAGGCGCGCGCGCTCGATGATCGCGACTGGGACACTTGGCTGACCTTCTATCACCCGGATTGTCCGTTCTGGATGCCGGCATGGGATGACGAGGATCAACTGACCGAAGACCCGCAAAACGAGATGTCGCTGATCTATTATCCCGACCGTTCGGGCATCGAAGATCGCGTGTTCCGCATCCAGACGGATCGGTCTTCGGCCACCTCGTTGCCAGAGCCGCGCACCAATCACCACCTCGCCAATATCGAGGTGCTGAGCCGTGCTGGGGGTCGGATCACGCTGCGCTTTAACTGGCACACGCTGACCTATCGCTATGCCAAGACCGATCAGCATTGGGGCACGTCGTTCTATACGATTGATGCCACAGGGACGAAACCGCTGATCACAGACAAGAAGGTCGTGCTGAAAAATGACCAGATCCACCATGTGATCGACGTCTATCACATCTGAGACCATGACCGGCGCGCCTGCGGGGCGCGCCAGCATAGGGAGGAGCCCGCCATGACCAGCTACAATGTCGCCCTGAATTTCGAGGATGGCGTGACCCGCGTCATCCAATGCGAGGATGACGAGAAAGTCACCGAAGCCGCGTTTCGGCAAAAGATCAACATTCCGATGGATTGCCGCGACGGGGTCTGCGGCACCTGCAAATGCTTTGCCGAAAAGGGTGAGTATGAGCTGGAATTCTACCTCGACGAGGCGATGACCGAGGATGAGGAGGCCGAAGGCTATGTGCTGACCTGTCAGATGATGCCACAAAGCGATTGCGTGGTCCGGGTGCCTGCTTCCTCTGCCGTGTGCAAGACTGCACCCGAGGCGGTGGCGGCTGAGGTTCTGGGGGTGGACCGTTTCTCGGAGACGTCCTTTGGCCTGCGCGTCAAGCTGGCCAAGCCGATGGGGTTCCTCCCCGGTCAGTATGTGAATGTGAGCGTGCCTGGCACCGAGGCGCACCGCTCCTATTCTTTTTCGTCTGCACCGGGGTCCGATGAGGCGTCTTTCCTCATTCGCAACATTCCGGACGGGCTGATGAGCCGCTATTTGGGCGAGCGTGCCACCCCCGGTGATGCCGTCACGCTGACTGGCCCGATGGGGGCGTTTTACCTGCGACCCATCACGCGCCCGCAACTGTGGCTGGCGGGCGGTACCGGCCTAGCGCCGTTCCTGTCGATGCTGGAACAGGTGGCCGAGACCAGCTCGGATCAGCCGATCACGCTCTATTACGCTGTCACGCGCGCCGCCGATTTGGTGGAACTGGAGCGGGTGATGGCCTTGGCCGGGGCAATTGGCAACGTGACCGTGATCACCGTGCTGGCAGACAAAGACGAGGCGCACGCGCGCAAGGGGTTTGTCACCGATCACGTGACAGCCGAGGATTTGAACGCGGGCGATTGCGATGTCTATCTCTGCGGTCCGCCCCCGATGGTGGACGCCGTGCGCGCGCATTTCGCGCAATTGGGCGTAACCCCCGCCGCCTTTCACTTTGAGAAGTTCAACCCGACCGAGACAGAGGCTGCTGCCGCATGACACCGCGTTTCACAGGCAAGGTGATGGTCGTAACGGGCGCCGCCCAAGGGATCGGGCGCCGGGTGGCCGAACGCGCCGCCGCCGAGGGCGCGCGGGTTCTGGTCGTGGACCGTTCCGAGCATCGCGAGGCGGTGGTCGAGGCGATCCGTGACGCAGGCGGCGAGGCTCAGGCGCTCAACGTCGATCTGGAAACATGGGAAGGCTGTGACGCGGCCATCGCAACGGCGGTCAAGATCTGGGGGCGGATCGACATTCTGATTAACAACGTGGGCGGCACGATCTGGGCCAAACCTTATGAGCATTATGCCCCGCATGAGATCGACGCCGAGGTGCGCCGCTCTCTCTTCCCGACGCTTTATTGCTGCCGGGCGGCGATTGAGCGGATGTTGCCGCAAGGGTCGGGCGTGATCGTCAATGTCTCGTCCATCGCCACGCGCGGCCTCAACCGGGTGCCTTATGCGGCCGCCAAGGGTGGGGTGAATGCAATCACCGCCAGCCTTGCCTGGGAAGTGGGCGGGCGGGGTATTCGCGTGGTCGCCACCGCACCGGGAGGCACAGAGGCCCCGCCGCGTGTGGTGCCGCGCAACCCCAATGCAGCCGACGAACAGCGCGCCGACTGGTATCAGACCATTGTCGATCAGACGATCCAGTCGAGCCTATTGAAACGTTACGGAACACTCGACGAACAGGCAGGGCCAATCCTGTTTCTGGCGTCGGATCAGGCCTCTTACATCACGGGCGTCACGGTGCCGGTGGGCGGGGGCGATCTTGGATAGACCCTGAGGAGGGGTCTGAACACCAACTGGAGGACTACACAATGAAACGCGCAATTCTGGCGGCCCTCGGGCTTGCCACTGGCCTCGCTTTGCCTGCGAGCGCCCAAGACATCAAGGTCGGTCTGCTGCTGCCATTCTCGGGCGTTTATGCGGCGCTGGGCAATGACATCGAAGCCGGGTTTACCACCGCACTCGAACAGTTCGGAGCCGAGACCCCAGCCACATTCGAGATCGTTCGCGAGGATACCGAGGTCAAGCCGCCAGTAGCTCTGGCCAAGGCCAAGAAGCTGATTTTACAGGATAAGGTCGATGTGATCTCGGGCATCGTGAGTTCCGGCGTGCTGGGCGCTGTGCGCGACATGGTGCATGGCGCGGGCGTGCCGCTGATCGTCGCCAACGCCGGCAATGACGAGGCCACCGGCGAGGCCTGCTCGCCCTATATCACGCGCATGTCCTTTTCCAACGGGCAGGTCAACCGCCCGATGGGGCAGTGGATGTATGATCAGGGCATCCGCAAGGTCTATACGCTGGCCCCCGACTATGCCGCCGGGCGGCAGATGATCGACGGCTTTGTCCAGACCTTCACCGCCGCTGGCGGCGAGATTGTCGGGCAGGATTTCACCCCCTTTCAGAAGACACAGGATTTCGGCCCCTACATGGCGCAGGCCAAGTCAAGCGGTGCCGAGGCGGTGTTTGTGTTCTACGCGGGCGGCGAGGCGATTTCCTTTGTCAAACAATACGATAGTTTTGGTCTCAAGGCTGAGCTGCCGCTCTATGGCTCGGGGTTCCTAACCTCGTCACTCTATGTCAATGCCGAGGGACCGGCGGCGGAGGGCGTGATCACCGCGCTGCATTATGTGCCCACTATCGACACCCCTGCCAATGCGCAATTCGTCGAGGCGTTCAAGGCCAAGACCGGCCGGGTGCCGTCGGAATTCGCGGTGCATGGCTATGATGCGGGCCGCGCACTGATCGAGGCGGTCAAGACGGGGGCCACGGATCGTGAGAGCCTTGCCAATGCATTGCGACAGGTGCGTTTCGAGGGGCCGCGCGGCGCGCTGTCGATTGATCCCGCGACCAACAACATCGTTCAGCCGATCTATGTCTACGAGACTGTCGCAGGCGCGGATGGGCTGACGCAGAAAGTGTTGGCGCAACTGCCCGCCGAGGCCGATCCGGTCAATGGCTGCGAGATGGCACCGGTCAGCAACTAAGACACAAGGCTCGGCCATATCCTTGGCCGAGCCCCTTTGGGAGGAGGTTTCGCAATGTCAATCGATCTTGGGTTTTGGACGCTACAGGCGCTCAATGCGCTGCAATTGTCGATGCTACTGTTTCTCTTGTCCATCGGCCTGACCGTGATCTTTGGCCTGATGCATTTCGTCAACCTCGCCCATGGCGCGCTTTACGCGCTCGGGGCCTATTTCGCGGCCTCGGTTGCGGCGGTCGGCGGCTATTGGGCTGGGTTCTTTCTGGCCCCGGTGGCGGTCGCGGGGGTGGGCGTGCTGCTCTACTCCGGCCTCATTCAGCGGATGCGTAAATCTGGTCCGATGGCGCAGGTTCTGGTGACCTTCGGGCTGATCTTTGCGCTTCTGGACATCACCCGGATCATTTGGGGTGATCTGGCACTGGGACTTGAGGTGCCAGCGATCCTCGCGGGGCGCGTGGCGCTTCTGGGGGTGGAGTATCCGGCCTACCGCCTTTTCATAATTGCTTTGGGGCTGGCGATTTTCACCGTGCTGGCCTTTGTGCTCAACCGCACGCAGATTGGCGCTATGATCCGCGCGGGCGTGGACAATGACGCGATGGCGGCGTGCCTCGGCATCAATGTCGAGCGGCTGTTCTTTATCGTGTTTTGCGTCGGTTGTGCGCTGGCAGGGCTGGCGGGTGCTGTGGCGGCACCGCTCTTGTCGGTCACGCCGGACATGGGCCTGCAAATCCTCATTCCCACACTGATCGTGATCGTGATCGGCGGCTTGGGCTCGCTCAGGGGGGCCATCGCAGGCTCGATGATCTTTGGCTTCGTACAGACCTTTGGTGCGGTGCTGGCACCGCAACTGGCCTCGGTGCTGATTTACGCGCTCTTGGCGGCGGTGTTGGTGATCCGCCCCGTGGGCCTCTTTCCGGCGAAAGGATAAGGCGATGTTTCGACATACACCGCTCAGATATGGTGCGCTGGTGCTTCTGGCTACCGCGGCCCTGTTTCAGGCCTTTACGGCTGAATATTTCGGATTGGAGATCCTGACCGAGATCGCGATTCTCGCCATGCTGGTGATTGCACTTGATATGGTTGCAGGCTTTGGTGGCATGGTGTCGCTCTGCCACGGCGCGCTCTTGGGTGTCGGGGCCTATGGTTATGCCATTCTGACGACCAAGGTAGGGCTGACGCCGGTGGTGGCCATGGTGGGTGCGGTGGCTGTGACGGGTGTGGTGGCATGGGTCATCGGAGCAATCTGCGCGCGCAGCCACGGCATCTACTTCATCATGGCGACGCTGGCCTTTGGGCAGATGGGCTATTCCTATGTGTTCGAGGCGCCGCTTTTTGGTGGTGATGACGGGCTGGGCGGGATTGACCGGTTGGACCTCACGCTGATTGGCTTCGATCTCAACGATGGTCGCAGCTTTGCTCTGTTTACGCTCGCGGTTCTGGCGGTGATCTATGGCGCGGCGGTGCTGATCCTGCGGTCAGGGCTGGGCCGGTCGCTGTCCGGCGTCATGCATAACGAGCAGCGGATGCGAGCCCTCGGCCTGACAGTTTGGCGGGTCAAGGCGGATGTTTTCGGTCTCTCGGGTCTGATCTCGGGGTTTGCGGGTGTCATGGCGGCGCAACATGTGATGTATGTCTCGCCAGGATTGCTCAGCTGGACGGTTTCGGGAGAGGCGCTTGTTGTGGTGATCCTCGGGGGGCTCGGCACTCTGGTTGGTCCGATGCTGGGGGCTGCCGTCTTTGTGCTCCTCAAGCATGAGGTCGGTGCTCTCACGAGCTATTGGCACCTTGTGGTGGGCATCCTTCTGATCGCGGTTGTGATGAGCCGCGCCAATGGCATCTTTGGCTGGATCGAAGCGCGGTTTGGCGCGCGGATTGAACGACGCGCGG
The DNA here is from genome assembly GCF_048262375.1 of Roseovarius sp. GTDB lineage: Bacteria > Pseudomonadota > Alphaproteobacteria > Rhodobacterales > Rhodobacteraceae > Roseovarius. Next base: position 473,056 of record NZ_JBLXFE010000001.1, read on the forward strand.
CGGATGCGGTGCGCGATATCGAACCGAGGGAGGTCAATACAGATGCTTGAGACACGCAATCTCGACAAGAGCTTTGGTGCGGTGCATGTCACGCGCGGGGTCTCGCTCAAACTGGAGCGGGGCGAGCGGCGGGTGATCCTTGGCCCGAATGGGGCGGGCAAGACGACGCTCTTCAATCTTCTGGTGGGCGAATTGAGCCCCGATAGCGGATCGGTGCATCTGGCAGGCGAGGATGTGACTGCCCTTCCGGTGGCACGGCGCGCACGGCAGGGTCTGTCGCGCAGCTATCAGAAGAACACGCTGTTTGACGGGCTGACCGTCGAGGAAAATCTGGGGCTGGCGGCGGCGATCCACACGGGAAATGCCACGCGGTTACATACCGACAGCCTCGCGCGTCCCGAGGTGCGCGAGATCGTGGCGGAGGTGGCCCAACAGGTCAATCTCATGCCCTACCTGCATGCGCGGGTGTCCGAGGTGAGCTATGGCGTGCGGCGGCAATTGGAGGTGGGCGTGGCCCTTGCCACACGGCCCCTCGTTCTCTTGATGGACGAGCCGACAAGTGGTGTGGGCCCCGAGATGGCCAAGGGTTTTCATGACCTGCTGAACAACCTGCCGCGTGATCTTACGCTTCTGATTATCGAGCATGACATGGATCTGGCGTTTGACGTGGCCGATACAATTACCGTGCTGAACTATGGCGAGGTGGTGTTTGACGGGCTGCCTGAGGCGGCGCGCGGCTCAACGCTGCTCAAGGAAATCTATCTGGGGAGTTGGGAAGATGCTTGAACTAAGCGTTGTCAATTCGGGTTATGGCGAAACCCAAGTGCTCTATGGCATGGGGTTGCGCGCTGAGGCGGGCCGGGTTCTGGCCATTCTGGGGCGCAATGGCGCGGGCAAATCCACCACGCTCAAGACGGTGATGGGGCTTTTGCCGCTGCGCGAGGGGCAGATCACCTTTGAGGGGCGTGCTATGCCCAAACGACCCTATGATATCGCCAAGGCGGGCATCGCCTATGTGCCTGAAACGCGGGATATTTTTCCCTCATTGACGGTGCGCGAAAACCTCGAGATCGCCGCCAAGCGGTTTGACGGCGCCTGGACGATGGAACGGGTTCTTGAGCTGTTTCCCCGCCTTGGAGAACGGCTGGACAATGGCGGCATGCAGCTTTCGGGAGGGGAGCAGCAGATGCTGGCGATCGCCCGCGCGCTCTTGATGAACCCGCGTCTGCTGATCCTCGATGAACCGACCGAGGGGCTGGCGCCAATTATCGTCAGGCTGATCCATGACAAGTTGATGGAGTTGAAGCGTGAAGGGTTGTCGATGGTGTTGGTTGAGCAAAATTTCGGTTTTGCCACCTCGCTTGCCGATGATGTGGTGGTGGTCAGCAAAGGGCAGGTGGTCTGGACCGGCAGTGCCGATGAAATCCGCGCGGATGCGGAGGTACAGCATCGCTGGTTGGGGGTGTGAGGCACTCTGCGGTTTTGATCCGCGCGAGTGGCATTCGAAGGGCAGAAAACGGCCAAGCTGCCCGTTTCAAAATTGCTTGCGCGCGACCCGTTGCGCGATCTTGACGAAGTTGTGGACATGCACGCCCTGTTCGTCGAGCCGATGGCTGACCGACAGGTTGGTGCGGGCGATTTCCGGCTCGATCCTGAGAAACTTCATGTTCTTGCGCGGGGCTGTCGATACTGATTCAGGCACGATACACACCCCCTCTCCAATCGCGACGAGGCTAAGCGCGGTCTGAAGATCCATACACCAGATCCGCAGGGGGGCGGTAAACCCGGCGGCCTCAACCGCCCGTAGAACGAAATCGGCATAGCTGGGCCGTGGATATTCCGGATAAAGCACGAGGTTGTGCGTCTCCAGCCGCTCAAGCTTGGCCACGGTACGCCCGCCGGTATCGACCGTGTCGGGCAGGGCTAGGATCAGCTTTTCCTCCATCAGCTCCTTGGTTGCGAATTCGGGATCGCTCAGTGCGGGCCGGGCAAAGGCCACATCGAGTTCGCGTGACACCAGAGCGCGATGCAGCTGCGCGTTGTTCATCGGATTGAGGCTCAGATTGACCTCGGGATAATTGGCTCGGAAGGATTTGATGATATTGGGCAGGATGCCAAAGGTGGCCGAGCCGACAAAGCCGATGCGCAGCCGCCCTTCCGCCCCCTGTCCCAATCGGCGCACCTCAAGCTTGGTGTCTTCAAGCTGCGCCAGAATCGAACGCCCGCGCTCTAACAGCCGCTCGCCCGCCTGCGTCAGGCTGATGGCGTTGCGACCACGGTTGAACAGGATCGCCTTCAGATCCTCTTCGATCTGCTTGATCTGACGGCTGAGCGGTGGTTGCGCCATGTCGAGCCGCTCGGCGGCGCGACCAAAGTGCAATTCCTCCGCCACTGCGATGAAATAGGTCAGTTGCTTGAAATTCATGGTGTCCTCCACCCCATGGCACAGCCTAGCCTGTTGCGGGCATAAAAAAAGCCCCAAAGATTTCCTCGGGGATCTTCCCAAGTCCCTCATTTCCATTGAGATGGCGACAATGCGGGATGGGGTCGCCGACGGTCCAGGTCGCCGCGAAGCCTGTGTTTGGCCTGTAGCTGACGCTGGCTCAAAGTAACGAGCTGCGCGGTCGCTAGGCCGCGGGACAGCCCAGAGATCGCGTGGCACCCTTCAGGCTTGGTCCCCCGCGCGTGGGTGCGTTTGACGCCCCCCTAAGACAGTTCAGGTCGAAGGGTTCGATCCGCGATCAGCCACCCTCTATGCCAGAGCGGATTCCCGCTCCAGGTCAGGCCCGGAGCGGGTGTTTTCGGTTTGATGCCACACGCCACAGGCGTTTTGAGGAAATGCGTCCGATTATTCGGCGGCCACAGCCTGTGCGTTGGCTGCGGATTTGAGCACGAAATCGAACTTGAAGTGCAGGTCTGTGCCAAGTTCTTTGGGCGCTGGTTTGAAGCTGCCGATCAGGCTGTCCTTGACCGCAAAGACGCTGTCATCATCGAGCCATTTGCTGTCGCCATCGTAGATTTGGCTGATCAACTGGCGGTAGCCGTCTTTCGAGATGATGAAATGCATATGGCCGGGACGGTAGGGGTGATGCCCCATATAGCGTAGCAATTCGCCCGCCGTTTCAGTGTCAGGGATCGGATAGGGCACCGGGCGCACGGCGACGAAGGCGTAATGACCATTCTCATCGGTCTCAAAGCGGCCGCGCAGGTTGTATTCCGGCTGATCGGGATCAAGGTTCTCATAGATACCGTTCGGAGCATCCTCCCAAACATCGAGCGTGACGCCGGCAATCCCATTGCCATCCGCATCGCGGATATAACCCTCGTAATAGGCGGTTTCCTCGTTGTCGTAATGTTTCTGGATGGTCGAGGCGCCCTTGGGCAGAACGGGCGGGTTCTCGCGATAGAACGGCCCAAGCACGGTCGACTCGCTCTCGGGTCCGTCGACCGGATTCGAGAGCATGTCCACCAGCACCTCGACACCGATGATGTCGCCCAGAAGGATGAACTCCTGTCGGTTCTCATCACAGGTTTGTCCGGCGCGCTTGAGGTATTCACAGCCCTCAAGAAATTCGCCGTGTTGCAGGTTCACATCCTTGCAAAAGGCATGCAGGTGCCGGATCAACGCGGTCATGATCTCGCGCTGGCGGTCGGTGATATCACCGTGCTTTCCAAGGCTCGCGATCACCACATCAGTGATATTTTCAAGATTGACGATTCCCATGGGTTCTCCTCCAAACGGGTGGGTTTCTGATCTCCTCAGGCTGGCCGGAGCCTGCCCCTGTGGTCCTCGTTGTCGGCCAATGCAGACGGCAAACCAATGCCGCAGGCGGTATTGCGTGATACCCCATCCGGCATGGATCAGTGATCCCCTTCAATGTCACTTCTACCACATGCGCAGCACAAAGAGGGAGGCAAAGATGATCAACAGGTTTCGGGATATTCAGGCACGGCTTGAGGATCAGCCGTATCTCATTCGTCTTGGGCGGCTGTTTTCAGAGACTGTCCTGATCGAGCTGGAGGGTGAGGAAATCTATCTGACCTTCGACAAGGGCCACATCGTTTCTGTTATTGCCGGACCAAGCCGCAAGACGCCTTGGCGGTTTGCGCTGCGCAGTGACGCGGATGCGCTGGAGCAGTTCTGGCAGCCACGCCCTGCGCCGGGATTCCACGACATTTTCGGGCTGGCCAAGATTGGACGCGGGCGGATTGACGGCGACATCTTGTGTTTGGTCAAGAACCTGCGCTTCTTCAAGGAGGTCATGGCGCTGGCCCGCGCAACAGAGGAGGTGGACGCATGACCATTGAGCCAATCACCGGGCGCTATGTGAGCATCGAGATCGCTGGCAAGCCGCAACGCATCTATTTCGAAGAGGCGGGGCAGGGGCGACCGGTTCTGTGCCTGCACACTGCCGGAGCCGATACCCGGCAATGGCGGCATCTGATGAATGATGCAGAGGTGACGGCGGGCAATCGCCTGATTGCCTTTGATATGCCATGGCACGGCAAATCCCTGCCGCCTGAGGGGTTCGAAACCGAAGAATATCTGCTCTCGACCGCAGGCTATATCGATACCGTGCTGGCGGTGGTCGCGGCCTTGGGTTTGGAACGTCCCATTCTGGCGGGCTGTTCCATGGGCGGGAGGATTGCGCTGCAACTGGCGGCGTTGAAGCCTGAGCACTTCAGCGGCTTCATCGCGATCGAGGCGTCGGACTTTCAATCCGCATGGTATGATATCGACTGGTTCCATCGGCCTGACGCGCATGGCGGAGAGATGGGAGCGGCGCTGGTGTCGGCCAATATCTCACCCTATGCCCCCAAGTCCGAACGCTGGAATACGCTCTGGATGTTCATGCAGTCTGGCCCCGGTGTCTTTCGCGGCGATCTGAGCTTTTACACCCGTGATGACAGCCTGATCGGGCGGCTGAGCCAGATCGACACTGGGCGTACCCCGGTGCATTTTCTGGTGGGGGCTTATGACCTGACCTGCACGCCTGAGGATGCAAAACGCACGGCGGCGGCCATTCCCGGTGCGACGCTTGCAGTGATGGACGAGTTAGGCCACTTTCCAATGAGCGAGCATCCGCAAGGATTCCGCCCGTTTTTCCTTGATGCCCTCGCGCGGATGCCGCGCGCGGCGGCGCAAGCGGCCTGAGAGGAGAGTCCGAGATGAGCAAACCCTGTATCATCTGTGTTGCGATCACCGGCAGCCTGCCGCAGAAATCCGACAATCCGGCGGTGCCGATCAGTGTGGCCGAACAGATCGAATCCACCCATGAGGCGTTTGAGGCCGGGGCGAGCATTGTGCATGCGCATGTGCGCAACGCCGATGGTTCGCCCTCGTCCGATCCAGAGAAATTCGCCCGCCTCAAGGACGGGTTGGAGACGCATTGCCCCGGCATGATCATTCAGTTTTCCACGGGTGGCCGGTCAGGCGCGGGGCAGACGCGGGGGGCGATGTTGTCGCTGCGCCCTGACATGGCCTCGCTCTCGGTGGGGTCCAACAATTTCCCCACTCGGGTCTATGAAAATCCGCCTGATCTGGTGGAATGGCTTGCCTCGGAAATGCGCGCGCATGAGGTTAAGCCCGAGATCGAGGCGTTTGATCTGAGCCATATCCTGAAGGCGAAAGAGATGGCAGATCAGGGGCAACTCATCGGCACGCCCTATGTGCAATTCGTGATGGGCGTCAAGAATGCGATGCCCGTCGACCGCGACGTGTTCGACTACTACATCCATACGGTGAACCGCCTGTTTGGTCCGGACGCGCCGTGGTGTGCGGCGGGGATCGGGCGGCACCAGATCATGCTGAATGACTGGGCGGTGGCGGCGGGCGGACATGCTCGTACCGGGCTTGAAGATAACGTTCGGTTGGATCGCGACAGGCTGGCCCCTTCCAATGCTGCGCTGGTGCGGCGGGTGGTCGAGTTGTGTGATCAGCATGAGCGCCCTGTCGCCACATGGGCAGAGGCGCGGCAGATGCTGGGTCTGAGGGCACCAAGCGGGCTGAAAGACGGCAAGGCAGCATGAGCGCGCGGACGGCACGGCAGGCATGGCACCGCGCTGTTCCGGCCACGGCTGTGGCCGCAGGGTTTCTTGCGGTGCTGGTGTCCTACTCCGGGCCGCTTCTGATTTATCTCAGTGCGGCGGATGCGATGTCTGTGTCAAATGGCACATTTTCATCTTGGGTCTTTGCCATTTCCATTGCGGCGGGCCTGTCGAGCATCCTGTTGAGTCTGTGGCTGCGCCTGCCGATTGCGATGGCATGGTCAGCACCGGGCACGGTGCTTTTGATCTCGGGCGGTGCGAGCTTGAGTATCCCCGAGATGATCGGGGCCTATCTCGCGGTGGCGGTGGCGCTGGTCCTGATCGGCCTCTCAGGGCTATTTGAGCGGCTGGTTGAGGTGCTGCCACCCGTGGTCACCAATGGCATGATGGCAGGCATTCTTTTTGGCTTTGGCTTGGCGGCGGCACGTGGGTTAGCCTCTGATCCGGTCACCGTCATGTCACTGCTGGCGGCCTTTGTGGTGTTTTCCGTGGCTCTGCCGCGTTACGCGATGCTGTGCCTTTTAGTCTTTGCCGTGGTTGTGACGGCGATGGAAAGCAATCTGCCCCTGGCCAGACTGGGGCTATCGATGGCATCCCCCGAAATGGCATATCCCGGCTTTTCACTGTCGGCGATGTTGGGGTTGGCGCTGCCGCTTTTGATCACCACGCTCAGCGGGCAATACCTGCCGGGAATGGCCATCTTGCGGGCGAACGGGTTTGTCGTTTCGGCGCGGCCGATTTTGATCTTTGGAGGTATCGCTTCGGCGGGGGCGGCGCTCTTTGGGGGAATCACTACGGCGCTGGCGTCGATCACAGCAGCGTTCTGTGCTGGACCGGATAGCCATGCCGACCCGGCCAAACGTTATCTGGCGGGGGTCGCCTGTGGCCTGTTCTTCTGTTTGGGTGGAATATTTTCCGGGACGATCGTTGACTTGCTGGTGGTTCTTCCGGCTGAGATAATTGCGCTCTTGGCGGGGTTGGCCCTGCTGGGGCCAATCCAGAAATTCTTGTCGGATATGGTCGCAGGTGGCGATAGTCACGCTGGGTTGCTGACCTTTCTATTCACTACATCAGGTGTCAGCCTCTATGGGATTGGCGCGGCCTTTTGGGGCGTTGCCGTGGGTTTGGCAGTCTTTCATCTGACCCGTTGGTTGCGAAAGATGCGCGCCGGGATCGAGAGGCGATAGTGTCGACGTAATTCCGAACTGACAAGGCGTGGCAATTTTCTCTCAGATCAATTTACCCGATTGGCGCACCGCAGCCCATCTCAACCGATTGGGCGGCCACGATGTGATCATGCCCTGCTGGTACAAGGGTTTATGATTGCAATGAAGACGGGCGGGACATTCAGTTCTCGGGAATGATTGCTTTGGCGGCGGCATATGCCAGCAGAACGGCTGCGCCCCGCATCTGTCTTGACGCGGTTACGCGATGTGATCGGCCAAGCAAACGCCCCATTGACCCGATTGCGATGCCACGCGCATAACTGTGATGTGTGCCTGAAACCGTCGCGTTTAATCGAAGCGCCATCCGACTGCTAAAGGCCAGATCAGCCAGAGCCCAAAGAGGAATACCATGCGAAGCAGCAAGATCATTCATGTTGTCTCTTGCCACGCCGAAGGCGAGGTGGGTGATGTCATCGTTGGTGGGGTGACGCCGCCACCGGGCGATACGATTTGGGATCAACGCAAGTGGATCGCCGAGGATCAGACACTTCGAAACTTTATGTTGAACGAGCCACGGGGCGGGGTGTTTCGGCACGTCAATCTATTAGTGCCACCCAAGCATCCGCAAGCGCAGGCGGCGTGGATCATCATGGAGCCTGAGGATACGCCGCCAATGTCGGGGTCAAATTCGATCTGCGTGTCCACGGTGCTTCTGGATAGCGGCATTATCCCGATGCAAGAGCCGGTGACGCATATGGTGCTTGAGGCACCGGGCGGTCTTGTGCGGGTGCGGGCTGAGTGCGCCAATGGCAAGGCCGAGCGTATTTTTGTGGAAAACCTGCCCTCATTTGCCAGCCGTCTCGCGGTGCCGCTTGATGTGCCGGGCTTGGGTCAGATCACGGTGGACACGGCCTTTGGTGGGGATTCCTTTGTGGTGGTCGATCCAGTAGCCCTCGGTGTTGATCTGATTGAGGATAACGCACGGCAAATCGCAGAGCTTGGTATTCGCATCACCAATGCCGCCAATGCGCAATTCCGGTTCGAGCATCCGGAAAAACCTGATTGGGCGCATCATTCTTTTTGCCTCTTTGCCGGTCCGATCACCCGTGAAGGCACCACGTTGCGTGCGCAATCGGTGGTAGCGATTCAACCCGGCAAGCTCGATCGCTCTCCCACCGGCACAGCGGTATCGGCGCGGATGGCCATTCTCGCGGCGCGCGGCGAGATGGGCGAGGACGACCGCTTTACCGGACTGTCGATCATTGGGTCTGAGTTTCATGGGCGCATTCTCGGGCGCGTGAAGGTTGGCGGGCAAGAGGCTATCCGCCCTGAGATCAGTGGGCGGGCGTGGATCACCGGTACGGCGCAACACATGCTCGACCCGAGCGATCCGTGGCCGGGGGGATATCGGCTGTCGGACACTTGGCCAAGGATTGGCTGAAGAGGGCGCGGTGGCTGGCCTGAAGGGGATATTTGGGATGCCGCTCGCGCGGCTTGACACTCGAGGCGATGGTGCTCTTCACACCAATCGCCCCTAAAACCGCCCCGCGTCAAATGCCCCAAGGTCTATTGCCGGATCACGCCGCCCGGCGAGCGCCGCCACCAATTCCGCTGTGCCCGCCGATTGCGTCAGGCCCAGATGGCCATGACCAAAGGCATAGATGACCCGATCCGCACGCGGCGCGCGCGAGATGATCGGCAGGCTGTCGGGTAGCGAGGGGCGAAAGCCCATCCATTGCGTGCCGCCTGTCGGATCGAAACTGGGCAGAAAATCACGGGCCTTGCGCACGAGGGTTTCAGCGCGTTTGTAATTGGGAGCAAGGCGCAGGCCCCCCAGTTCCACCGCGCCGCCCACGCGCAGGCCCTCACCGATTTTGCTCACGACAAAGCCGTGATCGGCAAAGGTCAGATGGGTGCGCAGATCAAAGCTGGCGGTTGGGAATGTGGTGTTATAGCCGCGCTCGGTTTCCAGCGGGATGGTGTCGCCCAGTGTGCGTGCCAGTTGGTGCGACCATGCGCCAGCCGCCAAAACGACCTGATCGGCGCGGACCGTGTCACTCGCGGTTTCCACTTCTATGCCATTCCCCACCTGTCGCAACGCGCGAATGTCGGCGATTTCGATTGTTCCGCCTGCGGTGATGAACAGTTGTGCCAAATGCTCGGTCCAGCGCGCTGGATCGACGGTGTTCATCCAGTCCGGTGTGAAACCGGCATGGGTGAAACGTGGATTGAGCCCCGGTTGGATTTCGGCAATCGCGGCGGGGCTTTCGAGCAGGTCAAAACGCACGCCATGCTGGCGGCGCAGATCCCAAGCAGGCAGACTGGCGCGATAGGCGGCCTCTCCTTCATAGACCTGCAATTGCCCCTCGCGGCGCATCAACGGCTCGCCTGACACATCCGCGATCAAACGCTCCAGCGCGGCGCGGGACTGGTGCATCAGGCTGGCCTGTGCCGCCACCGCCGCCGCGTAGCGATCCTGCCAGCTTGCCCGCCAGAAGCGCAGCATCCACGGCAGGAGCGGCAGCGCATAGGCAGGCGGAATGGACAGCGGTCCCAGCGGATCGAGCAGCCATTTGGGGGCCTTGCGCAGGATGCCGGGTGTCGCCAGCGGTTCGATGTCAGTATAGGCAAAGGCCCCGGCATTGCCGCGCGAGGTTTCTGCTGCCACGCCCTTGCGATCGAGGATGCGGACGCTGTGCCCGTCGCGTTGCAAGGCAAGGGCGCTGGTCACACCGATGATGCCGGCGCCGATGACAATGATTTCAGAGCGGGCCATAGAGCACCTTTGCCGTTGAGGTCAGAGACAGATGCCGTTGCGGAACGGGTCGCGCGGGTCAAATAGGAGCGTGCTTTCGGCCATCACATAGGCCTGCCCGGTGATCGACGGGATCACGCCGCCGGTGGGGCCGGGGGTGTAGGACAGCCGGTAGGTGCTGCCGATCACGCTTTCCTGCACGATCTCTTGACCTGCGCTCAGACGCCCTTCGGCAGCGAGGCATGCCAGCCGCGCAGAACAGCCGGTGCCGCAGGGCGAGCGATCATAGGCATTGTCGGGACACAGAACAAAGTTGCGGCTATGCGCCGCCGCGTCATCCGATGGGCCGTAAAAGATCACATGATCCACCTCGATCCCCTGCGCCTGCACCGCCGCGCGCACTGCGATGGTGACATCGGTCAGCGCCCGGATATTGCCCGAATGGACAGGAATGGGGCTGGGATCGACAAGGAAAAAGAGATTGCCGCCATAGGCCACATCGCCAGAGACCGCGCCGATACCCTCAATCTCGACCGTGACGCCGGTATGGGTGCGGTGGCTCTCGATATTGGTAACGGTGACGGTATTGGCGTCTGTCAGATCGACGGTGACGATGCCGACGGGGGTTTCAATCCTGTGCGTGCCGGGTTTGATCCGTCCCATATGCGCCAGCGTGACCACCAGGCCAATGGTGCCATGGCCGCACATGCCAAGCACCGCCTCGGCGTCAAAATAGATCACGCCGGTGACGCAGGTCGGATCGGTCGGCGGCACCAGAAGGGCGCAGACCATCGCCACCTGACCGCGCGGCTCCAGACTGATCGACTGATAAAAATCGCGATGCTCGGAGGCCAGTAGCCGCGCGCGGTCTGACAAAGGCCCGGACCCAAGGTCCGGCCCCCCATCCAAGATCACGCGCGTCGGCTCGCCGCCTGTGTGGCTGTCGATCACATGCATTCAGCGATCACCCCGCCCTGTTTGACCCAATTGGCAAACCATGTGTTGAACTGATGAAACTGCGCCTCGCAGAACCGCGCCTGCGATGCGGAGAGCGCATCGGTTTCGTTGATGTTGAGGCGGTATTCCTCTTCGCCTTTCAGCACCATCATATGCTTGAAATAGAGCACGAGATCCACGCCCTCGTCGAACTTGGCGATGACATGCAGCGCATCGGCCAATTCACGGGCGCGCATATCGGCCTCGGGACAGCCCTCCGCCGCACGACGTGACAGCGCCACCTGCAAGAGCGCCTCCTTGGGGAACATGGTGCCAATACCGGTGATCGCCCCCACCGCCCCGCATTTGACAAAGCCGTGGTAAACTTCGGTATCCACACCCACCATCAGGATCACATCATCATCCTGAGAGGTGATGTGCTCTGCGGCATAGCTCAGATCATTCTTGCCGCCGAATTCCTTAAAGCCGATGAGGTTCTTATGCTCGGCGCGCAGGGCAAAGAAGAGGTCGGCCTTGGTCGAATAGCCATAATAGGGGCTGTTGTAGATGATCGCAGGCACGTCCGGCGCTGCTTCCAAAATGGCCTTGAAATGGTTGCGCTGTGCGGCCACCGACAGGCCGCGCGACAACACGCGGGGGATGACCATGAGGCCAGCGGCACCGACTTTTTGCGCGTGTGCAGCATGGGCTACGGCGGATTTGGTGTTGATCGCCCCGGTGCCCACGACCACGGGTACGCCCGCCGCAGTCAGGCGCGCGACACCCTCCATGCGTTCTTCATCCGTCAGGAGCGGCCAGTCGCCGCAAGAGCCACAATAGACCACGCCCGACATGCCCGCCGCGATCATCTCCTGCCCCTTGCGCACCAGTGCGTCGAAATCAGGTTTACGGTCCGGGGTGCAGGGGGTCAGCAGGGCGGGGATGGTGCCGTGAAACACGTCTTTGTTCATGGGTAAACTCCTTTGAATGAGCGTCTTTTGGTGCCGGATGCGGCGGGTCAGTGGCCTGCAAGGGCGGGTGCCGGGGTGATCCACGGCGGTGGGGTTGTGGGCGCGATGCCGGATTGCGCGGTCAGGGCGCATTGCGCGAGCGCGCCAAAGCGCACGGCGCGGTTGCTTAATCCCGGCGCATAATGCGCGTACTTGCCGGAATTTGTCATCAAAACCTTTGCTGAGGGCGGAAAGACCGGCTCGGAGATCGAGCACCAGCAAATATCTGGCACGATGGTGACGCCAGAGGCCTCCAGCCGCGCCTTGACGCCATTTGCGCTGATCGTGGTCAATGTGCCACGTCCCAGCGTGATAATGGTGGCGACATCCGGGTTGACATGCCGTCCCTCCATCAGATCGGCAAAGGCGTTGCACTCAGCGGCAGAAAAATGCGGACTGCCGAGCGCCACCAGATCGACCTTGTCGGCCCCCTGATTGAACCCTTGCCAGAGCCGGGCAAAATCCTGTGCCGTGAGGCTCGCCTGATCAGCATCCGGGGTGGGGGGCATATCCGCCTCGGGCGTGATCCCGGCAATATGCATCATCGGAGAGGCAGAGGTGGTACCATAGGCAGCGCACAGCGCCTTGAGATCATCCTCGGAGGGCTGCGTGTTCTCTAACCCACGCAGCAGCGGAATGCGATCTGGGGCGACCTGTCCCACCAGCCAGCCCAGCATCGGCCAGAAGGCATCATCGATCCCTTCGGGCACCTCGACGTTGATGATCCGGCGCGGGGCGCGGTTCTGGTCAAGATAGACACCAGAGCGTGCGGCGCGCCCCGTGAGCGCGATGCACAAATCCATGAAATCGGCGTGTTTCACGGTGCGCGCGCCCAGAACCGTGTTGGCGTAGATCACGGCATTGCTCTCGGCCCAGGCGATGTCTTCACCAGCGCCCGGTTTATCCTCAAGCAGGTAGGGGGCACAGGTGAAACTGGGGCGCGCGCCCATTTCAACATAGGCATCAGCCAATTGGCTGGCGGGCAGGCCGAAATCCTCGGCCACGCCTTGGGCGCGCCAGTTGCCATGATCGACGGAAATCGCATTCATCGTGGTGGGCACGCGCACCCGCCCGCCCTTGTCGGCCATGGCGCGGGCAAAGGTCAAAAAGGCGGGGCTGGCATAGATGCAGCCGTCGATATGCACGCGGGTCACGTCTGTGAGGCTCGGTGCCCCCTGTGCGGCGGCCAGAGTGGTGATGATCTCCATCGCCAGTTTCGCGGCCTCGCCATGCGTCCCGGCAAGAAAGGCGCGGTCAGTATCGCTGAGGGTCAGTCCCTCAGACGCGACGGGGGTGAGCGGGAAATCCAAATCGCCCGCTCTCAGATGCGCGGCGGTGATCGTGGCATGGCTTTCTCGTGCCAGTTGTTCATATTCAGTGGCAGAGAGACGCACAACAGCGATGGGATGCTGGAAGAGACGGGTTGCGACAAGCGCGCCAAGCGTCAGAATGTCTTCTCCCTCTCGGAACACCAGCGCCTTGGGGGCGGCCCCGGCAAAGGCGAGACCCAATAGCACGCCGCTGCCCGTGCAAGAGCCGCGACTTGTGGGCATCATCACAACATGTCCGGCCAGTGATTTTCCATGCTGCGGATGGTGGGCGTCGATGATCCGACCGGTTTTCGGATCAACGCCGCCCCAAACGCTGAGGCCTTCTTCACAGAGCAATATCGGCCCATCCACCTCGGCGGCAACGATCAGGTCCGGCATGAGATCACCCTTTGTTGAAGTCTGTTTCCGAGCGAGCCGGTTGGGATGGAGGAAAAATCCGATATTCGGTCTCCCCCTTCGTTATCCGGATTGCTATTGTTGTGCTTAACCCAAATATATGCTTAAACAGTCATGACTGGTAAGAAAAGAAAAATTATGGCCGAAACGGAAAAAACCTCTACCGCAATCGCGCCGGATGATTGGGATGTAGAGCGCCATCAACTGCGCGCTGATCTTGGAGCCAGAATGAAGGCTGTGCGCCAATCCTGCGGCTATACGCTTGAGGTGGCGGCACAGCGCACAGGTCTTGCCCTCTCGACCATCCACAAAATCGAGAACGGGCGCGTGTCGCCCAGCTATGAGAATCTGATCAAGATTGCCCGCGCCTATGACATCGGGATGGAACGACTCTTTTCAGCCGACCACGACGCGATACAAACCACGCGCATGACGGTGACGCGGGCGGGTCAGGGACGCAAAGTGCGGTCCAAGAACTTTGAATACGAGGTGCTGTGCAACGCATTGGCGGAGAAAAAGATCATCCCGCTGGTGACTTTGGTTGAAAAGCGCGCACCGCTTACGCGCGACGAGCTTGAATCGCATGACGGTGAGGAAACGCTCTATGTGCTCTCGGGCCGGGTTGAACTGACGGTCGAGCATTACGAACCTGTCATTCTTGAAATCGGGGATTGTGCCTATTTCGACAGCACCATCCGACATGGCTTGCGGGCTCTTGATGACACCGAAACCAAGGTGTTCTGGGCTTGCACCTATACTGACGTCGACAAGTGAACGGATCGCGTCCAACCATCTGAGACAGACAAAGAGGAGAACGCCGCATGGCCGAACCGCATATGATTTCCGTTGATGACCTGTTGGCGCGCGTGACGTCGATCTTTGAGCGCAGCGGTGTGCGCCCCGAGAGTGCCGCCGCCGTAGCGCGGGTGATCGTCGCGGGCGAACGGGATCAGTGCAAGTCACATGGGATTTACCGGATCGAGGGGTGTTTGCGGGTGATTTCGGCAGGCAAAGTGGTGCCGGATGCCGTCCCAGTGCTGCATGACACGGGTAAGGCGGTGATCGAGGTTGACGCGGGCGGCGGGTTTTCCAATCCTGCGTTTTATGCGGCAAAGGATATTCTGGCGGCGCGGGCAAGGGAAACCGGGCTGGCCGCTCTGGTGATCCGTGATTGCTTGCATTTCTCGGCTCTCTGGCATGATGTCGAATCCTTGGCTGCGGACGGGCTTGCGTCGTTGTCGATGTGTCCCAGTTATTCGTCGGTGGCGCCTACGGGGGGCAAAGAGCCCCTGTTGGGTACCAATCCGATCGCCTTTGGGTGGCCGCGCCTTGGACCCAACCCGTATGTGTTCGATTTTGCTACAAGCGTGGCGGCGCGCGGCGAGATCGAATTGCACCGCCGCGCGGGCACCCCAATCCCTGAGGGCTGGGCGATGGACTGCGACGGCAATCCCACCACAGACCCCGAGGCGGCGCTGGCGGGTGCGATGCTGCCGTTTGGCGGGCATAAGGGGTCCGCGATTTCGACCATGGTCGAACTGCTGGCCGGCGCGATGCTGGGCGAATTCATGAGCAAGGAGGCTCTGGAGTTTTCGGGCGGAACCAGCCTTTTGCCGCGTCACGGCGCGCTGGTTCTGGCGCTGGACCCTGCCACCTTTGCAGCGCGGAGCGGGCGTGATCCGATTGCCGAGGGTGAGCGGCTCCTGAGCGCCATCGGGGCGCAGGGCGCGCGTCTGCCCTCGCAGCGGCGGTTCGCCGCGCGCGCGGTATCTTTGCGCGACGGGATCACGCTCAGTGCGGCGGAAATGGAGCAGTTCGAGCGGTTCGAGGCCGAAGGGCTGGCGGCGGTCGCAGGTTGATCGCATTGGCGAAATTGGAAAGGCGCAGGGATCTTCCTGCGCCTTTTTCATGCTCTCAACGTTAGCGCACGTTGGCCAGAAACTTTTGCGTTTCAGGGTGCTGCGGATCGCCAAAGAGCTGATCCGGTGCACCGATCTCCGCCATGATACCCTGATGAAAAAACGCCACCCGGTTCGACACATCACGGGCAAATCCCATCTCATGCGTCACGCAGATCATCGTCATGCCTTCTTCGGCCAGCATCTTGAGGGTTTCCAGAACCTCGCCCACAAGCTGCGGATCAAGTGCTGATGTCACCTCGTCAAAGAGCATGTAATCGGGCGACATCGCCAGAGCGCGGGCAATCGCCATGCGCTGTTGTTGGCCGCCCGACAGGCGCGCGGGATAGGTCGTCAGCTTGTCACCCAAACCCACATGGCGCAGTTGTTTTTCTGCAATCGCCTCGGCCTCTGCATTGGCCATGCCCAGCACCTTGCGCGGGGCCAGCGTGACATTCTCCAGCACGGTCAGATGCGGAAAGGCGTTCCATTGCTGAAACACGATGCCCACCTTGCGGCGCAGCTTGTTGAGGTTGGTCGACTTGGCATGCACCTCGGTGCCGTCGATGGTGATCTTACCGCTATTGATAGGCTCTAACCCGTTGATGCAGGTCAGCAGTGTCGATTTTCCCGAACCTGAACCGCCGATCACGGTCACCACCTCGCCGCGCTGAACCGTCAGGTCGATCCCCTTGAGAACCTCCAGATCACCAAAGGATTTACGGACATTCTGGATCTCAATCATTGGACCACCTTTTTTCGAGATAGCCGCCGAAACGGGCAAGCGGGAAGCTGATGACAAAGTAGAAAGCGCCACAGATCAGCAGCAGGAATAGCGGCTCTTGCAGGCGCGTGATGAGGATCTGGGTCGATTTCAGAAGTTCCGTGACCTGCACCACATAGACAAGCGCCGAGTCCTTCATCACGCCAAGGGCCAGACCGATCCACGACGGAAGCGCCACGCGGGTGGCCAGCGGCAGCACGATATAGCGCATATCTTGGCCCCATGTCAGCCCGAGCGAGCGTGCGGCGCGGCGGGTGATTTCGGGCACCGCGTCAATGCCGCCGCGCACGATTTCGGCACAATAGGCCGAGGTGTAGAGCGACAGCACAATGCAGGCCACGGTAAAGCCGGAAATCTGAAGCTGTAGCACCATGCCAACAAAGGCATTGCCCAGGACAAGCTGAATCAGCAGCGGCACCGAGCGGAAGATATCGAGAAAGAAGGTCAGCGGCGCAGCCAGCACCGGGCCAAGCTGCATTCGGATCACCCCAAAGAGGATGCCAAGCAGCGTTCCGATGACCACGGAAATTGCGGTGACAAGGATCGTGATCCCCGCACCCTTGGCGAGAAAGACCAGATCGTTGGCGGTGAGGGCGGTATCAAACATTGGTTTTCCCCCTCAATACCGGAACAGGCGTGCCGCGATCAGGCGACCGCCAAAGGTGATGACCTTGGTGATCGCATAAAAGATCACCGCCGCCAGCGCGAATAGCTCAAAGGTGCGGAAGGTCAGCGCATTGAGATCCTGCGTCACGCCGTACAGGTCGCTATTCATACCCACGGTGACACCGAGCGAGGTCATCAGGATGGCCCAGACCATCTGGTTCGTCATCGGCAAGAAGGAAATGCGCAGCATCTGCGGCAGAATAATGTAGCGGAACGATTGCAGTTGCGTCATGCCCAAGGACCGACCCGCACGCGCCTGCGTGTCAGGGATCGCCTTGAGGGCCCCGCGAAAATTCTCGGTCAGATAGCCCGCGTTGTTAAAGGTGATGCCAATCAGCAGTGATACGAAGGGGCTGAAATGGATGCCGAAACTCGCCACGCCAAAATGCGCCATATAGATCTGAAAGAGCGCGGGCGTGTTGCGTGCAATCTCGACCCACGTTGTGGCGATTGCCATCAATGGCCGGGATCCGGACAGCCGCAGCACGGTCAGCAGAATGGCGAACAGTATGCCCAAGGCCATCGACAGGATCGCGATTTCCATCGTGACCATCGCACCGTCCAGCATCTGCGGAAGCCGGTTAAGCGCCTGTTTCCATTGGAAGGTGTAATCGAACATCTGGGTGTCGCGTCCCTTGGAGGTAGCAAAAAGGGGGCGCGGGTGATCCGCGCCGCCAATTGGGTAGAACGATATCAGCGATAAACGTTCGGCACCATCAGTTTCGGAACTTCTCCGCCGACCCACTTTTCATAAAGCTCGTCATAGCGGCCGGTGCGCACCTGCTGATTCACGAAGAGATTGAGATAGTTGAGAAACCCATACTCATCCCGCTTGGCAAAGAGCGCCACATAATCGGTGTCAAAGGGGGCAAATCCCACAACCGAGATATCCCCGAAGTTGCCCGACTGCACATTGGCCTGTGCGACGGTCGAGGTCGAGACGGTAGCATCAAGCTGACCTTGGCTGAGGGCCAGGAAAACGTCGGCTTGGGTCTGATATGGGCGGAACTCTCCTTCGCCCCATTCCTTGACCTGCGCTTCAAGTGCAATTGCCTCGTAGGTGCCCGCAACGGCGCCTACGGTAAAGCCTTTCATGCCCTCATAGGACGAAATGCCGGTCGCGTTGTTAGAGGTGACCGCCATTTCAAAGGCAAAGTAAGGAACCGAGAAGCCAACCGTCTTGGCCCGCTCCAGCGTGTCCGAGGTCGAGGCAACACCTACATCGACGCGGCCCGACATCAGGGCCGGGATACGTTCGGGGAAGGGGGTCTCGACAATCTCTGCCTCCACGCCCAGAGCGGCCGCCAGATCATTGCAGTAATCGACGTCAAAGCCGATCGGCACGTTGCTGGCATCGCGCATCCCCATCGGTGGGAAGTCGAGCACAACGGCGCAGCGCAGTTTGCCCGAGGAAATGATGTCATCAAGCTTATCAGCCTGAGCGGTGCCGGCGATGCTGGTCATCCCCAGCAGGGCGGCGATCAGTGTCAGTTTTTTCATTGGTGGTGACCTCTCTGTTGATTCTTTGTTCAGCATGCGGCGTTTTGTTCTTTTTTGCAATAATTCTCCTATAAGAAAAATAATAGCATGTTTGGAGAAAAAGCGGTAAACCATGAAAAACGCTATCGGAACGGATAGAGCCGTGCCCACGGCCTCTGACGTTCCCCAGACTGAAAGGACCCTTCACATGAGTTTGAGCTCTCACGGCCAGCATCTGATAGCAGGCGACTGGACCCGGACGGCAGAGACATTTCTGTCGGAACCGGCGCGTGGCGCGGCGCGGGCGTTTTCGGTTGGGACGCCTGAATTGGTGGATCGCGCGGTGCAGGCGGCGGAAGAGGCGTTCTGGTCCTATGGGTGGTCCAGCCGGGCGGAGCGTGCGGCCTTTCTCAACGCCATCGCCGATGAGATTGAGGCGCGGGGCGCGCAGATCACCGAGATCGGCTGTGCCGAGACCGGCCTGCCCGCCGCGCGGCTGGAGGGCGAGCGCGGGCGCACCACGGGGCAATTGCGGCTTTTCGCCGGGCATATCCTCAAGGGTGAGTATCTCGACCGTCGCCATGATGCGGCCTTGCCCGAGCGCAGCCCCCTGCCGCGCCCCGATCTGCGGATGATGCAGCGGCCCATCGGCCCGGTGGCAGTGTTTGGCGCGTCGAATTTTCCGCTGGCGTTTTCGACCGCTGGCGGCGACACGGCGGCGGCGCTGGCGGCGGGCTGTCCGGTGGTGGTCAAGGGCCACGGCGCGCATCCCGGCACCTCCGAGGTGGTGGCCGAGGCCATTCATGCAGCGATTGCCAAATGCGGGCTGCCAAAGGGCGTCTTCAGCCTTGTGCAGGGCGGCAATCGCAGCGTCGGAGAGGCGCTGGTTCAGCATCCGCTGATCCGGGCAGTGGGCTTTACCGGCTCGCTCACCGGGGGCCGCGCGCTCTTTGATCTGTGTGCAGGGCGGCCCGATCCGATCCCGTTCTTTGGCGAGTTAGGCTCGGTCAATCCGATGTTCCTGCTGCCCGAGGCCATGGCGGCGCGCGGGGTTGATCTGGGCCGGGGCTGGGCCGGATCGCTGAGCCTGGGGGCGGGGCAGTTCTGCACCAACCCCGGCATCGCGGTGGTGATTGCGGGGCCAGAGGCGGACGCCTTCGCCGAGGCGGCGCGCGCAGGCCTGAGTGAGACCGGCGCGCAGGTGATGCTGACGACAGGCATCGCTGCGGCCTATGCGGCGGGGGCGCAGGCGATGGCCACGCAGCCCGGCGTTCAGGACCTGCTGAGCGCGACGTGTAACCCGCGCGAGGCGAAACCGTTTCTCTACAGGGTCGCGACGCAGGACTGGCTGGGAAATCACGCGCTCTCAGAGGAGGTGTTCGGCCCGCTCGGGTTGATCGTGGTTGTGCGGGATGCGGCAGAGATGGTGGCGGTGGCGCGCTCTTTCGTGGGCCAGTTGACCGCGACCCTGCAGATGGACGCGGGCGATACCGCCCTCGCGCGCCGCCTCTTGCCGGTGCTCGAGCGCAAGGCAGGCCGGGTGCTGGTCAATGGCTTTCCCACCGGGGTCGAGGTCTGCGACGCGATGGTCCACGGCGGGCCTTATCCCGCCTCAACCAATTTCGGCGCGACCTCGGTCGGAACTCTCTCCATCCGTCGGTTCCTGCGCCCCGTCTGCTATCAGAACATGCCTGAGAGCCTCTTGCCAGAGGACCTTGGCTAGGTCCGCCACCGGCCCCGCGCACCTAGCCTGTGAAAGCATCAGGCCGGGAATTTCCCGGCCTGAACTTCTACAAATCGACGGAGCGGATCAGGGCTTGCCGCGTTTGGGCGGTGTGCTGCCGCCAAAGCCTGCGCGGGCCTTGGGAGCAGCCCCCTTGCCCTTGGGCTTACCCATGCCCGGTTTTCCGGTTCCGGGTTTGCCAGCAAAGGGTTTCCCCGCCCCCGGCTTGCCCGGCTTTCCGGGCGGAACAAAGCGTTTGGAGGTGTCCGCTGCCAGATTCGGCTTGGGCGCTGCAGGCTCGGCGTCTCGGGGCGCAGGACGGGCCCGGGGCTTGTCGAATGGCTTGTCAAAGGATTTGGCAGCCGGCTTGCCGTGGGGCTTGGCACCGGGTTTTGCCCCCGGCTTTGCCTCGGATTTTGTATAAGGCCTGCCCTCGGGCTTGCCAAAGGGCTTGCCGGGCTTGCGATCCCCCGCAGGTTTTCCTGCGGGTTTGTCGCCCGACCATGCCTTTTTGGCCGGTCGCGGGGCGTCGCCTGCATCAGAGCGCGGCTTGCGGTAGGCGGTCACGGCCCCATCCTCGACCGCGCGGGTCATCGCAGCAGGGGGAGCCCCCATTGGTTTGGAGTGCGATTTGGCGGCGGGGCGAGGCGCGCTGTCGCGCGGGGCATGATGCTCGCGGGGGGCGCGCGGTGCACGTTCGGGACGGTCCGCACGCGGGGGACGCGGCGCACGCTCGGGACGGTCCTCGCGCGGGGCACGCGGGGCAAAACCCAGATCGGGCGCGCTGTCCAGTTGTCGGGCGGTGATGCCCTCATCCAGTTGCCCGTCCTCGCCAAGCGCCGACAGAAAGCCCGGAACGGCGGGCTCGGCCAGTTCCACAAAGGTCTCGGACGCCTGTACGCGAATGGCACCAATCGCGGATTTGTCGATATTGGCGGCGCGGCACAAGAGCGGCAGCAGCCAGCGCGCCTCGGCGCGGTCATTGTTGCCCACCGACAGCGCAAACCAGCGGCTCGGACCAAAGGCGGCGCGCTCGCGCGCGGGGGCAGGTGTGCCCGGTGCGCTCAGTTCCTCGGGTGCAGACCAGCGCGACTGGTAGAGCCGCAGATAGGCGGCGGCGATCTGCTCGGGGCTGTGCAAATCAAGCAATTCCGCAGCGAAGGCGGTCTCGGTCTCGCTCGGGCTTTCGGACCACACTGGATCGGAAAGCAACCGCTCGCGATCCTTGGCCTCGATATCCTCGGGCGTGGGGGGGGTGGTCCATTCCGCTGTGATCTTGGCGAATTTCAGCAGACGCTCGGCCTTTTTGGCCGCCTTGACCGGGACGATCAGGGCAGAGATGCCTTTGCGTCCGGCCCGGCCCGTGCGCCCAGAGCGGTGCAACAGGCCTTCTGAATTGGTGGGTAATTCGGCATGCACCACCAGATCGAGATTGGGCAGGTCGATTCCGCGTGCTGCCACGTCAGTGGCGACGCAAACCCGCGCCCGCCCGTCGCGCATCGCTTGCAGGGCATGCGTGCGTTCGGATTGGCTGAGTTCGCCCGAGAGGGAGACCACGGCAAAGCCCCGGTTGGACAGCCGTGCGGTCAGCCGCGCCACCATCGCGCGGGTATTGGCAAAAACGATGGCGTTTTGCGCATCGTGATAACGCAGCAGGTTGATCACCGCACCTTCGGCGTCATGTGGCACCACGGTTAGTGCCTGATAGGCGATATCGGCGTGTTGTTTGGCCCCGGTGAGGGTGGTCACGCGCTGCGCATCGCGCTGGAATTTTTCGGCCAGTTTGGCGATCATCGGCGGCACAGTGGCCGAGAACATCAATGTGCGGCGCTCTGCCGGGGCGGCGGCGAGCATGAATTCAAGGTCTTCGCGAAAACCGAGATCAAGCATCTCATCGGCCTCATCAAGCACGATCGCGCGCAAGCTGGTCATGTCGAGCGCGCCGCGATTGATATGGTCACACAGCCGTCCGGGTGTGCCGACGACGATATGCGCGCCGCGTTCCAGTGCGCGCCGTTCGTCGCGGGCATCCATGCCGCCGACGCAGGTCACCAACCGCGCACCGGCCTCGGCATAAAGCCAGCTCAGTTCGCGCATCACCTGCAGCGCCAGTTCGCGCGTTGGTGCCACGATCAGGGCAAGGGGGGCTGCGGCAGGCGGCAGGCGGTCAGCTCCGTCCAGCAGGGTCGGCGCAATTGCCAGGCCAAAGCCCACGGTCTTGCCCGATCCGGTCTGGGCCGAGACCAGCAGGTCAGAGCTCGAGAGCGCGGGATCAGTCACCGCTTCTTGCACAGGCGTCAGGGTTTCATAGCCGCGCGCGGCAAGAGCATTGGAGAGGGCAGGCAGGATCATGGGGGAGGTCGGTTCCGAAAAGGGGTGCGGCTGGCGCGTCAAGCCGCGACGCATACCTCAGTCGCGCACTCTTGTATATGGCAAATGCACCTGTGCGACCGTGCCCCTTGTGGTCCCGTCGGGTTTGCGCCACGGTGGGGCAAATCCCGAATTTGAGAACAGGAGTCTGACCCCATGCCCGTCAAGAACCGCTTTGCCGAATTGCACAATGATATAACGGAATGGCGTCGTGACATCCACAGCCATCCTGAAATCCTGTACGAGACCCATCGCACCAGCGCGTTGGTCGCCGAAAAGCTTAAGGCTTTTGGTTGCGACGACGTGGTCACCGGCATCGGCCGCACCGGTGTGGTGGGCGTGATCAAGGGCCGCAGCACCGCCTCGGGCCGAGTGGTCGGCCTGCGTGCCGATTTGGACGCACTTCCCATTCATGAGGCGACCGGCGTGGATTATGCCAGCAAGACCCCCGGCGCGATGCATGCCTGTGGTCACGACGGGCATACCGCCATGTTGCTTGGCGCGGCGCAGTATCTGGCGGAGACCCGCAACTTCGATGGCACCGCCGTGGTGATTTTTCAGCCAGCCGAAGAAGGCGGCGCAGGGGGCCGCGAGATGTGCGAGGACGGGATGATGGACCGTTTCGGTATTCAGGAGGTCTACGGCATGCACAACTGGCCGGGGCGCCCTGTAGGCAGCTTTGCCATTCGGCCTGGTGCGTTCTTTGCCGCGACCGATCAGTTCGACATCGAATTGACAGGCAAGGGCGGCCATGCCGCCAAGCCACATGAGACCGTCGATACGACCGTCATGGCCGCGCATCTGGTAACGATGCTGCAGACCATTGCCAGCCGCAATGCCGATCCGGTGGATCAGGTTGTCGTGTCGGTCACATCCTTTCAGACCTCATCGACAGCGTTCAATGTGATTCCGCAAGGCGTACACCTTCGTGGTACAGTGCGTACCATGAGTACGCAGATGCGCGATTTGGCCGAGACCCGTCTTCGTGCGCTTTGCGATCATGTGGCGGCAGGCTTTGGCGGTCGCGCCGAGGTCAGCTATCATCGCGGCTATCCGGTGATGATCAATCACGAAGAACAAACCGAGTTTGCGGCAAGCATCGCGGCCAAGGTCAGCGGTGCCTGCGAGGAGGCGCCTTTGGTGATGGGGGGCGAAGATTTCGCCTTCATGCTCGAAGAACGGCCGGGGGCCTATATTCTCGTAGGTAACGGCGATACGGCGATGGTGCACAGCCCCGATTACAATTTCAATGATGAGGCCATTCCGGCAGGCTGTAGCTGGTGGGCGGGCATCGTCGAAGAGCGTATGCCGGCCTGAAGCGAGCCGATCACATCGGTTCGGCCATGAGCCAGACGCCGCCTTGGGGCCGCAGGGTCAGGATCATCACCGGGTCGGGGTCACGCCCCGGCACCGGAGTAAAGCGAAACCGTGAGAGCAGCGTGGCAAGGATGATCACCGCCTCTTGCAGCGCGAAACTTGCGCCGATGCAGATGCGCGGCCCGTCGCCAAAGGGCAGGTAGGCGTAGCGCTCAATGCTCTTGCGGTCAGCGAAACGGTCGGGGTTAAACCTGTCTGGGTTAGGCCACAGGAGGTGGTTGCGGTGCAGGGCATAGATCGGAATGATCACCGTATCTCCGGGGCGAATTTCCCGCCCGCAGAGCGTATCGGCAGTTTGTGCGGTACGAGAAATGATGCCCGCAGGCGGGTAAAGGCGCAGCGCCTCATCGATGATCTGGCGGATATAGGGCAGGCGGGCGACATCTTGGCCAGTGGCCGCCCGGCCCTGCAACACGGCTTGCGCCTCGGCGCGGGCGCGGTCCTGCACCGCTTGATCATACGCACAAAGATAGAGTGACCAGCCCAAAGTGAGCGCGGTGGTTTCGTGCCCCGCCACGATGAAGGTCAAAAGATTGTCGCGCAGTTCGGCGGTGTTCATACGGCGCCCGGTCTCGGGGTCTTCGCCCTCCAGCATGAGATCGAGCAGATCGGGCACTCGCTTCGGCCCGCGTGTGCGGCGCGCGTCCACGGCCTGATCGGCCACGCGCTTCATCTCAGCGATAGAACCGCCGGACATGATGCGCCCCGGACGCGGCACCCAGTCGGGAAATCCGAGAATATCAAAGAGCGAGATTCTGCCGGCCTCGGAGATATAGGCATCAATGCCGCGATGCACGGAGTTCACGTCGAACATGCCATCGCCGGAAAAAGTCACATCGGCGATGACGTCAAAGGTGGTGCGCACCATATCTGCGGCCATATCCACTGCGTGCGATCCGGCGGCGGCGACACGCGCGGCGCTCTGTTCCGCGGCGGCAGTCATGATCGGCGCGAGGTTCATCACGTTACGATGCGAAAACACCGGCGCCGCCGTGCGCCGCTGCCAGCGCCAATGCGCGCCCTCGGCGATAAAGAGGCTTTCGCCGATGGCGGGGCGCAGGAGGTTCTTGGTGACGATGGATTTGGGGTAATTGTCCAGTTCTTCCAGCAGCATGCGCCGGATCGCGCCGGGATCCATGACCATATGCCAGCGCTTGCCGGTGCGCCCCGAGACCATGGGCTGGCGGGTGGCGATGGCCGGGATGATCGACAGGATGTTGCGCCGCGCCGCGCGCAGGCTGGCCAGCACGCCCATCGGCTCTGTCACCAAAGGCACATGCACAGGCGGTTGGGTCGGGGTTTGGCCGGGTATCTGCGTCATGACGCACCTCTTGCGGGTTTCCTAAGACATAGGGCGCTGGACGCATTCGGGCAAATGATTGCGCGAGGGCTGCTGCTGGGCTATCCCTGCGCGAACCGTCACGTTTTGGGAAGTTTTTGATGATCCGTTTACTTGTGCTGTGCGGGCTTGCTCTTATGGCGGCTTGCACCAATGCCAATGACCTCGATGAGGCCCCCGCCTATTTGGGCAACTTTTACCTTGGGCATAATGTCGTGGTGGCCCCGAACCTGACCAAGGGACCGGCCTCGCGTGAGGCAACGAAAGAGGAATGGATCGCCGCCATGACCGAGGCGATGACAGATCGTTTCGGGCGCTACGACGGCAGCAAGCTCTATCATCTGGGGGTGAGTGTCGAAGGCTATGTATTGGCGATTCCGGGCGTGCCGATCGTAGCCTCGCCAAAATCGGCGCTGATCCTGAATGTCACCGCATGGGATGACGAGAAAGGGGCCAAGCTTAATGCCAAGCCGCATCTGGTGACGGTGGTCGAGACAGTCTCGGGTAACACATTTCTGGGCTCGGGTTTGACCCAGAGCAAGGAAACGCAGATGCTGAATCTCAGCCGTAACGCCGCCAAGCAGATTCAGAACTGGCTCGTACAGCAAAACAACGAACGGGGCTGGTTCGAGGATGACGGCGTGCCCGCGAATGACAAGTCAAGCGGCGCGCGGCAGGCCGAGACACCGGCAGCTGATGCGCAAAATGAAGCGGTTTCAGCGCCGAAGGCTGCGGCTGAAACCGCCCCGATCCCTGAGGCAGAGAGCGCGTCCCCTCCTCTACCGTCGGAGGCCCCAAGCGCCGCCGACCTAGCTAACGCCGCCGCCGAGGTGATCGAAGAGCCGACCGTCGCACCGCCCCCCGTCGAGTGATGTGCGCAGCGAAGAGGTAAGGCTTGATTTTCCCGGCGTAACCCAATACACGGCGCGCGATATAACCATCGGGCCACGGCGGCCCCCCAACTGACAAGGCGTCCTGAGATATGGCAAAGGAAAAGTTTGCACGTAACAAGCCGCATGTGAACATCGGCACGATTGGTCACGTTGACCACGGCAAGACGACGTTGACGGCGGCGATCACCAAGTATTTCGGCGAGTTCCGGGCCTATGACC
>NZ_JBLXFE010000002.1:0-340994 GCF_048262375.1 Roseovarius sp.
TCTATGCACAGCGCGACGTGCTCGATATGGTCGCGTGAAATGAAGCTATAGGTCTCCGGTAAACCCGGGGCGATTCACATACCATTCGTGAAAAGTTTCTGGCCCAGCAAACCAGAAGCGCGCACCCCGGAAACGTTCCGGTACTTCGCGCAGATGGCAGCAGTATCTCGAAACGGGTTTGAAGAGGCGTTCGCCTGTTTCAGAAATCACCTAGGACAGACAACTAATTTTAGCTATCTGCTCAACCTTTTGAACGACGGTGTACTCGCCGCTGACCATCCTAGCGAAATACTGGCGGTATTGAACGCCTCAATCCCTCAAGATGTTCCTTTTTTGTATGGCGGCTTGGGTCCTTTGTTGGCCACTATCCAAGACGCCGATCCTGCCCTGTTAAATCACCCACAGTTCATTCGGCTCAACGTCCTGTCGCAGCAACACGAAAACTAGGACGTAGGAAAGCAGCCATTAGGAGCGATAGCAGCGAATGACCGATTTTCGCCGAACGTGGCGAACACTAAGCACGCGTAGCGCATGTCTGTGTCCGGTAAGTGTGGGCCATTCGTTCCAATACACTGACGCATAGAGGGCAAACTGGCATCTAACGCTCAGGCGCATTGATTGCCGATCAGGTCCCAAGCGGCGGGCAAATGATACCCATATGATACCCAAGCAATTCTGGCCAAGTAACCGGCTGCCAAAATACTGTTCGTAACTATTTGTTATTTATATGTAAAAATGGTGCCCGGGGGCGGAATCGAACCACCGACACGAGGATTTTCAATCCACTGCTCTACCCCTGAGCTACCCGGGCATGGGAGAAGGCTAGGCCTTCGGGTGGATGCCTTCTAGGCGAGCGCGGGCGGGGTGTCCAGAGGGTATCAGCAAAAATCAATGGGGTTTTTGCAGCTCTTGTTCCAGCGCATCAAGCGCCTCGTCCAGATCGGCGGGATCGGTCGAAGGCACAGCATACTCGCCCGCGAACCATTTGCCCAGATCAACATCCGCGCAGCGCCGCGAACAGAAGGGACGATAGCTGGGGTCGGTCTTTTTCTGGCAGATCGGGCAGGTCATCTGAGCAGGTCCGCCAGTGGCAGGCGGTCGCGTTTGCGCTGCAATTCGTAGTGCCCCAAGGGGGTCCAGCCAGCGAGGGCGGTTTCGGTCGCATCTTGCCGGAAGGCGGCGCGCAGGGCGGCTTCAAAGGTGCGGCGATCCTTCTTGGGCATCGGCGCGAGATCAAGGGTGATCTGCCCTCCGAGTCCCCGCAGACGCAACTGACGCGGCAAGTCACGGGCCATCGCGATATTGGCCTTGATCCCTGCCGCGAGGCTGGCATCGCCACCGGTGTTCACATCCACCGCGACAAGCGCGCGGGTGGGTTCTATGTAAAACGACCCGCCCCCGGTCAGCGGCACCAACGGATCATGCAACGCGTCGATTTGATCGAGCACGCCGGTTGCCGCAAAGGAACCGGGGTCGGTGACGACATCGGCAGGCGCCGCCCAATCGCGCCACGCGAGGCTGTGGGGACCGTCGCCTTCGGTCAGGGTCTCGGGCTCTGCGCCGGCCGCATCGGCCAGAACGGCCTCGGCCAGATCACGCATGGCGCGAATATCCTCTGCGATATCAGCGGCTTCGGCACTTTCACACGAGGAGCGCAAGATCAGGCCCATCGCAGTTTCTTCCATCTCTGCATGGGCGATTTCCAGAAGAGAATCACGCAAATCCTCATCCTTGATCGAGCGGGAGACATTGAGCCCCGGCGCGTCAGGCGTGATGATGGCGTAGCGGCTCTTGAAGAGAAGTTTGGTCGTCACGGGCAGGGCCTTGCCCGGCTCGGCATAGCCCGTGACCTGCACGAGCAGCGGCTGACCTGGGGCCAAGCCTTTGATCTGACGCAGGAAAGCGGAGCCATCGGGCGTGCGCAGGAACATGCCCCCCTGGCCTTTGACGGGCCGGTCGGCGATGGCGCGATAAATGGCGCCGGGGCGAGGCTGATCCGAGTCAATCAGGAGGTCATCCAGCCGCCCGCCCACCAGCAGGGCTGCGGCCTCGGCACCGTTCAGATGATCGAGCGCGATGGTGCGGGGGGTCATTGGATGTCCTTCCAGAGAGGGTAGCCAGCGGCGCGCAAGAGGCCCGCAGTTTCGGTCAGGGGCAGGCCGACGACGGCGGTGAAAGATCCCTGAATCCAAGGAATTAGCGCACCTGCGGGGCCCTGAATACCATACCCGCCCGCCTTGCCCTGCCAGTCGTTGGTGGCGAGATAGGCGTTGAGCTCCTCATCCGAGAGGCGCTTCATCTGCACGTTGGTCACGACGTCACGCTCCCATATCCGCGCCCCGCGCCGAACCGCCACAGCGGTGATCACGCGGTGCCGCCGCCCGGACAGGGCGAGCAGAAATTGTGCAGCCTCTCCAACGTCTTGTGGTTTACCAAGGATGCGACGGCCAAGCGCCACGGTGGTATCGGCGCAGAGCACGATTTCGCCCTCCTCCGCCGCAACAGCCCATGCCTTTTGCTGCGCCATGCGGGCACAATAGGGGCGGGGCAATTCGCCCTTGGCTGGGGTTTCGTCAATTTCCGGCGGACGGATCTCATCCGCCACAACGCCAATCTGCGCCAACAGATCGCGACGGCGCGGGCTGCCGGATCCGAGGATCAGTTTCATTCCAGCTTTGCCTCATCTTGCATCGCGGCCGCGCGCTCTCGCAGGCGCACACCCAAAGAAAATGCCGCAACATTCCACACCGCCCTTGCATGCGGATCATTCATTTCCTGAGCTAATTCATGCACATAAGAGACCGCCTCTTTGGAGGCTGCCCGAAATGCCTGAACATACTCGGGGCTGCGCGCCAAGCTTACTTGAAGCGATAGTTGATCCGACCCTTGGTCAGATCGTAAGGTGTCATTTCCACCTGAACTTTGTCGCCCGCGAGAACGCGGATGCGGTTCTTGCGCATTTTTCCTGCCGTATGTGCGATGATCTCATGGCCGTTTTCAAGCTCGACCCTGAATGTCGCGTTGGGCAGGAGTTCCTTGACGACACCGGGAAATTCGAGCGTGTCTTCCTTGGCCATGGTCTCTCCTTGCTGTAGCATTCCACCAAATTGCGGAACGCGCTAGTAAATGCGCCTGTTTTGCGCGGTTTTCAAGGGTCTATTCATCGCAGGCGTTCAGATGTGACCGTTTCATCGCGTCCCAGTTGGTCGTCCCAGTGACGGCGGTTGAGCACAACGCCGTCCGCGCGGACATGCGCGACACGCTCCAGATCGACCTCTGCATAGGTCCAGCCGGGGCGGTTGAGGGTGCCTTCGGCGAGGACGCCCGTGGCGGGAAATCCTGTATCTGGGGGGCCAAAGACACCCCCCATACCACAATTGGTATCCACTGCCGGGGACCACTCTGCACTGCCGACAATTGAGGCCATCACGGTCACGCATTGCATCTCAAGCGCGCGGGCCATAGCGCCGATGCGAACGCGCGAGTAGCCGGTCAAAGCCTCTGTGCAGGAGGGCACGAGGATCAGGTCGGCATCAGCCAAAGCCTTGCCCAGCAAAGGAAATTCGCTGTCGTAACAGATCAGGACACCGATTTTGCCAAGGCTTGTATCAAAAAGGCGCAGCGGTCCACCGGCGGCGACGTGCCATTCCTCACGCTCAAACCGGGTCATGATCTGCTTGTCCTGCGCGGCCCGTGCCCCGGTGGGGGTAAAGAGCATGGCGCGGTTGACCGGACGCGCCCCAAGATCCGGGTCGAACACCGGGGCGGATGCGCCCAGAATGTGCAAACCATGCTTGGTCGCAAGCTCGGCGTGAAGGTCGTAAGCATCTGACATTACGCTAGAAACCGCGTGCAAAGAGCGCTCGAGATCCCCCGCTGCGTCAGACCCTGCGAGCATCGCCAGTTCCATCGCGCCGTATTCGGGAAAGACCGCAAGATCAGCCCCCTGCCCCGCCGCATCAGCCACCCAATCAGTGAGTTTGCGACGGTAGTCGTCCCACGAACCAAGGGCATCGAGCGGATAGGCGGCGGTGGCAATTTTCATGGGCGGCGCTCCGGGTTGAGGTCTGTGTAAGGTTTGTAAGGTCATTGCGGTGATTTTGTAAGGTCCGGGATCAGGCCGCGCGCCCGGTGCAACGATTTATTAATCCCCGCCTGACAGGGTGCCTCATCGGTCAGGATATGAGGCGGGCGATGTATGACGAGATGGCGATTCACCGGGTTCGGATCGAACTGCGCCATGTGGTGGATCATCTGGCAACGGGCGGGTCGCGGGTAATGGTACTGCGCAACGGGGTGCCGGTAGCCGGGATCGTGGCGGTGAGCGATCTGCTGGGTCTGGAAAAGGCGGACCAAGGGCGAATGGAGTATCACGAACATATGTCACAGGCAAAGCTGCGGGAGATGCAATGGCTGAAGTCAGGATTGGATGCCGCGCGACAGGAGGTCAAGGCGCGGATTGACCGGCACGGTACCAGGCGATGAGGCTGGCGCGCTCGGCCGGTTCCATCCATGTAAGATTTGCGGGAGGCATCGCATGCGTAAGCCCAGCCTGCAGGTAGAGCGCGCGGGCCTGACGGGCAAGGTCTGCCGGGGTCTCGAGAATCACGCCCTTGGGGGCATGCGACAGGCCCGGCCAGACCGGT
Organism: Roseovarius sp.; assembly: GCF_048262375.1. Lineage (GTDB taxonomy): Bacteria > Pseudomonadota > Alphaproteobacteria > Rhodobacterales > Rhodobacteraceae > Roseovarius. The sequence goes on from NZ_JBLXFE010000002.1 coordinate 4,647, forward strand.
GTAGCGGCGTGGCACATGGAACAGCGCAGGGCGACGATCTCTTGCACAATGTGAAAACCGGGAACCTCTGTCAGCCGGGTCTGAGCCACCGACAGGCCGGGCGCCGGGGTTTTGGCGGCGGCACCGGAACTGTCCTCGACGGCAGGGGACAAGGCACCAAGCGAAGAGAGCCAGATGATGGTGGCAAAGATCAGGGCGGTGGCCCCCCAAGTCCACCATGGTGGCCCGCGACGCGCATGCAGCGTGTTAAAGAAATGCCGGATGGTAACGCCCATCAGAAACACCAGCGCTGCGATGATCCAGTTGTAGGTCGTGGCAAAGGCCAGAGGGTAATGGGTCGACAGCATCAGGAAGACGACCGGCAAGGTGAGGTAATTGTTGTGGGTCGAACGCAGCTTGGCGATCTGGCCATATCTCGCCTCGGGGGTGCGCCCGGCGCGCAGATCCGCCACCACGATGCGTTGATTGGGCATGATGATGAGAAACACATTGGCCGTCATGATCGTGGCAGTGAAGGCCCCCAGATGCAGCATCATCGCGCGCCCGGTAAAGACCTGCGTATAGGCCCAGCCCATGGCGATCAGCATCCCCCACAGCAGCAGCATGAGCAAGGTCGGGCGCGCCGCAAGTCCGGATTTGCAGAGCCGGTCGTAAACCAGCCAGCCGATGGCCAGCGAGCCCGCAGATACAGCGATCCCCTGGATCAGGCTGAGGGGGCTGTCAGGGGCGAGCAGGTAAAGCTCGGCGGAGACCCAGTAAACCAGCATGAGCAGGGCAGCCCCGGACAGCCATGTGGCGTAACTCTCCCATTTGAACCAGGTGAGATGTGCAGGCATTTGCGCAGGCGCCACAAGATATTTGCGGATATGGTAAAAGCCACCGCCATGTACCTGCCATTCCTCGCCATGCGCGCCCTCGGGCAGGTCTGGCGCGCGGCGCAGGCCAAGATCAAGCGCGATGAAATAGAAGGACGTGCCGATCCACGCCATGGCGGTGATGACATGCAGCCAGCGGGCGGCAAAGCCTGCCCATTCGAGAAGGATCGCCGGGTCCGGCATCTGCGCGCGCTCCTTGAGATCAAAGGGGATCCGCGGACCAGTCTAGCGAATGCACCGGCCCTGTCCATGGGCGGACGCGTTCTGGGGGCTTGCCCGCCAGTTTTTGCAAATGTAGTCTCCAAGGAATGCGACTTTGCAAAATGGGTGGGCTCGAACCATGGCGACGCAAAAACTCTATGCCGGGGCCAAGCTGCGCGAGACGCGACAAAGGCTGGGTCTGACGCAAAAGGATTTCGCGGGCAAGCTGGGCGTGTCGCTGCCCTATCTCAACCAGATGGAGAACAACAACCGCCCCTTGAGCACGACGGTGGTTCTGGCGCTGGCGCAGGAATTCGGGTTCGATGTCACGGAACTGAGCACGGGCGATGCCGAACGGATGGTCAGCGACATGCGCGAGGCGCTGGCCGATCCAGTCTTTGGCGACGATCCGCCGCCGCTCGCCGATTTGCGGCTAACGGCATCGAATGCGCCAGCGCTGGCGCGGGCCTTTCTGGAGTTGCACAGCGCCTATCGTCAGACCCACGAACGGCTGGCCTCGCTGGACGAGGCTCTGGGGCGCGCGGATGCGCGCAGCCAGTCGAGCCCCTGGGATGAGGTCCGCGATTTCTTTCATTATTGCGACAATTATATAGATGCGGTGGATCACGCCGCCGAAAGCTTTGCCGAAGCCGGGGGCCGGCAGGGAATTTCCGAGGTGGCGGCCGCGCGGCTTGTGGCCTTGGGAATAAAGGTGGTCGAGGCGGATACGGCCAAGTTGCGCCATTACGACCGCGACGCCGGGGTATTGACGCTCTCGTCGCGTGCCGCCCCCGAATCCCGGCGCTTCCAACTCTTGCTGCAACTGGCCCTGATGACACAGGATCAACTGTTGGAGGCGACGCTGGATTTTGCCCGGTTTCAGTCCGAGGCGGCACGTTCCATCGCCAAGATCGGATTGGCAAATTATTTCGCCGGAGCAGCCTTGATGCCTTATGGCCGGTTTCTGGCCGCGGCACAGGAGGTGCGGCATGATCTGGAGATTCTGGCCAACCGGTTTGGCGCGTCGATCGAGCAGGTCTGTCACCGCCTCTCGACGCTGCAACGGCCCGGGGCCAAAGGCATACCGTTCTTTTTCGTGCGGGTCGATCAGGCGGGCACGATCACCAAGCGTCATTCGGCGACACGATTGCAATTCGCGCGGTTCGGTGGGGCCTGCCCGCTGTGGAATGTGCATCGCGCCTTTGAGACGCCGGGGCGGTTTTTGCGGCAATTGGCCGAGACCCCCGACGGCGTGCGTTACATCAGTCTGGCGCGCGACGTGAGCAAGCCAGGCGGTAGTTTCGGTGCGCCGGTGCGGCGGTTCGCGATAAGCCTTGGCTGCGAGGTGAAACATGCGGGTGATCTGGTCTATGCGGATGATCTGGATGTGAGCCATGCGCGGGCGTTCGAGCCGATCGGGATTTCCTGCCGGATTTGCGAACGCGCGGATTGTCATCAACGCTCGGTCCCGCCACTGGAACGGCGTTTGCAGGTGACACCGGACGAGCGTGGCGTGCTGCCCTATCGGGTGGGGTAGAGGCAACGCACAAGGCGATGGGCCAGACGGGGAGATTGGTCCGGCGCGGCGGTGCGTTCGTAGCATTCCGAAAGTCAGACACCGGTCATTCGCGCAATTTAGCCCGGAGCCTGCGCCTCAGCCGACGGAAGCCTGAAGGTCGAAGATCGGCAAGAGGACCGCCAGCACGATCACCAGCACAAGCGCACCGACGATCATCATCAAGAGCGGGTCGATCAGCGCCGAGACCCGCTTGCGTTCATTGGTGAGCCAGGTTTCCACCAGCACCGCCGCGCGTTCGGTCATGCGGCCAAGGCGGGCGGATTTTTCGCCTGCGTCAATGAGTTGGCGGCAGACGGGGGGAATGAGGCTCATCCGGGTGAGCCCCTGACTGAGGCTCTCGCCGGACCGCACGGCATCGGCCAGATCGAGCGCTTCGGCGCGAAAACGGCGGATCACCAGCACGTCGCTGGCAGAGGTAACCGCATCGACAACCGTCTGGCGGCTGGAAATCACCAGCGCCAGCGTGCGCAGATATTGTGCCGCCGCCGAGAGGCGCAGGAGGCGGCCGATAACCGGCAGCGAGAGGGCAATGCCATGCCAGCGGTCGCGCACGGACGGCACGCGCAGAGCAAAGACAAGGCCGGTGATGCTGGCGGCGATGCCGATGGCGAGGGCAATCCAATGCGCCTGAATCCAGTCGCTGATCGCCATGACGACCTGCGTGAGGGGTGGCAGTTCGCGGCCCGAGACCGCAAACATCGCGGCAATCTCGGGGGCGACGTTGACCATCAGGATGCCGCAGACCAAGAGCGACACGGCGGCGACAAAAGCCGGGTAAATCAAGGCAGTGGCCAGTTGCGCCCGGTCGGCGCCGACGGTTTCGAGATATTCGGCCAACCCTTCGAACACCGCCGCCACATCACCCGAAGTTTCACCCGCGCGCACCGCCGCGATATAGAAACGGGGAAACCCCGCATTGGCCTTGTCGAGCGAGACCGAAAGAGGCTGGCCGTCCAGCAGCGCCGCTTTGGCCTCGGCGGCGGCGGCCTCGATCACGGGCGAGGTGCCAGAGGCGCGGATGGTTTCGAGCGCCATTTCGGCGGAGAGGTCCGAGGACAAGAGCACCGCCATTTGGCGGGTAAAGACCGCGCGCATATCGGCATTGAGCCGGGTGCGGCGCCCGCGCGCAAGGGTGAGACCGCCCCCCTGACGCTTGGCGGTGATATCCTCGGCAAAGAGCCCCTGCCCGCGCAGGATGTCGGCGGCCTGTGCCTCGCTCTCGGCCACGAGGGTACCGCGCTTGCGCTGACCCTCGGCGTTGAACGCGGTATAGGCAAAGGCCCTCACAGCGCGTCGCCCACCACGCGCAGCGCCTCGGCGAGGCTGGTTTTTGCGGCGGTCACCTGATGCAAGGATTGGCCAAAGAGGGTTTGATCGGGGGCGAGCGCCACGCGCTTCATCTCCATCTCGGACTGGCCTTTGTCGATGGCTGCGCGCAGGGTCTCGGACACTTCGAGGATTTCGAACACGCCGACGCGGCCCGCATAACCGGTGCCGTTGCAGGTGGGACAGCCGACGGGATGGTGGATCACATCGGGGATCGTCATGCCGGCGGCGCGGAAATGCGCGGCCTCGTCCGGCGTAGGCGGTGCGGCGCGACGGCAGGTGGTGCAAAGCTGGCGAAGCAGGCGTTGCGCGATGACACCGCGCAGCGTGGCGGCGATGAGAAAATCGTCAAGCCCCAGATCGCGCAGGCGCACCACCGCACCGACAGAGCCATTGGCATGCAGCGAGGAAAACACCAGATGCCCGGTGAGTGACGCCTGAGCGGCGACGCTGGCGGTTTCCTGATCGCGGATCTCGCCCACGAGGATGATGTCGGGGTCCTGACGCAGCGCCGCGCGCAGACCGGCGGCAAAGGTCATACCGATTTCAGCGTTGATCTGGCTCTGGCTGATGCCGGGGAGGTCGTATTCAATGGGGTCTTCGGCGGTCAGGATATTGCGGATCTCGTCATTGGCGAGTTGCAGCAGTGAATAGAGCGTGGTGGTCTTGCCCGAGCCTGTGGGCCCGGTGGCGAGGATGATGCCATTGGGCCGCGCCGCCATGCGTTCCAGCACCTCGATCTGATCGGCGCGCAGGCCAAGCTGGTCAAGCGGCATGAGACCGGCGGAGCGATCAAGCACCCGCATCACCACCCGTTCGCCGTAATTTCCCGGCAGGGTCGAAACCCGCACATCAATGGCGCGACCGCCCAAGCGCAGCGAGATATGCCCATCCTGCGGCAGCCGGGTTTCGGAAATATCCAATCCTGCCATGACCTTGAGGCGCGACACCACGCGCCGCACCGGCAGATCCTGACGGTCGAGCACCGATTGCAACATGCCGTCCACCCGCATGCGGGCGCGCAACCCGGTTTCATGCGGCTCGACATGCAGGTCAGAGGCCCCGGCACGCACGGCGCGGCGCAAAAGCTGGTTGACGAGCTGGATTACCGGCGCTTCTTCGCCGTCTTCGAGCAGGTCGCGCGGGCCGCGCCCGCCGCCCGCCCCCTCTTCAAGATCGAAGGCAAGATCGTCTGTTCCCGCCTCGGAACTGCTGCCATCCTGATAGAGCACCGCCAGCCGGGCCTGAAACGCCTCTGCCGAGAGCGGCTCTGTCAAAAGCGGCTGGCCTGCGCGGCGGCGCGCCTCGCGCAGACCGAGCGCGGTGGCACCGGGACCGATCAGGAGCCGGTCCCCCTCGACCAGGATCTGTTGATCACGGGCAAGGGTGAAGGGCAGCAGCGGCGCAGTCATGATCTATCTGTCCGCGAATGTGAGGGCCGAAGGAAGGGGCGGAAAGCGCCGGGTCTGGGCCGCGCTGTCGATGAAATCAGCATCGAACGGCTGGTTAAGATTTGCCCCGTCGAAGGGGAAGCTGGAATCCGGCACACGCGGATAGGTGCCATCATCGACCGGGGCGATATAATCGGCCGCGCGCTTGGCCTCGCGCGCCAGACGCCGGGACAATTCGCGCGCCTCTTCGTCGCTGGACAGGATGCGCGGGCGCAGCATGACAAGCAGGATACGTTGATTTTCATTGGTGGAGCGCCCCTTGAACAACCGCCCGAAAAGCGGCAGTTCGCTCAGGCCCGGCACACGCTGATTGACCGAGCCGGAGCCATTTTCCAAAAGCCCGCCCAACATGATCACATGGCCGTCGCGCACCAGCACATTGGTTGACAATTCACGCTTGGACGTGATCTCGCCACCCGCCGCAGAGGCGGCTTGGGTGAGGTTGGACACCTCTTGGCTGATTTCCAGTCGCACCGTCTTGTCGCGGGTGATCTGTGGTGTGACGGTCAGCGTCAGGCCGACATCCTGACGCTGGATGGTCTGAAAGGGTTGGTTCGGCACGGCGCTATCACCCACGGTTGAAAAGCTGCCGGTCACGAAGGGCACGTTCTGTGCGACGATGATTTCAGCCTCACGGTTGTTGAGGGTGAGGATCGACGGGGTCGAGAGCAGTTTGGTCGAGCTTTTGGAGGCGAGCGCCGCGAGAAACCCGCCGATGCCGTTTTTGTCGAAGGCCGCAATAGAGCCGCCGGTGCCGCCGCCGGTGGGCGCATTGCCCGCCAAAACCGTGCTGACAAGGCTGGTGAGGGTGGGACGCCCCTGAAGCGCGAATTCGACACCGCCCACGGTCGCCCCGTCAATCACGCCACCAAACTGAAAGGAGAGATCGGAAAAACTCTCGACCGACAGCTCAAAGATCACCGCCTCGATCAAAACCTGATCGGGACGTTGATCAAGGCCCCGCACAGCGCCGGTGATGGAGTCGATCCGGTCTGTGGGGGCGGTGATGATAAGCGCGTTCTGTTGCTCTTCGGCGACGATTGTGATGCCACCGGGGACGGCGGTGGGCGCAGCCCCCTCAGCCGGGGCAGCGGGAGCGCCAAAGCTCTGACGGATAACATCGGCGAGATCGCCAGCATTGGCGTAATTGAGATGCACGACCTCTGTCGAGATGCTGCGCTGTGGTTTGTCGAGTTCGGCCACCACATCGCGCACACGATCACGGAATTCCGGAGTGCCTGAAACGATCAGCGCATTCGAGCGCGGGTCCGCAGAGAGGCTGGAGCCTTGCGGGGTGATGGCGAGCGCGGTGATCACGCTGAGCATCTCGGCGGCCTTGCCATTGCGCAGGGGGATGGTCTCGATGGAGTTGCGGCTGGGCGTGTCGAGCCGGTCAACCAGCTGAACGATGCGCTGAAAATTCTCGCGCCGGTCCGACAGGATCATCAGGCCGGATTCAGGCACGGTCGAAAGCACCGCCTCAGCCGGCAAAAGCGGGCGAATGACCTCTGCGATTTCGTCGACCGAGCTGTTGCGGACCGGAAAGACGCGGGTTTCATAATTGCCACCCAGCCGCGCGCGGGCGTCACCGGGCGCCAATTCGCGCGCAATATCTATGGGTACGATCCGATCGGTTTCCTCACCCTCTACAATGGTCAGGCGGTTGAGTTCGAGCACGTTGAGAAAAATCTCGTAAATGGCGGAGGGCGTGACCTGATTGGGGGCGACCACCGTCACACTGCCCTGAACCCGCTCATCCAGGATAAAGTTGCGCCCGGTCGATTGCGCGACGATCTGAACGAAATCGCGCAGGCTGGCGTCGCGCAGATCAAGCGAAACCTGGGCAAAAGACAGGCTAGGCAGGGCCAGCCACAACAGCACCAGAAGAGCAAAACGTTTAAAAAATTTCATGTTTATAATTCAGGACCATCATTGGGTGATATCTCCTGCCTCTTCATGACTGCCTCGGGCCATGCGCCGCTCTGACTGCCGGCTTGGGCCTATCTGGAAAGCCTACCCGATTTGATGCACCGTTTCCATTGGAAAGACAGGTTGACGCAGGAATGTCCCAAAGCGTGTTTTTTTAGGCCGAATGTGGATTTTTCATGGCTCGGGCGCGGGCGGGCATGATAGGTTTCCCTCAAAAGGGCAGGAGCATACAAAAACATGCCGATTTCAAATAAGCCATTGCTTTGTCTGATAGTTCTCATGGCGCTTGCCGCTTGTGAACCGGGCACGATCAGCAAGGGCGCGGATTTTCAACGCAATTACAGCGTGGCGCGCAAGGCATTGGAGCAGGGAAATTACGACAGTGCCATTCGCAGCTATGCCGTTCTGATCCAGAATGCCGGGCCGCTGGAGCCACGGTTGCGGCTGGAATACGCGCATGCGCTGTTGCGGGCGGGGCGCTATGATGAGGCCGCACAGATCGCAAACGGTTTGGCCGCAGGCACAACAGGCAGCGGCCGGGCGGCGGCGCTTGCGGTGAGTGGCACGGCGCAGCATGAAAGCGCGCTGGCAGATCTCAGCGCGGGGCGCACCGGGGCCAGCACCTTGGCCAAACTGCGCGCGGCCGATGCCGCGCTCAAGGAGATGCTGTCGATTGATGCAGGCCTCGATCCGCTGGGCGCGATGGCGAGCCGTCGTGCCGATATCGCGCGCGATCTCAAGCGCTTGGGCGCCGGTGGTTAGAACAGCGGCCAGCCTGCGGCAAGGTCAAGTTCGCGGGTGATCTGCCAGCCCTTGTCTATGGCCGTGCCGGACTGATCCAGGGCGCGCAGCCAATCCTCTGGCAGCGCCCCCACGGGATCAATACGCAGGTCAAGTTGCGCCATGGCATCGCCAAACCGCCCCGAAAGCGTGCCGCTGGCGCGGATTACATCGCCGTTGAGCGAAAACGGCGCACGCCAATTGCCTGCGTCAGAGGTCAAAACCACCTCGGCGTGGCCGATCTCGACACCGGCCAGCCGCGCCCCGGACCAGTCAAGCACGGCATTGAGGCGTTGCAACCTGCCCTGTGGCAGGGTCAGATCGGCGCTAATCCCCTTGGCCAGAACCAAACCGCCCAGTGGCCAGCCGTCGATCAGAACGGGCCAGTCCGCCAGCAGTATTTCCAGACCGGCGGCGCGCAGTTCAGCATGGTCAAGGGCCAGCGGCAGGCCAAGTTCCCCCTGCCCCGTCAGTCCCGGACCAGACAGCCCGATGGACCAGAGCGCGCCGGGCGACGCCAGCCTGTCAAAGCGCCATGTCAGATCAGCCGCGACCGGCCAAGGCACGGGTTGCAGCCCGCGCGTCTGACCGCGCCAGAGCGAGGATTGATCCTCGGCCCCGGCGAGGGCGGCGGGCACAAATCCCGGTGCAAGTGCACGCAAATGAGCCAGACGCCCCTCGCTCAGCATCGCGAAGACGAGGCCAAGCAAGAGCCCGGCGAAGATCAGCGCCGACCGCCTCATTGCACCGGCACCAGACGCAGGTCGGCGGCCACCACATCGGTACGCGCGCCACGCTCAAAGGTGAAGCCGGCCAGATCGTAACCCCAGATATCGTTCTGAGCGGTCAACCATTCGGCTAATTGGGTAAAGCGCACCGCGTCAAAGCGGAGGGTGATGCCGCCGTCGGCCGCATTGGCCAATTCGCTGGCCGCCTGACGCAGGCCTGCGTCGCGCAAACTGGCCTCGATGCCGCTGATGCCGACGGGGCTGGTTGCGCGCGCAAACTGGGGCGCGCGGGCCTTATCGCGGGTCAGCGTTGCGTATTCCACCGCCCGGTCCGCGACCCAAAGCTCTGTGGCGCGGGCCTCGGCCACTGCGGCGCGGGCATTATCGCGGGTTTCAGCCAGCGGCAAGGCGATGCCATAGACTGCGCCGATTGGCAGCGCGATCAGGACCAAAAGCGCGACGAGCCAACGCTCGCGGGGGCTGAGGCCCAACAAAAAGCTGGTAAGCCGATCCATGAGGGCGCTCATCGCTCGGCTCCTGTCTGGGTCACGGCCATGGCAAGTACGGCCTCAACGCCTGCGTTTTCGCGGGTAATGGATTGGGCGACGCGCGCCTGTGTTCCGGCAGTGCGCAGGTCCGCCACAAGCGCATCGAGTGCCGCGAAATCGGTGATCTGCAGGTCTATGACCAGCCCCGCACCGGGCTGATAGCTGACGCGGGTTATGGTGGTCTCGTGATTGCCCAGAACCGCCCCGGCGCGGCGCAGCACGTCGAGGGGGCGGGCCTCGGTTTCCACCTTGGAGCTGGCGGTGCTGGCGCGGTCCATGGTTTGCGCCACCTGACTGCGAATATCGAGAATGGGGCCGGTGGGGATCATCACCTGTCGCAGAATGCGTTCGGAATTCTGGCGATACGCAAGGCCTTGGGCATTGAGAGCGCGGGTTTCGATCATGGCCGCAACAATCCAGCCCGTGAGGCCCAGCAAGGCAAGGACAAAGGGCAGGCGCAGGCGACTGAGCGTGCGGCGCATCTCGGCGCGCTCTGCGCCGGGGTCTCGGGCGAGATCGAGCGTGAGTTCGTTATGGGCAAAACGAGAGGGCGCGGTGAGGCCATGGGCGCTCAATTCAGCGGGATCGGTGCAGACTGGCAGGTTTTGCGCCGCCAGAAAGTTGTCGATGTCTGGCAAGGCTGGACCTTGGCGCAGGACCGCGCGCGGCACTGTCAGACGCGCCGCCGCTTGTAGCAGGGCGAGCGCCAGATCGGGTTCGGCGGCAAAGCCGTCCTCGGGGCCAAGGCGGGCCTTGACCATGCTCTCGGTCGTCTCGATCACCCAGAGATCCGGAGCGGCGGGCAAGGTGAGGTAATCCGGCAGCACCGCACGACAGAGCGGGGCGGCCGCCCCGAGCGCACGCAGCCATTCGCGCCGGGTGTCCGCATCCGTGATCAACAATCGCGTCCAGAGTTCAGGCGCAACGCCAAGCCGGGCGGGGCGGATATCAAGCCCTGCCTCGGTCCCGCCATAGGCATCGCGCAACTGGCGGCGGGCCACGCGGTCACGGGCCTGCCCCTTGAGCGCGGAGGGCAGATCAAGCGGCACAAGGGGTGCCGCAGACCCGGGCACCGCCGCCACAAAGGGACCGCGCGGCGGCGGTGCCCCGCCGGTCAGGTCAAAGACTGGCAAAGGCGAGGATTGGCCCCGCGATTTCCGGGTAAGGGTCAGGGTCATGGGGTAACCGTCCGGCGGTGTCTGATGGTGACGGCCCCGGTGAGGGCCGAGCGTTCAACGGTGAGGATGCGGCTTTGGACGCGGCCGTCAAGCACTACGTCGAACCGCGCTTCGAACCAGTCGGTTGCAGTGACAAAGCCGCCATCGGGGGCCAGCGCCTGCGTGATCACACGCGGATGCAGCAAGTGTTCGGCACGCAGTTCAAAATCGCTGGTGTCAACAAAGGGGACACGGCCCCGATCCGCCAGCAGTTGCGCCACGCCCGCCGGGTTGGTGGCGGGCAGCATCGCGCCCAGAACCTCGGGCGAGGCAGTGTTGACATTGAGGCCGCTCCCGGCGGGCAAGGCCGCGACAAACGGCAACAGGCGGGCGTAGCTCTCGGCGGTCATGCCATTCACAAGGCGCAATTCCTCGATCCGGTCGAGCGGCGCACCAGACGGGCGCAGCGGCAGCGGGCGGCTGGAATATTCAGCGACAAGCGCCGGACCGCGCGCCTGAACAAATCCCGCGATATCGCGCCCAAGGGTCAGGGGCAGGCCAAGGGTGGCCAAGAGCCGGTCAAAGGATTGCACCGCATTGAGATCAGAGGGGTCGCTCAGGCTGTTGATGTTGTAGCGGCCCTGCAGGTCAGAGATGGTGCCGATCATCTGAGCGCGGTCGATATCGGCCTGAAACCCGGCCAGCGACCAGCCTTCGAGCAGGTGGTCGATATTCTGATCGCGTTCCCAATCGGCACGCAACACCGGGTCAATCAGCCATTCAGCAGCATCGAGATGCAGCGCCGCCTGTTGGCTGATTTGCAGGTGTTCGACGCGGGTGCGGCTGGTTTCGGCGCGCAGCATGAGACCGGTGGCAATGGCGGAAATCGCCGCCACCAGAATGAGTGCGTTCAAGAGGGCGATGCCACGATCCGCTTGGCCGGGGTGGGTCATGGGTAGGCCACCACGATACGCAGAGGGCCGTAAGTGATTGATTCTATTTCCACCGATATCGCCTTGGGCAGCGCCGGGCGGAGCGCGAGATCGGGCTGGCCCCAATCGGCAACCCAGCCTTCTTCGAGCCCGGCATAGGCGCGCAGGCGCAGGCCTGCGACCTGCTCGAACACGGTGGTTTCCGGGGCAAGGGCCTGATCCGAGGCGGGGCGCAGCACGGGCCAGATTTGCCGGGTCAGGCGATCCGCCTCGCGGTCATGCCGCCAGATCACCCGCGCCTGCCCCGCCGCCTGCACCTCGGGCAGCACGCCACGCCCTGCGGTGGTCAGGGCAAAACGGCCCTCTGGCCCGGTGAGATCAAGCAAGGCAGGATCGGGGTCCAGCGCATCTGGTGGCCAGAAGGGCATGGCAGCGGCGGATTTGAGATCCTCGCGCAGAAGGGTAAGGCCACGCGCGAGCGCGGCGGCCCGTTCATCCGCCTCTGTCAGCCGGTCGCGGGCGCGCATCATGCCGCTGAGCGCTTGCAGCCCCATGACAGCCACGAGGGCAAAGATTGCCAACACCGCCACCAGTTCCAGCAGCGTAAGGCCCCGGTCTGATGCCGGGCGGGTCATTGCACCACCTCGGTTCTGGCAATGACGACAAGGCGCGCACCGGGCTGATCCGGGGCGCGGGCGAGGATTGTGGCCTCGGTGAATCCGGCACGGGTGATCCCCTCGGTAATCTCAAGCTGCCAGGTATAGGGGCCAAAGGTGACGCTGCGCGGCAAGGTCGTGGCGGCGCGCGCGCCCAAGAGGCGGTACTCCTCGGCCCGGTTCAAAGCAACCTCGAGCGCCATGACGCGCGCCGCCTCCCCGCCCAGAGCACGGCGCGCCTGATCGGCGCTGCGCAGGGCCGCAATGGTGCCGATGGACAGCACGAAAACCGCGATCACCAGTTCCAAGAGGGTCACGCCCCGCGTTCCATGATCGCGGTCGCGGTTCATGTCTTCTCGCAGTCAAGACCGAGGAGGCCCGCAGACCGGCAGCGGCTGAGGGTTTCGTTGCCGATAAAGGTGACCTCAAAGGGGGTGACCTGACCGTCAGGGAGAAAGGTGATGTCGGGGCGCGGCGCGCGCGGCAATTCGCGTGGCAGGATCGGGCCATCCGGCCCTTCAAACCGCGCCTCACCACGAAATTTCTGTTCTCTGCCAATTGGTTGCCAGCCATCCTCGGGGGCACCTGGGGCCGGGGGCAGCAGCACTTGCCAGCCCTCGGGGACCAAGAACATCCCCTGCGGGGCGGCACCCAGAATGGCCGCGTCGCGCAGGCGGTCATAGGCGGCGGCAAAGCGGATCACATCGCCCTCTCCGCGGCTACGATCGGTGATTGAAAACGTGGCCGTGACCGACAGCACCGCAATCACTGCCACCACCACGACCATTTCCAGCAGGCTAAACCCGTCGTCGTCAAAAGAGGCGGTTATTCGCCCCATGACCCGATATCCGCATCCGCGCCGCTCCCGCCAGAGACGCCATCAGCCCCCAAAGTGAAGATGTCAAACTCGTCATGCACGCCCGGTTGCAGGTATTGGTATTCGTTGCCCCATGGATCCTGCGGCAGGCGGTCGATATAGCCGTTGGCGGCGTAATTCTGCGGCACGGGAGCAGCGGTTGGTGCCTCGACCAAGGCGCGCAGCCCCTGCTCGGTAGAGGGATAACGGAAATTGTCGAGTTTGTAGAGTTTGACCGCACCCGACAGCACGGCGAGATCGGATTGCACGCGCGCGACGCGGGCCTGATCGGGCCGGTCGATGATCCGAGGCATGATGACCAGCGCCAAAATCGACATGATGACCACCACGACCATCAGTTCGAGCAACGAAAAGCCGGCATCGGCAGACGCACGGGACGGGCGGCGTGACACATTGATTTGCATGGTAAAATCTGTCCGTAAATGCGTATAGAGTAGGAATTATATCATAGAGTACGCGCAGCGGTCTTACAATCGCTGCCGTGCCCCCTGCCCGGTTTTTCCCGCATTGGAGAGCACATGCCCGGAACCGTCCCACTGGCCTTTTTCCTGATCCTGAGCGGGGCGGCGGTCGGGTCGTTTCTGGCCGCTTGGGCGGACCGATTGCCGCGCGGGGAGAGCATCGTCGGGCCGCGCTCTTGTTGCCGGTCCTGCGGCGGGCAGATTGGCTGGCGCGACTTGGTGCCGGTGCTGTCTTGGCTCTGGTTGGGCGGACGCTGCCGGGGGTGCGGCGCGGCCATCCCCAAGCGTTTGTTCTACGCCGAGGTGGCGGGCATGGCGTTGGCGATTCTCGCCGTCTGGGTCGCGCAGTCGCCCGCGCATATGGTGTTGGGGGCCGTCTGGCTCTGGGTCTTGATGGGGTTAGTATTATGTGATCTGGCAGCGTTTCGCCTGCCGGATGGATTGACCGGGTTGCTGTTTCTGACCGGCTTGGGCCTTGCATGGGAAGACCCGGTGCGAGATTTGCCGGGCGCAGTGGTGGGGGCTATAGCCGGGGCCGGGGCATTCTGGACGCTGCGGATCTGTTATCGGACCCTGCGCGGGCGCGAGGGGCTGGGATTGGGCGATGTCAAGCTTATGGCCGGGATCGGGGCCGGTCTGGGCGCGATGGCGCTGCCGGTTGTCACATTGGTTGCGGCCATGCTGGCGATAGGCGTGGCCGGGATCATGGCGCTGCGGCGCAGGACGCGGCCCGAAGGCGATCTGGCGATTGCCTTTGGCGCTTATCTGGCGGCGGCGGCGGCTCTGGTCTGGATCTGGCCGCTGCTTTGAAAAGGCACGGACGACAGGTTGCCCTGCCGTCCGCTACGTACCACAGGCCCATTACTCAAAACCTAGGGTACGATCCAATCACTGACCACGCGATAGCCAACGCGCTCTTCGGGGGCCAGTTCAGCAATGTATGCCCCCTTGGAGGCAAAGCGTTGACCCGGTCCAAGACCCAATTCCGGGTGCGTGCCGGGATTCAGTTCGTTTTCCGCCTCATGTTCGATAATCTCTAGCACATAATCGCGGTAGAAATCATTAATTGCGTGCATCAGGCCGAACTGAATCATGGTCAGTGCATAGTAGGTCTGCAACTGGATGCGCGGATGAGTTACCTCAAGCCGACGCGTGTGCATCCAGCCGCGAATGCGGTATTTGCGCGGGTGATAGTGGTCGGGCTTGTCATACGGCCAGACCAGACGGGCCTGTTGGACAAGCGCCGGAGAGAAGGCCGCGAGCGCCGGTTCCTTGGCCGCAGACGGCAGGAAAAATTGCGCATTGGCCGGTGGATTTGCGGCCAGAACGGCAACGGCCTCGTCCACATCCTGTGGCCAGATCACCAGCGTGGCGTCTGGATCCTGCGCCGCGAGGGCCGTGCGCAGCCCCTCAGCCCCGTCATAGGACAGGCTTTCGATGTCAGTGTCGGGCAGGACCATTCCCATCGTCTTGACAAAGGCCTCTGCCGGACGGGTGCCTTGGGGTCCGGTGCCATGCAACTGCACGACACGGGTCGGTGCTATGTCCTGATCGCCAAGGTAAATCGCCAGCGCCTCGGCCTCAAGCGGCAGGCCACGGTTGAAGAACACCGAGTAGCCATAGCGCCCTTCGCCGGGGGTGGGCAATTCGGTATTGGGAAAGATGCACGGCAGGCGTTTGGCATCGCAAAAGGCGCCAATCTCGTCCCATGGCCCCTCAACCAGACCGCTGACCGTGGCGAACACCGGCTGTTCGGCATATTTCGCCTCGAGTTGGGCGCGCCACGTTTCGGGGGCACCTTCGAGCCGCCAAACATGCAGGTTCCAGTAGCGGTAAGCGGAGACGAAATTGGAGCGATAATTGGGCGAGAATGTCGGATTTCGCGTGTCGCCCTCGGTGTCCTTGTTCATCCACTCGAAAAAGAGTTCGAGCGTCCGCACCATTGCATCTGCCGCTGCCGGGTCGGCGCCCGGGTCAATAATGGTGGCAAAATGAATCTCGCGATCGGTTACACCGGGGTCGATGTCAACCGAGAGGGTCTTGAGGAAGGCGGAAAGATTGGCCACATCCTGCGGGGTCATATCATAGCGCGGCATGATCGGGTCAAACACATGCCCGCCTGCGTCCACACCATCCTTGAGCGCGCGCGCCAGCAATTCATCATCATAGGCCGGGCGCATGCGGGGCGCACGTACACGCGCCCAAAAGCCGGCAGGCTGCACCTCTTGGTAGAGGTCCTTGAACATGCGGTTGCGGTTGGGGGTCTTTTTGTCAAAGATCACCGAACCGATGATCGGTGGCACATAATTGCCGCCCTCTGAGGTGCCAAAACCGCTGGGGCGGTGGCAATTTACGCAAGAGAACTGCGCGCCCGAGATTTTCACATCACCCTGCGTAATGCCAGTGATCGGTTGGCCATCGGCGCCGATCCCCTCCCAATAAAGTTTGCGGCCCAGCTCTGCATCGCCCGCCTGTCCGGCACCGGCCAAGAGGGGCACGGCGACAAGAGCCAATGCAAGGCCAAGGCGGTACAGAGTGGCGCGGAGCAGATCAGTGGCCATCAATTCACCTCTGGGTGAAGCAGTTTGTTGTATTCCTCAGCCAGTTCCTCGGAGCCGAGGAGACCTTCAAGGCGGAGCCAGCGTGCGTCCTTGCTGGCGCGCAGGAAGGTGAGCGGGCGGTGATACATCTTGTTGTCGCCCTTGTAGATCGCATCAAAGGCGCGCACGACGGTAAAGATGTCGTCAAATTGTCCGGTCAGCAAAACCCAGTTGTCACGCGCGGCGTGCAGCTCTGCATAATCGCGCAGGCGCGTGGGCGTATCATATTCCGGGTCGATCGAGATCGACACCATGAGGTAATTTTCGTCGATCGCGACGAGATCCTCTTGGGTCTGGCCAAAGGTTGCGCTCATCACCGGGCAGATCGTGGCGCAACTGGTAAAGATGAAATTGAGCAGGACAGGGCCGTCAAAGGCCATCAGGTCGGCAAAATTTACCTTTTGGGCATTCTGATTGCGCAGGGTGACGTCAGGCATCTGATAGTCCTGAAGGCTGCGCTTGTACTGGAAGCCATCCGGGCTCATCGCGATTCCAAGGGTATTTTCATCGTCCATGCCAAGATGAGTGGGCATGCGGTGCTCTGCTGTGGCGTGGTCGCCATGGCCAACTGTGGCGTCGTGGCCTGTGTTGTGATCGCCATGGCCCGCCGAATGGTCGTCAGTTTTGACTGCGCCGTGATCATGGCTGTGCTCTGCGGTCTTATCATGATCGGAATGATCGGCGCTGACAGGGGCCGCGAACGTCAACAACGCCAGACTGAGGGCACAGGCAGGCGCGGCGCGAAATACAGCTTTGATCTCGTTCATTCCAAGTCTCCGTCGAGAAAGTAATGTCTCAAAATGAGAGAGGCATCGGCGGGAAAGATACCGCCGATGCCAGGGTTCATTGCAATCGCTTAGTGGACAGACCACACGGCGGTATCGTGGTGCAACGCATCGAACTGATACATGCGCAACCGGCGAGACGGCTCGTAGCTGAATTCCACTTCGAGATGGTGTTCACCGATACCATCGATGTTCACATAGTCATTCATCTCTTGCTGCATGCCACCCCAAGCGAACTCAAAATTGCTCGGGACGACACCGTTGCCATTGGCGACTTGCCATGCGCGGTCGCTGACCGGCGAACGGGGCGCATCATCCGGACGGGTTGCCGGCGGCACGGGGATCGGACCACCGCCTGCGACGTGGATCCAGAAGTAGTTGCGGCCAAAGGTGAACATTGGACCAGCACCCCCGAGTGGCAGCGTGTTGTGGAACGTATTTTCCCAGCCACGCAGACCACCGAAGTCCACCAGAACATAGGCGTGCACATAATAGTCGCCATTCAGGAGTTGAATGTTGACCTTGTCGCCACGCGTGTCCCAGAAGCCCTCACCCATCCGCACCTCGGCATCGCCATCATGACCCTTGAGCTGGCCATAAATGGTGTTGTTGAGGAACAGAACCGTAACGTCGGCATCCTCGGCCATTTCATAGCCGGTGGGAAGTCTGCCACGGTTTCTCCAGTCGTCAAAGGCCTGACGGATCAGGTGCATCTGCGCCTGAATGATCGAACCGTTGAGACCGCCGCCAAAGTGGCGGTTGGTGCGGTTGATCGTCATGCCACCCATTTCACGGAACATCTGCCACATGCGCTTGGCCGGGGCGGTGTCACCGATCATGCCGATAGCAGCAAGTTTGGCCTCTTCGCTTGCGCGCGGATTTTCACCAAACACGCCACTCTCCGCCGAGTTACGCAGCGCGCCGTTGCGC
The DNA here is from genome assembly GCF_048262375.1 of Roseovarius sp. Lineage (GTDB taxonomy): Bacteria > Pseudomonadota > Alphaproteobacteria > Rhodobacterales > Rhodobacteraceae > Roseovarius. The sequence continues at coordinate 22,462 of NZ_JBLXFE010000002.1, forward strand.
AGCGGAACCCGCATGTTTTCCGTAACCTGAACCCGAGGCGGGTGCTGACGCCAGCCCCAATGGTAGCTGAGGTTCCAGAAGCGTGCCGGGGGCATCTTCATGTTGAGGGTGTATTCAAGCCCTTCCTGCATCGGGAAGAAGGTCTGGTCCATGCCGATGTTGGGCACACGCGGGAAGGCCGTGCCGCCAGCGGTCATGTCAGGCCCACCAAGATCGGTGAAGTCGAACTCGGTCCAGTCGTCAAAGAACATCGCATAGGGCGCAAAGTCTTCGTGACCACGGTTGAGGATCTTGACCACGTAATGGATGGTCCATTCCTCGTCCGTCACCGCAATCGGATCGATATAGGCGGCGTCCGACTCGATATGGCTGTCATACCAGATCTGGTTGACCGTCACCGATTTGGTCTCGGGATCGACGGCTTTGGTCTTGAGCCCGCCAAGATAATGCAGGATCGGAAAACCTTCGTATTCCCGCTCGCTGAAACGCCCCTTCAGCTCGTTGCCCTCAATGATATCGACGGCCCGCCGCGCCAGAGTACGCATTTCGGATGGGTCTACACGGCGCGGATAGCTGTAGCAGTGCTCTGTCCCGCGGAAGTTGCGGCAGATCTCTTGCGGTTCCGAGATAGCCTCGAGCCGGTCCATGATCCAGTCAAGGTCATCGGTCGGTGAGGTTTTGTCGATTGCCCGGATGACGGGATCGTCATGCAGGTTGTAGGGGTTTTCCGGTGTCGAGGGCAGAGTGTTGGGGATCTCATTTCCCCGACACGTCTTGGCGTTCTCATAGATGGTCGGCAGCATGTTGGGCGGGTTGGTCCCAAAGCTGTCACCTTCCGGGAAAACCGAATAGCCATTCGCTGTCAACAGGGTGGTCGAGTTGCCAACGGTTGTACGCGTTTCAAACGGCACGCGCGGCTGCTGTCCCCCCTCGGCGTGACCGAGTTTGCAGAACATGTTGAGGTCGAAGGGTGTTTGGGCCCAAGCGGGCGCCCCCCCAACCATGGCCGAGGCAGGCAATGCCATCACCGCAGCCAATCTTATGGATTTACGAAACATTTTCATTGTCTCCGATTCAAAATACCGTTCTGGCGCCCCGGTTGCCCGGGGCCCGGGATCAGACTTCGCGGTTATGGTTGCGCGGATCTTTCAGATCGAACACACGTGGCCCGGCCCGGCGCAGCTTTTCGCCAACTTTCGGCGCGGGCTGCGGCATGACCCATGTGACACGCTGCGCGGCATCGTCTGCGCGGATGTCCCAAGGGAAGGACCCCCAGAGGCCGGCGCTGCCATTGCCGTAGAACACCACGTCCACCTTGCGGTTACCGGGCAGGGTCGAGTGACTCATGCGGTACATCCGGAAGGCAAGGTCGGCGCAATGCTGCGGCGTACCAGTCAGGAAATGCCATCCCTTGGGCGCGCCCAATTCCGCGGCATAGGCCTGCATGCGTGCAGGTGTATCATGCTCGGGATCGCGCGAGATCGAGTACACGAACACGTCGCGCCCAACCTTATCACCCAGTTCTGCCACCACGTCAGCCATGCGGCGGGTAATCGGGAAATGCCCTTCGTCTTTAAGGCTCATGAAGTGCATCATGACGACCTTGTTCTCGATGAAGCCCTCGTAAAAGGACATCCCGAGGCCGTCTTGGTTGACCATCATCACATTGGGGAACGAGTCGTTCACCGCAGAGTCGATGACCCCACCGCTGTTGACCGGATTGCAGAGCACCGGCATTTCGTTGGGGTGCAAGTTGGCATTCGCATCACGAAGTTTTGCGAGTGCGGCCTTGCGGGCCTCATCAGCACGCTCCTTGGAGTTACCCGGCGTGGTATAGAACCCGGCGGTCATCCCAGCAGCCGCCGCAACCGGAAGACCGGCCATGAATTGACGTCTGTTTGTCATGTCTTTTCCTCTCATTTTTCAGAGAATTCCTAGAAGGATTCCGCTCAGTCGCCCTGACCCGGCTCCACGATATCCCAGCGCATCATCATTGCGTGGTCTTCGTGAACGACGTTGTGGCAGTGCATCACATGCTTGCCAAAGAAGTCGCGCCAACGGCTAAAGAAGGTTACCTCATCGCCCGGCCCGAGCGAGACCACGTCCTTGCGGGAACGCTCTACCGCACTTGGCGGACGACCGTTGACCTCAAGTATCTGGAACTCTTCGAAGTGGGTATGAACCGGGTGTGCCCAAGCGTTGCCCTCGTTGCGGAAGGTCCAGATCTCGGCAGAACCCTGCTCGATCTTGGCATCCACGCGGTTGGGATCCATCAGGCGACCGTTCACTGTCCACAGGCCGTTGTCGTAGTCAAACACGAACAGACGCTTGCGGCGGACTTCGGACATGCGGATTTCCGGAAGTTTGCGCAGGGTGGCAGGAACGCGCGACGGATCGGGCTTTTTCCGACCTGTGCAGCGGAATTCCATGACCGGCATCATATTCTCGCCTTCCAGCGTATAGCCGGTTGGGCCCGCACCATCGCCACGGATTTCCAGATTGTTCCAGACCTGAACCTTGTCACCGTCCTTGTACTTCGAGAAGTCGATGATGACGTCGAAGCGATTGGCGATCCAGAGGTCAAGCTTGGGTTCTACAATCGGGGCCTCAAGCAAGTTTCCGTCATTGGACAGGACGATGAAGTCATCGAAATAGGGATCGCCGCGGCCCGGTTTGGGAACGACCTTGAGCACCAGACGATACAGACGCGACGGACCGCCGTTGAGGAAGCGGAAGCGATACTTGCGGCGCTTCACGTCCAGATAGGGCTGAATGATCCGGTTGACCGTGATCTTGTCGCCCGTCATGCCCTGCGTGGTGTATTGCAGGCGGTTGGAGTCGAACGTATCCGGCGTCCCTTGCGAGTTGCCGACCTCGACCGGCTCGGAGCGCGGTTCGGGACGCGGCGTCGTGCCATCGGGCGAGAAGAAATCCCAGATCACCTGACCATTCGGCTGGAACATGACATCATGCAGGATCAGCGGAATGTCATACTGACCTGACGGCAAGCGGAACGCGTTGGGATTGCGATCCCGCTCGTTGTTCGAATCCCGCTCATCAAAGATCAGGTAAAAGCCCGAGAAGCCCGCATAAACGTTGGTCGCGGTGAAATCGAGGCGGTGATCATGATACCACAGGGTATTCATGATTTCAGTGTTGTCGAAATCCCAACCATCCGGCGAACCCGCCGGGAAGTTCGCATAGTGATGATCCCAGAATTCGCCGGGATTGAAGAAATCCTGCGGGATACCGTCCGATTCAGAGGCAGTATGGCCATTGTGCAGGTGGATCGTCGGTGACGGCAGCGCAAAGGTCACATTGCCCGACCCAACGGTTGGCAAAAGGTTATTGCGGCGCAGGAAGACCGGCTCGCCATAATAGGCGTGATAGGTCTCGCCCGGCGTGATGCCGTTAAAGCCCCAGTGCCAAGACCCCACATCGGGATCACCAGCGCGGCCCACAACATCGGGAGTTCCATCGCCATAGGGGGGCTGCCAGTGATACTTCCACCGGAATTCGGTCATCACTTCTTCGTAATGCTTTTGCGGCGGGAAATCATCAAAACGCTGATGCCGCTCGGGCTCGATCGGCGGATCATAGGTGTTGGGGTCAACCGGCTGGGCCACTGGCATAATGTTCAGCGGAGCTGTGAACGGCTCGACATCCGGACTTGATTGCGTGACGATACTTGGCTGAAAAGTGTCCGGGAAAACGAGGCCGGTTTGCGGCAATCCGTTTTCGGCACTATCCGGCCATTGTATGATCTCGACCGCCCCAGACTGCGATGCCACGGCTGTAGCGCCCGCAGCCCCTAGGCCGAGCTTTAGTGCGTCTCTTCGTTTCATGCTTTGTCCTCCAGCAGAAAAAGCTTGCGAAAATTACCTGCGCCACGCTCCAGACATGACGCGATCAGCCCCGCGCCAGACATGGCGCGAGAAAAGAGGGCTAAAGGCCCCAAAGGCAAAGCAACCGGTCGGGTTGCCGAATGTCAGGATCGAGCGAACTCGATAAGCTTGGGATGACAGGCCGGAAGGGTGAGTAATGTGTGGCCCGCGCGGATCAGTGATCCGCAGATTTGATAAAATAGCTTAGAGCAATTGCTCCCTGTTACGCACACAAAGACGTGCGCTATTTACGTTGATTTGGTCGTCGATAGCGCCAAAATGACGCGCCTGACTTCCTCCACTTCAACATAAAAATTTGCATGGAACAACGGTAACATTTTCGTGAGTCGAGCGTAATGTTACTTCGTGAGGCCAAATACCCCAGAAACCGCATTTAATAAATTGATTTTATTGATATTTTTTATTCTCGGCAAACAGCCGTGACTGAAACAAAGACCGCTTAAGTTACAGAGATATGTAGTGAATTTAAGATTTAAAGTGCGCCTGAGAAAAAATTCGCTCAGCCGCGCCCGGTGATCCGAACGGAAATGGTGCGCCGCTGCCCGCCGCGCATGATCTCGACAGCGAATTCATCGGTCTCTGAAAGGATCTGCCCGGCATTGACCAGTGTTTCGGGATCGGAAACAGAATAGCCATTTACCCGCAGCACAAGATCGCCTCGGCGCAAGCCGATAAGGTCGTAAACCTGCCCCTCACGCACCCAGAGAATTTCGGGGACCACCTCGCCTGTGCTACCGTTGGCGGGCACCATCCGCACGCTGCCCGCACGCCCCAGAACGCGACGCATGTCTCTCCCGGCGAATGTGCTGTCCGGAATTTCGGCCTCATCGGCCTGCACTGAGCCATTGCTCATCATCCGCGCCATCATCTCGTCCGGGGTTTCTTCGAAAGCGATGAGCATCCGCTCGGTCGCGCGTTCGATCCAGACGCCATCCGGGGCGATCTCGAGCACGGTTTCGCCACCGATCAGCCGGTCGCCCGCCCGGATCAGCCGATCCCCATCGGAAGCCGTGAGAATGGCCCAGCCGTTCTCGCCCCCCGCGACCAGCCCAACCAGACGATATTTCTCGAGCTTCTTCGTGGCGACCGGCGCCTTGGGCGGGTCCGGCACATAGGGGTCGAACACCGTCGGCCAATCCTCGGGCATGGGAGGCTCTGCCGCATTCTCGACGGCGGCGAGGGCTGCGGTGATCTGCACGGGTTTGGGATGCTCTGCGCCCTGCCCCAACAGGGTCAGCCCGATCTGTCCAGCCCCAAAGCCACAGACAACAGACGTAACCAATGTGAGAAGACCCAATCCACGCATTTGCTCAGCCCCGACGAACTGGGTTGCGTGCGCAGGTCATGACAGGGGCGGAACGGCGCGACATCGAGTTTCAATCCTGACAGAGTTCCGGGCGGATCATATAAAGCACTTGGTTGAACAGCGCGATGATAGCCGCAGCAGCAAAGGCCGACAACGGTTTATGCGTCGTGGTTTATGCGTGGCGACGGTCTGACATGACTGGCACTGTCAGCGGCAGCGCCCAATCGACAGGATCGGTACATTCCGCAGCCGGGCGCGCCAGCAGGATCTGGGCATGGAAATGACCTGTGGTCTCTACCCCGTCAGTAACATGTCCGACCGCCTGTGCATTGGCGATTGCACGGGCCTGTTCGGCGGGCCCTTCAAAGCGGCGATGCACAAACGGGGGGATTGGCAGGTTCTGGATCACGAGACCATGCGCACGCAGCACCTCTGCCGCTTCGGGACGTTCATTGCCACGGATCGGTGAGGTCATCACCCAAGGCTTGACCGGGCCACACGCGGCCAACATCCGATCCAGCGCATGTGGCATGAGCTGCGCCACGGACCCGCATTCGACGATCATGTCGCAGCGTGCCAGTTCCGCGCCAAGGGCCTCTGAGGGTGCAGAGCGTTCGAGATCCTCAGTAAAGCCCGTTTGAAAGAGGCCAACGTCACGCCCGTAGGCGATCGCATTGGGCATCACGTCAATTCCCGTGACATGAAGCGGTGGCTGAGACCGGCGCACCCCCGCCAACCAGTCACGATCCAGCGCGATCACCTCTGCGGGGGTCGCCGTATCAAACTCTGGCGCGCGGTAGCGGGCAAAGACCTGTTCAAGGCTGAGATCATGCGCCATGAGCGCCGAGACAATGCCATAGCTGCTCGCGAAATCAACAATCCGCGCCGCGCTGAGCCCGCGCAAGCGCATCATCTCGGCCAGCCCCGCCCGAAAGGCAGCAACCGCATGATGCTGATTGCGATAGCCAAGCCGATCCATCATGTGAAAGTAGGCCCGGCAATCGGGCTGATCATAGGTGTCATCAAAGATCGTGACAAAGCCGGGTTCGGTTGCGTCAGAAGAGGTGGTCATGAATGGATCACTTTGTAATCTGGAGCCGGACCAAGGCCGGCAGTGCGCGCAAAGTCGCCGCGCGGGTCACATATTACAACCAAAATAACGCAAAGTTTCACAGGTGACCACGCAAGCGTGACGCAAACCGCGCGGTTGAAACAATATTTCGCGCCCCTCCGGGGAACGTGACCAACCGTGCGCCGGAGTGGGTTGCGCATGGACACCATGAGGCGCAGTTTGACGTAAACGCCCCGTTTCAGGTCAGGAGACCGCCATGAGTCATGTCAGCACACAGAGCATTCCCGACGCCTCGAAGGTCATGCTGGGCGCAACACTCGCTTGGGTGGCGGTACTGATATACGCCTCATCGAATTCGCTGGTGTCGCTATTGGCCGACATCGGCGCGCAAAATCGGGTGATGGGCCGCAATGTCATCACCTATTGCAATCTGCTGTTTGTCGGGTCGCTGATGTCCATGGTGCCAATGGTCCTGATGTTCTGGCGGGACTGGACATGGGAGAACCTGCACGCGCTCAAGCGCAAGCATTGGGTAATCCTGACGTTCTCGGCGTTCTTTTCCTCGGCACTGACACCGGGGTTGTTCTTTTACGCGCTGGAGCACACCACTGTGACCAATGTGGTGCTGATGGGCCGGATCGAGCCGCCGCTGTTTTTGCTGGCGGCGTGGCTCTTCCTGCGCGAGGAGTTCGAGCCGTGGTCGTTTGTCGCCGGTCTGGTGGCGCTCAGCGGGGCGGTGGTGATGATCCTGATGAACAATCAGGGCACTGAGTTCATGCTTGGCAAGGGAGAGATTGGCGCGCTCTTGGCGACGCTGTCCTATATCGCCTCGACCCTGATCGCACGGACCGGGCTGCGCGGGATCCCGATGGGGATATTTTCCATTTACCGTACCGCAGTGGGCACGGTGTTTTATTTCTTCCTCGCCATCTACCTGTTTGGCCCGAACCATTTCGAGGATGTGTTTCACCCGGTAGTTTGGCAATGGGTCTGGATTTATGCGCTGATCGTGGTGATCGGTGGACAGTTCGCGTGGGCGCTCGGGCTGAAATATGCACGTTCAGGCGATGTGTCGCTGGCCACGTCGTTTTCGCCATTGGCGGCGATCCTGATCGCCATGGTGATGTTGGGAGAAGACCCCGGACCGGGGCTGATCCCCGGCGGCGCGATCATTCTGCTGGCGGTTGGCATCGGCCAATATGGTCGGCTGCGTCGCCGTCACCGCGAAGATTGCGTCATGCGGCAGCAGGCGCAGGACCGTGCGCTCGAGCATGAGGGCGAGGTGAATTTCAAAGGGGCATGAGCGCAGGATATGGACAACCGCCCCCTCTCGCTCAGTGTCATCCCTCAGGACAGGTTTTCTGCCCCGTCAGAAATTGCCCGCAGAGGGATGGCGCTGTTTTACAATCGACCCAAAGGTCGGGCGCAGAGCATCGGGCAATGAGTCATAGTTCTGGAAAATCTCGCCCGCCAGACCGGGCAGCGCCACAGGCGCACCGGTCAAGACCGCAAGCGCCTCTTGTTTCAGGGCCAAGCCATCGGTGACCTCAGGCAGAATGTCTGGCGAAAATCCGGTGATCTCTCGCCCGGCGTCATGGACAGGCATCAGCCAAAGAGCGCCCGGCAGATGTTCCAGCGCGGCGTCGTAGAGGGCAACCGCCTCAGACAGCGCATCCCCCCCCCCGGCGCGTGGATACGGAGCCAGCACACACAGGCCGGACGCATTGGCATGTGCGGAAAAATCACGGGCGGCCCCAAGTGCGCAAACCCGGGCAGTGGGATAGGCCAACAGCATCTCTTGCAACAGGCAGGATGCCGGGCTGGTGATATCCTCAAGATAGATCGTCGCACGCACCCCAGCCGAAAGACGGTGGACGACGGAGGCGATCGCATGGTGGATCACCTGCGCGCCATCCTGTGCCAGAATGACCATCTCCTGGGTGAGCCGCCGGTTCTGTCGGCTGAGGAAAAAGGCAAAAATCTGTTCGGCCATGCCGTTGTAATGCGCGACATTGCGGGTGTCGTGGACGATACGCCCGATATCCACCTCGGCCACAGAATAGCCCGCCGCATGTACCCGCAACATAACATCCAGATCGACGGCGTAATCGCCGGTGAGCTGATCATGCGCGATCACCGATCTGTCAAACACATAAAGCCCCGAGTTGGGCGCACGCAGATGCGACAGGCCGGGGAACATTTGCCGTAGGGCTGGCATGACCAACAGGCGGGTCATGGGCATATTGTCGGCGGGGTCATGCCACGCGCCTTTGACCAGCCCCACACCGGGGGCGCGGGCCGCAGGCATGCGGGCAAAAAGTTCAGTATCGAACTTATCCAGATCAGCATCGACCTTCATCACCCAGTCATACCGCGCGGCGGATATCCCTGCACGCACCGCATATCCCATGCCGGTTCGCGTCTCTGAGATAACGGTCGCCCCGGCCAATCGTGCCTGGTCGGCAGTGGCATCGGTCGAGCCGTTATCAATCACCACGACCTCGCCGACATGCGCCATGTCACGCAGGATCGACACGACGCGCGCGATGGTCTGCGCCTCGTTTCGGGCTGGGACAATGACACTGACCGGACTGCTCATTCGTACTCCTCGGGCGGCAAAACGCCATCTGGCTCAGGTACAAATCTAGTATGCGGAGAGTCACATAACAACACATGATGGTTTCACGAGAGTAAAATCTCTTGTGAAAGCAGATTGCCTAGTTTTTGTTGTATCCGGCTAAAAAGCCAGCGTCGACTGAATAGCACGCGCCCAGCCGGCGGTTTTGACCGTGCGCAATTCTGTGGACATCTGCGGCAGGAACTGTCGCTCCAACGCCCAAGACGCCGCAAATTCCGCCTGATCGGGGTAGAGACCAATGCGCATACCAGCCAGCCAGGCCGCGCCAAGCGCGGTGGTTTCGAGCACCTGAGGACGGTCAACCGGCGCGTTGATGATGTCCGAAAGGAACTGCATCGCCCAATCTGATGCACTCATCCCGCCATCCACTCTGAGAACCGCATCCGCCCCGTGCCCGGCCCAATCATCGCGCATCGCCTGAAGCAGGTCTCGGGTCTGAAAGCCAACGCTTTCAAGGGCCGCGCGGGCCAGTTCAGCAGGCCCTGTGCTGCGCGTCAGACCAAAGATCGCGCCACGACAATCGGGGCGCCAATAGGGCGCACCGAGCCCGGTAAAGGCGGGCACCATCACGACATCCTGATTGGGATCGGCCTGTTCGGCCAAGGGTTGGGTTTCGCTTGCGTGGCGGATCATCTTGAGACCGTCGCGCAGCCATTGCACCACAGCCCCCGCCACAAAAATCGACCCTTCAAGCGCATAGGTGGGCGTACCATTCAGTTGATAGGCGATCGTGGTCAGCAGCCGGTTTTGCGAGACAACTGGCGTGTCGCCCGTATTGAGCAAGGCAAAGCACCCGGTGCCGTAGGTGGATTTGAGCATGCCCGGTTTGAAACAGGCCTGCCCCACTGTGGCTGCCTGTTGATCGCCTGCAACGCCGCGAATGGGGATTTCGCGGCCAAAGAGGTCAGCGCGCGTATGGCCGTAATCGTCGGCGCTGTCGCGCACTTCGGGCAACATCTGCATGGGGATTTCGAGCAGATCACAGATTGTCTTGCTCCAGCGCCCCTTGCGGATGTCATAGAGCAGGGTGCGGGCCGCATTGGTGGCATCGGTTGCATGCACCCGCCCGCCGGTGAGTTTCCAGATAAGATAGCTGTCAACGGTCCCAAAGAGCAAGTCACCCGCCTCGGCGCGGGCGCGCGCGCCCTCAACATGATCGAGAATCCAGCGAAGTTTCGTACCCGAGAAATAGGGATCGAGCAAAAGCCCGGTGCGCGCACTGACCACCGGTTCATGGCCTGCTTCGCGCAAGTCAGTGCAATAGTCAGACGTGCGCCGGTCCTGCCAGACGATGGCGCGGTGAATGGCCTGTCCGGTGTGGCGGTCCCAGACCACGGTTGTCTCGCGTTGATTGGTGATGCCGATGGCGGCGATGGCGGCCCCTGTGACGCCAGCCTTTTCGATCACCGCACGGCAGGTGGCCGCCGTTGTGGACCAAAGGTCATTCGCGTCATGCTCGACCCAGCCAGATTGTGGAAAATGCTGGGCGAATTCTTCTTGCGCGACGGCCGTGATCCGCATGCCTGCGTCAAACAAGATCGCGCGGCTCGACGTTGTGCCTTGGTCAATGGCGAGGATATGGGGCATGGCTCGGGTCCGTTTGTTAAAGCGGTCATCCTCGGGTCTGACCCGAGGATCTCTTGGCCAGAAGATCATCCGGTCCAGCCGGATGATGACCTACGAAGGTGACCACCGGGGCGCGCAGGACGCGCCCCGGTGCCTGTCATTACTGCCAGGACTTGATCAGCTCGTCATAGGCGATGGTGACGGGCTCTTCGTCCTCGTTCTCAAGCTTGGCCTTGGGCGCACCGGGCTGGCTCAGCCAATGCTCGGGGTCCATTTCCTCGTTGAGTTTGGGTCCGATGTCACCTTGGACGCCTGCACGTTCCAGACGCTCCAACACCCGTTCCTGATCAGCGCAGAGCGCATCAAGCGCCTCTTGCGGGGTTTTGGCCCCTGACATGGCGTCGCCGATATTCTGCCACCAAAGCTGGGCCAGTTTCGGGTAATCCGGAACGTTGGTGCCGGTGGGTGACCACTGCACCCGCGCGGGCGAGCGGTAGAATTCCACCAGACCGCCAAGTTTCGGCGCGCGTTCGGTGAAGCTGTCGTGTTGGATCGTCGACTCGCGGATGAAGGTGAGGCCGGTGTGGGCCTTTTTCACGTCCACAGTTTTCGAGGTCACGAACTGCGCATAGAGCCAAGCGGCCTTGGCGCGGTCGACCGGCGTGGATTTCATCAGCGTCCAGCTGCCTGCATCCTGATAGCCGACTTTCATGCCGTCTTCCCAATAGACACCGTGCGGCGAGGGGGCCATGCGCCACTTGGGCGTGCCGTCCTCGTTCATCACCGGCAGGTCGGGTTTCACCGACGCGGCGGTAAAGGCCGTGTACCAGAACATCTGTTGTGCGACGTTGCCCTGGGCCGGGATCGGACCCGCCTCAGAGAAGGTCATGCCAGCCGCCGAGGGAGGCGAATATTTTTGCAGCCACTCGATTGCCTTGGTCACGGCATAGACCGCAGCCGGGCCATTGGTTGCGCCGCCACGGGCCACGCAGGAGCCAACCGGCTGCGAATTTTCATTCACGCGGATGCCCCATTCATCGACCGGCAGGCCGTTGGGTTCCCCCTTGTCGCCCATACCGGCCATGGACATCCATGCGTCGGTATAGCGCCAGCCAAGGCTGGGGTCTTTCTTGCCGTAGTCCATGTTGCCAAAGACTTCACCTTCGACACCGAGATGGCTGAGGTCGCGACCGGTGAAGAATTCAGCGATGTCCTCATAGGCCGACCAGTTGACCGGGACGCCAAGATCATAGCCATATTTCGCTTTAAAATCCGCCTTGTTCTTGTCGTCGTTGAACCAGTCGTAACGGAACCAGTAGAGGTTGGCGAATTGCTGGGTCGGCAGCTGGTAAATCTTGCCATCGGGGCCGGTGGTGAACGACAGGCCGACAAAATCGTCAATGTCGAGCGTGGGGCTGGTCACATCCGCGCCCTCGCCTGCCATCCAGTCGGTCAGGTTGCGCACCTGCTGATAGCGCCAGTGGGTGCCGATAAGGTCTGAGTCGTTGACATAGCCGTCATAGATATTCTCGCCGGACTGCATCTGGGTTTGCAGCTTTTCGACCACGTCGCCTTCGCCGATCAGGTCATGCGTGACCTTGATGCCAGTGATGGCGGTAAAGGCGGGGGCCAGCACCTTGGATTCGTAGCTGTGGGTGTCGATGGTTTCCGACACGACCTTGATATCCATCCCGGCAAAAGGTTGGGCCGCATCAACAAACCACTGCATTTCGGCCTCTTGATCCGCGCGGCTGAGCGTCGACAGATCACCGATCTCGGCATCGAGGAAGGCCTTTGCCGCCTCCATATCCGCGAAGGCGGGCGAGGCCATCAGGCCCAGCGACACCAGCGCGGTGGTTGTTTTCATTCGCAAGTTCATGGTTTCCCTCCCTATGAGAACTCTTGACGTGATTGGTCCCGGTCTAGACCCAGCGAAACACCGCCGCGGCATAGATCAGGCAGAGGATCAGCGCATAAGGCTGGTTTGCGCCGACAAACCCGAGCCAGGCCAGATTGAGAAAGGCCGAGCCCAGAAGCGTGATGAAAAGCCGATCGCCGCGCGTGGTCTCGATCCGGAGAATACCGACGCGGGGCGTTTCGGGAAATTTGAGCGCCAGCACCGTGAAGGTGATCAGCAGGCAGGCGATCACTGCGAAGAAGATCGCGGTGGGAAGTGTCCAAGCCATCCAGTCCATGTTTGTCCCTCCCCCTCAGACGCGGCCCAGGGCAAAGCCCTTGGCGATGTAGTTGCGCACGAAATAGATCACGAGTGCCCCCGGCACGATGGTCAGCACCCCGGCGGCGGCCAATACGCCCCAATCCAGACCAGAGGCCGATACGGTGCGGGTCATGGTGGCGGCAATCGGCTTGGCATCGACGCTGGTCAACGTGCGCGACAAGAGCAGTTCCACCCATGAGAACATGAAGCAGAAGAACGCAGCCACGCCCACGCCCGAGGCGATCAGCGGCATGAAAATCTTGATGAAGAACCGCCCAAAGGAATAGCCGTCGATATAGGCGGTCTCGTCGATCTCTTTGGGGACACCGCGCATGAACCCCTCAAGAATCCAGACCGCCAGCGGCACGTTGAAGAGGCAATGCGCCAGCGCCACGGCGATATGCGTATCGAATAGCCCCACGCTTGAATAAAGCTGAAAGAACGGCAGGGCAAAGACCGCAGGCGGGGCCATGCGGTTGGTCAGCAGCCAGAAGAACAAATGCTTGTCGCCCAGAAAATGATACCGCGAAAACGCGTAGGCGGCGGGCAGGGCCACAGCAATCGACAGGACCGTATTCATCACCACATAGATCAGCGAATTGACATAGCCCATATACCAGCTGGCATCGGTGAGGATGGTGGCATAATTCGCCAGCGTCGGATTTTGCGGCCAGAGCGAGAAGATACCAAGGATTTCGTCATTGGTCTTGAAGCTCATGTTGATGAGCCAATAGATCGGCAGCAGCAGGAACACGAGGTAAAGCACCATCACCACATTGACGCGCGGCAGGCTGAGGGTGCGGGCGGCATTGCCAGAGGCTGTGAGATCGGCCATCACTTGCCCTCCCGTTTATCAAGATTGACCATGACGGTGTAGAACACCCACGAGATCAGCAGGATCACGAGGAAATACATGATCGAGAAGGCGGCGGCGGGGCCGAGGTCGAACTGTCCCAGTGCCATTTTCACGAGGTCGATGGAGAGGAAGGTTGTCGCATTGCCCGGACCACCCCCCGTGACCACGAAAGGCTCGGTATAGATCATGAAACTGTCCATGAAGCGCAGGAGAATGGCGATCATCAAAACCCCCATCATCTTGGGCAACTCAATGTAACGGAACACGGCCCAGCGGCTGGCCTGATCAATCTTGGCCGCCTGATAATAGGCATCGGGGATGGATTGCAGCCCGGCATAGGCCAAAAGCGCCACCAGCGAGGTCCAGTGCCAGACATCCATCACGATGACGGTGATCCATGCGGCGGTGATGTCCTGCGTGTAGTTGTAGGAAATACCCAGCGCCTCAAGCGTATGGCCCAGAAGACCGATATCAACGCGGCCAAAGATCTGCCAGATGGTGCCCACCACGTTCCACGGAATGAGCAGCGGCAGCGACATCAGCACAAGGCAGAGCGAGGCCCAAAAGCCGCTCTTGGGCATGTTGAGCGCCACAAAGATGCCCAAAGGAATTTCGATGGCAAGGATGATCGCCGAAAACGCCGCCTGTCGCGCCAGCGCGTCCCACATCCGTTCGGAGCTGAGCATTTCCTCGAACCACTCAAGCCCCGCCCAGAAGAACTGATTGTTGCCGAAGGTGTCCTGCACCGAATAGTTGACCACGGTCATCAGCGGGATCACGGCGGAGAAGGCCACCAGAATGAGGACGGGCAGGACGAGGAACCATGCCTTTTGGTTGACGGTCTTGTCCATCATGCGGCCTCTTGCGCTTGGGATTTGGGGGGGACGCGCCAGTCGTCGGAATAAACGTTGACCGCCGCAGGATCAAAGCTGAGCCGCGTCATGTCGGGCGAAATCGCCGTGCCTTCGGCGGCAATGGCATTAACCTGAACCCCGGCGACCTCGCCGCGGATGATTTTGTGCCGCCCCACATCCTCGATCCGGGTGACGGTCACGGGCAGCCCTTCGGAGCCCGCTGTCAGGCGCACGAATTCGGGCCGCACGCCGATTTGCACCCGACCGGTGGGGCGGGCATAGTCGGCACCAAGCGGGATCTCGACACCCTGAACCACGGCCTTGGTGCCTGTCACTTGCGCGTCGAGCAGGTTCATACCCGGCGAGCCGATGAAATAGCCCACGAATGTATGCTCTGGCCGCTCAAAGAGTTCCTGCGGCGTGCCCATCTGTACGACGCGGCCGTCATGCATCACCACCACCTTATCGGCAAAGGTCAGCGCCTCGGTCTGATCGTGGGTCACATAGATCATTGTATGGCCGAACTCGTGATGCAGCGCCTTGAGCTGGGTCCTGAGTTCCCATTTCATATGCGGGTCGATCACCGTCAGCGGCTCATCAAAGAGAAGCGCGTTGACATCCTCGCGCACCATGCCGCGCCCAAGGCTGATCTTTTGCTTGGCATCCGCCGTCAGCCCGCGCGCCTTGCGGCCCAGCTCTGCCTCCATGCCGATCATGCGGGCGATGGTCTGCACCCGCTCGGCGATATAGGCGGGCTGCGCCCCGCGATTGCGCAGCGGAAAGGCAAGATTGTCGCGCACCGTCATGGTGTCATAGACCACCGGAAACTGGAACACCTGCGCGATATTGCGCGCGGCGGTGGCCTGACCAGTGACATCGTGATCGTTAAAGAGGATGCGGCCCTGCGAGGGATGCAAAAGGCCCGAAATGATGTTGAGCAGCGTGGATTTACCACAGCCCGACGCGCCCAAGAGCGCGTAAGCCTCGCCATCACCCCAGACGTGATTGAGTTCTTTGAGCGCGAAATCGGCCTCGGAGGTCGGGCGGGGCAGGTAACTATGTGCCAGATTATCAAGTGTGATCTTTGCCATTGCTTTTCCCTCAGGCCGCCTGCGCATAGGGCGCGGGGGCAACCAGCGCACCATCCGCCCCGAACACATAGACATGCGCCGGATCAAGATAGACCCGCAGCGCCGCCCCCAGTTTCAGATCGCGCACCCCGTGGACAAGGCCCACCCACCGCTCTCCGTGATGATCGAGATGCACAAAGGTTTCGGACCCGGTGATCTCGGTCACGTTGAGGCGCGTATCAAAGGTCAGCGCCCCGGTAATTTGGGGGTCAAGCTCCAGATGGTTGGGGCGGAATCCCGCCGTATAGGTACCGTCGGCGAGACCCGCCATGCTGCCCAGCGCCGCTGCGGATTGCCCGTCGCCAAAGAGGATGCGGTCGCCGGATTTGGTCACGAACAGAAAATTCATTGGCGGATCGCTGAAAACACGCGCGGTGGTGGCATCGCGCGGCTGGCGGTACACCTGCGGTGTGGGGCCGAATTGCGTCACGCGTCCCTCCCAGAGGGTTGCGGTGTTGCCGCCCAACAAGAGCGCCTCTTCCGGTTCGGTCGTGGCGTAGACAAAGATGCTGCCTGCCGCCTCGAAAATCTTTGGAATTTCCGCGCGCAACTCCTCGCGCAGTTTGTAATCGAGATTGGCCAACGGCTCATCCAGCAGCACAAGCCCCGCCTCTTTGACCAGCGCCCGCGCCAGCGCGCAGCGCTGTTGCTGACCGCCCGACAGTTCCAGCGGCTTGCGCGAGAGCATCGGGGACAATTGCATCAGATCGGCGGTTCTCTTGACCGCCGCATCAATCTCGGCACTCGATTTACCCATCAGGCGCAGCGGTGAGGCGATGTTGTCATAGACGGTCATCGACGGGTAGTTGATAAACTGCTGATAGACCATCGCCACGCGGCGATCCTGCACGCGCATGCCGGTCACGTCCTGCCCGTTCCACAGAATACGGCCCGTCGCAGGTGCATCCAGCCCCGCCATCAGCCGCATGAGCGAGGTTTTCCCCGAGAGCGTCGGCCCCAGAAGCACGTTCATCGTGCCGGCCTCGAGCGTCAGATCGGTCGGGTGAATATGCACCTGTCCGTTCACGCGTTTCGATACCCCCTCCAGTGTCAGCGCCATGCGATCGTTTCCTCCCTCATCCCTCAACAGCCACGGCGGTGGCCCCATTCAGCCCCCGTTCCTGCTGCATCCAATTGTCCAGCGCCGCAATCTGCGCCTCGGTCATTTTCAGCCCCAGACGGGTGCGCCGCCAGACCACATCCGCCGCAACACGGGCGTATTCGTGATCCATCTGCCAGCGCACCTCGGCGGCGGTCAGGGTCGCCCCGAAATCGGGGCCAAGATCGGCGGGCTCTCGCGCCTCGCCCAGAATATCCAGCGCCTCCGTGCCATAGGCGCGCACCAGACGCCGCGCCCAAGCCACCGTGAGAAACGGATAGGCCCGGTGCAGACTCTCGGTCAGCCGGTCAAACCCGTCAACGGGGAAATCGCCCCCCGGCAGCGCAACGCCCGCCGTCCAGTTTGCCCCCGCCTTTGGAAAGAACGGGCGCAGCTTGGCCAGGGCTGCCTCGGCCAGTTTGCGGTAAGTGGTGATCTTGCCGCCAAAGATGTTCAAGAGCGGTGCACCCGGTCCCTCGGCCAGCGTCAGCACATAGTCGCGGGTGGCGGCGGTCGCGGATTTCGCGCCATCGTCATAGAGCGGGCGCACACCAGAGTAGGTCCAGACGATATCGGCCTTGGTCACGGGCGTCTTGAAATATTCACTGGCAAAGCGGCAGAGGTAGTCTGCCTCTTCCGGGGTGCATTCCGGGCGTGTATCCGCCTGCCCATGTTCGGCATCGGTGGTGCCAATCAGGGTAAACTCGCCCTCATAGGGGATGGCAAAGATGATCCGCCCATCGGTGCCCTGAAAGAAATAGCATTTGTCATGATCAAACAGGCGGCGCGTCACGATATGGCTGCCACGCACCAGCCGCACGCCCTCGGTGGAGTTGAGCCGCAGGGTGCTCGAGATCACATCCTTGACCCAAGGCCCGGCAGCATTGACCAGCGCCCGTGCCTGCACCACCTCGACCGTGCCGGTTTCCTGATCCCTGAGCGACACATGCCACAGATCGCCCACCCGTTCAGCCGATTGTACCCGGGTGCGCACCCGAATGCGCGCGCCACGCGCCGCCGCATCGCGGGCATTGAGCACGACAAGACGACTGTCCTCGATCCAACAGTCGGAATATTCATAGGCGCGGGTGAATTTATCCTTGAGCGGGGCCCCTTCGGGCACGTTGCGCAGATCGAGCGTCGCAGTGGCGGGCAGGATTTTTCGCCCCCCGAGGTGATCATAGAGAAATAGCCCCAACCGGATCAGCCACGCTGGCCGGCGGCCTTTCATCCACGGCATGACCAGATTGAGAATGCGCGAAGTGGGCGTTTCGCCCTCGAACCGCATGTCGCGGTGATAGGGCAGCACAAAGCGCATCGGCCAGCTGATATGCGGCATGGCGCGGAGCAGCGTCTCGCGTTCGATCAGCGCCTCGCGCACCAACCGGATTTCGAAATATTCAAGATAGCGCAAGCCGCCATGAAACAGCTTGGTCGAGGCGCTGGAGGTGGCCCAGGCCAGATCGTTCATCTCGGCAAGTTCAACGCGCAGCCCACGGCCCGCCGCATCGCGCGCGATGCCACAGCCGTTGATGCCGCCGCCGATGACGAACAGATCGATCACTGTGCTCTCGCGGTCCTGCGACACGCGCCCCTCCCTCAGCAAGATGAGCGCAAACGAACCACTTTTTCCATCCTCAGGTCAAGAATGAATGTTCGTTTTCTTTCTTTTTATATTACCCTTCTTGATTTCACTGATGAATTTTTCACGTGCCGCACAGCAATGACCGCGTCAGATTGCGTATCGCGCCGAATACCGCGGCAACCGGACAATTCAGGCCATGATTCGAAGCCGTTGCTGCGTTGCGGCGAAAGCCGTGCTTGCAAGCCGGGCCAAAACGAACATAATCGAACCTGCAAACGATCAAGGTTCGCTGATGTCTCAGAGTTTTCGTCAACCCGACATTCTTGAAATCGCCCGCGCCGAGGGCAAAGTCACGGTCGAAGATCTGGCCGAACGCTTTGACGTCACGGTTCAGACCATCCGCCGCGACCTGACGGAACTGGCCAACGCGGGCAAGCTGGAGCGGGTGCACGGCGGGGCGATCCTGCCTTCGGGCGTATCCAACATACTCTATGAGGAACGCCGCCGCCTGAACGAACCCGCCAAAGCCGCAATTGGCCGCGCCTGTGCCGCCGCGATCCCGCATGATGCCTCGGTATTTCTGGATATCGGCACCACGTCCGAGGCGGTGGCGCGCGAATTGATGGATCACCGTAACCTGATGGTTGTCACCAATAACATCAACGTGGCGCAGATCCTCTTGGCCAACAAGGATTGCGAAATTGTCGTTGCGGGGGGCGCGCTCAGGCGGTCTGACAATGGGTTGGTGGGCAATTTGACGGCGCGCACCATTGAAAATTTCAAATTTGATTACACAGTACTGGGCTGTTCCGCGTTGGATGAGGATGGCGACATGCTCGATTTCGACATTCAGGAAGTGGTGGTGGGCCAGACCCTGCTCAATCGCTCACGCGAGGTATTTCTGGTCGCGGATCATTCCAAATTCCAGCGCAGCGCACCGGTGCGGATCGGATCATTGCGCGATGTCGATCAGGTCTTTACCGACCATCCCCTGCCCGCGCCGCTGACCGAGAAATGCGTCGGATGGGGTACGCGGGTGCAGGTGGCGGGAACAACGGGCAAGCGTCAATCCACCTGAAACACCTTATCCCGGCTGGTGTGACCGCGCAGCAGGGTGAGACGCGATTTTGGCACCCCCAATGCCTTGGCCAGTAGTTTTTGGACGGCGGCATTGGCCTTGCCATCCTCGGGAACGGTGGTGACATAGACCCGGAGCGCGCCCTCGTCTTGCACGATACGATTGCGCGCGGCCTTGGGGGTCACGCGCAGGGCAATGGTAGTGCCAGACTGAGCCAGAGTGCGAAGATCGGGGATATCCATGGCACGGGCATACCCGGAAGGCCGCGCCGCTCCAAGAGGATTTGCAGCATAGGGGACTTGACCCCGGGCGCGTGCTTGCCGACATGTGTGGTGCCCCGCATAAGAAAGAGACCGATGCCCCAACCCAATCCCGCCGCCCTTGAGTTCCTTCAGATCCGCCGGTCTCGTCCGGCCAAGACACTGACCCTGCCCGTGCCCGACCGGGCGACCCTGCGGCCCCTGCTGGTTGCCGCCGCCCGCGTGCCCGATCACGGCAAGCTAGAGCCGTGGCGGATGATCGTGCTGGAGCGCGCAGCACTTCTGCGGCTGGCGGAGCTTGTGCCGCAGGCCGGTTCGCGTCTGGGCAAAACGCCCGAGGACATCGCCAAGGCGCAGACGCAATTCGCGGACGCACATCTCGCGGTGGCCGTGATCGAAAGCCCGAAACCCTCTGACAAGATCCCCAAGATCGAACAGACCTATTCAGCAGGCTGCGTCTGTCTGAGCCTGCTCAACGCCGCGCTTGCCGCCGGGTGGGGGGCCAATTGGCTGAGCGGCTGGCCCAGCCATGACCGGGATTTTGCCCAAGGCGCACTCGGGCTGGCTGAGCCTGAGCGTATCGCCGGGTTCATCCATATCGGCACCGAGGGCGCCGCCCCGCCCGAGCGTCCGCGCCCCGATATAGATGCCGTCACCACATGGGTTTCGGAATGATTTTCACCAGCTTCCTCAAAGCTATAGGTCAAATCGGCGATCCACGTTTCCGCAAGGTGCTGTTCTTGGGTGTGGGCCTGACGCTGATGCTGTTGATTGCGGCCTATGCCGGTGTGCTCTGGCTCATTCAGATGACAGTGGGGGAGAGCACGACCCTGCCGCTCATTGGTGAGGTCACATGGGTTGGCGATCTCTTGGGGGCCGGATCATTCCTGTTGATGATCGTTCTATCGGTGTTTTTGATGGTGCCTGTCGCCTCGGCCATTACTTCGATGTTTCTCGATGAGGTGGCACAGGCGGTGGAGGATACGCATTATCCTGACCTGCCCCCGGCCAGCATCGTGCCCTTGGGCGAGGCGTTGCGCGACACTATCAACTTTCTTGGGGTGATCCTTGGCGCGAATATTCTGGCGCTCGTGCTCTACGCGATTTTCACGCCTTTTGCGCTCTTTATCTTCTGGGCGCTGAATGGCTATTTGCTGGGCATGGAGTATTTTCAGCTCGCCGCCATGCGGCGCATCGGGCGCGCCGGGGCCAAGGCGCTACGCCGCAAGCATCGCCTGACGATCTGGGCCGCCGGGGTGCTGATGGCGATGCCGCTCTCGGTGCCGTTGGTGAATCTGCTTATCCCAATCCTGGGGGCTGCGACGTTCACCCATATCTTTCACGCTACTCAGACGCGGCGGGCGGAGCCATCCGGTTGAACATGTCGAGATCACGCACACTGATCACCCCGGAAATGATGGTGCCCCCAATAAGGATCCAGAGCACCACGGCGATGCCAGTGGTGATCCACGCCTTTTTCTTGAGGTGATGATGCTCGGGTGATCCGGCATGGGTGCCGGGCACGATCTGGCCCAGATCCCCCTGAGTCTGAATACGGATCGGCAGCACAACAAAGAACGTCATGAACCAGATCACGGCAAAGAGCACGATGCCAGAGGTGATCCCCATCAGACCTGCTCCAGTTCCACGAGACAGCCATTGAAATCCTTGGGGTGCAGGAACAGCACCGGCTTGCCATGCGCTCCGATCTTGGGCTCGCCGCTGCCCAGAACCCGCGCACCGGTGGATTTCAGGTGATCGCGAGCGGCAATGATGTCTTCGACCTCATAGCAGATATGATGAATCCCGCCCGAGGGGTTCTTGTCCAGAAATCCCTGGATTGGGCTGTTTTCACCCAAGGGATAGAGCAGTTCTATCTTGGTATTGGGCAGTTCGATGAAGATCACAGTGACGCCGTGATCCGGCTCGTCCTGCGGCGCGCCGACCGAAGCGCCGAGCGCATGGCGATACTGGTCGGCGGCGGCGCTCAGGTCCGGCACGGCGATGGCGACATGATTGAGACGTCCGATCATGGGGCAATCCTTTTGCATGAATTCACCCTGTTATGGGGATGATCGCGGGAACTGACAAGCGACAGGGGGACGCAACCCGCTTATTAACCTTGCGTTCACCACAACCGGGCCATGCTGCGTTTCGTATCTTCACAAAGGATCAGCCCGATGACCGATCTTGACATCCCCGCGCCACAGCGCGCGCCCAACACCCAACGCCCGCTTTTGGGCATGACCGTGCTGGCGGTCGAGGATAGCCGCTATGCCTCTGAGGCGTTGCGCCTGATGTGCCTGCGCAGCGGAGCGCGGATCCGGCGCGCCGATTGCCTGCGCTCTGCGCGGCGGCATTTGCAGGTTTACAGACCTTCGGCGGTGATCATCGACCTTGGCCTGCCCGATGGGCGCGGCGAAGAGTTGATTGCCGAACTTGATCGCGCCATTCCCCGGGTCGGCGTGATTCTCGCGACCAGCGGCGAGGCGGGGGCAGAGCTGCGCGCACGCAACGCCGGGGCCGATGGCCTGCTGCTCAAGCCGGTTGCAAGCCTCGGGGTGTTTCAACAAGAGGTGCTGCGGCATGTCCCCGCCGACCGCCGACCGATCGGGCCCTATGTGGTGCAGGATGAGCAGATTCATCCCGATCCATTGGCCTATCGCGACGATCTGGAGCATGTGCAAAACCTGCTCAGCCCAGATCACTCGCCCGACGTTCTGACCTACGCCGCGCAGTTTCTTGCAGGCGTGGCGCGGGCGGCGCAGGACAGCGTTCTGTCCGAGGCGGCGATGGGGTTGATCGGGCATGGCCCCGAGGCGGGCATCGCGCGGGTCAATAGGTTGATCGCGGCGCGGCTGGCGTCACAGGCGGCGATATAGCGGGCGCGGCACTGCTTTGCTTTGCCGCGCCCCGCCGCTAAATAGCATGGCATGTGCGCCCTGCCCGCCCCTCTTGCAACGTGGTTTTCTGCCCGAGACTGGCAGATGCACCCGCACCAATCGGACATGCTGACGCGCGCCGACGATCCCGCAACCCTGCTGATTGCCCCCACGGGCGGGGGTAAGACGCTGGCAGGATTTCTGCCAACGCTGGCCGATCTGGCCACGCGCGATCATGCCGGGCTGCACACACTCTATATCTCGCCCTTGAAGGCGCTGGCCGCCGATATCCGGCGCAACCTGACCACACCTGTCACGGAAATGCGCCTGCCCATCCGCATTGAGGACCGCACCGGCGACACCTCGTCCCATACCAAGCGCCGCCAACGTGCCGATCCGCCGCACATCCTGCTGACCACACCCGAGAGCCTCGCGCTGCTTACCTCTTACGAGGATGCGCCGCGCGTTTTCGCAGGGCTGAAACGGGTGGTGATCGACGAGGTGCACGCCTTGGCCGAGAGCAAGCGTGGCGATCAGCTTATGCTGGCGCTGACCCGGCTTCAGGCACTCTGCCCCGACCTGCGGCGCGTAGGCCTGTCGGCCACGGTCGAAGACCCGCCTGCCCTTGCGCGCTATATGGCGCACGGGTCGTCCGCTTGTGCGATCCTCATGGCCGATCCGGGGCCAGAGCCCGACATCGCCATGCTTGAGACCGCAGAACCGCCACCATGGGCCGGAGGCGGGGCCGCCCATGCGATCCCCGCTGTGCTGGAGCAGATCAAGCAGCACCGAACCACGCTCATTTTTCACAACACCCGCGCGCAGGCCGAGATTTTCTTTCACAACCTCTGGCTTGCCAATGACGACGCCCTGCCCATTGGCATCCATCACGGCAGCCTCGACCGCGCGCAGCGCGAGCGGGTCGAGGCGGCGATGGTGCGCGGCGAGCTGCGTGCCGTGGTCTGCACCGGCAGCCTCGATCTGGGGCTTGATTGGGGCGATGTTGATCTGGTTATTCAGGTGGGCGCGCCCAAGAACGTCAAGCGCCTTGTGCAACGGATCGGGCGGGCCAATCACCGCTACAATGCACCCTCCAAGGCGCTGCTGGTGCCAGCCAACCGCTTTGAGGTGGTGGAATGCCGCGCCGCACTTGAGGCCGTGCACGCCCGCGATCTGGACGGAGAGACGCGGGGACCGGGGCCGCGCGACGTGCTCTGCCAGCATATCCTGATCCGCGCCTGCGCGGGCCCCTTTGACGCAGAGGCCCTCTTTGCCGAAGTCGTTGGCGCGGGGGCCTATGCCGGTCTCAGACGGGCCGAGTTCGACGCCTGTCTCGATTTCTGCGCCACCGGCGGCTATGCGCTCAGAGCCTATGATCGATGGCAGCGCCTGCAACGGCGGGGCGACGGGCTCTGGCAGTTGCGCGACCCAAGAGCGGCGCGGCTGATCCGGATGAATATCGGCACCATTCAGGATACCGATACGCTCAAGGTGCGAATGCGCCGGGCGCGCGGCGGCAAACCGCTGGGTGAGATCGAAGAGGGTTTTGCCGCCACGCTGACCCCCGGCGATACATTTCTGATCGGCGGACAGATCGTGCGCTTTGAATCCTTGCGCGACATGGTGGTTGAGGTCAGCCGCGACCCCGGTCGCAAGCCCAAAATCGCAACCTATATGGGCACCAAATTCGCCACCTCGACCGAGCTCTCTGAACGTATCCTGCGGATGCTGGCCGCATCCGACTGGCCCGAATTGCCGGGTCCGGTGCGCGACTGGCTGCATCTGCAACGGCAGGTATCGCAGATGCCCGAAGCCGACAGCCTGCTGGTCGAAAGCTTTGCCCATGAGGGGCGCGAACATCTGTGCATTTACGGCTTTGCCGGGCGCAACGCGATGCAGACCCTTGGCCTGTTGGTGACCAAGCGGATGGAGGAAACCGGCCTTGCGCCACTGGGGTTCGTGGCCACGGATTATGCCACGCTGATCTGGGGGCTGGAGCCGGTGACCGATGCCGCGCCGCTCTTTGCACCCGATGCGTTGCGCGCAGGGCTTGAAAGCTGGCTCATGTCCAACGCGGTGATGAAACGCACCTTTCGCGCCTCGGCCACGATTTCCGGGCTCATTCAACGCAACAGCCCCGGCGCACGCAAGAGCGGGCGACAGGCCACACTCTCTTCGGACATTCTTTACGACACGCTGGTGAAATACGATCCCGGTCACCTGCTCCTCGACATCACTCGACAAGAAGCAATGCGCGGTTTGGTGGATTTTGGCCGGATCGACGAGATGCTGGCGCGTAACGCCGGGCGGATTACCTTGCGGCGTCTGCCCCGCGTCAGCCCACTTGCGGCCCCTCTGTTTCTGGAGGTGGGGCGGATGCCGGTTGAGGGGGCAGCCCAAGAGCGGCTCTTGGCCGAAGAAAGCGCGCGTCTTTTGGCGGCGGCGGGCCTTGCCCCTATGCGCGGAATAGCGCGGACAGACGGTTAAGCCCGCCCTTGCCATTTCGCGCGTCAAAGGCCACCAATGCGACATGGATGGATATGGTTTCACCCTTGCCGGCGCGACGTTGACGGCCCTTCCCTCGGGTGCGCTTTATTGGGAGGCGCGCAATCTGTTGTGTGTTTCCGACATGCATCTGGGCAAGGCGCTGCGGCGGGCCCGGCTGGGTGAGCCGCCTTTGCCCCCCTACGAGACACGCGACACCCTCACGCGATTGGAAAGCGATCTGCGCCGGACCGGGGCCGCGACGGTCATCTGCCTTGGTGACAGCTTCGACGACAGCGCCGCAGCAACCGCCCTCCCCGATGCTGAAAAGCTCTGGATTGCCAAATTGCAGGCCGGACGCCGCTGGATCTGGATCGAGGGCAATCACGATCCCGGCCCGGTCGATTTGGGGGGCGCGCATATGGCCGAACTGCCAGTGCCGCCGCTGTGCTTTCGCCATATCGCGCGGGCCGGACAGAGCGGCGAAATCTCGGGGCATTACCATCCCAAAGTGCGACTCGCGCTCAAGGGTCACAGCCTGAGCCGACCGGCCTTTCTGATCGACAGCGATCGGGTGATCCTGCCCGCCTTTGGCACCTATACCGGCGGGCTGTGGTCGGATGATCCCATCCTCACTGGTTTGATGCGTGCAGAGGCGCTTGGGGTACTCACTGGGGCGATAACGCATGCCGTGCCGATGCCGCGCGGGGTGCGCGCCCCTCAACAATCCTGAGCA
Source organism: Roseovarius sp. (assembly GCF_048262375.1). Taxonomy (GTDB): domain Bacteria; phylum Pseudomonadota; class Alphaproteobacteria; order Rhodobacterales; family Rhodobacteraceae; genus Roseovarius. Next base: position 48,131 of record NZ_JBLXFE010000002.1, read on the forward strand.
GATGTTTCGAAATGATCGCTCAACCCGGAATTTTCTAGATTTGAGCGGTATTTTCGGCTGACCGGGATACGGCCCCCGTTCTTGAGCACGACGAACATCTTGCCACCGCTTTCACGTTCGATCCCCGCGATGGCGGCAAAGGCAACCCAATGCGACCTGTGCGTGCAGAGCCCCTTGACCGGTTCCATTTCAGCGATCGCATCCGTTAATCGCAAACGCAGAATTTCGACACCTGCACTGGTCGCCACCTCAACGGAATGGTTTTTTGCGGACAGGCAATAAATTTCCGTAGACGGCGGACAGGACAGGCGCCGGTGAAGCCGGGTTCGCTCCTCTGCCTCGGGTTCGGGTGCTGTCCAGTATCCGACCGGCCCCTCTGCCCCGATTTGACGCCGCACGACGAAAACACCACCAGTGATGAGCGCCGTGTGCAGGGTAATCCTGCCTAAGCTGAGCATCTCATGGCCCAGAACCGGGTCCATCCAGCCGCGCAAAACCCAGATCATAGGCCCGAGCAAGACCCCGACGAACAGACTCGCCCCAAGATCGAACAGGATCGGGTGGCGCGTCCCGAAAACCGCCCGCATCACCGCGCGTGCGGAAAATCCGATCACAAACCCGCCCGAGATAACCGCAGCCCAATAGGCCGAGCGTATCGGTACACTCATGGTATCATAGCTGCCAAACGGTCCCGCCAGCACCGCCACACCCAACACGGCGGCCCACACACAGAACGTAACACGCAAACGCAAGATGGAAAACGTTTCCACGAAATGCATTCGCAGGTCAGACCAGTTCAACTTTCCACCCTTGTCCGTTCCCATTTCATATGCGTTTATCAGCCCAACCAATCCAGTCCAACCTTACATCGCTGGCCTAAATCACTTTACTGTCAACACGTCGCGACATCATAAACAATGGGAAAGCCTTGAGAAATGTCCCCTGACATCGAACAGAAAATTCGCCAGAGCTTTGCCGCGCAGGCAATGATGACCACGCTCGGGGCGCGTCTCGTTGGGCTGTCCTCTGGACGGGTAGAGATCGAAGCGCCTATTCTGCCCGGTAGCCTTCAACAACACGGATTCGGGCATGCGGGGCTGACCTTTGCCATTGGCGACAGCGCGGCGGGCTATGCCGCGCTCAGCATGATGCCCGGGGATGCCGAGGTGCTGACCACCGAAATGAAGATCAACCTTCTGGCCCCGGCGCAGGGCGAGCGCCTGATCGCACGCGGTCGCGTGATCAAGCCGGGGCGACGTCTGGTGATCGTTCAGGCAGATGTGCACGCAATCAGTGAAGGGGTGGAAACCCATATCGCTCTGCTGACAGGGACAATGATTCCGGTCTGACAGGCCAAGCGGCGACGAGGCCGCAATCAAGCTGTCTGTTCTGGTGTCAGCGTGAAACTGGCGCGCAGCTTGGGGCCCGGAGCGTAGTAATCATCAAGGCCCTGCCGAACCTCTGGGTCCAACACAGCCCAGTCAATCCAATCGAGATCGAATCCGCAATCATAAGCGACCATCGCAACCGCCCCCTGCCCGGGTATGAGCGCAGGCCGCACACGCCCCGCCAGAGCGTCCCGCGTGCGTTCGATCCAAAGAATCGGGTCCTCGGAGACCACAAAGCAGCCGTCCACCACGACAAGGCGTGGCTCAAGATCCCGGATCAGACCAAAGAGATCATGCAGATCCGTAATTCCCTGAAGTACATCAAAGAGGATGATCACATCGTACTGACGGCCAACCGCCACCTCTGAGCGAATTTCCTCCATCGGATCGGCACGACGCAGATCGATACGCTCACGCAGACCGATATCAGGCAGGCGCCCAAAGCGCTCGACCAGATTGGCGTCGGTCTCAATCCCGACCACTTGCAACGCACCGGCCGCAGCCAGCGCATAACACCATGCACCATCCTCGGCCCCGACCAACATCACGGTCGAATCGGCAATAGCGTGACGATAGGCGTCAACCAGCATCGCATGTCTCGCCTGTGCCCGGTTAAAGGTGCCCGTGCGATCGTCACCCATGCCTCTGCCAGCCCCAAATCCCATGATCGTCATCACATACCCCTCACCCGTATCGCCGTTGACCTTGTAACCTGACAAAAGATACTGAACCCTTAAGCTCTTACGTTTTTCAGCGCCGCAGGCCACATGACGACACCCCTGACACCCGCCCTTTTGCTTCAGGCCTATGCCTCCGGCGTTTTTCCGATGTCAGAACATCGCGACGACCCAGAGGTGTTTTGGGTCGATCCGCATCAAAGGGGCATTCTGCCGCTCGACGGTTTTCACATCTCTCGCTCGTTGGCACGCCGGATGCGTCAGGCCCGGTATCAGGCGACGCTCAACCGCGATTTCGAAGCGGTTTTGCGGGGCTGCGCCGATCGCACCGAGACATGGATCAGCCCGCCGATTCATCGCTCCTACATGGCGCTACACCAACGGGGCTACGGGCATTCTCTGGAAATCTGGCAAGAGAATCAGCTTGTAGGCGGGGTCTATGGTGTGGCCCTTGGGGCCGCGTTCTTTGGCGAGAGCATGTTTTCGCGGCGCACCGATGCCTCAAAGCTGGCATTGGCCCATCTCACCCACCACCTTGCGCGATGCGGCTTTACCCTGTTCGACACGCAATTCATTACGCCGCATCTGGGCAGTCTTGGCGCGCGGGAAATTCCGCGTGCGCAGTATCGCGCGCTCTTGCATGAGGCGATGGAGAATGAGGCCGATATCACCAATCCGCCTTTTGATCCCGACCCACGTCAGATCTTGCAGCGCAATACCCAGATATCATAGCGCGGGTGTTCCAGCGCATTGAGCGCCGGTGACGAGGCCAGCATCCAGCCAGAAAATATCACCGCGCCGCTGCCCTGATCGGTAATCGTCAGATAAGCATAGGCATCGCCCGCCGGGTTGCCCTCGGGATAGCGGCATTGACCAAGCTCGACGTCAAGCGATCCGAACGCACCCGATGCACCGCTGGTCAACTCCAAGTCGCGCGCGAGACCGTTGATCTTGTCGAGACCGCGCAGGATTGCGCCTTCGGCGACCGAAGCAGCCTCTTGCGCCGTCCCCATACCAGCCCCAAGGCAGAGTATGAGGCTAAGCCAGAGGGCTCTCATTTCGCGGCATCCCCTTCGCCGCCCGAAACGAACTTCATCAGCAAGGATACAAGGCTGACCGATCCTTGGGTGAATTCGATTTCGGCCCCCGGTTCGACATAGAACGGCGATCCGCCGGGCAAGATTTCAACGTAATTGCCCCCCAACAACCCTTCAGAGGAAATCGCGATGGCGCTGTCATCCGGCACGTTGATGCCCTCTTGCACGGTAAAGATTGTGCTGGCGCGATAGGTGCCCGGATCGAGATTTATCTGCGTGACCCGCCCCACTTTGACGCCGGCAAGGCGCACGTCGGTGCCCACACTCACACCATCGGCGCTGCGGAAACTGGCGCTCAACTGGTATTCACCTGCGCCACGCCCAGTCATTCCGGTGGTTTTGCCCGCATAGACCAGAAATCCGATGGCCACGGCCAAAACAACACCGCCAACCAAAACCTCGGTTTTACTCTCAGACATGTACTTGCCCTTACTCCGGTGACCACGCCTCGTAGTCGCGCCGCTCTGTCGGTGCCACGCGGCGGATAGACCCCGCCGGTGCATAGGCCAACGACGTGCCTGTCAGATTCTCGCTATGCGGCTTTTCCCAAGGCTTGTGCGCCAGAGGCTTATCGGTCGGCGGCTCTTTATAGGTGTGATGCAGCCAGCCGTGCCAATCCGGATCGACTCTGCTCGCTTCAGCTTCGCCGTTGAAGATCACCCAGCGGCGTTTGTCGTCTCGAGTGCGGTAAAACGCATTGCCCTGCGCATCCTCGCCCACCTGAACGCCCTTGCGCCAAGTGTAAAACTGGGTGTTGAGCGTCTGCCCGTTCCACCAGGTAACGGCGCGCAGCAAGGTGTTGAGAATGCCCATTCGACCCTCCGACATAATCCAACCCCGATATGGCGGATTTGCGCGCGAAGGTCCAGTGCCCGCGATGCCTTATCCAGATCACGACGTGATATGCGATGGGTCAGGTTACCCCAAAAAAAGCCCGCAACACAGGTTGCGGGCCTTGGGCTGTGCCGCAGCCGAGGTTTACCCCGCGCTGGCACCCTCTTTTTTGCCTTTGCTCTCGGCATAGATGATCAACGGCGCCGCGTCGGAATTCACCGCCTCTTCATTGACCAGCACTTCTTCGACATGATCCATGCTGGGCAATTCGAACATCGTATCAAGCAAGATATCTTCAAGGATCGAGCGCAGTCCGCGTGCGCCGGTCTTGCGGGCGATGGCCCGCTTGGCGATGGCCTTGAGGGCGTCGTCGGTAAAGCTGAGTTGCGCACCCTCCAGCTCGAACAGGCGCTGATACTGTTTGACAAGCGCGTTCTTGGGCTGTGTCAGGATAGTGACAAGCGCATCTTCGTCCAGATCCTCTAGCGTCGCGATCACCGGCAGCCGGCCAACGAATTCCGGAATCAGACCGAATTTCAACAGATCCTCAGGCTCCAGATCGGTAAAGATCTCACCGACACCGCGCGCATCATTGTCACGCACATCGGCCCCAAAGCCCATGGCACTGCCTTTGCCGCGCTGTGCAATGATCTTATCAAGACCGGCAAAGGCGCCACCGCAGATAAAGAGAATATTGGTCGTGTCCACCTGCAGGAATTCCTGCTGCGGATGTTTGCGCCCGCCCTGTGGCGGCACGGCGGCAACCGTGCCTTCCATCAGTTTCAGCAGCGCTTGCTGCACGCCCTCGCCCGATACGTCACGGGTGATCGAGGGGTTTTCGGACTTGCGGGTGATCTTGTCGACCTCGTCGATATAAACAATGCCACGCTGCGCGCGCTCGACGTTGTATTCGCTCGATTGCAACAATTTGAGAATGATGTTTTCCACGTCTTCACCGACATAGCCCGCTTCGGTCAGCGTGGTGGCATCCGCCATGGTAAAGGGCACATCGAGAATTCGCGCCAAGGTCTGCGCCAGCAACGTCTTACCGCAGCCCGTAGGCCCGATCAGCAGGATGTTCGATTTGCTGAGCTCGATATCGCTCTTGCCGGAATTATTCAGCCGTTTGTAGTGGTTGTGCACCGCCACCGACAAAACCTTTTTCGCACGCGCCTGGCCGATCACATAATCGTCCAGCACCTTGCAGATATCGCGCGGCGCGGGGATACCCTCGCTCGACTTGAGACCGGCGGTCTTGGTCTCTTCGCGAATAATGTCCATGCACAGTTCGACGCATTCATCACAGATGAACACGGTCGGACCGGCGATCAGCTTGCGCACCTCATGCTGGCTCTTGCCGCAAAAGCTGCAATAGAGCGTGTTCTTGCTGTCGCCGCCTGAGTTATTCGCCATTCCGTACCTTTCGGGCCCTGCGCCGTCTGCCGTCTGCGCCCCCGTGCGGGGCCTCGTCTGTGATCTGTGCTACCCGTCAGCTTAAGTCAGGCTGTATGGCACCACAATCCGAAAATATCCGGCCCGCCTTGGGGCCGCATCACGTTTATTTCTCGGGCGCGTCACCCTTGTCACGGTTGGCCACGATCTCGTCGATCAAACCCCAGGCCTTGGCCTCTTCGGGCGACATGAAATTGTCGCGTTCAAGCGCCTCTTCGACCTTTTTCAGGGTCTGGCCGGTGTGCCGTACATAAATCTCGTTCAACCGATCCTTGAGCTTTTGTGTCTCACGCGCATGGATCATGATATCAGTCGCCTGCCCCTGATACCCGCCCGAGGGCTGGTGCACCATGACCCGGCTGTTGGGCAGCGAGAACCGCATACCCGGCTCGCCCGCTGTCAGCAACAGGCTGCCCATGCTGGCCGCCTGACCCACGACCAGCGTGCTGACCTTTGGCTTGATATACTGCATCGTATCATAGATCGACAGGCCCGAGGTCACGACCCCGCCAGGGCTGTTGATATACATGCTGATTTCCTTGGACGGATTTTCAGCCTCAAGATGCAAAAGCTGTGCCACAATCAGGCTCGACATGCCGTCATGCACCGGGCCGCTCAGGAAAATGATCCGTTCCTTGAGCAGGCGCGAGAAGATGTCATAGGCACGCTCGCCCCGGCTGGTCTGTTCGACCACCATCGGCACGAGGGTGTTCATGTAAATGTCCATAGGGTCTTTCATCGTCGCCCGCCTGTCTTGTGCCCGACCGATGCTGTCAGGCTTTGTCAATCACTCTGACCATAAACGGCCAGTTCCTAAAGGAGTCTTAGTGTTGCGCCCAAGGGGCTGCAAGGGCATCGCTCGAAAATGTAGCCGCCCCTGCGCCACGATGGCGCTTTGCATGCCACATCTGCTCACTTTTTCGCGCGTTTGGCCTACCAGCTTTTGCACAACGGATAAAAACGCCATACATACGTGCCAATTAAAATCAGGAATCCCGGAAATGCCACTTCCCGTTCTCGACGACACGCTTGATCCCACAGAAATGGATCGCATGGTCGATAATGCGACCACCGCCGCAAATTTCCTCAAGGCCATCAGCCATGAGGGGCGGTTGATGATTCTCTGTCATCTGGTATCGGGCGAGCGATCGGTGACGGAGCTTGAAACCCTGCTCTCGGCGCGTCAGGCGGCCGTGTCGCAACAGCTCTCGCGGCTACGCCTCGAAGGGTTGGTGACGGCGCGGCGCGATGGCAAGACGATTCATTACAGCCTTGCCGATGATCGCCCGCGCAAAGTGCTCGAAGTGGTTTACGAACTGTTCTGCGCCCCCAAAGCATAGGGGCGCAGTTATACGATTGCGCTCAGGCAGGCTCGACCGCCTTACCCACGGCAAACGGCGCGAACACATCATCCAGATCGGTGTGATTCACATGATTGGCGTAATTGCTGATCGTCTTGACAGCCATCGCCAGAATGATCTCCAAAACATGCACATCACCATAGCCTGCGGCCTTGAACGCCTCGGCTTCGGTCTTGGTCGGCAACCCGCGCGTCTCCCACATGTGATGGGTGAATTTGCGCAGCGCCTCCAGCTTGGCATCGCTTAGCGGCTTGCCATCGCGCAGCGCCTGCGTATGCGCCTCGCCCAGCTTGGACATCTTGATCGCCAGCATCGAATGCGCCGCGGTGCAATAGTCACAGCCATTGGCCAGCGAGACGGTCAGAAACACGACCTCTTGCTCGGGCGGGGTGAAATTGCCCGACTCGCGATAGAGCGCATAGCCATGCAGATAGGTGGACAGAAGGCCGGGGTTAACGGCCATGCCCCGATACATGTTGGGCACGAAACCCAGTTTGGCGCGCGCACCCTCCAACAGCTCTTTGGCCATACCCTCGGCCTGATCGTCGCTCACAGGCGATGTCTTCACTCGGAATTCAGCAGTCATGAAACTCTCCTTTTGCGTGTGATGTGGTCCATCCGCAGCTAATCAGAGGCTCCCGGATTTGAAACCACCAGACCCATCACCAAAGCGTGAGAAGCGTTCCCTGTCGCAGAGCGGCCTGTGCGAAAACGCTCAGACCTTTTCCTGAGTGTGCTTGCGCAACTCCGCGCGTGCCACCTGTCGCCGGTGCACCGCGTCGGGACCATCGGCAAGGCGCAACGTGCGCACATGCGTCCACATCGCCGCCAGCGGCACATCCTGTGAAATCCCCTGCGCCCCAAAGAGTTGAACGGCCTCGTCGATCACCTTGAGCGAGACACGCGGCGCCACGACCTTGATCTGACTGATCCAAGGTGCGGCCGCGCGGGCGTCGCCCTGATCCATCATCCAGGCCGCTTTGAGGCAGAGCAATCTGGCTTGCTCGATCTCCATGCGACATTCGGCGATGATATCGTAATTGGCCCCCAACTGCGCCAGAGGTTTGCCAAACGCCTCACGCGCCAGACTGCGTTTGCACATCATCTCAAGCGCCGCCTCGGCCTGACCGATGGCGCGCATGCAGTGGTGGATGCGCCCCGGCCCAAGACGCCCCTGAGCGATCTCGAACCCGCGCCCCTCGCCCAACAGGATGTTTTTCACCGGCACCCGCACAGACTCGAATTTGAAATGCATATGCCCATGCGGTGCGTCGTCATGGCCGTAAACCTGCATCGGGCGCAGCTTCTCGATGCCGGGGGTATCTGCAGGCACCACGATCATCGAATGGCGCTGGTGTTTGGGCATGTCTTCGCCGCCGGTTTTGACCATCACGATATAGACCTTGCAGCGCGGATCGCCCGCGCCGGTCGCCCACCATTTCTGACCGTTCAGCACATAATGATCGCCGTCTCGCACACAGGACATGGCGATATTGGTGGCATCTGAGCTGGCGACATCCGGCTCGGTCATCAGATACGCGCTGCGGATATCACCAGCCAAGAGCGGAGCAAGCCATTGCTCTTTCATCGCCTCGGTTCCGTAACGCTCGAACACCTCCATATTGCCGGTGTCGGGCGCATTGCAATTGAACACCTCGGCCCCCATCGGGGTCTTGCCCATTTCTTCCGCGAAATAGGCATATTCGACCGTTGTCAGGCCGAAACCCCGTGCACTGTCGGTCAGCCAGAAATTCCACAGCCCCGCCGCCTTGGCCTTGGCCTTGAGCCCTTCCAGAATCTCTGCCTGCCGGGGGGTATAGCCCCAGCGCTCGCCCTTGCCGATTTCGGCGTGATACGCGGCCTCGAGCGGCATGATCTCATCGCGCACCATGGCCGACACCCGCGCCAAGAGCGCGCGCATCTCGGGGCGCATTCCCAAATTCATGTCCATGTCGTGGCCCTTTCTGTCAGATACCTCAATTGACAACATTGAACGGGCAACGACAAGCGCTGTTGCGCGGTCAGCCCGCCTTGCGATACTGCCCCGGGGAATGACCAAACCGGCCGCGGAATGTCTTGATGAACACCATGGGCGAGGCAAAACCCGAGGCCATGGCGATTTCGGTCACACTGAGATCGGTTTCCCGCAACAGGCTGCGGCCATGATCAAGCCGCAGATCGCGGAAAAACCGGTAGGGCGTCTTGCGCAGGTATTTCACGAAAAGCCGCTCCATCTGGCGGCGCGAACAGCCTGCGGCTTCGGCCAATTCATCCATTCCCACCGGCGTTTCGATATTGGCCTGCATGACCTTGATCGCCCGAACAAGAAGCGGATTACGGCTGTCGAGCGCATTGCTGATCGAGGCGCGCTGTGGCCCGCGCTCGGCTCTGCGCTGCGAATAGAGGCACATATCGGCCACCACATCGGCAAAGGACCGGCCATAATCGGCCTCGATCATTTCCAGCATCATGTCGGTGGCCCCAACCCCACCGCCGCAGGTAAAGATACCGCCATCCACCTCAAAGGTGTTGCCTGTGACCTCCACCTCGGGGAATTTCTCGCGAAAGGCGGGCTGGTTTTCCCAATGCAACGTCGCGCGCCGCCCTTCCAGCAATCCGGCCTGCGCCAGCGCAATGGCTCCCGTGCAAATCGCCCCCACCCGTCCGCCAAACCGCGCATGCTGGCGTAAAAACGCCAGCAAATCCTTGTTGCCGGTTCCCGTGCGCACGGTGCCGCCACACACCACCAGATCGGTCTCACGCGGGAAGGGGCCAAGCGATTGGTCGACATTGACCGACATCGCACAGGAGCTAACCACCGGGCCGCCATCCTGCGAGGTGACGGTCCAGCGATAGAGCGGGCGTTGCGCCAGTTGGTTGGCTATGCGCAGCGGATCAAGCGCCGCGCTGAACGCCAGAAGCGTGAAATCGGGAAGCAGGTGAAAGACAAAATGCCGGGCCGGTTTGGTCGTCTCGATCGCAAAGAATGCAGCCCCTTGCGGCACGATTGCCTTGCGGTTCAGACTGGTGTCATTCTCCGGGCAGGACATGACAGGCTTCAGACTCCCAATGCAGAATCAGGGTGCTCCCTGGGTGCAGATCAATGGACGCCAGTTCACCATGACTTTTCTGAACCTTCAACTCTTCCCCTGTTTCCGTCTCAAGAAAGACAATGGCGGTGGCGCCGACAAACTCCTCCCCCACGACCCGCGCCCGAATACCCGGCACGCCCGAACGCTCGGGGCTGATCTGCATGTTCTCGGCACTGACCGTAAAGGTTACCGACTCGCCCGGCGATTTCGCAGGCCCATGCGTGGCATGAACCGCAAAACGGCCATGGTCCGTGTCGATAAGCCAGTCATCGCCGGATTTTTCAACAAGCTTGCCGGTAAAGATATTGGCCGAGCCAAGGAACTCTGCCACGAACCGATTGCGCGGCGCGTGATAGATTTCCTGCGGCGTGCCAATCTGTTCGATCTTTCCCCGGCTCATGATCACCACCCGATCCGCCATGGAAAACGCCTCGGACATGGAATGGGTGACATAGACGAATGTGATTCCCAAATCCTTTTGCAGGTTGGACAAGACCGCCTGCATCCGCACCTTGAGATGCGCATCAAGCGCCGAGAGCGGTTCATCCAAGAGCAGGATCTTGGGTTCCGTCACCAGCGCGCGGGCCAAGGCTACGCGCTGTCGCTGCCCCCCCGAGAGTTGCGAGATGTTGCGATCCGCGAATTCGAGGATCTGCATTTTATCCAGCCATTTACGCGCCCGCGCTATGCGCTCGGCCTTGGCGACCCCGCGCATCTTGAGGCTGAACTCGACGTTCTCCTGAACCGTGAGAAACGGGAACAGCGCGAGGCTCTGCCAGACCATCGGCGTGTCACGGTCCCATGTCGCCTTGCCGTTTACCCGCGCACCGTCGAGATAGATATTGCCCTCGCTTGGGTCCTCAAGCCCCGCCAGCATCCGCAGGGTCGTGGTCTTGCCGCATCCGGACGAACCCATGATCGCCAGAAACTCGCCGCGCCCGATCTCGAAATCCGCGCGCTCTACGGCGGTGAATTCACCGAACCTCTTGACCACGCCCTCAAGCCTGACAATGGCGTCAGATGTCACAGGGGTTTGCATGTTCATGACTTATCCTTTGTCGAATTGCGCAACAGCATCTGCGCCAGAATGATCAGCGTGATGGAACTCAGAAAGGCGAGCGAACCGATAGCATTAATCCGCGGGCTGACCTGTCCCTGAAGAAAGCCGAGGATTTTCACCGGCAGTGTTTCATTGAGGCCCGAAACGAACCACGCCACCGCGAATTCATCGAACGACACCGCCATGGTGATGAAAAGCGCGGCAAAGAGCGCAGGCTTGGTAAAGGGGATGATAACATGGCGCAGGGTAGCCCATTCATTGCCACCCAGGTTCCAGGATGCCGCCTCTAGGTCCGGGTCCATCTGCGACAGGCGCAGGCGGATGATGGCCATGGCAAAGGGGCTGCACATCACCCCATGCGCGATGATGATGGAAATAGCGCTGCCCGACAAGTTCACCCGCGACAGGAACGCCAGCATTGCCAGCCCCATGATCACCACTGGGATGGTGGGGGGCAACAGGGCCAGCGCGAGATAGACGTTCTTGCCGAAAAAATTGTAGCGGAAATCGGTGTAAGCCCCTCCAAACCCCAGCAGTGTGGCGATGATCGCCACGATCAGCCCAACAATGACCGTGTTGAAAAACCCGGCCCAGACGAACGGGTCCTCCCAGATCAGCCGGTACCATTCGGTCGAGAAATGCCCCAAGGGCAGCGATGGAAACCGGTCTGAGTTGAGCGAAAAAACGAAACTGCCTAAGATCGGCGCGAAGATGAAGAGAACGCAGGCGGCGATATGCAGTTTCAGCGCGGCGTTGATCAGGGGATTGCTGTTACCGGTCATTTGCCGCGCTCCTTATAGGCATAGGTGATGGCGCCAAAGGCCACGGTCAGCAGCGTGCCGATCATCATCAGCGCCACAACGGCGGCGCGCGGCCATTGCTGCCCGGATTTGGTGATATCGGTGATCAGGATCGAGAGCGTCGGCGGATTGCCTCCGCCCAGATAGAGCGGGCTCACGAAATCCCCGAACGACAGGATAAAGGCAAAGAGCGCCGCGATCACAAGGCCGACCCGCGCCGAGGGCACAATCACCGCCAGCACCGTGCGCAGCCGCCCGCAGCGCAGGTTATGCGCCGCCTCAACCAGATCGCGATTGACGAAATTGAGGCTGAAGACCTGCAGCAGGATCACCAGCGGCAAACAGAGCGTGACCATACCCACCAGCGTCCCGAATGTGGTATTGAGCATCCCAAACGGCCCCACGCCCAGCATGCCCAGCGCGGCATTGATGATCCCCCCATCTGACAGGAACACTTGCAACGCGTAAATACGCACGAGATAGCTGGTAAAAAACGGAATGATCAGAACAAAGATCACCCATTGCTTGACCCGTTCTGACAGTTTGAACGAAATCGCATAGGCCGCCGGAAAGGCGAGGGCGCTGGTCAAAACCGCGCTTGCCGTAGCCAGCATGGCGGTGCGCGCATAAGCGTCCCAAAAGGTGTTGCGCGTCAGGATACGCTCCCAGTTGCCGAAATTCAGATCCGGCAGCATCTGAAAATTGCGCACGGTCCAAAAGCTGATGGCAATCAGAAAGAGCAGCGGCACGGCAAAGAATGCCAACTGCCAGATCAGGAGTGGCAGCGACAAAACAAGCGAAAACAGGCTGGGTCGGGTCATAGAATGCAGCTTTCTCAGAGGCAAAAGCAGAGGTGCCGGGGTCTGGAGAGATGCGACCCCGGCAAGGTCCGGCATCAGGCGCCCTTGTAGTCGGACCAAAAGTCGTTCCAGTCCTCAAGGCTCTGTTGCACCGGCAGTTGGCGATACTGGATACGTCCTTCGCGGATCAAGTCCATCGCATTATGCTGACCCAAAACCATGTTCTGCCGCTTGGCCTCGGCGGGGTTGGTGGCGTTCAGCACCTCCCAACCCTTCTTACTGGGGACAAGTGCGGGATAGGCGGCCATATCGGCGGATTTCGCCTGACCCTCAGGCGAGGTGATCCATTGAATCCACTTGCGCGCCATTTCGTAATTCTGCGTGCCCTTGCCGATCGAAAAAGACTCGGTCCATTGCAAACCGCCCTCTTCGGGAATGGTGGTGCGCACCTTTGCCCCGTTCTTTTCCAGAACGCCGGTGATCCAGTCGCCGATGCCGGCAAAGGCCACCATCTGCCCGTCATTGAGCGACGAGAACGTGCCGCCATAGTCAAAGAACCCGCCGACCTGACCGCGCAGCGCCATCGTGGCCTCTTGCACTCTATCCCAGCCCGCCGCATCAATGTCATAGGCAGACGCATTGCCCGCCGAGAGACTCATTTGCCCAAGGTTCGGCAGGTGCCAGTCGAAATGCCCCAGCTTGCCGGTGACACGCGCATCCGAGAACACCGAATAGCTGGCCGCATCCTTTTCGCTCAGTACATCGGTGTTATGCGCAACGCCCAAGAAGCCAAAGCGCGTGATCACGGAATAGAGCGTGTCGCCCTGCCAATGGCCAGGGAATTTCTGGAACTCGGGGTAGAAATCGTCAAAGGCGTAATCGGCGGCATCCAGCGCCTCGATATAGCCTGCGGCATTCAACTGCTGCACATATTCGGCATCCGACAGGATCACGTCATAGGTGCCAGCCGGCGATTGCGCGATCAGGCCCAGCATGTTGTCGCCGCCGGTATAGTATTTCGGCGTGAACTTGACGTTATTTTCCTCTTCGAATGCACCAACGATATCGGGCTCTGCATGGCCATACCAGGCCAGCATCGACAGGTTGACGGTCTGCGCCGCCGCCCGGATTGACAGGAATGGCGTGGCCAATGCCGCACCTGCGGTCATTTTCAGCAGATGTCGGCGGGTCGGGGATTTTAAGGTCAAGGTCATTGGGTTCTCCATGTTGGAAGGCATTTATTTTTGATTTTCAATCGCGTCACTCGGCGGCCACCCGGTCGCGGGGTCCAAACTCTTTACGCAGCGCCGCAACAATGCCGCGCGTGCAGACGTCGAGCAGAATGTCGCCCTTTTCCGCCGTGGCGTTTTTGGGCGAAGACAATGTGCCGCTGGCAGGCGTCCACTCGGGATGCGGCGGATAGACGTCATAGGGCGGGAAACTGGCGGGCGCATGATCCACCGCCCGCTCCAGCGACACGAGATCTGGATAGAGCCGCAGCATCAGCGAGGTTTCCAAAACGCCGCCATGCTCGATATCCCAGCCCAGAAACCCCTCGGGATAGAGCCGCGCAATCGCCGCCTGATCGACAAAATCCCAATAGGACAGGACCACGACCTTGGTGTCATGAATGCCCGACCAGCCCAGTTCGCGCAGCGCAAGGTCGATGCCCTCGGCAATGAACCAGGAATTCTCGAAATGGCCATTCACGATGCAGATCTGACGATTGCCGTGGCGGGCAAACTCACGGATCACATCTTTGAGCGCGTTCACAAGGCTGGCACCATCAAGGCTGGTGGTGCCCGGAAAGAAATTGCCGCCGCCGGATTTCTGCTGCGATTTATAACCATAGGTAAAAGGCGGCGCGACAAGCCCGCCCACCGCCAGTGCCGCACGCCGTGCGAATTCCGTGGGCAAGAGCACATCGACATGCATCGGCATATGATGACCGTGCTGCTCCATCGACCCCAACGGGATCAGAATCGGCACAGCGCCCCCCTGGACCCGGCGCTGATAGGCGGGCCATGGCAATTCTGCTGCAAAAACGGTATCTTGGGCCATGCTGTCCTCTTTTCTGTAGGATTGCCTGACCGTAGAACAGCTTGCCTCATGCGCAAAATTCATAGTAGCAATGCATGAATAAGGATTCTTAATCATGCGCCATTTTGTGAACCTGCAAACCGACCTGATCCGCACCTTTGTCACGGTCGTGGACTTGGGAAACTACACCGAAACCGGACAGGTTCTGGGCCGCACACAGCCTGCAATTTCATTGCAAATCAAACGTCTAGAGGATCTAGTTGGTGCCAAGCTCTTGCAACACAAGGGCAAGATTCTGGAGTTGACGCCACAGGGTCATGCGCTGATCGGCTATGCCCGCGAGATGCTGCGCCTGAATGATCGCGCGGTCGCCAACCTGCACGAGGCGCAATTCATGGGCACGCTTCGAGTCGGGTTGCCCACGGATTACGCGATCGGATATTTCCAGCGCATCATCGCCGATTTCGCCCGCGCCAATCCCGAGGTCACCTTTGATATCCGCTGTGACTGGAGCCGCAATATCCTGAGCCAGCTGCATGTGGACGAACTGGACCTTGCCATTGCCATCACCGACACGATGCCCGCGCCTTATGTTTCGCTCTACTGGTCCGAACGCCCGTTCTGGGTTTGCGGGCGCGACTATCAATTCTCCCTCGACAAGCCGGTGCAGATCATCGCCCACCCCAAGGGTTGCTTCTACCGCAAGCGGATGATTGACGCGCTGAATACCGAAGGACGCGAATGGCGCCTCTGCTTCGAGAGCCCCGGCATCACGGCGGTGCAGAACGCGGTGCTTGACGGGATGGGCGTGACGGCGCTTACCAAAAAGACGCTGCTGCCCGGCATGCGCGTCCTCTCGCCAAAAGAGGGATTTCCGCCACTCGCCAATCTGCATGTCGGCCTCTTCTACAAGCACATCAAGGCCTCTGACGCCGCACTGAAACTGATCGAGCAGATCACCGAAGGCGTCAGCGCTTTTCGCAAACCGACCCATGCACGCAGTTAACACTGCATTTCTTATTCTTATTCTCGGATCAAACCTATTAATTATGTCTCTGACGGCTTTGCTGATAGCGGAGGAACATCCAAGCCAGTGAGGAGAGACCAAAATGCTTGACGACATGCTGCACATCACGGAATGGCACAACGGAGAAAAGGAGTTTTCGCCCTTTTCCGACAATGAAATGGCCCGCCGCCAGAACGAATTGCGCACCTGGATGGCGACAAACAACGTCGATGCGGCGCTGTTCACCTCTTATCATTGTATCAATTATTACTCAGGTTGGCTCTACTGCTATTTTGGCCGCAAATATGGCATGGTGATCGACCAGAAATCCGCCACAACGATTTCGGCGGGCATCGATGGGGGGCAACCATGGCGTCGGACCTTTGGCAGCAACGTCACCTATACCGACTGGCGGCGCGACAATTTCTACCGCGCGGTGCAAGGCCTGACCAAGGGCGCC
This sequence comes from Roseovarius sp., assembly GCF_048262375.1. Classification (GTDB taxonomy): domain Bacteria; phylum Pseudomonadota; class Alphaproteobacteria; order Rhodobacterales; family Rhodobacteraceae; genus Roseovarius. The sequence continues at coordinate 64,198 of NZ_JBLXFE010000002.1, forward strand.
CGCCGGGTGGGTATCGAGTTTGACCATGTCTCGCTCGACTATCGCCAACTGTTGCAGGATGCGCTGCCGGGCGTCGAACTCGTCGACGTGAGCCAGCCGTCAATGTGGATGCGCACCATCAAATCCGCCGAGGAAATCAAGCTGATCACCGAAGGCGCGCGGATCTGCGATGTCGGCGGATATGCGGTCGCGGGGGCCGTCAAGGCGGGCGTGCCCGAGCATGAGGTGGCCATTGCAGGCACCAATGCGATGATCCGTGAAATCGCCAAATCCTTCCCTTTTGTCGAGCTTATGGACACCTGGACATGGTTCCAGTCGGGCATCAACACCGACGGCGCGCATAACCCCGTGACCAATCGCGTGGTGCAATCCGGCGACATCCTCAGCCTCAACACCTTCCCGATGATCTTTGGCTATTACACCGCGCTGGAACGCACGCTTTTCTGCGACAGCGTCGATGACGCCAGCCTCGACATCTGGGAGAAAAACGTGGCCGTGCACCGTCGCGGGCTGGACCTGATGAAGCCCGGCGCGCGCTGCATGGATATCGCGATTGAGCTCAACGAGATGTATCGCGAATGGGATCTGCTCAAGTATCGCTCCTTCGGCTATGGCCATAGCTTTGGTGTGCTCAGCCACTACTATGGCCGCGAGGCGGGCGTGGAACTGCGCGAGGATATCGACACCGTGCTGAAACCCGGCATGGTCGTGTCGATGGAACCCATGGTGATGATCCCCGAAGGTCAGCCTGGTGCCGGCGGCTACCGCGAGCATGACATTCTGGTCATTGGCGAGGATGGGGCCGAGAACATCACCGGCTTCCCCTTTGGCCCCGAGCATAACATCGTCGGCAAAGGCTAAACGCCCTTGCGTGGCGTGGTTGAAATCGGAATTGCGGCGGCCAGCGTCCTGATGATGCTGGCCGCCGTGGCCCTCGCCCCTCAGGGCACAGACCGGCCCGCCATGGCGCTCCTCGTCGGGCCGCGCATCGTACGCGTGCCCGCCTATGCCAACGGATCGGGCGCGATATTGCCGCCGCAGATCAGAACCGCCACCCGCTCCCCCGGCGCAGGCTGGTAAGCCCCCGACAAAAGTGCGGCCAGCGCCGTGGCCCCCGCCGGCTCCACCAATTGCCGCAATTCCCGCCACAAGAGCGCCTGCGCCTCGAGGATGGCCGCGTCAGGTACCAGAACGCTCTGCACATCAGCCTCCTGCGCCAAATCAAAGCAAATGTCCCCGATTCGCCGCGCCCCCAGCGCATTGGCCGCCACCCCCGACACCGCGACATCCACAGGCTGACCCGCCGCCAGCGCCGCATGCAGCGCACAAGAGGTGTCCGGCTCGACCGCGACCACGCGACGTCGCGCGCCCAACCAGCCCAGCGCTCCGGCAATCAGACCGCCACCGCCCACGGCAATCAACACCGTGTCCGCCACCAGCCCCTGCTCCTCCCATTCCGCCATGACTGTGCCTTGTCCCGCCACCGTCGCCTCGGCATCATAGGGATGTACCTGTATCGCTCCGGTCGCGGCCTGCCATTCGGCGGCGCGCGCCGCCGCATCGGCATAAGCACCGGGAACCACCTGCAAATCGGCGCCTTGGGCCCGGATGAGCGCGATCTTGGCCGGACCTGCGATCTCGGGCACATAAATCCGGGCACGGTGCCCCAACCGCGCCGCCGCACAGGCCACCGCCGCCCCGTGATTACCCCCTGAGGCGGCGACGATTCCCGCTTCGGGCACCTCAGCCTGCAACAGCGTGTTAAACGCGCCACGCGCCTTGAAACTGCCGGTGTGCTGCATCTGCTCCAGCTTGAGCGCAACAGGGTATCCACCCAACGCGACCTGCATCACCGGCGTCCGCCGCACATGTCCCGAAATCCGCCCTGCCGCCTCTGAAATCGCCCGCTGCCAGCTCATCGCTCACACCTCTTTGCCTTTTCTTGATCCGTCAAACCCTATAGGCCTGAAATCAAAGACCCAAGCAAGGATCGCCCGCGATGAAAGACGACCGCCTCAGCCAATTCCGTGATGCAGGCTCTGACCGTTCCACCGCCGAACAGGTGCCAGACACCGCGCAAACCCGCGCGCCCGCCTATCGTCTGGCCTTTGCCGATCCCGATTTCATGTGCCGGGACGAATTGCGCCCCGTGCGGTTGCAACTGGAACTCTTGAAACCCGAGATGATCCTGAACGAGCGCGGTATTCAGAGCACGGTCGTGCTGTTTGGCGGCGCGCGAATTCCCGAACCCGCGCAAAAAGACACAGCCCGCACCAAGACACTGGCAGACCTCTCGCGCTATTACGACGAGGCCCGCAAATTCGCGCGGCTGATGACCGAAAAATCCATGGCCAGCTGCGGGCGTGAGTATGTGATTGCCACCGGCGGCGGGCCGGGCGTGATGGAGGCTGGCAATCGTGGGGCTGCCGATGCGGGCGGTGCCTCGATCGGGCTTAACATCGTGCTCCCCCATGAACAGGCGCCCAATGAATACGTAACTCCGGGCCTCTGCTTCAACTTTCACTATTTCGCCATCCGCAAGATGCATTTCCTGATGCGCGCGCGCGCCATCTGTGTCTTTCCCGGTGGCTTTGGCACGCTGGATGAGACGTTCGAGGCGCTGACCCTCATTCAGACCGACCGGATGAAGCGCGTGCCCTTCCTGCTCTTTGGCGCGGAATTCTGGCGGAGCATCATCAACTGGGAGGCGCTCTCGGAAGCGGGTACGATCAGCGCCGAAGATCTTGATCTGTTTCAATTCGTCGAAACGGCGGATGAGGCGATGGAAATCATCAACACATGGCCCGAAAGCTGAGAGGCGCAGGGGGGGCAAACCGCTCCTGAGCCGCCTTTTCGGGTCGTTCTGACATAAAGACTCACCGCGCACCGCCCCGCGCAACGTGGCGTTGCCGCTCAGATGATCTCATCCTCGTCAAACAGGGCAGCCGCCTCAAGATGGGCGCTGATGCCCTCGGCCGCCGCTTCGGCGCGTGGGGTCTCCGCCACATGGCAGAGCGCGTCGCCCTCATAGACCACCGGCAGGTTGGTGCGCCCGATGATGATCCCGGTCACATCCGCCACCACTTCGGTCTCGACATCGCCAAAGGCATTGGCAACCGCTCCCAGCACCGTGCCCGGTTGCACCGCATCACCTACCGACAGATAGCCCCGAAACAGCCCGCCGCGCGGCGCACGATACCAGCGCGAGCGCGCAGCGCGGATCGGCACACCGCGCGCGCGCGGCACGCTCTTGGCCCCGATCATGCCCAGATGTTTCATCACCCGCAGGATACCGCTGACGCCCGCGCGTGCTGCGAATTCGTCAAACCGCAGCCCCTCGCCGCCCTCATAGAGCAACACATCGACCCCCACCTGCTCGGCGGCCATGCGCAACGATCCGTCGCGCAGCTTTGACTCCATCATCACCGGCGCGCCAAAGGCGCGGCCAAGCTCTTCTAGCCGCGCATTGCCCGGCGTGAGGCGGATTTGCGGCAGGTTGGTGCGGTGGATCGCGGCGGAATGCAGGTCGATGCCCACATCGGCGCGCCGCACCACCTGCTCCATAAAGATATGCGCCAGTTGCGACGCCATCGACCCCTCACTCACCCCCGGAAACACCCGGTTGAGATCGCGCCGGTCCGGCAAATAGCGCTTGTGATTGAGAAACCCGAAGGTGTTGACAATCGGCACCGCCATCAGGGTGCCCGCGATCGACGTGAGCGGTGCGGCCTTGAGCAGGCGGCGCATGATCTCGACCCCGATCACCTCGTCACCATGAATAGCCGCCGACACGAACAGGACCGGCCCCGCCCGCCGCCCATGGATCACCTCGACCGATAGATTGACCGGCGTGTGATTGGACAGCGTGCTGACCGGGATATCCACCCGTGCCCGCGTTCCGGCCTCAACGGACATACCGCCGATATCAAAGGGTTTGCGCCGCGCCATGCCAACCTCATTCTGTCTGACACCAAAGGCTTAAAGCAATTTCAGGAAAAGTTGATAGATTTTTTCAGTTCGAAATTGCGACAAATCAAACAATTAGAGCCTATCGGCGTCTCAACGAAAAACCGAACGGCTCATGGCAATTCCGGTGGGGCGGCCCATGGCAAGCGCAGGCTGCACTCGCCCCGCACCCTGTCGTCTGATCTGGCCTTTTGCCGGCGTCCGTGCCACCTCTGTGCGATGAGCACGATCCCGCCTCAGCCTTGCCCTGTCTGCCGCGCTGCCGCTTGCGTGCCGTTTGGCCTGTTTGACAATCAGCCCTATTGGCGCTGTACGGCCTGTCAGGCACGCGGCCTCGATCCTGCGTGGTATCCCGACGCCCAAACCGAACAGGCGGTCTACCAGCAGCACGAAAACCGGATCGACGATCCCGGCTACCGCCGTTTCCTGTCCCGGCTGGCAGAGCCGCTGCGTGCACGGCTGGCCCCCGGTGCACAGGGGCTGGACTATGGCTGTGGTCCGGGGCCTGCGCTGGCCACGATGCTGACCGAGGCGGGGCATGACATGGCGCTCTATGATCCGTATTTTCACTGCGATCCTGAACCGCTGCACAAGACCTATGATTTCATCACCTGCACCGAGGTCGTCGAGCATTTTTACCACCCCGCCCATGAGTTCGACCGGCTGGGTGCGATGCTGCGTCCCGGGGGCTGGCTGGCGATCATGACCTGTTTTCAGACAGAGGATGCCCGCTTTGCGCGGTGGCATTACCGGATGGACCCGACGCATGTGGTATTCTACCGGGCCGAAACCTTCGCCCGGATTGCCGAAATGCGGGGTTGGTCCTGCACCATCCCCAGCAAGGATGTGGTGCTTTTGCAGATGCCCGTACCATGACAAGCGCCCTGCATCAAAGCCGCCTTGAGGCGGTGATCCAAGCCGTCACCGGAACCGGGGCGCAGACGGTTCTCGATCTGGGCTGCGGCGCAGGCGATCTTATTTTGCGTCTGGCCCCCCTCGCCCGGATCACACGCCTGACCGGGCTGGATATCGACCTTAACTCACTGCGGACCCTGCGAGAGCGGCTTGCCGACATACCCCCCAAAACGCGCGCCAAGGTGCAACTGGCGCAGGCCTCAATGACCGCCGCGCATCCCAACCTGCGCGGCTATGACTGCGCTTGCCTGGTGGAAACCATCGAACATCTGCCGCTTGGCGATCTCAACCGGCTGGAGCGTGCGCTCTTTGCCGATATGCGTCCCGGCCATGTGATCGTGACCACCCCCAACGCCGAGTTCAATCCGGTGCTGGGGGTGCCTGCACACAGATTTCGCCATCCGGGGCATCATTTCGAATGGGGACGGGCGCGGTTCAAAGGCTGGGCCGGGGGCGTGGCGGCGCGCAATGGCTATAGCGTCACCTGCCATGACATCGGCGGCACGCATCCCACTTTGGGCGGCGCGAGCCAGATGGCGGTGTTTCAGCGGCAGGGATGACCTGGGCCTTGAGCGTGACCCAAGCGAGAAGCCACGCTTGGGGCCAGCATCATCTCCACGCCAAACTACCCCTTAAGACTGGTCTTGCGCAGATACGGCAACACCGTCTCGAACGTGCCGAACTTGGCTTCGGCATCGGCATCGCTCAGGCTGGCCGGGATGATCACATCCTGCCCGACGGTCCAATCCGCAGGCGTCGCCACGCCGTTCTTGGATGTGGTCTGCAACGCATCGAGCGCGCGCAGCACCTCGGCGAAATTGCGCCCCACAGTCATCGGATAGGTCATGCTCAGCTTGAGCTGCTTGTCCGGCCCGATGATAAAGACAGAGCGCACCGTGGCGCTGTCATTGGGCGTGCGCCCGTCGGGCAGATAGGCCTCGGCGGGCAACATGTCGAACGCCTTGGACACCTCGAGCCCCGCATCGGCGATGATCGGAAAACGTGCGGCGCTGCCGCCCACCTTTTCGATATCACCCTTCCATTTACGGTGATCCTCAACCCCGTCCACCGACACGCCAATCACCTTGCAGCCGCGCTTGTCCCATTCGTCGGCCAACCGCGCCACGGCACCGAATTCAGTGGTGCAGACAGGCGTGAAATCCTTGGGATGCGAGAACAGGATCGCCCAAGCGTCGCCGATCCAGTCATGCAGCGAAATCTTGCCCAGATCAGTTTCAACCGTCAGATCCGGGATCACATCATTGATACGAAGGCCCATAGCCTGTCCTTTCCTGTTTTCCACCACGAGCGGCAACAATTTGATCAAATTATTGCCGCAGCGTCCTATTTCCAACCTTGCAGGTCGGCATATCCCCTGACACAGTGCCGCAAAATCACTGGAGGTCAACACCATGATCGAGAAACGTCAGTTCTACATCAATGGCGCTTGGGTTAATCCCCTCGCGGCAAAAGAGCACAAGGTCATCAACCCCTCAACCGAAGAGCCCTGCGCGGTGATCTCTCTGGGCGGGCAGGCGGATACCGATGCCGCGGTAGCGGCGGCCAAGGCGGCCTTTCCGGCATGGATGGCCACACCACACGCGGAACGCATTGCGTATGCCGAGAAAATTCTAGCAGCCTACAAGGCCCGCGAAGAAGATATGGCGCAGGCGATCAGCCTCGAGATGGGGGCGCCCATCGACATGGCGCGCGAACAGCAGGTCGGCGCCGGAAGCTGGCACATTGCCAATTTCATCCAAGCTGCGCGCGATTTCAGCTTTGACGAACCGCTCGGCGATCACGCGCCGAATGACCGGATCATCCACGAGGCGGTGGGTGTCGTTGGCATGATCACGCCGTGGAACTGGCCGATGAACCAGATTACGCTCAAGGTGATTGCGGCGCTGGTTGCGGGCTGCACCATGATCCTCAAACCTTCTGAGGAATCACCGCTCAACGCTGTGATCTTTGCCGAAATCGTCGATGCCGCGGGCTTGCCCAAGGGGGTGTTCAACCTTGTCAACGGCGATGGCGTGGGCGTGGGCAGCCAACTCACCGCGCATCCCGATGTGGACATGATCAGCTTTACCGGCTCGTCGCGCGCCGGGCGCATCATTTCCAAATCCGCCGCCGACACGCTCAAGCGCGTGAGCCTTGAATTGGGCGGCAAGGGCGCGAACCTGATCTTTGCCGATGCCGATGACAAGGCGGTCAAGCGCGGCGTGATCCGCTGCATGAACAACACCGGCCAATCCTGCAATGCGCCGACCCGTATGCTGGTGCAACGCGAGATTTACGACTCTGCGGTCGAGATTGCCGCCGAGGCTGCAAACGCGATTGCCGTAGGCCCCGCCAACGAGGCCGGGCGTCACATCGGCCCGGTGGTCAACGAGGTGCAGTTCAACAAGATTCAGGACCTCATCCAAAAGGGTATCGACGAGGGCGCGCGGCTGGTCGCGGGCGGCACCGGGCGGCCTGACGGGCTCAACCGGGGCTTTTATGTGAAGCCCACGATCTTTGCCGATGTCACCAACCAGATGACCATCGCACGCGAGGAAATTTTTGGTCCGGTCCTCGCGATCATCCCGTTTGATACCGAAGAGGATGGTATCGCCATCGCCAATGACACGCCTTACGGCCTCACCAACTATGTGCAGACCGGTGATCCGGCACGGGCCAACCGTCTGGCACGCGCCCTGCGCTCGGGCATGGTGGAAATGAACGGGCAATCTCGTGGCGCAGGCGCGCCCTTTGGCGGTATGAAGCTGTCAGGGCATGGGCGCGAAGGCGGAAAATGGGGCATCGAGGATTTCCTCGAAGTCAAATCCGTCTCAGGCTGGACCCCCGGCGCCTGAACCTTTGACGGGCGCGCCTTTGCCCTGCGCAACCCGCGTGACACCACGCGGCGCGAGGGCGCGCAGCCTGCGGGCATATTGTGGGCGGGAGTAAAAACTCTGGCCCACAATCGAAGGCCGGCACGGGCAGTTTTATAGTGCCCCAGCCCCCCGCCCACCACTTCGTTCCGTCCTAGTAATCGGCATTTCCCTCGTGGAGGATAGAAACCGACGCGGAACTGTGGGGGTCGTCGAGAAAAGACCGCCAGCACCGCCTTCAGCGCTGACAACACACCCATCTCACTCAACGCATTGGGATTTCCCGAAGCGGTGGGATCAGCCACCGCATGCGTCAGGCCGTGCGGCGTAACGGGTCGGGATGCGATCGGATGCGTGATAGCGGATCACCACCTCGCCCCTGCGCCGCGGCACCATGGCCCGGTCAACATTTGACCCGGCTCATTTTCGGGTCGTAAAGCGGGCCGAGCTGCACCTCGCACGGAACCCGGTCGGTGGCGACCTCAAGCTCGTATGCGCCGCTCAAGACGTAGTCGCGGTCGATGACCTCCTTCGAACGCACATAGCCATACCCGATGGACTTGCCGACAGTGTAACCAAAACCGCCGCTGGTCAGCCAGCCAACACGCTCGCCATTTCTGTAAATGGTCTCGCGCCCCGACAGAACGACCTCCGGCTGAGTGGTGAAACAAGCGAGAATCTTTTTCACGCCTTGATCGCGCTGTGTTTCGGCGGCGATGCGGCCCTTGAAGTCGATGTTCTTTTTCAACTTCACAGCCCAGTCCAGGCCAGCCTCCGCAGGCGTGTGATCCGCGCCGATATCGGACGCCCACGCCCGATAGCCCTTCTCCAGCCGCAGGCTCTCGATGGCGCGATAGCCTGCATCGCGCAAACCGTGCGGCATGCCTGCATCCATCAACGCGTCGTAAACCGCTGTTGCATACTCGACGGGCAGATGAAGCTCCCATCCCAGTTCGCCCACATAGGTAACGCGCAGCGCCTTGACCGGGCAGCCTGCGATTCCGATCATTCTTGCAGTCCCGAACCTGAAAGCCTCGCTCGACACATCGTCACGGGTCACAGCCTGAAGGATGTCACGCGCCTTTGGCCCCATCAGGGACAGTACCGCATAGGAAGAGGTCACGTCGACCACCTGCGCATTCATTCCCTTGGGTATGTTGCGGGAGATCCAGTCGAAATCATGGGTCGCGTAGCCGGTCCCCGTGACGATGTAGTATTCATCCTTCGCCACACGCACGGCGGTCAGGTCACACTCGATCCCGCCCCGGTCATTCAACATCTGCGTGTAAACAATAGACCCAACCGGCTTGGCCACGTCATTGGCCGCGATCCAGCTCAGCGCGGCCTCAGCATCGGGGCCTTTAAGCGTGAACTTGGCAAAAGACGTCTGATCGAACAAAACGGCAGCTTCGCGGCAGGCCTTATGCTCCTCGCCCACGGTATCGAACCAGTTCTGACGACCGAAGCTGTAGGCATCCTTGGCTTCCATCCCGTTCACGGCGAACCAGTTTGGCCGTTCCCATCCCAATTTTTCGCCGAAACACGCGCCCTTTGCGGACAGCTTGTCGTACAGCGGCGATTTGCGGCAGGGGCGACCCGAGCTGTGCTCTTCAAACGGCCAGGCCATCGTGTAGTGCTTGCCATAGGCCTCGATCGTGCGGGTTCGTACCCAGTCGGTATCGAAATGCGGCCGCCCAAAGCGGCGAATATCCACGGGCCAGAGATCGAACGGCGGCTCGCCCTTGGCAACCCATTCGGCCAGCGCCATGCCAGCACCGCCACCTGCGGCAATGCCATAGGCGTTGAACCCGGCACCCACGAAGAAGTTCTTCAGTTCCGGCGCTTCGCCGAGGATGAAATTGCCGTCCGGCGTGAAGCTCTCGGGCCCATTGACCAACTGCTTGATCCCCGCGGTTTCCAGTGCCGGAACGCGCCCCATGGCCAATTCCACCAGTTGTTCGAAATGATCAAAGTTTGACCCCAGCAGCGTGTAGTGGAAACCCTTCGGGATGCCGTTTACCGCCCAGGGAATCGGGTTCGCTTCGTACCCGCCCATCACGAGCCCGCCGACTTCCTCCTTGTAGTAGGTGAGCCGATCAGGATCGCGCAACGTCGGCAGGCCGGACGTGACACCGTCGATCTGTTCGGTCACCATGTATTGGTGCTCCATCGGCACCAGAGGCACGTTGACCCCTACAGTCTGGGCAAACGTCCGCGTCCACTGGCCCCCGCAAAGGATCACCTTCTCGCATTCAATAAAGCCTTTCTCGGTCATAACACCTTTGATGACGCCGTCTTCCAGCTCGATCTTCGTAACCTTGGTGTCCTCAAGGATCGTGGCGCCAGCCTGACGCGCGCCCTTGGCGAGCGACAGGGTGATGTCCGAGGGGTTGGCCTGCCCGTCAGTCGGCATATAGGCCGCGCCAACAACATCATCGACCGTCATCAGCGGCCAGAGTTCCTTGGCCTCGGACGGGGTCAATAGCTGCATGTCGAGGCCGAAGGAATGGGCCGTTGTCGCCTGCCGCTTCACCTCGGTCCAGCGTTCCTGATTACAGGCAAGTCGCAGCCCGCCGTTCATTTTCCATCCGGTGGCCTGACCCGTTTCCGCCTCAAGCTTGTTGTAGAGATCGACGGAATACCCCAACAGCTGGGTGATATTGGCATTCGAACGCAGTTGGCCGACAAGACCCGCTGCATGGAAGGTCGTACCCGACGTCAGCTTTTTGCGCTCAAGCAGGACAACGTCGGTCCAACCCATTTTGGCAAGGTGGTAAGCGGTCGAGCATCCTACGATCCCCCCGCCGATGATGACCGCTTTCGCGCTTGTCGGAAATGTGCTCATATTGATCCTCATATGGATTGGAAATCGGAAAGGGCCGTTTGAAAACGCGACAGGTTCTTTTCCGTGTAATCCGCGTATTCAAATGTGATGTCCGAGTGGATTTCTGAAACCATGCTCCACATCGTTTCCCGAAGGAGCGATGCGCATTTCATGGCGCGATAGCGGTTTTCGAGCTCATCCGTGAGCTGCGTCTCGAAATAGCTCTCGAGAAGCCAGCGTTCTTGTGCCGGGCTCAATTCGTTGTTCGAGGCAAGGCCCGCCAGATCGAAAAGCGGCGAGTTAAAGCCACCGTATTCCCAGTCAAGCAGCCATAGTCTGTCACCATCGTCTAGGAAATTTGCCGCCAGAAGATCATTGTGGCCGAGAACAATATCTACCTGTCCGATGGCGCGCTCCAGCATTGCGGCAGTTTTCAGCAGGTCATCAAGTCTCGGCACGTGGCGCGAGTTGTCCGCGCGCAGCGTTGCAGCGTAGTCGCGCAAGACATGGAAAACCCAGAATGTCAGAACCGGACCGCGCAGGTGCAATGGCGCCTCGCGGTGGCATTTTTTCAGTAGTGGCAGGATACGGGCCAGCATTTCATCGTTCCGTACCCCCGCCTCATCAAGAGTGGTGCCTTCGACGAATTCCAGCACCAGTATACCCGGCTCGGTATGGTGGATGGCCGGGGCGATACCGATCGCTTCGGCGGCACGATGCACCGCCTGTTCGTTGAAGCGCATGATCTGGTGCAGCGGAATATCCTGTCCGACCCGCACCACAAAGCGCCGCCCCGCATCGCTGAGCGCGACGTTGAAATTGGTGATCCCCCCGCCCAAAAGTTCGACCTGTTCCGGCGCGCTCCAGATCGCAAGTGACGTTGCCCGGTCATGCGCGGTTTGCTCTGCGGTGTTCATCTTTCCAGCCCCATATTTCTGCGCACTCGGTTTGCCGCCGCCGATAGGATGCGATCGGCAATGATCGCGATAAAGGCGATGGCAAGCCCCGCAACAATCCCCTGTCCGGAATTGGCCTTGGTCAGCGCGATATAAACTTCTTGGCCAAGGTCGCGTGTTCCAACCAGCGCGGTGATCACCAGCATCGACAAGGCAAGCATGATCGTCTGGTTCAATCCCAGCAACATCTCCGGAATGGCCATCGGCAGCTTTATTCGCCACAAAACCTGCCGTGGCGTACAACCAGACACGAGGCCGGCCTCGATCAGTTGCTGGTCGACATTTCGTATACCATGTGCGGCATAGCGCACCGCTGGGGCCATGGCATACAGCACCACGGCGATCATGGCCGAGAAGTCCCCCACCCTGAACAGCATCACCACCGGGATCAGATAGACAAAGCTGGGAAGCGTTTGCAGCGTATCCATCAGCGAGCCGATGACTCGGTTGGCCTTGTCGTTCTGGGCAGCAAAGATGCCCATCGGGATACCGATAGCAGAGGCGATCAGGACCGAAACCCCGCAGAGATAGACCGTAATCATCGCCTTGTCCCAAAGCCCTGCCGCAGCGATCAACGCGGTCAGTGAGCCGGTCAGCATCGCCAACCCAACGCCGCTCATGCGCCAGCCGATCAGCACCATGACCACGATGCCCCACGCCCACGGGATTCCGGTGAAAAAGTTCTTGATGGGCAGCAGCAGATAGGTCAGGAACACCGTCTTGACCGCTTCGAACGTGTCAAAGAAATGCACATTCATGTAACCCATCAGGTCCGACCAGAATGTCCCGGTCGAGAGGGTCGCAGCCTTGGGATAGGTCTGAACAGCTGCCGACAGACCACCCAGAAAGTAGGTGCAGACCGCCACCAACAGCACAGTCGCCAACCACGGATGCCGACCGATCACGTTTCGATCCGGATCCACCGCATGTGTGTCGGCCGGTCGGTTGGCAAAGGCCTGGCTCAGCCTGTCAAGCGCAATGGCCATGACCACGATGGCAAGCCCGGCCTCAATCCCGCCACCGATATCTAGGCGCCGCAGCGCGCCCAGCACATCAAAGCCAAGCCCCCCCGCCCCGATCATCGACGCGATGATGACCATATTAAGCGTTAGCATGATGACTTGGTTCACACCCACCATCAGCGTCGGCGCGGCCGAGGGTACGATCACCTTCCACATCATTTGCCACCGCGTGCAGCCGACCATGACCCCCACGTCCCTGACTTCCGACGGCACAGCTTGCAAGGCCATGACGGTCACCCGCACCATCGGCGGCATGGCATAGATGATGGTCGCCACCAGCGCGGCGACCGGCCCGAAACCGAAAAGAAAAAGGATCGGCACAAGATAGGCAAAGACCGGTACGGTCTGCATCAAATCGAGTATGGGGCGCAGCAGAGCCTCAAAGAGCGGCACCCGGTAAGCAAGAATACCAAGCAGCAGCCCACCCAACGATCCGATCGGCACGGCGATTAGCACCGACGCCAACGTGACCATGGCGCTCTGCCATTGTCCGAAAACCGCGAGATACAGGAAACAGCCGCCAACAAGCGCCGCGAGTTTCCAGTCACGGGCATAATGCGCCATTGCCGTCAGGGTAACGATGACCGCAATCCAGCTCAGGGACGGGGCGATTTCGACCGCCTGGTTGCCGAGCCCGACCGAGAAACCGTCGATCAGCAGGTCGCGCATGAAAAAATAGGGAAACTCGATCAGCGCTGCGATGAAGCGCGTGAGTTCGCGAAAGGTAAAGATGCCAAAGGTCGCGTCCTCCACCAGCCATTGCATGAAACGGCTGATCACGGACTCAGCCTTAAAAAGATATGCACTGGGGTATTTTATGATCCAGCGCGCATCGAGCGCCTTGTAAAGATCCCAAGAATAGCGGGAAAGCGCCCAGGTCAGAAAGAAGAGCGTCAGCCAAAACCAGCCGCTTCGCCCGGGAAGAAGGTGTTTGAGCCGCGTCATAAAGCCAGCTTTCGGCCGATAAGAACATCGACCACAGCCTGACGACCGATCGTGCCGACCGCGGCGCCCTCCTCGTCCACGACGACATATGGCAGTGCGCTGGCCTCGATCCGATCCGCGACCGCCTCGACCCGCAGATCAGCTTGCAACTCACCCGCCGTCTCGCCAACAGGCACGCCGGGTGTCATCACGCTGCGCAGCGAAAGAACCTTGGAGCGGGGAATGTGACGGGTGAATTCCTCGACATAATCGGTGGCCGGGTTGAGAACCAGTTCCTCAGGCGTGGCCACTTGTACCACCTCCCCGTCTTTCATGACGGCAATATGGTCGGCCAGCCGGATCGCCTCGTCGAAATCGTGGGTGATGAAAACGATCGTCTTGTGCAACATGCCCTGAAGCCGCAAAAACTCATCCTGCATTTCACGGCGAATAAGCGGATCGAGCGCCGAAAACGGCTCATCCAGGAACCAGAGATCGGGCTCGACGGCAAGCGAACGGGCGATGCCCACACGCTGCTGCTGCCCCCCCGAAAGCTGGCGCGGATAATAGCTTTCACGCCCTTTGAGGCCCACGAGGTCAATCACTTCCCGCGCACGCGCTTCGCGCTCCGCCCGTGGCACGCCCTGCACCTCAAGCGGAAAAGCGGCGTTCTGGAGAACGGTCAAATGTGGAAGCAGAGCGAAATGCTGGAACACCATGCCCATTTTCCGGCGCCTGATCTCGATCATCTCCTTGTCGGTCATCGACAAAAGGTTCCGTCCCTCAAAGAGGATCTCCCCCCCCGTGGGCTCGATCAGACGTGAAAGGCAACGCACGAGCGTGGATTTGCCCGAACCAGAAAGCCCCATGATGACAAATATCTCGCCCTGCCGGATTTGAACGCTGGCATCGCGGACAGCGCCAATCAGCCCCTGCGCCCGGATGTCCTCTGCGGTCAGTTTACCGCTCTTGCGCGCAAAGGCATCCTTCGCATTCGCGCCGTAGAGCTTCCAGACACCCCGGCAGTCCAGCAAGATCGATTTCTCCATGTCATCCTCGGGCACTGCTGCGCCTTTCGGGCCAAAGCCCGTTCAAGCGGAAACGAATTATCAGGGTTTTAGGGGCGGCGACCTGTGCGCCGCCCCGGGGATCGTCACGCCGGTCAGTCAGCGATCCACGCGGACCAAGTGTCTTTGTTGGCTGCAAGCCACGCATCGCTGACCTCGTCAACGGATTTGCCGTTGAGATCGACATCACCGACCATTGCGCCCATGTCTTCGTTGCTGATCGTAAAGGCCTCGACGGCCCTAGCAGCTCCGGGCCACGTCTGTTCCAACCCCGACCACGCGACTTTCCAGATCGGGCCCGTCGGCTTACCACAGTCATAGGCCAAGCTTGGATTGCTGCCCCAAGATGGGTCTTCGTAGCATTCCGTTGTGTAGGCAGGGAACTCCACGAAGCGGCCCTCATACTTGGTCGGCGCCCAATGCGGCGAATAAATCCAGAGAACGATGGGGGCCTTGCGCTGATACGCGCTCTCCAGCTCGGCAAAGAGCGCAGCGTCGGTACCGGCATGCACGACTTCAAAATCCATCTCGAGCGCCTCAATGCGCTCTTCGTCAAAGCCGCCCCAAGTGACCGGCCCCCCCAGATATCGGCCCATCGAACCGGTTTCAGGCGTCGAGAACTCTCTGGCGCAATCGTTGAGCGCCGTCCAGTCCGGCAGCCCCGGGCAGACCTCTTCCATATAGGAGGGATACCACCATTCCTCGATCGCCTTCATGCCTGTCTCGCCCATGTTGACGACATTTCCAGTCGCGACAGCCTCGTCCATCGCCTCGCGCCCGGTCGTTTCCCATATCTCCATCGCAACATGAAGGTCGCCGGTTTTGAGACCCGCGAATTGCGCGATGTAGTCAGCCTGAACATATTCGACATTGTACCCCGCCTCAGCGAGCACCTTGCCCATGATCGTCGTCGTCAAAAGCTGACCGCTCCAGTCATGCAAGGTCAGCTTGATCGGCTCCTGCGATTCCGCTTCAGCAAAGGCCGCGCCGGTCATGCCCAATCCGACAAGTGTTGCAGCTGCAAATTTCCTTATACGCATTTTCATTATCCCTGTTGTTTTTTGTTCCGCCCCGAATGCCATAACCGGCCGTCGATTCGCCCTATTGCTCCACTGAATTTCCAACGTTTTCCAACACAAATCAACATTTTTATTTCCACAATGTGGCTTTAGTGATGGATATTCGTTTGTTTATGTGGTTATTTGCGGCAAATCATTCAAAGACGCTCCAGAATCCCACATGTCAAACGATCCCACCCCACCTACGCCGGAAAGCAAGACGCTGCCGCTGTCATCGCGCGGGGCCGAGATCATCGAGCTGGTCGCCCGGGCCGGCGGGAGTATGCGCATCCAGTCAATCGCCGAGGCGCTGGAAGTGACCGAAGAGACCATACGGCGCAACGTTCGGCGCCTGTCCGACGAAGGGTTGGTACATAAGGTGCATGGCGGCGTCCTGCTGCAGCACGGATCAACCGAACTGAGCTTCACTCAGCGGATGGCGGAAAACCCTGCCCCGAAACAACGTATCGCGGCGCATGTGGCCGCGCTGATCGGCGATGGCTCCTCACTATTTCTGGATGTCGGCTCGACGACCGCTTTCATAGCAAAGGCGCTAATGGGGCATCATGAACTGCTGGTCGTGACGAACTCAATAGCGGTCGCCCACTGCCTCGCCGCACGCAACAACAACCGTGTTTTCATGCCCGGCGGCGAACTGCGCGGCCATGATGGCGGCATCTTCGGAGCACAGGCGCTGGACTTCGTAAAACAGTTCCGAACCGACTTTGCGGTCCTGTCTGCAGCAGCGATCAATGCACAAACCGGATTCATGCTCTTCGACATGGATGAGGCTGTCTATTCCCGCGCTATCATGGCAAACTCAAAGACCCGTATCCTCGCCGCCGACAACACCAAATTCGGTCGCGCCGCGCCGATTGCCATCGGTGCGCCATCGACCGTGGACCTACTGATTACCAACGCCCCGCCTCCCGAAGAAATCCAGAATGCCGCCCGGATGTGGGGCACGGAAATCGTCGTTGCGGGCTGAACCCGAAAGACAGACCATGCCACCTCTGACCGACCTGCACGCCCGTCTGGACAAGGCCCTAGAGATCACCGAGACCGCGAGTCGGATCTCGCTCACGCATTTCAATGGTGCGCTTGAAATTGTCACCAAGGCCGATGCCAGCCCCGTCACAATAGCGGATCAGGAAACCGAACGGTCAATTCGCGACGCATTGCAGAAAGCCTACCCCGACGACGGGCTCTTCGGTGAGGAGTACGGCATTGAGGGTCTTGGGAAAGAAACCGTCTGGGTGGTTGATCCGATCGACGGCACCCGTTCCTTCATCGCGGGCGTCCCGCTGTTCGGAATGCTGCTGGCGATGACACAAGGGCAGAAGCCCCTTTTGGGCATTTGCCGCTTGCCGGCCCTCGGCCAGGTCTACGCAGCGGCAAGAGGCATGGGCGCCACCCGAAACGGAACCAGCATTGCCGTGTCCGATTGCAGGACGATCGACGACGCAATGCTCTTTATCAACGAGGGCGAAAAGATTTATGCTGACGTACCAGCCGTGTTCGCGCGGCTCATGCAGGCCGGACGCCTCCGGCGTCTGTCATATGATTGTCAGCCTCATGCGCTCTTGGCAGAAGGCAAGATCGACGCGGTTGTCGACTATGATCTGAAACCCTACGATTTTCTTGCCATGGTCCCAATTATTGAAGAGGCCGGTGGCGTGATTACCGATTGGCAAGGCATGCCGCTCCATTTCCAATCCGAAGGTCGGGTCGTCAGTGCCGCCACACCAGAACTCCACGCCGAACTGATTGCGCTTCTGAACTAAAAAACGGGCGCGTGGGATCATCCACACGCCCGCAAGTCAGGGAGAGAGAACTATTCAGCCTCGGCGCACGGCTTCGACATGGCCAGCAAAAGCCGGATCCGTCATCAACGCTTTGCATCGCTCGAACCGGTTGATGGCATAGGCCCAGAAATCTTCTGCGGGGTTGCCATCTGCGTGCTGGATCAGCCCCCAGAGAGTCCACAGCAAATCGCACATAGCCTTGTAGATAACCGTTCGCCCAACCTGCTCGTCCGTGGGCGCCTTGCCAAAATAGGCGGTCAGCATCTCGATATCCTGCGCGTCCGTTAGCCCTGCCTCGACCGACAGATCGCCAAGATCCCAAAGCGGATCGTTCATCCCGGAATATTCGAAATCGACGATCCACATACGGTCGCCATCGTCGAGGAAGTTTTCGCACAATGGATCGCAATGGCTCGGCACAAGCGCGCCGGGTTTGTCGGCGAGAAGTTTCTTGATCGGCTCCGCCTCGGCGACGACTCCGGCGTAACCATCGGGCAGGTCCGTATCCTTGGAGGATAGCACCTTGAGGTAATCGCCGATCATCGAAAACAGTTCAAAGCGGAACTTGAAGGGCTCGTTTGCGTCGTGAAGCTGACGCAATGCGGCTCCGGCGCGGGCGGGCGCACCCGATCTGGACTGAAACAGGTCCGGCGTCATCGTGACGATACCCTCGACACATTCACAAACAAGGTTCCCGGAGGCCGCATCGTCCCAAAGCACTCGGGGCGCGACCCCGGTCTTGGCTGCAACCTTCGTGTTGTGGATTTCAACGGCCCGGTCGATATATTCCTCGGTGCCATCGCCCGGAATACGCACGATCACGCTGCGCCCCCCGGTTTCGACCCGGTACACAAGGTTCGTCAACCCGCCCAACCTTTGAACGCTCACGCTCTGCGGCGTGACATCCGCCAAGCCTTCGACCTTTTGCAGGACGTTCAAAACCCTTTCAATGTTATCCTCTGTCACCTCTCGCTACCCCTCTGGTATGGCCTCTCAGGCCTTCAGCCGGTCATCGGTCGGATCATAGAGCGGCCCGTCTACTCGGCGGATCGGATGTCGTTCGCCGAACACCTCCAGTTCAAAATCGTTCTCCCTGTCCAGCGCCGCTGGCAGGTACCCGAGGATGATCGTCTTGCCGACCGTATTGCCGTACCCCGCGCTGGAGGCCAGTGACACCACTTCGTTCCCGCGCAGGATAGTCTCGCCGCCGGTGATAGGCAGCTTGTCATCGCAAATGAAGGTGCAAAGCCGCCGTTCGGTTCCATTCGTTTTCTGCTGTTCTAGCACGGCGCGGCCGGTGTAATCGCCCTTGCTGGTCAAGTGGACACGGAACCCCAGCCCGGCCTCGACGGGCGTGTAATCTGGCGTGATGTCAGCGCTCCAGTAAAGATAACCCTTTTCCAGCCGCAGAGACTCGATCGCGCGGTAGCCGACGTCGCGAACTCCATGCGCCTGCCCGGCATCCCACAGGCAATCATAGACATGCCGCGCGAATTCGGTCGCCACATGCAGCTCCCACCCCAGTTCGCCAACATAACCGATACGCACCGCTTGAACATGGGCCGCACCCACGATGATCTCCTTCGCGGTGCCAAAGGGGAAAGCTTCATTTGACAGATCCATCTCGCTGACCGCCTGAAGCACGTTGCGCGCCTTTGGACCACAAATGTTGATCACGGCCCGGGCCGAGGTCATGTCGATCAGGTGCACTGAGCCATCCTTTGGCAGGGCGCGGCGAATCCAGTCACTGTCATGCACACCAAACCCGGACCCGGTGACGATATAAAACCGATCCCGACCCAGGCGCGTTATGGTCAGATCAGCCTCAATCCCGCCCATCTCGTTGCAAAGCTGGGTATAGATGACACTGCCCACGGGCTTGTCCATGTTGGACACGGCCATGCCCTGTATCGCCTCCAGCGCTCCCGCCCCGATCAGTTCGAACTTGGCAAAACTCGACTGGTCGATCAGCGCAACGCCCTCGCGCACCGCCTTGTGCTCTTCTGCGGCATACTGTTTCCAGCCGGGATTGATGAAATCCAGTTGATCGACCGGCTCGACACCTTCCGGCGCGAACCAGAGTGGGCGCTCCCACCCATTTTTCGAGCCGTAAACGGCACCATGGCCCTTCAACCGGTCATAAAGCGGGCTCAGGCGCAGATTGCGGGCGGTTTCCGCCTCCTGTCCAGGATAGCGCATCTTGTAGTGATGCGCATAATGCTCGACCGCACGCGGATACATAAAGGCGCGTGCCGAGTGGTGCGGGCTGAACCGACGCACATCAAGCGGCCACAGATCGAGACTGGGGCGACCTTCGACAATCCACTCCGCGATCATCTCGCCAGCACCGCCCCCGGCAGCAATGCCATAAAGGAAACCCGTCGACAGCATTAAGTTGTCCAGTTCCGGCGCCCAGCCCATGACAAAATCGCCATCAGCTGAATAAGGAATCGGGCCGTTGATGACCTGGCGGATACCCACTTCATTGACGACCGGTGTTACCAAGCCCGCCATTTCCGCCAGCGGCGCAAAACGGTCGAGGTTGTCCGGCAGCAATTGCCGTACAAATTCGCCGGGAATGCCGTTGTCGCCAAAGGGCAATGTACCTTCTTCATAGCCGCCGATGACCAGCCGCCCGCCCGCATCAGGTTTGTAATAAACCAGCCGCTCAGGGTCGCGCAACGTGGGAAGACCTTTCACCAATTCCGGATTCGGCAGCGGTTCAGTCACAATATACTGGTGCTCAACAGCGCAGGCCGGCACGGTAATGCCCAGCTTCGCGGCAAGCTCGCGGCTCCACATACCTGCGGCCAGGATGACGTTTTCGGCCTCATAATCGCCCTCGGTCGTCATGACCTTCGTGATACGTCGATCGGTGATCTCGAAATCCGTGACTTTCACACCCTGCCTGATCTGCGCACCGCGCCTGCGCGCCCCGGCAGCGATCGCCTGACACAGGCTTGCCGGGTCCACATGGCCGTCGGACGGGATGAAAGCGGCACCCTCAAGCCCTTTTGCATCAATGTAAGGGAAAAGCTTCTGTGCATCCGCTGGCGTGATGATCTCCATATCAAGCCCGAAACTGCGAGCCATCGTTGCCAGCCGCTTAGCCTCCAGTAGGCGTTCGCGCGTAGCAGCAAGCCGCAGACTTCCGACTTTCTTCCAGTCAAAGGCCATTCCGGTTTCCAGTTCAAGAGCATCGTACATCGCAACCGAGCGCTTTAGCATCCGTGTCGTGTTGCGCGATGAGCGCAATTGCCCGACCAGCCCCGCCGCATGCCAAGTGGCCCCTTCTGTAAGGGATGCCTTCTCAAGAAGCACGATGTCCCTCTCGCCGGACTTGGCCAGATGATAGGCAATGGAGCAGCCGATGATCCCGCCCCCGATGATAAGGTGTTTCGCCGCGTGCGTCGTCATGCCAATCGACCCTTCTGAGACATTGCAATGTCTCGAAATACACATCTCATTTCAACACAAAGCAACATTTATATTTAGTTTATGTTGTTTTTTGTTGCTTTTACGGGTCAATTTTCGCTCAAATTTTCACAAAAACCCGCATATACTAAGGGAATCATGTCAAAATACGAACACAACATCCTAAGTACAGTGAACCTGCGCGGTACGGTTTCGGTCGCGGAACTGGCGCGCATTCTCGACGTCTCGGATCAGACGATTCGACGCATCGTGAAGCCTCTGGTAGAGCGCGGCGAAGTGCGCAAGGTTCACGGCGCATTGGTCAGCACGCAGAAAGTGACAGACCCCCCGTTTCTTGCGCGCATGAATGAAAACCGCCCCGAAAAAGTCGCGATAGCGAACGCGGTGGCCGCGATGGTGAGCGACGGCGGTTCGGTCATGATCGACACGGGCTCAACCTCCGCCTTCGTGGCACAGGCGCTTGAGGCAAAGCAAAACCTCACAGTGGTGACGAACTCGGCCTACATCGCCAGCCAGCTCGCGCTGATAGAGGGAAACCGTGTTTTCATGGCTGGCACTCAACTACGCAACCACGACGGCGCCGCCTTCGATCGCGCAGCCTTTGAAGTAATTGGCAGCGTATCAGTCGAACTTGCCATTCTCTCGGCATCCTCAGCTCATCCTCTTCGCGGGTTCCTCGCATACGACCAATGCGAAGTCGATATCGCGAAAGCGATGATGGAGGTCTCCGCCAAGACGGTGATGGCGGTGGACCACACTAAATTCAACAAAGAAGGCGGGAATGCATCACTGCGCCTGCCAGAGCTCAGACCTCAAGACATTGTCGTTTGCGACAGGCGCCCAGACCGGGCATTCGATGATTTGTTGGGCGCACAAAATTTCATTGACGCAAACAGCCATAGAAAAAGCGCCAAATAGACCAAACTTGCCAGCATCAGACAAAGGCCCGCCAGTCTCTGAATGGGGCCCTCGCGCATTGTACTGAAGACCGCAAAGAGACTTACATTTCTCGGAAACCGCGTGCCTTGGGATGAGATCTGGCAAAACCCGGTGGTCACACGGTTAGTTTTGAGACGTTCAACCTGCCGTCAAGTACGGCGGCCCGTGGGACAACAACACGATGTGCGCCTTGGGGAGACCATCTCATGCGGCGCCTTTTGCCCATGCGGGTGTTGCCCATGTCATCGACGCAACCTTCTGCGCGGGACGATGAAACCGCAAGGCCGTTTCGGGAAACCGAGATTCTCGGGTCCCAACTCGCCAGGCGCACGGCGGAGACAACCGATATTGCGCCTCTGAAATTCGCCGTCGCTAAACGTCGTTTCGACAAAAAACTTACATCCAAACGGAACCGCTCATCCAGACCCGCCCGGGCGTCAGGATTTGAAGTTTGCGCCAAAACCTTTCACCCAAACTGATGCGTATGACCTGCCTCACACCGTTGCCACCGGCGTCAGCGGCGATCCGACAGAACCGGGCAAACGCAGCGGCGGTGCAGTCAGGAAAAAGGCCGAGCGTTTATGCTCCCGCAGGAACGCCGCCAGTTCGGCGAAATACCACAATTCGCCCAGATGGATGCCCTGCTTGAACAGGCACAGGTTGTGCAGCGGCAGAGCCGGAAAGCTGTTCCCCTCCGGAGTGCGGGCGGGATATGCCTCAACCGCAAAATTGTCGGCGCAAATCGCCACCACCCCGCTGTCGGTGATCCAATTCAGTAACTTGTCGTCACGTCCGTCCAATACCGAACAGGATCTGGCCAGAACATCGCCATCGGGTTTTTTATTCATCGATAGGATCAAATCCGCAAAGCCTGTGTAAAGGCACAGAAAATCTCCCGGCTCGATCTGGGCACCCTGCTCATCCAGCACGCTCATCAGATCGTCATACCCCACCAGATGCCGCTCGCGGCCCCAGCGCACCTCCAGATCCGCCAGAACACCACGCCCCTGCACACCGGACACCGCAAGGTTCTCGATCCCCAGCGCCTGCGCGCCCAGATTGTCGGCGCGGTCGTCAGGGCCGACAATGTCGATCCCGGCGCGGTAGCCGTTGTAATAGACTTTTTCCGGCACACCATCGCCATCGGCGTCAAACATCATTCCGACATGCGCCAGCGCATCCCATTGGGTGGAATACTGCGTGAATAGCGTCACAGAATCATCCGAGATGACATCGCAATAGCAGCCCGACACCTGACTCAATTCATAGTTGAAATTGTGACCATCACCGCGCGGCTCGTGATGGAACACGGGTTCGCGCCGCAGCGGAAACAGCGCGTTGCCGCCCGGATAATCCAAGGGTAGCGACAGACAGAAACTGCGCCCCTCGCGGATTTCACGGGCACCACGCAAGCGGGCCTCGGGGGTGATCAGGTTCATGCGCCCGATCTGATCGTTCGGGCCGAAATCGCCCCAGTTCGATCCCTCTGGGCGGTTCTTCCAACGTTTCGTCATTCTGGCGCTCCTTCTTTATATGTGGCAAGATCCGCCAGCGCCTTGGGGGCAGGCAGAAGGTTGCGATCCTGTAGATCCGCGATCAGGCGGCGGAACATCGCTTCGGTATCCATGCAGCCGTTAAAGCCGGCCTGCCGCAGTTTGATCGTGCTGACCAGCGCTGGCGCAGGCTCGCGTTTGGCATGCGTGGCAAAGGTGAAATCAGCGTAGTGATGCGAATGGCCGATCATCGCGGCAAGGTCCGGCTGCACAAGCGCGTGATCCTTGGAGATCTTGCGCCATATGCCCGCCCTAGCGGGCATGACGTCGGCCAGCACAGCCTTTTGCGGGGGGGCGACGGTCAGCCCCGTGGCCTCGGCGATGGTGGGCCAGACGTTCTGCCAGACATAGACATCACCATTGGTGATGTTGAACGTCTCGCCCACAGCACGGTCCGAAGTGGCCGCCCAGATCAGCGCATCTGCGATCAGCCCCGCATCGACCGCCTCCAGCAGATAGGCAGGCCCGCCGGGGAAGGACAGCCCGCGCCCCTCGGCGGCGCAGAGGGCGGCCCAGACGCCCAGCACCGGGATCAGGTTCATCGCCACACCGACGGCGCTTCCGAACACGACCTGCGGACGCCAGATGGTGAGGGTAACATGACCCTTGGCCGCCTGCGCACGCAGATAATCCTCTTGTAACCAATAGAAATTGGCGTGGTCGTGGCGCGGCCAGCTTTCACGCGCGGGCACCGGGAACGGGCGAATATGCACGCCATACGCCTTTGTGCCCTGAAACAGCGACACATGCGGGCGGTCGCCGCGCGCCGTCAGCGGCGCAATCACGGCGTCCAGCATGGCAAGATTGGTGTCCATCTGCGCCAAGGATTGCCACCCCTTGACCAGATCAGGCTCTTCAAACAGGGCCGCATAGACCACATGGGTTACAGGCGGCAACGCCTCCAGCGCGGCGCGGCTGGCGACGGGATCAGTCAGATCGACCGCCAGATGACGATATGCCGCCTCGACCGCCGGACGGCGGCGCGACAACGCTGTCACCTGCCAACCCTTGGCGGCGAAGGCGGCTATCGCCGCCTGACCTATGACACCCGACGCGCCTGCGATCAGAACGTGACCGGTCATGAGTTATCTCCGTTGATTGAATCGCCGACCGACCAGCCCTGCGGCGATATTCACTTTCTGGATGTCGATGGACCCGCCCGCGATGCCCCAGCCGAAACTGTCGCGCACGCGCCGTTCCATCCCGTATTCGCGCGCATAGCCATAACCGCCCATCAGCTGCATCGCGGCTGTCGTCACCTCGCGTGTGATCTCATTGGCCATGCACTTCGCCATCGCCGCCTCGTCCGATTTCGGCAATCCAGTGCCAGCATTGGCAGCGGCACGGTGGATCATCAGGCGCGACGCCTCGACCTTGATCGCCATTTCGGCCAGACGCATCTGAACCGCTTGAAAGTCGATGATTTCCTTGCCGAACTGGCTGCGGTCCTGAACATAGGTCTGCACCTGCTCCAGCGCGCCTGCCGCAACGCCCAGCGCCATGGTTGCATTGCCCAGACGCTCCAGATTGAACAGGCCCATCAGCTGAGAGAAGCCGCCAGCGCCGACCAGCAGATGTTCGCGCGGCACGCGCACCTCATCCAGCATAATGTCGGCGGAAGGCACGCCGCGAAAGCCCATAAGCCGCTCTTGCGGGCCAAAGGTCAGGCCGGGTGTGTCTTTATCCACAAAGACCGCGCCGATACCCTTGGCGCCGGGCGTGTCGTCAAAGCGGCAAAACACCACATAGCCCTGCGAATGACCCGCGCCCGAACACCAGCGCTTGGCGCCGTTTATCACAATCTCGTCGCCGTCGATCCGTGCGGTGGTGCGCAGATCGGTCAGCGCGGTGCCTGCACCCGGTTCGGACATGCAGATGGCGACCATCATCTTGCCCTGCACAGAGGCAGGAACAACGCGCGCCGCCAGATCGGGATGGCCCAGTGCCTCGACGATGCGCACCGGGCCAGCCGAGGTTTCGAATACCGGAAAGGCAACACCGACCGAGACCTTGGCGAATTCCTCCATCACCAGAAACGCATCGAGATGAGGCAGGCCCAGCCCGCCATGCTCCTCGCGCGTGTTGACGCCCAGCACCCCCAGATCGGCATAACGCGCCATCCAAGCATCGTTGATCGGATGGCCGGTTTCTTCGGTCTCGATCGCCAGCGCAGCAAGTTCAGCCCGCGCAAAACGGCGTGCGCTGTCCTGCAATTGCCTTTGATCGTCAGTCAGATTGAAATCCATTGGTTCCGTCTCACTCTTGTTAGCGGATTAGCTGAAATCAAACCGCCCGTTGCGCAGAACCTCGCGGTCCTCCACGCGGGCCGCGAAGGCGGCTTGCCCGGCCCCTTGGGGCCACATATCGATCGTGATCGCCTCACCGGGATAAACCGGGGCGGAGAATCGTCCCTCAAGGGCACGCACGCGGGTGCCATCGGCGGCGCAGAACCGGTCAATCAACGCGCGGCAGGCCATGCCGAACGTCGCCAGACCATGCAGGATGGGCCGGTCAAACCCGGCTCTTTGCGCGGTTGCGGGATCAGCGTGCAGCATGTTGTAGTCACCCGACAGACGATAGATCAGCGCCTGCTCAGGACGGGTCGTCAGCGTCACCGACGTCTCCGGCAGGTCCGTAGGCTGCGCATGGGGCTGGCGCGACGCCTTTGGCGTGCCACCAAAACCACCCGCACCGCGGCAAAAGATCGTCAGCCAGACCGTTGCATACGGCGCATCCGTCTCAGCGTCGCGGATCTCGCGCCGGGCCGTGACCAGCGCGCCCTTACCCTCGCCCTTGTCAACGATTTCCTCGATGTGGGTTTGGGCGATGATCTCGCCTGATACGGGCAGCGGGGCATGTATCTGCATGGCCTGCTCGCCATGCACAACCTTGGTATAATCGATGCCTGTCTCGGGACGTTTCATCCACGATCCGTCATGGCCCAGCACGTTGACCATTGTGGGCATCGCCTGCTGCTCGCGCTCGATCACGAAACGCAGCTGGTCCTCGTCCATCGGATCGGTGCCATATCCCAGACCCAGCGCATAAAGCGCAGTGTCGCGCCAGTCATAACGCCGACGCACCGGGTCGATATGCATGTTCAGCAGGACATCGGGATCAAGGGGCATCAGACCGGATCCCATGTGATCACATCCGCCGACCGCTCCAGTGGGGTCAGCCATGTGCCAAACGCATCTGGCAACATGTCCGCAAGCGCATCGGCAGTCCAGCCGTCACCACGATGCAGGGTGCGCACCGGGCGCGGCTGGCTAAAGAGGTAAATCTCGTTATTGCGGACAGAGAATATCTGACCGCTGATCTTTTCGGCCGCATCTGAACCGAGGAACGCCACCAGCGGCGCGATCTTTTCCGGCGTCATGCGCTTGAGCTTGTCAACGCGAATCTTGTCGGCTTCGGTTTCCGTCGGGATCGAGCTGACCATACGGCTCCAGGCAAAGGGCGCGATGCAGTTGGAGCGCACATTCGAACGCTGCATATCCATTGCGATCGACCTAGACAGACCGACAATGCCCATCTTGGCCGCCATATAATTGGCCTGTCCGAAATTGCCGATCAGCCCGGCGGTTGACGTCATGTGGACATAACTGCCGCTCTGCTGATCCTTGAAATGGGGGGCCGCCGCGCGGCTGACATTGAACGCGCCACGCAAATGGACGTTCAGCACCGCCTCGAACTGATCGGGCTGCATTTTGTGAAAAATCGCGTCACGCAGGATGCCCGCATTGTTCACGATCAAATCGACGCGCCCGTATGTGTCGATGGCTGTCTCGACAATCCGCTGCGCCGAATCCCATTCCGAAACAGAATCGGTATTGCCTACCGCCTCGCCACCCGCATCACGGATTGCCTGCGCCACCTCATTGGCAGCCGAGGCGTTTTCGACCTCGCCCTGAAGCGTGACACCAACATCATTGACCACAACCTTGGCGCCATCTGCTGCCAGCCCTTTGGCAATGGCCGCGCCTACGCCTTGGCCCGCGCCGGTGACGATGGCCACCTTGCCATCCAATATCTTGCTCATCTCACATCTCCTGTTCATAGTGTCGCGGCAGCGCCGAGGATCGCTGTTGCCTGACTGGACAAAACGCCGCCATTGGCATGCGCCAGCGCCACCTCGACACCGGCCACCTGCCGCGCGCCCGCATCGCCGCGCAATTGCGTGACGGCCTCCAACACGGTGAAAAGCCCGTACATGCCGGGATGGTTGCAGGACAGGCCGCCACCATTGGTGTTCACCGGCAGCGCGCCGCCCGGTGCAATGATCCCCGAAGCAACAAAATCGCCGCCTTCGCCCTTAGCGCAGAATCCCAGATCCTCAAGAAACATCAGCGTGCAGATGGTGAACGCATCATACAGCATCGCATGATCTACTTCGCCGATCGCCAGCCCCGCCTCACGCAGTGCCGCAGGGCCGGATATGGCGGCGGCGCTGGTGGTCAGGTCTGGCATTTGCGAAATCTGACGATGACTGACCGCAACGCCTGTACCCAGAATATACACCGGCGGGCGGGCCAGATCACGGGCCCGGTCGGCACGGGTCAGAACCAGCGCCGCGCCGCCATCGGTAACAAGGCAGCAATCCGCCTTGCTCAGAGGATCAGACACCATCCGCGCGCTCAACACATCGTCCAGCGCGAGCGGCCCGCGCTCTTGGGCATCAGGATTCATCTGCGCCCATGCGCGCGCGGCCAACGCCACCTGAGCCAGCTGTTCGCGGGTTGTGCCATAGACGTGCATGTGACGTGCAGCGGCCAGCGCATAGCTGGAAATCGGATAGCGCGGCTTGTACGGGGCCTCATAGGGTTGCGGGTCCGGCATTGGCACCAGCCGCCCGCCAGCGCTGGCTTGATTGGAGCCGTAGCAAATCAGCGCCACGTCGCACTGGCCAGAATTCAGCGCCGATACCGCGCTGCGCATATGGAACAGGAACGACGCGCCGCCCACCATGGTTCCATCCGCATGGCGCAGTTTCGGGCCTAGGCCCAAACGTTCCGCCACGTTCAGCACCGGCAGGCCAGAAGTAGAATGCGCACAATACAGCGCATCGACATCGCCCAGCTTCAACCCGCAATCCTCAAGCGCCAGAAATGCCGCCTCTTCCAACTGGTCATAGGCCGACCGTCCAGGCGCATACCAGCGCCGCGTATTGCCGATGCCCGCGATGGCTACCTTGCCGCGCAATGTATCGCTCATGCCCCGCCCTCCGGTGAAAAAACAACCCTCGGCGGCTCACCGGCCGCGACACGTGCCGTGACCGCCTGCCCGATGCGCACCGCCTCGGGATCGCCCTCGACACAGGCCATCATGCGCGGCCCTTCGGCCAGTTCGATGATCGAAACATCATGCCCGCCCTCGCGGCCACGCACGGTGGTCGTCGAGTAAACCGTCCCTTTGCCCGATGCCGGCACCATCTTCAGCATCGCGCCATGGCAGGCACGACAGATCACGGCGGGCGGGAATTGTGCTGCGCCGCAAGTGCCGCAGCACTGAATTACGAACTGCCCATCTGCCAAAGCGGCCTGCCACTGGGCATCGGGTCCGGGGTCATCAAAACGCGGATCTTGGGGCATTACGACGCCTCCTTAATAGACACTGAGTTAAACCAAGCAGCATAGGCCAACGCCTCGCCTGCGGGCAGATCACGCGCCGCGCGCCAGCCCCGGCGCAACCGATGCGCCATGGGCGCAAGCGCCTCGGCACGGCTGCGTGCCGCGTCAAACGGCGCGTCGGCGCGAGTGGCATGGCCGATCGCGATCAGCTCTGACAAGGGATCGGCGGCCAGCAACACGCGCCGCGCGTTCAATACACCCAGCCGGACTGCTGCAAGCTCGGCCAGAGCGGCAAAATCCGCGTCATTGCATGCGGCATTGGCACCAATGACGGCTACATCCGCCAGCAAAAGCAACGCAAAGCCGCGTGTGCCGATCGGTCCGTCCGCCAAAACTATCGGCAGGATCGGCGCATCAGTCAGCTGCAAAATCCAGCCTGCGGGCGCGTCCAGACCTGCAGAAAGATCGCCCGCGATCAGCAGGCATGCCGCATCGCGGGATGCCTTGCGTAGCGCGCCGGTCAGCGCCATGTCCTCGGCACCACCGTCAATTTCGACCACCTTTGACATAACCATTCCCATTGCTCAGCGCCCCTCAAAGCGGGGCTTGCGCTTTTCCAGAAAGGCGGCAATGCCCTCACTCGCATCAGCGCTGGCCAGCAGGCCGGACATCAGGGCGACTTCCTGCTCCAGCGCCGCGTTCAACGGTGCGCCCCAGGGCGCACGCATCGCGGCCTTGGCCGCGCGCGTGGCCAGCGGCGCTTTGGCGGCGATATCTTGCGCCAACTCAAGCGACGCAGCGGCCAGCGCACCTGCGGGCACCACCAGATCGGCAATCCCGGCGCGCCGCGCCGCGAAGGCGTCCAGCATGCCCCCTGTCAAGACCGCACGCGCCTGCGCACCCTGCCCGGCGCGCTGCGCCCATAGCTGCGTGCCACCCGCACCAGGAATGAACCCAAGATTGATCTCGGGCTGCGAGAACTGTGCAGTGTCGGCGGCGACTATCAGATCGCAGGCCAGCGCAATTTCGCAGCCACCGCCCAGACAATACCCCGCAACGGCCGCTACAACCGGCGTGCGGATTGCGCGGATCGCATCAAAGGCGCGACGGTTGACCGAATCAGGATAGGTGGCGGCGGTGTGGCCGGACAAAACGTCGAGATCCGCACCTGCGGAAAACACAGTGCACCCTCCGGTCAGGACGATGCAGCGCACATCCTGCGCCGCATCGCACGCGCCCATGATCTTCGCCAACTGCTCAAGCATCGGAACGCTCAGCGCATTGCGCGCGTCCGGCCTGCACAGTGTGACGACGCCAACGGCACCGCGCTGATCGAACCGGATCAAATCATCTGGGTCTGCGTGAATCGGTCTCATGGATTCTCCTCTCCGCAACAAGCTGACATACCGACTGGTATTTTAACAAGTAATATTTTCACAACCACCGAAAAAGGCGAAACGCGGTTATTTACCCAGGTCACAGGAATTTTCATATGCATGATCAATGTTTTTAGAGGTTAAATTACCAAAAATGAGGGAAAAAGACACTTCAGCGATACCACCTCACCCGTGAAGAGAGTGAAAATAAGATCAACAGAACGATTGACAGATCAACATACCCATTAGTATCTTAACTTCCAGTGGCATGGTGCGCTTGCCATCCTGGCGCGGCAATGCGCCCGCCAGCCAGCATACAAATCGGCACAGCGACAGGAGGGTCGCGCAGGTTTGGTGCGATGATCAAAATTGGTCGCACGCAAAATGCGACCACTCTAGGGAGAAAGAAAATGGTATTTTCGACATTCGCAAGGACTGCAGCCGCCGCCATGATAGCCGCAGGCTTGCTGGCATCCGGTGCGCAGGCGCAGGAGGATCCGATCAAGGTTGGTGTGATCTTCCCGCTCAGCGGCGGCGCCGGCCCTCAGGGCAAACATGTCAACTGGGCCATCGAAGCCATGGCCAAGATGATCAACGAGGATGGCGGCGTTCTGGGCCGCCAACTGGAGCTTATCAGCCGCGATGACGAATCGACCCCCGCCGTCGGCGTATCACGCGCGAACGAACTGATTTCCGAAGGCGTCGACGTGATCATCGAAGGCTGGAACAGCCCTGTGACTCTGGCAATGCAGCCGGTCATCGCCCGCGCGGGCATCATGGACATCACTGCAATCTCCAAGGCCGATCCGATCTTGTCGGGCGAGGGCAATCCGCTGGCCGTGCGCCTGAACAGCTCGAACGCTCAGGATGGGGCGGTCATTGCGCAATTCATTGCGGATGCGGGCGCCACGCGCATCGCCTTTCTGACCGAAAACGATGCCTATGGCACTGGCGCACAGGCCTCCATCGAGGCATCGCTAAAGGAGTTGGGGCATCAATACGAAAAGGTCGCAGAAGAGCTGTTCCCCTTCGATCAGGCCGATTTCCGCGTGCAGTTGTCGAACGTAAAATCGGCCAATCCTGACATCACCATCGCGATCAACGCCAACGAGGGGCTGGGCATGCCCGCCATCATCCGCCAGGCCAAACGCAGCCGTCTGCCCGGCTCTTTGATCGCAGCCGTTGGCACGGTGGCGCCCAGTGTGATCGAGGTTGCCGGCGACGCGTCCGAAGGATTGGTCGGCGCCGATATCTATTTCCCCAAAGTCGAGCCGTTTGCTTCGAACGAGGTCAACCAGCGCTTTATTGCGGCAACGGAAGAGCTGCACGATTATACGCCGGACAAGTTCATGGCCCTTGGTGCAACCGCGCTTCAGGTCTGGGCAATGGCCGCGAATAACGTCGAGAGCCTGGAGAAAGAGGCGGTGGCAAACCGTATCCGTGGCGGCAGCTTTGAAAACACCGTGCTTGGCGACATCACCTTTGGCGAGAACGGCCAGCTGAACAGCAACCATTACATCTTTGATGTGACCGATCAGAAGATCGTTGTTCGCAGCGGCGCCAACTGATCGCAGACAGGAGCGAGCGGGACCGATGGATAACATGTTCCAGACAGATGGTGGCACCCTCCGGGTCAAGGGCCTGCGCGTGGCCTTTGGCGCACTGGTGGCACTCGATGATGTCAACTGGGAAGTAAACCCAGGTGAAATCCTGGGCATCATCGGTCCCAACGGCGCAGGCAAAAGCACCTGCTATAATGCCACGACCAACATGGTGCAGCGCACCGGAAAAGTTGAAATTGACGGGCGCGACGTCACAAACGTGCCCGCCAGCCGTCTGGCCGCGTTGGGCCTGCGGCGCGCCTTCCAGCAGAATGCCTTTTTCACCCATCTGACGGTGCTGGAAAACATGATCGCTGTCATTCAGCCTGAGCACGGCACGGGCCTGCTGAGTACGATCCTGCGCCCCTTGTCCGAACACCGCAGGGCCGCGCATACCCGCCAGATCGCGGCAGATGCGCTGGCGCACATGGGCATACCGCCCGAGTTTCATCATCGCCTGCCGGGCGAGATCCCCTATGGCACGCAGCGCATGTTGTCGATTGCGCTGGCCAATGGCACCGGCGCGCGCATCCTGTTGCTGGACGAGCCAGCCGCCGGGCTTGGCGGTGAGGACATGCGCAAGCTGTGCGATCGCCTGCTGGCACTGCGCGCGGGCGGCATGGCTATCGTTGTCATCGAACATCACATGGACCTTGTCATGCAAATCACCGACCGCATTGTCGTGCTGGATCGTGGCAGACGGCTGGCCTACGGCACGCCCACGGAAATCCGCCATGATCCCCACGTTCTGGAAGCCTATCTGGGACGCGACGAATGAGCGCCCTCAGCCCCACCCCCCCCGTTCTTGAGGTACACAACCTGTCGGTTGTCTATGCCGGAAACCGCGCCCTGTCGGTCAAGCATTTTCAGTTGGCAGAGGGCGAACTGGCCGGTATCGTCGGTGCCAATGGCGCGGGCAAATCAACCTTTGCCAACGCCCTGCTGGGCTGGTCGCGCGGCGCGCCCAAGGTGACGGGCGACGTGCTGCTGGACGGCGAGTCGATCAACGCCCTATCCACGCCCGAACGGGTTCGCCGCGGTCTGCTGCTGATCCCGGAAAGCGATCTGGTCTTTGCCACCATGAGCGTTGCCGAAAATCTGGCCCATGCCGCCAATCCGGCGCAGGCAGGTGGCCGGCGGATTTACACCACAGACGAGATTTACGATCTTTTCCCCAATCTCGCTGAACGGCGCGATCATCTGGGCGGGCAACTGTCCGGCGGAGAGCGGCAGATGCTGGGCATTGCCCGCGCGCTGCGGCTGGCGCCGCGGATGCTGATGCTGGACGAGCCGTCGATCGGCCTTGCCCCCCGGCTGGTGTCGGTGGTTCTGCAAACCGTGCGCACGCTGGTAGACGAAGGGCTGACCGTCCTTTTGGTCGAGCAAAACGTCAAGGCCGCCATCCGCGCCGTTGATCGCCTGATCCTACTGGAGCGAGGCCAGATTCTGGCCGAAGGGCCGGTGGCCGAGATGAAGACAGATCCCCGCGTCGCAGACGCATATCTGGGAGCGGACTCATGAATTTTACCCAACAGCTTATCAACGGTCTGGTGCTGGGCCATTCCTATGCGCTGATTGCTATCGGCTGGACCGTTCTTCTGGGCGTTGCGCGGCTGGTCAATTTTGGCCACGGGCAGATGTATATGCTGGGCGCCTTCGTAACATGGTTTGTCATGTCGCGCTTTGGCCTGCCCTATATCGCCGCCATTCCCATTGCCATGGCGGTGGGTATTGGCGTCGGATATCTGATGCAGCGCACAATGTTGCAGCTGACCATCCGACAGGATCTGGTATCGGTGATGATCGTGACCTTGGGCTTTGGCCATGTGCTGGAGGGGGTCGCAGCGCTGTTCTTTGGCTCGACCGGGCAAATTTTGGATACGCCGCTATCGGTACGGGACATCTATATCGGGGATATCTGGATCACATGGCAGGATATCGCCATTATCATCGTCGCGATCCTGTTCTTTGCCTTCCTGAAATATGTGGTCGAGAAAACCCGTGTTGGCCGTCTGGTCCGCATGGTGGCCGAAGACCCCAAGCTGGCGCTGCTGGCCGGCATTGATATTCGCAAGGTTTATCTGGGCGTGTTTGCCTTCGAGGGCGCCGCCGTAGCCATTGCCGCCGCGCTGATTGCGCCGCGCACTCCGATCTTGACCTCGATGGGGTTCGATCAGGTCATTATCACCTTTGTCGTCGTGGTGCTGGGCGGGATCGGCAGCATTACCGGCAGCTATGTGGCCGGTATCGCACTTGGTCTTTTTGCTGCGTTCTTTGGTGCCTACGTCTCGGCGGCCTACTCGACAGCGGCAATGTTCGTCTTTTTGATTGTCGTGCTGGTGCTACGTCCCGGCGGCCTTGCTTCGCGCCCGGGGGCGCATTGACATGCGGATGATGACACCTCTTTCATGGCTGGCTGGCCTTGGTCTGATATTGGTCGCCCCTGCGCTGCTTGGCGGTTCGGGTGCCGTTTACTCGGCCTTTGTGCTGATCGCGATCTTTGCGGTCATGTCCTATGGCCTCGACGTTATCGTCTCGGATCTGGGCGAGGTCAGTCTGGCCCATCCCGTGTTCTTTGCCGCAGGTGCCTATGCATCGGCCATCGGATCGTCGCGCTGGGGGTTTGATCCTATCACGACCTTGCTGCTTGCCATTGCCGTCGCCGCAATCATTGCAGCAGGCATCGGCATCGTCACATTGCGCATGCGGGAGTTCGTCTTCTCGCTGGTCACCTATGCCGTCACGGTGGTGGGCATGACATTGGCCGCAAACTGGGCATTTCTGGGCGGCTCGGATGGCATTACAGGCATCCCTTTGTTCAAGATTTTCGGCTACAAGGCCCTTACGGACCGCGAATTGTGGCCGGTGGCCTGGTTGCTGCTGATCGCCACGCTGTATCTGGTGCGCTGTTTCCGCCGCTCGCGGCTGGGACAGGAAGCGATGACAGTGCATCTCAACCCGCGTCTTGCCACCATGTCGGGCATCGACCCGCACCGCGTGCGCATTCAGGTGTTCCTGTTTTCCGCGCCCATCACTGCGGCTGCCGGATGGCTCTATTCCTATCAGCGCGCCTATATCAGTGCCGATGTCGTCGACATGTATTTCCTGATCCTGATGCTGACCGCCGTGGTGCTGATTGGTCGGCGCATCCTGCTGGCCCCTCTCATCGGCGTGGCGTTGATTCTGTGTCAGGAGAAATTTCTGTCCTTCGGCGGCTATGTAGACCGGATCATTCTGGGATCGATTCTGATTGTCGTCCTGTCCTTCATGCCGCGCGGTCTGACCGGACCAGCCAGCGATGTGCTGCGCTGGCTCAAGCGCCGTGCCCAAAACATAACACCTAAAAAGGAGCCACTCCGGTGACTGTGATCTGGACCCCCAAACTGAATGACGAAGCGCAAAAATGGCATGATATTGCCGCGCGCCTGAGCGATGAAAAATTCGCCCCCCTCGCCGAAGAGCTGGACCGCGATCAACGCTATCCATGGGAGAGCATCGACGAGCTGGTGAAATCCGGCTTGGCCGGGCTGTTCATTCCCTCCGAATTCGGCGGCGGCGGCGCGCCCCTGACGGCCACCATCGCGGCGGTTGAACGTGTCGCCACCGCTTGCTCGTCCACCGCCGCGATCCTGTGCGCCTGCCAGCTGGGCGCGTTCCCGGTCCTTCTGGGCGGTCGCGACGATCAAAAGCACAAGTATCTGGGCGAGATGGCCCAAGGCACAGCCACCAGCTTTGCGTTGTCGGAACGCTCGACCGGATCGGATGCCGCTGCAATCACCGCCACAGCCGAACGCGAAGGCGAAGGCTGGCGTATCAAGGGCGAAAAATACTGGATCGGCAATGGCGGCGCCTCGCGGTATTATGTGGTGTTCGCCAAGACCGATCCCGAGGCGGGCGGGCGCGGCATCTCGGCGTTCATGGTCGACAAGGAAGCCGATGGCGTCAGCATTGACGAGCTGAGTGACAAGATGGGTATTCGCGGCACCCAAACCTCGAATCTCAAGCTGGACACTTGGGTGGCAAGCGACGCCCTGATCGGCGAAGAGGGTCGCGCGCTGCGACTGGCGCTGAAAACGCTGAACGTGGGCCGCATCATGGTGTCGGCACAGTCACTGGGTCTGGCGCTGGCGGCATACCGCACCGCCGCCGAACGCGCGGTCGAGCGGCACGCCTTTGGCAATCCGATCATCGACAATCAGGGAATCGGGTTCAAACTGGCCGATTTGGCAACCGAAATTTCGGGAGCGCGCCTGATGCTATACGAGGCCGCGCGCGCCTATGACGCCGGCGAGGATGTCACCAACCTCGGCGCGATGGCCAAACTTCACACCTCTGAAGTGTCGCACAAAGCGGCGGATGTGGCGGTGCAGGTCTGGGGTGGCTTTGGTTATTGCAAACCGAACCTCGCCGAACGGCTGTATCGCGACCAGCGAATTCTGGAAATCTACGAAGGCACATCCGAGATCCAGCGCCTTGTTCTGGCGCGCGCGGTGCGTAAAGAGGTGGAAAAGGCAGCGCAAGAGGCGTCTGCCTGACCACAACCGGAGAGTACCCATGTCCCGCGCCCAACCCACAACCGATGCCGCAGCAGCAGCCCGCGAAGAAATTTTACAGGCGGCGGCCGAGCTTTTCACCGATCTCGGCTACGCCATGACGTCGATCGACGCGATTGCCGAACGGTTGGGCGCGACCAAGGGACGTGTCTACTACTACTTCAAAAGCAAGGCCGACATCTTCTTTGACATTCAGCGCACCGCCATGGCCCGCCTGATGGCCGAGATCGAACCGATCGCGCGCAGCAACCTTGGCCCGGCTGACAAGCTGCGCGGCATGGCCGAGGCGCATCTGGGTATGCTGCTGGCCGATCTGCCGATCCAAAAGGTGTCGGTGCAGGGTCTTGAACGGTATCTGTTCCACTCATCGGGCTATCGCTATGTCAATGAATTGCGTGAAATCAATCAGTTGCGCGACACTTACGAGCAGATATTTGCCGAAGTCATCGATCAGGGCGCCCGCGAGGGCCTGTTCAGTGACATGCCCCCCCGCCTTTTAACCAAACCGTTCTTTGGCGCAATGAACTGGGTCACCGTCTGGTATCGACCGCGCAAAATACAGGACGCCCAAAGCAACCGCATGATCGTGGAAACACTGGTTTCCTTCGCCATGCAAGGTATTCAGAAGGAACCCGACCATGAGCCAAAATCAGGCTGAAACCCCTCATTCAGATACTGTCTGGGACGCCCGCGAGCTGTGGCCGCGCGACCGGATCACCGCCTATCAGACCGAACAGATGAAAGCGCAGTTGATCCGTGTGGGGCGCACCAGCGCACATTACCGCAAGGTTTTTGCCGAATGCGGCTTTGATCCTGAAACCTTCACATCGCTTGATGATCTGCGCCGCCTGCCACTGACGCGCAAAAAGGACTATGTGGCCGGTCTGGCCGAGGATCCCCCCTTTGGCACCTTCCGCGCGGTGGATATGGCAGACGCCGTGCGCGTGCATTTTTCCTCCGGTACGACTGCAGCGCCCGCCCCTGTGCTTTGGAGCGCGCATGACGCGGATCGCTGGGCGGACCTTTATGCGCGGTATCTGTATGCGCAGGGTTTGCGAAAAGCCGACGTATTCCACTGCATGTTCGGCTATTCATGGTTTGTCGGCGGCCTTGGTGCAACAATGGCAGCCCAGAAACTGGGCGCGCTGGTCATTCCCGGCGGGTCAGTCGACACGCAGCGCCAGATTGACACGATCTTGCAGTACAAGCCCCGCTGCGTCATCGGCACACCGTCGTTCATGGCCCATATCGCCGAGGCCGCTATCGCCCGCGGCATTAATCTGGCAACTTCCAGCGTCGAGATGGTCTGCGTCGGCGGTGAACCGGGCGCCAGCATCCCCGGCACCCGCGAAAAGATCGAGCGGCAATGGGGCGCCAAGATGTTTGACTGCTACGGTGCGCTGGAATGCCAGCCCATCGGCTGGGATACCGCCGCGCAGACCGGCCCGACACTGGCCGAGGATTTTATCTATGTTGAAATCCTTGATCCCAAGACGGACGACCCTGTGCCTGACGGCACGCCCGGCGTGCTGGTCCTGACCCATCTGGACAAAGAGGCCTGCCCGCTGGTGCGTTGGTGGACCGGTGACATCGTGGTACGCGACAGCACGCCCGCCGCTGACGGGCGCACACATGCCCGGCTGGTCGGCGGGGTCCATGGCCGTGGCGACGACATGCTGATCGTGCGGGGGGTGAACCTGTTTCCCAGCGCGGTCGAGGATGTTGTGCGCGCCCACCCCGGCACCACCAACGAATATGTTCTGGTCGTCAACGACAGT
The DNA here is from genome assembly GCF_048262375.1 of Roseovarius sp. Taxonomy (GTDB): domain Bacteria; phylum Pseudomonadota; class Alphaproteobacteria; order Rhodobacterales; family Rhodobacteraceae; genus Roseovarius. Next base: position 102,413 of record NZ_JBLXFE010000002.1, read on the forward strand.
ATGAAGGACCCCAACACCGGAATGCTGCGCCGCATTACATTACGGGTCGAGCGCGAGGACTCCACCGATAGCGGCCTCGGCGAGAGATTGAAGGCGGCGTTACGCACGCAGCTGAACGTCAGTTTCGACGTCGAGGTGTTGGATGCCGGCACCCTGCCCCGCACCGTCCACAAGGCAACCCGCGTCGTGAAGGAGTAACCATGCCTCCCCCCAAGCCCCTGACAGGCCGCCGCGTTATCGAATTCACGCAATTCATCGCAGGCCCGACAGCAGGTCAGTTGCTGGCCGATTTCGGCGCCGAAGTGATCAAGCTGGAACCGGCGCGCGGGGATGGATCGCGCGAATTGCCGGGAACGGAATTTGGCAGCGCTTATTTCAGGTGCTTCAACACGGGCAAAAGCAGCCTTGTTGTCGATATGGGCAGCGAAGCGGGGCGTGGGCAGTTCGAGACGCTTCTGGCCGGGGCCGACGCGCTTTTGTGCAACCTTGCGCCGGGCACCTTGCGCAAGCTGGGGCTGGACGGCGACAGCTTGCGCGCGCGGCATCCGCATCTGGTGGTCACGTTGATTTCCGGCTTTGGCCAGCAGGATGATCGCACCTGCATGGACACGATCGCGCAATGCGAAAGCGGGTTTGCCTGGATGAATGGCAATCTGGATGGCACGCCGCGCGTGTCCTCAAGCTGGCCGGTGGATTTCTATTCAGGCCTTTACGCCTCATACGCCACGGCGATGGCGCTGCTCGACCCGGCGACAAAAGGCACCGTCATCGACCTGACGATGATGGAGGTGGCCTCTGCCATGCTGCTCGGTCCTGCTGCAATTCTGGTGATGGAGGGCGCGCAGATCGGTTCGCCCTCAGGCAACCGCGACCGGGCATCGGCACCCTCTGGCGTTTATGGTTGCATTGATGGGCATGTCTATATCTACGGCGGTCTGGATGCCTATTGGGCTCGTCTGCGCCCCATTGTCGGCGGCGAGGACGCGCCCAAGGCCGAGCGGCTGGCTCGCGCCGACGCCTTCGACATGATGATCGAGAACTGGACGCGCCAGCACAGCGTCGAGCATGTGCTGGCCCAACTTGGCCCCAGCGGCATCCCGGCGGGCGCCGTGCGCAAACCGGCAGACGGCATTGCGCGCATTCAGGCGCTGCGCCCCGGTGGCGGCACTGTAGCGTTGCCGACCGGCGAACATGTCCCCAGTTTTCCCGCCCTTTTCGACGGTGCGCGCATTGCCCGCGCACCTGCGCCACCGCTCGGCAGCGCATCCCGGACTTCCAGCAAAGGATCAACCCCATGAGCATCTCAGAGTTCACACCGCAGCCGGTTCTGCGGGATGGTATTTTCACCGGACAAGGTGCCGTCGTCAGCGGCGCTGGCAGCGGCATCGGCCGCGCCATCGCACTGCGCCTGTGCGCGTTGGGAATGACCGTGACCGGCGTTGGCCGCCGCGAACAATCGCTGAAGGAAACCGCCGATCTGGCAGCGGACCTGCCCGGCAGCTTTCATTTCGAGGCACTGAACGTGCGCGACACCCAAGCGCTGGACGCGGCACTGGCCCGCGCCGGGGATCGGCATGGCATCAACCTGCTGGTGAACAATGCTGGCGGACAGTTCTTTGCTCCCGCGACCAAGATCAGCCGAAAGGGCTGGGATTCCGTGCTGGACCTGAACCTGAGTGCGGTCTTCTCTGCAACCAAGGCGGCCTACCCGTATCTCAAGGCGGCACGCGGTGCTGTCGTCAATATTTCGCTTTCCGGGATCAACCGCGGCTCCATGGGGCTGGCCCATTCGGTCGCCGCACGCGCCGGGGTACTGGGCCTGACCCGCACGTTGGCGCTGGAATGGGCGCAGGACGGCATTCGCCTGAACTGCCTCGGCCCCGGCACCGTTGTGACCGCAGGTCTGTCGGACGAGGCCGCGCGCCAGATGCTGGACAGCCTTGTCGCGGCCACACCCATGGGCCGCACCACAAGTGTCGAAGAGGTGGCAGAACTGACGGCCTTTTTGGCCAGCCCGGCAGGCGCACTGATGACAGGCCAGCTGATACAGATCGACGGCGCGGCACATCTGGGGCCGGGTCTCCACATGATCAGTGGTGGCAACGATGAGTGATCCCGCCCTCGCCGGTATCCGCGTGCTTGACCTATCGCGCGTCTTGGCCGGCCCCAGCTGCACCCAGACGCTGGCCGATCTGGGCGCGGAGGTCTGGAAGATAGAAAACCCGGCCTCCGGCGACGACACGCGCGGCTGGATGCCACCCGAACTGAACGGCGAATCGACTTATTTCACGTGCTGCAACCGCTCCAAAAAGTCGGTTGCAATCGACCTGAAATCACCCGAGGGGCAACAGACATTGCGCCAACTCGCCGCCAAGGCGGATGTGTTGGTCGAGAATTTCCGATCCGGCGCGCTGGCGGCCTTCGGCCTTGATCCGGAAACACTTGCGCAGGTCAACCCGCGCCTGATCTACTGCTCGGTATCGGGTTACGGGCGCAGTGGCCCGCGTACCGCCGAGGGCGGATATGATTTCACCATTCAGGCCGAAAGCGGTCTGATGGCAATCACCGGCCAGCCAGACGGCGAGCCGATGAAGCTGGGCGTTGCCATTTCTGATCTTGTCACCGGGATGAACGCGGTGCAGGCCATTCTGGCCGCCCTTATCGCGCGGGAACGGACTGGGCGGGGTCAGCATCTGGATATTGCGCTGTTCGATTCCGCCGTCGCGCTGCTGGCCAACGTCGCGTCCGGCTACCTTCAGACCGGCGAACAAAGCCCACGCTATGGCAACGCCCATGCGACGGTCGTGCCCTACCAGCTGTTTGGCACGGCTGACGGCACTCTGGCCCTTGCCTGTGGAAATGACGGCCAGTTCCGCGCATTGTGCAAAAACGTGTTGGACCTGCCCGATCTGCCGGACGATCCGCGCTATACCCGCAACCGTGATCGCGTGAACAATCGAGATACGCTTATCCCGTTATTGGAAGCCGCCTTTGCAACTCGCAATACCGCAGATTGGCTGACCGATCTCAAGTCCGCCAAAGTGCCGGGCGGCAAGGTTCGTACAGTGTCCGAGGTGTTCACGTCACCGGATGTCATAGAGCGGGGCATGATCACCGAGGTACCGGACGCGCTGCATGGCAAGCTGCGCCTGGTTCAGTCCCCATTGCGGTTCTCAGATACGCCGGTGCGGGCGCCTTCGGCACCGCCGCGTTTGGGCGAGCATACCAAAGAGGTTCTGCGCTGGCTCCACGATCAAGAGACCCAAGAGGCGTGACTTTCGGCTCATGCTGAAGCGGCTCATTCAGGGCTGACCGTGTCAAATGCAGACAAGCCTGCAAGCCCGGGACATCCCTTATGGCCCAACCGGCCGGGACGCGCCGCACGACCTGTCCCGGCCCCGTTGACCGACCCCGCTCACCGGCGGCATGATCTGATCTGCCGTTCTACTCCGCCGCACAGCGCCCCGGATTGTTGGGATGGGTGGTCCAATTGGCATACTCCTCCCGCACCACCTCGCCGGTGCGCGGATCGACCATGCCCGCCGCCATCCGCTCCATCGTGATACAGCCTTCGATGGGGCAGACATTGACGCAGAGGTTGCAGGCGACGCATTCGTCGTCCTTGACGGTAAAGACCCGGTCCTCGGACATCGCAATCGCCTGATGGCTGGTATCCTCGCAGGCGGCATAGCAGCGCCCGCATTTGATGCAATCGTCCTGACTGATCTTGGCCTTGGTGATGTAATTGAGGTTCAGGTCCTTCCAGTTGACCACATTGGGCACCGCGCGGCCAACCAATTGCTCGACCGAGGTGAAGCCCTTGTCGTCCATATAATGCGACAGCCCCGAAATCATCTCTTGCACGACCTTGAAACCATAGGTCATCGCCGCCGTGCAGACCTGCACATTGCCCGCGCCCAGCGCCATGAATTCCGCCGCATCGCGCCATGTGGTGACACCGCCGATGCCGCTGATCGGCAGGCCCGCCGTCGCCGGGTCGCGCGCAATCTCGGCCACCATGTTGAGCGCAATGGGTTTCACCGCTGGCCCACAATAGCCACCATGCGCGCCCTGCCCGTCAATCGTGGGCTGCGGTGCAAAAAGGTCGAGATCCACAGAGGTGATCGAATTGATCGTGTTGATCAGGCTGACGGCATCGGCCCCACCGTCCTTGGCGGCCTGCGCCGGTTTTCGGATGTCGGTAATATTCGGCGTCAGCTTGACGATCACCGGCAGGCTTGAGTGCTTCTTGCACCAATGCGCCACCTGCCCCACATATTCCGGCACCTGCCCCACGGCGCTTCCCATGCCGCGCTCGCTCATCCCGTGCGGGCATCCGAAATTCAGCTCCACCCCGTCGCATCCGGTATCCTCGACCCGGTGCAGGATGTCGCGCCAGGCGTCCTCGTTGACCGGCACCATCAGGCTGGCAATCAGCGCGCGATCCGGCCAGTCGCGCTTGACGCGGCGCATCTCTTCGAGGTTCACCTCCAGCGGGCGATCAGTGATCAACTCGATATTGTTGAGCCCCAAAAGCCGACGATCCGCGCCATAAACCACCCCATAGCGCGGGCCATTCACATTGACCACCGGCGGCCCAGCCTCGCCCAAGGTCTTCCACACGACCCCGCCCCAGCCCGCCTCGAAGGCGCGGCGCACGTTGTATTCCTTATCCGTCGGCGGCGCCGAGGCCAGCCAGAACGGGTTCGGCGATGTTATGCCAATGAAAGTGGTCGTAAGATCAGCCATGGCTCAGCCCTCCGCCATCAAGGTTGCGTGGATATCTTCAGCGGCATCGCGCCCTTCGGCCACCGCCGTCACGGTCAGGTCATCGCCCCCCGATGCACAATCGCCCCCCGCCCAGACCCCGGGCAGGGAGGTGCGCCCGAGGCCTGAAACGGCGATCTTGCGCCCGTCGAGCGCGGGCAGATCGGCGCCTTCCAACGTCTGGCCAATCGCCTTGAACACCTGATCTGCGACCAGACGGAACCGCGCGCCCGTGGGCTTGAGATCATCATCGCTATACTCAAACTCCACCTCGCGCACCGCCCCGTTGCCATGCACGGCGATGGGTGTGGCATTGGCCACGATCCGCACCCCCTTGGACGCGGCTAAATCCTGCTCAAAGCGGCTGGCGTTCATCCGGTCGCGCCCGCGCCGATAGACCAGCGTGACATTGAGCGCCCCCAAGAGTTTGGCCTGAACCGAGGCATCAACCGCCGTCATACCCCCGCCGATGACCACTACATCCCGCCCGATGGGCAGATCCGTCAGGTCCTCGGCCTGCCGCAGGTCTGCGATAAAATCCACCGCATCGCGCATCCCCTCACGATCCTCGCCGCTCAGACCCAGCGCATTGACCCCGCCAAGCCCGATCCCGAGGAACACCGCATCGTGACTCTGCTGCAATTCCGCCAGCGTGATCTCCCGCCCAAGGCGCTGCCCCGTAACCAGAGTGATCCCGCCGATCTGCATCAGCCACGCCACCTCTCGTGCGGCAAAGCTGTCGGTGCTCTTATAGGCCGCGATGCCGAATTCATTCAGACCGCCTGCCTTGGCGCGCTCATCATAGAGCGTGACGTCGTGGCCTTTCATCGCCAAACGATGCGCACAGGCCAGACCTGCGGGCCCGGCCCCAACCACTGCCACCCGCCGCCCTGTCGCGGCCGCGCGGGCAAATGGATGCCCGCCCTTTTCCATAAGCGTATCGGTGGCATAGCGCTGCAACCGCCCGATCAGCACCGGCTGGCCCTCGGCCGTCTCGCGCACGCAGGCCTGTTCACAGAGCGTTTCCGTGGGACAGACGCGGGCGCACATGCCGCCCAGAATATTCTGGCTCAGGATCGTCTTGGCCGCCGCCTCGGGAGTGCCAGTAGCGATCTGCCGGATAAAGAGTGGAATGTCGATCGAGGTGGGACAGGCAGTGATGCAGGGCGCATCATGGCAAAAGTAACACCGATCCGCCGCCACCAGCGCCTCGTGATCATCGAGCGGGGGATGCAGATCAGTGAAATTACCCTGCAAAACGGACGAATCAAGGCGGCCTGCGGTAATTCCGGGGGTGAGTTGACGATCTCTCATGGCTGTCTCCGGTCAAGGATGGCTGAGGATCAGTATTCCACGATTTAAAATTTTATCAATTGGTAAAATTTAGAACGGGCAAAAAAGAAACCCCTGACACCGGCGCCGGGCCACGGCGATGAAAATTGCGGCACGACTTGCGCGATGAGACAGCCATGGCTTCTGAATTGGTCTGGGCGTGCCCTGGCCTCGAACACCACGCCGTGCGGCGGGGCCGTGGGCACCTCGTATTGCGCGCATGGGGGCTTTGGGCCAGCAGCAGCACCACGCCAATCCCGGCGCGGCCTCTGACTTTACCGCAATTGCTCGTGTTCAAATCTCCGACGGGCAATCGCCTCGTTGCGGTTGGCCTTTTGCTGATCGACCAGCGCCTTTTCCACATAGTTGAGATGGTCGTTCACCGCCGCTCGCGCCGCCTCGGAATCGCGGGCCTGAATCGCAGCATTGATGGCGCGGTGCTGATCCAGCAGCGCGCCGCGCGTGGTGCGCTGCTTGAACATCACCTGCCGGTTATAAAACACCCCCTCGCGCAGCAATTGGAACATTGAGCGCATCATGTGCAGCATGATGACGTTATGACTGGCTTCGATGATCGCCATGTGAAACTCGGCATCGAGCCGCGCTTCGTCCGACGGATTGGTCTTCTTATGCGCGGCTTCCATCTTGTCCATCACGGTCTGGATCACCTGCAAATCGGTATCAGAGGCCAAACGCGCGGCGCGACTTGCCGCCAGCCCCTCCAGATCGCGGCGAAAGCCGATATAGTCGAACACCGCCTCGTCATGTTCGGCAAAGAGCCGGATCAGCGCATCGGAAAAGGCACTGCCCAGCACATCGGCCACATAGATGCCCGCGCCCGCCCGCGCGCTCAGCAGGCCCTTGTCCTGCAACTCCGCCACCGCCTCACGCAAGGAAGGGCGCGAGACACCCAGCTTCTCGGCCAGATCCCGCTCTGCCGGCAGACGTTCTCCGGGGCGCAAAATGCCTTGAAGAATGAGTTTTTCAATTTGCCGCGTTACGGCAGTCGAAAGCTTTTCGGGGGTGACTTTCTGAAATGGCATGCGCGCGACCTTACTGAATTGGTCATATCATATGACCGCACAGGGGACACAGCAAGCCCGCGCTTTTGTTTTGTCAGGCTGGGGCGCACGACATGCGGCCACAGCGATCAGACCCGGAATTTTGAAAAAATTCCGCTCAAGAAAATTTTAAATTTTCTTTTTCCACCGCCTTATCTTACCGATTTATCGCGCAAAACCCATTCCCCCACCTGCGTGGGAAAGAACGCCTCAACCGCCGCAGTGGCAATCACGAGGGTCTCGCCGCTGCCCGGATCGGTCACATTCTGCCCGCCGTGAACAACCTGAACGCTCGCCCGCCCGCGCGGCAACCCGGATTTCAGCGCTTCGGGATCAACGCGCTCGGGCTCTTGCACACCCACCGTGACCCTGACCTCCATGTCCCGGTGATCGAGCGGAGTATTCAGAAACATCGGGATCGTGGAATGCCGGATCGCATCCTCGATCGCGCGCATGGCAGCTTTTTGGTAATCCATGCCGTGCAGGTCATTACCCATGCCCATCTCGATAATGAAACGTTGCGTGCTCATGCCTTGGCCTCCATGTCGAACGAGACCGAGATGCAGGCATTGGCGATCACCGTGGGCTTGCCCACCGCACGCGGAATATCCAGGCCCCCCTGCCCCACATGCACCGTCACCTGACCATAGGGGAAAATCGCGCGCAACACCTCGACATCCACGTCACCCGGCGCCTGCACCGCAATATCCAGATCGATCAGCATGTCGCCTTTCTCGAACCCGAACAGCTCTGCCAGATTGATCGAATTGTGCCACAGCGCATCGCGCACCGCCCGCGCCGCCGCCTCGGTATAATCCTGACGACGCAGCGAGGTGCCCATGCCGAATTCGGTCAGCAAACGGGTTTTTGCCATGCTCAGAACTCCACCCCGATCTGCGCCTTGATGCCAGAACGGAACGGATGCTTGATCAGCTCCATTTCCGTGACCAGATCGGCAATCTCGATCAGCTCGTCCTTGGCGTTGCGCCCGGTCAATACGACATGGGTCATATGCGGCTTTTCCTCGGCCAGAAACTGCACCACCTCGTTGATGTCCAGATAATCGTAGCGCAGCGCGATGTTGATCTCATCCAGCAGCACCATCTTGTTGCTCTCATCGCGGATCAGCTCTTTGGCCTTGGCCCAGGCGGCTTGTGCCATCTCGGTGTCACGGGTGCGGTCCTGCGTCTCCCAGGTAAAGCCCTCACCCATGGTATGGAACGCGCAGACATCCGAGAATTTCGACAGAATCAGATCGCGCTCGCCGGTGCTCATGCCCCCCTTGATGAACTGCACCACGGCGCAGGGCATGCCATGCGCAATACAGCGAAAGATCATGCCAAACGCCGCCGAGGATTTGCCCTTCCCCTTGCCGGTATGAACGATGATCAAACCTCTCTCATCGGTCTTGGTGGCCATGATCTTGTCGCGGGCAGCCTTCTTCTTGGCCATTTTCATCGCGTGGCGATCGGGATCGTCGGTCATCAGCAGGCTCCTTGGCGGTCACATGAACAGGGACAAGACATAGGGCGCAATGAGGGCGGTTAGCAAGGCATTGAGCCCCATGCCAATCCCGGCGAACGCCCCCGCAGTCTGATTTACCTGAAAGGCGCGCGCGGTGCCGATCCCATGCGCGGTCACGCCCACGGCAAAGCCGCGCGCGCGCCAATCCCGGATGCGCAGCGCATTCATCAACGGCGTGACGATCACCGCACCGGTGATCCCTGTCAGGATCACGAGGCCGGCCGTCAGCGTGGGCAGGCCGCCCAATTGCTCGGAAATGCCGATCGCCACTGGGGCCGTGGCCGATTTGGGCGCGAGCGAGGCCAGTTGCGCCCCCGTCACCCCCAACGCCCGCGCAATCCAGAGCGCCGAGGCGATGGCCGTGACAGAACCCACGATCAGCGCGCCCAGCATCGGGATCATGGCGCGGCGGACATGGTGCAGATTGGCATAGAGCGGCCCGGCCAGCGCCACCGTCGCAGGCCCCAGCAGAAAATGCACAAATTGCGCCCCCTCGAAATAGGTCGCATAGGGCGTCCCCGTCAGCCAGAGCACCGCCCCCAGCAACAGCATCGCCACCAGCACCGGATTGACCAGCGGGCTGCCGTGGCTGGCACGAAACGCCGCATCCCCGATCAGATAGGCGACCAGCGTAGCGGTCAGCCACAAGAGTGGCTCTTCGCTGAGATAGGACCAGATTTCGGGCAGCGGGGTCATTCTTGGGCCTCGCGGGCACCCGTAAGCCGGGCAAGCGCCACAAAGGTCACCGCCCCCGCCGTCAGCGCCAGCGCCGTGCTCAGCACCAGCGCCGCCAGCAGCGCGGGGCCAGTCTGACCCAAGGCTTCGGCATGGCTGATCACCCCCACGCCAGCAGGCACAAAAAGCAAGGACAGATGCGCCAGAATGCCCTTGGTCGTATCCTGCATGCGCGTGGCCAGCGTGGGCCGCACAATGAACCCCACCAAGAGCAGGGCCATACCAATCACCGGCCCCGGCATGGGCAAGGATAACGCCCGCGAGAGCGCCTCACCGGCAAGTTGACAACTGAGGATGAGCGCGAGGTTGAATATCATCGCTATAGCCTTCCCAAAAAGCGTGTGCCGATGATAGAACGAACCGCTGCGTGACAAAAGAGCGGGCCTGCGCGCCGGATGCTCGGGCCAACCGACGGATCTCAGATCCGGTTCAGAACCAGCGACAGCCAGAGCGCAAAGGTACTGATCCGACTCTGACGATACAGGTCCAGACGCCGCAACCGCGCCAACCGGGCGGGCAGCGGGCCCCGGCGCATGGCTGCGAACTCTGCCAGAATTTCACGGTTCTGTGGTGTCAGATAGGGCTCAAGCCGCGACAAGGCCGCGATATTGACCTCGTTCCAGTCCCGAAAATGACCCTGCAACAATTGTCGTATCCGCCTCAGACGGGCCAGCCGCGTATCATTAGAGCCGATCTGATTCACATCATGCTGACGATAGAGCAGCGAGGGCGCATCGTCATGCACGACACTGCCCCCGGCCCCGGTCACAAGCTGATAGACCCACCAATCATGCACCACGACGCGCTCGACCTTCTGCGCGGCCTCCTCGACCAAACGCGCGGCGGCGGGATTGAGCAGGATCGTATTGCCCGACGCGACATTCTGCACCAGTGCGTTGCGAAACGACGGGGGGCGCGGCCGCGCCGCCGACAGGCGCCGATTGCCAAGAGCGGTATCCGTGATCCACGTCCGGCTGCAATAGAGCGCCGGATGCGCGTCATCATAGTCTGCGAGCGCCGCAATCCCGCGCGACAGCTTATCCGGCAACCAGACATCATCCTGATCACTAAACGCCAGCCAATGCCCCGCCCCTGCCACCTCCGGCGCACGCCGGATGAGCGACAGGAAATTCGCGGCCGGTCCCTTGCGCGGCCCGCTCAGGCACCGGGCCGGATACCGCTGGGAAAACTCGGCCAATATCTGCGGACTGCCATCGTCAGAGCCGTCATCGCTGGCCATGACAAGCCAGTTGCGATGATCCTGCGCGGCAATGCTCTGCAACTGTTCAGACAGATATGCGCTGCCGTTGTAGACTGCCAACAGGATTGCGACTTGTGGCGACTGCGGCCCATTCATGCCTCAGACCTTGGACCGACTGCCGTGCAGAAGCCGCTTCAGATAGGCACCATATTCGGTTTTCTTGAACAACTCGCTGCGGTGTTCGAGCGCCTCTGCATCGATCCACCCCTTGCCAAAGGCGATTTCCTCAGGGCAACCGACCTGCTGCCCCTGTCGCTGCTCCAGCGTGCGCACAAAATTTCCCGCATCCAGCAGGCTGGCATGGGTGCCGGTATCCAGCCACGCATAGCCACGCCCCATCATCTCGACCGAGAGCAGGCCTTCGGACAGATACATGTCCAACAGCGAAGTGATCTCCAGCTCTCCGCGCGCCGAGGGCTGGACCTCACGCGCGCGCTGCGGCGCATCGCCGTCAAGGAAATAGAGCCCCGTCACGGCAAAGTCTGATTTCGGCTCTTCGGGCTTTTCCACGATCGACACGGCGCGACCGTCCTTGTCGAACTCGACCACGCCATAGCGTTCCGGGTCAGCCACCCGGTAGCCAAAGACCGTGCCACCCTTCTCCTGCCGCGCGGCTCTTTCCAATTGCTCGGGCAAACCGTGGCCGTAAAATATGTTATCTCCCAACACCAGCGCCGACGCCTGCCCGTCCAGAAACGCCTCGGTCAATAGATAGGCCTGCGCCAGCCCGTCCGGCGAGGGCTGCATGACATAGCTGAATGACAGCCCCCATTGGCTGCCATCGCCCAACAGCCGCTCAAACTGCACCTGATCCTGCGGGGTGGTGATAATGGCAATCTCACGGATGCCCGCCAGCATCAGCGCCGTCAGCGGATAGTAAATCATCGGCTTGTCATAGACCGGCAAGAGCTGTTTGCTCAGCCCCATGGTGATCGGATAGAGCCGCGTGCCCGATCCCCCCGCCAATACGATGCCTTTGCGTGCCGTGGTCATGTTTGCTCCAGTTCTTTGAGAACGCGGGACACCCCCGCTCGCCAATCGGCCCGCTCGATCCCGAACTCCGATTTCAGCGTATCGCAATCGAGCCGCGAATTTTTCGGGCGGGCGGCAGGCGTCGGATAGGCCGTCGTGGGAATACCCGCAACCGTGGTCGCCCGGCCCGCACGCGCAAATATTTCACGCGCGAATTCGGCCCAGCTCACATCCGGCGCGCCGCTGAAATGATAGAGCCCGCCGGCGTGGCCTTGGACCATCGCCCGTCCCATCGTCAAAAGCGCTGACGCGATATCCGCCGCAGGCGTCGGCCCACCAATCTGATCCTCGACCACCGTCAGCGCGTCACGGGTGTCCGACAGGCGCAACATGGTTTTCACAAAATTATTGCCATGCGCGGAAAACACCCAAGAGGTGCGCAGGATCGCGCTTTGACCGCCCGCGGCGCGCACCGCCACCTCACCCGCCAGCTTGGAACGGCCATAGGCGTTGCAGGGCGCGACCGGGTCCGACGGCGCACGCGCGGTCGTGCCACTGCCATCAAACACATAATCGGTCGAGACATGGCAGAACGGAATGCCCAGTTCCGCACAGGCCCGCGCCATCGCGCCGGGTGCTTCTCCATTGATCACCGTTGCCAGCGCCTCTTCCTCTTCAGCGCGGTCCACGGCGGTATAGGCGGCGGCATTGATCACCAGATCAGGAGCGCTGTCGCGGATCGCAACCCCGCAGCTCTCAGGCCGGGACAGATCGGCCTCGGCCCGCCCCAGAGCGATCACCGGGGCCAACGCCCGCAGTTCGGTCGCCACTTGGCCTGTGCTGCCGAATACAAGGATCTTCATACCGCCATCCTTCTTGCCGCTACCGCCCTTGGACGGGGGCGTTCCTCAGGCCGTGCCCAGCCGCTTGCCCACACCCTCGCGCGCCTCAAGGGCCCGCCACCAGCTTTCGTTCTCCAGATACCAAACCACGGTCCGCCGCAGCCCCTCTTCGACCGTCACCGACGGCCGCCATCCCAACTCCTCCCGGATGCGGGACGGGTCAATGGCATAGCGCGCGTCATGTCCCGGACGATCAGCGACATAGGTGATCTGCGAAGCATAGGACGCCCCATCGCTGCGCGTACGCAACGCGTCCAAAATGGTACACAATGTACGCACCATGTCCAGATTGCTCAGCTCATTCTCGCCGCCGATATTATAGGAGCGCCCCACCTCTCCATGCTCCAGCACCCTCAACAGCGCCTCGGCGTGGTCCTCGACATAGAGCCAGTCCCGCACATTCGAGCCATCACCATAAATCGGCAGGGGTTTGCCCGCCAAAGCATTGAGAATCATCACCGGAATGAGCTTTTCAGGAAAGTGGAACGGCCCGTAATTATTGGAACAATTGGTGATCAGCACCGGCAGACCGTATGTCTCATGCCAAGCCCGCACGAGATGATCCGACGCCGCCTTAGAGGCCGAATAGGGGCTGCGCGGATCATAGGGTGTGTCTTCGGTGAACTTGACCGAAGGATCAGCGGGCAAAGAGCCGTAAACCTCGTCGGTGGAGATATGCTGAAACCGAAAACTATCTGTTTTTCCAATGGCTTGCCAATATGCGCGGGCGGCCTCAAGCAGGTTGTAGGTGCCCGTGATATTGGTCTCGACAAAGGTGCCCGGCCCGTCAATGGAACGATCGACATGGCTCTCGGCGGCCAGATGCATCACCGCGTCGGGCGCATATTGGCTGAACACCCTGTCCAGCGCGGCGCGGTCCCGAATGTCGGCATGCACAAATGTATAGAGCGGACTCTGCGCCACACTCGCCACGTTTTCCAGACAGGCGGCATAGGTCAGCGCATCAAGATTGATCACCTCATGCCCCTGCGCCACCGCCAACCGCACCACAGCCGACCCGATAAACCCGGCCCCTCCTGTAACCAACAACCTCACGCGGCACCGCCATAGACAAAGGGGCTGACGAAATCACGCAACAGCGGCGCGGCCGCATCCTTGTCGCTCAGCACCGCCACCCCCGGCGCGACGCCCCAGTCAATTCCGATATCGGGATCGTCGAACCGCACCGCGCCGTCACAGTCGGGCGCATAATAATCCGAGCATTTATAGATGATCTCGGTCATCGGCTCTCGGGTTATGAACCCATGCAAAAATCCTTCGGGAACAAGAAGTTGCCGACCATTCTCGAAACTCAGGTCAACCCCGACCCACTGTCCATAGGTCGGACTTCCAAGCCGAATATCAACCGCGACATCAAATAATGCTCCACGCCCACAACGCACCAGCTTGGCCTGTGCATGCGGCGGCGATTGAAAATGCAGCCCCCGGACCGTGCCCACCTGTTCCGAGAGCGAATGATTGTCTTGCACGAAATCGATGTCGATCCCGGCCTCAGCCAAACGCCGACGGTTCCAGCTTTCGCTAAAGAACCCACGCGGATCACCGTGGCGTGCAGGTGCAAGAATGACAACGCCGGATAAAGAAGTCTGCTCAATGCGCATCGTACTCGTATTGCCTCGTCTTGAATGGGCCCGGTGCCCGGTGCCTCAAATATCTTTCGCCTTGTGACAAATCCCGGCGTTTTTTTCCAGAGACAATGTTTGGCCTTAATAGCGCACCGACATCTTGCCGCGCTCAGGCAAGGCCCCTCTCGGGTGTCAAAAGCCTCCGAAACATCGCGTCCAGATGCACCATTGCCTCCGCATGCACATCGCGCGCGCCCATCAGCACGCCAACCTGCGCCTCGAAATCCGCATAATGCTGGGTCGTGGCCCAGATCGAAAAGAGCAGGTGACGGGGATCGACCGGCGCAAGCCTGCCCTGCGCGATCCACCCCTCAATCAGCGCCGCCGTCTGATCCACCAACGGTTTCAGCACGCTTTCCAGATCCGGCCCCATACGCGGCGCACCTTGCAGGATTTCATTGGCAAAAAGGCGGCTCTCGCGCGGCAGGTCGCGCGACATGTCCAGTTTACGGCGCACATAGGTCAGGATTTCCTCAAGCGGATCCCCTTCAGGATCAATCGCGTGCAAGGGGGCGAGCCACGCCTCCAGCAGTTGATTAAGCAGCGTCACATGGATCTCCTCTTTTCCCTCGAAATAATAGAGGATATTGGGTTTGCTCAGCCCCGCCTCAGCCGCGATCTGATCCAGCGTCGTGCCACGATACCCATGCGCCGAGAACACCTCGAGCGCAGCCTCCAGAATCAGCTTGCGGTTGCGCAACTGGATGCGGCTGGGCTTGCGACTGGCCTGCACGGCAGGGGCTTGTGGCATCCTTATCCTTTCTCTTGGAGGGCGCGTTTTTTGATCACCCCGGCCTCCAGCTTAGCCAGATCGGCGCTCTCACCCAAGACGAATCTTGACAGCGCCCATGCCCCACGCAATCGTAAGTTTACCAAATGGTAAAAAAGCGAGCAAGCACATGTCGGCACCTGGCGAAAACCTCAAGATCAACAGCGAACGGCTCTGGGACAGCCTTATGGAGATGGCGCAGATCGGGCCAGGTATCGCGGGCGGCAACAACCGCCAGACCCTGACCGATGCAGACGCCAAAGGGCGCGTGCTGTTTCAAACATGGTGCGAGACAGCGGGCCTCAGCATGGGGGTGGACGAGATGGGCAATATGTTTGCCCGGCGTGAGGGCACGGACCCAGAGGCGCTCCCGGTCTATATCGGCAGCCATCTGGATACACAGCCCACGGGCGGCAAATATGACGGCGTGCTGGGTGTGCTGGCAGGGCTGGAAATCATCCGTACCCTCAACGATCTTGATATCAAAACGCGCCATCCCATCGTCATCACCAACTGGACCAATGAGGAGGGCACGCGCTTTGCCCCCGCGATGCTGGCCTCGGGCGTTTTTGCAGGCGTGCTTGAGCGGGATTGGGCCTACGACCGGGTCGATGCACAAGGCAAACGCTTTGGCGACGAGTTGGAGCGGATCGGCTGGAAAGGCCCGGAAAAGGTGGGCGCGCGCCAGATGCACGCCTTCTTCGAACTGCATATCGAACAGGGGCCAATTTTGGAGGCCGAGGCCAAGCAAATCGGCGTCGTGACCCACGGGCAGGGCCTGCGCTGGATCGAATGCACCGTGACCGGCAAAGGGAGCCACACCGGCTCGACCCCCATGTACATGCGCCGCAACGCAGGTCGGGCTCTGGCGCGGGTGACGGAACTGGTGCATGAAATTGCCCTGCAATATCAACCCAATGCAGTGGGCGCGATTGGCCATATCGACGTTTATCCCAACAGCCGCAACATTATTCCGGAAAAGGTGGTGTTCACCGTCGATTTCCGCTCCCATGTGCTCGACACGTTGGAGGCGATGGTCGAGGAACTGCTCGAAACCGCCCCCGGCCTCTGCGCCGATGTGGGGGTGAAATTCTCCTCCGAGATGGCTGGTTCCTTTGACCCGCCCGCCTTTGACGAGGCCCTCGTCGCCCGCGTGCGCGACGCCGCCGACCGGCTGGGCTATAGCCATATGAACATCGTCTCAGGCGCCGGCCACGATGCCTGTTGGATCAACAAGGTTTACCCCACCACAATGGTCATGTGCCCCTGCAAGGACGGGCTCAGCCACAATGAAGCCGAAGAAATCACCCCTGACTGGGCCCGCGCGGGCGCGGATGTGCTCTTGCACGCGGTGTTGGAAACGGCGGAGGTGGTGGAATGATTGGGGGCCAGCCCCCAAACCCCCGAGGTATTTTTGGCCAGATGAACGCCCGCACGACAGACAGACAGACAGACAGGGAGAAAATCCATGACCACCAAAGTCATCAAGAACGGCACTGTCGTCACCGCCGATCGCACATGGAAGGCCGATGTGCTGATCGAGGGCGAGACGATCAAACAGATCGGTGAGGATCTGAAGGGCGACACCACCATCGACGCAACCGACGCCTATGTGATCCCCGGCGGCATCGACCCGCACACCCACCTGGAAATGCCATTTATGGGTACCACCGCGGCCGAAACATTCGAGACCGGCACATGGGCGGCGGCCTGTGGCGGCACCACGATGCTGGTGGATTTCTGCCTGCCCGGTGCCGACGGCAGCATCAAAAACGCCATCAACGAATGGCACCGCAAATCCGCGCCGCAGATTTGCAGCGACATCGGCTATCACATGGCGATCACCGGCTGGAATGAGAACGTGTTTTCCGAAATGGAAGACGCGGTGAACATGGGCGTCAACTCGTTCAAGCATTTCATGGCCTATAAAGGCGCGCTGATGATCGAGGATGATGAGATGTTCGCCTCGTTTAAGCGCTGCGCCGAACTCGGCGCGCTACCGATGGTGCATGCCGAAAACGGCGATCTGGTCGCCGAGATGCAGCAGAAATATTTCGATCAGGGCATCACCGGCCCCGAGGGCCACGCCTATTCCCGCCCCCCCGAATTCGAGGGCGAGGCCGCTAATCGCGCCATCTGCATCGCGGATGCGGCAGGGGTGCCGCTCTATATCGTGCATGTCTCTTGTGAACAGGCGCACGAGGCGATCCGGCGCGCACGGCAAAAGGGCATGCGCGTTTACGGCGAGCCGCTGGTGCAATTCCTGACGCTCGACGAGTCTGAGTATTTCAACAAGGATTGGGACCACGCCGCGCGCCGCGTGATGTCGCCACCCTTCCGGTCCAAGGATCATCAGAACAGCCTCTGGGCAGGGTTGCAGGCCGGATCGTTGCAAGTGGTCGCCACCGATCACGCGGCCTTTTCCACCGCACAGAAACGCGCCGGGCGGCATGATTTCCGCATCATCCCCAACGGCTCTAACGGGCTCGAGGAACGTTTGGCGGTGCTCTGGACGCATGGCGTGGAAACCGGACGGCTCACGCTGAATGAATTCGTCGCCGTGACCTCCTCCAACGTCGCCAAGATCCTGAACATCTACCCAAAAAAGGGCGCGATTGTTGAGGGCGCCGATGCCGATATCGTGGTCTGGGACCCCAAGATCACCAAGACGATCAGCGCCTCCAACCACCATTCCATCCTCGATTACAACGTCTTCGAGGGGTTCGAGGTCAAGGCGCAACCGCGCTATACCCTCAGCCGCGGCGAGGTGATCTGGGCCTGGGGTCAGAATTCGCAGCCGCAGCCAGGGCGGGGCCGCTTCGTGCCGCGCCCGGCCTTCCCCTCTGCGCATCAGGCGCTCAGCAAATGGAAGGCACTCACCGCCCCCAAGATGATCCAGCGCGACCCGCTGAATATCCCGGCGGGGATCTGAAAATCCGGCGCGCGCGGCAGAGATCGCCGGGCGCGCCTCTTGACAAGAACGGGCCAGCCGGGCGCAGTAGCCCTCGAGCCAGCAGGGGGTAGGGTTTGAGCAGCAATACAGTCATCAGCGCGCGCAACCTGTCGCTGACCTTTCAGACCGGCGATGGGCCGGTGCATGCGCTCAAGGACGTGAGCCTTGAGGTCACCAAGGGCGATTTCGTGAGCTTCATCGGTCCCTCGGGCTGTGGAAAGACCACCTTTCTGCGCTGCATGGCGGATCTCGAACATCCCACCGGGGGCAACATGAGCGTGAACGGTGTCAGCGCCGAAGCGGCGCGCAAAGCGCGCGCCTATGGTTATGTGTTTCAGGCGGCCGGACTCTATCCATGGCGCACCATCGGCGGCAATATCCGCCTGCCGCTCGAAATCATGGGTTACGATCGCATGGATCAGGACGCACGGGTGAAACGGGTGCTGGACCTTGTGGATCTGGCGGGTTTCGAGCGGAAATTCCCATGGCAACTTTCGGGTGGCATGCAGCAACGCGCCAGCATCGCCCGCGCTCTGGCGTTTGACGCCGATCTTTTGTTGATGGACGAACCCTTTGGCGCGCTTGACGAAATTGTACGCGACCACCTCAACGAGCAGCTCTTGCAGCTCTGGAAGCGAACAAACAAGACAATCTGTTTCGTCACCCACTCGATCCCCGAAGCGGTTTATCTCAGCACCAAGATCGTGGTCATGTCGCCGCGCCCCGGCCGCATCACCGATGTGATCGAGAGCCCCCTGCCCCATGATCGCCCGCTCGACATCCGCGAAACGCCGGAGTTCCTTGCAATCGCCCATCGTGTCCGCGAGGGACTGCGCGCGGGGCATGGCGATGCGGTCTGAGGCAACCCGCCTGCAAAGCGCCCCCTCCCGTCTGACAGGGAGAGGGACTTTCACCGTTCACGGTCATCGGCTCTCCAGCCTGTACCGTGTACTGATAAAACCACCAATTTCTTTCAGCGTTCTTAAAATACTCAAAACCTGCGCACGGATTGAGCGCCGCGATTTGAGTATTTATGGAACAGTGAAACCAGTGGGGGCATGATGCGCAATCTCCTGCCCGTTCTCACCATCGTCGCCGCCCTCCTTGCGCTCTGGTATGCCGCCGCCGTGGCGCTCAACGCGCAATGGGCGCGCGATCAGGCGGCGCGCGCGGGCGCGACTTTGACCCTCAGCGCGCTGGTGGCCGACACATGGTCGCAGGACAAGCCCAAGCTGCCCGCCCCGCATCAGGTGGCAACCGAGATTTGGGCCACCACCGGCGCCATGGTGCTGGAAGGGCGCGGATTTTCAAAACGCTCGCTCTTCTATCACAGCTGGATCACCTTCAGCGCCACAGCGCTTGGGTTTGTCCTTGGCACAGCCCTTGGCGTCGCGCTGGCCATCGGCATTGTCTACAACCGCACCATGGACATGAGCGTGATGCCATGGGTTATCGCCTCTCAGACCATTCCCATCCTCGCCATCGCGCCGATGATCATCGTGGTGCTCAATGCCGTAGGCATTTCCGGGCTGCTGCCCAAGGCTATGATCTCGATGTATCTGTCGTTCTTTCCGGTCGTGGTGGGCATGGTTAAGGGTCTGCGCAGCCCCGCACTCATGCAACTCGACCAGATGCGGACGTGGAATGCGAGTGCCGCCCAGACTTTCTGGCGGTTACGCCTGCCCTCGTCGATGCCCTATCTCTTTACCTCGCTCAAGGTCGGCATGGCCGCGAGCCTTGTCGGCGCCATCGTCGGAGAATTGCCAACCGGCGCGGTCGCGGGCCTCGGCGCGCGCCTGCTCGCCGGGAGCTATTATGGCCAGACGATCCAGATCTGGTCGGCCTTAATCATGGCGGCAACGCTGGCGGCGGCTTTGGTGGGAGTGATCGGCCTCATCCAACGGATCACGCTCAGACGGATGGGGATGATGTGATGGGGTGGTTGGCGCTTGGATTGTCGGCTTGGGTGCTTGGATGGTGGCTCAATTCCCACCTGTCGCAGCGTCCCAAAACACGGGCCACCCAGCTGTTGGTGCCGGTGATCTTTGGCCTCACCGTGGTGCTGATCTGGGAATGTCTCGTGCGCGGCCTGTCCATTTCCCCTGTTCTCCTGCCTGCCCCCACCGCCATTGCCGCGACCTTTGCCAAGTCCACCCATATCCTCTGGGCTGATTTCGTGCAGACCGCCCTCAAGGGCGCGCTGACGGGCTATATCATGGGCTGCGGTGCGGCCTTCCTGACCGCCATCGCCATCGACCGCTTCCCTTTCCTCCAACGCGGCCTCCTGCCGGTGGGTAATTTCGTCGCCGCCCTGCCGATCATCGGCATGGCCCCCATTCTGGTGATGTGGTTCGGCTTTGACTGGCAGTCCAAGGCGGCGGTCGTCGTGGTTATGGTGTTCTTTCCAATGCTCGTGAACACCGTGCAAGGCCTGACCGATACCGACGCCATGCAGCGCGACCTGATGCGCACCTATGCAGCGGGCTATTGGCAAACCTTGTTCAAGCTGCGCCTGCCCGCCGCGATGCCCTTTGTCTTCAACGGTCTCAAGATCGCGACGACACTGGCGCTGATCGGGGCGATTGTGGCAGAGTTCTTTGGCTCGCCCATCAAGGGCATGGGATTCCGCATTTCGACCTCGGTCGGGCAATTGGCGCTCGATCTGGTCTGGGCCGAAATCGTGGTCGCGGCCATCGCGGGCTCTGGATTTTACGGCGCCGTGGCGCTCTTGGAAAAGGCGGTGACCTTTTGGCACCCGTCACAAAGAGGCCGGGCATAAGACAAAGAAACCACCAACATGGGAGACGACAAATGAAGACACTGATGGGAACCCTCAGCTTCGCGGCGCTGACCAGCCTCGCGGGTATGGCGCAGGCGGCGGATGATCTGACACTGCAACTCAAATGGGTGACGCAGGCGCAGTTTGCGGGCTATTATGTGGCCCTCGACAAGGGCTTTTACGAGGAAGAAGACCTGAACGTCACGATCAAGCCGGGCGGGCCGGACATCGCGCCCACGCAGGTGATCGCAGGCGGCGGCGCGGATGTGACCGTGGAGTGGATGCCCGCCGCCCTTTCAGCACGCGAAAAGGGCCTGCCGCTGGTGAATATCGCGCAGCCTTTCAAATCCTCGGGCATGATGCTGACCTGCCTCAAGGAAACCGGCGTCACCGGGCCTGCGGATTTTCCGGGCCGGACCTTGGGGGTCTGGTTCTTTGGCAATGAATTCCCGTTCCTGTCGTGGATGAGCCAATTAGGCATTCCCACCGAAGGCGGGGCCGAGGGCGTGACCGTCCTCAAACAGGGCTTCAACGTTGATCCGCTGTTGCAAAAACAGGCGGATTGCATCTCGACCATGACCTATAATGAATATTGGCAGGTGATTGACGCAGGCATCACCGAGGATCAGCTGATCACCTTCAAATACGAGGATCAGGGCGTTGCCACACTCGAAGACGGCCTCTATGTGCTGGAAGACAAGCTGAGCGATCCTGCCGAGGTGGACAAGCTCACGCGCTTTGTGCGCGCCTCGATGAAGGGCTGGAAATGGGCCGAGGAAAACCCAAAGGACGCGGCGATGATCGTTCTCGACAATGACGCCACCGGCGCGCAGACCGAAGAGCATCAGATCCGCATGATGACCGAAGTGGCCAAACTGACCGCAGGCTCCAACGGCGCGCTGGATCCGGCCGATTTTGAGCGCACGGTGCAATCGTTGCTCTCTGGCGGATCGGACCCGGTGATCAGCGCACATCCCGGCGATGCAGCCTGGACCCATGCGATCACCGACGCCGCGTTGAACTGACCTCGCAGGGGGTTCAAACCCATGGCCCGGAGCACCCGCCCGGGCCATTTACATGCAATAGATCAAACGGTGCCGCAGCCCACCGTCATTGATCTAGGGGACACGCTCCCAGACCCCACCACATATTGACATAGCGCCTCAAAAACCTATGCAAATGAATACTTTAATTGAAATCACACCTGTGATAGACTGCTTTGCATAAATCAATGCCAGTCGGATAACCGGCGGCGCGAGGCAGTAAAAGAGCGGTTCTATGAAAAGACGGGGCAGGCAGCCAGTCCGTTGGGGGCTGGTGGCGTTCGCAACAGTTTGGATGCTGATCATCGTGCCGTTGAGCGCGGCGGCCGCACCCTATGCGGCATTTGTAATGGACGCCCGCAACGGAGAAGTGCTCTATTCCAATAACGCCGACGCACGGCTGCACCCGGCCTCTCTGACCAAGATGATGACGCTCTATGTCGTGTTTGAAGCCATCGAGAACGGTGAAATCAGTCTGGATGACAAGGTGCAGATTTCCAGACATGCCGCGAACGAGCCGCCGAGCAAGCTGGGGCTGCGCGCGGGCAGCACGATTGCCCTGCGCTACCTGATCCGCGCCGCAGCAGTCAAATCCGCCAATGATGCGGCCACCGCATTGGGTGAGGCGATCGAAGGGTCCGAAGCTCAGTTTGCGCGCCGGATGAATCGCACGGCCAAAGCGCTTGGCATGAACCGCAGCACGTTCAAGAACGCCAATGGCCTGACTGAAAACGGACATTTGTCAACGGCCCGTGACATGTCGATTCTCGGACGGCATCTGTTCTATGACTACCCGGAATATTACAATCTCTTCTCACGCATTACCGCCGATGCAGGCATTGCGCCGGTCAGCCATACCAACCGCCGCCTGCTCGAAGCCTATCGTGGCGCCGACGGGATCAAGACTGGCTATACCCGCGCCGCGGGCTTTAACCTGACCGCAAGCGCGGAACGGAACGGCGAGCGGATCATCGCCACGGTCTTTGGCGGACAATCTACCGCGTCCCGCAATGCCAAAGTGGCGGAACTCCTTGATCTGGGGTTCCAAAAGGCACCGACACGCGTTGCCGTGCATCGTCCGGCACGTCCGCCCTATCTGGGCAAGCTCGGCACGGCCCCCGTGATGATCGCTGCAGGCGATGACCGCCCCGCGATTGCCGCGAAAACGGTGCGGCTGACGACCGCAGCCGCAGTCGTCAAGAGCCTGAGACCGCAATCGCGCCCTCTGCCCCAAGTGGCGCCGTCCGTCATAGCCGCGCGGGACGATATCGAGCGCGCGCTGCTGGCCGCGCAGCAGGTTGCCAGCGCCACGCCAGACGCAACCGCCCCCGCCCAAGGCAGCATGGCAGTCACGTCTGAAACACGCCCAGAGCTGCGCCCGACCGATATCGTTCTGGCGAGTGCACTGGCCTCTGAACCTGAACCAGAGGTGGTCACCCGTGTCTCGACGTCAGGCGGGCGGCATTGGGGCATCAATGTTGGCCGCTACCCAAGCGAGTACAAAGCGCGTCAGGTGTTGCTCAAGACCGCGCTCAATGAAATGGCCACGCTTGACGGCAGTCTGCGCAAGGTGGTCCAGCGTCCCGCCGGGTTTGATGCGAATTTCATGGGTATGACACGCGAAAGCGCAGATCTCGCCTGTCGTCGTCTTCAGGCCAAGAAAATCACCTGCTTTATGATCGGGCCAAGCTAAGACGTCGGTACATTGGGGGCCAGCCCCCAAACCCCCGAGGTATTTTCGGCCAGATGAAACTGGCTCAGGGTTTGGGATGATCATCCCATTCATCCGACAGGATGCGTCGTGCATCGCCCTCGGGGTCGTCATACTGGTTCGAGCGCACAGTATAGACAAAAGCCACAAGACCCACCCCACCAAGAATTAGGGAAATCGGGATCAGGTAGGTGAGAATATTCATCGCTTACCTCAGGCGCAGGGCGTTGAGGGACACGGTAATCGAACTGAGCGACATGGCCAAGGCAGCGATCAGCGGCGAGCAGAGCCCCACCACAGCCAGCGGGACCGCGATGACATTGTAGACCGTAGCAATCGTGAAGTTTTCACGGATGCGGCGGGTGGCGGACTGCGCCGTTACGCAAGCTGCCGCAATCGGTGTGAGGTCATTACCCAAGAGCACGATGTCAGACGCCACACGCGCGGCATCCAGTGCCGTGGCGGGCGAAATCGACACATGCGCCCCCGCCAGCGCCGCCGTATCGTTCAGCCCGTCCCCCACCATCAGCACATGCGCGCCCTCAGCAGTCAATGCCGCCACGCGCGCCGCCTTATCGGCGGGCAACGCCTCGGCCATCCAATGCGGGATGCCTAGACGCATGGCCAGAGAGTCAACCGCTGGCGTGGTATCGCCTGAAATCAGAATGACCCGCTTGCCCTGATCCATCAGCCCCTGCACCGCCTCTGCCGCGCCGGGGCGCAGCGCATCAGCAAAGAGAAAGGCCACGGGCGGTTCCTCACCGATTTTGAGGAAGGTTGCAGTTTCTGCAAGACCCTGCGCCCCGGTCCAGCTTGCACGACCCAACCGCACCTCTTGGCCCTTGAACTCTGCCTTTGTACCGTATCCCGGTACTTCTGTAACATCTGTAACATCCGCCGCCGCAAACCCGGCGTCTCTCGCCGCGCGGGAAATCGACTGCGCCAAGGGGTGCGACGATCCCTGTGCCAAGGCCAGCGCCAACTCCAGAACCGGACGCGGCATGCCGTCCAGATTGGTCAGTTGCGGCATGCCGGTGGTCAGTGTGCCAGTCTTGTCAAACACCACCGTATCAACCTGCGCCAGACGTTCGAGCGCGGTTTCATGCTTGATCAGCATACCGCGCCGAAAAAGCCGACCAGAGGCCGCCGTCGTCACCGCAGGCACCGCAAGGCCAAGCGCGCAAGGGCATGTGATGATCAGAACCGCCGCCGCAATATTGAGAGCCGTACGAACGTCCCATGTATAGAAATACCAACCCGCAAAGCTGAGACCCGCGAGGATATGCACCCCCGGCGCATAGAGTTTGGCGGCGCTGTCCGCGAGCGAGGTATAACGCGAACGCCCGGATTCCGCGATAGCCACAAGATCGGCCATCCGGTGCAGCGAGGTTTCCGCCCCCACCGCCGTCGCACGAATGGTGAGCGGCCCGGTAAGATTGACCTCTCCGGCGCTGACCACCTGTCCTACACCGGCAAACACGGGCAACGTTTCACCGGTGAGAAGCGAGCGGTCAATCTCGGACGTGCCGCTGACAATTTGGCCATCCACCGGCATGCGCCCGCCCGGACGCACAAGGATAAGATCGCCCACAGCCAGAAGCGCCACGTTGACCTGCTCCTCCTCCCCGTCCACCAGACGAATTGCGCGTGGCACCTCAAGGGCTGTCAGCTCTTCGGCGGCGGAGCGGGCAATCGCCCGCGTCCGGTGATCGAGGTAGCGACCTGCGAGCAAAAAGAACGTGAGGGCGAGCGCGGCGTCAAAATAAGCGTGCTCACCCGAAAGCATGGTTTCCCACAAAGAGGTGACGATCGCCAGAACAATGGCCAGAACGATCGGCACATCCATGTTGAGCCGCCCATTGCGCAGGGCCGCCCATGCATTGCGAAAGAATGGCACGCCGGAAAAGGCAATCGCAGGCAGGGTGATCGCGGCAGAAATCCAGTGGAACATGTCGCGCGTCGCGGCTTCGGCCCCTGACCAGACCGAGACCGACAAGAGCATGACATTCATGCTGGCAAACCCCGCCACGGCCAGACGCATCAAGAGGTCGCGCCCGGCGCGGTCATTGGCCGTGGCATTGAGCGTGCCCTGATCCAGCTCATAGGCCTCATAGCCCAGCCCCTCGACCAGCGCGCGCATTTCTTCGGCTGTCACGTCGGGGGCGGCGTCGATGCTGGCGCGCTTGAGAGTCAGGTTGACACGCGCCGACTTGACCTGCGGATGCCCGTTCAAGGCACGCTCGATCTTTGAGATGCAGGCCGAGCAGTGGATCGTCGGCAAAGAGAGAGCGATCTGCGCATTAGGCAGGGCACGCGCCGCCAAAGCTTCTGCCGCCGGGGCGGCGGCACAGGCCGGACAAGCCGAGGGCGAGGGGCGCATCGTCGCGGTCATGAACTATTCCTTGTGCAGGACAACGCGCTGCTGAAAGAGGGTTCCATCGCGATCCCATGCCTTCATGCGGATGTTCCAGTTGCCATTGCCAAGGGCCACGGGGGCGACATAGGCATGCCCATCATAGTGAAAATCCGGTGTCTGGTCCTCATAAACATGGGTCGCACGCCCAACCGTAGCCTCCAGCCGGTCTACCTTGACCGGATTACCCCCATCATCGGTAATGCTGAGGACAAGAACGCCCCCCGCATGATCCGCCGACACGGTCCAGCCCAGCCCCTCTTGGGCGGACTTTCGCGCGTCGAATTCCTGGCTGGCGACATAGGAATTCTTGACCTCCAGCCCCGGAAACGTGCGCACCGCTGAATAGGCCAACACCAGATTGACGCTGATTATCACCGAAAAGGCCGCAACGAACCCGATCAACACATGTTTTCCGGTGATTTGACGCTCTGCCATCATTCGTCCTTTCCGTTGAAAACCGTATCCTTATAGGCGCGCTCACCACTCGTCAGATCCTCAATCCAGAGACGCACGTCACTGCGTTCTTCTGTTGCGGGCTCCGATCCCGGAGGTGCGATCAGATACACCCGTTGCAGATGCATTTCATCGGCAGGGACGCTGATTCTGCCATCGGCTGTGCCTTCCAGCTCCACCAAAATCGACGGGTCACCTTTGACCGTAACCTCAAAGGCGCGCTCGTCATGGTGCATGTTGCGGATGCGCACCTCATAGGTGTTGCGGATCGACCCATCGGACAGGGTCACAAAAGTCGGATTGCGCACGGGTGCAACAGTAAGGTCGATCTCTGACCGGATGAACAATGCAAAGACCAGCCCGATCCCTACAAACGACCAGAGCGCGGTGTAGAGGATGGTGCGCGGGCGTAGAACGTGCTTGAAGATGGGCTTTGGCTTGCCGCCCGCGCGCTCGGACACCTCGTCGGTAAAGGCCATATAGTCGATCAGGCCGCGCGGCTTGCCGATCTTGGCCATGATATCATCGCAGGCGTCAATACAGAGCGCACAGGTGATGCATTCCAACTGTTGACCATCGCGGATGTCAATCCCGACCGGGCAGACGTTGACGCAGGCCATGCAGTCGATGCAATCCCCCTGCGGCTCGCCCGCCTTGACCGCCTCGGAATTCTTGCGTGGCTCGCCACGCCATTCACGGTAGCCGACGGTCAGCGTGTCCTCATCCATCATCGCGGCCTGAATGCGTGGCCAAGGGCAGGCATAGATGCAGATCTGTTCACGCGCGAAGCCGCCAAAGAAAAAGGTCGTGCCAGTCAGCACCGCAACCGTCGTGTAGGCGATAGGATGGGCATTCAGCGTAAAGAAATCCGCCAGCAATGTCGGCGCATCGGTGAAATAGAACACCCACGCGCCGCCAGTGGCCAGCGCGATCAAAGCCCAAGTGATCCACTTGGTCAGCCTCAGCCGCACCTTGCGCAGATCCCAGTTCTTTTGTCGGTGCAGACGCAGGCGGGCATTGCGATCCCCCTCAATCCAACGCTCGACCAGAATGAAGAGGTCGGTCCACACGGTTTGCGGGCAGGTATATCCACACCAGACCCGGCCCAGTGCCGAGGTAAAAAGAAACAGCCCCAACCCCGCCATAACCAAGAGACCCGCGACGAAATAGAACTCATGTGGCCAAATTTCGATCCAGAAGAAAAAAAACCGCCGGTTCGCCAGATCAAGAAGCACCGCCTGATCCGGCAGCGCCGCGCCGCGATCCCATCGAATCCACGGCGTGATATAGTAGATCCCCAAGGTGACAATCATGATCACCCATTTCAGGTTTCGGAACTTGCCATAGACTTTCTTGGGAAAGACCGGCTCGCGCGCAGCGTAAAGGGATTGCGGTTCTGTCGGATGGGAATCAGCCACGGAAATCCTCCGGTATATTCATCATGTTGATCGTCTTTTGTCAGGGCTTGGATACAAGAGCTTTGACCTGCATCAAATTCTGAATCCCAAATCGATCTATTGCCATTGTGTTCCCTGTCGAGCAATTCGCCGCAACCAAGTGACAAACGCCTTGGCAGCTGGGCGCAAAACGGTGGGACGGGTTACGATATGATAACCGCTTTGCGTGTCTTCCTCGAACAAAAGCCGCAGTCGACCCGCCGCGATATCCTGACGCACCCAATCGTGCACTGTAACGGCAACACCCTGCCCGTTGCGCAAGCCGTCAAGCAACAGATTGCCGGGCACCTGCAGCAGTCCGGCGACCCGCTCCTTGACGACCCCCCTTTGGCGCAACCAATCACTTGCCTCATTGGTGCCATACTCCTGCAACCATGGCAGATCGACGAGATCTTCTGGGCAATTGATCCGCACTCCATCAACCAGGTGCGGCGCAGCTACGGCGACGATGGGCGAATGAAACAACAATTCCGCCTCTAGCCCCGGCCACACCCCAGTGCCGTAACGGATGGCGATATCGATGCCGCCCGGTTCAAGGTGAACAAGACGCGGACTCGGATCAATCATCAGGTCGATCTGCGGATGCGCCTGACGAAAGTCGCTCAGACGCGGCATCAACCAATGCGCCGCGAAACTGGGTGTGGTCGAAATCTGCAACGGCCTGTTCGCATCGGCCCCGGTCAGCGCCTCGACCGCCCGCGCAATCGCGCCGAACCCCAGTGACAGCGCGTCAGCCAAATCCTGTCCTTCTGATGTCAGACGCAATTGTCTGCCAGAACGGTCAACAAGCGCCACCCCCAGATGCGATTCCAATTGCTTGATCTGCTGGCTCACGGCCGCGTGGCTTACGTTCAATCGCGCACCCGCCGCGGCTGTGCCGCCGGTTTCGGCCAATGCCGCAAACGCGCGCAACGCGGTCAGAGAGGGCAGGGACAACCAATCCATTATGTTAGATTACCTTACAAGTGAGAAATTTTCCAGAGTCGCGTGCCATTCGGACTTACCGCATATTAAAGGCATGAAAAGCAAATAGGAAAGGATGGAACAATGTTTGGAATTCTCGCTAATACTTTCAGGACAGCAACCCGTACAAACACCCGGTACGACACCATGCCCCACGGTTACGGTCGGGCGCATTGGTCACCTGCAGAGCGTTTTGACGCCCGCTCCGGTGCTGAAATCGAGGCGCATCTTCATGCCCGCCGCCGTGACTGAGCGGCGCGCGCCCGGCACCAGATGGCCATGGCGTGGCGGACGGTGGGCCTCCTCATCCACATACCAGAGAACTCCCGTCGGCCATAGAAAAAGCCCCGCTTTGGGGCCTGATGATTGACAGTGCGGTTCTTTTTGGTGGTAATCGGCACCGGTCCTTCCAGGAAACGCGCGAACAGGACGGAACGACCGGTGCCTAGCCCCGGACCCTGTCATGCAGCAGGGTCCGGGGTGTTCTTCTGGGCTATTCGCCCCCGCCCAACTGGTGGACATAGATCGCCACGGCGCGGATTTCCGCCTCGCTCAGATCGGCCCCACCCATCGGCGGCATCAGGCCAAAGCGCGAATTGGTCACAGTCTCCTTGATCGTGTCGAACGACCCGCCATAGAGCCAGATCGCATCGGCCAGATTAGGTGCCCCCTGATAGATATCACCCTCTCCCGCCTCGCCATGGCAGGCCACGCAATTGTCCATGAACACGGTCTCGCCTTCGGCGACTAGGGACGCATCCTGCGGTGTGCCCGACATGGACATCACATAGTTGACGACCTGATCAATCTGCGCGGGCTCCAGCATCTCGCCAAAGGCGGGCATCTGCGAATAGCGCGCATCGGCATCCACTTCGTTGCGGATACCATGGGCGATCGTGGCATGAATATCCTCGATCGTGCCGCCCCAGAGCCAGTCATTGTCCAGAAGGTTGGGATAACCCTTGGCCCCTGCCGCACCCGAGCCATGGCACTGCGCGCACCATGTCTTGAACACCGCATTGCCTGCCGATGTCGCATAGCCCTGCAACTCCGGATCGCCGGAAATTTCTGTCAACTCGACCGTTTCCAGCCTGGCGTTGATCGCGGCGTTGGCAGCTTCAGCCTCGGCCAGTTCAGCGGCCACATTGGCGCGCGTCGACCAGCCCTTGTAGCCGGCCGTCGCCCCCTGAACCAGCGGCCACGCCGGATAGGCGACCACATACCACAGAGCCCAGACGATACAGGCATAGAACGTCCACAGCCACCAGCGCGGCAGGGGATTGTTGTATTCCTCAATCCCGTCCCATTGATGGCCTGTGGTTTCGACCTCTTTGTTCTTCTTATTAGGTTGTTTGGCCATGACTCATGCCTCCTCGTGCCGGGCGCCATGGGCGGGGGCCGGTCTGTCTTCATGCCGGAACGGGATGGTTGACGGGCTCTCATAGCTCTTGGTGGCACCGGGGCGGAATACCCAGAGTACGACGCCTACAAAGAAGGCGAAGAGCGCCATCAACATCCAGCTGTCGGCAAATTCACGTAACAGGGAATAGGTTTCCATTGATCCGCTCCTTTACCGGCTTGCGACGGGGGTGAAGGTCGAGAAATCAACCAGCGTGCCCAGCATTTGCAGATAGGCAATCAGCGCATCTGCCTCTGAAATCCCCGGCTGCCCGTCAAAATTGCGCACCTGCGCGTTGGGATAGCGGGCCAACAGACCATCGGTATCGCCATCCGGATCGGCTTGCACCTTGAAATCGGCCTTGGCGCTCTCGATCATTTCGTCGGTATAGGGCACGCCCACCAAACGATGCGTCTTGATCAAATCCTCGATATGCTCGGGCTCGATCATCCGGTTCTCAAGAAATCCATACTTTGGCATCACCGACTCCGGCACCACCGACTGCGGATCGCGCAGGTGGTCGACGTGCCACTCATCCGAATAACGCCCCCCGACACGGGCCAGATCCGGCCCCGTGCGCTTGGAACCCCACTGGTGCGGGTGGTCATATTTCGACTCTGCCGCCAATGAATAATGGCCATAGCGCTCGACCTCATCGCGCATGGGGCGGATCATCTGGCTGTGGCAGACATAACAGCCTTCGCGCAGATAGATATCCCGCCCGGTCAGTTCCAGCGGGGAATAGGGGCGCATGCCCTCGACATCCTCGATGGTATTTTCAAGCCAGAACAGCGGGGCGATCTGAACGATCCCCCCAATGGTGACCACAAGAAAGGCAAAGATCGCCAAAAGCGTGACGTTCTTTTCCAGGATTGCGTGTTTGTCCAGAATTGCCATCTCTCCGGCCCTCCTTATTCAGCCGGGACTGCGCTGTTCGTGGCCTCAACGGCCGGCGAACGTTTCACAGTCATCCAGAGGTTATAGCACATGATAATTGCACCCGAGAGGAACATGACCCCACCCAGACCGCGCACCACATACATCGGCAGCTTGGCCGCCACAGTGTCGGCAAACGAGTTCACGAGGAAACCATTGGCATCGACTTCGCGCCACATCAGGCCTTCCATGATCCCCGTCACCCACATGGAAGCGGCGTAGAGAATGATACCGATGGTCGCGAGCCAGAAGTGCCAGCTTACAAGGCTGAGCGAATAGAGCCGCTCACGGTTCCAGAGCTTGGGCACAAGGAAGTAGAGCGCGCCAAAGGTGATCATCCCGTTCCAGCCAAGCGCACCGGAATGCACATGCCCGATGGTCCAGTCGGTGTAATGGCTCAGACTGTTGACCGCGCGGATCGACATCATCGGCCCTTCAAAGGTAGACATGCCGTAGAACCCGATTGAGATCACCATCATCCGGATCACCGGATCGGTGCGCAGCTTGTCCCATGCGCCCGAGAGCGTCATCAGACCGTTGATCATGCCACCCCAGGACGGCATCCACAGCACGATCGAGAACACCATGCCAAGGGTCGAGGCCCAGTCCGGCAGCGCCGTGTAGTGCAGATGGTGCGGACCGGCCCAAATATAAATAAAGATAAGCGCCCAGAAGTGGATGATCGACAGCTTGTAGCTATAAACCGGGCGCTCCGCCTGCTTTGGCACAAAGTAATACATCATGCCAAGGAAACCTGCGGTCAGGAAAAAGCCTACGGCGTTGTGCCCGTACCACCACTGCGTCATGGCATCCTGCACGCCCGAAAAGACCTGCACCGATTTAGAGCCAAAGATCGACACCGGAATGCTCAGGTTGTTCACCACATGCAACATCGCGACGGTGATGATAAACGACAGATAGAACCAGTTGGCCACATAGATATGCGGCTCCTTGCGCTTGACGATCGTTCCCAGAAACACAGCCAGATAGGCCAACCAGACAACCGTCAGCCAGAGATCGACATACCATTCGGGTTCGGCATATTCCTTGGATTGCGTGGCACCCAGCAGATAGCCCGTGGCCGCCAGCACGATCACCAGCTGATAGCCCCAGAACACGAACCAAGCAAGGTTACCCCCCCAGAGGCGCGCCGCACTTGTGCGCTGCACAACATAAAAAGAAGTTGCGATCAGCGCGTTACCGCCAAAGGCAAAAATTACCGCCGAGGTGTGCAGCGGACGCAGCCGACCAAAATTTGCATATCCCTGCGCCCAATCGAAATTGAGCTGCGGAAAGGCAAGTTGAAAGGCAATGAACGTACCTGCGAGAAATCCGACAACGCCCCAAAGACATGTTGCGATCACCCCGGCGCGAACGACGCCATCCATATATTCACCCGACAGGTCCGTTCGGGCCGTTGGTTCATCGGTGTGGCGTAGTATCCACAAAAATAACCCACCCGACACCAGCGCGACCGTCAGCGCATTAACCAGATAGGCCAGATCGCGCGCATAATTGGCCGCGATCAACGCCAGAAGCGTGATCAGACCAAGCGCGACCAGCTTGATATAATTCGTCATGTTGCGTCCCTTCGTCTTTTTCTGCCCGAGTCGCCCTGACCCGCGCAGGCGCGTTAGACTGTGCCCGTAATGCTTGGGTCGGTCTCAACTATCCTTGATCTGTATCAAAACGCGCATGTTGATCGTTTGATCCGCGTCAAGGCACCCCAGTCATTACACTCATAAGGTGACATAACGTGCAACACATTCAAAGGAATGCGACATGACATACAACAGCCTGTTTTCTGTGTTGACCGATGAGTCTCTGGTTGAGGAAGCCCTCTCTCACGCCATGGCCACGGCAACTCAGCATGACGCACATCTCGATGTGCTCTGCCTTGGCGTAGATCGAAGCCAGTCTGGGTATTATTATTCTGGCGCCAGCGCCATCGTGCTTCAGGAAACCATCGCCCGCGCACAAGAAGAGGGCGCGGCCATTGAGGCCAAGGCGCGTGCCGTGCTTAAAAATTCATCATTGCGGTGGGGCATTGAAAGTGGTGTCTCTCAACTGGCCGATCTGGGACGCCATGTGGCCGCGCGGGCGCGGTTTTCCGATTTGGTGATTCTGCCACAGCCCTATGGCACCGGGCGCGGTTCCGAACTCGAACCAGTCACCGAATCGGCGTTGTTTGAGGGGGGCACGCCCGTTCTGATCGCGCCGACCGGCGGCAAGCCTGTGCCCAATCCCAACCGAATCATGGTCGGTTGGAACGAAAGCAGCGAAGCTTTGGGCGCGGTGCGTGCCGCCCTGCCCCTGCTCAGAGAGGCCGATGTGGTGCATGTGGTGGTGATCGATCCCCCCTCCCACGGGCCGAACCGCTCCGACCCCGGCGGGCTCTTGTCGCAATTCCTCTCGCGTCACGGCGTCAAGGTCGAGATCGACGTGCTTTCGAAAACCCTGCCGCGCGTCTCGGACGTGCTCTTGCGCCATGTGCGCGACATGGATGCCGATTTGGTGGTGATGGGAGCCTACGGCCACTCGCGCTTCCGCGAGGCGATCTTTGGCGGTGCCACGCGCTATATGCTGGAACAGGCCACCGTGCCGGTCTTCATGGCGCATTAGACTCGGGAACACCCGCCCCAGGCCTGATCCGGGGCGGGTGTTTCAGTTGACCACACTATACCTGAGAATGCGTTTTCTTGGTCGATCATGACACCCTGCACAAACCTGCTTATGCCGGATTGGGGGCCAGCCCCCAAACCCCCGAGGTATTTCTGGCCAGATGAAGCGGCAAGGCAGGTGCCTGACCTCAGACCAACATGCCGCCGTCGCTGTCATCCCCGGCCTCTTCCAGCAGGCGGTTGAAGTCAGGAATGGTCACACGGCGCTTGCCTTCAAGCTCGATCACCCCGTCCTTTTTCAGCGCCGAGACCTGTCGGCTCACCGTTTCCAGCGTCAAGCCCAGATAATCCGCCATCGCCTCGCGTGTCAGCGGCAGGTCAAACACCAGCGGCCCACGCGTGCCGTTCATGTTGAGCGTGGCATCGCGCCGCGCGATGATCGCCATCAACGAGGCGATTTTTTCGCGCGCGGTCTTGCGGCCAAGGACCAGCATCCATTCGCGCGCGGCATCCAGTTCGTCCAGCGTCATTTCAAGCAGGCGCTGCGCGATATGTGGCGTCCGCGCCAATATCTCTTCAAACGGTTTCTTGCGGAAACAGCACATGACGATATCCGTCACCGCCACCACATCATAGGCAGCACTGTCGCGCCCCGGACGGCCCACAAAATCACTGGGCAACAGCAACCCCACCATCTGAGTGCGCCCGTCTTCCATCGTCTGGGTGAGCGTGGCAATCCCCGACACCACCGAGCCCACAAAATCCATCGGATCGCCAGACCAGATCAGCGTCTGACCCGATTCGTAGCTGCGATAGTACTTAATCTGATCCAGCAGTTCCAATTCATCGGATTCACAGCGCGCGCAGACGGCCCGATGTCGGATTGGGCAATCACCGCATTGCTGCGGTACGAGCGAAGCTTTCTCTTTCAACATTGGGCGTTCACTTTTCGGGGCGCTTCAGGGGGCGGTTGATTTAAATCAATGCAAGCCGGTCTCTTTTTTTCAATCGTAGGCGTATGGATACAAAAACTCAACTAGGCAAACTGGGTCTCTTTGACGCCAAAGTGCCACGCTACACCAGCTACCCGACCGCACCTCACTTTGATCGCACTGTGGGGTCGGATCATTTTAGCAACTGGATCAACGAGATACCAGAGGGCGCGGAGATTTCTCTCTATGTGCATGTGCCGTTCTGTCGGCGGCTCTGCTGGTTCTGCGCCTGTCGAACACAAGGCACACTATCCGATGCGCCCGTGGCCGCCTATCTTGAGACGCTGAAGACCGAGATCGCAATGCTGGGCCAGCACCTGCCGCGCGGCGTGCGCCTGTCCCGCCTGCATTGGGGGGGCGGCACGCCCACCCTGCTCTCGCCCGGTATGATGAGTGAATTGGCCGGTGCCATCCGCGACATCGCCCCTTTTACCGATGCCACCGAGTTTTCGGTCGAGATCGACCCGAACGAGATCGACGGCCCACGTCTTGATGCGCTGGCACGCGCAGGCATGAACCGCGCCTCAATCGGGGTGCAGGATTTTGACGAACAGATCCAACAAAGTATCGGTCGGATGCAAGGCTATGACATCACCCGCCAAGCTGTAGACGAGATCCGCGCGCGTGGCGTCAGGAGCCTCAACGCCGATATCCTCTATGGCCTGCCACATCAGAATCAGACACGCATCACCGAGAGCGTGCAGAAACTCTTGTCGCTCAATCCCGACCGCGTGGCGCTCTATGGTTATGCGCATGTGCCTTGGATGGCCAAGCGGCAACAGATGATCCCCTCGGATGCCCTGCCCACGCCGCAGGAACGTCTGGCGCTGTTCGAGACCGCGCGCCACCTGTTTCTCTGGGACAATTATGATGAAATCGGCATCGACCATTTCGCCATCGCCTCCGACGGGCTGAGCGTGGCACAAAAGGCCGGGCTGTTGCGCCGCAATTTCCAAGGCTATACCGACGATACCGCCGAGGTACTGATCGGTGTAGGCGCCTCCTCTATCTCGCGCTTTCCACAGGGATATGCCCAGAATGCGGCCGCCACCGGCGCCCATACCGGTGCCATCCGCGAAGGCCGCTTCTCAACCACGCGGGGCCATGTCTTTTCTCCCGAGGACAAGATGCGCGCGCGGATGATCGAGATGCTGATGTGCGATTTCCGCATTGATAGCGCCGAAATCTTTCGCGATTTTGATATCCCCGCCGCAGAGTTGCAGGCGATGCTATCCGCCGTGGAACGTCGGTTTGACGGGCACTTGGCCCTCGACGCCGCCGGTCTCACCATCCCGCCCGAAGCACGGCCTCTGACCCGCATGATCGCGCGCCAGTTCGACGCCTATGAGATGAACGAGCAGGGACACAGTTCGGCAATCTGAGGGGTCAGGCTTCGGCGCGCCCCTCAAGCGCTGCCGCCAACAGCTTGCGCGCATAATTGGTCTGCGGCGCAGTAAACAGCGCCTCGGCCTCACCAGCCTCGACCACATCGCCGTCCTTCATTACCAGCACCCGGTGGCTCATGGCGCGCACCACATGCAGGTCGTGACTGATAAAGAGATAGGCCAGCCCGTATTTCACCTGCAAGGCGCGCAGGAGATCGACGATCTGCACTTGCACGGTCATATCAAGCGCGCTCGTCGGCTCATCCAGCACCACCAGCTTGGGCCGCAGGATCATGGCACGCGCAATCGCAATGCGCTGTCGCTGCCCACCTGAAAATTCATGCGGATAGCGGTCCATCATGCCGGGGTTCAACCCGACTTCTTCCATCACCTCGGCCACCAACTCGCGCTCGGGTCGCCGATCTGGGTTGCCATGCACGCCCAGCCCCTCGGCAATGATCTGCGCGGCGGTCATACGGGGGCTGAGGCTGCCGAACGGGTCTTGAAACACGATCTGCATTTCGGCCCGACGCTTGCGCAGCTCTCGCGTCGACCAGCCATGCACATCCTGCCCGGCAAAGCGGATCTTTCCCTCGGACCCAATCAACCGCATGATTGCCAGCGCCAATGTGGTCTTGCCCGAGCCGGATTCACCCACAATTCCCAATGTCTCGCCCGCACGCACCCGCAGGCTGGCGGCATTGACCGCCTTCACATGACCCACTGTGCGTTTCAGAAACCCTTTCTGGATCGGGAACCAGACGCGCAAATTCTCGGTCTCTGCCACCACACCCGCATCGTCTGGAACGGGCGCGGGCACGCCCACCGCCCGCGCCCCCAAGAGCTTGCGGGTATACGCATGCTTGGGCGCGGCAAAGACATCTGCCACCGGCCCGCTCTCAACGATCTCACCATCCTTCATCACGCAGACCCGGTCAGCAATGCGCTGCACGATCCCCAGATCATGCGTGATGAACAAAAGACCCATGCCCTCTTCACGTTTCAATTCCGCGAGCAGTTCCAGAATCTGCGCCTGAATGGTCACATCAAGCGCGGTCGTCGGCTCATCCGCAATCAGGATGTCTGGCTTGTTGGCCAGCGCCATCGCAATCATCACCCGCTGTCGCTGTCCGCCCGACAATTGATGCGGATAGGCCCCCAGACGGCTTGCAGCCTCGCGGATACCCACGCGCTCCAGCAACTCCACGATCCGTCCCTGCGCCGCCGCACCGGTTAATCCCTGATGCAATTCAAGGCTTTCGCGCAGTTGTTTTTCGAGCGTGTGCAGCGGGTTGAGCGATGTCATCGGCTCTTGAAAGATAAAGCTGATGTCGTTGCCGCGCACATTGCGCAGACGCCGGTCATCAGCGCCGATCATCTCTTGCCCGTCATAAAGCACAGAGCCGGTAACCTCTGCCGATGCCCCCAACAGCGACACGGTCGAGAGCGCCGTCACCGATTTGCCCGATCCGCTCTCGCCCACCAGTGCAACGGTCTCGCCCCGGTCCAGAGCAAACGACACCCCCTTGACCGCCGGGATCACCTGCCCGTCCTGCCTGAAACTGATCCGCAGGTCTTTGACCTCAAGCACACTCATTCAAAGGTCTTTCTGGGGTCAAAGGCATCGCGTACGCCTTCAAAGATGAAAACGAGCAGCGACAGCATGATGGCAAAGGCGAAAAAGGCGGTAAACGCGAGCCACGGCGCTTGCAAGTTCTGCTTGGCCTGCAAGGTCAACTCTCCCAATGAGGGCGAGGACGACGGCAGACCAAAGCCCAGAAAATCAAGGCCCGCCAACAACGATATCGTGCCAGTGATTACAAAGGGCAGCATGGTCAGCGTCGCCACCATCGCATTTGGCAGCATATGGCGGAACATGATCGTCAGGTTGCTGACCCCCAGCGCTTTGGCCGCGCGCACATACTCAAGATTGCGCGCACGCAGGAATTCTGCCCGCACCACACCCACAAGAGCCATCCAGCCAAAGAGCACGGTAATCACCACCAACAGCCAGAAACTTCGGGGCAGGATCGCAAAGAGGATGATGATCACATAGAGCTGCGGTGTGGATGACCAGATTTCGATGATCCGCTGAAAAATCAGATCTGTGCGCCCACCAAAATAACCCTGCACAGCCCCCGCCGCGATACCAACCACCGAAGACAACGCCGTCACGATCAGCGTGAACAGCACCGACAGCCGGAAACCATAAATCACCCGCGCCAGCACGTCGCGCTTGGTGTCATCAGTGCCCAGCCAATTTTGCGCATTGGGCGGCAAAGGGGCCGCGCCCGGGCGGTCCACCGTTGTGTTGTAGCTATAGGGAATGACCGGCCAGATCGCCCAGCCCTTGTCAATCGCTTCCCCCTCGACCACCCCATCCTCGGCATCCGCAATGACACCTTCGGGATCGTCGAAACAGATATCCAGCCCTCCCGACGCGATCAGGCAGCGCACTTCGGGATCACGGTAAATCGCCTCGGTCTCGAAATCGCCACCGAACGCCGTTTCAGGGTAAAACCTGAAAATCGGCATATAAAACTCGCCCCGATATTGCAGCAGGATCGGTTTATCATTGGCCACGAACTCGGCAAAGAGCGTGACGGTGAACACGAGGGAAAATAGGATCAGCGACCAGAACGCCCGGCCATTGCGACGGAAATTGCGCCAGCGGCGTTGATTGAGCGGCGACAGGCGGATCATGATCTCAGCCCTCCCGCTTTTCAAAGTCGATGCGCGGATCAACCAGCACATACATCAGATCGCTCAGGATACCGACCACCAGACCGATCAGACCGAACAGAAACAGCGTGCCAAACATCACCGGATAATCGCGCCCGACCGCCGCCTCGAACCCTAACCGCCCCAACCCATCGAGACTGAAAATCGTCTCGATCAAAACTGAGCCGCCAAAGAACACCCCGATGAACACCGCCGGAAAGCCCGCGATCACAATGAGCATGGCATTGCGGAACACATGGCCATAGAGCACCCGACGCTCGGACAACCCCTTGGCCCGCGCAGTCATTACATAATGTTTCTTGATCTCGTCCAGAAAACTGTTCTTGGTCAGCAGCGTCAGCGTGGCGAATGCCGAAATCGTCGAGGCGATAACCGGCAGGGCGATATGCCAGAGGTAATCGCCGATCTTGCCCAATAGGCTCAACTGCTCGAAATTGTCTGAGGTGAGGCCGCGCAGCGGGAATATCTGAAAATAACTGCCCCCCGCGAACAGCACCAACAGCATGATTGCAAAGAGAAACGCCGGAATCGCATAGGCCACAATGATCACGCCAGAGGTCCAAGTGTCAAACTTGGTGCCATCACGCACGGCCTTGGCCACGCCCAGTGGGATCGACACGATATAGGCGATCAGCGTGGACCACAGACCAAGCGTGATGCTGACCGGCATTTTCTCCAGCACCAGATCCAGCACTTCGATCTTGCGGAAATAGCTCTCTCCAAAATCGAACCGCATGTAATTCCACATCATGCTGAAAAACCGCTCCAATGGCGGTTTATCAAGGCCGAATTGCTCTTCCAATTCCTTGATCAGTTCCGGCGGCAGCCCCCGCGCCCCGAGGTATTGATCATTGCCTCCGGCGGCGCCTACCATCTCTTGCCCGGTGTCTGCGCCAGAACCCGAAAAGCTCTCGAACACATTGCCTTGCCCTTGCATGTTGGCAATCATCTGCTCGACCGGGCCACCCGGTACGAATTGCACGAGGGCAAAGTTGATAACCATGATGCCAAAGAGCGTGGGCACGATCAGCAACAGCCGTCGCAGAATATAGGCCCCCATGTCAGTGGCTCCCCCGGATCACAGCGCGCCCGCAGCCTTGAGCGCCTCGGCTTTGTCGGCGTCATACCACCAGAAATCCAGCACGCCCGCCGCATAGGGCGGCAGCGGATCAGGGTAGGCATACATATCCCAATAGGCGACCCAGCTTTTGTCCAGATACCATGTCGGGATCATGAAAAACTCATAGCGCAAGGCCCGGTCCAGCGCCGTCAGGGCCACGTCCTGCTCTTCCGTGCTGCCCGACTCGAGCGCGCGGTCGATTATTGCATCCACCATCGGGCTTGCCAGACCGGCGGGGTTGAACAGGCTGAACGCGGCCTCTTGGCTGCCATACCTCTGATGCAGCCCGGTGCCGGCCTCTAGAAACGCCACATAGCTGTCAAAAATCAGATCATAATCGCGATCCCGCTCACGGGCGGTGTATTGCGCGGCGTCGATCTTGTCGAACTTGGCGTCAATCCCCATCAATTGCAGGTTGCTGACGAAACTCTCGACCACCGCCGACATGGTGGCGGAACCAGAGGCGGAAATCGGAATCTCGATCTTGAGCACGTCACCAGCCGCATTACGGCGCTGGCCGTCACTGCCCACGGGCCAGCCTGCCTCATCCAACAGGTTCATCGCCGCACGCAGATTGCGCCGGTCATTCAGCCGCTCACCATTCGATGTGTGCGCCATCACCGCCGGTGCGGTCAGCATATCTTCGGGGACCAGATCGCCGAGGGATTTGAGCAACTCCAATTCCGCCCCCTGAGGCACGCCCTTGGCCTCTAGCGGTGTATCCTGCACAAAAGAGTTGCGCTGCCGAAACAGCCCGTATTGCAGCGAAGCATTGGTCCATTCGAAATTGAACCCCAGAGCAATCGCTTGGCGCACCCGTTTATCCTGCAACACCTCGCGGCCCAGATTGAACACAAAACCCGACGGCGTCGGCGGCAAGCCGTCGGGCAGTTCCGCCTTGACCACATGGCCTGCATTGGCCGCCGGGAAATCATATCCTGTGGCCCATGTCTTGGAATTGCCCTCTGGCCGGAACGTGTAAATCCCCGCCTTGAACGCCTCAAAGGCCGCATTGTCATCCGCGAAATACTCGATCCGGATACGGTCGAAATTGTGCCGGCCCTTGTTGATCGGCAAATGCCAGCCCCAATAGTCCGGGTTGCGCTCATACACGATGTTACGATTCACGTCATAGCTCTTGACCTGATAGGGACCGGATCCCGGCGCCGCCTCCAGCCGTGGCTCATCCAGCCGCGCGCCTGTTTCCTCATACCATTTGCGCGGAAAAACCGGCGTTCCACCCACCTGATCAATCAGCGACCGCCGTGAAATCCCTTCGGCAAAGGTAAACTTGACCCGGTGATCATCCAGCGCTTCGGCACTCAGCACCCTGCGCTTGACCGCATCGGCATAGGATTTCAGCCCCTGCTCCAGAAAGAGATTGTGCGAGAAAACCACATCATGCGCCGTGACCGGCGTGCCGTCGGCAAACTTGGCCTCGGGACGCATGTGGAAAATCACCCAAGTCTTGCCCGCGTCATACTCCAGCCGCTCCGCCAAGAGACCGTAACCCTCGTTATACCGATCCCCCGGCAATGGTTCGCCACTGGCCTCA
Source organism: Roseovarius sp. (assembly GCF_048262375.1). Taxonomy (GTDB): domain Bacteria; phylum Pseudomonadota; class Alphaproteobacteria; order Rhodobacterales; family Rhodobacteraceae; genus Roseovarius. The sequence continues at coordinate 143,907 of NZ_JBLXFE010000002.1, forward strand.
GAGGCCCCCAAGAGACTCTCGTAAACCATCCAAGACAGCCGCCCGGCGCGACCCTTGCGCGAATAGGGGTTCATCGAGTCGAACGTGCCCGGCGCATAGAGCGAGATTTCGCCGCCCTTGGGGGCGTCCGGGTTTACATAATCGAAATGCGGATAATCGGCAGGGTATTTCAGATCGCCATAAAACGAATACCCGTGCGACGTGATGATCTCTTCCTCGGCCCAGGCCGCCTGTGCGATCAGCACAGCGATTGACAGTCCCGCCAAGGCCAACAGTGCGCGCGCCAGCACAAATCCTGAATGTGTCCGGGCCTCGGCCAAGGTTTGCTGTCTGGTCATCACATCCTCCTCCTGCCGCACCCATTATCTGGTGCTTGATCCGTCGCTGGCAAGCTAAGGAGGGGGCGCGGGTTGTTCAAGCTCCGATCCAGTCCTCTGCCCATGAAAAAGGCCGCCGCCCTCGGGGGGCAGCGGCCTCTCGCAAATGTGACGCGGCTTAGTTGCCAGCGCTTTGCAGGTAACCGATCAGGTTGGCGCGGTCCTGCTCATCCTTGAGCCCCGGAAAGCCCATGCGGTTGCCGGGGGCAAATGCACGCGGGTTCTCGATCCAGCTGCTCAGCTTTTCAACAGTCCATGTACCGTCCAGCCCCTTGAGCGCATCGGAATAGGTGAAACCGTCAACGCTGGCAATGTCACGCCCGACCACATCATGGAGGGATGGCCCAGCGCCGTTCTTACCGTCTTCCAGCTTGTGGCATGCACCGCAGCGGCGGAACAGTTTTTCACCGGCGGCCAAATCAGCCGCAGCGACCAGCGCTGCAAAATCCGACCCGCCGGCTTCTGCGGCGGCAGGTTCCGCAACGGCGGGGGCGGCTTCTGCCGCAGCAGGCTCCACAGCGGCAGCAGCTTCCTCAGCGGCGGGTGCGGCTTCTGCCGCAGGTTCTTCAACAGCAGCAGGCTCTGCTGCCGCTTGTTCAACTGCGGTCTCAGCTGCGGCGGCCTCTTCAACCGGCATTTCGAATGTCGTGCCATCGGTCTGATCAAGATAGGCGATCAGGTCGGCGCGATCCTCGGCCTTGCGCATCCCCGCATAACCCATCGTGGTGCCGGGCGCATACCCTTTGGGGCTCTCAAGAAAACCATTCAACTCGACCGGGGTCCAGACCTGCGCAACCTCGGTCAGCGCGCCCGAATAGGATCCATAGCTGTCAACCGATCCGACATTCCGACCGACCACACCATAGAGATACGGGCCCGCCTTGTTTTCGCCCTGTACCACCGAGTGACACGCGGCACAGTTGCGAAACAGTTTTTCGCCATTCACCGGATCAGCCGCAGCCATCAGCGCACCGATGCTCGGGCCTTCGTCCACGGCCGCTTCCGAGGCCCCGTCGTCGCCAGTATCGACCACATAACCCTGCGCGTGATCGTCGCCGTGACCGCCGCCTGTCGAGTAGATCGACTCTGCCGCCCAATTGCCCAAAAGGAACACCAGCAGCGCGCCACACAGCGCGCCAGCGGTCTTTGTCATTGTCATTGTGTCGAACATAGGCCCGTTTCCATTTGATCCGTCGTTGGCCGCGTATCTATCCGCTTCCCCTACCGGCGCGCAAGGTGTAGTTTCCGCGACCAAACGCCCGAGAGGGCCAAAAACACGGAAAATCGCAGATGACCAACCGCATCGCCTTTCAGGGAGAGCCCGGCGCCTACTCACATCAGGCCTGTGCCGAGACCTATCCCACGATGGAGGCTATGCCCTGTCGCACCTTTGAGGATGCAATTTCAGCGGTGCGCGAGGGTCAGGCCGATCTGGCGATGCTACCCGTGGAAAACTCCACCTTTGGCCGCGTGGCCGACATTCACCACCTCTTGCCCGAATCGGGTCTGCACATCGTGGCAGAGGCATTCGTGCGGGTGCATATCAATCTTTTGGCCCTGCCCGGCATCCGACTCGATGAAATTGAGTGCGCGATGAGTCACACGATGCTCTTGGGTCAGTGCCGTGCCTTTTTGGAACGGCACGGCATCCACCGGATCACCGGTGCGGATACCGCAGGTTCTGCCCGTCATGTGGCCGAGGCCAAACAGCCGGAAATGGCAGCACTCGCCAGCGAGCTTGCGGGTGAAATCTATGGTCTCGACGTCATCGCCCGCCATATCGAGGATCAGGGCAACAACACCACGCGATTCCTTGTAATGGCGCGAGAGCCCGATTTTTCGCGGCGTGGCGATGACGGGATGATGACGACATTTGTCTTTCAGGTGCGCAACATCCCCGCCGCACTCTACAAGGCCATGGGCGGCTTTGCCACCAACGGGGTCAACATGACCAAACTCGAGAGCTATATGGTCAGCGGGTCATTCACCGCGACCCAGTTCTACGCAGACATAGAGGGCCATCCCGATGATCCATCGGTTGCCCGCGCTCTGGATGAACTGGATTATTTCACGTCGAACGTCACAATTCTGGGCGTCTACCCCGCCGATCCGCGCAGGCACGATTCCGACTGATCCCTGTCAGGCGGATTGCTGGTAACGTTCTTCGACCTCCATCGCGTATTCGGCCACCCGGACCTTGAACCGCTTGGTCAGATTGCTGCGCGCCAGCTTGAGCGATTGCATCATCAACCGCGCAGCCAGACTGCGCGGCTGCAGAACCAGTGTCACGCTCATCCGTGTGCGCCCGCGCGAGAGCGCAACCAAATCCGCAATCATCTGCCCCTCTATCGAGGCCGACACCAACCCAAGGGTGATCCCATTGGGCGGATCATACTCGGCCACATTGACATCAAGCGTGCGCTGCTTGCCCCGCAGCTTAAAAACCGCATGCCAGCTCACGCCGACCCCCGGCGCTCTTAAGGTGTCGGTGCGCTTGATATCCGCACCTCGCCGTAGGGCAGATCGCTCAAAACCCTGAAAGTCGGTGATCTCCGCGAACACCCGCTCAATCGGAGCCTCGATATCTTCCTTGCTGGTAAATTGCATCCCCAGACCGCCCTTGTGTTTTTGTTATCGTTTTGTGCCCAACATCATTGTTGCGTCAATCCAGACAGTCAGCAAGCCAGTTCTCAAGCAGGAAATGCGCAATCGCCCCCTTGCGCGCCGGCAAGAGGAACGGATGCTCTCCGGCAAAGGCCGACAGGATGTCCTCGCGGCTCATCCAGAGCGCGTCTTCGATTTCGTTGGGGTCAATGGTGATCTCATCGCTTAACGCCTCGCCCCGGCAGCCGAACATCAGCGAGGCCGGAAACGGCCAAGGCTGACTTGCCAGATAGCTGACCCGTCCCACCTTGATGCCCGCCTCTTCCCAGACTTCGCGACGAACCGCCGCCTCAATGGTCTCGCCCGGCTCGATAAACCCGGCCAAGAGCGAATACATCCCCTCTGGCCAACTCGGTGATCGCCCCATCAAGACAGAATTTCCACGGGTTATCAGCATGATAACCACCGGATCGGTGCGCGGGAAATGCTGACCTCCACAATGATCGCAGGCGCGCTGCCAGCCCGCCCGGATCATCCGGCTTTCCTGACCGCAACGCGCGCAGAACCGATGCGTGACATGCCAGCCGAACACAGCCTTGGCGGTGGCCGCCAGTTCGGCATCACGCGGGCTGAGCCGGGTCATCACCCGCCGCAACTCGGCAAAGACAGTGGCCTCCGGCAGATCAGGATGCACCTGTTCGCTGGCATCAAGGAAGGTATCAAGCTGATCGGGCTCCAAACCGGGGGGCACCCAGGCCGAAATATCATGCGCTAGAATCAGAGCGCCACCCTCGTCGCGTCCCAAGAGGATTGGCGGCACCTTGTAGCGCGCCAGAACCGGATGATCCGGCGCAAGTTCGATCAGCGCATCCAGCGTTTCGGCACGCAACAGCGGCTTGCCACGCCACAGCACAATCGACCGCACGCGGCCCTCGGCCACCGCCGCCGTGATCGCGGCCTCGTTACCGCGCATTTCGTCCGCCCGGTCGAGCGCCGATCCGCCGAATGTCACACTCTCTGCATTCCGCATCGTCTGCCTCCCCTGTCTGCCCCTTCTACACAACGCCCCTGACTGCAAGACAAGCCCCAAGCAGCAGAAAGCACAGGCAAATCACAACTTTTGCAACTTATAGTGTATTGAAACCATTTCACGGCCATGCAACGCTTCCCAAGCCCAAGGCATATTTTGTAATGTTAGCTTGTGGATAAGGTTCTCAGTCAGCGGTCGCGCCGGGCACCGTAACCAGCATCAGAGCGTTTCCAATTTGACCACGTGTAACCCTCAGTTTCCGATACTGCCGCCCCGCGATACGGCCCTGCATCTGCGTCTTTTGCAGACGACGGATGTCCACGGCCATCTCCTACCCTACGATTACTTCACCAATCGGCCAGACTGCCCTTGGGGGCTGGCGCGTCTCGCCACGCTGATCCGCAGAGCCCGGTCAGAGGACGGAGCGGCCAACTGCCTGCTCTTTGACACTGGCGATTTCCTCCAAGGCACGGCGCTCACGGATCTGACCGCGCAACCCGGCAGCGGCTGGCAGGCTCCGCATCCGGTCATCGCCGCGATGAACCAGTTGGCCTATGACGCAGCCACACTTGGCAATCATGAGTTTAACTTTGGTCTCGACTGGCTGACGGGCACGCTGAGCCAAGCACGATTTCCACTGACCTGCTGCAATGTCATCACCAGCCGGGGCGACAGCCCGGCCAAGGATACCACGCTCTTGCCGCCCTATCTGCTACTGACCCGACAGATGCGCGATACCAGTGGGCAGCATCACACTCTGCGCATTGGCGTTCTTGGCCTCGTGCCGCCGCAAATCATGACATGGGATCACGCCCGGCTCTCGGGCCGCATTGATGTCCGCGACATGGTCGAGAGCGCACGCGATTGGGTGCCCGTGCTGCGGGCAGCCGGGGCTGACATCGTGATTGTGCTCGCCCATACCGGCGTGGATCCGGGCCCCGGTCGCCCAATGATGGAAAACGCCGCGAGGGCCCTCGCCCGCCTGCCCGGCATTGACGTCCTGCTTGCAGGTCACAGCCACAAACACTTTCCGGGACCGGATCATCACGGCATCACCGGGGCAGACACGGCAGCCGGTACTCTGCATGACACACCGTGCCTGATGGCCGGGTTTCGCGGGGACCATTTGGGTCAGCTTGATCTGACCCTGACCCGCAACGCAACAGGCGCGTGGAACATGACCAACCATCACGCAGCACTCCTCCCTGCCGCCAGTGCCCCGCCCTGCCCCACGCTCTGCGCCATGCTTGGGCCGGCTCATGCCCATACGCTGTCCCTCACCGCGCGTGAAATCGGCCGGACCGGTGCGCCGCTACACAGCTATCTGGCCCTCCTGCCCAACAATCTTGCTTTGCAACTTGTGAATGATGCGCAACGCGCAGCACTGGGCGATGCCCTCGCGGACAGCCCCTATTCCGACCTGCCGCTTCTGTCCGCCACAGCCCCCTTCAAAACCGGCGGGCACGGCGGCCCTTCGCATTTCACCGACATTCCCGAAGGCCCGCTGCGCCTGCGCAACATCGCCGATCTCTACGGCTTTCCCAACACACTGGCTGGCGTGCTGGTAACCGGGGCTGAATTGCACGACTGGCTGGAACGCGCCGCGATCTGCTTTCATCGCCTATCCCCTGAAAAGCCGGATCAACCGCTTCTTGATCCGGCAGTTCCGGGGCATGATTTCGACGTGATCGACGGTCTCAGTTACAGCATCGACCTGAGCCAGCCTGCGCGCTATGACCTCTACGGCGCGCTGAAACATCCCAAGGCCCAGCGCATCCACGATCTGCGCCATGCAGGTCAGCCCGTCATGGACAAAGACCGCTTTGTCGTCGCAACCAACAGCTACCGCGCGCACGGGGGCGGCCCGTTTGCACCTCTGGCAGAGCATGGTTTGATCTACTCTGGCACCCGGCCTGTGCGCGATCTCTTGGCCACTTACATTGCAGCGCGCGGATACATCAGGCCAGCATCCCGTCCCACATGGCGCTTTGTCCCCCTGCCGGGAACCACCGTGACGATAGAGACCGGCCCCGGCCTGCGCGCGCACCCTCAGGACATCACCGCCTTGGGCGCGACCGATCTCGGTCTGACCGAGGCAGGGTTTCTGCGCCTGCGCCTGCCTCTTAGCGCAGAGCAGCCAACCCTTGCACATCCCGAACCAGCGGCCTATATGATGCGGTGAGAGGTTGGCGCGGGCAGGCACCTCGCCAACCCGGTCAGATCCGGAAGGAAGCAGCCGTAACGAGCCTCGCTTGGGTCGTTGTCCAGCCTCTCACCCTCCCCATCTTAACCCTTCAAAGGTTCAAGCCTCTTACTGTCTGAGGTCAGCGCCCTTGGGGCAGATCTGAGACATCAGACACCGCAGGAATTTGACGTCTCCTAACGTCGGGATCGGAAAATCGGCGCCGGAACGCCCATACGTTACGCCGAAAGGCTAAGGTTGAACTTACTGATGCCTGGCACAGCAAGCTCTCAGGCCTTGGCCCCCTGCCCGCGCGCATACACGTCCTCGTAGCGGATAATATCATCCTCGCCGAGATAGCTGCCGGTTTGCACTTCGATCAGGACCATAGGCACCTTACCGGGATTTTCCATCCGGTGAGCAGCGCCGAGAGGGATATAGACAGACTGGTTTTCGCTCACCAGCTTGACCTCGTTATTGACGGTCACGCGGGCGGTGCCCTCAACCACGATCCAATGTTCCGAGCGGTGGTGATGGCTCTGCAGGCTAAGCGCTGCGCCGGGATGGACATGGATGCGCTTGACCTGAAACCGCGACCCCGACACGAGGCTCTCAAACCACCCCCAGGGGCGATAGTCACGCGGCAGGATTTCGGCCTGCGATGCGCCCTTGGCCTTGAGGACCGCCACCGCCTGCTTGACCTCTTGCGCCCGGTCCTTGTGCGCGACCAACACCGCATCCGGCATCGCGACGGCGATGATATCCTTCAGTCCGATCCCCACCAGCGCCTGCTGGCTGTCTTCGGCCCGCAACAGGCTGTCGGTGCAATCAACCGCCGTTGCCGGGCCCGAGGTGACCACGCCATCCGCATCTGGCCCGGCCTCGCGCCAGACCGCATCCCAGCCCCCCAGATCTGACCAACTGCCCCCATAGGGAACAACCGTCAGATTGCTGGCCTTTTCCATCACCGCATAGTCAATCGAGATATCGTCGCAGGCACTCCACGCCGCTGGCGCCAGACGCAGAAAACCCAGATCTTTTTCCGCCCCATCGAGCGCGGCCTGCACAGAGGCCAGCAAAGCCGGTTGATGGGTCTCAAAAGCGGCAAGGATCGCATCGGTGGAAAACAGGAATATCCCCGCATTCCAAAGATGCAGCCCCCCTGAGAGCAGCTTTTGTGCCGTGGCCGCGTCTGGCTTTTCAACAAAGCCCTTCAAAGGCTGTGCCACGGCAGCAAACGCCTCGCCCGGCGCGCTCGACAATGCCAGCCAGCCATAGCCTGTCTCAGCCCGGTCCGGCCGAATGCCAAAGGTCACAAGCTGCCCGGCCTCCGCCGCCGGAATTGCCGCCGAGACGGCCGCGCGAAACGCCTCGGCATCAGGAATAACGTGATCCGATGGCGCCACCAGCATCAGCGCACCGGGTTCGCGGGCATGCAGCGCTAATGCGCCTGCAAGGATCGCCGGCGCGGTATTCCGCCCCGAAGGTTCGATCAACGTGGCGGCGGCGGCGATTTCCACAGCGGCCAGCTGCTCTAACACGACAAAGCGGTAATCTGACGCGGTGATCACCATCGGCGCGGCGAAGCCCACCCCCGAAAGCCGCCGTGCCGAGGCCTGAAACAGGCTCTCGTTGCCGGTCAACTGGGTGAACTGTTTGGGATAGCTTTTGCGCGACAAAGGCCAGAGCCGGGTGCCAGAACCGCCGCAGAGCAAGAGCGGGTAAATATCCTGTGGCATGATCAAAACCTCCCTCAGCCCGCGTCAACCGCGAAAAGCGCCCAAATGCTCTCAAAACCATTGATAGGTGCCTGCAAGTCCCGCTTCAACCCCGTCACTTTGTGCAAGCATTTGGCACGCAGGAGTTTTAAGAGCCAAGCAACGCGCGACCTGATCCGACACCGGACCTTTCATGAGGTTCCACAGCCAATGGCCTCTGACCCAAGCAGCAACACGTCCGGGCCCCCGAGGTACCGACCAGAGACCGGCTTGCGCAATCACAGGACCAATGCGTGCGGTTGCCATCCTCTACCTACACGGAAACAGTCAAGATTCTCCGAAAAGTGATCAAACAAAGATGTTTCACACAGCATAAGCCCCGTGGTCTGTCACCAAAATCAAACGTCGTCACGCGGTGTTCGGGTCAGATCAGGGTTGTGATCCCAGATCGAATTGCGCATATATTATTCCGCCATTGAACAGCTTGGCATCAACGGTTGAGGGCCGACCAAATGGCCCCCAAGCGGCCGAGCGAGATGATCGACGTATCACCGGGCAACAAGGAAGTAAGAAAAACCGCTATGCTCGTCCCAACTCCCCATTCAGGCTCAGCGTTTCCTGTTCGCACACGATCAGATCGATTTTATTCGCGCAACGCGCGCCGTTGCAACGCCTCATACCGTCATGTCTAGGGTCCAGATATCCCGCCTCCAGAGAAACGATACCGCCTGAATGTCGACGCGCAAAATTGCGATATAAAGACGCGCCACAATGCAAAAATGTGCCTTCAAAGCCTAAAGTAAGCTTAAACCACACATATGAAAGATGATCGAGCGTATGCCCACACCCGCGCATCAACCAGAATTTCTGCCTCCCCAAGCGACCCGAATTGCTGTGATTGGATTGGGATATGTCGGCCTGCCTCTTGCTGCTGCATTGGGCAAAATTTACGACACGATTGGGTTCGATCTAAAAACCAACCGGGTTGTGGAACTCAACGCTGGCCATGACTCAACGGGCGAACTTGATGGGGCCACTCTCGCTGAAGCGTCAAAGCTTCGCTTTTCAAGCACCGAAGCCGATCTCGACACATGCAATGTCTTTATAGTTGCGGTCCCGACACCGGTGGACTCGTCCAGAAACCCCGACCTTACCCCGTTGATTTCTGCATCCAGCACAATTGGGCGGCATATCAGCCGTGGCGACGTTGTGATTTACGAATCGACCGTTTACCCCGGCGCCACCGAGGAAGAGTGCATTCCAGTCGTAGAAGCTGTCTCGGGCCTTAAATACAATCAGGACTTTTTCGCAGGATACAGCCCCGAGCGGATCAACCCCGGCGACAAGACACGCCCCCTGACCAAGATCACAAAGGTCACATCGGGCTCCACACCCGAAGTGGCGGAATTTGTCGATCAGCTTTACTCCAGCATTATCGAAGCTGGCACCTTCAGGGCCTCTTCGATCCGTGTGGCCGAAGCCTCGAAAGTCATCGAGAACACGCAGCGTGACGTGAACATCGCCCTGATCAACGAACTGTCGATCGTATTTTCACACCTCGGGATCGACACAAACGAGGTGCTGGACGCAGCCGCGACCAAATGGAACTTCATCCGCCTCAGCCCGGGTCTGGTGGGGGGGCACTGTATTGGCGTCGACCCGTATTACCTTGTTCATAAATCGATGGCAGTTGGCCATATCCCAGACATCATCCGAACCGCGCGCGAGATCAACGACGGCATGCCGCGAAATGCCGTCAACCGGCTGGTCAAGGCCATGATTCAGCGCGACTTGCGGGTCAAAGGCGCGAAGGTTCTCCTCGCTGGCTTTACGTTCAAGGAAAACTGCCCCGACACGCGAAACACGAAAGTAATCGATCTGGTCAGCAACCTCAGGTCTTATGGCATGGACATCGACATCGTGGACACATGGGCCGACCCTGCCGAGGTGCAAGAGGAATACGGCCAAACCATCTCGACCACTTTGCCCGAAACCGGCAGCTATGACGTCGTCATTCTGGCCGTTGCCCATAGCGATATGATCGAGGAGGGCGCGGCCCGCCTACGACGGCTGATGACAGCTGACGGTGTGCTCTTCGACATGAAGGCGGCGTTTTCGAAGGATCAAAGCGACCTGCGCCTTTGATGGGAGACCCAACAATGAACACTCCAGACACCCTGAAAAAAGACGCGGAGAATATCCGAAAATCAGGTGATTTCGATGCGGATTGGTACCTGAAAACCTACCCGGATGTGGCGGCCTTAGGCATGGACCCGGCAGAGCATTATTTGCAGTATGGCAGGATGCTGGGCCGGCCACCTCGTCCCGAGAGCGCGGCTTTGCCAGTACAAGAGCCTTCGTCAACAACGTTGCCGCCACTGGCCGAAGCGTATTCATCCCAAAGTTTGCAGGCGTATTTGGGTCCTTCTGAACTGCCGGTGAACAAACGAGCTGCGGATTTACCTCGGGTTTCGGTTGTGATGACGTCGCACAATGCTGAAGACACGATTGAGAATGCGGTCACCTCGCTGATCAACCAATCATGGCCCAATATTGAAATCATCGTCTGCGACGACCGAAGCACCGACTCCACATGGAGTATCTTGCTGGAGTTGCGCCGTCGCAGTCCCAAGACATTGAAAATCATCCGGCTCGAATGCAACAGTGGGACTTACATTGCTAAGAATATCGCAATTGAGTCCGCGAGCGGTGAGTTCATCTTGTTCCAGGATTCCGATGACTATTCCCACCCCGACCGCGTAATGGTGCAGGTGCTACCATTGCTTGAGGATCGGAACCTGCTAGCGACCCGAACTAAATATTGCCGTTTTGATCCGGAAACAGGGCGCATCATCCCGGTGGCGGGTCTGTTATCGAAATACGGGCTGATCACGCTGGCCGTGCGGCGCAAGGTGTTTGCCGAAATTGGATACTTCGACGCGGTCCGTCGCGCAGGTGACGACGAATGGTATCAAAGGCTCCTGCACCTTTATGGCAAAAGTGTCGTAAAGGGGCTTGATGTCACTTTGTATCTGGCAGAACTACGCCAAAATTCTCTTATCGCAGACATGCTCACCTTCAACGTGGACGGTTCCGTAGAACAAAACAGTTCACGGGCACGACGAACCTACGTCGACCAATTTCAGTCCCGTTTTGCAGACAAGTCCAAGAACGCGCTGTGGTACCGGACAGCCTTTTCCGCCGTGCCGAGTATTCCTGTGGAAGAGTATCCTGACACCATCGCCGCGTTGCGTCCGAACGCTTGCCCTGTATTTGCGTCGGTATGCAGCATCCCGCGCAGGAAGGATCAACTGGCGCATGTTGTCAGGCGAATTCTGCCGCAGGTCGATCATCTTTACGTCTATCTGGACAAATATGACGATACGCCTGATTTTCTAAAGAATAATCCGGCAATCACCGTCTGGCATGCACGGGACTTCGACCGGGATTTCCGGGACAATGGAAAATTCCTTGCCTATGACGAACTGAAAAAACGCCATAAGCCGTTTTATTATGTTACCTGCGATGACGATCTGGTTTATCCGCATGACTACGTCCGCACCTTGATCGACCGGATTGAGACCTATGAGAGAAAGGTCATCGCAGGGGTTCACGGAGTGGTCTGCGAGGAACATCCGAAGGCCTATTTTCAGCACAGGTTTCTGTATCATTTCATTTGGGACAGCCCTTCCAAACCTAGGCTTGTCAACAATCTTGGAACAGGAACGACCGCCTTTCATTCCGACCTTTTTGAAAGTCTTGACCCGCGAGCTTGGTCAGTCGGCGGCATGGTCGATATCTTTTTTGCCAAAGAAGCCCGCAGGGCCAATGTTCCGATGCTGTCGATCGACCGCAAAGCATTCTGGTTACGCGAAGCGGAAATGCCACAGGACAATCCCACACTGTTCAACGAGTTTAACGAGAAGGAGAAAATCATTCTTCAGCATCTGAATGAATGTGCCCCGTTGGGATACAAGGGAATTCTCAGTGTTCTTGAGCATCAACCAGAACCTCTGCGGACCAGTCTGCACCGGCTGCTGCCAACTGTTGCGAACAGCGTTTCAGTTGAACAGACACTTCACAGATTGCGAGGACGGTGATCGGCTGAAAAGTCAGAAACCACCTTACGTAAACACCGCTAAAGCAAAACATACGTTACATGGAAAACATCCCGGAGTTTTTAATGAGATCTGCACGTGACTGATAAAACCGATATCATTATCCGCGAGGGCACGCGCATTCCGGTCAGGACACGGACGGGATCGACCAAGGCCTTGGTGGTATTGTTTCACGGCGGCATGAAGCGAGACAAGCGGGAGTTTCCGTTCTTTCAGCCCTTCTTTCCGCTGTCAGCCCACCAAATGGCGATTTCCGATCCGACAATGTATGCCGATCCGACAATGCCGACCGGGTGGTACATCGGGTCCGAAGGCGAAAATCTGCCACAGCATCTTTCGAGGCTGATCCAGGAAGAGGCAGAGCGGCTGGGATGCACCCGTACAATCTATGTGGGCGGGTCGGCGGGCGGATTTGCGGCGTTGATGTATTCCCGTCTTCATCCCGGTAGCATTGCCATCGCAGCCAACCCACAGACCCGATTGCAAAGCTATTTTATCCCGTCGGGGGTGAACCTGCTGCGTCGGGTCTGTTGGCCATCGGCAGATACTGTCGAAGCGTTGGCACGCATCGCGCCCATTGATGTCTGCACACAGTATGAGCAAGGTTTTGATAATCATGTAATCTACATTCAGAGTGCCGGGGACCATGATCATATGTGCGGTCAATTGGCACCGTTCCTTGCCGCGATAGATGCCGCCCATTCTAACCGCGTGGTATTTGATGTCGGGTATTGGGGAATTCCGGGACACAGCGGTTCGGCTCCACCGCGCGCATGGTTGCCTTGGGTACGCGCGGCGCTCGTTTCTCCAAGTCTGCGCTCAGAGGATCTGCTCACAACCCGATATGGGCTGGAGCAACAGGCTGAGGCGAAAACGTCCTTGCCTGCAGAAGCTCTCAAAGGAGTCGATCCCGCCGACATCCGCCGCGCCGAATTACTGCGCGATCTTGCGTTGAGATCCTAATGGGAGGACCACGATGACCAACAATCCTTACAAATCCCTACCCAAGAAAGCCTTTTGGCGGCCCGCAGTCGCGGAGCGCCATTATGCGGATCTCGAAGATCTCTGGCAGCCATTCGAGCTGAAGAAAGCGCACAAGGTCGCAACCGCTGGCAGTTGTTTTGCACAACATATCGGCAACAATCTGGCCCAGCGTGGCGCCAATTTTATGGATATGGAACCCGCCCCGCCAGTTTTCGACTCTGAGGCGGAAGCGCGTCGTTGGGGCTTTGGGGTCTTCTCTTGCCGCTATGGCAACATCTACACGACGCGCCAACTCATCCAGCTCTTGGACGAGGCGTTCGGCAACCGTACCCCCGCCGAACGGGTCTGGGAAAAGCAGGGCCGCTTCTTTGACGCCCTCCGCCCGAGCGTAGACCCGGTAGGCCAAGACAGCGCCGAAACCGTTATCGCTCTGCGCGAGCGGCATCTTGCAAAAGTCCGTGAGATGTTCGAAACTCTCGATCTTTTCGTATTCACCCTTGGCTTGACTGAAGGATGGGAAAGCGTCGCGGACGGCACCATGTTCCCCATGGCACCGGGGACCCTCGCAGGTAGCTATGAGCCAAGCAAATACCGCTTCCACAACCTGCGTCACTCCGAGATTCTGGCCGATTTGATCGGCGTGCGTGAACGGCTCAAGGCGGTCAATCCCGGGGCGCGCACCCTGCTCACCGTATCTCCCGTGCCGCTCACGGCGACAGCCACCGAACATCACGTCCTGTCCGCCGCCGTCTATTCCAAGTCGGTCCTGCGCGGTGTGGCGGGCGAGATGGCCGAGGATTTTGAGGATGTCACCTATTTCCCATCCTATGAAATCATTTCATCGCACCCATCGGGCGGTATGTTTTTCAACCCGGATCAGCGGACGGTCAATCAGTTCGGAGTTGACTACGTCATGAAGCATTTCTTCTCTGGACCGCTCGCCGAGGAGTTCGGCGCGGGGCACACTGCGGATGAGGACGGTGATCTGGACCTGATCTGTGATGAGGAACGTCTCGAAGACGCGCTTGACTAAGATAGAAGAGTATAGCGACTAAGGGAGCTAAAGCGCTTGAACGCATTTGATACAGAACGTCCCAAGCTTTCTTTTCCCGAGAAAGAAGCTGCGTATCTGAAAACGATCTACACGTCTGCCCAAGTCATTTTGGAATATGGCTCAGGCGGCTCGACCGTGCTTGCTGCGTCGATGCCCGACAAGCTGATATTCAGCGTCGAATCTGACCGGCTCTGGGCGATGCACCTCCAAGCCCATATCGATGCCGAGAATCTGCCATCCCCGGCCACAGTGTATCACGCTGATATCGGTCCCACCGGCACCTGGGGGCGGCCATTGGACAATACGAACTGGGCCCGATTTCACACCTACCCTCTCGCGATATGGGATGAGCCTTTCTTCCGCCATCCGGATGTCGTTCTGATTGACGGCCGCTTTCGCGCGGCCTGTATGATGACGACCCTCGCACGCATCACCCGCCCGGTCACCGTGCTCTTCGATGATTATACCGAACGCGTGCCGTATCATGTGGTTGAAGACTGGATAAAGCCGCGCGAAACGGTTGGACGCATGGCTGTTTTCGATGCGGTGCCGGGGCGATTAGGCCAAGAGGCTCTGAGCCGGATCAACGATGCACTTGCGCAGGCAACCTATTCGTCGCAGGAGGCATTCTATGAAATGCATGCCGCAGACGCGATTGCGCAGCGATTAGAGAAAAAGAAGGACCGCGGATAATGAGTGTCAGCAAACAATCCTCTGAAACCATGGTCGCCACAACGACACACGAATTTTTCGCACCCGCGACGATAAAGCCTTTGTTCTGGCGTCCCCGTTTCCGCGCCAGTTCACCCGTTCAGCTTCACGCACCACTTTTGCTTTGGTTGGCCGCAGATGCGCGTGTGCGACAAGTTGGTGTGCTTGGGGTCGGCGACGGCTTTGCGCACTTTCTGTTCTGTCAGGCAATTGACAAGTTAAACATTCAGGGTCGCTGCACAGGCTTTGGATTCTGGAAAGACCAAAAGACGGGCGCGGCGCTGGCGCAGCCACCCTCCTTGCTGACCGAACACGCCGAGCAATTTTATGAGGACATTTCAGATATCAGGCCCTTCCTCAACTCGACAGACGCCGTCGAGAATATTGCCGAGCAGAGCCTTGATCTTCTTTTTGTCGATCTGAATGCACTGGCAGAAGGGGATCACCCGCATATTGAAGAATTGATAAGACGGTTGCGAAGCAACGCAATTTTGATCGTCCATGCAACAAACGCACTCTGGCAGGGCGCGGAGCATAGCGCCGCCTTGGCCAAGCAGCTTGGGCGTCTCGACAGGCTGGAATTTCGCAACGGTGATGGGTTGAGTGTCTTTCCCATCGGCCAAGAGCAGTCGGCCCGCCTGAAAAGTCTCATGACCGCGCGCGAGAATGGGGAAGTTTCCGGCGATATTCAGCTTGTCTTTCGCCGACTCGGACAGAGTTTGGCTGCGATCGAGGAAGCACGCATCCTAAAGTCCAAGAGCGCCGCTTCCTCCAAAGCGCTGTCCGAAGTGCAGGAACAACTGAAAAGCATAAAACAAGAGCTTGCAGACCTACGCGAGGCCTATGACCAGCGCTCGCGCAAGGTTTCTGAAACTCAGAGTTTAATTTTTGATCTGCAAACCAGCCTTACGTCTACGTCTGGTGAAAAAATACAGCTCGAAAAGTCCCTGGCCACCGCCGAGAGCACACTTGCAGCCGCCCAAGCAGAGCTTAAGAGCCAGAATGAAGAACGCATAGCAGCGCAAGCAGCAACCCGTGCGGCGATTGACCGTGCCGAAGAGGCCGAGGCAGCACTGGAAACCGCCCAAGCGGAGCTTAAGAACAAAAGCGAGGATCTCATAGCGGCGCAAGCGGCAACCCATGAGGCGATTGGCCGTGCCGAAAATGCCGAAGCGGCACTGGAAACCGCCCAAGCGGAAGTGAACGCAGCACAGAAACATCGAAACGCCGAGTCAGAGCGTGCAGCGCAGTTGGACTTACAGATCAAGGCAACGCAACAGGCCTTAAATATGGAAAAGGCGACCCGGTTTGAAGAAACCGCAGCTTTGACCCGCATGCTGGAAAAGGCGCGCGCCGAGGTGAAAACGGCAAAAGCCGGATGGAAGACCGAGTCAGAGCGTGCGGCGCAACTTGAACTGAATATCAGCGAAGCATCCCAGACTATTGAATCCCTCAGATTTCAGAATGAGGAATTGTTGAACAGCACCTCATGGAAAATGACTGCGCCGATACGCACCGTCAAAACGGCTTTCTCAAAGGAAAAGTGATCAACAAAGACGTGTCCGCGATGGCGTGGATCAGTACCCGCAATACCGCGACCGCACGTCTCGGCGCGGTATCGTGAACCTCTCGGCATCGGCCTTGGGATACCTTGGCGCGCTCGGAAAACCGGCGGTCTCACCCGGCGGAGAAACCTGACGGGGCACATCGAACCTGAAGGACTGACAAATCAACTGATCCTTGAGACCGGCATCGCGTAGCGGGCCGGGCTTACGGTTCAAAAGGCTGACAATATGGCCAGCCTTGATTCCCAGCCCCCGGGTTTCAAATCTCAAGGCGTCTCGCAGCTCGAAAACTTCCGTTTCTGCGCCCGGTCCGAACAGGTCATCCTCGCCCTGCCAGTTTGCTCCGGTCGCAAATCTCAACCTGTAGACCCCCGGCGGCACCAGAACCTTAAAGACGCTACCACCCTTGATATAGGCGGCCAAAGCGGCCTTGCCCGAGAGTGCATCCAGCAAGGTCAGCAGATAATCCTGCCCCGGCGGCGTCTTGACCTGCAGGGGAAACACCGCAGGCAATCCGGTCCTGTTCCACATCAACCCGGCAGGCGGGACCGGGTGCGCCGCATCACTGTGCGCGCGCGCAAGCGGCGCTTGCACACAAAACAGCAGCGCCACAAACCCCGCAAGAACTCCGCTCCGGATCGGTGTCATCCCATCAGCCTCATCGCCTGACGCCGCAAGACGCCGGGCGGCCATGCTCTGACCGCATTTTATCAGCCGCCAGGCTGCGGTTGAAGACCGGGATGTGTCATGACCTCGCCCCTCCCGAACGAACGCAGCGCCATCCACATGGTCAACGTTCTGGCTTGGCGCGGGCTGGTCTCACAATTTTCGCAGATAGGCCCAAGAGACATATCCCCTGAGCCCGCGCGCGCGTTCCAAATAGACGTCACACCAGCGCGTTCCCCCTGTCTGCTGACAGCTCTGGACCCGCAACACGGTTCCATTCGGAAGACCTACGATCACGATATAGCCGGTCCCCGGCCCCGCACGCATCTTGAGCATGTCATCGCCCTCGACACCATGAACCTCATAGCGCCCAAGCGAGGCCGCGACCACGGGGGAGGCCCCAAGGAACATGTGCATCACACCCGCCGCCAGCGCGACAAAAACAGCTTTGCGCATCACAATCTCCCGCGTGCTCCCTCATGGGTCTTTGTACCCTCTTGAGGAGACGAACGGAATAGGCCCCGGATCATCAAGCGCCTGCTACTCCCGTCTCGGGCCAGCGCTTTCCCCATGCCTGACCGGGCCACCCGATCACGCCCGGCAGACCTAGGGCGTAATGAAATCCTCCAGCAGCGCATGAAACAAGGCGGGCTTTTCCAGATGTACGGCATGGGCGGTGCCCGGCACCACGGCCAGCACGGCATCGGGTAACCCCTGCCACAGCGCCTCGACCTGCGGCCAGCGATAGGACCTGTCCCCGTCCCCCCAGAGCACCAGGGTCGGCATGCTCAGTCGCTTCAACGCGCCGCGCCCGTCCCAATGGCTCATGGCGTCCAGCCCTGCCAGCGCCGCCCGCTCACTCGCCTGCGCCCCCAGTTCCGCGACGATCCCAAACCCTCTGGCCGCGGCCCCGGCACGAAACCATGTGGCCCCGATCCGCCGGATCGTGCTCGCCACCCCCTCACTGCGGATTCTCTCGCGCGAGGTTTCCAGCAATTCAAAACGGTCGGGCATCGCACCTAATGGCCCGGTCCCATAGAGGATGAGGCGCGCAATACGCTCGGGATGCGTTGCGGCCATGTCCTGCACGATCATGCCCCCCATAGAGTGCCCCAGCAGGGTAATCGTCCCCAGCCCCAGATCGTCCAGTAGATCCACCACCGCCGCGCCAAAGCTGGCGATGCGATCAGCGGGCGGCAAATTGGCAGAGCCCGCATAGCCCGGAAGGTCGGGGGCAATCACGTCATACCGATCCGCAAACCGTGCGATTTCCGCCTCCCATTGCGCCGAGCCCCCCAAATAGCCATGCACAAGGACCAGCGGCGTGCCCACGCCCGCCCGCCGATAGCTCAGGCCCCGGCGACTGATCAACGCATCTGATCGGGCAGCCACAATGCGGTCTCCGGCAAAAGGATAAGGATAACGATCAAGAGAATGAGCGCGCCGATAAAGGGCAGACAGCCCATGATCACATCACCGACGGTGACCTGCCCGCGCCCGATCCCTTGAATCACATAGAGATTGAGCCCCACAGGCGGCGTCAGCACCGCAATTTCCATGGTGATCGTATAGACCACCCCAAACCACACAAGGTCGAACCCGGCCGCCGCCATCAACGGAAAAATCGTCGGCAGCGTGATGAATGTCATCGACACCGGTTCAAGGAACATGCCCAACACGATGTAAAAAATCAGAACGATGCTCAGCACCACATAAGGCGAGAGATCGAAACTCAGAAACAACTCGGTGAACTGTTGCGGCACACGGTAATAGGTCAGAACAAACCCAAACAGCACCCCGGCAGACAGCAAAAGACCCAAATACCCCATGGTCCGCATGGTGGCGAAAAGCGCGTCTTTGAACCCCTGCCATTTCAGCCCACCGACACCAAAGGCAAGCAACACAGTCAACAGCGCGGCCACCGCCGCCGCCTCTGTGGGGGTGGCAATCCCGGCATAAATCGCCACGGTGATCACCAATCCGATCAAGGCAATCGGCGCAATGGTGGCGGCGATCTGGACAAGGCCCATTTTCACCGCCGTTTCACGGTCCGGAATATCTCCCGGCTTCAGAATGCCCCAGATCAGCACCACCATCGCAAAAGAGGTGACAAGGATGAGCCCCGGAATGACCCCCGCGATAAAGAGATCACCAATGCTCTGATCCGTGACAATGCCATAAAACAGCAGGATCAGGCTGGGCGGGATCAGCACACTCAATGTGCCCCCCGCCGCCAGAACGCCCGACGACAGCCGCTTGCCATAGCCCAATCGCAACATCTCGGGCAGGGCCACGCCGCCAATCGTCAACGCCCCCACCATGGACGACCCACAGACCGCGCCAAACCCCGCGCAAGCCCCGATCGAGCCATAGGCAGCAGAACCGCGCACCCGCACGCCTTGGTGCAGGAATTGATAGAGGTTCGGGCCAATCGTCGATTTGCCAATCAGTTCGCCCAAGAATACAAACAGCGGCACCGCCAGCAGGATATAGTCGATCCACACCCCCCAGAGCTTGAGTTCCGCCGAGACGATAGAGGTATCAAAACTCTGGATTTGCCAAAGAAACGGCAAGGAGGCCGCCGCCAGAGCAAAGGGAATCGGCAGGCCAATGGCGATCAGGAACATCAACAGGCCCAGCAGTCCCAGACCGACTTCATACCATTCCATCGCTCAAACCTCCGTTGCCGGGGTGCGGATCAACCGAAGGAGCCGCAGCGCTGCGTAAATCGAAAAAAGCACGAGGGCCAACGCACCCGGTGCCCAAAAGGCATAGCGCGGCCATAGCAGGATTTCGGACGAGGCACCCGAGTTGAACGATCGAAGTGTCGCGCTCACACCTGCCAGAGAAAAGAACAGACCCACCCCCAGCATCACGCACAGATTGACCAGCGCCGCCGCCTTGCGCCACAGAGGTGGCAGGATGTCAGTCAGCATCGTAACCTTGGGATAGGCATCCTCGCGCATCGCATAGGCCAGACCCGCAAAAGCGACGGGAAACAGCAAAAGCGCGGTGGCCTCCGTCACCATCCGGTCAGGCGCACCCAACGCGTAGCGGGTAAAGACGCCGTAGCTGATCCAGACCATCTGCACGAGGATCACGATGGCCCCTGCAGCCGCCAGCCAGACAACAGCGCGTTCCACATGGCCAATCAATCGGTCGAGACCGGTTTGCATGACGTGCCTCCCTTTGCTTGATATGCTGCGCCAGCGACCGCCGGGGGGACCCGGCGCTCGCTGGC
The DNA here is from genome assembly GCF_048262375.1 of Roseovarius sp. Lineage (GTDB taxonomy): Bacteria > Pseudomonadota > Alphaproteobacteria > Rhodobacterales > Rhodobacteraceae > Roseovarius. The sequence goes on from NZ_JBLXFE010000002.1 coordinate 164,157, forward strand.
TGTCAGGTCACGGCTTGTGCTGTGCAAAAAGCGCGCGCACCTTACCGGCGAGTTCGGGACCGCACGCTGCATCAACGGTTTCGTCCCACTTGCCCTGAACACTGGCAATCAGCTCCATGCGCTTGTCCTGAGAGATCGAAACCGCCGCGCCGCCGCCTTTCATCACCGCATTGCCAACACGCTGATCAACCCAATCCTCATAGCGCGGCTTGAGCCATTCTTCGGTTTCGCTGGCAGCCGCCATCACTGCGGCCTGCTCATCGGCAGTCATGCTGTCGAACTTTTCCTTGTTCATCATATACTGGATATTGCCATAAAACAGGTTGGCATTGACCATATAGGGCATGACATCCCACAGCTTCCAACTGGAATAGGTGGCAACCCCCATGTTGATCCCGTCGACCACACCGCGCTCTGCCGATTGAAACACTTCCTTGGGGGCCACAAACACCGGCGCGCCGCCCCATGTCTCGATCATCAAACTGACAAGCGGACCGATCGAACGGACTTGCTTGCCCCCAAGATCACCCAGATCGCCAATCGGCTCTTCAAACCACCATTCCTGATCATAGGAATAGTTCGAATTGAACACCGGCACGAGGTTGATCGCCGCCGCCTCATCGCGCACCAGATCGGCATAGGTCGCGTCCATCTCGATCTGGCCGTCCAGATCAACCGCCACCGGATAGAGCGAGGTCACCCGGTAGCAGGGCAGCCGTTCATCGGCGGGCATCCAGCTCATGTCCGAAACACCGCCCTGAACCGCATCCACACCCTCGGACCAGCCGTGCAATGTGGCGGACGGGAAAATCTCGACCTTGACGCTGCCGCCGGTTTTTTCCGCAACCAGATCAGCGAAATGTGCGAAACCATCATAGCGGATATCGGCCTCGTTCACATAGGTCGACAGGCGGATCGTCGTCTCGGCCCATGCGGGTACCGCCACCGTCAATCCAAGCGCGGTGGTAGCAATCAGTCCTTGCAGGGAAACTTTCATCTCTCTCTCCTTGTTGGATACATCGCGAGACCGTTCATGCGGCCTTCGTCCTTGGGCATCTGCCTTGAAAGGATGCTAGGGCAGACCCCCACGAGTCGGCCAATTCAAACATTTCATAAAACTATTCCGATCTTGCATGATTATGGCGATTGGCGCAGTCTGACCGCAAGAGAAGGGGCAGCATGGATATCAACTGGCTGCGCGACTTTGTTTGCTTGGGACGGACGCTGAATTTCACCCGCGCAGCAGAAGAGCGTAACATCACCCAATCGGCCTTCAGCCGCCGCATCCGGTCGCTGGAAAACTGGATCGGCGTGCCGCTGATCGACCGCGCCAACTATCCGGTGCAACTCTCCGAGGCGGGGAGGCAATTCTTGCCGGTGGCGCAACAGACCGTCGCGGATCTCACCGATACCCGCCAAGCCATCCGCGAGCGTGCGCGCGGCCATGCCAGCTTTCAACGCTTTGCCGCGCTGCATGCCATCTCGGTCAATTTCCTACAACCGCGCATGGCGGCACTAGAGCGGGACTATCCCGATCTGCGCACCCGCGTCATATCTGACAGCCTCACAGCCTGCTGCCAGTTGCTGAGCGAAGGAGGGTGCGAATTTCTGCTCTATTACCGCCATCAGGACGTATCCCCGATCCTCGATGAGACCCGTTTCAAACGCAAAGACATCTGCGAAGAGCGCCTGATCCCAGTGGCCCAGCATGAGGCCGCAGCCCGCCTCGGCTGGTCCCTGCCGCCGCGCGCCGGCCAAGAGGTACCGTATCTCAGCTACGATCCCAACACCTTTCTGGGAACGGTCGTGGATCAGACCATCGGCAACCGCCGCCCGGCGCTCGACCTGCGCTACATGGATGCGCTGGCCGAGGCCCTGAAGCGCCGCACGCTGGCTGGGGCGGGGCTGGCATGGCTGCCGGAATTCTCAATCCGTCAGGAACTGGCCGACGGCACGCTGGTCCGCCTTGGCGGACGCGACTGGACTGCGACGATGACGATCTCGCTCTTCTGCTCGCCCGAGCGGCTGGATGATCTGGGCCGCATGATCTGGGATCAGTTCTGAGCGCCGCTCACACAGGCGCGACCAATATCGCGCGGAAATCGTTGACATTGGTCAGCGTCGGCCCCGTCACCACCTGCCCGCCAATCGCGCCAAAGAACCCATGTGCATCGTTGATCGCCAAGGCCTTCTCGGGGTCGACCCCGGCGGAGGCGGCCCGCGCCAAGGTCTCCGGGCCGATCACCGCCCCCGCCACCTCGGCCGCGCCATCCACTCCGTCGGTGTCACAGGCCAGCGCGTGAATCCCCGCCGCCCCCCGCAAGGCCAGCGCCAGCGCCAACGCATATTCCGCGTTGGGCCCGCCCACACCATCGCCGCGCCGCGTCACCGTCAACTCACCGCCAGACAGCAGCAGCACCGGCGCATCGCCCATTGCCAGCCCCGCCTGCACCTCGCGCGCCAGCGCCGCATGCGTCGCGGCCACATCCCGCGCTTCGCCCTCCAGCGCATCGCCAAGGAAACGCACGCTCAATCCCTCAGCCCGCGCCACCTCGGCCGCCGCCTCCAGCGATTGCACAGGGGCGGCATAGATCACATTCTCGACCTGGGCCAACCGCGCATCCCCCGGCGGCACCACGCCGCTCTGCCCGCTCAGCACTGCCCGCGCCGACAGCGGCAGATCAATCCCGTAGCGCGCCACGATCGCCAGCGCCTCAGCCGCCGTGCTGGCCTCGCCCACCGTCGGCCCCGATCCGATCATCCCCGGATCATCCCCCGGCACATCCGAAATGAGCAGCGCATGCATCCGCGCCGGATAGGCCGCCGCCGCCAATTGCCCCCCCTTGACGCGGCTCAGATGCTTGCGCAGCACATTCATTTGGCCAATCGGCGCGCCCGAGGCCAGCAGCGCCGCGTTCACCGCCTGTTTGTCAGCCAGCGTCATCTCTCCCGCGGGCTGCACCAACAGCGACGAGGCCCCGCCCGAGATCAGCGCCAGCACCATGTCATCCTCGCCCAATCCCCGCAACAGCTCCAGCATCCGCGCCGTGGCCTGCATCCCCGCCGCATCCGGCACCGGATGCGCCGCCTCGACGATCTCGACGCCCTTGCAGGGCCGGGCATAGCCATAGCGTGTGATCACCAGCCCCTCGCAGGGGCCCCATTGCGCCTCGACCGCCTCGGCCATGCGCGCACTGGCCTTGCCTGCGCCGATCACGACCATACGGCCCTTGGGGCGCGCGGGCAGATAGGGGCCAAGGCTCTGCATCGGGTCGGCCACGGCCACCGCCCGGTCAAACAGGCGGCGCAACAGGGTCTGGGGATCGGTCATGTTCTGGGGTCTCCGCTTATATCGCGCGCACCCTAGCTTGACCCGCGCGGGTGGGAAAGCCCCTCAACAGCGCGTTCGACGCGCTACGATCTGGCGACGCAACGCAGATGCTTTATAACGACAAAAACCGTGTGCCGCCTCAATCGCACGAGGGGATTCCTTGCGGTGCAGAGTGAACGAGGAAATGCTTTCACAACTATTTTGATTGAGCTTTCAGCCATCCGTCGCCTACTCTCTCATGAGTTATCATAAGGATGTTTCCATGGATCGCCCTGATTATCTGATTCAAGGAGAGACTGCCCGTCTCTTTCCTGTCCTAGCCACAACGTCCAAGGAAGGCCGCACCACCTCGATCGTTCTGGCATGTATTTCAAAGGTGGAAGAATTCGGAACGGAGTTGATGGTCAGTTTAGGCCAGCGTGTCGGCAAACGCACGACACTACAGACCTACACAGAAGTTGTATTCAAAAATGAAAAAGTAAAACTGAAGGATCGCCCCGATGGCTTGATCGTCATGCAAAACGGCACAAAGCAGTGGCGCGCTCTTGTCGAGGCCAAGGTCGGCAATGTCGAACTTGGTGCTGAGCAGATTGAAAGGTATCGTGAAATTGCAAAGGAGCAGGGCGTTGATTGCGTTATCACCATTTCAAATCAATTTGCGACCACTCCGGAAAATCACCCGATTGAGGACGTTCGCAAAAGCCGCTCAAAAATCCCAGTATATCATTGGTCGTGGATGTCCATTCTGACGACAACGGATATTCTGTTGAACAAGGACGCAATAGCAGACGACGATCAGAAACTGCTCCTGAACGAGCTACGGCGCTTTCTGACGCATGAAAGCGCGGGCGTTAAAGGCTTTGATCGGATGCCCCCTGAGTGGGCAGAGGTCAATCGCTTGATCTCAGCCGGTGGCAGAATTCCTGCCAAATCGACAGAGGCTACAATCGTGTTAGATGCTTGGCATCAGGAAACCCGAGACCTGTCACTTATTCTCAGTCGTCAGACAGAAACCACCGTGCAGGAAAAATTGCCAAAGAAGCATCGCCAAGACCCAGCTGAGCGGCGCAAGGATGAATTGCTCACACTCAAGGAAGTCGGGCAACTCCGCTCAACTCTGGAAATCCCAGGTGCCGCTGGATCTTTGGAAATTGTCGCGGATATTGCACGGCGCACGCTCGACATTGGAATGACGCTCCGAGCACCGGAGGACAAGGTATCTTCCAAGACGCGTGTAAATTGGCTCTTGCGCCAGATAAAAACTGACAAACACGATGAGCTTTTTGTCCGACTCAAATGGCCAGGTCGGAGCGAAGCCACGCAATTTCCCCTATCCGAGTTGATTGGAGACCCCGCCGTTTGTGAAAAAGACAAAGCAGGCCTTCAGGTTCTTAGCTTTCATGTGTTCATGGCTAGGCGATTGGGAGCAAAGTTCACTCAACAAGTGAACTTCATAAAGGAATTGGAAGAAGCGGTGCCATTCTTTTATCGCGAAGTCGGTCAGAACCTCGCCGAATGGAGAAAACCCGCGCCGCGCATCAAGGAAGACAAGCCATCCGCCGTGGATGTAAATGTGGCGGCTTTACAGGAAGACGCCGAAGAGGACGTGGACGAGTAACTTCATTACCGGTCGCCACCCCTGCATTCCGGAAGCGCTCCCCCAGACCGCTTCTATTCCCCCAACCGCCCCCACAAATCATACTCCCCCGCCTCATCCACCACGACCGTGACGATATCGCCCACGGCGATCCCCTCAGTCCCCTCGTCAATAAAGAGGTTCCCGTCGATTTCCGGCGCGTCCGCCTTGGTGCGGCAGGTGGCGATGCCGTCTTCGTCGATCTCATCGACGATCACTTCTTGGACTTTTCCAACTTTATCGGCGAGCTTACCCTCAGAAATCGCCTGCGCCTTTTCCATAAAGCGATCCCAGCGCTCTTGCTTGACCTCATCCGGCACATGATCGGCCAAGGCGTTGGACCGGGCCCCGGCGACGTTTTCGTATTGAAAACACCCCACCCGGTCCAATTGCGCCTCATCCAGCCAATCCAGCAAAGTCTGAAACTCTTCCTCGGTCTCGCCCGGATAGCCGACGATAAAGGTCGAGCGCAGCGCGATGTCGGGGCAATCCCGCCGCCATGCCGCAATCTCGTCCAATGTCTTGGCCGCCGCCGCAGGCCGCGCCATGCGCCGCAGCACCTCGGGATGGGCATGCTGGAACGGGATATCGAGATAGGGCAGCACCAACCCCTCGGCCATCAGCGGGATGAGGTCGCGCACATGCGGATAGGGATAGACATAATGCAACCGCACCCAGGCCCCCAGAGACCCGAGATCGCGCGCCAGATCGGTGATATGGGCGCGGTGCCCCCGCTCTTCGGCATGGCGGATATCGACGCCATAGGCAGAGGTGTCCTGAGAGATCACCAAGAGTTCCTTGACCCCGCTTTCCACCAGCTTGGCCGCCTCGCGGATCACCGCATGCGCCGGGCGGCTCTGCAATTTGCCGCGCATATCGGGAATGATGCAAAACTTGCACTTGTGATTGCAGCCCTCGGAAATCTTGAGATAGCTGTAATGGCGTGGCGTCAGGCGCACGCCCGAGGCGGGCAAGAGATCAACAAACGGATCGGGGCTGGGCGGCACCGCCAGATGCACGGCATCCAGCACCTGCTCGTATTGATGCGGGCCGGTGACGGCCAGAACACGCGGATGCACCCCGGTGATATATTCGGGCTCCGCCCCCAGACAGCCCGTCACGATCACCCGGCCATTCTCGGCCAGCGCCTCGCCGATGGCCTCAAGGCTCTCGGCCTTGGCGCTATCGAGAAAGCCGCAGGTATTGACAATGACCGCATCCGCCCCGGTGTAATCGGCAGAGATGCCATAGCCCTCTGCGCGCAGCCGCGTCAAAATCCGCTCACTGTCCACCAGCGCCTTGGGACAGCCAAGGCTGACCATGCCGATGGTCGGCTGGCCCGCGCGGGGGGTCTCGGACAGACGCGCACGCGGCGCGAGATCGGGGCGGAGGTTGGGAGGGTTCTGGGCCATGGGGCGCGATATACTCTGCCCCCGCCTCTCCGCCTAGCCCAAAAGCGGTTGCTCCCCTCTGCCCCGCGCGCCTAAACTGCACGCAAAGAGAGCGGGCAAAAGGGGCGATGCCATGCGTTGGGTATTTCGACTGTTGGGACTGGTCGTGGTCATGTTGGCCATCGTCCTCGGCGCGCTGTTTTTCCTGCCGGGCGAACGCATCGCCCGCATCGCCGCCGACCAGATTTCCAAGGCAACAGGCCGTCAGGTCACCATGTCTGGTGACACCAAGATCAGCTTTTATCCCATCCTCGGCGTGTCCACCGGCGCGGTCGAGGTGGCCAATGCCGACTGGTCCAAGGCAGGCCCGATGCTGCGCGCCGACAGCCTCAAGATCGGGGTGGAACCACAGGCGCTCTTTGGCGGCGACATCCGCATCACCGGGCTTGAGGCGATCAATCCCGAAATCCGGCTGGAACGCGCCGCCGACGGGCGGGTGAACTGGGAACTGGGCGTAGAGGGCGTGGCCCCCTCGGGGCAATCCGACAGCGGCCTTGCCACCTCGAACCGCCTCGCGCTCACGCTGGACCGGGCACTCATCACCGGCGCCGCGATGACCTATACCGATCACGCAACCGGCACCACGCATGCCTATCGTGACATGGATTTCGACCTGCGCTGGCCCGATTACGACGGTACCGCCACCTTTGAGGTGGTGCTGCGACAGGCGCAGGGACCAATCTCGCTCTCGGGCCACCTCGATCAGGTGGGACAATTTATTGACGGCGCGGTGACGGCCATGTCGGCCACATTCAAAGCGCCGGGCGGCAGCATGGGCTTTGCCGGACGCGCCGGGCTGCAACCCCAACTGCAGGGCCGCCTCGACATCGACATCAACAGTACCGATACGTTCATGGCGGGCCTCGGACTGGACCCGCTGGATTTGCCAAAGGGTTTGGGTGCCAACGTCAAGGGCGGCACCAACCTCACCCTGACCGACAGCCTGCAACTCTCTCTGCGCGAACTCTCGCTCAATCTCGGGGGTAACGCGCTCGCCGGGGCGGCCGATATTGCGCTCGCCGGCGCTGTGCCCCGGATCAACGCACAGCTCAATGCGGGCGCGCTCGATCTGTCCGGTCTGGCAGGCAGTGACACCAGCGGCGGCGGCAGTGCGGACAGCGGCTGGTCGCAAAGCCCGATTGATGCCAGCGCTCTGGCCCTCGCCAATGGCGAAGTGGCTCTCATCGCCGACAGCATCAACCTTGGCGATCTGAAACTGGGCAAGACCCGCAGCCTGATAACACTGGACAATTCCCGCGCCGTGTTCGATCTGCGCGAATTGCGCGCCTATGACGGCCTTGTCACCGGGCAATTTGTGGCCAACAACCGCTCGGGCCTCTCGGTCGGCGGCACCCTCAACGCCAGTGATATCAACCTCGAGCGTTTTCTCACCGACGCCATGGGCATCACCCGCTTTGCCGCCTCGGGCAATGGCGAGATGAACTTTCTCGGCGTGGGCAATTCCGTGCAGGCGATCATGCGATCGCTCTCGGGCAAGGGCAGCTTGCGCACCGGGCGCGGGGTGATTTCCGGCATCGACCTCGACCGGCTGATGCGCGCGGGCGATGTGACGGGGGGCACCACGATCTTTGATGCGATGACCGCCTCCTTCACCATGGACAAGGGAAATCTCTACAATCAAGACCTCGCCATGAGCCTGCCCCTTGCCCGTGCCTCGGGACAGGGGCGTGTTGGGCTGGGCGCGCGGGACATCGACTATCTCTTTACACCGGTCTTGCTGGAGGGCGAGAATGCCCGCGGCCTCGCCATCCCGGTGCGGATCGAGGGGCCATGGGCCAACCCGCGCATCGCCCCCGATCTGAAAAAGGCCATCGACATGAACCTCAAGGCTGAGCGCGACAAGATCGAGCAAGAAGCCAAGGACCGGCTGGAACGCGAGGTGCAAGAGCGCCTGAACGTCGCCCCGCAGGAAGGTCAGAGCCTTGAGGATGCCCTCAAGCAAAAGCTTGAGGACAAGGCCGCGCGCAAACTGCGCAAGCTGTTCGAGTGAGGCGGGCACGGGATTTGAGTATTTTTGGAACGATGAACCAGCGGGCGCGCCAATGAGCGAGGTCAAAGCGCAATACGAGGCCTATCCCTATCCCGCCCGCGACCCGGCGGATGAGCGCAAACGCCTGATTACCGGCTCACCTTCGCATGTGCTGGAGATTGACCATTTCCTGTTTGAGGGGCGGCGCGACTGGCGCAAGCCGTTGCGCGCGCTCATCGCGGGCGGTGGCACCGGCGACGGGCTCATTCAACTGGCCCAGCAGATGCGCGACGCGGGGCGCACGGCAGAGATCACCTATCTCGACCTCTCCACCGCCTCGCGCGCGATTGCCGAGGAACGGGCAAGGGTGCGGGGGCTGACCGGCATCCGCTTTGTCACCGGCAGCCTGATGGATGCGGCGGATCTGGGACAGTTCGACTATATCGACTGCTGCGGCGTGCTGCATCACCTGCCCGACCCGGCAGCGGGGTTTGCGGCGTTGCTGTCTGCCCTCGCCCCCGGTGGCGGTCTGGGCTTTATGGTCTATGCCCTTTACGGTCGCGCGGGCGTCTATCCGCTGCAAGAGGCGTTTGGCGCGCTCTACGCGGAACTGCCACCCGAGGCGCGGCTGGAGGCTGCCAGAAAACTTGTAACCGCCCTGCCCGAAGGCCACCCGTTCAAAGCCAACAGCAACCTTGGCGATCACAAGGACAGCGACGCGGGCTTTTACGACCTGCTCTTGCATTCACAAGACCGGGCCTTTGACGTCACATCCCTGTCCGACACCCTCAGCCAAACCGGCTGGGCGCTCTCGGGCTTTACCCTGCCCGCTCTCTATGATCTCTCGCGGATCACCACGGCCCCGGCGCATCTCACCCCGACAGAGCGCATGGCCGTGGCCGAGAAACTGCGCGGCACGATCAAGACGCATGTGGGCTATGCCACCCGCGCCACCGAGGCGCGCGCCCCCGCGCAGGGGCGCGACCGCCACCTCAGCCCGCACCTCAAGGGGCTGCGCGCGCCGGAGTTGGCCCGCGCCATCGCGGCGGGCCAAAATCCCAAGTTGCGGTTCAACGGTCTTGAGGTCCGGCTCGCCCTGCCAAAACAGGCCGCCCCCCTCATCGCCGCGATAGACGGACGGCGCAGCCTGACCGCAATCGCACAGGTCACCGGCACCGATCCGGTCGCAATGGGCAGCCTCTGGGCCCAGATCGAGCGTGAGATGGGCGATCACGGCCTGCTGCTCTATTCCAGCATCCTGTGCGCATGAAAAAACCGCCGCCCGGACCCAACCGGACGGCGGTTTCTATCTCAATCGGCGACCATCTCAGGCGGCCAGCGCACCCTTGGCTTGGGCCACGATGGCCCCAAACGCGGCAGGCTCATGCACAGCCAGATCGGCCAGAACCTTGCGGTCCACTTCGACCCCGGCAAGGGTCAGACCGTTGATGAACCGCGAATAGGTGAGCGATTCGTCATAGGCGCGCACAGCCGCGTTGATCCGCTGGATCCACAGAGCGCGGAAATTGCGCTTGCGGTTCTTGCGGTCGCGGGTCGCGTATTGGTTGGCCTTGTCGACGGCCTGTGCGGCCACCTTGAAGGTGTTCTTGCGGCGGCCATAGTAACCCTTGGCGGCCTTGATGACTTTCTTGTGACGGGCGTGGGTAACTACCCCACCTTTGACGCGTGACATATCCTAAATCCTCCTTAGCGCGCGTAGGGCATCATCGGCTTGATGATCCCTTCATCAGGCTTCGACAGCGTGGTGGTGCCACGCGCGTTGCGGATGAATTTCTTGGTACGCTTGATCATGCCATGGCGCTTGCCGGCCTGTGCGGCCACCACGCGGCCCGAGGCCGTCACTTTGAACCGCTTTTTGCAGCTCGACTTGGTCTTCATCTTGGGCATTTCCGGCTCCTCTAATAGGTCGGTAGGACCACACGACTCGGCATGCCACATCGGGCCGGTCGTGCGGGATGAGCGCGCCGTATACGCGCCCTGAAAACATTGTTCAAGAGGCTTTGACCCAAGGATTGCAGGCGGCTCAGCTCACAAAGCGCGCGACCACCCGCACCAGAACCTCGGGCAACTCACCAAAGCTGTAGCCGCCCGGCTTTTTGCTGATCGCCCAGACCACCAGCCCGCCCGACGCTATGATGGTCAAGGCAGCAACCCGGGGCGCGCGGCCTTCGGAATAGGCAGACAGCACAGAGGGTATCGAAAAAACCCCCAATACCATACCGATTGCCATCGCCAGGTCAGGATCCATCACACACCCCCGGAAAACAACTGGAACAAAACTGCCCCAGTTTAGCCCGGATCGGTGGCGTAAATCAAACTTTCCTGACAGGGGGCTACACGCAGAATATTCGTGGTGCCCGGTACATTAAAGGGAACACCGGCCGTCACCACGATCTGATCGCTTTCCTCGGCATAGCCATGCGCCAGCGCCGCCCGCGCCGCATTGATCACGGCCATCTTAAAGCGTGTAAGCTCGCCCGTCATGACACAGGTCACCCCCCATGTCAGCGCCAGACGCCGCGCCGTCCCGAGCAAGCTTGTGAGCGCAAGGATCGGCACGCGCGGCCGCTCGCGCGCAGTCAAGAGCGCGGTCGTGCCGGATTCGGTATAACAGCAGATCACCTTGATATCGGCGGTCTCGGCAATCTCGCGCGCGGCGGCAACGATCCCGTCCGCGACGCTCTGGCGATTCACCCGGCGACTGGCCTCGATCACCTCACGATAGGTCGGATCGCTCTCGACCTCGATGGCCACGTTGTCCATCGTGCGCACCGCCTCGACCGGATACTGGCCCGCCGCCGATTCCGCCGAGAGCATGATCGCATCCGATCCCTCATAGATCGCGGTCGCCACGTCAGAGACCTCGGCGCGCGTCGGCATCGGGCTCTCGATCATCGATTCGAGCATTTGCGTCGCCACGATCACCGGCTTGGCCACGGCCCGACAACGCCGGATCAGCCGCTTTTGAATCGGCGGCACGTTCTGCACCGGCAATTCCACCCCCAGATCGCCGCGCGCCACCATGATTCCGTCGCTCACCGCCAGAATATCTTCAAACCGCTTCACCCCTGCGGGCTTTTCGATCTTCGACATGATCGCGGCGCGGCCCCGCACCAAGTCGCGCGCCTCGGTCACATCCTCGGGCCGCTGCACGAAACTCAGCGCCAGCCAATCGACCCCCAGATCACAGATGAATTCCAGATCAGCGAGATCTTTTTCCGACAGCGCGGCCAGCGGCAACACCACATCAGGCACGTTCACACCTTTGCGATTCGAAATGGTGCCGCCCGCAATCACCTCACAATCGGCAAACGCCGGACCGCAGTCGGTGACGCGCAGCCGGATCTTGCCATCATTGACCAACAGATTCGCGCCCGGCTCCAGCGCCGCGAAAATCTCGGGATGCGGCAGGCAGACGCGGGTCACATCGCCCTCTGCCTCATTCAGATCGAGCCGGAATGCCGCCCCGGCAACCAGCTCTTCCTCGCCATTGGCAAACACACCCACGCGCAGTTTCGGCCCCTGTAAATCGCCCAGAATGGCAATCGGGCTGTCCAGATCCTTTTCGACCTGCCGAATAATGCGGTGCCGCTCGGCAATATCGGCCTGCGTGCCATGGCTCATGTTGAGACGAAAAACGTCCGCCCCTGCCTCGTGAAGCGCCCGGATCGTATCATAGTCAGAAGATGCCGGACCCAAGGTGGCCACGATCTTCACATTGCGGTTGCGTCTCATTTCAATCGCCCTTCATCTCTTGCATCGTCGGCACATGTTAACGCTAACACCGCCCTTTCGCGCCTTATCGCGCAATTCACATTGTCTCGCAACTGTTCTAAAGGACGATGACAGGAAAAACCAAGCAGATGATGTACCATCCCTTTCAAATCGACGGGCCGAGCCGCCCCGAACGCTGGCTTGTGACCTGCGATCACGCCAGCAATTGCGTGCCCGCTTTCGTGAATGGCGGCTGCCTCGGCGTGGCCCCTGCGGATATGGCCCGCCATATCGCCTATGATGTGGGGGCAGCGGGCGTGACCCGCGCCTTGGCCGAGGCGCTGAACGGCCCCGCCATCCTGTCGAATTTCTCGCGCCTCGTGATTGATCCCAACCGGGGCGAGGATGATCCAACCCTTGTCATGCGGCTCTATGATGGGACGATCATTCCCGCCAATCGCCACGCCGCGCCCGAGGATATCGAGCGCCGCCTCAACCGGCTCTACCGCCCCTATCACACGGCCCTGGCTGAATTGGCCGCGCGCCGGGACGATACCGTGATTGTCTCGATCCACAGCTTTACGCCGCAATTGCGCGGCCGCCCGCTCCGGCCGTGGCACATTGGCCTGCTCTATGCCGCCGATGCGCGTCTGGCCAGACCGCTCCTCGCCCGCCTGCAAACAGAGCCTGACCTCTGCGTTGGCGATAACGAACCCTATGCCGGCCATCTGCCCGGCGATGCCATCGCGCGCCACGCCATCGCCTACGAACGGCCCAACGTGCTGATCGAATTGCGCAACGACCTGATCGAAACCCCCGCCCAACAGACCGCCTGGGCGCTGCGCCTTGCCCCTATCCTGCAAGAGGTCGCAGCCCAGACCGGCCTCTGACCCCCAATAAAAGGAGAGACACCATGGACAACCAGACCCGGACAGAGCTAGAGGCCGCCGCCTTTCGCGCCCTGCGCGCGCATCTGATGGAAAAACGCGCCGATGTGCAAAACATCGACATGATGAATCTCGCCGGTTTTTGCCGCAACTGTCTCAGCCGCTGGTATCAAGAGGCGGCGACCGAGCGCGGCATCGACATGTCCAAAGACGCCGCGCGCGAGATATTCTACGGCATGCCCTATGACGACTGGAAGGCGCGGAATCAGACCGAGGCCAGCGCCGATCAACAGGCGGCCTTCACCAAATCCTTCGCCGAGAACGTCGGCCCCAAGGGCTGAACCGGCGTTCATCGTTCCATAAATACTCAAACACCCGGCCCACCCCGGCCGCCCCGCCCGAGAGTACCCGATGATCACGCCCTACCGCTTGCACTATGCCCCTGATAACGCCTCGGTGATCATCCGCCTCGTGCTCGAAGATCTGGGCGCGCCCTATGAAACGGTACTGCTTGAGCGCTCGAAACAGGCACATGCGGCCCCGGCCTATCTGGCGCTCAATCCGGGCGGGCTGATCCCGACGCTGGAAACCCCCGAGGGTGCCATCTTCGAGACCGGCGCAATCCTCCTCTGGCTTGCGGACCGGCATGGGCGGCTTGCGCCCGCGCCAGACAGCGCCGCGCGCGGCGACTTCCTCAAATGGCTGTTCTATCTCGCCAACACCGTCCACACGGCCCTGCGCATGACCTTCTATCCTGAGAAATACGTGGGGCCGGATGCGAACGCGCAACACCGCTTGCGCACCGAAATGCAGGCGCGTTTTGCCAGCCATCTGGATATTCTCGAAACCCGCGCCGCGCCATGGTTCGCCCTCGAATCGGCCTCGGTGCTGGATTACTACCTTGCCTGCCTCATGCGTTGGCGCGCGCTCTATCCCGAAGGGTGGCGCGGCGATTATGATGCCCGCGCCTGGCCACGCCTGCACAGCTTGCTGACCCAGCTAGAGACCAGGGCCCCCACCCGCACAATCGCCGCAGCCGAAGGGCTGGGGGCCAATCCCTTCACCGCACCCGACTATTGCGACCCCCCCGAGGGCAGCGCCACCTGATCCGATCACATGGCAATGACACGGCCTTGAAGCGTCGCTTTCGGACAAGTAGATCAGGCAGGGAGCGGCGATAAGACCCGCGATCAGGGAGCGCGCCAAATGTTTCTTTCCGTCTTCGATATGTTCAAGGTCGGCATCGGCCCGTCCTCGTCCCATACCATGGGTCCGATGGTGGCCGCCGGGCGCTTTCTCGACAAGATGCGCGCCGCCCCCTTTCACTATGCCGGGCTCCGGGGCTCGCTGCATGGCAGCCTCGCGTTTACCGGTGTCGGCCATGCTTCGGACCGCGCCACCATCCTTGGTCTCGCGGGCTACCTGCCCGACACCTATGACCACGACAAGGCCGAAGCCACGCTTGAGGAAATCCGCGACAGCCATAGCGTCACGCCCCCCGGCCTGCCGACGCTTCGCTTCCACCCCAAGGAAGACCTGATTTTCGATTTCGGCCCCAATCTGCCCGGTCACGCCAATGGCATGATCCTGATGGCCACCGACGCCCAGGGCGATGTAATCCTGCAAGAGACCTATTATTCCATCGGCGGCGGCTTTGTGCTGACGGCGGGCGAACTGGCCGCAGGCAAGGCCACGGACGAGGGCGGACCGATCCCCTACCCGTTCAAATCCGCTGCGGAAATGTTGGAAATGGCTGAGCGCTCGGGCAAGAGCATTGCCCAGATGAAACGCGCCAATGAGGTGGCGCGCGGCGGCCCGGAAAACCTGCGCTCTGGCGTGGCCCGCGTCTGGCAGGTGATGAACGACTGTATCGAGCGCGGCCTCAATGCCGAAGGCATCCTGCCCGGTGGCCTCAAGGTCAAACGCCGCGCCAAAGGTATCCGCGACGCGCTTTTGGCGGAACGCGGCACCAACCTTACGGCCCCGCACAAGATCAATGACTGGATGAGCGCCTATGCCATGGCGGTCAACGAAGAAAACGCCGCTGGCGGTCAGGTCGTCACCGCCCCCACCAATGGCGCGGCGGGCGTCGTGCCGGCGGTAATCAAATACTGGCTCGAACATGTGCCCGGCGCGCATGAGGACAAGATCGAGGAATTCCTGCTCACCGCCGCCGCCATCGGCGGTCTGGTAAAATACAATGCCTCGATTTCCGGCGCCGAAGCGGGCTGTCAGGCCGAGGTGGGCTCTGCCGCCGCCATGGGCGCCGCAGGCCTCGCCGCCGTGCTGGGCGGCACCCCCGCCCAAATCGAAAACGCCGCCGAAATTGCGCTGGAACATCATTTGGGCATGACCTGCGACCCGGTGCGCGGTCTGGTTCAGGTGCCCTGCATCGAGCGCAATGGTCTGGGCGCGATCAAGGCGGTCTCTGCCGCCTCTCTGGCGCTGCGCGGCGATGGCACCCACCTCGTGCCGCTTGACGCCTGCATCGAGACCATGCGCCAGACCGGCCATGACATGATGGAGAAATACAAGGAAACGTCCCTCGGCGGTCTCGCGGTCAATATTCCGAACTGTTGAGGGAGCGGCGCGCTCGCCTCAATCCCCCGCGCGAATAGCACCGAAGGTGCCGCGCGGATCGCTGGGCCGTCCCGCGGACCAGCGATTTTGAGAGCGAGCGCATCACTGAGGGATCACACGCACTTTGCTGGCATAAAGTGGCAGCCATTTCCGTTGCATCGCTAGTCCCCGGCCCAGCGACCGCACGGCTCGCCGCTAACGTCCAAAGGTCACAAAACCTCCAGCACCGCCTCAGGTGGCCGCCCGATCACCGCTTTGCTTGCCCCGATCGCAATTGGCCGCTCGATCAGGATCGGATGCGCTGCCATCGCCGCCAGCAAATCCTCCTCCGCACTCTCGCGCCCCAATCCCAACGCCTTGAACTGCGCCTCGCCGGGGCGCATCATCTCAATGGGCGCACAGCCCAACAACGCCAGGACCGCCCGCAACTCGGCCACGCTCGGCGCATCCTCCAGATAGCGCCGCTCCGTCACCTCGGTGCCCCGCTCCTGCAAGAGCGCCAGCCCCGCCCGCGACTTGGAACAGCGCGGATTGTGCCAATAGGTGATCATAGCCATTCCCCCCGCCCGGTGCCCACCGCCTCGGCCACGGTGGCAAACCCGTCCCGCGCCAACAGCCGCTCCAGCCCTCGGGTGATCTCGCCCACCAGAGACAGGCCCTGATAGACCAGCGCCGAATAAAGCTGCACCGCCGTCGCACCAGCGCGGATCTTGGCATAGGCCTGTTCGGCACTGGCAATACCGCCCACGCCGATCAGCGGCATCTCACCTGCCGTCAACTGCGACAGCCGCGCCAACACCCGCGTCGATTTCTCAAACAGCGGCTGCCCCGACAGCCCGCCAGCCTCGCCGCGCGCCGCCCCGCTCAGCCCTTCGCGGCCCAGCGTGGTATTGGTGGCGATAATCCCATTGAGGCCCGAGGCCCGCGCCACATCGGCAATCTCGCTCAGTTCCAGATCGCTCAGATCCGGCGCGATCTTGAGAAAGATCGGAATCGGTTGCGGCAACCAGTCGCGCGCCTCCATCACCCCCTTCAGCAGCCCCATCAACGCCTCGGCCCCCTGCAAATCGCGCAGCTTCTCGGTGTTCGGGCTGCTGACATTGACGGTGGCGAAATCCAGATGCGCGCCGCAATGCGCCAGCACACGGGCAAAATCCTCGGCCCGGTCGGCGCTGTCCTTGTTCGCCCCGAGGTTGAGGCCGATCACCGCGTCGCGTGGCCGCGCCGCCAGACGTGCCGCCGCCGCCTCCATCCCGAGGTTATTAAAGCCGAAACGGTTGATCACCGCCCGATCCTCGGTCAGCCGAAACAGACGCGGGCGCGGATTGCCGGGCTGCGCGCGCGGCGTCACCGCCCCCACTTCGATGAACCCAAAGCCCACACGGCTCAACGGCCCCAGCGCCTCGGCATTCTTGTCAAACCCCGCCGCCAGCCCCACCGGATTGGGCAGACGCAGCCCCGCCAGATTGGTCCGCAGCCGCGCGCTCGTATAGGCCCCCGGCTCTGGTACCAGCCCCAGTTGCAAGGCGCGCAGCGCCAGACCATGCGCCCGCTCCGGATCAATCCGGTGCAAGAGGCTGAGGCCCAGACGCTCCATCCCGCTCATTCCAGACCCGCCGGGAACTGATGCATGTCGCCAACCAGCGGCAGGGGCTGCGCCCAGACCACATCCGACAGGCGCATTTCGCGGTAAAGATGTGGGAACAGCGCGCCGCCACGCGATGGCTCCCATTTCAGCGCCGCGCCCAGCCGCTCCTCTTGGACCGCCACCAGCATCAGCCCCTCGACCCCGGCAAAATGCTTGGCCGCTGTCTCGGCCACCTGCGCTGCGGTCGAGAAATGCACATACCCGTCGGCCAGATCCACAGCTGCGCCGGCACTCTCGCCTGCGGCCCGCAATTCAGCCCATTCCGGGCCACGCAATAGCTTGTATATCATCATGCTATCCGTGATGCCTTGGCCCCGCCGTCCCGTCAAGCGATGCTTGAGGCCACAGCCTCAATCGGTTAGTCAGATGGTCCCTGATCAGGAGAAGGTGGCCCATGGCTTTCACCATTGCAATCGACGGCCCGGCAGCGGCGGGCAAAGGCACAATCGGCCGCGCCCTTGCGGCGCATTTCGGCTTTGCCCATCTCGACACCGGGCTGCTCTATCGTGCCACCGGGCGGCGCATGCTCTGCGGGCTTGACCCGGTTACCGCCGCGCAATCCCTGCGCCCCGAGGATCTGAACGCGGACGATCTGCGCACCCCCGAGGTGAGCCAGGCCGCCAGCCGCGTGGCGGCGATCCCCGAGGTCCGCCAAGCCCTGCTCGATTTCCAACGCGCCTTTGCCCGGCGCGCGGGCGGCGCGGTGCTCGACGGGCGCGATATCGGCACGGTCATCTGCCCCGAAGCCGAGGTCAAGCTCTATGTCACCGCCTCCGATGTCGAGCGCGCCCGCCGCCGCCACCTCGAACTGACCGGCAAAGGCCATACCGTCACCTTGGATGAGGTCGCCCAGGACCTGCGCGACCGCGACGCCCGCGACAGTGCCCGCGCCACCGCCCCCCTCAAACCTGCGCGCGATGCGGTGCAACTCGACACCTCAGAGATGAGCATCGAAGAGGCCACCGAACGGGCCGTGGCCATCGTGACCGCCGCCCAAGGCTGATTTCGGCCCGACACCACAGCCAAACAATGCCCGAGAGGCTTGATTATCCCGCCAAGCCGCTGTATACGCGCGCCTGTCACCAAAGGCGAATAAGGCCACAGGACATAAGAGATCGAGCAGGGTCGGAACCACCGGCCCTCTTTGTTTTGTGATCCGCCCGACCAACGAAACCCGCAAAGACCGGCGGAGACAACCGCACGGCCAGAAAACCGTTAAAAGGAAACCAGAGACCACATGGCTCAGCATACATCTATGGAGGAATTCGAAGCCCTCTTGAACGAAAGCTTCGAAATGGACACACCCGAAGAAGGGTCTGTTGTAAAAGGCCGCGTCATTGCAATCGAAGCAGGCCAGGCCATCATCGACGTCGGCTACAAGATGGAAGGCCGCGTTGATCTGAAAGAATTCGCAAATCCCGGTGAGACCCCCGACATTTCCGTCGGCGACGAAGTCGAAGTCTTCCTGCGCTCCGCAGAGAATTCCCGTGGCGAAGCCGTGATCAGCCGCGAGATGGCCCGCCGCGAAGAGGCATGGGACCGTCTTGAAAAGGCCTATGCCGACGAAGAGCGTGTCGATGGCGCGATCTTTGGCCGCGTCAAAGGTGGCTTTACCGTCGATCTCGGCGGCGCCGTGGCCTTCCTGCCCGGCTCTCAGGTCGATGTCCGCCCCGTGCGTGACGCGGGCCCGCTCATGGGCCTCAAGCAGCCGTTCCAGATCCTCAAGATGGACCGTCGCCGTGGCAATATCGTCGTGTCGCGCCGCGCCATCCTCGAAGAGAGCCGCGCCGAACAGCGCGCCGAGGTGATCGGCAACCTGACCGAAGGCCAGACCGTTGACGGTGTGGTCAAGAACATCACCGAATACGGCGCCTTCGTCGATCTGGGCGGTGTGGACGGCCTGCTGCATGTCACCGATATGGCATGGCGCCGCGTCAACCACCCCTCCGAGATCCTCACGATTGGCGAAACCGTCAAGGTGCAGGTCATCAAGATCAACAAAGACACCCACCGCATTTCGCTGGGTATGAAGCAGCTGCAAGAAGATCCGTGGGATCTGGTCGCCGCCAAATACCCGCTCGAATCGGTGCACACCGGTCGTGTCACCAACATCACCGACTACGGCGCATTTGTTGAGCTGGAGCCGGGTGTCGAAGGTCTCGTCCACGTCTCGGAAATGTCCTGGACCAAGAAGAACGTGCACCCCGGCAAGATCGTTTCGACCAGCCAAGAAGTCGAAGTCATGGTGCTGGAAATCGACGGTGCCAAGCGGCGCGTGTCGCTCGGTCTCAAGCAGACCATGCGCAACCCGTGGGAAGTGTTTGCAGAAACCCACCCCGAGGGCACCGAGGTCGAGGGCGAAGTCAAGAACATCACCGAATTCGGTCTGTTCATCGGTCTCGAAGGCGAAATCGACGGCATGGTCCACCTCTCCGATCTGAGCTGGGACGAGCGCGGCGAAGACGCGATCCAGAGCTACAAAAAAGGCGATGTGGTGCACGCTGTCGTGTCCGAAGTCGACATCGAGAAAGAGCGTATCTCGCTCTCGATCAAGGCTCTGGGCGGCGACAAGTTCTCCGAAGCCGTTGGCGGCGTCAAGCGTGGCTCGGTGATCACCGTGGCCGTGACCGCCATCGAAGATGGTGGCATCGAAGTGGAATACGAGGGCATGAAGTCCTTTATCCGCCGCTCCGATCTGTCGCGTGACCGTGCCGAACAGCGCCCCGAGCGTTTCTCGGTCGGTGACAAGCTCGATGTGCGCGTGACCAATGTCGATGCCAAGACCCGCCGTCTGGGTCTGTCGATCAAAGCCCGCGAAATCGCCGAAGAAAAAGAAGCCGTCGAACAGTATGGCTCCTCCGACTCGGGTGCCTCGCTTGGCGACATCCTCGGCGCAGCCCTCAAGGGCGACCGCTAAACAGACCGCAACCGGCGTCCTGCCGGTTGCCGTTTGACAGACAGAGAACGGCCCCACCGATCCGGCGGGGCCGTTTGCGTTTGGGACAGCGAGCCGTGATCTGATCTCAAAGATGGTCTGAAGGGCACTTTGGCCCAAGCGATGAGCCGCACTGTGCCCGTCCGCCGGGTGGGCGCTGCCCCCTAATCGGCCGGCACTTTATGCCTGCAAAATACTTTTGCGTTATCAGTGTGTTGAGACCTCGCGAAAGCGCCCGCCCGAGCGGGCAGACGGGCGCTGCGCGGCGGCACCTGCGGTGCCTAGATTCCGCGCGGGGTGCTTGGGGCCAAGGCCAGTATTACCTCCTCAGCTTTCCCGTCGCACGGCCCCCACAACCGCATCCATCACCTGATCCAGCAGCGCCGGATTGAGCGCCTCAGCCATCACCCGGATCAATGGTTCTGTCCCCGAGGCGCGCACCAAGAGCCGCCCATCGCCGCCCAACAGCTTCTCCGCCGCCTCCATTGCGCTCTGTACCGCATCGGACGCCATCGGGTCCTTGCCTTTGGCAAAGCGCACATTGATCAGCTTTTGCGGAACCGGCTCGAACACCTGCGCCAGACGGCTTGCCTTCTCCCCGGTCTCGACCATCGCCGCCAAAAACTGCAACGCCCCGATCAACCCGTCGCCGGTGGTGGCATAATCGGTCATCACGATATGGCCTGACTGCTCTCCCCCCAGATTGTGGCCCCCCGCGCGCATCTCTTCAACGACATGCCGATCGCCCACCTTGGTCCGCTTGAGCGCGATCCCCTGTGCCGCGAGATGCCGCTCCAGCCCCAGATTGGACATCACCGTCGCCACCAGCGCGTTGCCCGTCAGCCGCCCTTCCCGCGCCCAGCGCGTCGCAATCAGCGCCATGAACTGATCGCCGTCGGCGATCCTGCCTTCCTCGTCGATCAAAACCACCCGATCCGCATCGCCATCAAGGCAAATCCCCAGATCGGCCCTTGTTTCCAGCACCTTGCGCGCCGCGGCCTGCGGCATGGTAGACCCGCAATTGAGGTTGATGTTGAATCCGTCCGGCTCCACCCCCATGGTGATCACCTCGGCCCCCAATTCCCACAGCACCTCGGGCGCGGTGCGATAGGCGGCACCATTGGCGCAATCCAGCACGATCCGAAGCCCCTCCAGCCGCCGCCGCTGCGGAAAGGTGGTCTTGGCATATTCCACATAGCGCCCGCGCGCATCGTCGATCCGCTTGGCCCGGCCAATATTCTCGGGCGCGGCCAGACGCACACCATTCTCAAGCAAATTCGCGATTCCCGCTTCCGCCTCATCGCTCAGCTTGTAACCATCGGGGCCGAACAGCTTGATTCCATTGTCAGACGCCGGATTATGGCTGGCCGAGATCATCACCCCCACATCGGCACGCAGACTATGCGTCAGATAGCCAATCGCAGGCGTCGGAACTGGCCCCAGAAGAAACACGTTCATGCCGGTCGAAGTGAACCCGGCAGTGAGCGCATATTCGATCATATAGCCCGACCGCCGCGTGTCCTTACCGATCACCACGCGGTGTTCCTGCTTGTCACGGCGGAAATAGCGGCCAGCCGCCGCGCCCAACCGCAGCGCAACATCAGCCGTCATTGGCCAGCTATTGGCCTGCCCCCGCACCCCGTCGGTCCCAAACAGCTTTGACCCCATTGCATCTCTCCTTTTTCACCCGAAATCACAGGCTCTAAATAACTGACCCGGCACAAGATACGCGCGCGGCCCACAGGCCCGATCCTTAGCCGTTTCCCCCTACAGGAACCCGCAACGCGTTGACACACCCGATTCCACCACCAATACAGTCAACCGCAGAGAATTTTCGCTGAAAGGCATGTAACATGAAAATTGCGATGATCGGAACGGGCTATGTCGGCCTTGTGTCCGGGGTGTGTTTTTCCGATTTCGGGCATGACGTAACCTGCGTTGACAAGAACCCGGACAAGATCGCGATGCTGCTTCGCGGCGAAGTGCCAATCTTTGAGCCGGGGCTGGATTCCCTCATGGCCAAGAATGTCGACGCCGGTCGCCTCAGCTTCACCACCGATCTGGCCAAGGCCATCGACGGCGCCGAGGCCGTCTTCATCGCGGTGGGCACCCCCACCCGGCGCGGCGACGGACATGCGGACCTTAGCTATGTCATGGCCGCCGCAGAGGAAATCGCGCGCGCGGCCAAGGACTATGTCGTGATCGTCACCAAATCCACCGTCCCGGTAGGCACCAATCGCGCTGTCAAACAGGTGATCAAAAAGGCCAACCCGACCCTCGATTTCGACGTCGCCTCCAATCCGGAATTTCTGCGCGAAGGCGCCGCCATCGACGATTTCATGAAACCCGACCGCGTAGTCGTGGGCATCCAGTCCGAACGCGCCGCCGATGTCATGGCCGAGATTTACCGCCCCCTCTACCTGCGCGACTTTCCCATCGTCACCACTGATCTCGAATCCGCCGAGATGATCAAATACGCCGCCAACGCCTTTCTCGCGACCAAGATCACCTTCATCAACGAAATCGCGGCGCTCTGCGAACGCACCGGCGCGGATGTCAAACAGGTCAGCCACGGCATCGGCCTCGATGGCCGCATCGGCAACAAGTTCCTGCACGCAGGCCCCGGCTATGGCGGCTCGTGCTTTCCCAAGGACACCCGCGCCCTGGCCCGCATCGGTCAGGACCACGGCCTGCCCATGCAGATCACCGAAAAGGTCATCACCGTAAACGAGGAAATGAAACGCCGGATGATCGACAAGCTGCTCGATCTCTGCGACGGCTCCTTCAACGGCAAGACCATCGCGGTTCTGGGCGTCACCTTCAAACCCAATACCGACGACATGCGCGATGCCCCCGCGCTGACCATCATCCCGGCCCTAGTGGGCGGCGGGGCGCGCGTGCGCGTCACCGATCCACAGGGGCAGCGCGAAGGCGAAGCGCTCCTGCCCGGCGTGAGCTGGCAGGACGACCCCTACAAATGTGCCAACAAGGCTGATCTGGTGGTCCTTCTCACAGAATGGAACGAATTTCGCGCCCTTGATCTCAAGCGTCTGGCGCGCAAAATGACCAGCCCCCGCTTGGCCGATCTACGCAACATCTATTCAGTCAAGGACGCCAAGCGTGCAGGATTCGAGGCTTATGACAGCGTCGGCCGCCAGCCCTATCGCCACGACGCCCACCCGCAACAGGACTAAGCCCACCATGCCCAATACCCAAAAAACCGCCATCGTCACCGGCGCCGCGCGCGGCATCGGCCTTGCCACCACCCACGCCTTTCTCGCGCAGGGCTGGCGTGTGGTGATGATCGACCGTGACGCCCCCGCGCTGCAAGAGGCCGCAGCGGGTCTTGATATGGTCGATCCCGTGATCTGCGACGTCTCACAACCCGCTCAGGTCGCACAGATGACCGCCTATGTAACCGAGACCTGCGCCAGCATCGACGCCCTCGTCAACAACGCGGGCGTGGCAGATTTCGGCCCCATAGCCGAAACCGATTTCGCCCGGTGGCGCACCGTGATGGAAACCAATCTCGACGGCGTTTTCCTGATGTCCCAGGCGCTGCGCCCAGCGCTCTGCGCGGCAAAGGGCGCCATCGTCAATATCGCTTCAATCTCAGGCCTGCGCGCCTCGACCCTGCGCGTGGCCTATGGAACCTCCAAGGCGGCGGTCAAACACCTCACCCTGCAACAGGCGGCAGAGCTCGGTGAATTCGGTGTGCGCGCCAATTGCGTCTGCCCCGGCCCGGTGGCGACCAAGCTCGCCATGGCCGTGCATACCCCCGACATCATCGCCGCCTATCACGATGCCATCCCCCTCAACCGCTATGGCAGCGAGGATGAGATCGCATCGGTCATCACGTTCCTCTGCTCGGATGCCGCAAGCTATGTGACCGGCCAGATCATCGCCGTCGATGGCGGGTTCGAGGCAACGGGCATCGGCCTGCCCGCCCTGCGCGGCTGAGGTTCGACACGAAAAAACCCGCCCCGGCATCGCTCCGGGGCGGGTTTCATAATCCGCGTCAGAGATTACTTCTGCGCCGCAGTCACAATGAACTCGACCAGATAATCCGGCGTGGCCAGCTTGGCCTCACCTGCGGCGCGCGCCGGTGTGTGGCCCTGCGGCACCCACGCATCCCAGACCGCGTTCATCTCGGCGAAATCCTTCATATCCGCCATCCAGACGATGGTTTGCAGGATCCGCGTCTTGTCGCTTCCGGCCTCGGCCAGCAACGCGTCAACCTTCTCAAGGCAGGTCTTGCTCTGCTCGGTCACGTTGTCGCCGGGATTGCCGACTTGCCCCGCCAGATAGACGATGCCGTTGTGAACAACCGCTTGGCTCATGCGGGGGCCGCTGTGCAGACGGGTGATATCGCTCATGGGTAATCCTTTCGATGTTATCCGGCTCTTTCTAGGCCGAGCGTTCCCCTTGCGCCAGCGCCAATTGCTACATCCACCACCGCGCCCGGTCGTGCCGCGCCAACCAGCCGCCGACGCTGAAATGATCCCGGCGGATCAGCAGGACCAGCGCGACAAACGCCGCCAGAACCGCCAGATCAATCACCTGATTACGGTTGACCGGAAAGCCCCGGTCATTCACGGCAAAGGGATCAAAAAACCCCTCCCAGCGCCGTGTCACAGTAAAGAAATGCATGATCATCAGGCCGCCATAGGAAAAATACCGCAGCACGCCCAGCGCCACCAGAACACAAAGCGCGATCTGCGCGCCCCCCGCCAGATAGACCTGAGTCAGGCTCACCTCGACCCCATCGAAATTGCGCGCCAGGCTCTGATATTGCCCCGGCGTGATGATCTTATGCGCAGCCCACAGGAAAATGAACCACGCCAGCCCCAGCCGCAGCACCAAAACCGCCAGCGCATCCAGCTTGTCCTGCGGTGACAGAATGATTTTCTCGTGCAATGCCATGTGATGCTATCCCGGTTCCAAAAACAGCTTCTGGCTAACGGCATAAAATCCCATGTTCAAATCACAGCTTGGCGAAGTTTGTGTCAGACATCCCGCCCCCGGCCTGCCGTGTAGCGCCCTTTACCCCGCCGCGCGTGTGACTTCTCCTCCCCTCTTGGGCAAGAGACACTTTCCCATGCCCGGACGAGCCCCCCGCCGGGACCATGCCTTGGGGGCGCAAGACCCCCACCTCACGTCACGCCCCATGCGCCGCGCGGCTGTCCTCAGGGGCTTCATCGCGCTCAAGCTTGCCGTAATCCCGGATCACACTGACCACGCGCAGCCGGTAATCGTCAAACATCACCTCACGCCCCGCCTTTTGCGCGCCACGATGCGCCGCCAACTGCCGCCACCGGATCACCGCCGCCTCATCCTCCCAGAATGACAGCGACAACAGCTTGCCGGGATGGGTCAGGCTCTGAAACCGCTCGACGCTGATAAAGCCGGGGACCGCCTCGGCCAGCGGTCGCATCTTGGCTGCCATATCAAGGTATGGTTCGGTCTGCCCCTCACCGGGGATCACCTCGAATATCACTGCAATCATGTCACGCCCTCCTCTTTGCTCTGGCCTTCAGCAATGACCTTCTGCATTGGCTCTCACCCTCAAGCAACTGCCTTGGCTCACCGCATCCACCTGTTGCATTGGCTTTCATCCTCTGCCAGCTGGATCAACCAACGGCCTTGACCCGCCGCGTCCGCCTGCTGCATTCGTCTCATCTTCTGACCAGCTTCAGGAAAACGCGGGCCACGCGCAACAAAAACCGCTCTTGCCGGGCAAGGGCATAATGCACACGCCGCGGCGGATCAGTGGTCAATCGTGCCCATCAGGTCCCACGCCCCGCCAGAGAGGGGACCTTATAAATGCCATAGACCAGCCTGCTGCTGCTGTCATGCGGGGCGGAATAGCCGATCAGATCCGCCCCACAGCGCGGAATCGCCTCGCCCCCGTTCCGAGCATATTGTGCAAACTCCTCCGTCTTGATTGGGCCGATATAGTAACGACTCACACGGGTCAGCATGGCACCACACATCTTTCCAGAATGTTAAGGCTGAGTACGCGCATCCCGGCACCCGGATCCTGCGCGTCTTCCCGGCAGGCGAGGCCGCCTTTGACAACGCCTTTTCCACGCCGTGAGAGACCTTACAAAATTACCTTACGAACCTTACAAAGCTTACGATCCCCGCCAGCCTCCACACCAGACCAGATTGCGCCTGACATAAGTCCAGTCTAATCTGTTCCCATGGCGATTCCGGTTGAAACCTTCTTTCTTGCCCCCGAGGCCGAGGGCACGCTTCAGGCGCAGATCCAGCAGATGATCGCGCAGGGCATCCTGTCGGGCCGCTTTCGCAAGGGCGAGAAACTGCCGTCTTCGCGCAAATTGGCCGCGCATCTGGGTGTGAGCCGCATCACCGTGACCCTTGCGCTGACCGAATTGCAGGCCAACGACTACCTCGCGTCACGCGACCGTTCTGGCTACTATGTCTCTGAAAACGCACCAGAACCTCCCGCCTTCAGCGCCCCCGCGCCGCGTGGCGACACGATTGACTGGTCGCGTGCGCTTGGTCGTCGCTTCACCGGCGGTGACACGCCTGAGAAACCGCAGGACTGGGCGCGCTATCCCTACCCCTTCATCTATGGCCAGACCGATCCGGCGCTCTTTGACCACGCCAACTGGCGCCATTGCGCGCTTCAGGCTCTGGGGCAAAAGGATTTTCAGGCCCTCACCGCCGATTACTATGATCAGGACGACCCCAAGCTCATAGAATTCATCGCCCGCCACACCCTGCCCCGCCGGGGCATCATCGCGCAACCCGATGAAATCCTTGTCACAATGGGCGCGCAGAACGCCTTGTGGCTCACCGCGCAGGTGCTCCTGACCCAACGCCGCACTGCTGCTATCGAAAACCCCTGCTACCACGCCCTGCGCGATATTCTGATGCAATCGCGTTGCCATTTGATGCCGGTAGACGTGGACCGTGACGGCCTCCCCCCCGAAGGCCTGCCGGATGAGGCCGACGTGATCTTTACCACCCCCAGCCATCAGGCCCCGACCAACGCCACCATGCCCCTCGCCCGGCGCAAGACCCTGCTGGCCCGCGCCGCAGAGATGGAGGCGCTCATCGTCGAGGATGACTACGAGTTCGAAGTGTCCTTTCTCCGTGCCCCGCTCCCCGCCCTCAAATCGCTCGATACAGAGGGGCGGGTGATCTATGTGGGGTCCTTCTCCAAGTCGATATTTCCCGGCCTGCGCCTCGGCTATCTTGTTGGTTCCAAATCTTTTATTCGGGAATGCCGGGCTCTGCGCGCCTCGGTCCTGCGTCATCCTCCGGGCCATATCCAACGTACTGCTGCCTATTTCCTCTCGCTTGGTCATTACGACAGCCTCGTGCGCCGTATGGGGCAGGTCTTTGCCCGCCGTCGCAGCGTGATGGAGAGCGCGCTCGCCGAACATGGCCTCGACGTCGCCGGGCGCGGCGTGTTTGGCGGGTCCTCCATCTGGATGCAGGCCCCGGATCATGTGGATATGGGCCAAGTTGACAGCAACCTCCGACAGGCAG
Organism: Roseovarius sp.; assembly: GCF_048262375.1. Taxonomy (GTDB): domain Bacteria; phylum Pseudomonadota; class Alphaproteobacteria; order Rhodobacterales; family Rhodobacteraceae; genus Roseovarius. The sequence goes on from NZ_JBLXFE010000002.1 coordinate 191,871, forward strand.
GTGTGCTGATAGAGCCCGGAGTCCCGTTCTTTCACGGACAGAACCGGCCACGCAATTTCTATCGCCTCGCCTATTCGTCGATTCCCTCCGAACGCATCACACTGGGAATTGCCCATATCGCCCGTGAGCTGGCCTTGGTTTCAAGGCAAGGCGCACAGGGCCGTTGATCACATATTTAGAATACAAATCAAATACATATCCGGAATACAGAATTACGCTGACCGGAACCACGGCATATCATAATTCTATTTTTGATACCCCTATTCTCATTTTCAAATTATTCTGGCATTATCCTACGAGGTCGTCTGGCCCTAGAAGTCAGCCCCCCACAAGGCTAGTTTCCGGCCAGATATCCCTTCAACCGCAACCGCGCGCCCGATCCAGAGGACCCAGCCGATGAAGATGACCACCGAAGAGGCCTTTGTCAAAACCCTGCAACTGCATGGAATCCAACACGCTTTCGGGATTATCGGCTCCGCCATGATGCCGATTTCCGATATTTTCCCCAAGGCGGGCATCACCTTTTGGGACTGCGCGCATGAGGGCAGCGCGGGCATGATGGCCGATGGCTACACCCGCGCCACCGGCAAGATGTCGATGATGATCGCCCAGAATGGCCCCGGCATCACCAATTTCGTGACCGCCGTCAAAACCGCCTATTGGAACCACACCCCTTTGCTGCTCGTGACTCCGCAGGCCGCCAACAAGACCATCGGTCAGGGCGGCTTCCAAGAGGTCGAACAGATGAAACTGTTCGAAGACATGGTCGCCTATCAAGAAGAGGTGCGCGATCCCTCGCGCATCGCGGAAACCCTCAACCGTGTGATTCTCAAGGCAAAACGCGCCTCTGCCCCGGCCCAGATCAACGTGCCCCGTGATTTCTGGACCCAAGTCATCGACATCGAATTGCCCGCCATCGTCGAGTTTGAACGCCCCTCTGGTGGCGAGACCGCGATTGCCGAGGCGGCCAAACTGCTGACCGAGGCCAAGTTTCCCGTCATCCTCAATGGCGCGGGCGTGGTGCTGGCGGATGGCATCGACGCCTCGCGGCAACTGGCTGAACGCCTCGATGCACCGGTTTGCGTGGGCTATCAGCACAATGATGCCTTTCCGGGCTCGCACCCGCTTTTCGCCGGTCCTCTGGGCTACAACGGCTCCAAGGCCGGGATGGAGTTGATCTCGCGCGCAGATGTCGTGCTCTGCCTTGGCACCCGCCTCAATCCGTTCTCGACGCTGCCGGGTTACGGCATCGACTATTGGCCCAAAGAGGCCAGGATCATTCAGGTCGATATCAACCCTGATCGCATTGGCCTGACCAAGAAAGTGACCGTGGGCATCGTCGGTGACGCCAAGAAGGTCGCGACCTCGATCCTCGCCCGCTTGGGCGAGAGCGCAGGCGATACCGACCGCGCCGACCGCAAGGCACTGATTGCAAACACAAAATCGACATGGGCACAGCAGCTCAGCTCGATGGATCACGAGGATGACGATCCCGGCACGACGTGGAACGAACGCGCCCGCGCCGACAAGCCCGACTGGATGAGCCCCCGCATGGCATGGCGTGCGATCCAATCCGCCCTGCCGCGCGAGGCAATTATTTCCTCGGATATCGGCAACAACTGCGCCATCGGCAACGCCTATCCGTCGTTTGAAGAGGGTCGTAAATATCTCGCGCCCGGTCTCTTTGGCCCTTGCGGTTACGGCCTGCCCTCCATCGTCGGGGCCAAGATTGGCCAGCCCGATGTGCCGGTCGTAGGCTTTGCTGGGGATGGTGCCTTTGGCATCGCAGTCAATGAACTGACTGCGATCGGGCGCGGCGAATGGCCTGCCGTGACGCAGATCGTGTTCCGCAACTATCAGTGGGGTGCTGAAAAGCGCAACTCAACCCTTTGGTTTGACGACAATTTCGTCGGAACGGAACTGGATCAACAGGTCAGCTATGCCGGCATCGCACAGGCCTGCGGCCTCAAGGGCGTGATTGCCCGCACGATGGAGGAATTGACCGCCGCGCTCAACACCGCGATCAAGGATCAGATGGAGCATGGCAAGACCACCTTGATCGAGGCCATGATCAATCAGGAACTGGGCGAGCCCTTCCGCCGCGATGCAATGAAAAAGCCTGTTTCCGTGGCGGGAATCGACGCGGCTGACATGCGCGAGCAGCAGGTCTGAGCCATGTCAGCCCCCGGCGACAGAGATCTCATTCTGGTCCTGAATGCCGGGTCGTCCTCGATCAAACTTGCGATCTTTGACGGGACGTTGACACAAATCCTGACCGGGATCGCCGATGGTATCGGCGGCCCCGGCACGGTCAAACTGGGCGATGTGAAAACCGAGCTGGATTTACCCGACCACGCAACAGCGCTGCAAGCCGTCCTGAAAGCCCTTGAAACAAAAGGCTTTCCAATCACCCGCATGCGCGCCGCTGCGCATCGCGTGGTGCATGGTGGAACGGATCTGACCCAACCCATCCGCATCACCCCCGATGTCCTGACCGCGATCAAACGCTGTTCTTCGCTGGCCCCTCTGCACAATCCGCACAACATCGCCGCGATCGAGACTCTGGCCAATCTGGCCCCCGATCTGCCGCAAGTCGCCTGCTTTGACACCGCCTTTCACGCCAGCAACCCCGAGGTTGCCAGCCGTTATGCCCTGCCGCCCCGGATCGAGGCGCGCGGCATCCGTCGCTATGGGTTTCACGGTATTTCCTATGCCTCACTGGTCGAGTGCCTGCCCAGCCTGACCGGCGCCGCCCTTCCCGCCCGTCTCTTGGCGTTTCACCTTGGTAATGGGGCCTCGATCTGTGCGATCCAAAACGGAAAATCCATCGCCACCACAATGGGGTACTCTCCCCTTGAGGGTCTGACCATGGGCACACGCACGGGTGGGATAGACGGAAACGCCGTGTTGAGACTGGCAGAAGAGGATGGGATTGCCGCCACCCACCACCTCTTGAACAAGGAAAGCGGGCTGCGCGGCCTCTCGGGTGGTCTCTCGGACATGCGCGCGCTCTTGGCAGACCCTTCCCCGGCAAGCGACTTCGCGGTCGAGCATTTCTGCTACTGGGCGATACGTCATGCAGGCTCTCTCATTGCAGCCATGCAGGGGCTCGACGCCGTGGCCTTTACCGGCGGCATTGGCGAGAATGCGGCCCCCGTACGCGGACGGATCATGGAAGGTCTGGCATGGCTGGGCGCACAGATCGACCCAAAGGCCAATGCCGCAGGCGAAACCCGGTTGCACGGCCCCGGCGCTGGCATCGCCTGCTGGATCATCCCGGCCCAAGAAGAACGGATGATAGCAGGCGACGCGCAGCGTCTCTTGGCCAGATAATGAGGCCAGAAATCGGAAAAATAGACCTGTAATTTCGGAAATTCCGAGACATGTTTTCAGGAAATGAAAAGAATCGAGAAGATGGTCGCGAATGGTTTTCTTCTGCCATAACGTGACGTCGACGGAGGATAAGAGCACACCATGACACATCAGCCCCGCATCGACACCTCGCCGCATGTCTCGGATGAGGTCCGCAAAACCACCTGCTACATGTGCGCCTGCCGCTGTGGCATCAATGTGCACATGAAGGATGGCAAGGTCGCCTATATCGAGGGCAACCGCGACCATCCGGTGAACAAGGGCGTGCTCTGCGCCAAGGGCTCTGCGGGGATTATGCAGGTCAACGCGCCCTCCCGTCTGCGGGCGCCCTTAAAGCGTGTCGGCCCCCGTGGGTCCGGCGAATTCGTGGAAATTTCCTGGGATGAGGCGCTGCAAATCGCCTGCGACTGGCTGGAACCGATCCGCAAGAGTGATCCCGGCAAGCTCGCCTTTTTCACCGGGCGTGACCAATCGCAGTCTTTCACCAGCTTTTGGGCGCAGAATTTCGGCACCCCCAACTATGCCGCACATGGCGGCTTTTGCTCGGTCAACATGGCGGCGGCGGGCATCTACACCATGGGCGGCGCGTTCTGGGAATTCGGCCAACCCGATTGGGACCATACCAAGCTCTTCATCCTATTCGGCGTGGCCGAGGACCATGACAGCAACCCGATCAAGATGGGCATTGGCCGGATCAAGGCGCGCGGGGCAAAGGTGATTGGCGTCAACCCGATCCGTTCGGGTTATAATGCCGTGGCAGATGATTGGGTTGGGATCACACCCGGCACCGATGGGCTTTTGATCCTGTCGCTAATCCACGAATTGATGCAAGCGGGGAAAATAGACCTCAATTACCTCGCCCGCTACACCAACGCGCCGGTGCTGGTGGATGGCGATCCCGCATCCCCTGAACACGGGCTTTTCCTGCGTGATGCAGATGGCAAACCATTGGTCATCGACCGCAAAACCGGCAAGTTGACCGCCTTTGACAAACCCGGCGTGCGCCCCGATCTATCCGCCATCCATGAGGTCAATGGCATCACGCATCGTCCCGTCATGCACCTGATGGCCGAGCGCTACCTTGATCCGCAATACGCGCCCGAAGCGGTGGCCGAGCGGTGCGGTGTCACCCCCGACAAAATCCGCCGCATCGCCGCCGAAATTGCCCGTGTCGCCTTTGAAGAAGAGATCACCCTCAATCATGAGTGGACCGATTTCCGAGGTGAAACACATAAGACCATGACGGGGCGGCCTGTCAGCTTTCACGCGATGCGCGGAATATCGGCCCATTCCAATGGCTTTCAAACAGCCCGCGCCCTGCATGTGCTTCAAATCCTGCTTGGAACAGTCGAGGTGCCCGGCGGCTTCCGCTTCAAACCGCCCTACCCCAAGCCCGTCAGCGCGCATCCCAAACCACATTGCGGCGTCAAGCCCGATTGCGCGCTCGATGGCCCGCATCTGGGGTTTGTCCGCGGCCCCGAGGACCTCGCGCTCAAGCCAGACGGCACCCCCGCCCGCATCGACAAGGCGTTCACATGGGAAAACCCGATGTCAGCGCATGGGCTGATGCATATGGTCATTTCCAACGCCCATGCCGGCGATCCCTACAAGATTGACACGCTTTTCATGTACATGGCCAACATGTCGTGGAATTCATCAATGAACACCCGCGGCGTGATCGAAATGCTGACGGACAAGGACGAAAATGGCGACTATGTCATCCCCCGGATCATCTACTCTGATGCCTACAGTTCGGAAATGGTGGCCTATGCCGATCTGATCCTGCCCGACACAACCTATCTGGAACGCCACGACTGCATTTCGCTACTCGACCGACCGATTTGCGAAGCGGATGCGGCCGCCGACGCCATCCGCTGGCCCGTCATCACGCCGGACCGCGATGTGCGCGGATTTCAGACAGCGCTGATCCAGCTCGCCAACAAGCTCAAGCTGCCGGGGTTCACAGATGCCGAAGGCGGCGCAAAGTACCGCAACTACGCCGATTACATCGTCAATCACGAACGCAAGCCCGGTATAGGCCCGCTCGCGGGCTTTCGTGGCGATGGAACCGAGACCGGACGCGGCGCGCCCAACCCGGAACAGCTTGATCGTTACATCGAGAATGGCGGGTTCTTTGTCAGCCACATTCCAGACGCCGCACAGTATTACAAACCCTGGAATACCGCCTATCAGGATTGGGCGGTCGGCATGGGCATCTACGACACGCCTCAGCCCTATGTGTTTGATCTCTACGTCGAAACCATGCGCAAGTTCCAGCTTGCCGCAGAGGGCCATGGCGAACGCCAGCCGCCCGAGCATCTTCGAGACCGGATCAAGCGGACAATGGACCCGCTCCCGATTTGGTATCCGCCGTTTGAAGACGACAGCGTCAATACCAATGAATTCCCGGTTCATGCGCTGACGCAACGCCCTATGGCAATGTATCACTCTTGGGGCACGCAAAATGCTTGGCTCCGGCAGATTCATGGGCATAACCCGCTTTATTTACCGACAAAGCTCTGGCAACAGCACGGGTTCCGCGAGGGCGATTGGGCGCGCGTCACCTCTGCTCACGGTGAAATCACCGTTCCAGTGGCACATATGGCCGCGCTCAACGAAAACACTGTTTGGACATGGAACGCTATCGGCAAACGCAAGGGCGCTTGGGCGCTCAGCGAGGATGCCCCCGAGGCCACTCGCGGCTTTTTGCTAAATCACCTGATCCACGAACTTTTGCCGCCCAAGGGTGACGGTTTGCGTTGGTCCAACTCCGATCCGATCACAGGACAAGCCGCGTGGTTCGACCTGCGCGTCAAGATCGCCAAGGCAGAAGCACCAACAGAATCTCAGCCTGCCTTTGCCCCGATCAAATCCCCCGTTGCCAAAGGGCCCTCACAGCTTGAATGGAAGGTGGGAAAATGAGTGGGATAACCAAGACATTATTGGCCATTCTGGCCTTTGTCCTGCTGACTGTCTGCTCCTTCGTTTGGTTCATCGTCACATGGGAAAAGGCCAAGAAAGAGTCGATTACACAGTTTGCACCAGCCTTTACACTCGAGGAGCGCACCACATGACCTCGCTTCCCAAATCAACACAGCGCAAGATGGGCCTCGTGATCGACCTCGATACTTGTGTCGGCTGTCACGCCTGCGTCGTGTCCTGCAAGGGCTGGAACACCGAGAATTATGGCGCGCCGCTCAGCGATCAAAACCCCTATGGCGCGGATCCCTCCGGCACGTTTCTCAACCGTGTGCACAGCTACGAGATACAGCCGCTGGCAACCTCGGCCATGCCGCACCCCGCCGCGCAACTCGTACATTTCCCCAAATCTTGCCTGCATTGCGAGGATGCCCCGTGCGTCACTGTCTGCCCGACCGGCGCCAGCTACAAGCGTGTCGAAGATGGGATCGTTCTGGTCAACGAGAGCGATTGCATCGGCTGTGGCCTCTGCGCCTGGGCTTGCCCTTACGGTGCACGCGAGATGGACCAAGCGGAAGGGGTGATGAAGAAATGCACCCTCTGCGTTGACCGTATCTACAACGAGAACCTGCCCGAGGTTGACCGCGTGCCCGCCTGTGTGCGCACCTGCCCCGCAGGTGCCCGGCATTTCGGTGACTTTGCCGATCCCAAAAGCAACGTCTCGAAACTCACCGCCGAACGCGGTGGCATGGACCTTATGCCGGAACAAGGCACGAAACCCGTCAACAAATATCTGCCCCCGCGCCCCAAGGACCGGCTCGATCAGCCTAAACCGGCAGGCGAGATCGATATTCTGGCCCCCTTCCTCGCCCCTGTGATCGCAGAGCCCAAGGGCTTTCTTGGCTGGCTTGACCGCACATTGGAGAAGCTCTGATGCATCCCGCTCCTTCCGTTATCGTCTTTACCACGCTCTCAGGGCTGGGCTTCGGCCTGCTGTTTTGGCTGGGTCTTGGTCTGCCTGCTGTTACCGGCTGGGTCGCCTTTGCGTTCTTTGGAATTGCCTACGTGCTTGCCGTTGGTGGCCTCATGGCCTCAACCTTTCATCTGGGGCATCCCGAACGCGCTTGGAAGGCCTTTCGTCAGTGGCGGTCCAGTTGGCTTAGCCGTGAGGGCGTTTGCGCGGTTGCGGCCCTACTGGTGATGGGGATTTATGCGGCAAGTGTCGTTTTCTTCGATATGCGTCCTGCCCTCTTGGGTTGGATCGGTGCGGCGCTATCGCTTGCCACAGTTTTCACCACCTCGATGATCTACGCGCAGCTCAGCACCGTCCCACGTTGGAAAACGCCACTGACATCCGCACTGCTGCTCTCGATTTCTCTGGCTGGTGGGGCACTTCTCGCCGGACAAATCAGCGCCGCACTCATCCTCATTCCGATTGCGGCTGTCTTGCAAATCCTGTGGTGGGTGCGTGGTGACGCAGCGTTTGCACAAAGCGACACGACCATAGCGAGTGCAACCGGATTGGGCCATATCGGCAGCGTCCGCGCATTCGAGCCGCCCCACACCGGGCCGAACTACCTGCTGCGCGAATTGGTGTTCCAGGTCGGGCGCAGGCACGCGCTAAAGCTGCGTGGCGTCGCCTTTATCCTTGGCTATGCTGTACCAGTGGCGCTATTGCTTGCACCGTTCAACCATGGCCTTGCACTTATGGCTCTGATCGCCCACATCGCGGGCATCGCCGCCTCACGTTGGCTGTTCTTTGCCGAGGCAGAGCATGTGGTAGGCCTGTATTACGGCAAGAGGTGAGGCGCGGGTTTCATCCGCGTCCCGTGCTCCATTCCTCATCTACAGGCTTTTGTCGGCCCCGCCAGAACCGCCTCCACCGCACGCGAATGGCCCAAAACGCCGCAGCCAACAGGATCAATATCACGATCTTGACCCAAGGAATGATCCGCACATCTGGCCCTTCAACGGACCAGATGCTGACGGCATTGGGATAGATCGAAAGGAATTCATTCCGCCAGCCATAGTGGCGTACCACCACCCACTGTGCATTCGCGGCATTCTTCTTTGACATCATGTCAGAGGCCTCAGCCTGCAAATTCGAAGTATCAAACTTGAAATAAGGTGGCCAGCCCCAGCCGGTATCCTCGTTGCGATAGATCATCGGCTTGTCATTGGCGCGAAAGGTCTGAATGAAAAACACATCCCGTTCCGCCACATCCGTCCGTTCCCCGGTATCGGCGTTGGACCAGAAAAACGAGTTATTCCCCGGATTGACCCGCTTTTCATAGGTATCCGTGATCCGCACCACGTCATGCTGTGGTAAAGTGTAATGCAAAGATGCAAACACCATTGTCCAAAACAGACCCCAGAATACCCATTTTACATAGACCATCACCGGTTCCTTTACCTAAAGTTCGTCACATAGATGATGACCACCACCGTTGTCACCGGCACAATATAAACCAGCCAGATGAGCCGCTTGCGCAGCGAGCGCTCATATTGCACCATCCCGGTCTCTATATAGGTATTCCTGTCGCCGGGACGACCCGCCTCTTCCCAGTCGCGTGCCATTTTCTGCCGCCGCACAGAACGCGAATACCTGGAAATCGCAAGATAGAGCAGCGTCAGGGCTATCAGCCCAAAGATCAGCAACCGCATCAGCGCCAGCATGCCACGACTCCCGTTTTCTCTTTCCGACCAAAGCCGCCCCTTGCATAACGCAGAATCATGTTAGGCTGCACCCCATATGCAACGAAATCAGAAAGGACATGCCATGTGTGACGCCTGCATCATCAACGCGGTCAAGGACAGGATGCTGTCGCGCCGCAGCTTTTTTACCGCTGCGGCCGGGGCAGGAACCGCCGCCGCATTCTCCGCTATGGGCGCGACACCCGCTCTGGCGAACGGTCATGCCAAGGTTGAGGATTTAACCCACACCTACGACGCTGATTTTCCAACCTATTTCGGTGCACCTGGCATCTCGACCGAGCAGAACTTCAACTTTGCCGCAAACGGGTTCAACCTCATGACGCTGACAGTCAACGAGCACACCGGAACTCATGTGGATGCGCCCTTGCATTTCTCTGCGGACGGGGCATCGGTTGATGAAATCCCGGTGGGGGATCTGGTGGCCCCGCTCTGCGTCGTGGATATTGCCGCACGCGCGGCTCAAGACGCTGACACCTTGCTGACGCCTGACGATCTCAAGGCGTGGATTTCAACGCATGGACCGATCCCGGATGGTGCTTGTGTCGCGCTCCATTCTGGCTGGGGCCCCAAGACCGGCACGGACGCATTCCGCGGATATGACGGCGAGAAACAGCATTATCCCGGCTTTCACGTCGAGGCGGCACAAATGCTGATCGAGGAAACCGGCGCGCGGTCGATGGCCAGCGACACCCTCTCACTCGATCATGGCCCGTCAGCGGATTTCGCAACCCATTACGCTTGGCTGCCCACTGGCCGTTTCGGCATTGAGTGTTTGGCCAATCTCGACAAAGTGCCCGCTGCCGGAGCAACGATCGTTATTGGTGCTCCCAAGCATCGTGGCGGATCTGGCGGACCGGCCCGCATCTTTGCGTTGATCTGACATGGGTGGCCCCGGCAGGCGCTTTCCGGGGCCAAACATCTGACGCATTTGGCACAAGGCTTTTCGGAAATGCCGTTGTCCTTGAAACACTGCAAACTCTCAGAGGCGTCATGCGCAGTCTATTGATTTTCCTGATCCTATTCTGGCCTGGCTTCGCCATGGCCGACGAGACACAGATTGCCCCATGTCACGCAGAGATGCCGTGCATCCTTGGCGAGCGCTCTTATCACATTCTGGAACCGGACGACTGGGATGGGAAAACACCCCTTGCTGTGCTCTTGCATTTTCACGGATGGAAACGCCAAGGTACAACGGTTGTGAAACACGGCCGTGTCGCTGGGGCGACACGGCGGCGCGGGGTCCTGCTTTTGGCTCCAAATGGGCGCGGCAGATCTTGGGATTTCTGGACGTCCGATACCGATGATGTTGCCTTTGCCGCCGCCGTCATCGAGGAAGCGGCCAGTCGCTATCCCATTGATCGTAATCGGCTCTATGTTTCCGGTTATTCCTATGGTGCGGCGATGGCATGGCGCTATGCCTGCGAGAACGGAAATGGCGTGGCGGCACTTCTCGCTATCTCAGGCACACTCAGCCAATCCGAGCGCTGCTCACAGGCACCGCACGACATCCGTCACGTCCATGGTACGTCAGACACTGTGATGGACTTTCCCTTTGGCCCGGACGGCGACACCACTTGGCCCGTCAAGCTCTGGCGTGATCGGTTAAGCTGTCACGAACCGGGACGACCGCGCGGCGATTGGAGCGCGACAGAGCCCCTGGTTTTTCATCGCACCACATGGGAGGACTGTACCAAGGGGAAGGTGACGCTTGATGTTCATGCACGCGGCCATTTCATCCCACGCGGCTGGATCGCCCGGCAATTGGACGACCTCTTGGCGATTGCACCGTCCTACCCGTAAAATGGCATAAAAAAACGGGCCAGAAGGCCCGTTTGAATGCTCAACTGCAAGGGAGAGCGCCATTTAAGGCGCCTCATTCCAGATCAGTTCGTTGTCGTTGTCGTGGATGTACCACCGTTGCCACCGGACGCGACAACACCAACCACGATGGCCGCTGCAATAATCCCGGCCGCTGTTCCGCCAACACCCAACCCAAGTCCCTGACCTTGGGTAGACACAAAGGGATCAGCGCTTACTTTTGCATCTTCAGCCAGAACAGGCGCGGCAGCAGCGAATGTCATTGCTGTAGCGGCGACAAGCGTCGAAATCTTATTCATACCATTCTCCTATCCATTATGGACGATTACGCCCCATAGGGACTTGGCCGAGTTATGCCATACCTAAAGAACCAATGGAACCAATAATTACAATGATATCGGAATATCGCTCGATCGTTACATAGTTGCAATCTAAAGCGTATTTTTTAGACGAATTCAACCATCCGCCGCCGCTAATGCGGCAATTTCCGCATCTGCGGCATCACGCGCAGAGCAATCACCCTGTGATTCGAGCCACAGGCAATACGCGGCCATCCGCCAATGGTAAAAACCTGCAAGCGATAGATATCTCTTGATAAGTTCCTGATTTGGATAAGCTGATAGAAAGGTCTGGCGTTCGGTGTCCGTCAGCGGCGTTCCACGATAGGCCAGTTGCATGGCCGGAGATAAAAAGAGCGCAATATCCTCACAAGGATCGCCGAGGGCCGGGCATTGCCAGTCGATCAGCCACCATGCGCCCTGCGCGCCAACGATGTTTCCTGGCACGGGATCACCATGCAGAAAACTAAATCTGTTGCAGGGGGGAATCATCCCAGCGGGTTTAAGCGCCCTGAGATGCTGAGCCCGAGATTGAGGGCAACAATCAAGAATTCTATTGGTTTGCGCTACTATGGCATCGCTTCCATCAGGTACCTTGCGCAGCCCCTGCAGCCCATCCGCGTTATGAACGCGATACAATAGCTCTGCGATCTCTGACGATCCATCCTGCCATATCTGTCCCGGCACATGCTGATAGATCACGCAATGGCCCTCTTCCGTCAAAAACTCATCAAGAAAAGCTGGCGCCAATTTCAGCCCGGCCAAATGCCTCAGAGCGATCACCTCAGAAGTCGGGTCATTTGGGAACAAGGGATTAAGCCCGCCAAGACGAAACAGCTTGACCACGATGGACTGGCCTTGCGCATCCACCCTCCAGCTCTTGTTTGTCCTCCCACCGAGCAACGGCGTCCATATCGCACCGGCCACAGCAAAGCCACGGGTCGTAAGCGCCTGCAACAGCCCTGATTGCGTCTTTTTTTCAGAACCGTACAGCATGATGCATCACCCGGCGCACAGACAAGTTGGGGGACGCTAAAGCGATTGTAACCGCCCGACAAGTGCGGGATTACGGAGAACTCGAACGTAGTCCCAAAACTTGAGAGGGGGAAATTCTCTCCCCGCCTTGGAGGAGCAACACTGTCTCGCCGGCCTCGACCTGTGCCTCTATGATACGACTATGTACGCGGGCGTCGTGACGGGCAATGGTTTCACCGTTTACCAAAGAGTGTACCGAAAGCCTATAGTCCCCCCGTGCGAGCGGCAGACCTGCAGAATCAAGCCCAGTCCAGTCCACCTGACCAGAAATCGCCGGGATAACCTGACGGTTTACAATTATTCCCCGCGCATCCGTCGCCACGATTTCCGCGGCCTCGGCCTGCGGCTCAACGGTGGCTGTCACTGATACTGGCTGACCGGCAAAGGCGACCGGAGCGTCTGAGAGAGCCTCCATCCCGATCCAGCCAGACACCTGCGCCAATCCCTGCGCACCAATCCGCGCGCCAAGGTCACTGAGAAGATCATTGGTCAGAACCTGCTGTTCAACCGTCGAAAACGTTGCGAGCTGCACCGCAAAATCTGAGGATTCGATCGGGTTGAGCGGATCCTGATTTCGCAGCTGCGTCGTAAGCATTTTGAGAAAGGTTTCAAAATCCGAACTGAAACCAGCTGTTCTACGGCCGCTGGAGGTGTCAGGGGGAACAGGTGCGGGCTGGACACGCTCCGGAGCTGAGCTGGGAGAAATAGCTGACGTTAAGTCCATCTCATTTTCCTCTATATCAGCACATTGATCCGCTCTGCATACAGAACAGGCGGCGCAGTGGATGAGATCTCGGCAAGGTCAGACGACACGGCAAAGCTCCGCTCTTCTTGAACAGCGTCGCGTCGCGGGTATAGTTCTTGGTTCGCATCGTCTGATGCATCTTGGTCACCAAACGAAAATTGAGCCCCCTCATACCCAGCCTCAAGCAGTGCGCGGGCTAGGGTATCAATATGTCGTCGTAGAAGGTCGAGTGTTTCTGTACGCTCGGCCAACAGGCTGACGGTCACGATACCCTCATGGGACGTAAGCTTGAGACGCACCTGCCCCAACTCATCTGGAGAGAACAGCAACTCGACAGATGATTTCCCATCGCCCGATTGATGCGCAGCCGCCACGATTTGCTGACCTAAGGCCTGAGGCAGATCCAGATGTTTCCCAAGAGGGTCGTTTGGGACAGTAATCTGCGCTCCCGGGAACGCCGCCAAGTGGAAATCAGGGACCGCGAGCCTCTCGTCATATGCGTGATCTATTCTGACGCCAATGTTGGAAAATGGCCCGATCGCATCTGTGCCCGGCAATTGTTGGTGGAAGAAAAGGCCCGGGATGCTTGAGAGCCGCGCCAGAGGCGGCCCGAAATCCAAAGGATCGGCCCCTGTCTGCACTCTGGCTGATTCCTTCGGTGCCTCACCTGGTTCGCGGATCATCGCGTATTTCGACCCTACCGTTGCGGTAAGTTCAGTTTTCCTCCCGAGAACCGACTGTTCTACGATGTGCGCCGCCTGAGGCGCCAGACCTAAAGGTGTACTCACCCCGGCAGCCGCCGCCCCCCTGCCGACAACAACCAAAGCGTCAGAATTCGCCATGTTGTTGGAAAATTCCCCCCGATTTGGTAGCATGCGAGGTCCTTTTGCTGAGCTCAAACCGAATTGGTCAATTTCGCCCCGACCCCGATTTTGCGCCGCAGCAGCGGATAAAATATTTTGTTGTTGCTCATCAAAGCGGTCCGCAGGGTGCGATTCTGCGTTCCGATCCAATCCCCCCGGACCGTACGAAACACGGTCACCCGGCGCTCTTGCAAACCCTTCACCAGCATTTGCTGATCTCTCAAGTCTTGCGGAACCGATCACGTGCCCCAAGAATAAATCACCACCTATTTGGATCCCTGCGTTGTCCGGACCTTGAGACAACGGCCTTGGATACTCTGACAGACCATCAAAAATCGCTTCATCCTCTGACAAAGACGCCGAGAGCGAGCTATTTTCAGCAATAGCCAGCGCCTGCAATCGTCCGTCCTCGGCCTCCGCTTTCGCAGTGTCAGCCTCCTGTGTATCAAGCTCCACTACCGTCAAGAGATCTTCTTTCTTTTGGAAAAAAGCCCCGAATTTCTGTGATGCTCCGGCACTCTTGGTAGGAGTGACCGGCGTACTCTGGAGCTTTGCCAATATCGAAGGCGGGGCCAAATCGACACGCATTGGATCGTTGGTCAGTGATGCCGACATGTACGCCCTCCGTCATTCTTTAGCGATTTCCCTGAACATGGCAAAAACCGGTTACCGCTTCTTTACCGATTTCGGGTCTTCTCTGGATTAGTTCGATCAATTTGAGGAAATCCCATGACCGACTCGTTATCTGTAACATCCGAAATAGGTGGCAGAAGTATCCCCCCAAAGAACCCTGTCCGATTGGTGGCCGAGCGCCTGGAAGCCAGCTTTCTGGCAGAAATGCTCAAGTTTGGAGGCCTCGAGTCTAAAGAAAACGACTTCGGTGATAGCGCAGGAGAATCTCAGTTTGCCTCTTTCCATCGAGAAGCTTTGGCCCGGGAGATGGTCAGAGCAGGCGGCATCGGGCTGGCAGACGTCTTTTTTTACTCCATGATGGAGCGCAGCAATGGCTCATAAAACCGACACCCGCACCCTCGAAGACCTTGATCTCATTCTGGAAGAGGAGCGCAGCGCACTGTTGGCGGGTGACCTTTCAAGAATCGCGTCGCTCACATCGGAAAAAGAGCATCTCATCGGCGCCCTGAATGCACTCATTGGACCCTCAGCAGATGATTTGACGATCCTACAGGATAAGTTGACGCGTAATCAGGCGCTGCTTGATGGCACTTTGCAGGGCATCCGAACTGTCGCTGCGCGCCTGGCAGCGCACCGTCGCATTCGGCGTTCCATGGACACATATGACCAACATGGCCGCAAATTCTCCATTCCCGGGGATGCCGCCAATAATATTGAAAAGCGGGCTTGAGCGAGTTTGAGAAAAATTTGTTCCTTTTCAAACATCGGGTTTAGCACTCCATTAGGATCTTGGCGGCATTCTTCTACTTGCATCCCGAACCGGATGGCGCAGACGGGATGATCCCATGCCCTGCATAAGTCAGAAAGACACCCTAGACTGCTCCTGAATACAGGGAGTGGGACGTGAAATGGCGAAATACGCCGAACCTAAAAGGAACATGCTATGTCCAGCATTCTGACAAACAACAGTGCCATGGTGGCTCTTCAGACCCTTCAATCTGTAAACTCGAACCTCGCCAAGACGCAGGATATGATTTCGACCGGCAAGGCCGTGGCTACGGCAAAGGATAACTCAGCTATCTTCGCGATCTCCAAGGTGATGGAATCAGATGTCAGCGGTTTCAAAGCTGTCTCTGATGCATTGTCCTTGGGCGAGTCGACTGTGGCAGTGGCATCGGCAGGCGCGGAGCAAATTACCAATATCCTAAATGACATCAAGGAGAAGGTCGTCGCCGCCACCGGTGAGAATGTCGACCACGCCAAAATCCAGAACGATGTTAATGAACTGGTCAATCAGGTCAATTCGATTATTGGTGCGTCTCAGTTCAATGGGGCGAACCTGCTCAACACCGCTGGGAATACTGGTATCACGGTGTTGTCCTCGCTTGACCGCGCAGCCGATGGCACAGTCACTGCCTCAAATATCACCGTGGCTTCGGTCGATTTTGAGACGACTCTTAATCTGAGTAACATTGATGTGTCGAGCTCGATTGCAGCCGATACTTCGCTTGCCGCAATCGAAGCGCATATCCAGACGGCAGTTGACGGGGCTGCCGCACTCGGCGCATCAGCCAAACGGATCTCGGACCAAAACGAGTTCGTAAGCAAGGTGACGGATGCAATGAAATCCGGGATCGGCGCCTTGGTCGATGCCGACTTGGAACAGGCCTCGGCGCGCCTTCAGGCTCTGCAGGTACAGCAGCAGTTGGCAACACAATCGCTGTCGATCGCCAATCAGGCACCGCAAGCCGTCCTGTCGCTGTTCAGAAACTAAGCTAAGCTGGGGCATCCCAAGGGTGCCCCAGCCCATCGTGCAGTGCCTGATCGCCATTTTGAGAGGATATGACGTGAACGCGACCCAGCAGGCGCAGACCGCCTATCGCACCCAAGCTCAGACCATTCGGACACCACGAGGGCTCGAATATGATGCCTTTGCCCGGATAACCCACCGCCTCGGATTGGCAGCTGTCAAAGGGCGAGAGGATATGCCAACCCTTGCATCAGCCCTGCATGACAACCGGCGTCTATGGACAATTTTGGCGACAGACGTCGCAGACCCGGATAATTCTTTGCCGCAAACACTCCGGGCGAGGGTGGTATATCTGGCCCAGTTTTCGCATCACCATAGTACCGAGGTGCTCAACGGCAGTGCATCCATACAACCCCTGATTGACATAAACTTGGCCATCATGCACGGCTTGAGTGACAGAAGGGCCGAAAAATGAGCGGTCTCGTGCTGAAGCTCAACCCCAAAGAGCGTGTGCTTATCAACGGCGCCGTGATTGAAAACGGAGATCGTCGCTCGCGGCTCTCCATAATGACTCCCAATGCCTATATTCTGCGGCTCCGGGACGCCATCCATCCCGAGAACGCTACGACACCAGTGCGTCGGGCCTGCTATGCGACACAACTTCTGCTCTCAGGTGACAGCGATCCGAAACATGTACGCCATCAGCTCTTGCGACGCATCGAAGAGCTGAGTCAGGTGCTGCGCGACCCTGACAGCCGGGTCCAGTTGACCATTGCAACGAAGGCCCTTCTGGACGGCGAACACTACCAGTGTCTCAAAGCTCTTCGAGCATTGCTTCCACGAGAAGACCGTCTTTTGGCGCATCGAGCGTCATGAATTTCGCGCCAGTTCTCCCCTTGGGTGGATTGTCGGGATGGAGTCTTTTGGCGCGTACATTTGAGCGTCAGACAGATTTGTTCAATAAATCACCCCAAATCGTGCGGGACACCGATTACTTTGAACAGAATATCGGCAAAATCACAACGGCTGAGGGGCTCGTATCTGACCGTCGCCTGTTACGGGTCGCGCTCGGAGCATTCGGGCTTCAAGACGATATCAACAGCCGTGCCTTTATCCGCACCATCCTTGAGGAAGGCACGATCGAGAAGGATACGCTTGCTAATCGGCTTGCCGATGATCGTTATAAACAGCTGGCAGAGGCCTTTGCGTTCGCGGATCGCCCCATTCCCCGCACACAACTGTCCAGCTTCGGCACCGAAATCACTGAGAAGTTTCGCCGCTGGGAATTCGAAGTCGCCGTAGGAGATCAAGATCAGTCCCTGCGCCTTGCCCTGAATGTGCAGCGGGAGTTGGAGGAAATCGCTGGAGATGGCGCCGCTGAGGATACGCGCTGGTTTCGCATTCTTGGCAACCCACCTCTGCGTCGCGTATTTGAGGTCGCACTTGGGTTGCCCGAGAGCTTTGCACAAGCAGACCTTGATCGGCAACTGGATGAGATAAAATCCCGCACCTCGCGACAATTGAACATTGGCTCACTTTCGGACCTGACCGATACCGGGGTTCAAGAGCAATTGATCCGGCGCTTCTTGCTGCGCGATCAGGTAGCCAGCTTCAATGTTCAATCCTCCCAATCCATCGCGCTCACTCTTTTGCAATCCGTTCCGCGCAGACTCTGAACGAGTTCAAGCTTGGCGCAGGATGCGCGCCACTTCCTCGGATAATTCAAAGTTTGCCGTTGCAATTGCCCGCAAGTAACAGCCCTATGTGGCAAGGTAAAAGGAGGGAAAAATGCGCTGCGTCTTCATCAACATCCGCTGCAAGCCCGGGCAATCCTATCGAGTCGCCGAGGCGATCGCTCTGCGTGAGATCCATTCAGAACTTTATTCCACCTCAGGTCCGTTCGACTTGCTGATGAAACTCTACATCCCTGAAACTGAGGATATTGGTAAGTACATCAACGACAACCTGCTAGACATTGCAGGCATTGAGAGGACCGAGACCACCCTGACTTTCAAGGCGTTCTAGTTCAAAATCTCAAAGCGCGTCACATCCACGAGCCCTCGGTCGGTAATCTTGAGGGCGGGAATCACCGGAAGCGCCAGAAACGCAAGTTGTAAGAATGGCTCCTTTAAAGTGACGCCCAGAGATTTTGCCGCCGAGCGCAACGCGATCAGATTGTCGCGCACCATTTCAAACGGCTCTAGGCTCATCAACCCAGCCACCGGCAGCGCCAGTTCAGCCAAAACACGACCGCCCTCAACAACGACAAACCCGCCTTCAATCTCACCCAATCGGTTCACCGCGACCGCCATATCAGCATAATCTACGCCCACGCAGGCAATATTGTGATGATCATGACAGACGGTCGACGCAATCGCCCCACGTTGCAGGTTAAAACCGTGCACAAAACCCGTAGCAATATTACCGTTGCGCCCATGCCGTTCGACCACTGCGATCCGAACGAGATCGCGCGAAATATCGGGGCGCTTGTCGCCACCCGTCGCCGCAAGGTCGTAGTGAAGATGAGCCGTCAGGATTTTTCCATCTAGGATCCCGATCACATCAGTATTAGAACAATTGCCTGAATGTCGAAAGTCTTCTGGCCCGACCTTGGGCGCACGCACCGAATGCCGGCCAATTGGTGGTACTTCTTTGCGTGCTGCGAATGCCGCTGCATTGGCCACCCGGCCGGCACAGAGCACAAGCTGCGCATCGCAAGCTTCCAGTGACCCCAGAGCCACGATATCCGCTCGGCGTCCCGGCGCAATCAATCCGCGATCCCGCAACCCAAAGGCCTCTGCACCGGATAATGACGCGGCACGGTACACAGCCAACGGTGAGCACCCGAGCGCAATCAACTCGCGGATCATGTAATCCAAATGCCCGTCGTCTGCGATATCCAGCGGATTGCGGTCATCCGTGCACAAGCACATATAAGGAGCCGTCACGTCCGTCAGAAGGGGTTGTAGCGCATGCATATCCTTGCTGACTGACCCCTCACGGATCAACACACGCATGCCGCGTTGTAGTTTCTCGCGTGCCTCTTTTAGCGTTGTTGCCTCATGTTCGGTGCGAATGCCCGCAGCACAGTAGGCGTTTAGATCGCGCCCCGAGAGTTGCGGGCAATGTCCATCGACATGCCCCCCCTCAAACAGCTTTAACTTGGCCATGATGTCCGGTGCGCGGTGAATAACCCCCGGATAATTCATCACTTCGGCCAAGCCGATAGCAGAGGGATGGCCCATAACACGCCGCAGAGCTTCGGCGTCGATCTCGGCACCCGACGTCTCCATATCCGTTGAGGGCACACAGGAAGACAGTTGCACCCGGATATCCATCAACGTGCACTCGGATGCAGCCTGAAAGTAGCGGATGCCATCGACGCCCATAACATTTGCGATCTCATGCGGATCGCAAATGGCCGTCGTCACCCCTCGCGGGCCAACACAGCGGTCAAATTCAAAGGGCGTAACCAGAGAGCTTTCAATATGCAGATGGGTGTCGATGAAACCGGGTACGAGTATGAGACCCGAAACGTCGATAACGTCGCACCCTTCGTAGGGTGCACCGATGCCGACGACCGTGTCGCCACAGATCGCCACGTCACCATCAATCAGATCGCCCGTGATCAGATCAAAAACCCGCCCACCGCGGAGGACTACATCAGCAGGCTCATCCCCACGTCCTTGCGCAATCCGTCGTTCAAGATCTGCCATCACCCGTCCTTTGATTGTCACAGACGAGTGTCGCGTGGATGGAAACGAACTACAAGCCGTTCTAGCCGCGCCTGCGTTTGCGCCGCCCGCCATCGCTACCGTCGCCATGGGTATTAAAGCTTGGCGTTGGCAGCGTCACGATCTTGGCCAGTTCTGGAAACGGGTCAGTCTTGTGCGGAATCGCATTTGCTGCAACGAAATGCTCTTGGAACTTCGGCTCGATCGCGGTTTCCACCTTGGTGATCTGCCCCACAACGCGTTCGATCTCGCGACGTGCTGCAACATTGCAGAGCGCTATGCGCGCACCGGTTCCCGCCGCATTGCCTGCAGAAGTTACCTTGTCGAGCGGCACATCAGGGATCATGCCCAGAACCATCGCATGCAACGGCGAGATATGAGCTCCGAATGCCCCGGCCAAAACCACCCGGTCCACCTTGTCCACCCCACGCTCGTCCATCAACAGGCGAGCGCCCGCATAAAGCGCGGATTTCGCCAGTTGAATCGCGCGAATATCACCTTGGGTCACGGTGATCACCGGCCCCCCTGTGGCGCTGCCGTCATGGATCACATAGGAATGGGTGCGTCCATCCATAATCATGCGGATCGTGCCTGCGGCCTCGGCCGAACCGATAAGTCCAGACTCGTCCAAGAGCCCCGCCATGCGCATTTCCGCTACAGCCTCGATGATGCCAGAACCACAGATGCCGGTAATACCACCGTCACCCACAGCATCGGAAAATCCCGCTTCATTCGACCATTTGTCACAGCCGATCACACGAAACCTCGGTTCCTTGGTCACGGGATCAATGCGAATAGCCTCGATAGCACCCGGCGCAGCGCGTTGCCCACTGGAAATCTGTGCGCCCTCGAACGCCGGACCGGTTGGTGAGGAACAGGCCAAAACCCGCATCTTGTCTCCCAAGAGAATCTCGGCATTGGTTCCCACATCGACAATCAGCGCCAGATCCTCAGATTTTCCCGGCTCTTCGCTCAGCGCCACGGCGGCGCAATCGGCCCCGACGTGGCCCGCGATACAAGGCAACACATAGACCTGAGCGCGCGGGTTAATTGCCGTGAGGTCCAGCTCCTTTGCCCCAAACGTCAAACTGCCGGATGTAGCAAGGGCAAAGGGTGCCTGCCCAAGTTCAACCGGATCAATCCCCAACAGAAGATGATGCATGACCGGGTTACAGACAAAAACCACCTCGACGATAAGCCCCGCATCAATGCCCGCCTCTTTGGCAATTTCTTCCGCCAGCACATTCAGCGAATCGCGTACGGCGGCGGTCATTTCCTTGTCACCGCCGGGGTTCATCATCGAATAGCTGACCCGGCTCATCAAATCCTCGCCAAAGCGGATCTGGGGGTTCATGATGCCCGAAGACGCCTTGACCTCACCGGTTTCCAAATCGGTCAAATGCGCCGCAACCGTGGTCGAGCCTAGGTCGATGGCAAGTCCGTATAGACCGCCCTCATGCAGGCCGGGCCAGATTTCCAGCACTTTCGCATGCGCATCGGTATGACCGCGATGCAGTGCGACTGTGACTTGGAACTTACCTTTGCGCAGAACCGGTTGCAGCTTGGAAATAAGGCTCAGGTCAGCCTCAATGCCGTCAATGTCCCATTGGGTTTTCAGCGCCCGCTTGAGCCGCTCGAAATCGCCCGTGGGCTCGTGCATATCTGCCTCATCGACTTCCACAAAATAGAGGCGGGTCGCCGGGTCCATTTCGATCACGCGCGCAGAGGCGGCTTTGCGCACCACCTGCTTGTGAACCTGGCTTTCGGGAGGCACGTCAATCACCACATCTCCCATGATCTGTGCCTGACACCCAAGGCGCCGCCCCGGTTTCAGCCCGCGCTTTTGGTCATACCGCTCTTCGACCGCATTCCATGCCGACAGCGCATCCTGATGCACTGTGACACCATGTTTCGAAAACTCACCATAGCCCGGTGTGATCTGGCACTTGGAACATATTCCACGTCCGCCACATACCGAGTCGAGATCGACACCAAGCTGCCGCGCAGCGGTCAAGACAGGTGTGCCCTTTGCAAAGCGCCCACGTTTCCCAGAGGGGGTGAATACGACAAGTGGGTCAGTCGACATGTGGAATATCCTGCTTTTGACGCGCGTTGTTGTGGCAGAACATAAGCCATAGGCGCTTGCCCGACAGCCCACAAGCGTCAGAAAATCGTCGACGCGCGGCATGACTCCCAAATGCCACCGACGGCTATGAGATCGTCCAGCCAAAAAGCCAGATCGCCAAAGGCACAGGGGCTGTTGCTAGCACAAGCGTCAGCATTGCCAGATGTGCCCCAAACACCCCGGACAAACCCGACACAAACGCAATGCCGCCACCGCCGCCAATCATCGAATTGCCTGGAATATTGATCAAAACCGCAAGATTAACGTAGCGGTACTTAACAACCCACCCCAAATAGCGCGTAGGCAACTGCGCCTGCACAAACTCGGCTCTCGTCTCGGGGGCGAGTGCCTCGAATTGTTCGAGCATCAAGCAGGCACGCGTAAGATGCAGATCGAGCAAGACCCGGTGGAGCCAAGCATAGGGCACCTTGCATCCGACCATATAGGCCAACACGAGACCGGATGCCGTCGCAAGCCATACCAAGGGCGCAATATCTGGTCCTCCGGCGGCAAGCACCATCAAGCCGATTTCAATACCCGGCACGAAAGGGATGGCAATCAGCAGGGCGTAAACCAAAAGGGCAACTGCCAGAACGCCCGGCATTGCCCAGCCATAGTTGTTCTGCGCAATCCAACCCTCTGCCCAGACAAAAAGCCAGTGCAGCATCATAGCCAAAGCAATGAGCGCCATGATGCGCAATACACTTCGGAGAATACCGACCTTTACAGGCGGGGGAACCGGCATTCCAGAAGAGGGAGGTTGATTTTCATCCATAAGATGAGTCTATGGCGCATTCGTCATCCGTCACAATGGCCCTCGCTTCACGATCACGCGCTTTTGCGCAAGAGAGGGCGGCTGGCCTGCAGCCGCCCTCTCATCAAGTCTGAAATGCTCTTGTCCGAGACCTTGGTCGAGACCAGTTACGACCTCCGGATATCAGCCCCGAGATCGGCCATCAGAGACTCAAAAATAGGAAAAGAGGTGGCAATCGGGCTTGCGTCATCAACGCTGACCGGGGCCTGTGTGGCCATGCCCATCACCATAAAGGACATCGCAATCCGATGGTCGAGATGACTGGCGCAAGTCTGCCCACCCGGCACATCGCCATGACCTCTGCCATGCACGATCCACCAATCTGGCCCGTCTTCGACCTCGACACCGCCCGCGCGCAATCCCGCAGCCATCGCCTCGATCCGGTCACTTTCCTTCACGCGCAATTCCTTGACCCCGCGCATCACCGTCTGGCCAGTTGCAAAACACGCCACCACCGACAGCACAGGATACTCGTCTATCATGCTTGCAGCGCGCTCAGGCGGCACCTCGATTCCCATGAGGTCTGGCGAAAACCGTGCGCGCAGATCCGCCACCGGCTCGCCCCCCTCCTCGCGGAGATTCTCATACTCCAGATCGGCCCCCATCTCGCGTAGCGTTGTGAACAACCCCGCGCGTGTCGGATTTAACCCGATATTGGGAATCAAAACATCGGAACCCGGTACAATCAACGCCGCACAAACCGGAAAGGCTGCGGAGCTGGGATCGCGCGGCACAACAATGGTCTGCGCCCTGAGTTCAGGTTGCCCTGTCAGCGTAATCACCCGCCCCTCAGCGGTTTCCTCCGTGACAATCTCCGCTCCGAACCCGGCCAGCATCCGCTCAGTATGATCGCGCGTCGCCTCGCACTCGACCACCACGGTTTGTCCGGGCACATTTAGACCCGCCAAGAGAACCGCGCTTTTGACCTGTGCTGAGGGCACTGGAACGACATAGCGCACCGGCACCGGATCAGCCGCCCCCACGATCGTCATCGGCAAACGCCCGCCTGAGCGCCCAACAGCCTGCGCCCCAAACAGCGCCAGAGGATCGGTCACCCGCGCCATCGGTCGCTTGTTCAGGCTTGCATCACCAGTAAATGTTGCAGTGATCGGCGAGGTTGCCATCGCCCCCATGATCAGCCTCACACCGGTGCCCGAGTTGCCGCAATCAATCACGTGACCCGGCTCGGCAAATCCACCGACACCAACGCCATGCACATGCCAAATGCCGTCCTTGTCGCGCGTCACCTCTGCGCCGAAGGCCCTCATTGCCTTGGCTGTGTCCAATACATCCTCGCCTTCCAACAAGCCGGTGATAACGGTCTCGCCAACGCTTAGCGCCCCAAGGATCAAAGACCTGTGCGAAATCGACTTATCTCCCGGCACGTCCGCCCTGCCAGAGAGCGGACCAGAGCGGTGAGAGGTCATGGGAGTCGGAGTGCCGTGGCCAGACATGGTGTGCCTCTTGAATGGTCTAGTTTGCCTGCCTGATAGCCCAAGCCGGGCCACCCGTCCATGACCATCGCCAAGCTTTACCTCAGGGGACGGCACCCAGATGCGTCACGATACTATGCCCCGGCGCATAGCAGAGGCGGGCCAAGGTCACGGCGCGGGCATGATCCCATGTCAGTCGCTCAATCACGAACATCGGCGCACCGGGATCTGTTCCTAGAATTTTAGCTTCCAATTCTGTCGCGGCCTCCGCAGCCAAACGGATCTCACCATGGGTATAGGGGACGTTAGCCAATAACCACTCGTTGGCATTCATCGCCCTGAAATCCTGAGTGTCGGCGGTTGGAGCAGTCTCGAGATTGATCCAGCGGTCCTCAAACACGAAGGGCGCGCCCGAAGCGAGATGTAAAGCCGTAACATGCAAGCAAGAGCCAGGTCGATCAGCGCAGAGCCTGCGCGCGACCTCCAGTGGCGGCACGGCATGGCGTCGGCTAAGGCGGCGATATTCATAGATCTTTCCGGCCGTGCTGACCTCCTGTCGGATCACCGGAATATCCACGGTCGCGCGGCTTACGGGGTGTAAGGCCACGCGCGTTCCCGCCTTGCGTCTTCTCTCGACCGTACCGGCCTCGGCCAAGGCGCGCAGGGCGCGGTTCACAGTTGCTCGTGCGCAGCCAAACTCCTGTGCCAGATCTGCCTCGTTCGGGATGACGGCGCCGGGTGGCCATTCCCGTGCATGGATGCGTCGCAGAACCTCATCCTGAATGGCCTGCCAACTGTTGAACTGTGGATCTGTCATGCGGCATTCCAAGACGGTTTAGGCTTTGACACAGGAAGACAAGCTTACCTTCTGCAATCGCTTTGTAGTCAGTCGAGCCCTTTACGGCATGCCCCCGATCATAAGGCAAGACCTCACGAATATTCAGGCTCGGCGTGACACCATAACGCGATCTTGACATATTATTATGTATAGACATATTATTCAACCAAAGCCCGCACATCAAGAGAGTCCACAAGATGCTTTTGCGCAACGTCACACTAGCGACCATGCAAGGGGATCAATCCTACGGCCTTGTCCCCAGCGGCGCTCTTATTATCGACGCAGGTCATATCGCGTGGGTCGGTGAGGAAAAGGATTTGCCGCCTAACTATAACGGGCCAGAAGAAGATCTGAGCGGACGCCTAATCACACCGGCGTTGATTGACTGCCATACCCATGTTGTTCACGGAGGCAATCGATCGAACGAGTTCGAAATGCGGCTCATGGGTGCCAGCTATCAAGAGGTGGCCCGCGCGGGCGGTGGCATTGTGTCGACCGTCACCGCGACCCGCGAAGCCTCAGAGGAAATGCTGCTCAAGGGGGCATTGCGTTTTGTCGACGCACTGTTGGCAGAAGGGGTTTGCACTCTCGAGGTCAAGTCTGGATATGGGTTGGATATCGACACAGAGTTGAAGATGCTGCGCGTGGCAAAAGCCATTGCGAGCGTACGCGACGTGCGGATCAAATCCACTTTCCTTGGTGCGCATGCGGTGCCAGCAGAATTTCACGAAAATACGGCTACGTATGTTTCGCAGGTTTGCATTCCTGCCCTGAATGCGGCCCATGCAGAGGGCCTTGTCGATGCGGTCGATGGATTTTGCGAGGGGATCGCATTCTCACCAGCGGACCTAAAGCCGCTGTTTGAGAGAGCTATGGCGCTCGGCCTGCCAGTCAAACTTCACGCAGAACAGCTAAGTCACTTTGGCGGGACTGAAATGGCCGCACGGTACGGAGCTCTGTCAGCAGATCACTTGGAATATGCAACAGAGGCGGACGCCAAGGCCCTGGCGCAAGCAGGCAGCGTGGCGGTCATCCTGCCCGCCGCATTTTATACCCTGCGCGAAACACAGGTACCGCCGATCAAGGCCTTTCGATCTCACGGCGTTCCAATGGCCTTGGCCACTGACTGCAATCCGGGATCATCGCCCATAGCGTCTCTTTTGCTGACCATGAACATGGCGTGCACTCTCTTTCGGATGACCCCTCACGAAGCTCTTGCAGGGGTAACGCGACACGCAGCAAGCGCTTTGGGACTTTTTGACTGCGGTATGCTCGCGTCAGGCATGCGTGCCGACCTCGCTGTTTGGGACGTCGAGCACCCCGCCGAACTGGCGTACCGCATTGGTTATAACCCGCTCTGGCGGCGGTTTTTCGGAGGTCGGGCGAAATGATAGTTTTGAGGCCAGGACAAGAACGGCTCAAGACACTTGAAAACATCTGGCGCAATAGCGTGCCAGCCAAACTTGACCCCAGCGTGAGACCTGCTGTCGAAGCTGCACATAGCCTTGTAGCACGGGCCGCGTCAGGACATACGGCAGTGTATGGAGTTAACACGGGCTTTGGAAAACTTGCCAGCGTAAAGATCGCGCCAGAAAAGACCGCCGAGCTACAACGCAATCTCATCCTTTCGCATTGCTGCGGCGTGGGAGAGGCGCTGGATTTGGCCACAACGCGGCTGATGATTGTGCTTAAACTACTCAGCCTTGGGCGCGGTGCGTCAGGCGTGGCTTGGTCAACCATCTCTCTGCTTGAGGCGATGCTGCTGCACGGGGTAACGCCTGTGGTCCCAGATCAGGGATCAGTTGGCGCCTCGGGCGATCTCGCCCCCTTGGCACATATGGCGGCGGTGATGATCGGCGCAGGCGAAGCATGGGTTAACGGTGCGCGCGTGCCCGGCGACGAAGCTCTTTCTCTTTGCGGTCTAAGCCCAATTATCCTTGGCCCAAAGGAAGGTCTGGCCTTGATCAACGGCACCCAGTTTTCCACCGCCTGTGCATTGGCAGGCCTATGGACCGGCTGGCGCAACGCCCAAACATGCGTCGTGACAGCGGCGCTCTCGACCGATGCGATCATGGGCTCCACCGCACCGCTGGTCGCGGCGATTCACGAATTGCGGGGCCACCGGGGACAAATCGACATTGCCCGCGCACAGACGGCGTTGATGGAAGGTAGCCAGATCCGTGAGAGCCATCGCGAGAATGACGCGCGTGTCCAAGACCCATATTGCGTTCGATGTCAGGCACAAGTGTCCGGCGCATCCGTGGATCTTCTACGGCGCGCCGGTCAGGTACTGGAAATCGAGGCCAACGCTGTGACCGATAATCCTTTGGTTTTGGTCGACCCCAGCCATCCCGACGGAGGCATGATCGTCTCGGGCGGCAACTTCCATGCAGAACCTGTGGGCTTTGCTGCAGATCAAATCGCCATGGCGATTTCCGAGATTGGGGCAATTGCACAACGGCGGGTGGCGCTGATGGTCGACCCAACGCTAAGTTTTGACTTGCCGCCCTTTCTGACACCCGAGCCGGGGCTCAATTCGGGGATGATGATTGCAGAGGTCACGACCGCTGCGCTGATGAGCGAAAACAAGCATCTGGCCAACCCTTGCACGACCGATTCCACCCCCACCTCCGCCAATCAAGAGGATCACGTCAGCATGGCGGCACATGCCGCCCGACGTCTGAAGCGCATGAACGACAACCTGAGCGTCATACTGGGGGTCGAGGCGATTTGCGCCGCGCAAGGCATCGGATTTCGTGCCCCTTTGCAAACCAGTAGAGAACTTCAAGCTGTCATCACCCGGTTGCGCGAAAAGATAGCACCGCTCGACACAGACCGATATCTCGCCCCCGATCTGACCGCCGCAGCAGAGATGGTGCGTTCTGGTGCCCTGGTTGAGGCCAGTGGACTGGAACTGTCGCTGAGTGATGAGGAGCGGGGTTGAGTCTTCTGGGCACAGCGAAACACCGCCCATGGGCTCCTCAAGAAAATGCGCTACGGCCCAAACCGATCACATCACAATCACACCATACACATGCGTATATTTTTCTGCAATCGTGCTCCGCATGCCCATAATCTGAAACGCCCAGTTCTCTCCAATTATACCGCCACGAAGGAGCCCCGCTATGATCAATCCTCGCCACAATAGTCGCGACATCTATCCCGACACCGGCAACAAGATCACCGCCAAAAGCTGGCTGACCGAAGCTCCGCTGCGGATGTTGATGAACAATCTTCACCCGGACGTGGCCGAAAACCCGCACGAACTTGTGGTTTACGGTGGCATAGGTCGCGCGGCGCGGACTTGGCAGGATTTTGACCGTATCGTCGCCGCGCTGAAATCGCTTGAAGACGACGAGACACTTTTGGTGCAATCCGGGAAACCGGTAGGTGTGTTTCGCACGCACAAGGATGCGCCTCGGGTCCTGATCGCAAATAGCAACCTCGTGCCGCATTGGGCGACTTGGGATCATTTCAGCGAACTCGATAAGAAAGGGTTGATGATGTATGGACAGATGACCGCAGGGTCATGGATCTATATCGGGTCGCAAGGTATCGTGCAGGGGACATATGAGACATTCGTCGAGGCCGGGCGACAACATTATGATGGCAAGCTCATAGGTCGCTGGATTCTGACTGGTGGACTTGGCGGCATGGGAGGGGCGCAACCTTTGGCCGCCGTGATGGCTGGTGCCTGCTGTCTGGCCGTCGAATGCGACGAGACCCGCGCCGAGTTTCGCAAACGCACCCGCTATGTAGATGAAATCACCCGTGATCTAGACGAGGCACTGGCCATGATCAACCGCTGGTGCGCGGCGGGCGAGGCCAAGAGCGTGGCGCTGATCGGCAATGCCGCCGATGTTTTCCCAGAGCTGGTACGACGTGGCGTCAAGCCGGATATCGTGACCGATCAGACCAGTGCCCATGATCCCCTGCATGGTTATTTGCCTCAGGGCTGGACGCTCGCCGAATGGCGCGCTCAGCAAGAAACCGATCCAAAGGCCGTTGAGCGTGCCGCAAGAGCCTCGATGCGGGTGCAAGTGCAAGCCATGGTCGATTTCTGGGATGCCGGTGTGCCAACGCTCGACTATGGCAACAACATCCGACAGGTGGCGCTCGACGAAGGATTGGAAAATGCCTTTGCCTTTCCTGGCTTTGTGCCCGCCTATATCCGGCCCCTCTTCTGTCGAGGGATCGGCCCGTTCCGGTGGTGCGCCCTCAGCGGCGATCCTGAAGACATTTACAAAACCGATGCCAAGGTGAAGGAACTCATTGACGATCCGCATCTGCACAATTGGCTCGACATGGCTCGCGAGAGGATCGCGTTTCAAGGACTCCCGGCGCGGATATGTTGGGTGGGTCTGGGCCTGCGGCACAAATTGGGGCTGGCCTTTAACGAAATGGTGCGCACCGGCGAATTGAGCGCCCCGGTGGTCATTGGTCGCGATCACCTCGACAGCGGATCAGTGGCCAGCCCCAACCGCGAAACCGAGGCGATGAAGGATGGCTCCGACGCCGTGAGCGATTGGCCATTGCTGAACGCACTGTTGAATTGTGCATCAGGCGCCACTTGGGTCAGTCTCCACCACGGCGGTGGCGTGGGCATGGGTTTCAGCCAGCATTCCGGTATGGTTATCTGTTGCGATGGGTCCGAGGAGGCTGACCGACGTCTCGCAAGGGTGCTTTGGAATGATCCGGCGACAGGGGTGATGCGTCATGCCGATGCCGGTTATGAAATTGCACTGGATTGCGCACGCGAAAACGGTTTAAACCTACCCGGTATTTTAGGTTGAACCAAGATTGACATATGTAGGGTAAATTCATGAGCTTAGAGCGTTTTGTAATGGCACAAGACCAGATCTGGCCGCTTCCGCTAAGGGAAATAAGATCAGGAGAAAAGCGCCAACATTGGGCGTGGTTCGTGTTGCCGCAGGTCAAGGGGCTAGGTCGGTCAGAATTCGCCAAATCTTTTGCAATTGATGATCTCGACCACGCGCGCGCCTATATGGCGCACCCGGTTCTGGGGCTGCGCCTATTAGAAACCTGCGCCGCCATGCTGGCGTTGGAGAATACATCGGCCGAACGCGTGCTGGGCGGGATCGACGCGCTCAAGCTTCAATCCTGTGCTACCTTGTTCGCAGAAGCAGGGGGCCCAGACGTGTTTTCTCATGTACTGGCGCGCTATTTCGGCGGCCTCCGCTGCGAGACCACTCTCGATTATCTCTCAGGGCGACGGGCACTTCCGACCGACGATGAATATTTCGCAACTCCGAAACAGTCCACTTCTCCCAAAGGCGTGGTCTAAGCCGTCAACGAAGTCTCTGGATCGAGCTATATCCCATGGTGGGACCGACCCAGTGGCGAGATTGCAGGATACTGCCGTTCCGGTCAACCAGATAAGAATTGACCACGCTGCGATCCGCTTGCCAGCATTCTGCCGTCATTCGGAGCCCCGAAACCGCCCCACTGCCACCAGACAACGCTTCCGTTTCGCCGCGCGTAATCTTGCAGTCCGATTTCAGATTCACAATCTTGTTTTCTCCATCGATATAGCGCTGCTGGATCGTGGCAACCCCATTCTCGCGACGCGATACAACATCAAGCAACGGCTCGAGTCTTGACGACATCAGATCATTCCCAAGGCCCCGTGTCGAAACCAGCACACCATTGAGCGTTGAAATACTACGTCGTTCGGAACTGCCGTAGGCCGCCCAAGTTTGATAGGATCCATTTTGCGCAATAGGCCGCAAAACCGACACAGCTTTTCGGTCTTCCAAAGCGTAAAGCAAAATCGGTCCGGTGGTATTGGACAGGGCATGCTGTGCAACCACCAGAACGCGTTGCGGGTCAGGAGCGGTCGGTTTAATTCTCTGCTGCTTTATCAGCGCTTGGCTAACCGATAGCACATTTTCCGAACTACGCTGGTTAGAGCAGGCAGCTAAGGCTAAAAAACAGCCGAAGAGTGTCAAGCGGGATAGGGATCGGCATATCATCTCCAGAACTTCCCCCAGCTTGCTGCAGCGTCGCGCTTGTGCGAAGACCGCACCGTTTCATACAATCGACCACTTACGTTCACACGCTGACCACCGTCACGAGTGAGCGGACGGACGACGATCGTTGGGGCTTGCTGTGTCGGCTTGCCCAACAACCATGAAATCGGTGCAGTGATGCGGATACCCTTATCAAAAGAGCCTTCCCCAAAATCCTGCGCTGAAACATCGGTTTTCGTTGCGAAGGCCCCCACTTTCCAACCGTTAGCAAACTCCCGGTCAAACCCGACAGTCACACCCCAGTCGCCCGCCAAATACCGACCGGCGTCAACCTGCCCATGAAACCCACCCCCAAAATCATAGTAAACTGACCCATGACCGTTGAATTTGGGGATGGCCCCGCTCACGGTGTTGTGGTCACGCAGACCAAAATCACCATCGAAATCACGTGGACGCACATAGTTCAGCTCTGCCCCAAAGGCGATTCTGCTATCAACCGGTCGCCAGAGAACTTCGGTTGAGACCCCGGCATACATCTCTTCAAGATACCCGACTGTACCTCGAGCATAAAGATCTGGGGCCAGACGCTGATACTTGCTCAGGGTAAGCCAATCAACACGAGGGGCATCTGACTTGGCAAAAAGCGAAGCGTCAGAGCGGACCCGTGGGATACGCGAATTGCTTGCTCGGTTGGATTTATCAATGTTGCCGAACAGCTTCACAGAGGTTGCGGCGCGCGCTACCCAACCACGCCCAAGCTCTGCCTGACCCTGAAAGCGCAAAGCAACGTCCATGCGCAACGGCTCGTCAGGATCAAACAAACTGACCCGCGTGAACGGGCTAATACCCCAACCATAACGCGGGAACTTGCCCGGCAACGGCTCGGGCAGAGTGCCGAACCGCAGACTATCGCTGAAATTTGCAGCGGCAAGCGCCTGATCAGCAGCGGCATGTTCCAGTTTCTCAATATCGCTGCGTGCAAAACTGACAGTGCTGGCGGGAATACCCTTGACATAGAGCGTGACGTGAAAATCCTCAACAGAGGCGGGAAGAGTGCGCGTCATTGCGCGGAACGTTCGCCCGAGCGCCTGCGACGTCCGATCGTAGGTCTCATTTTGGATGCCAACATAAGCCGCGCGCCCCTCAAGACGCAATCCGATCAAATCGATCTCATCCAAAGCCAGCGTTTCGTCAAGAGATCTTTCAATCTGCGCCCGCGCGGCGGGAACACCCACCCAGCCAAGATCGCGCGCACCATCCGGATCACGCACCGCAACCGGAAGCGGCGCCGACTCTATCCCGCCGGGAATGGGCATTGTGCGCGGATTGATCGCAAAGGCAAGGCTTACGCCAATTTCCTCGCCGTGAAGCACATAAGCTCGCAGGTTTGTATCTTGAGACAGCCTGTACGTTAAACCAAAATTAACTGGCGTGCTTTGATCAAAGATGCCCGCCTTGCGCTCAGTATCATAGCTATCTGAGGAATATTCGACCGCAAAAGACAGCTTATCGCTGATGTCGTAGCTGATCCCCCCAAATATGCCGATGTCGCCCTTAAACCAATTGGACACACTGACATCACCGCCTGTACCCACACCGGCAAAATTAAACGGAGCCCGGCTTCCAAAACCGCCAATAGAATTCTGCGATCCGAACCGCCCCCAGCCCAGCCCTGCAGTCACGCGCAGACGGTTCCGATAGGATTTTGTTGCTACAATATATTCAGCCCCAAGAACTCCAGTTCCCAGAAAGTCCTGAAGCCCGACTGCGATTGCCGGTGAAAAATCGGTTTCTTTGAACAGTCGGAACCGCAGATCAAAACTGCGATCATAGAAGGTGCGAAACTGTGGCGTAAGATCCTTCGTGCCCGAATAGCGGAAGCTGCCCGTAATCCATGGCGCAACCTGAAAACTAAGCGTGGTTTTGCTGAACCCATCAAAATATGAAATCGTGGTAGAAAGCTGCCCATCCGGGGCCATCTCGGCCGTGGGCATGTCCAAAAGCCCACTAGGCGTACCGTAATTGTTCGTCAACGTTGTGGTCAGATCGTTTGCAAACGCAGCCGAGGAGCCAACCAAAACGGCCAAAACACCGAACATGTTTCGCAATCTGAATGTCATCGACTGTTCACCTGTCCCGAGCGCCTTCACTTTTCTCTGGAGGACATTAACGATCACACAGCAACACGGCAATGTGAGTTTCCCAATCACCCTCAAATGCCTCACTAAGGCGTGCAAATGCCTCACAGTCCAATCATCAGCGCCACGACAATCACGCCGACGGCACCGGCCAAAACGCCCAGCCCAGCCCAGAGCGCGCGGCCTAGCCAAACAGAGCGCTTTTGAGGCACATGTGGGGCCGTTTGGCGAATGAGCGCAGCCTCGACCAATCCGGGCAACCTTGGGCCATAGCGCGAGAGGACCATCGCGGTGCGCCCCAGATCCCGTAGTGCCGCCCGCGGACCGATCGTCTTTTTGATGTAATCCTCAACCACGGGCCTTGCGACCTGCCAGATGTTGATCTGCGGATTGAGACTGCGCGCCACCCCTTCGACCACGACCATGGTCCGCTGCAACAAGATCAACTCCGTACGCGTCTCCATCCCGAAACGCTCTGTTACCTCAAAGAGATAGCTCAGAAGACTGCCCATAGAAATTTTGCTGGCATCCATTCCAAAAATTGGCTCTCCGACTGCTCTCAAGGCCCGAGCGAAGGCGTCGACATCCCGGTCAGCGGGCACATAACCCGCCTCAAAGTGCACCTCGGCAACGCGCCGGTAATCCCGCTTGATAAAGCCATACAGTATCTCGGCGTAAACACGGCGAGTATACTCATCTATATGTCCCATAATCCCGAAATCATATGCGATGATATCCCCATTCGCGGCCACCTTGAGATTGCCCTGATGCATATCAGCATGGAAGTAACCATCGCGCAGCGCATGGCTGAGAAAGAGCTGCAATACCCGCTCCCCCAATTCCGCCCGGTCATGGCCAACAGCATCCAGAGCGGCATTATCCCCCAGCGGCAGACCATCGGCCCAAGTCATCGTCATGACCCGGCGCGAGGAAAGGTTCCATTGCACTGATGGCAACTGAAATCCGGTATCGCTCGCCGTGTTCGCCGCAAATTCGGAGGCAGAGGCCGCTTCGAGCCGCAAATCCAGTTCGCCCATCACAACGCCTTCGAAATGGGCAATTACTTCAGTGGGACGCAATCGACGCGCACCGGGGGCCAGCAATTCGATCATCCGCGCGGCAAAATAAAAGGCGTCAATGTCACGTCGAAACGCCCGTTCTATTCCGGGACGCAGCACCTTAACCGCGACCGCCTCACCGCTCTCGCGCAGCCGTGCTTTGTGGACTTGCGCAATCGAAGCTGCCGCCACGGGGGGGCTGAAATCGTCAAACATATCCTCAACCGGACGGCCCAATTCCTGCGCGATACTACGTTTTGCCAGATCGACAGAAAACGGCGGCAGCTTGTCCTGCAACACCCGCAGATGTGTTGCGAGCTCCGCGCCGACCAGATCAGGGCGCGTGCTCAGAATTTGTCCAAACTTGATATAGGCTGGCCCGAGCGCGGTCAGGGCTCGTGGAGCAGGCGGGGACTCCGGATCGCCCTTGTAGCCCAACCATTGAAATGGCCACGCCAAACAGCGCATCGTGCCACGCACCAGCGACGGAGCCTCGAATGCATCCATGATGAGCCCCATGGCACCGGTACGCTCTAGTGTTGCCCCGGTACGGATAAGCCGCAGGATGTTGTGCGGTCCACGCATCGCCTAAATCTTCCAGCCAGAATGCAAACAGGCAATGCCCATGCTCAGATTGCGGTATTTGGCATTTGCAAATCCAGCGGTGCGAACCATCTCTAAGAATGTTTCTTGGTCTGGAAACTGACGGATTGATTCCACCAGATACTGATAGCTGTCGCGATCATTGGCAATCATCTGCCCTAACCGCGGGATGATGTTAAAGCTATAGAGATCATAGACTTTTTGCATCAAGTCATTGGGAATCTCGCTGAACTCCAGCACCATCAGACGCCCGCCGGGTTTCAGCACGCGAAACGCCTCGTTAAGCGCCTGTTGTGGGCTGGTTACATTCCGGATGCCGAAACTGATCGTATAAACATCAAAGGTGTTGCTCTCAAACGGCAACGCCATCGCGTCGCCTACCACCCAATCAAGGCTAGCGGCCATCTGTTCGGCCTCGGCCCGTTTACGTCCCTCAACCAGCATCGGCTCGGTCAGATCCAATACTGTGGCATGTCCCTTGCCCGCCCGCTTGAGAAACCGGAACGAGATGTCACCTGTCCCTCCCGCCACATCAAGTAGGCGCTGCCCTGCGCGCGGGGCCAGCCAATCCATCATCGCATCCTTCCAGATCCGATGAATACCAAAGGACATGGCATCATTCATAACGTCATATTTGCTGGCAACGCTGCCAAAGACCCCGCGCACGCGCCCGGCCTTTTCCGACTCTGGGATGTCCTGAAACCCGAAATGGGTGGTTTTCTCGTTCATGGGTCTTGCCGCTGTTGTGTCTCGTCTTTCTTATAGGGCTATGATGGGGGGTTACAATGCGCCCCTCGCCCCCTTTGAGGTCTACCATGCCGGAATTACCAGAGGTTGAGACAGTCCGCCGCGGCCTTGCGCCGGTGATGGAGGGGCAGATGATCGCCCACGTCGCCGTGAACCGGCCTGACCTGCGCTGGCCGTTTCCGCCCGACATGGCAGCACGCTTGGTTGGACAACGGGTGCTGGCTCTGCGACGGCGCTCCAAGTACATCCTCGCGGATCTGACCTCAGGTGAAACGCTGCTTATCCACCTTGGCATGTCGGGCCGCATGCTGGTTTCGGGCGATCCTCTGGGACAGTTCACTCATACCCATCCCACGCCAGAAAAACACGACCATGTCGTACTTGATATGGAGGGCGGTGCACGCATCACCTTTAACGATCCGCGTCGCTTTGGTGCCATGGATCTTATGCTTACAGCCACCGCTGAGGCGCACCCGCTTTTGGCCAAGCTTGGGCCGGAGCCCTTAGGCAATGATTTCAACGAGCCCTATCTGATTGCAGCTCTCAGTGGTCGTAACACTCCTTTAAAGTCCGCGCTTCTCGATCAAAGAATCGTCGCGGGCCTCGGCAATATCTATGTCTGCGAGACACTCTTTCGGGCCCGGATTTCCCCGTTGCGGCGTGCCGGTGATCTCTCAACCAAACAGGCGGCCTCTCTCGTGCCGATCATCCGCGAGGTACTCGGAGATGCCATCATCGCTGGCGGTTCCTCCCTTCGGGACTTTCGGCAAGCGGATGGCGAATTGGGTTATTTTCAGCACAGTTTCGACGTCTACGGGCGGGAGGGTGAAATATGCCGCTCTACGGGGTGCAAAGGCCATATTGCACGCATTACACAGTCCGGCCGCTCCAGCTTCTATTGCCCGCGTTGTCAAAGATAGGTTGAACACGCGGCAAAGAATGGTAATGAATCATCTCTGATGGAAACAAATGAAAGCTGATTTCATGGCCTATGAGACGATCATCGTCGAAATAGAAGACCACGTCGCCCTCATAAAGCTCAACCGCCCCGATGCGCTCAACGCGCTCAATGCACAGCTCCTGTCAGAGCTTGCTGAGGCGCTTGGTGAGGCGCAACAGAATGAAAAGGTGCGCTGCATTGTTCTGACCGGTTCAGAAAAGGCGTTTGCCGCTGGTGCAGACATCAAGATGATGAGCGAAAAGAACTTTGTCGACGTGTTCACCGAGGATCTGTTCACGGCCGATAGCGCTGCGATCTGCCGGGTGCGCAAACCGATTATTGCTGCTGTGTCGGGCTATGCGTTAGGTGGCGGATGTGAATTGGCAATGATGTGCGATTTCATCATCTGCTCAGACACGGCCAAATTTGGCCAGCCCGAGATCAATCTTGGCGTCATAGCTGGACTTGGCGGAACGCAGCGCCTGACCCGGCTTGTGGGCAAATCTAAGGCGATGGACATGAATCTGACAGGCCGGTTCATGGATGCGGAAGAGGCCGAGCGCTCGGGACTGGTGAGCCGTGTGGTTCCCGCAAAGAAGCTGATGGAAGAGGCGATGTCTGCGGCCCAGAAAATCGCCGAAAAATCGCAGATTTCCGTAATGGCGGCCAAGGAGGCGGTTAACCGGTCTTATGAGACCACACTTCGCGAAGGTCTTTTGTTCGAGCGGCGCGTGTTCCACTCGCTCTTTGCTACTGAAGATCAGAAAGAAGGTATGCAAGCCTTTGCCGAAAAGCGCGAGGCGCAATTCCGGGACAAGTGATCTGCTTGCTGCACAAATCGAGAGGGCGTTGCCCCTCTCGATCTACTTTTGATTGACCTCAAGGTATTTCAGTGACGAAGAAGCGCAAGCTTCTTAACTTTGTCGTGCCAAGTGGTTCGCGTATTACAGGCTGAGGAGCTGATGACTGGCCGAGAAGAAGCCACGCCCAGTTCCGAGCTGCACCGGAAAAGGTCCGGTCTCAACCTCAGATGGCAATCCATTCAGATGAGCCCTTCAGCGGCAAAAAGCGCTTTCACATCCGATTCCGGCCGTGCGCCGTAATGACCAATCACTTCGGCCGCCGCGATACACCCCATACGGCCTGAAACGGCCAGTGGTTTTCCAGTGGCAAGCCCGTAGAGCAACCCGGCTGCGAACTGATCACCCGCCCCTGTGGTATCCACCGGGGTGACGCGGTGCACAGGCACCGTCACTGTGCTTTCGCCCTCAACCATCACCACATCATGCCCCGACCGCGTACAGACGATCAAACCACTTTCTGACGCCGCCTGTTCAAGCGCTGCTCCAAGATCCTCGGTTTGATAGAGAGAACACCATTCGTGCTCATTACCAATCACGAAATCCAGTTCACGCAAAAGACCCCGAAAATCATCACGGTGACGATCGACGCAGAACGGATCCGATAGAGTAATACCAGCCTTGCCACCCCCTGCACGCGCCGACCTTGACGCGGCCAGAAACGCCGCCTTTCCCTTTGGTTTATCAAACAGATACCCCTCAAGAAACAACAGCCCCGCCTGTCCAGCCACGATTTCGGGCACATCGCCTTCGTCAAGTTCGGTCGAAATCCCCAGATAGGTGTTCATCGACCGCTCCCCATCCGGTGAGACAAAAATCATCGAGCGTGAAGTGGGCAACGCGCCATCGCCGCGCGGGGCATTGACAAAATCGGTGCCGACCTC
This sequence comes from Roseovarius sp., assembly GCF_048262375.1. GTDB lineage: Bacteria > Pseudomonadota > Alphaproteobacteria > Rhodobacterales > Rhodobacteraceae > Roseovarius. The sequence continues at coordinate 230,223 of NZ_JBLXFE010000002.1, forward strand.
CGCCATCGCATTGGCATAGAACCGGCCCAATTCATCATCGCTGACTCGTCCGATAAACCCTGTCGACAAGCCAAGCGCGCCGAGACCTGCAATCGAGTTTGCCACTGATCCGCCCGGCATCTGCCGACGGTCTTGCATGTTCGCGTAAAGAAACTCTGCACGCTCGGTTTCGATCAATTGCATCACGCCCTTATCAATGCCCATACGGGTCAAAAAGGCGTCGTCACATTGGCTGATCACGTCCACTACGGCGTTGCCGATGCCAACGGCCTGATATTTGGTCATAGTGTTTTGTCCTCGAATAAACAGATATCACGAATGAGGCAGGCGCCGCATGCGGGTTTGCGGGCCTTGCAGGTATAACGCCCATGCAAGATCAGCCAGTGATGCGCATGGTTTTGGAAATCGACCGGCACATGATCTTCGATGGCGCGCTCAACTGCGACGACATCGCGCCCCGGACAGATACCACTTCGATTTCCGACCCGAAAGATATGCGTATCCACCGCTTGTGATGGATAGTGCCACCATATGTTGAGCACGACATTGGCAGTCTTGCGTCCGACGCCGGGCAAGGATTCCAGTGCGGCGCGGGAATTGGGCACCTCACCGCCGTAGTCATCGACCAGAATACGGCTGAGCTTGATGACATTCTTGGCCTTGTTGCGATAAAGGCCGATCGTCTTGATGTGCTGAATCAATCCCTCTTCGCCCAAAGCGAGCATCTTCCCCGGCGTATCGGCAATCTTGAACAAATCTCGCGTTGCGCGGTTTACACCCACATCGGTCGCCTGTGCCGACAGCGCCACCGCCACCACCAACGTATAGGCGTTCACATGCTCCAATTCGCCCTTTGGTTCAGGCTCTGCAGCCTGAAATCGGGCAAATATCTCGCGCATCGAATGGTAATCAAGTTGTCGTGCCATGGCTGCTCTATGCCGGGAAATAGACAGATGCGCAACATTCGGGTCGCGTGGCGTGGCCCATCGTTTTATCTTGGGGCAGCAACGTTAGGAACTCTATAATGACCCTCTCCCCGGAACCCGGTTACCACTACCAAATAATGCGCCGCGCAATCGAGTTGATTGATGCTGGCGACGTATCGATGACCTTAGAAGATATGGCCGGCAAGATGGGCATGAGTGCTGCGCATTTTCAACGGCTTTTCTCACAATGGGTTGGCGTCTCGCCCAAGCGCTATCAGCAATACCTGACGCTTGGCCATGCCAAGGATTTGTTAGCGCAGCGTTTTACAACGCTTGAGGTCGCCGATGCGGCGGGTCTGTCGGGATCGGGTCGGTTGCATGATCTCTTTGTCCGCTGGGAGGCAATGAGCCCCGGTGAATTCGCACGTCGAGGCGCAGGGTTAACTATCCACTATGGTTGGTTTGACAGCCCATTTGGCGAGGCGCTCGCCATGGGCACGGACCGCGGTCTCTGCGGTCTGGCATTTGTCGGGGAATTCGGGCGAGAGGTCTCGATGGCTGACATGCAGTCTCGCTGGCCGAACGCAATCTACAAAGAAACCCCTGATCGGATCGCGTCTTGGGTCCACGCAGCCTTTGGCGGCAATGGTGAAACCGCTCTGCACATGATCGGAGCACCGTTTCAGATCAAGGTATGGGAGGCTCTGCTGCAAATCCCATCGGGCCATGTGACCACCTATTCCGAGATCGCAAACGCCATCGGCAGTCCACGTGCTGTGCGCGCGGTGGGCACTGCGGTAGGGCGCAACCCAGTGAGCTATCTCATCCCCTGTCACCGGGCTCTACGCAAATCAGGCGCGCTCGGGGGCTATCACTGGGGTTTACCCGTGAAACGGGCCATACTCGCATGGGAAGGCGCACGCGCCGACGGATAGGCGGAAATCTGCGCGTAGCCCGGCCATTTTTCCGTGGATATGCCTTTGGGATGGGCTCTGTTATTGCATATCATTGGATTAAACCCGAAGTATCGGGTCAGTTCAAACAATGAGGCCAATTCCATGATACGAGCGAGAAAATCCTTAATGCTGCTCTCTGGCGCGTCCCTTTTGCTGGCGACTGCGTGCACCGATCCGGGCTATGTAAACGGGAATGACCCCAATCAGAAGACGAAGCAAGGTGCGCTCTTGGGGGGTATAATTGGGGCAGGCACCGGCGCGATCATCAGCGACAACAAAGGCAAGGGCGCACTGATCGGCGGCATTTTAGGAGCCGCAGGCGGAGCCGCCATCGGTAATGCACTTGATCGTCAAGAAGCGGAATTGCGTCAACAGCTCGACAGCGATGTGCAGATCGTCAACACTGGTGATCGTCTGATCCTGACCATGCCGCAAGACATTCTGTTCCCGGTTGACGGATTTACGGTAGCGCCCGGACTACGGGATGACCTCTTTAAGGTCGCGCAGAGCCTTCAGGCCTATCCTAATACAACCGTTCAAGTCGTGGGGCATACCGACAGTGACGGGGATGCAGGATATAACCAAGGTCTGTCCGAGCGCCGAGCCAATGCAGTTGCGGATGTACTGGCAAGCGGCGGGGTCTCGTACGGTCGCCTCCGCGCCTTTGGACGCGGCGAAGATCAGCCAGTCGCGTCCAACCTGACAGCTGAGGGAAAGGCCCAAAACCGACGGGTGGAGATCGTCATCCTGCCCAATGCCTGAGCATGAATGATTTGAGAAACGGTGACTGACCAGCCATGGTCAGTTGCCTTTTTTCAGTTCGCCTGAATAGACTCGAGATAGGTCATCAGAGCGGCCAACGGACGCGGCGTAGGGGTTAAGACACCATCGCCGACATCAACCGGCACAGTGTCACCCTCCAGCAACAGGCCGAATTCCGGCATATCCTGCCCCGGAAGGCCCGTGCGATCGTACCCATCAATTACCGATAAAACGTGCCCACGACGGAATTTACCGCCGTTGGAAAGCTGCGTTAAATCTGCGGGTCGCGGCGACAGACCGGCCGCCCAAGGGCCATCTCCCTTGCCCGAAACCCCGTGGCATTGCGCGCAATTAACGCCGTAAATTCCGGCACCCTCACTGGCATCAGGCATTGAGATCGTCTGTACGCAGGCCGCAACAGCCAATGCAGTCAGGATTGCTATTGTACGCATCGCACGCCCCTATGTTCTTCTCTGAGGGTAGCAAGCCCACCCGGCCCACGCAACGATCCTGATTATGACAACTCGCCTGCTAGTCCCTTGTCAATCAGCGCCACAGTTTCGGCCACGCCGTAGAGTGCGATGAAGCCGCCAAATCTTGGCCCCTGAGACGCTCCGAGCAACACTTCGTAGAGCGCCTTGAACCAGTCACGCAGCGGGTCGAACCGATCGCGTCCCACTGCGTAAACTATCGATTGGAGAGCTTCATCCTCTGTTGGCCCGTCATAGACCGCAAGTTGATTGCGCAAGTCAGTCAGCGCTTCGCGTTCCAAATCAGTGGGCGCGCGATACGTTTTGGCGGGGGCCACGAAATCCTCGTAATATTTCACGGCATAGCCAGCAGCCGCATCCAGATCCGGATGGGTTTCTGCGCTTGCCTCCGGCGCGTAACGGCGGATAAAGCCCCAGAGCGTTTCCTTGTCATGCGCCGCAGAAACCGACGCGAGGTTGAGCAGCATCGCGAAGGGCACGACCATCCGGCTCTCGGGCACCTTGCCGCCGTGGATATGCCAGACCGGGTTGGCCAATTGCTGATCGAGCGTTTGATCCGCATAGGCACGCAATTGCTGATGATATTCATCAACCGCCTTGGGGATCACATCGAAATGCATCCGCTTGGCAGTTTTAGGTTTCTGATACATGAAATATGACAGGCTCTCGGTGGCGGCATAGGTCAGCCACTCGTCTATCGACACGCCATTACCCGAAGATTTCGATATTTTTTGCCCACTTTCGTCAAGGAACAGCTCATAAGTGAAATGCTCTGGCGCAGGTGCACCAAGCGCGCGGCAGATGCCATCATAGATCGGCGTGTTGGTCGAGTGGTCTTTGCCGTACATTTCGAAATCCACGCCAAGCGCCGCCCATCGGGCGCCGAAATCGGGCTTCCACTGCAGTTTCACATTGCCGCCGGTCACCGGCAGGGTCCATTCGCGCCCCATCTCGTCGTCAAAGGTGATGGTGCCGTCCGTAGCATTCACTGCCTTCATCGGCACATAGAGCACACGGCCTGTCTCGGGATGAATGGGCAGAAAGATCGAATAGGTCTGCTGTCGCTCTTCGCGGAGCGACTTGAGCATGATTTTCATGATGTCGTCATAGCGTTCGGCGGCGCGCAGCAACACCTCATCAAACTCACCGGAGCGATAGAATTCGGTGGCCGAATAAAAGTCATACTCGAACCCGAAGGTATCGAGGAACCGTCGCAACATGGCGTTGTTGTGATGACCAAAGCTCTCATGCGTACCAAAAGGATCCGGCACACTCGTCAGCGGCTTTTGCAAATGCTCCTGTAACATCTCGCGGTGCGGCACGTTGCCGGGCACTTTGCGCATGCCGTCCAGATCGTCGGAAAAGCAGATCAGCCGTGTCGGAATATCGCTGAGCACCTCAAACGCACGGCGGATCATCGTGGTGCGCAGCACCTCGCCGAATGTACCGATATGCGGCAGACCGGAGGGACCATAACCTGTCTCAAACAGCACATAGCCCTTTTCCGGCGGTGCCTTTTCATAACGTTTGAGCACGCGCCGCGCCTCTTCAAAAGGCCAAGCTTTCGAATTCATAGCGGCATCGCGCAGGTCGGACATCGGTCGCACTCCAGGTTTCCCCTTGCCGAAACTCCGGCAAGACACCGCCGCTACCTATTGCCGGGGGGCCGAACAGTCAATATTCTGCGCCGCAACATAACCCCTCGCGAAAGGCCCGCAGATGTCTGACCCGATCCCACATCCCCTCACACCGCAGGATTGCCTGGTGGCGGTGATGATTGCCGTCTCAGCCTCTGACGAGGACATGCGCACCGCCGAGCTCATCAAAATCGAGAGCACGGTCAACAACCTGCCGATCTTTGCCGATTACGATCTGGACAGGTTGCGGGTGATGTCACAAACCGTGCTTGACCTCTTTACCGTCGAAGAGGGGCTAGATGCGCTCTTTGGTCTTGTGCGCGCCGACCTGCCCGAGAAGCTGTTCGAGACGGCCTATGCACTCGCCTGTGATGTCGCTGCGGCAGATGGAAAACTGAATGAGCGCGAATTGCGCCTGCTTGAGGAAATCCGCTACGAGCTCAACATCGACCGGCTGCATGCCGCAGCCATTGAGAGGGGTGCACGGGCGCGTCACATGACCGCCTGAGCTCACTTACCGCGCCGCGCCACGGGCCACCAACGTCCCTGCCCGTCGCAGAATGACACCCAACCGGGCAAAACTGTTCTTTGCAGACACAGCCTCTTTATCTGCAAGAAATCCATCAAGGTCCGACCAGACTCGAATCGCCTGATCCAAATCTGGATCACTCCCCTCGGCATAGAGCCCGGCCTTGATCATTGTCTCAGAACGCGCGTAGCTGCCCAAAAGCTCGCGCGCGCGCGAAATCAGCGCATTCTCCTCATCACTCGCGGCGCGCGGCAAGCTCCGGGAAACAGACCGCAAAAGATCGATCGCCGGATAGCGCCCCCGCTCCGCGATCTGACGATCCAGCACCACATGCCCATCCAACACCCCACGCAGGATATCGGCAATCGGCTCTTCCATGTCCGACCCTGCGACCAGAACGGTCAGAAGTGCGGTAATATCGCCCATACCCTCCTCTCCCGGCCCCGCGCGTTCGCAGAGCGACATGATCAGATGTGAAGTCGAGGCAGGAAACCCACGCAAGGCTGGCATTTCGCCTGCTGCTGTCGCCACCTCGCGGTGCGCCTCGGCGAACCGCGTGATGGAATCAGCAAGAAACAGCACCTGTTTTCCCTGATCCCGGAAAAACTCGGCCACCGCCATCGCGGTCCAGGCACAGCGCCGCCGGATGAGCGGCGAGCGGTCCGAGGTTGCCGCGACAATGACGGCACGGCGCATACCCTCAGGTCCAAGCACGTTTTCGACAAACTCGCGCAATTCTCGCCCACGCTCCCCGATCAGGGCAATGACAACGATATCAGCCTCCATATATCGCGCCAAATGGCCCAACAGCATGGACTTACCTACGCCAGAGCCGGCAAATAGACCCACGCGCTGACCCCGGACAATGGGCAGCACGGTATTGAACGCCGCCATACCGGTTTCAAGCCGTTCGCCAAGCGCGCGTCGCCGTGCAGGTGCGGGCGGGTCAGCCCGCAGCACGCGCGTCTCAGGCCCGCGGACCAAAGGTCTCCCATCCAGCGGCTCTCCGAACGGATCGATGATCCGCCCTAACCACCCATTCGAGGGCGCAATCGTTTCCGCATACCCCAAAATCACTCGATCCCCGAGCGCAACACCCTCTGGGCTTGAATCAGGCAAAACCATCAGAGAAGACGCCTCGAGCTGAATAACCTCGCCTGCCAGCATTCCACCGGCACGGCGCTGGATCACGATCCGGTCCCCCAGCCTTGCCACCGCAGACAAACCACTGATCCGCACGGCATTTCCCTGCACGGCACTTACCCGGCCCATCATCCGCATTGGGCGCAAGGCCGATATTTCCGCCTGCAAGCCTGTCATGTCCTGTCTGATCATCGCACGCTCCAATCATGTCCTGAAAACAATTTCTAAAGGAATCAGGGTTAAGCCTTGGTTGAAGCCAATCGAGGGAGAAGCCCCGATGTTTGAAAAACTTGAGATCTTTCGCATGGCGCATGCCATGGCCCAGCACGCCGGGGCACGACAGGCTGTCGTGTCACAGAACATGGCAAATGCCGATACGCCGGGATACGCCGCACGCGACATCGCCGCCTTTGCGGATGTTTACAGATCGGATGAAACAACCCGCACGCCCCGCGCCACCCGCGAGGGACATCTGCTTAGGCATGACAACGACCTTGGTTTCGATGTAACCAATGACCCGACCTCAATTGCAGATCCAAATGGCAATTCGGTCTCGCTCGAAACAGAAATGCTCCGAGCGGTCGATGTGAAACGCCAACATGACCGTGCGCTTGCCATCTATAAGTCCTCACTCACCGTGCTACGCACGGCGCTCGGCCGGCGATAGAGGGCGATATGAGCGATTTTTCCAACGCCCTTTCGGTTTCCACCAGCGGTCTCAAGGCACAGGCACAGCGGCTGCGTCATGTGTCTGAAAATATCGCAAACGTCGACACACCGGGATACCGCCGCAAGACCGTATCGTTCGCGGCGACCTTTGGGGGGTCGCAGCGCAATGGCGAGGTCGAGGTGAGCCGTGTCAACCTCGACCGACGTGAACCTCAGAAAATCTATGATCCCAGCCATCCGCTCGCCGATGAAACCGGGCATTACCAAGGCTCGACCGTCGATCTCATGATCGAGATCGCCGACGCACGCGAAGCTCAGCGGAGCTACGAGGCCAATCTCAAAATGTTTGATCAGGTCCGGCAAATGTCCGCCGGCCTCATGGACCTATTACGCCGATAAAGGAGAGCCAGAATGGATATCACAGCACTAAACGCCGCCCTGAAATACACCGCCACACGCGCCGCGACTGAGCCTGTCACGGGGCAAGCCGCAGGAGGCGCCGCGTTTCACGACATAGCCAAGGATTTTGCCGCCACCCTCAAAGAGGGCGAGGAGGTCGCAAAATCGGCCATGCTCGGCAAAGCCGACCCCCACGCCCTTGTGCAAGCTCTGGCGCAAACTGAACTAGCCGTCGAGGCCGCGATCACTGTGCGCGACCGGGTGGTGGAGGCCTATCAGGAAATCCTCCGCATGCCGGTCTGATCCCATGCTGAACGAGATTCTGTTCTTTGACACGCTGCGCGAGGCGCTCTGGGTTTCGGTCATCATTTCCCTGCCAATCCTGACCGTTGCGCTACTGGCTGGCCTAGTGGTCGGGCTTTTTCAGGCGCTGACCTCGATCCAGGAATTGACACTGACATTCGTACCCAAGCTGGGCGCAATCGTTGTCGTGTTCTGGGTCACTATGGGATTCATGACACAAACGCTGGTCACATTCTTTCAAGACCGGCTGATCCCGATCATCACAGGAGGATGAGATGGAAAACGCAGGTTACACGACCCTCACACGGCAATCCGGGCTTTTACACGAATTGCAGGTTCTGGCCAATAATATCGCCAATGCCACGACAACTGGCTACCGCCAAGAAGGGGTGATCTTTTCCGAATTCGTCAAGCGCATCGACGGAGGGCCGTCACTCTCGATGGCGCAGGGTAACGTGCGGATGACCTCAACACAGCAGGGGCCTTTGAACCCAACAGGCGGCACTCTCGATCTTGCCATTGAGGGGGATGGTTTTTTTCTGATCGAAACACCTTTGGGCGAGCGTCTGACCCGGGCAGGCAATTTCACCCTCTCCGCCCAAGGCGATCTGGTGACCCCGGACGGGTTCCGAGTCCTAGATGCGGGCGGTGCCCCGGTCTTTGTGCCCCCCGACGCCAAGGGCATCGGACTCTCACCCGATGGCACCCTGAGTGAGAATGGCCGTCCCCTCGCCCAGATCGGTCTGGTTCGCCCCGTGGACCGCTTGGACATAACCCGAGAGGACGGCGTCATGTTCCGCACTGACAGCGGGTTTGAGCAGGTCGAGGAAGGTCGCGTACTCCAAGGGTTTCTAGAAGGCGCAAACGTCGACCCAATCAGCCAGATTGCCCGCATGATCGAGGTGCAGCGCGCCTATGAGATGGGCCAGAGCTTTCTCGAGTCCGAAAACGAGCGGGTCATGACCGCGCTCGATTCCCTCATCCGTTAATCAAGGAGAGTGACATGCATATCCTCAAAATCGCCGCGACTGGCATGGCCGCACAACAGATGCGAGTCGAAACCATCTCGAATAATCTCGCCAATATGTCGACCACTGGCTACAATGCCCGCCGGGCCGAATTTGCCGATCTGCATTATCAGCAACTGGCGCGGGCAGGCACGATCAATGCCGCAGATGGCACGGTTCTGCCAACAGGGGTGCAGCTTGGGCTTGGCGTACGCCCGGCAGCGATTTCCGTACAACTTGCGCAAGGTTCGTTATCTCAGACCAATGGCGATCTGGATGTGGCAATCGACGGCAATGGCTACCTAGAGGTTACCTTGCCCTCGGGTCAGGCCGCCTATACCCGCGATGGAGCGTTGAAACGCTCTGCGGATGGGGTGATTGTCAACTCCGAGGGCTTTCCTGTCGCACCGGAGATCACCATTCCCGAGGATGCTCGCAGCATCACGATCAACGCTGAAGGCGAGGTTTTCGCTTTTTTTCAAGACAATGCCGAGGCACAGCAACTTGGCCAATTGGACTTGACGAGCTTCACCAATCCCAAAGGGCTCGAGGCCATCGGCAGCAACCTCTTCATCGAGACCGAAGCCTCTGGTCCGGCCAACGTGACCACCGCCGGACAAGACGGGCTCGGCACCCTGCGCCAAGGCTATCTCGAAGACAGCTCGGTCGATCCGGTACGGGAAATCACCGAACTGATAGAGGCGCAACGCGGATATGAACTAAATGCCAAGGTGATCACCGCCGCAGACCAGATGCTCAGCGCCACAACACAGGTGCGGTGATGCGATTTCTGGCATTCCTTTTGTACATGATCACAACCGCCCCGGCGTCGGCCGATGTAATCGTCGCCAGTCGCACGATCCGTGCCCAAGAAATCCTTGGCCCAACAGACCTGCTACTAAAACCGGGTGAAGGCAGTAGCGATCTCAGTCTGCACGATCTGATCGGACAGGAGGCCCGAGTTGCACTTTATCCCGGGCGCATCGTACGGGCTGTGGACGTGGGGCCACCCACCGCGATCGAACGCAATCAGATCGTACCGCTTATCTATGCGCGTGGCGGGGTGCAGATCATAACCGAAGGCCGGTCTCTCATGCGGGCGGGGATCGGTGATTATGTCCGCGCGATGAACCTGACATCGCGCGCGACAGTCTCGGGCCATGTCGCGCCAAATGGCAGTATTCTAGTCTCACAATAGGAGCTGTGATGCACTCCCTTCGTTTACCCTTTGGCCTTGGACTGATTTTGATCGCAACCGCCTGCGCTCGCATGGATCACATTGGCAAGCCACCCAGTTTTACACCGACAATGAACTCAACAGAGCAACTCGCAATGCTCAATCCCGGTCTCCCACTCACAACGCCGCACGACACCCCCATCCATCGCGCCTCGCTCTGGAGCGGGGGAAAACAATCCTTGTTAGGGGACCGGCGCGCCGCACAGCGCGGCGATATAATGACCGTCGTGATTGAAATAGACGAAGAAGCACAGATTTCGAACTCGACGTCGCGTTCTCGCAACGGCTCGGAAAACCTTGCAATACCGGACCTGTTTGGCATCCCGCAACGTATCACGCCGAAATTACCGGAAGGGGCCAGTCTGGACCGTGCGGTGGGTCTCAATTCGACAAGCCAATCAGGTGGTGACGGCTCTGTAAGCCGCAGCGAGGAACTCACGCTTCGTGTCGCAGCAACAGTGATGCAAGTTCTGCCAAATGGCATCCTTGAAATTCAGGGGTCCCAAGAGGTGAGAGTGAATTTCGAGCTGCGCGAATTGCTGGTCTCCGGCTTTGTCCGGCCCGAAGATATCTCGCGGCAGAATGAGATCACCTATGACAAAGTAGCAGCCGCTCGGATTTCCTATGGCGGGCGCGGTCAGTTGACCGACGTGCAGCAACCCCGGATCGGTCAGCAAATTCTAGACGCCATTTTGCCATTCTGAAGCCCTCCAGAAGGAGACGATGCGATGATTGCAAAATTACTGCCCATCCTGTTTCTTGTGATTGGCGTAGCCGCAGGAGCAGGTGCGGGCCTTTTATTCAAGCCCGAGCCAGAGATCTTGCAACGGAATACCCTGCGCGCGCATGAAGGCGCGCGCTCAAAAGATGCGGCCGACAATGCGCATGAGACACCTGACACTGAAATTGTCAAATTAAACAATCAATTCATAATTCCGGTCGTCAACAAGAGTATGATCAGCGCGCTGGTAGTACTGTCGCTGAGCGTCGAAATAGGTCCAGGACGAAGCGCAGAGGTATATGCACGTGAACCGAAACTACGGGATGTTTTCCTGCAGGCATTGTTTGATCACGCTAACATAGGTGGCTTCGATGGCGAATTTACAAAGGCGCGGAATATGGAGATGCTACGCTCTGCGTTGAACAAGGTTGCAGCCGGTGTGCTGGGCGATGCCGTTTTTGGGGTTTTGATCACGGAAATCGCACGACAAGATGTCTGACCGCGCATGATCACTTTGCATGGCTTTGTTGCAACTGGCCCAAATCCTCCAGCAGACTAAGCCGACGCGCTTCTCGTTGTCGGGCATAGCTCTCGGTTTCGTCTTTAAAAAGTTGGGTTGCAGCCAAATATTTTCCATATGTCCGGCGCAACCGGATGATCACTTGACCTTTGCGTCCGAGAATACGTGCGAGATCTGCATGCAGATGCGCTTTGCTACGCCCAATCCAGCTTTGCCACATCAGATCCGCCCCGATCTCGCGATATCCAAGCAAGCACTCATCAGTCACCACGATCGTGGCACGCCGCCGTGCTTCTAGTTGTTCTAATTCGGCGCGAAGACGCCTTTCTTCGGCCAATAGCGCCTGCATCTTAGCTGACTCTGCCCGATAGAGCGCCTCAGTCAAGCTGACCATGTCTGCGTATCTCGGGGTCTTCATCCAAAACTCCTAGCCTTGCGGCGCATGTCTTCGGCGAACCGGATGGCGGCGGCAACCGCTGCGTAATACCCGGGATCGATCTCCTGACCGATTTCCGTTGTGGCATGCAAGGCGCGGGCGGTCGGGGCATCGTGCTGTACCGGTACGCCACGCTCATAGGCAAGCTCGCGTATTGCAAGTGCAATGTAATCCATTCCTTTGGCCACGCAAATCGGGGCCGAGCCTGGCTTGCGGCTCCATTTCAGGGCGACGGCATAGTGGGTTGGGTTCACGATCACCACATCTGCGCCAGGCACATCCGCCATCATTTGCCGCGATGCGATTTCCATCGAGCGACGGCGGCGTTGCTGCTTGACCGAAGGATCCCCATCATTTTGTTTGAGTTCATCACGCAATTCCTTGTGCGACATCCGCTGACGTCGCAGATGCTCGAAATGCTGCCACACAAAATCAACCACCCCGATCATCAGTGTGATTACAACAACCACCATTAAAAACTCGATTATCAGCTTACCCATCAGAGCCCCGATTACTGCTGGCTCGGAATGCAGCGCGCCCACCATTTCGGATAGCCGGTAGGAAAGAAAAACACCCAGAAAAAGACAGTAAAGGACTAACTTTGCAAAGTTCTTTACAAACTCAAAAAAGCCCGCCGGGCCAAATTTATTCTTGGCGTTCTCAATCGGATTTATTCGCGAGATCTTGGGCTCCAGTTTAGAGGGAGCCATGACAAAGGCTCGCTGCGCGATCACAACCAGCACGACAAGGACCGCAGGTGAAAGAAAGAGGATAGATACACCCAGAGCAATCTGCCCCAATACCCCCCCCAGAGCAGAGCCCGCGCGCGCGCCGTGAAAGATAAGCGCCGCAAGACCTTGCGACTGTTCCAGCAAGACAACAAGATTACCGCTGACAGTCTGAAGCGTCAGTCCGCCCACCAATAAAAGCGCAAGTAATAGGCCGCCGTAAGCCCCCGCAGTGTTCAAATCAGCTGAACGCGCGAGATCGCCTTTTTTCCGCACCTCGTCGAGCTTGTGTTGTGTTGCCTCAAGCGTCTTTTCGGAATCGTCGTCTTGACCTTCCATCCCTATCCACCGAACGGATTGGCGATAAAGCCCTGAAAGGCACGTACCCAAACCACAAGTATCACCGGTGTCACCAGCATCATGAGAAACAGAGCAAGCGCCGTAATCGCCGGAGCGCCGACAAAGACCACCATCAATTGCGGCATCGCGCGATTGATGGTGCCAAGCGTCAGATTGTAGAGCACCGATAAAAGAACGAATGGCGCAGCCAATGTGAAACCGAAGGCAAAGGCATGCGCGGTCTGAGCGACGCCCCATTCAGATACAACCGCAAAATCAGGAAATTCGGCAACAGGAAAGACGCCGTAACTGAGTACGATGAGTTCGGCCACCCGCACGTGCAGCCCCATGACCATCATCAAGGCAATCCCACCCGTGGCCAGCACATGCCCAATGGCAGGCAGTGGCGTGAGGCTGGCATTCCCAAGGATCTGCGACAAGGAGGTTGCTTGTGCCGCAATGGATCCCGCAATCTGAAGCGCCATCAAAAAAAGGCGGAGCCCGATACCGATAACCAAACCCACCAGTGTCTCAGATAGAATAAGGCGGACCCTTGGCGCTTGAGTATGGCCAAGCAATTCTGGCGCAAGTGCTGGCGCCGCAATCAGAGTAAAGGCGAGGGCGAGGATCAACTTGACCCGCGTTGGTACGGATTGTTCGCCAAATCCCGGTAATAGCCCAATGATTGGGGCAACGCGCAGAAACACGCTAGCATGTAGCCATAGCACCTCTTGCGCAATCCCAAACAAGAAGGAAAAGGACGTCATGCCCGAACCACCCCAACCAATGCCGGTTTTGCCTCCAGTCCAATTTCTTCAAAGGACAGCACTGGAATACTAAGGTTCTTTGCCATCAGGATCGTGCGCAAGAACCTGCGCCGCAAAGTCGAGGTAACAAGCGCAGGCGAAAGACCCTTTTCACTTGCCTGCTGCACCTGTTCAGCAACGGCAACAGTCAGCGCGTTGAACACCTCGGGCGGCAAGGCCACATCTGCACGGCCCCGATCGCCGTCAACCTGATAAGTGGTAAATGTATCCTCCCACTCAGGCGAAAGCTGAATCAACGGCAGACTCCCATCCGATCTTCGCAAGCCAGCTACCATTTGAAAACCAAGCCGTTGGCGCACATGCTCACAAATCAATTCCGGCTGCGAAACAGTCTGACGCCCCTCGGCAATCGCTTCGAGAATGAGTGGCAGATTTCGGATAGAGACCTGTTCCATCAGCAAGAGCCGCAGCACGGCATGCAGCAAATCTGGCGCAACCCGGTCCGGGATCATGTCTTCCAACAATTTCCGGTTGGCCTCTGAACGGCTCCTGTCAGAGAGGTTCACCATCTCATCGAGCAACCGCCGCATAGCCTTCATTGTCAGCAATCGGCTAAGATTGCGCCTGATCACTTCGAGAAGATGGGTTGCCAGCACCTCTGGTGGCGCGACCAAAGTGACCCCTAAAAGCACCGCGCGCTCTTGGTCAGACGCGGGCAACCAAAGCGCGGGCGCTCCATAAACAGGTTCTTTAATGAGCTCGCCCGGTGTCAGGGATGGATGGTGCTCAGGGTCGAGTGCGAGCAAGTGATTGTCTCGTAGAAACGCCCTCGCCTGTTCAACCCCCTGAATGCGAATGACATAACCGCCAGGTGGCATGCTCGGATCATCGGTCAGGCGGATATCAGAGAGAACCACACCGTATGTTGTCGCAATGAAGCGACGCATATTCGCAATCCTCGCCTCAAGACCAACGCCGGGATCAAGCACCATGTTGACGAGATCTGGTGCGAACTCGACGTGAATATCATCAAGCTCAAGGACATCCCCCATTGATCTCTCTGGCACAGCAATTTGACTGCGTTCTTCACTTTGGGAGACGGGGTCCTGATCACGCCGACGGTTACTAATGATCGCCACAGCCCCCAAGCAGAGACTCCCAAGAATGAAGGGGCCGAAAGGCAGCCCTGGAACAAGCGCAAAGACCGCCATGAGCACGGCAACCGTCGCAAGCGCAGTCGGATGACGCCCAAGCTGCTCCGCAATTGCAAGGTCTGTGGCGCCCTTATTGCCACCGCGCGCCAACAACAAAGCCGTGGCGATAGAAATAATCACCGCCGGGATCTGCGTCACAAGACCATCGCCGACCGTAAGAATCGTATAGGTTTCAAACGCCTGACCAACGGGCATGCCATGCGTCACAATGCCGATAATCAGACCGACAAGAAGGTTCAGAAGCGTAATCAGGAGACCTGCAACAGCATCCCCCTTGACGAATTTTGAAGCCCCATCAAGGGATCCAAAGAATGTGGTTTCTTGTTGCTCTCGTTCGCGCCGCTCTTTTGCCTCGTGGTGATCGATGGCACCGGCGGACATGTCGCTGTCGATGGCGAGCTGTTTGCCCGGCATGGCATCCAGCGCAAATCGCGCACCCACCTCTGCCATGCGCGCAGCACCTTTTGTGATTACAACAAAATTGACAATCAAAAGAACAGCAAACACAACAAGACCAAGAAAAACATTCCCGCCAATGATGAAGTTGGCGAAGCCTTCGATCACCTCTCCGGCAGCAGCGGTCCCGGTATGACCCTCGCCAATAATCAGCTTTGTCGAGGAAACGTTAAGCGCCAAACGCAGCATCAACGAGGCTAAGAGGATAGTTGGGAAAGCCGAAAAATCTAACGGGCGATCAATAAACAGGGTTACCGTAAAGATCAGTATTGCAAGGGCGAAAGAGGCCGCTAATCCGACATCAAGCATCCAAGCCGGCACGGGGAGAATCATCATCACGATGACCGCCATGAGGGCCATTGCCAAAAGAACTGTTGGCTGAAAGGCTGCTTTTACTGAAAATGCTCCCATATCCTAAGGTCCTATGAAAACCATATGATTCAAACGGATCTGAGGCCCCTTGGTTGCGGGAACTGGCACCAAGGAGCCATTCCTCATTCCCAACCCGGACACCTGTAAAAATGGAAAGTTATTCTCAGATGTGGAGTGCTTGGAGATTAGCGCCCCGACAGGTCTACTCTGTAAAAGGATTGGGTCCGCATCTAGGTCCGCGTGAATTTGAACTAACCGAATGCGATATTCGTTGGCGAATTTAGGGAGCCGCGAATGGTAGGCACCCGCAGCTTTGTACCAATCTCCCAGCTCAGTGTGTAGTTCACGAAGGAACCGCGCCGCATAAAGCGCATTCTCGATCGGATCAAACATATTTTCGATAGAGACGAAGCCATCACCATGCCACCGGTAGTTTACCTGAAAGCATCCCACGTCAAAACTGCGGGCGCCGCGGAGGACCTCCGCTTGCGCATAAGCGGTTGCAGCTTTTTTACTTTCAAACCAATATCCTTTGCCTTCCGTGTTCACCGTCCACGGCCAAGGCACCAATCTGCCCGCAGCACTGCGCCCAGTCTCCGCACGAGTAATTGTGCGCAATACGGACAAGGGCACGCCTGTTTTCAAAGCTGCATATTGCGCTGCATTATCACATGCGAGATTAGCCAAAGCCTGAGCATATGACGCTCCGACAGTGACGTGAGTGGTCACCCAGAAAACAAGGGGGATCAATTGCTTAAGGTGAATTAAAAATGCACGCGTGCGACCGGGCATGCGTCGCATCAATAGAAATCGGACCATTTGCGCCACCATTCTTTTAAAAGCATCTTGCTCAACAGAATATCTTTCCCACCAGCTACGGTCTTCTTCCGTCGGTGCGTCCTAACTAGGCAATCTTTCTTTAGATTCGGTAACTGAAAGTCTGAATGTCATGGAAACTCGGAAACTTGCGTGTTTCCCAACAGGTCATTCAGAAGGCCTCGGATGTCGGCGCTTTGATCAACAAGGTGTCGATTGCGGGAAAGAATGCTTTGGTCATAACTTGGCTCTGCCTGCATCAACACATGCGCCAGCTTCTGCTTAACGGGATCATGCGACAGCAAGAGTTTTTGCCAATCTTCCGCAAGCCAAGCAGCCCGCTGCACCGCCGCCTCATTTTCAAGTGGCACCAAATAATTCAGCGCTCCGACATGATCCCCCAACATTGTGCGGGCCCGGGCCCGTAATTCATTGGTTTCAAAAGTGGCAAGGTCGAGAATTTCAGCCTCGGCAAGAAGTGGATGGCCCTGCACCAAAGCTATGTCCGCTGCCAAAAGCTGATATCTAGGATCCGGAGGGTCCGTCTTTGCCGAATTCAAAAGCGCCCTTGCCTCATCGGCAAAACCAAGGTTGAAAATCCGCTGCGCCACCTGCAAAGCAAGCTCCACAGGGAGCGTCTGCAACATATCTGCGGGGCCAGAAACAACATGTCGAAGAAAGTCGAAATCCTCTGCGTCTCTCAACAACAGGCGCAATATGTCGTGACCCGTTTCTCTTGCGATCTGTGGCGCCAAGACCGTCATGACGCGATCATACTCAGAAAATGTCTCAGAAAAGGATTTTGATGCGGCAAGAGCCAACAGATAACTTTGCCCAAGCCGTTCTCCCAGAGGTGAACCACGATGCTCTTGAAATAAAGCCCCAACCAATTGAGCGGTGTCATATGGCACGGCGCGACCTGCCGACAACAACTGGTCTACCAGTGTCATTAGGGCCTCAGCAGATGGCATCGCATTTTGATCAACCGACGCCCGAAGGGCCTCTTCTGCCGCGTCAAATTTCCCGTCTGCCACGGCCATTTCCGCTGCAACAAGATTTCTACCCGGTGTCTCTGACAAATCGAAACTGTGAAGGCTCCGCAAAATTATGTCAGATGCGTCCTGATGCTTTGCCAGCAATAACTTGCGAGCGAGTCCCGGCCCTAGATGCCGCTGCAGGTGGTCTGGCAACCCGGCAAAGCCACGTAGAATGGCGTCGTGATCAAGCACTTGATCTTCGGGGATGGTTTGATGAGCAAGCGCGCCCCATAGCGCGCTCGCACCATGGCATCCAATATTACGCCGGAGACGTGGCACCGCGGGTGCTGTTTCCGGATCGTCAACCACCGCCGCCAATTCCAGAAGAACTTGTATCTCTTCGTCCGCCAGCGCAGCTAACATCACAACTTGCCGGGCCTCCCGCCCAAACCCAAAATAGACATAGAGACGCGCAATTTGCAGAGCAACACCCGCATCAAACGCATCAAATTCTTTAGAGAGATTTGCCTGTAACGCGCCAATCTGGTCCTGAAATGAGGTTTTTCGTCCCCATTCAGCAACATCCAGAACATCATCGGGCAAACATTCGGCAGTTATTATTTTTTCAGGCGTTCGGAGCGCGCTACTCTCTAGCTCGCGATCTATACTGCTTTGCGCCTTGAAGTTGATGCCAAGTATCTTTTGCGACAGAATTATAGATTCACCCGCATCGACCCCAGCAGCGGAGTCCGTTTGATGGTTTGGGATAAGCATCACAGATGTGACTGACGGCGGTCCGGTGCGTTCAGTCCCTTCCACTGGTTGCAACAGGCCTTGATTTGCTGAACGCGCGACACGCTCTAGAAGAGTGGTTCGAACAGTAGGCAGATCAATGGCAGGCACAAGAGATGCGGGTTCGATATCAGCGACGGGCAAATCCGCCCCCGCAAACATCTGCGAAGCAGCCAGCGCAACCGATATAGGCGCAGACTGTGTCGCGAGTGGTCGCATCGTCTCGACAAATTTATGTGCCTCTCTATCCCCTCGCTCTTGGTCCGACCGCGACACTGCAGCACTTAGGGCGTCGACAATGTCGACGACCAACATGGATTGAGAGTGCCAAAAGATCTTCGCCTCACATTCGCAACCAAATGTCAGGTCTAGCGTTCCCTGACCGTCTGGTGCGCCGAGCCCACTGAGCCGACCTTGCGTCAAGCGGTCAAAGACCTGGGTAACATCGAATGCAAGTATGCGGCCCGGAAAAATGATCGACACACCACTTTCACGCGGTTGCCTCCTCCAGACAAGTCTCTCGGGTAAATCCAGAACTAGCCGCGAAAACCCATCGTGCTCGCCGGAGCGTACCAATACGGTTTGCGCAAAAGTGGCGGATGCGCAAACCGTTACGATCAAAGCTAATATCCAACGCCGGATCATGCCGCGTCCTGCTTGAGGGCCTTCAGCGCCTCTTCCAAATCGTTAAAGCTTGGTCGCTTGTGCTGAGGTGTATTTTGCCGGCCAACTTCAATACAAGTATTGGTCGCATGATTGTGCAGGTTGGCAACGAGCACTTCACGTATGAGCTGATAGAAGTGCCCATCTTCTTCGGTCACATCTTTTACCTTGGCCGCGAATGGCCCCACCAACCCATAGGACAAGAACACTCCAAGAAACGTTCCAACGAGAGCCCCACCAATCATCTTGCCAAGGATTTCAGGCGGCTGATCAATCGACGCCATAGTTTTGATCACCCCCAGCACTGCCGCAACAATTCCCAGGGCGGGTAGCCCATCCGCCATGGTCTGCAAGGCGTGACTGGAATGAAGCGCGTGATGAAGATTCGCCTCCATACGCTTTTCCAGCACCTCCTCGACTTGATGCGGATCATCGTAATTCATTGAAGCGGAGCGAAGCGTATCGCCAATGAGCGCCACTGCCTCTGTGTCACCCAGGATCTTGGGGTATTTTGAAAATATTGAAGAGTCTTGAGGAGCTTCGATGTGTTCTTCAATCGCAACAGGATTTTGACGACCAAGTCGAATGAGCTCGAATAGCAGGCACAACAGATCCCGATAGTCTTGGGGTTTCCACTTGGGTCCCTTGAATACTTTTCCGACATCCTTGATCGTATGCTTGATCGCGGGGCTATCATTGCTGATAAGAAAGGCTCCAATCGCCGCCCCGCCGATCATCATGAACTCAAATGGCAAAGCCTTGAGAATGATACCCAATTTACCACCAGCGGCCATGTACCCGCCAAAGACCATGACAAAAATCACAAGAATTCCGAAGATACCGACCATTTTGTCCCCGCTCGCAGTCATCGGTCCCAGACTGCCATCAACCGATTAACAATCACTGACTCTTCAACAGTCATTCCCGTGGAGCGTTGGCATTTCGACCTGCCAGAATGACACTGATGCTATGGGCTGCCGCAGGTGTCAGCCCCGCCATGACATCTGCCGCCGCTTCGGGGCGCATGCGGGCGAGGAACCCAGCAGCAAACACGGGATCCAGTTCCTCAAACAGAGCAGCCGCTTGTTTGGGCTTCATTGATTCATACACTTTTGTCAGCTGCGATACGTCTTTCTCAGCTGCACTCTCAGTCAGGGCAATCATCTGGCGCAAGTTATCTTCTGCGTCAGTCAAAGCCTTCATTTTACGGCCAATCTCCTGTTCGGCCACTTTGAGTGCGTGTCCATGATCCCGCAAGGCCACCTCTTGTTCCTCAAGTTTCCGTTCACGTTTTTGTAAGACTGTGAGCAACATCTTCATGTCGTCAGGGGTCTGACACACGGACTCAGAGAGAGGGGCTGTTAGCGGGGCCTCTTCAGATACAAACGCAAAGGCCTTTCCGACACCGTCACCAAAACGAATCAACGCTGACACCACAAGAAACGTGGACAGGATTAAGAGAATGCCTCGTGTCCGTCGCAGCCCCCGCCGTCCGTCGGCTCTTTTTGAGAACCAGCTCATGTGAATGCCCCCCGGACCATCTCCTGATGGCGCTTGAAGACCGGGCCTTGGTTAACAGCCTGATCCGGGACGCGCGCCGGTTTCGGTGGCTCAGGTGTCAGCTCTTGGTTGGGCAAATCGTGCATTGCAGCAACCAGCAGTTCCAGACGCCGCGCCACCTCCTCGGCCCGCCCTGTCACACCACCCAGAGACCGCGTTGCTTCGTCCGTCGTTTGGCGTGCTGCTCTCAAGGTTCTTGTCAGATCATCAACTTGAGCTGACAAAACCGCGACGGCCCCTCCCATCCCGCTCTCTAGATCGTTGAAACGACTCAGCCTACGGGCCAAGATGAAGCAATAGGTACCCGCCCCAATGGCCCCAGCCGCCAGTAAAATATCAGAAATGATCTCCATGAGTGCAATCCTCAATTCAGCACAAACTCTATGACCAAGAGGTCGTTGATCCGCCCTCCGCCCGTGACGACCTGCATCCGACGTAATAGTTGCGCCCTCAGACGCACCAAAGCCAGGCCATCCTCAAAATCCGCGAGCTTCAGCGCACGCAGATATGTGTTTGTTACATCGACAATCCTGGGCATGAGCTCTTCAACTTCTGTTTTATAAGAAGTTTTCACTTCAAGCTCGGCGGTAAAGCGAAGATGTGATCGCTCCGCCCCTTGCCCAACAGAGACAATCACCGGAGCGACAGGAACAAATGCCACATCGGGCATCAGCGTAACCGGCTTTGCATGATCAGATAGCGGTGCAGCCTCTGAAACAGAGGCGTGATTAGTACCTAACGGAATGCTGCCGGACCAAGTTGCATAAAACCCGGAGGCCGCACCCAAGATGGCCAAGACCAACCCAATCCACAACGGTTTGCTAAAAGGTCTTGATCCGGGTGTTTCCCCTAACTCTTCCGGTGCCGGCATGCTCAACCCTCATGTTGTCGATAAACTCTTTATAGACCGACAGAAACTAACCGATTGTTAAGCCTGACAAGCGAATGATGGATATGGACAAAACTAGAACGACATGTATCCGGAGGCATCATATTGCAGCAAATCACGAAACTCTGGCACTCCTTGACGCTCCGCAATCGCGTAGTCGTACTCGGTTCAGCCGCGTTGATGTTTTGGGCGGTGCTCGCCCTCGCTCGCATGGCCTCTGCTCCAAACCTGACATTGCTTTATGCTGGGCTTGAGAGCGGCGCTGCCGGCGAAGTCGTCGGCACCTTGGAACAACTCGGCGTGATCTATGAAGTCAGAAGCAATTCGATCTTTGTAGAGTCGACGCGCCGAGATGAACTGCGCATGACCCTAGCGGGCGAAGGATTGCCAAGGTCTGGCACGCGAGGTTACGAGCTTTTGGATGGGCTGTCCGGCTTTGGCACTACATCGCAGATGTTCGACGCCACCTATTGGCGCGCAAAGGAGGGCGAGCTTGCCAGAACAATAGTGTCTCACCCGGCTATCGCAGCAGCACGTGTGCACATTGCGTCAACTGGCTCTAATCCGTTTCAGCGCGACATACAGAAATCCGCGTCGATTTCGATCACAACAAGTGGTGCTGAAATTTCCCCGAAACACGCACGTGCTCTACAGTTTCTCGTAGCTTCGGCCGTGTCTGGTCTATCGCCAAATGAAGTTTCAATCATCGACTCTGAGGGTCGATTGATCAACGGCACTGAAGAATCCAAGGCCAACTCCGCAGATGATCGGGCAGAGATCCTGCGTCTACGCGCGGAGCGCCTCTTGGAAGCGCGCGTAGGCCATGGCAACGCGGTAGTGGAAGTTGCTCTTGAGACGATCACACAAACGGAATCAACCCGCGAAAGGCGGTTTGATCCAGAAGGGCGCGTTGCAATCAGCACCGACACGGAAGAGCGCGCAAACACCTCAAGCGATCCAAGGAGCGATGTGACGGTCGCCTCCAACCTCCCGGATGGGAATGCGGCAACCAGCGGCACCTCGGAGAGCGAAAATACAGAGACACGTGAGCGAGTGAACTATGAAGTCTCAAGCACGGAACGTGAAATTATCCAGCAACCTGGCGCGATCAAACGCATGACTGTTGCGATCCTCATCAACAGCCTTATAACTCTCGATGCAAACGGCGCCCCCAAATTTGCACCCCGCCCCGAAGAAGAGTTAGCGGCACTTCGCGATCTGGTCGCCTCGGCCGTGGGACTAGATGAGACACGCGGCGATGCAGTGACAATTCGCACCCTCCAATTCGAACCAGCAGCGCCAGACGGGACTTTGGTTCAAGCAAGCCTGCTTGATCGACTTGCAATTGATATCATGACGTTGGTGCAATCGCTTGCTCTGGCCATTGTTGCACTCATTCTTGGCTTATTCGTTCTGCGCCCTATTCTCTCGCGACCTGTATCAACGATCTCGCCACCGTTGGTCGCATCCGACAGATTGAGCCCCGCGTCAGTGTCAGCACTCACGCCTCTGTCGGGTGAGATTGACGATGGCGAGATTGACGAAAACGGCCTCTCAGACGCATCAGAGTCGGCATTTTTCGATCGTAACAGACCGCCATTCGCTCGAATCGAGACCTCAAACGAGGATCCCGTTGCCCGGTTGCGCACTCTCATTGGTCAACGCCAAGAAGAAACGGTGGAAATCCTGCGCAGCTGGCTTGAGGGCGAAGAGGAGAAGGTTTGATGTCGATTACCCATCTCTTGGACGATTTCGGATCAATCACGCAAGGTAAGCCGGTCACAATGACTGATATCTCACTGGAGGAAGAGCGTCTGGGCGCCTTTGAAAAGGGATATCAGGCAGGTTGGGACGATTGTGTGAAATCTCAGGTCGAAGATGGCCGTAGGATAACAGCCGATCTTGTACAGAACCTTCAGGATCTCAGCTTCACCTATGAAGAGGTGCATGCGGCAATCATGGGGATGATGCATCCACTTTTGCAACAGATGACGACGGCGGTTTTGCCTGCGCTGAGCCATGCAATGTTGGCTCCACATATTACTGAGATCCTGCACGACCTGCTTGCAACCCATGGACGACAACAGGTTCAGATCATGGCAGGCCCCGAGGACATCCCGATCCTTCTCAGGCTCTGCACTGATCAGCCGGATCTTTCTTGTGAGATAAAAGAGAATCCAACACTGGCCCGCGGTCAGGTCTATTTTCGCCTTGGCGAAGGCGAGCACGCTCTGGATATGCAGGACGTTCTGCATCGGATCGAACAGGCCATATCCGGATTCTTTACAGAAAATCAAAGGGCAGTGGCATGATGAACGAAAAGCCGGACGACAAAGAGAGCGTCATATCTGACCTCCCAAATCCATTTTCATCAATCCCGATCGAAATTACGGTATCTGTCGGCAAAGCCAGGCCTTTAATACGGGATCTGCTGAAACTTGGTAAGAATGCGGTTCTGGCATTGGATCGCCGCGTCGATGACGCCGTCGAACTATACATCGGTGAACGTCTGATTGCGCGTGGCCAACTCGAGGAACTGAGCGGTGACCAACAAGGCCAGATTGCCGTGCGCATTACCGAAGTCGCAAATTTGCAGGACGATCTGGGATGAAGTCCAGATTTATCCTCCTCGTGTTTGTGGCGATTTTCGTGGCATGGCAAGCCCCCACCGCAATGGCGCAGGATTTGTCCATTGCTATAAGCGATGACGCATCCCTGTCGGCACGAACCTTTCAGATCATTGCCCTGATCACAGTGCTCAGCCTCGCTCCGGGGCTAGCAATCATGGTGACGTGCTTTCCATTTGTAGTGACTGTCCTGTCAATTTTGAGACAAGGTATCGGTTTACAACAATCGCCGCCCAATATGCTGATTGTAAGCCTTGCTCTATTCTTGACCTACTTTGTCATGGAGCCCGTCTTCACCGAGGCCTGGACAACTGGGATCGAACCACTTTTAGAGGAACGTCTGTCGCCGGAACTGGCTATTGAACACGCGCTCGTTCCATTCAGGCGTTTCATGCTTGGCCGCGTGGATCCCGAAACCTTCACGACTATGGCCGCTCTTCGGCCAGGGCCGACCACAAATGCCACCGGGATGGATGCTCCGCTCTCGGTGCTGGTGCCCAGTTTCATGCTTTCGGAAATTTCCCGCGCATTTCAGATTGGCTTTCTCGTCTTCCTGCCTTTTCTGGTCATCGATCTTGTGGTTGCCGCAATCCTGATGTCCATGGGCATGATGATGGTGCCGCCGGCGATTGTGTCGCTACCATTCAAACTGGCATTCTTTGTCATCGCGGATGGCTGGACACTCATCGCACAGAGCCTCGTGCGGGGATATATGTAGAAATCTTGCGCCAAACCCTGAACAGTTCAGAAATAATAGAACCGCGAGCAAACACCCGCATAAAGTCTCACTTGGCTGCCCCCTCCAACCAGTCGGATTTCGAAGTGCCCATCGGCAAATGTGATCGAATCCGATGCTATTCACCTGCAAGAATTTTCGATAGACCCACTGTGCATCCGAGTGACTTTGTTGAACAATCTTGCCTATAATTGGCAATAAATCGCGAAGATATCACGAGACAGAAAGCAGAGGCTGGTATTGGATTTTTTGGGGATTACATGCCTGCGCGATGATGGACCTTATATTGTTGAATGGCTCGCGCACCATCTGGCCGTTGGTTTTGACCGGATGCTCGTTTTTAGCCATGATTGTACCGATGGAAGCGACGAATTGCTGTCCACACTGGCACAGGATCATCGCATCGAGCATGTAAGGTTTGTACCAAAAGGTGGCAAATCTGTACAATGGCAGGCCTTGCGACATCTGCGTGACATCGAATGGTACAAGAACGCGTCTTGGGCACTCTTTTTTGATTGCGATGAATTCCTTTGCAGTCCGACCGAGAACCTACCCCAAATACTGGCCACGTTCGAGAGAGACATCGGGCCGTTCGACGCTCTGGCACTTCCTTGGCGCCTCTATGGGTCTGGCAGTCATAAGCGGCGCATGGCGGGCGCGACCCCGGAACGCTTTACGCGCGCGGCGCCGTTTGATTTGCATTTCCCCCTCGCACATCTGTTCAAGACGCTGCATAAACCGGGTGCATTTCGTCAGCCCGGGGTTCACCGCCCTCGCGGGCGCCCACGACATCCCGCGCGCTGGATTGGCCCAAACGGCGCGCGCCTTTCAGAGAGCTTTGCTGGCAATGACGCTGCGATCACGCTCTATGGCGCGCTCAGTAGCCCGCCTATAATATGGCTGAACCACTATTCCTTACGCTCGGTTGAAGAATTCATGCTCAAACGTGCCCGCGGACTGCCCAACCATATGGACCGAGAAGTCGGTGTCACCTATTGGGCCGAGCGCAACTGGAACACGGTCGAGGCACCAGAGATCCTGCCCATGATGACATCTACACACCGAGAAATTGATCGGCTGATGGCGTTGCCCGGTGTTGCCCAAGCACACGAAGCCTGCGTGTCCGAGCACGCCAAGCGATATGAGCTGGTGTCACAGGACATTGAGGCATTGCGTCTTGAATTCAGGCTTGGGTTTTTGACCGGTAGCACACCGCCAACCCCGGCTGAGGGGCGTGCGTTTTTAGCCGCACAATTGCGCTTGATGCGGAGTGCAGCAGAAATATGAGCGGGCGCGTGATAGAACGCCGCATGGCGGGTCAAGATCTGGGTGGGTTGGTTCTTCTGGATGCGGTGGAGACGCGCACAAAAGAGGCGCGGCTCATCACTCTGTTCTTCGGACAGCACGTCGATCCAACGTCTATTTTGCCCCCCAAAGGCGGGGAATTGGTCTCGCAGTTGAGTTTGGGCGGGGGCCAAATCCTGGTATTTTCAGTTCCCGAAGGCCGACTGCAATTTGAAACACCCAACGGCCAGATGGAGGTGCGCCCGGCCGAGGCCGAACTGACGCTTCTGGAAGGCAAGGACGTGATTGCCTCGGTACGCAACGGCGAGGATGCAGCGACGGTGCTGACATGGCTTGCCTATCATGCTGATCAGCAACATATGACTGGCGCTGTCATTCTGGACCGAGCTCGCCCGGATGCGGACCCAGAATTTGCGAGGGCGCTTCGCGAGGGTATGAAAGCTCAGGGCCTCTCTTGTCTGGTCATTTTGCTCAGCAGCGATCACCCTTTGGGACAACCTGACAGCCCCCCCGAGGCCCACCCCTATTGCGTACCGGAAGCTCCGGGTAAAGACCGGATGGAAATCCCGCCTGCGTCGCCATGGGATTCACCTCTGGGCGCGCTTGGTTACTACGAGATTGTCCGGGCGCGGTTTTTGGCACAGGCCCGCGCCGTAGCGAATATCGACGTGCATGATCTGCTGGTGACAGATACCGAAACGGTTTTTGACAGCGCGGTTGCCTCAGCCGGCGGCCTTATCTCTCTTATCGGGCGGCATTGCTATCCGTGGCGTGTTCGCAACGGGCAGCAGACCCAATTCGCAGACCATATCTGCGTGCAATTCGATTCCGGATCTGGGCGCCAAAGATGGTGTCTGGCCCCGGCGAAATTACCCCAAGATGCAATCTGGCGTCTTTTAAGGGTCGGCAATGCGCAGCCCGATCCTGCACGAATGCAAGGGTTCTACCGTCACATGGCGCTCCGTCACCCAACGGATTCGATCTCAAAAATCGTGCCTAAATCTTCATTGATCGAGCACCCTTCCTTGCTCGAACAGGCGCAAACGTATTTTGGCCATTCTCCAGTACGCATGCCCGAAATCACCCCGGACGAAACGCATAGCGGACGTGCGGCAATCGTCACAACCATGAAGAACGAGGGCCCATTCATCCTAGAATGGCTGGCTTATCACCGCGCAATCGGATTTGACGATATCCTTGTTTATACCAACGACTGCACGGATGGCACGGATACCATGCTTCAGTTGCTGGAGCGTAAAGGGATTGTGCAACACCGCGAAAACCGTTTTCGCGAGATGGACATGCCTCCGCAGCATGCGGCCCTGCAATCCGCAGAACGCGAGCCAGTGATCAAGTCCGCAAAATGGGTCACCTGCATTGATGTGGATGAGTACATCAACATCAAGACTGGCGACGGGACGCTGGATGCGCTGTTTGATGCCGTGCCCGACGCCAACATGATCGCAATGACTTGGCGGCTATTTGGCAATGGCGATGTGCGGGATTATGTCGACCGCCCCATCACAGAACAATTTTTGCGATGCGCGCCGGAATTCGCGCGCAAGCCCCACCAAGCCTGGGGTTTCAAGACCCTGTTTCAGAACATTGGCCTATTCAAAAAACTTGGTGTGCATCGGCCAAAAGGGCTTAATCCGCAGCTATGGGAAGAGATAAATTGGGTTAACGGTTCGGGGAAACCGCTACCGCGCGAAATGTATCGCAATGGATGGCGTTCAACGATCGAAACCTATGGCTATGATCTGATACAGCTCAATCATTACGCTGTGCGCTCGGCTGAAAGCTTTCTTGTCAAACGCGACCGAGGTCGGGTGAACCACGTCGACCGGGATCAGGGACTTGCCTATTGGTTTCGCATGAACAACAACTTTGAAGAAGAGCGCTCAATCCAGACACGCCTAGCGATGATGCGGACAGAGCTGGCCAAACTGATGCAAGATCCCGAGATTGCCGCCGCGCATCGACATTCCGTCGCCTGCCATCGCGCTAAAATAGACGAATTGCGCGCGACTGAGAACTACAGCAGCTTTTACGCAGAGCTGACGAGTCCACGCATGGAAAACCTGTCACGCCTGCACGGTCACTTTGGATCCAATGTCTTTTTGTCCGGGCCCGGGGTCATACCCGACGACATCGTAGCACAGGATCCCGATGCGGAATGGTTTTTCACCGTAGAGCTGCAAGGCGACACAGCGCATTAATTGCCGCTCACCCGCTGTTTGGCCCCTGCTTGACCACTATCAGACAGGATCGGACGTGATCGATGTTACTAGCCCATCCATTTCCGGATCCATCGCCTATATGAACATTGAAAACCTCATCCACGTTGCAGACAAAGGCCCATTTGGCGTTCAGCACAATGTCATATCGGCGGCTTGACTGCCGCAGGGCGCTGCGATGGATGTCGGCCTTGCGCACCACGGTATCATGTTGCGTGACCGGCCCCATCTCTTGCATCCGGCGCAGAATGTCCACCGTGGTATCGGTGCAGTCGTTGGTACAGACCAGAATGTGATCAAAGCCAGAGGTTTCATAATGCGCAACCCATTCGAGGATATAGATGCTTCGGTCTTCATCGCCGACGCGACGGCATGGGTTTCTTCGCTCATATCCGCCTGATCTCATCAGCCGTTCATCTGTGTCGTTTTGCCTGTGACCACAACGTCAGCGCGCCCCCCTGCTAAACAAGCAACATGGCGTCGCTGTCACGGATCCGCCAATTTCGCCATGGCTCCGCATTCTGGCGATACACAAACGCCCCCCAAGTGTTTAACCTTGCACACATCCGCGCCAGGCAGCGACAGCGCGCGACGAAAGGGGAGTTTCAGGTGGTACGTGAACGTGAGGTTGGCACACTGTGGATTGGTGGCCCGCTCAGTTGGATGGAACAACTCTGCCTCAAGTCATTTGTAGATAAGGGCCAGAAAATCACCCTGTTCGGCTATGAAACCATCCCAAACCTGCCGAATGGGGTTGTTTTTCGAGACGGGCGAGAAATCATAGATACCGATGATTTCATCAAATATGAGCAAAAGAACAGCTATGCTCTGTTTGCCGATTGGTTTCGTCTGCACATGATCCACAAATGTCCCGGCATGATCTGGGTGGACACGGATGTGTATTGCCATCGCCCGATGGACTACGACAGCGACTATGTGTTTGGCTATGAGTTGCCGGGCGAACATCGCGTCAACAATGCGGTGCTTGGTCTACCCGCCGATAGCGAAATACTGTTGCAGATGCTGGAGTTCACCTCGGATCGCTATGCAATCGCACCGTTTCTGCCCCGCAAGCGGCAAGAGACGATGCGCAAACAGGCGGAAAAGGGCAAGCCCGTGCATGTCTCGCAACAGCCATGGGGTGTTTGGGGTCCGATGATGGTCACGCATTATGTCCATGCGCTCGGGTTAGAAGGGCATGTGCAACCGCTCAACGCATTTTATCCGATCACCTTTCCGGAACGGTTCAAGTTTATGCGGCGCTCAGATCTGGCCGCCGGGTTGATCACAAAAGAGACCACCGCTCTTCATCTATGGGCCTCGAACAAGCGGCAGTTGGGTAATATTCACGATGGTCTTCCCCCCAAGGGCTCATATCTCGAAATGCTGGTTCAGGAGCATGGGATCAATCCAGCGCTTGCGCCAATCAAGGGGCGCGGCAACGCCACATTCGACGGTGCATTGATCGACGACTTGGATCTCGAAACCGTCTCGGTCGCGGCGGATCTGACTGGCCATGCCCGCAGCTTCATGCTGGCGCTGCATCACAAGTTCGATTGCGACATACAATTGATCAATTGCAATCGCAGAGGCAAATTCAAGGAACACGACGAAAGCTGGTTGGAGGGCTATATCACGTTCCTTGTAGAAAACGATGTCAGCCCTGACCGCATTCAAGTCGTTCGAGATGAAAAAGCCCTGCGCCCAGTGGATGTACTTTGCAACCTTTCTGGCTTTGGCGATCGTTTCAATGTGCCCTTTCTGAAAAAATTTCTAGATCGGTGCATGCATTCAGACAGCCGTGTTTTCATGGACGTCCGAAAAGGGTCGGGCGCCTTTCCGTTTCTCAAGGAATTTGGAACCAACACGACGCTCTCAACTCGCGAAGACGATGGCCACGAAATTACCCGCATCCGGGTCCAAGCCAAGCCGCCCGAGGTCAACCATGCCGAGGACAGTTGGGATCAGATCGCCCGTCAGCTTGCAGGGCAGGATGGCTGGTATCGGGCGGGCACCAATGGGCACAGTTTTCTCTATATGCCCCGAGATCCGGATACGCTTGTTGTGACCTTTGACAATCTCGATATCGCCATGACAAAGCGTGAAGACCGTCGGCCTTGGGGATACAAATTCATCAAGGATCAGGGCTGGTCCATGCTCGGAGTTTTGGCAGGAGGCTGGACCTGGTATCGCGAGCCTTGGGTCTGTGAACAATTTGACGCCCTTCGGGATGATGGGTTCTTCAAACAGTTCCGGCGCGTGGTGTTTTACGGGGCATCGATGGGGGGGTATGCCGCAGGCGCCTTTGCGCCTGCGGCACCCGGCTGTGATGTGGTTGCAATATCGCCGCAGAGCACATTGGATAGATCCATAGTGCCTTGGGAAACACGTTATAAAACTGCTTGGGATCGGGATTTTTCCGGCAAATACGGCGATGCTGCGGAGGCCAGTGCCGCCGCAAATCGCGTTTTGATTTTGTACGACCCCTATGAGCCGTTGGACGCGCAGCATGCGGCGCGATTCAACAATCCTAATGTCCAGCACTTGCGTGCGCCACTGCTCGGGCACCGTCTGGGAAGTTCGTTAAATCAAATGGGTATCCTGAGCCCGATTATTCTGGGCGCACTGAATGGCACCCTGACGGCACATGAGTATTACCACTTGCTCCGCGCCCGCCGCACATTACCCCGGTATCAACGCGAACTATTCAGTCTTGCGGTGGCGAAAGGACACGTCAAACTCGCCAAAGCACTTGGGACGCACATATTGGCGCAAAACCCGAACCGCGCCATTCGCATTGGCCTTGAGGCGCTCACCGAAGGCTGACCGGATTGGGACAGGTGATGCGGGCGCAGATCGCACCCTCAGCGCACGACGAATTCTGCATGCAACGCGCCTGCAGCCTTAATGCTCTTGAGAATGTCGATCATATCGCGTGGGTCCACACCAAGCGCATTCAGCCCAGCAATGACCTCGGACAGGGAGGTGCCCGGCTGAACCTCGGCCAAGCCGATACCCGGCTCTTCTTGTATCTCGGCCTGCGTGCGCGGGACCACCACGGTCTCTCCTTGGGCAAAGGGGTTTGGCTGCACGACAAGCGGTGTTTCCTGAATGCGCAGGGTCAGATTGCCCTGCGAAACCGCCACCCGCGATATCCTTACATCCTGTCCCATCACGATCGTACCAGAACGCTGATCGACCACCACACGCGCCTTGCGCTCTGGCTCGACCAGAATGTTCTCGATCTGCCCAAGTGCGTGCGCAGGCGAAGCCGCGCGCATGCGTGACAGTGTCAGTCGTACAGTGCCCGCATCGAGCATGACCGCTGCGTCCCGGCCAACGGTGCCGTTGATCGCACTCTCTATCCTCGCTGCCGTGGTAAAATCCGGCTCTCGTAGCGCAAGGCGGATTGTATCCAACGCAGTGAAATCAAACTCGATCTCGCGCTCAACCCTTGCGCCAGAGGGGATCACACCCGCAGTCGGAACCCCTTGTATGACGCCCCCTGCATCCCCTTGGGCGGCGACTCCCCCTGCGATGATTGTGCCCTGCGCCACAGCGTAGATCTGACCATCGGCCGCGTTGAGCGGTGTCATCACCAAAGTGCCGCCCAAAAGGCTCTTGGCGTCGCCGATTGCAGAAATGGTTACGTCAATCTGGCCGCCCGCCCGCGCGAATGGGGGCAATTCGGCGGTGACAAACACCGCAGCAACATTCTTGGGACGAAACTGCTCTCCCGATACGTTGATGCCGAGGCGTTCAAGAATGTTGGACATAATCTCTTCTGTGAAGGGCGCATTTCTTAGCCCGTCACCCGTACCATTGAGCCCGACGACCAAGCCATAACCGACCAAGTCATTGCCACGCACACCGTCAAACTCGACCAGATCCTTGATCCGGATCGGACTTGCCATGGCCATGCTGCACCCAAGTGCAAGACCCAGACCCAAACACCAGGCCAGACGCCGCAAGCTCATGACAAGAAATTCAAAAGGGTGAGCCGCGAAGCTCTCGCCGTGATCGTATACAGCGTTTCGAGTTGCAACTGCACCTGCTCAAGCTCAACCGCAGTTTCAAACGCGTCCGCAGAGACCAGTTCAGACCGAACAATCTCAAAGCTAGAGATTTCAGCGGCAATCCGTGAGGCAGACTGCTCGATGCGACTCTCAGCCGCCCCAAGATTGGCCCGGATCTCTGTCAAGCCATCCTGATGGGCCAAAAGCGTTACCCCGGCATCCGCCGCCAAAGCAACCCGCTGTGCCGCGGCAAGTGGTAAATCCGGATCATTGCTCACCGCGATCAGAACCATTTGTTTGAGCGCCTGTCGTAGGGTCGGATCATCGGCGCGGATATCCAAAGCCACGGACTCTCCAGACCCAAGCTGATAGGGCGAGACCTCGGTCGTTGCGCCCCGATAGATCAAGGTTTGAAAGCCGCCGGAGGCACTTTCGAAGAACATATCCAACCGGGCCTTCATCTCCGCCTCGTTTGCGGATCCGGACAGGGTGTTTCGCACGTCCGAAAGCAGTGTCTCAGCGGAGACAAGCGGGCTCGTATCCGTCTGCGCACCACTAAAGAGCGCGCGTCCCGACGCCTCGCTGTTGAGCGCCCCAATCACAGAGCCAAGGGTCTCGGTCGCATTGACCACAAGGCTGGACAACTGGCGCGTCGTACCCACCGGACCCAAGGTAATCGCCTGCGTCGCCAAATCCGTGGTCGCTCTTTGCACACGATCCAGCGATGCCTGCATAATACCGGTATCGGTCGCAGCCTCACGTGCTGCAGTGCGGTGTCCGGACAGCAGCACCAGCTCGTGCTCGATATCCGCAAGCGGCAGGAGGTTGCCCGAAAGATGGCGACCCAAGTCCGCAACCCGCCCACTGCTGAGTTCCAGCCCGAGACGATCCATCTGTTGTCGCAATTCCAGCCCCTGACGTCGCAGTGCGAACGACTGGGCAAGGTCACCGATGGTTTGAAAATTCATCGTCAGATCCTCAAAAGGGTGTCAAGCATGTCATCAATCGTCTGGATCATGCGGGCGTTGGCACCGAACGCCTGTTCGACCAAGAGCAAGCGCTGCAATTCTGCGTCGCTGTCCACACCATTCGCCAGTTCAAGCGCCCGAAACTGGCTGGCCTGTCCGGTGGCAAAACTCTGGGTCTGCTCCGCTGCAACGCGGGCCTGCGAGAGGTTCGAGATCAAGGTTGCTGCGTGTCCGGCAGCAGAGCGTGCCCCACCCCCCAAGTTGGTCGAAAACAGGCTGCTCGGTCCCGTCAGCGCACGGCGCAGGGCGGCAAGCAGCTCTCCATTGCCCGGCGGTCCGGCACTGGGTGCGGACAATCCATCGCGAATTCTGACGATATCCCCTCCGCGCATTGGGTCGATGGCCTGATTTACAGAAATGCGGGCGGCAATGCCCAACTCATTCTGTGCCTCCAAGCTGGCGCCGGCATCGGTAAACAGACCAGCGTCGCCCGACGCACGTGTTGGATCAAGGCCAGGTTGCTGAAATCGCTCGACCAGATCGCGTGCAACAGCATCAAGTTTCGCGTTGGCGTCTATGGCGGCGCGATCACGAATATCAAACAATGCCCCCAAGCGGCCACCCTGCAAAGGGCCCCGATCACCGCCAACAGGCACCTCCGTCCCATCAATTCTGATGCCAGACAAAAGACCGTTTTCAAGCGTCATTTGCGGAGTGACCACAGGTGCTGGATCAAAGGACAGCGTGACAGCCCGGCCATCAAGCAGCAATCCACCAGAAGTCGTGACCAGCGCCACAGACCCATTGTCACGAGGCACTTGCCGCAGCGGAAGGACCTCGGCAAGGGTATCGATCACGCGTTGACGCTGATCTTCGAGTGTTGCCGTATCATTGCCGCGCGACAGGCCTGCGGTTATTTGAGTATTGAGGGCAACCACCTGTTCAAGACTAGAGTTCAGTGCATCGACAGTGGTGGCGATGTCGCGATCCGCGGCACTGCGCAAGCGCGCAATTTCGGATGCTGCATCATTGAACAACGCGCCAAGACCCTGAGCCTCACGCAGAATCTCCTGCAATCGGTTTGGGTCCTCCGGGCGGGTGCTCGCCGTAACAAACGCCGCCTCTAGCGTGGCCAATCTGCCGGTCAGGGATTGCGCTGACTCTGGTGTGCCAATGGTCTTTTCCACAGCCAGCGCAAAACTTGCACCAACCTCAGAGGCTGCGCGCGCGCTATCTGCGATCCGCCGGTCAGACAGCAACCCAAGATCGACCTGCCGCGAGACACTTTCCACACGCACGCCTCGACTATCCCGGGTCGACGCGAGCGTGATCTCTCTTGGGGCGAACCCTTCAGTAAGAGCATTGGCAAGATTGCCCGACACAACCTCCGCCGTCCGCGTGCTGGCAACAAGCCCGCTGAGTGCGCTGGAAAGAGCAGAGCTGAGGGTCATGTCGTTTCCTTTTTTCCGGGATCAAAGGCGTGTTTAGCGGATGATGTTGGTGGTTTCCTGCAACATCTCATCAACGGTCTGGATCACCTTGGCATTTGAAGAATAGGCACGCTGCGTCTGGATCATGTCAGTCAGCTCACCCGCGACATCGGTGGCGGATTCCTGACGGGCAAAGGCCACGATGTCACCGGTCGGCCCATCCCCCGCATCCCAAAGGAAGAAAGAACCGCTATTGGGAGAAGGAAGATAGGTCTGTTGATCCATTGACACCATGCCGTTGGGATTGGGCAGATCCACCAACGGCACCTGATAGATGATCCGGGTCACGCCCGTATCAAATGAGGCACGCACGAACCCGTTTGCATCCACCTCTGCCGCGATCATGTTCCCAACCGGAGAGCCATCCTTGGCAATAGAGAGCGGCGCAAAGCTGTCTGACAACTGGCTCAAGCCATCAGAGGTGCCGAGGCGACCGATATTAATCTCAATCGGACCGCCCGCCACATCGACAATGATCGCTCCGGTTGTTGGATCAAACGCACCGCCGGTAATCGTCTGCACGCCCAGCAGAGTGCCGCCCGTCTCGCGCGCGTCGTCAAAGGTCAGGATGTATTCTCCGATAAGCGCGTTACCCTGCGCCGAGTCCGTCAAGGTCACCGTCCATTCATTCGACAGCCCAACAGCCGGAATTGTTGGCGAAAACTGCAATGAGATGTTCTCAGAGGTGCCGAGGTTATCAAAATACTCGATCGACAGCTGTTGGGGATCACCTGCGCCATCGAATCTGGTGTCGGTTGCAGGCAGGTTGACGCCAAGATCGATGGACGTCGTCGGCTCTCCCGTCAATTGGTTGACGTTGATCTGAACCGGCTCCAGCCCGGCACTAGTGTCGCGCGAAAACTCGGGGATCGTCCCGTCTGGATTTGCCGGCCAGCCAAGCAGAACCAGGCCAGACTCGGTCACCAGCCGCCCTTGGGAATCCGTCCGGAAAGAGCCCGTGGTGGTCAGCAGCATTTGCGAGCCGCCGTTCGCCACGGCAAGATCGGTGACACGGGCCACCGGCAGGAACCCGCGATCGCGCACGGCTAAATCGGTGGGGTTCGAAGAGCTGACAATGGACCCTCCCTGATCCACCAGCCGCTGCGTGCTGGCACGAACCCCGCCCGCCGAATAGCTGCCGCCCCGGCCGGATATGACCAAAGATTCAAAATCAGCCTCGACACGGCGATATCCAAAGGTCGAAGAGTTGGCGATATTGTCTGAAATGGTCGCAAGCCGCGTGGCATTCGCGTTCAAACCCGCGACACTGGCATTCAAAGAAGAGGAAATTGTCATGGATACGCCTTTCTGCTGCATCGACCAACCTTGGGACACAGGCATACGCGCGTAACTTTAACAGTCCGCTAATGCATAAAATTCTCTCTAGTTTCGGATAAGATCGGATCGTAGCAAGATCATCTCCAGCCGGTTGTTGCGCAGGGCCATGGGATCGGGCACGGCGGGCGTGCGGTCCGCATGCCCGGTAATTCGACGCATCCTCTTTGCCGCGAGACCGGCAGCCTCCAGCATCCGGCGAAATTGGTTGGCGCGTGCAGAAGACAAATCCCAAACCGGGTTCTTGACCAGAGTGATGGGCACCGCACGGGTATGACCCGCAAGCGCCACATGGTTGGTCACAAGATTGGCCGCACCACTCAAAAGCGCCGAAATATCTTCGAGCAAGGGAGTGGGCACATCCTGATCCCCCTCGAAAAGCGGCGCGCCCGGCAGATCAAAAATCTCAATCACCAGCCCCTCATCCGTGACCCGGGTCAAGATGTGGCGCAGCCTCTCATCCGCCACCAAGCTTTCCCCACTACGCCCGGAAAGCATATCGTCAATTTCAGAAAACGCCTCTGCATCGGCTGACAGCGTACCTTGTGCGATGACCCCCATCGCACCCTTGACCTGTCGGCTGATCGGTGCGGAGCGCAGAGAAGCCCCCGTGCCGTTTTGCGGCAGAACATCGTCGGAGAATACACTGTCACCGCCGAATGCTCCATCTCCCCCGCCTGAAATCCTACTGATCGGCACGGTCGGGCTGAAGTAGTCCGAAATACCTTTGCGTTGTTGTTCCGTCGTTGCGTTCAGCAGCCACATCAGCAGGAAAAAAGCCATCATCGCCGTGACAAAGTCAGCATACGCCACCTTCCAGGCACCGCCATGATGCCCGCCGCCACCCACTACCTTTTTCCGTTTGATGATGACTGGCGCCGCATTGCTATGCGCGCTCATTCTCATCACCTTTGTACTCACCCGCATTAAGGAGTAGCACAACGGAAGCTACCGAGATGTTAACACTTCAAGTTTTATGAATTTCAGAACCTCATACCTGCCCCGGAAGCCACAGGACAATGGCAGGAAACGCCACGAGCAGGGCAATCGTCACGGCATCCGCGACAAAGAATGGCGTAACGCCCTTGAACACGTCCTGCACGCTGAGATCATCGCGCACCCCTGCCACCACAAAACAGTTGAGGCCAATCGGCGGCGTGATCAAACAAAACTCGGCCATCTTCACCACGAGAATTCCGAACCAAATCGCGCACATTGGACCAGACATGCCAAAGGTGCTGTCGGCAGCACTGACCGCTACACCACCATTAAGCGCCATAACAGCCGGGTAGACCACAGGCAGCGTCAAGAGCAGCATGCCGATGGCGTCCATGAACATGCCCAGCACCGCATAGGCCAACAGGATGCAGATCAGGATCAGCATCGGCGACATGGTCAACGAGGTGATCCAGTTGGCAAAGGCATGCGGCAGATCTGCAAATCCAAGGAACCGCACATAGATCAGAACACCCCAGATGATCGTGAATATCATCGCGCTCAGCTTTGCGGTTTCAAGCAACGCTTGCTTTAGTTCCGGCCAGCGCATGCCGCGATAGAGGGCCACCAGAAACACCAGAAAGGCCCCGATTGCCCCGCCTTCGGTGGGCGTGCCCCAAGCATCGCCGCCAAACGGATTGTAGACGAAAAACACAATGGTCACGACCACAAACACGATAGGCAGCGCCGGCGGTAGTGAAACGAACCTCTCGCGCCAGGTGAACCCAGTGACCGGCGGTCCAAATCCTTTGACTGTCACCGCGAGACCAATAATCAGGACGACATAGACAATTGCCGAGAAGACGCCTGGAACAAAGCCTGCAAGCAACAGCTTGCCGACATCTTGCTCGACGATGATTGCATAGATCACCAAGAGCGCAGACGGCGGTATAAGGCTGGCCAAGGTCCCGCTGGCTGCGACGACACCAGCGGCAAAGCGTTTATCATACCCGATCTTGAGCATTTCGGGGATAGCGATGCGCGCAAAAACTGCGGCGGTCGCCACACTCGCGCCCGACACGGCGGCAAATCCTGCGGTGGCGAACACTGTCGAAACCGCAAGCCCCCCCGGAACCCACGCGACCCAACGTTTCGCCGCTTCGAAAAGCGCCTGTGTGAGGCCTGCATAATAGGCGAGATAGCCAATGAGGATGAAGGTGGGAATGAGGCTGAGCGCCTGAGAGCTGACCTTGGAATGCGGCACCTGCCCTGCGGTCTTGACGGCGACAGTCAGTGCCCAGAGGAATTGATCGCCATCGTAGCCCTTCTTGGACCAAAAGATCCAGATCAGCCCAATAACGCCAGCCAATGCCGCGGCAAAGGCCACTCGCATTCCCAGCACAACGACAACCAGCATGATGCCGGTGACGACAATTCCAATCTCAATGGGCTCCATCAGGTGCGTCCCTTACGTATCATGGCCGCTGAGTTGCGCGGCTTCGCGTGCGGCTTGGGTTGCCACATCTTCGATCAACGGTACGGCGACAGGCTGCTCGTCCCCAGAGAGACAAGCCCGGCCATATCCCCAAAGCTGCAAGCTCAGGCGCAGTGACAGCACGGCAAAGGCAATCGGGGCCAAGATCTTGGCAGGCCAGATGGGCAGACCGATATCGATCGTACTGTCGCGGCTCCACATCGGGGCAGTAAAGTCAAAACTGCGCTGGAAATGCGCCCAGCTCCCCCAAACGAGCAAGAGCATCAGCGCGAGAACCGCCAGAGTGGTGATCAATTCAACCAACCACAAGGCCCGCCCCTTGAGCAGCCCGACAACGATATCCATGCGAATATGCCCACCATCGCGTTGTGTATAAGCCACGCCCATAAAGGCGATCAGTGGCATGATCTGTTCGATCCAATCGACATATCCGGGCAAAGGTTGATTGAATAAATTGCGTCCGCCCACAGAGATCACAGCAAGGATCATGATGGAAAAGACGGCAATCCCGCTCAGCAGTGCGAGCAGCCGCTCCAGCCTGTAGAGACCTCGGTCAAGATAGCTAAGAAGGCTGTGATCGGACAGCACAGATGCCGCACCCGCCATGGGACTTCCCCCCCTGTATTTTCAGGATGCAAAGCGATCCGCCACGCGCCTTGCGCAGCGGATCGGCGTCATCGGCTCAAGAGCCGCCTTTGATCTCTGCCAGCTTGGCTGTTACGAAATCATAAAGCTCCTGCGCAGGCAGACCGCGTGCACCATTCTCTTCGATCCAACTGGCCGCGGCGGGACCTGCCGCAACGTTCTTGAACGCATCAAGCGATGCCTGATCGAAGGTGATGGAGGTGACCCCGCGCTCTTCCAGAGCGGGGCCCCAAGCCTTCATAGTCTGGTTTTCGTAGTAGTCGATGTAATGGGCGAGCGCCTCGTCGATGGACCCCAGCAGTGCTTCGCGCTCTGAATCTGTCAGGGCGTTGAGCGCATCAGTGTTGGCCACAACCGGGCAATTTACGGTTCCGGGGTTGAGGTTGGCCGTCCACCATGTTGCACTTTCGATGGTGCCAAAGGACATATGCGCATGTGGCGCAAAGCTGACGGCCTTGACCACGCCGCTGTCCATCGACTGCCGGACCTCTGTGGCGGACATTGAGGTTGGCACGGCGCCGATGGCCTGCATCGCGGCCCCGATACCGCCGAGGGCTCGTACACTCATGCCTTGGAAATCATCGGGACTGTTGGGCACATCGCCTGCCCCGACGAAATTGTACTGCGGCATCGGCGTGGGCATCAGAAGCGTCGCATTCCAGCGTCCAAGATCCGCCTTGACCGACGGTTGATCATAGAGAGCCTGCGAGAGGGCCGTTTCCTGTTCCAGCGTTTCCACGCCAAGGAAGGGAAGCTCCAGCACCGTCAGCGAAGGGTTCTTGTCGGCGTGATACCCGGCACAGAACTGAGCCATTTCAAACGCACCGATGGAAATGCCGTCGAGGTTCTCTTTCTCGTTCGACAGACCACCATAGCTGATGTTCATAGTGAATTCGCCGTTGGTCTTGGCACTTACCAGCTCTGCCAGCTTCTCCACATGCTCGGTAAAGGCACGCCGTTTGCCCCAGACGGACACGTTCCATTCGGTCGCCATGGCCTCTCCAGCGAAAGCAAGACTGAGTGCGGCAACGGCGGTATAGCTCAGATATTTCTGCATGGTTTCTCCTCCCAGATTTCATGTCAGATTATTGGGGGCACCTTGAGGGAAACCAGACGCGCTTACTATGAAGAAAACCGCCTACTCCCCATCGGCAACCCTGCGGAATTCCGCAATGACACTATAGCAAAGCCTCTTTGTCCAGACCCAGTTTTACGATCTTTTCATTCAGCGTCCGCCGCCCGATGCCAAGTGCCTCGGCGACGGCCTCCATGCGGCCCCGATGTGCGGTGATTGCCTTGGCAATCAGCTCGCGCTCGAATGCGGCCACGGCCTCGCGCAGCGTATCGGGAACATCGTCGCCCGGTGCGTCGCGGCACAAGGCCTGCGCCATTGACCCAGACCCACGCCGGGCCGCCAACACGCGCCGTTCACAAACACTGCGCAGTTCGCGCACATTGCCCGGCCAGTCATGCGCCAGCAAAGCGGCACTGTCCTCAGCGCTCAGGTCCGGAGCGCGGGTTTCGTAGACCCGGGCAAATTCCTCCAGAAATCTGGCTGCCAGAAGCATGACATCATTGCGGCGTTGCCGCAGCGTCGGCAGCGCAATTAACGTTGTGTTCAGCCGGTAGAGCAAATCCGCCCGCAACCGTCCGTCGCGCACTGCCTCTTGGGTGTCTTCGTTGGTTGCTGACATGACGCGGAACCGCAACGGTACGGCAATCGGCGCCCCAAGAGGCGTGACTTGCTTGTCCTCAATCAGCCGGAGCAGCTTGGCCTGAACAGGCAAAGGACAGGAACAGATTTCATCGAGAAAAAGCGTCCCGCCATCCGCCCCTCGCAGACGCCCCTTTGCCCCACCTTCAACGCCAAACATTTCAGTTTCAAAGCCTTCCACCGAAAATGCGGCACAGTTGAGGGCCAGAAACGGCCCCTCAGCCTGAGGTCCAAGATCATGAAGCGCGCGCGCCACCAGTTCTTTTCCGGTCCCGGTCTCGCCCTGCAGCATCACCGCCGCGCCGCTTTGCGCCAGATCCAGAACCTCATCGCGCAACGCGATGGTTTCCGGTGTTTCGCCCAAGAGAACACGGTTCAGCCCCGAAAGCTGCGCCAGCCGGTTCTTGAGCCGCGCGGTCGTTTGGCGCATCATGTGCTGATCTGCGGCATGGTGCAGGATGTTCAACAGGCGGCGCGGCTCGTAGGGTTTCTCGACAAAGCTGTAGGCCCCCCTGCGCATCGCATCCACCGCCATGGCGATATCGCCATGCGCCGAAATCAGTACCAGAGGCGGCGCCAGATCCGGGTCGAGTGTGTCGAGCAATTCGAGGCCCGACATCCCAGGCATACGGACATCAGACAGGATCACATCGGGCTGCACCTCGGCCATTCTTTCGGCCAGCCGCTCCGCTCGTGGCAGTGCCTCAACCTGCCAGCCAGCCGCCTCCAGAAGATCGACCAGCGATACCCGCATTGCCTTATCATCCTCGACAATCAGAATTCGGGGGTGGGTCAGGCTGGTCATGCGGCGCTCAAGTCCTCGTCCCTATCTGCGAGCGGCAACTCTACGCGAAACACCGCACCGCTGTTCGTGCCATTGCGGGCGCTGATCCGTCCATGATGTTCCTTGACGATGTTGGCTGAAATCGCAAGGCCAAGCCCCATACCGCGGCCACTCTCTCGCGTGGTAACAAAGGGCTCTTGCAGATCATCCAGGCTAGCCTGACCCAGACCATGCCCGCTGTCGCAGATCTCTACCCAACCCGTGCCGTCACACCCCCCCAAGCTGAGGGCAATCTGCCGTATGTGGCAATCTTCGACAGAATCTACAGCATTGCGTAGTATGTTGGTCAACACCTGCTCCAGCCGCAA
The DNA here is from genome assembly GCF_048262375.1 of Roseovarius sp. Taxonomy (GTDB): domain Bacteria; phylum Pseudomonadota; class Alphaproteobacteria; order Rhodobacterales; family Rhodobacteraceae; genus Roseovarius. The sequence goes on from NZ_JBLXFE010000002.1 coordinate 272,188, forward strand.
CTGATTGCCACGTACCAAAATAGGATGCTTGGGCTGGATAAATGTGACCTCAACGCCAATTTTCTCAATATTTGGCTCCACCAATGCCAAGGCCGACTGCACCACCGCGCGCAGGTCAACCTGCGAGAAATCCTCACGGTCGGTGCGGGCAAAGAACTTGAGCTGACGCGTGATCGCCTCCATCCGGTCCACAATTCCAGAAATGCGTGGCAAGATGCGCTCGGCCCGCTGCCCGCCTATTTCAGCTGCGGCCAGATGGTTACGCATGGCGGCGATAGGCTGTCCCAGCTCATGCGTGACAGAGGCCGCCAGCTGCCCGAGCGCCGCCAGACGGCTGGCACGCTCCAGCTCATTCTGGGTGCGCTTTAAGCGACGTTCTGCTGCGCGACGTTCCTCGATTTCGACTGCAAGTCGTTCATTTGCCTCACGCAATTGCGCCTCTTCGGCCTCAGAGCGCCGCAAAGCCTCTCCGATGCGCTGCGTCCGGCGCACCTGAGACACGAGAAAGCCAGTCCCCGCAAGGATCATCACCATCCCCGTCAGGAGCCAACTTCGGGTCATGGCCGCGCTGTCGTCCGCAAAATAATGCAACACCCAGTCATGCGGCGGAACGCTGGCCGAGAGGTGAATGCGCTCTGCGCCGCCGATCATGGCCCGTGCATCCTTATTATCCGCCCAGTCGAGTGGTTCCAGACGCTGGCCGGGGAATTGTCGGTCCTGCGCGATGCGCGCACGCTGCGCCGAATCCAAGTCTTGCAGCGTGCGGTAACGCCAGTCGGGATCGGAGGACAGCATGATCACCCCATCACGATTGGCCAGTAAAACCTGTTCGCCCGCGGCGCGCCACGCCTCTTCCAAATCGGTGAGATCAAGCTTGATCGCGATGACCCCAATCAGGGTTTCATCCGGCAGCCGGACAGCATCGGCAATGAAATAACCGGGCAGGCCGGTGGTGGCCCCAATGCCATAAAACCGGCCCTGCGTGCCGTTTCGGGCCTGTTGGAAATATGGGCGAAACGAATAGTCTTGCCCCACAAAACTATCCGATTTTCCTGCATTCGATGCAGAAACTGTCATTCCGTCCGGGCGCATCAGATAAATGGCATCCAATCCGGATTGCGCGGCGAAGGCTGCCAATCTACGGTCAAGCCGTCCAGTGGCAGCCCCGGTGGCGGTGTCGATAACGTGGCTGTCGCGCGCCAGAACGTAGGTCAGATGCGAGAACCGTTCCAGCTCTGATACAACCGTGCTGCGATACAGAGAGAGCCGCCCCCGCGCCTTGGTTTCTTCTTCGTATTGAAAGAAACTGAGCGAGAGCCAGAACACACCGATAGCCACGCAACATGCGGTAAAGGCAGCGAGGGCGGAATAGGTCAGGCGCATGGAGCCTAGATATCCGTGTCTTTGAGCCATCGCGCAAGCGCTTTTGCAGAGGGGATGGATATGCTGAAAGGCGGCAGTGACACCTTGAGGTTTGTACAAAATAACGGCGAAACCTTACACGCAATCCGCCCCAAAAGGACCCTGTCAGACACAGATGAAGCGCCATGCGACGCTGCCTTTTGTCGGCTCCCGCAAACCAGATAGATTAACTCAACTATCCCGAGGGCGTCATCTGGTCTCCCCCGCAAGGCCGTGCTAAGCCCGGTCATCCCCGCGACAAAGGATACCCCATGCCCGCCAAGCCCCCCCTCTCTCGGCCTGAGTTCATCGCCATGATGGCAATGATGGCCGCGACGGTCGCGTTCTCTATCGACGCGATGCTTCCGGGATTGCCGCATATTGCCGAGGCCTTGACCCCCGAGGCGCCAAACCGTGCGCAGTTAATCATCACCGCATTTCTGTTAGGTCTGGGGCTGGGTACCTTTGTGTCAGGGCCACTGTCGGACTCGTTCGGGCGCAAACGGGTGATCCTGATTGGTGCCGCGATCTATGCCGCCGGTTCCGGTCTTGCGATGTTCGCCCCGAGCCTTGAAGCCCTGCTGGTCGCGCGGGCGATCCAAGGTGTTGGGGCGGCGGCGTTTCGGATCGTGTCAATCGCCATCATCCGTGATCTCTATGCCGGGCGCGACATGGCGCGGCTGATGTCCTTTGTGATGATGGTCTTTGCCTTGACGCCCGCCATGGCCCCGCTGCTGGGAACAGGAGTCATTGCGTTGGCAGGCTGGCGTGGGGTGTTCGCGGCCTTTGTGGTGTTTGCGCTAGTGCTCTCGCTCTGGATGGCGCTGCGCCTGCCGGAACCCTTGCCAAAGGATGCGCGCCGCCCGTTTCGCGCCGCTCCTCTCTGGGCGGCGCTGCGCGAGGTTTTGGCGCATCCGGTCACACGTCTGGCAATCGTGGTACAGATGTTATGCATGACCACGCTCTTTACCTCGCTCAGCATGGTGCAGCCGGTATTCGATGAGACATTCCACCGCGCCAGCAGCTTTCCCTACTGGTTTTTCCTGATGGCGCTGATCGCAGGGAGCGGCAGTTTCCTCAACTCCCGCCTCGTGATGCGCTTGGGGATGGAGCGGATGGTCAGCGCGGCGCTCGGGACGCAGATCGTGCTGTCGGTTCTGGCGATTACGTTTTGGCAGATGGGACTGCCCCCCGGCGCGCAGTTCGCCATCTTTCTGATCTGGCAAACCAGCGTTTTCTTTCAGGCCGGGCTGACGCTTGGCAATCTCAATGCACTGGCGATGGCCCCGATGGGCGCGATTGCAGGCATGGCGGCGAGCGTGACCGGGGCCGTGGCCACGGTGGGCAGTGTCGCCATTGCCGTGCCCATTGGACAGCAGTTTGCCGGCACGCCGATGCCGGCGCATCTGGGGGTTCTGGGCGCGGTGCTGTTGGGCTATGGCCTGATGCAGCGGTTACGGGTACGGGCCGCGCAGACGGTTTAGACAATTTATTTTGTATACCGTCGCATACTATCTTTATTGCCCGAGAGTTTTAGGCTAAGACAGCCTCAATCCAACGAGTCGCGCACCTGCGCCGCAGGGCAGCGCCGATCATCCCCAAATCGGAAAGGATCCCCGATGGCCACGTCCAATACCCCCGACATCATCTATACCAAGGTCGATGAGGCCCCCGAACTGGCAAGCGCCTCGCTCTTGCCGATCATCCAGCGCTTTGCCGCCGCCGCAGATGTGAGCGTGGGCACCAAAGACATTTCGCTGGCGGGCCGCATCCTTGCCGCCTTTCCCGAGCATCTGACCGAAGAGCAGCGGATTGCCGATGATCTGGCGGAACTGGGCGAATTGGTTAAAACCCCGAATGCGAATGTGATCAAGCTGCCGAATATCTCGGCCTCGGTGCCGCAACTTCTGGCGGCAATCCGCGAGTTGCAAAGCCAGGGCTATAACATCCCCAACTATCCCGAAGAGCCCGCGAGCGACGCCGAAAAGGCAGTGCGCGCGAGCTATGACGCGCTCAAGGGGTCTGCTGTGAACCCGGTTTTGCGCGAGGGCAATTCCGACCGCCGCGCCGCCGCCGCCGTCAAATCCTATGCCCAAGCCAACCCGCATCGCATGGGTGAGTGGTCGTCTGAGAGCAAGACGCGCGTGGCTGCAATGTCAGGCGGGGATTTCTTCTCGAACGAGAAATCCGCAACCCTGCCGCAGGCCAGCAAGGCCAAGATCGTGTTGGAAACCGCCAGCGGCGAAACCGTGCTCAAGGACGGGCTGAGCTATCCGGCGGGGACGGTGGTGGATGCCACCTATATGAGCGCCGCCGCATTGGACAGCTTTCTTGCCGAGGAAATCGAGCGGACCAAGGCAGAGGGCGTGCTGTTTTCGATCCACCTCAAGGCCACGATGATGAAGGTCTCGGACCCGATCATCTTTGGGCACGCGGTCAAGGCGTTCCTTGCCCCGGTGTTCGAGCAATTCGGCGATGAAATGGCGGCCTTGGGCGTAAACCCGAATTCGGGGTTGGGTGATCTCTTGGCCCGCGTCAAGGACAACACCGGGATCATGGCGGCGATTGACGCCTGCATGGCCACGCGCCCGCCGCTCTACATGGTGGACAGCAGCAAGGGGATCACCAACCTGCATGTGCCCTCGGATGTGATCATTGACGCCTCAATGCCTGCGCTCATTCGTGCGGGTGGCAAGGGCTGGGGCCCGGACAATCAGGAACATGACGCAGTCTGCGTCATCCCCGACAATGCCTATGCACCGGTCTATGACGAGGCGATCAAGTTCTTTAAGGAGAACGGCAAGCTGAACCCCGCCACCGCAGGCACGGTGCAGAACATCGGCCTGATGGCGCAGAAGGCCGAAGAATACGGCAGCCACCCGACCACGTTTGAGATTGCGCAGTCGGGCACCGTCAAGATGATCCTTGAGGATGGCACCGTGCTGCACCAGCAGAACGTTGAGGCTGGCGATATCTGGCGCTCGGCCTCGGCGCGCAAGGCACCGATCGAGGATTGGGTCAATCTGGCCATCGAGCGGCAGAAGGCCACCGGCTATCGGTCGATTTTCTGGCTGGATGCGGCACGCGCCCATGACGCGGAACTGATCGCGATGGTCAAACCGATCCTTGCGGCAAAGGGTGTGGAAGACAAATTCGAGATCATGGCCCCGCGTGAGGCGACCCGCGCCTCGCTGGAAACCATCACCAAGGGCGAGAACAGCATTGCCATCACCGGCAACGTGCTGCGGGATTACCTGACCGACCTGTTCCCGATCCTCGAACTGGCCACCAGCGCCAAGATGCTGTCGATCGTCAAACTGATGAGCGGTGGCGGCATGTTCGAGACCGGCGCTGGTGGCTCAGCCCCCAAACATGTGCAGCAATTGCAGTCGGAAAACCATCTGCGGTGGGACAGCCTGGGCGAGTTCTGCGCCTTGGGCGAGAGCCTCAAGTTTCTGGCGGAGACCAGTGGCAATGCGCGGGCGCGGGTGCTGGGCGAGGCGGTTGACACCGCGACCCAAGGCATTCTGGACCATGACCGCTCGCCCAGCCGCAAGGTGGGAGAGCCGGACAACCGCGACAGCCATTACTGGTTTGCCCGCTACTGGGCCGAGGCGCTGGCGGTACAGACCGAGGATGCCGCACTGGCCGCCGAATTTGCCCCGGTGGCACAGGCGTTGGTCGAGAACGAGACCAAGATCGTCAGTGAACTGGCCGCAGCCCAAGGCAAGCCTGCCGATATTGGCGGCTATTACCACGCCGATCCGGCCAAGCTGGCGGCGGTGATGCGCCCAAGTGCGACGCTAAACGCGATTATCGGCTGATAAACCCTATGCCGCGCGGCCCCTTTGGTCGCGCGGTTCACTCTCCGACCGGGGCCACGCTGTTGCCGGCCAGTTCCTCTGAGAAGGCACGCGGCAGAGGGGCTTTGCCCAGACGGGCGCGGTAGGCGGGCAGGCTCTCGGCCACGCGCATCACGTAATTCTGTGTCTCTCGAAACGGGATATGTTCGATCCAGTCGATGATGGCATGGGCATCGCGCCCACGCGGGTCGCCATAGTCCTCGATCCATTGCGCGGCGCGCGCCGGACCGGCGTTATAGCCCACCGCGACCAGAACGATATTGCCGCCAAACCGCCCGCCCAGCCCCGCCAGATAGGCAGACCCGAGCCGTGCGTTATAGGACCAGTCATTGAGCACGTCCGAGGGCACATAGAGCAGGCCCAGATCGCGGGCCATGTCACGGGCTGTGCCGGGCATGAGCTGCATCAGCCCCTGCGCGCCCGCGCCACTGACCACCACGGGGTTGAATTCGCTTTCGCGCCGGGCAATGGCCAAGGCCAGTTCCGTCGGGGTGGGCAGATCCATGTCTGCCATAGGATGCAGGGCGTAATAGGGCCGCTCTACGATCAATCCGCGGTCTGCCGCCGTTTTGCCCAACATGACCTGAAGATGAGGCTGTTCCAGATCTTCAAGCATATGGCCCATCTGCATCAGACCGGTTCGATCCTGCGAGTCCGCCAAGTGCAGAAAGAACCGCCGCGCGAGGCCCAGATCGCCCATGCGCAATGCGAGCGTGCCGATCTCGTGCAGGTCGGTACGGGCAAACGCGGCGCTGCGCCAGTCCGGTGAGGTCTCAGCCCCGGCAAGGCGCAGATCGAAGGCGAGGCCACCTGCCTCTGCGGCGAGCAACCCGTAAAAGCTGGTCTGATAGGCGGCCCCTTCGGCATAGGCCAGATGTGCCGCCTCGGGGTCGCCCAGCGCGTCTTGGGTGCGGCCGATCCAATAGCCTGCGCGCCCCAGCGAAATTGGCGTGGCAACGGCGGCGCGGAAGCGTTGAAAATGGTCAAGCGCCAGCTCTGGCGCATTGAGATAGGTCAGCGCCAGATAGCCCGAGAGCCATTCGAGATCGGCGTAATCCGACCCCTCGACCAATTGATGTACCGAGGCGATATCATAGGCCAGTTGCGCGTCACCGGCGCGCATGCTCTGGCGGGCCAGTGCACGCCGCCAGCTTGCCCAGCGTTCAGGCGCTCCCAGACCGGCCTTGATCCTGCTTTGCCGCAAGAGCACGGCGATGGCATCCTCGGGCGCGTTGCTGAGGTGACGGGTGAAGAGTTCGAACGCGATGCCGGGATGGCGGGAGTCGGCCTCTGTCAGCCCTGCGCCGCCGTCGCGCTTGACGGTGCCGCGCAGTTTGGCCAAGCGGCGGGCCTCGTCTGAGACCAAGGGCAGCATGTCGGTCACATCCTCAAGACCGCGCCAGAGCGCCATGTCCAATCGTGCCTCGTGATGCGGGCCCAGAAGCGGGCCGAACGCACGCAGGATGTCCTGATGTTCAGCCGTGGTCAGATCGAGCGTGCGCCATGCCAGAACGATCCCGATCTCAGCCTCGCTCTGCCGTCCGCGCGCCAAAAGCGCATGCGCGAGGTTCAGAGCGCCGGTGCCTGTCTGCGGAAGATACCCGTCATAGAAGGCCAGAACGTCATCAAAATCGGCATGGGTCATCGGCTCTTCGCTCTGCTGGCGCAGATAGTCGAGTCCGGGCCAATGCGCGTTTCGGTCAAGAAAATCGAGAATCGCCGCAGGGTCGCCCAGACCTGCACGCAAGCGATGCCATTCGATCAGATCGGCGGCGGCGGCACCATCGCGCCGCGCCAGACGCGCCGCCACCTCCCATCGTCCGGCCTGAATGGCGTCAAGCGCGCTGGCCAAAGGGCGCGGCGCCTGTCGTTGCAGATCCGCCGCATGCGTCACCGAAACCGGCAAAAACAGCCCGAAAACCATGATCAGCGCGCGCAACATCTCTTGCATTTCCCGCTATTGCGAAGGATAGACAACGCCAGCCTAAGCGGCCCGCGCGCCCGCGTCCATTGATGATGCCGGTGAATATGCGCGGCCAACCGCCTATGGCGCGAGAGAGCAATGCGGGCCCAAGCCCACAGCAGTCAGACAAGAGGAGCGTGTCATGTTCAAAGGATCTTTTCCTGCCTTGGTCACGCCGTTCAAGAACGGCGCGGTGGATGTGGAGACGCTCAAGAAACTGGTGGAATGGCATATCGGTGAGGGCAGCAACGGTCTTGTGCCGGTGGGCACCACCGGCGAGAGCCCGACCCTGACGCATCAAGAACATGAGATGGTCGTTGAAGAGGTGGTGCGCGCCGCCGCAGGCCGGATTCCGGTAATTGCGGGGGCTGGAAGCAACAACACCCTTGAGGGGATCAGATTGATGCAGCACGCCCATAAGGTGGGGGCCGATGCGGCGCTGGTCGTAACACCCTATTACAACAAGCCGACTCAGGCTGGGCTGATTGCGCATTTCACCGCGCTGCACGATTGCTGCGATCTGCCGATCATCATCTACAACATTCCCGGACGCTCCGTAGTGGACATGAGCCCCGAGACCATGGGTGTGCTGGCGCAGTTGCCGCGGATTGTCGGCGTCAAGGACGCGACCGGCGATCTGGCGCGGGTCTGTGCCCAGCGGATCACCTGCGGCAAGGATTTCATCCAGATTTCCGGCGAGGACGCCACCGCGCACGGGTTCAATGCCCAAGGCGGGGTTGGCGTGATCTCGGTCACCGCCAATGTTGCGCCCAAACTGGTGGCGCAGGTGCAAGAGGCGACGCTGGCGGGGGATTATGCCAAGGCGCTGGATTTGCAGGATCGGCTGATGCCGCTGCACAGGGCTATCTTTGTCGAGCCGGGGTTGGTTGGCGTCAAATACGCCATGTCGCGGTTGGGCCTGTGCAGTGAAGAGGTCCGCTCGCCTCTGGTTGGTCTGAGCGATCCGACCAAGGCGCTGGTCGAAGCTGGCATGCGCCATGCCGGGCTGATCAACTGAGTCATTAGAAACGAAGCGAAGGCGCAAAGCGGGAGGCCGAACCGGCCCCCCGTCGCCTGGTCTTATTTCACCTCGCCGGTGGGGCGCAGGGGCGCCGCGCGCATTCACGCAGGTCAGAGACGGCGGCCCCCTGCGCCAAAGCCACCGCAGAAAGTGCCCCAGACAAGAGGCTGAGAGACAGGGAAGCGAAATTGCTCCTTGAGGTTCAAAAGATTCATCAGCTTAGAATAGCTCTAATCAGAAAGCCCGGCGCGGATTGATTTGCCTCGAGAACCGGGCGAGATGACAGTCTCGTTCGGCAAAATACCATGGTCTGGGCCGGGCGTTCCTAACCGGCAGACTTTCGCGTCATTTTTGTCTCAAATGCAGGCGCAATGCGGCTATGCCTTGATTTCAGGCATGATCCGGGGCTAAGCCGCGCCGCAACAGGTTGCCATTGGCAGCCCCCTGAAATTTGCAACCGCCTGAGGCCCATGATGCAACAGCCAAACCTAGCCCCCGTTCCCGAGCTCTATGTTTCCTATGAGAGCGCCCAGAAGCTAAAAGTGGAGGCGGCAGATCTGACGAGCTGGGATCTGACGCCGCGGCAGATCTGTGATCTGGAACTGTTGATGAATGGCGGGTTCAATCCGCTCAAAGGGTTCATGGCTGAGGCCGATTACGACAGTGTGGTCGAAACCATGCGGCTGGCCGATGGTTCGCTCTGGCCGATGCCGATCACGCTTGATGTGAACGAAAAATTCGCCGACGGCTTGGAAATCGGACAGGACATCGCGCTGCGCGACCAAGAGGGGGTGATCCTCGCCACCATGACCGTCACCGACCGCTGGACGCCCAACAAGGCGCGTGAGGCGGAAAAGGTGTTCGGCGCCGATGATCTGGCGCATCCGGCCGTGAACTATCTGCATCACACAGCAGGCAAGATTTATCTGGGTGGCCCGGTTACCGGCATTCAGCAGCCGGTGCATTACGATTTCCGGGGGCGTCGTGACACGCCCAACGAATTGCGCGCGCTCTTTCGCAAACTGGGCTGGCGGCGCGTCGTGGCATTCCAGACCCGCAACCCGCTGCACCGCGCGCATCAGGAATTGACGTTCCGCGCCGCCAAGGAGGCGCAGGCCAACCTGCTCATTCATCCTGTCGTGGGCATGACCAAGCCGGGAGATGTGGATCATTTCACGCGCGTGCGCTGCTACGAGGCCGTGCTGGACAAATATCCGTCTTCTACCACCACGATGAGCCTGCTCAATCTGGCGATGCGCATGGCCGGCCCGCGCGAAGCCGTCTGGCACGGTCTGATCCGCAAGAACCACGGCTGCACGCATTTTATCGTCGGGCGCGATCATGCCGGTCCGGGCAAGAACTCTGCCGGGCAGGATTTTTACGGCCCCTACGATGCACAGGAACTGTTCAAGCAGTATCAGGATGAGATCGGCATCGAGATGGTCGATTTCAAACATATGGTCTATGTGCAGGAAAAGGCGCAGTACTACCCGATTTCCGAAGTACCGGAAGGCTCTACCGTTCTCGACATTTCCGGCACCGAACTGCGTCGCCGTCTGGCGGAAGGTCTGGAAATCCCCGAGTGGTTCTCTTTCCCCGAAGTGGTGCGCGAATTGCGCCGCACCCGTCCGCCCCGGTCCAAGCAGGGCTTTACCGTGTTCTTCACCGGCTTTTCAGGCTCGGGCAAATCCACCATTGCCAACGCTCTGATGGTCAAGCTGATGGAAATGGGCGGGCGTCCTGTGACCCTGCTCGATGGCGATATCGTGCGTAAGAACCTGTCGTCTGAACTCGGGTTCTCCAAAGAGCATCGCGACCTGAATATTCGCCGCATCGGGTATGTCGCCTCTGAGATCACCAAGAACGGCGGCATCGCCATCTGCGCCCCGATCGCGCCCTATGCCACCACCCGCCGCGCGGTGCGCGAGGATGTTGAACAGTTTGGCGCCTTCATCGAAGTGCATGTGTCCACGAGCATCGAGGAATGCGAGCGGCGGGACCGCAAGGGTCTCTACAAACTGGCGCGTGAGGGCAAAATCAAGGAATTCACCGGGATTTCCGATCCCTATGACGTCCCCGAGAATCCCGAGTTGCGCGTTGAGACCGAGAATGTCGACGTGGACAACTGCGCCCATCAGGTCATTCTCAAGCTGGAGAGCCTTGGCTTGATCGCTGGCTGATCTGTGATCTGTCCGAATGAAAGAGGGCCGTCCCGTGATCGGGGCGGCCCTTTTTCGTTAGACGCGCGTTAGAGGGGCGGTTCAGTGAACCGTCACCGGCTCCATATTGTTCTGACGCGCCAGAAGAAACGCCAGCTTGCGGTCTTTGACCAGCGCCAGACGCTCACCTTCGGCGGTGTATAACGCGTAAAGCGTCGTCAGGTCGCCCAGCTGATCGCGCATCTCAGCGGGCAGATCATCAACCTCGACCGCGCGCACATAGACGATTGGGCGGTCTGCGTCCTGTCCGAATTCGTATCTCGTTTCCATGATGGCTTACCCTTTGTTGATCTTGATCCGTTGCACAACCGGCTCTGGCTGAGCGCGCGTGAGATCGACATGTAACAAACCGTTTTCCATAATCGCTTCGCCCACCTCGACGCCGTCCGCCAACACAAACGAGCGCTGAAACTGGCGCGCGGCGATCCCGCGATGCAGATAAAGCCGGTCCTCAGCCTCATCGCCCTGACGGCCACGGATCACCAATTGACGATCCTCGACGGTGATTGCCAGATTTTCTTCGGCAAAGCCCGCGACGGCCAGCGTGATGCGATAGGAATTCTGTGAGGTCTGTTCGATGTTGAAGGGCGGATAACCCTCATTCCCGGATTTGGCGCTGCGTTCCAGCATCCGTTCCAGTTGTTCAAACCCCAGCATATAGGGGTGCGACCCCAGAGTAAGCTTTGTCATCGACACGTCCTTGAGCTTAAGCGACCGTCCATTATGCAGGCCCCGTTATGGCGACCTCGGCCTCAAATATGGGGTTTGCTCTGCATGCGTGCAAGGGCTTTGCGAATGCGGTGCGATTCAGTATCTTGTATTTTCAATCCCCCAGAGGAATCGCGTGCCATGAATGCCTATAGCGACCTGTCGATGAAATCCGAGGATGTGCTGCGCGTCGAGCTGGAGGAATTCCGCCGCGAGCATCGCGATCTCGACGAGGCCATCCGTGCGTTGCAAGACAAGGGCACGGCGGATCAGCTGATGATGCAGCGCCTCAAGAAAAAGAAGCTGTGGCTGCGTGACATGATTGCGCGGATCGAGGACCGTCTCTATCCGGACATCATTGCGTAGCGGTCTCTGATCAGTATAGTGCGCGCTTCTAGACGAGGGGCGTTTTATGGCAGGCGTGAAGATCGGCATCATTATGGGCAGTCAATCCGACTGGTCCACCATGCGCGAAGCGGCGCAGATTCTGGACGAATTAGGTCTCAGCTATGAGACCAAGATCGTCTCGGCGCATCGCACGCCGGACCGGCTCTGGGAGTATGGCAAAACGGCGGTCGCGCGCGGCTTGCAGGTGATTATCGCCGGGGCTGGTGGCGCGGCGCATTTGCCGGGGATGATGGCCTCCAAGACCCGCGTGCCGGTGATTGGCGTACCGGTGCAGACGCGGGCGCTGTCGGGCGTCGACAGTCTTTATTCCATCGTGCAGATGCCAAAGGGGTTTCCGGTGGCAACCATGGCAATCGGGGCGGCGGGCGCGGCCAATGCAGGGCTGATGGCCGCAGCGATCCTCGCCAATTCCGATGCCGATCTGGCGCAACGGCTGGACGCATGGCGTGCGGCGCTGTCGGCCTCTATTCCGGACGAGCCCACCGATGACTGAGCCCCTTTCCCCCGGCGCGACGATTGGCATTCTGGGCGGCGGTCAACTGGGCCGCATGCTGGCGGTGGCGGCCTCACGGCTGGGCTTCAAGACCTGCGTGTTCGAGCCGGGGGACGATTGCCCCGCGAGCCATGTGGCGCACACCCATATCAAGGCTGAGTACGCGGATGAGGCGGCACTGCGGCGCTTTGCCGAGAGTGTCGATGTGATCACTTATGAGTTCGAGAACATCCCCACCGCAGCACTCGATCTGCTGGAGCCGTTGCGCCCGGTGCGCCCCGGCAGGCGCGCGCTCAAGGTCAGTCAGGACCGGTTACTGGAAAAGGCCTTTCTGAGCGATCTTGGCCTGATGACCGCGCCCTTTGCCGCCGTGGACGATGCCGGTGATCTGGCCGAGGCAATGGCCGAGATCGGCCTGCCCGCAATTCTCAAGACCCGCCGATTTGGCTATGACGGTAAGGGACAGGCGCGGATCATGACGCCCGCCGATGCCGAGCAGGCCCTGGCCGACATGGGCGGGCAGCCCGCGATCTATGAGGGTTTTGTCGCGTTCAGCCACGAGGTTTCGGTGATTGCCGCGCGCAATATCGCGGGCGATGTGGCCTGCTTCGATCCCGGTGAGAATGTGCATGAGGGGGGTATCCTGCGCACCACCACGGTGCCCGCGCGCCTGACGCCTGCCCAACGCACCGATGCCGTCCTCTTGGCGGCCAAAATTCTCAACAGCCTGAAATATGTCGGCGTGATGGGCGTGGAACTCTTTGTCACGCCGGGGGGGCTTATCGTCAACGAAATCGCGCCGCGCGTGCACAACTCGGGCCATTGGACGCAGCAGGGCTGTGCGATCGACCAGTTCGAGCAGCATATCCGCGCAGTGGCGGGCTGGCCATTGGGCGATGGCACGCGCTATGCCGATGTGGTGATGGAGAACCTGATTGGCGATGACATGGACCGGGTGCCGGATCTGGCCCGTACGGCCGGGGTCTCGATCCACCTCTATGGCAAGGCAGAGGTCAAGCCGGGCCGCAAGATGGGTCATGTCAACCGCATCACGACCAAGCCCTGAACCAAGGTTCATCTGGCTCAAAATACCTCGGGGGGTCCCGGACATCGTCCGGGACGGGGGCAGAGCCCCCGCTCTTAATCCCCTGCCGCCAACAGCGCCTCTAGCCCGGTGCGATAGTCGGGATAGATCAGTTCAATCCCCAGCTCATCCTTGATCCGACGATTCGAGACCCGTTTCGATTCCGCATAAAATGACCGCGCCATGGGTGTCATCTCGGCCTCATCATAAGCCACCTCTTGCGGTAGCGGCAGCCCGAGCAATGCGGCGGCATGTCCGATGACATCCTGTGGTGGGGCCGGATCATCATCGCAGATATTATAGACCGCCCCCGGGTTGGGGCGGTTGATCGACGCCTCAAGCACCTGTGCAATATCGTCCACATGGATGCGGCTAAAGACCTGACCCGGTTTGATAATCCGCCGCGCTGTGCCTTGGCGAACCTTCTCGAAGGGTCCGCGACCGGGGCCATAAATGCCCGCAAGGCGAAAGATATGCAGCGGCAGGTCCGGGATCGCCTGCCATGCGGTTTCAGCCTCGACCCGCATCTGACCGCGTTTGGTCGCGGGGGTAAGCGCGGTTGCCTCATCCACCCAACCGCCCGCGTGATCACCGTAAACGCCGGTGGTCGACAGATACCCCACCCAGTCAAGCCGGGGGGCTGTCTGAGCAATCACATCGCGGTAGCGCGTCAGAACCGGGTCACCTGCTGCATCCGGTCCGGCGGAAATCAGCAGATGCGTGGCAGAGGCCAGCGCCGGGCCAAGATCCTCATCGGGCCAGAGCGCGGGCGTGATCCCCTCGCGCCGCAGCGCCTCGGCCTTGTCGGGGTTGCGGGTGGTGCCAATGATGGTCCAGCCCTGCGGCAACAGGCGGGCTGCGAGCGCGCGGGCGGTAAAGCCGTGTCCAAAGGAGAGCAATGTTTTGGTCATGGCTCTTACATGGCGCGAGAGGTCAGATTTGGCAAGGTGGCGGGGAGTCGCCGGTGGTACAAATGGTCTCTGGCGCGAAAAGGGAGAACCGGGCATTTTGCGCGCAACGTTTTGCAGGAGCTGCCATGTCTTTGATCAGCCGTCGTCATGTTCTGGGTCTCATCGCGACGGTGCCACTGGCCGCCTGCTCTGGACGTGGCCCCGAGGTATCCAGCCGCGGAGCGCCGACAGAGCCGCCGCTCTATCCCAATGAAACGCCCGCATTGCGGAGGTTGATCAACACATATGCGGATCATTACGAGGTGCCGCGCAGTCTTGTGCATCGCTTGGCAATCCGCGAGAGCAGTCATCGTCCCGGCGTGCGCAACGGGCCTTATTACGGTCTGTTGCAGATTTTGCCGCAAACTGCGCGGAGCATGGGGCACAGGGGCCCTGCGTCTGAGTTGCTCGATGCTGAAACCAACCTGAAATACGGGGTCAAATATTTGCGCGGGGCTTATATCGTGGCAGAGGGCGATCCGGACGCCGCGATCATGTGGTATGCACGGGGCTATTACTATGAGGCCAAGCGCAAGGGGCTGCTGGTGCAAACCGGTCTGCGCTCGGCGTGATTGGTCTGTAGGGGACGTTTGCCCCCAGAGTTTCTGCACCGTTTTGACCCCAAACCCCTTAATGCGCGTAATCTGAACCTTCAGCGTCCAGAATTGCCTTTAACTCGTCAAGATGCCGCTCTGCCTGACCGGGATAGTCATCGAGTTCCTGTGCAGTCTTTTCCGCCACCTCGTCAGACAAAACACGCAAGGGACGCCCGGTTTGCAGCGCGCGGATATAGGTCTCGGCGGCGCGCTCGAAATAATAGAGCCGGTTGAAGGTGTCGGCCACGCTGTCGCCCATCACCATGACGCCATGGTTGCCCATGATCAGCACCTTTTTCTTGGGATCGGTCAGGAGCCGCGCACAGCGCGCGCCCTCATCCTCAAAGGCCAGCCCGCCATAGGCCTCGTCCACAACGTAACGATTGAAGAAAGTTGCGCAATTCTGGTCGATGGGGGGCAGGCGGCTGTCAGCGAGGCTGGCCAGAACCGTGGCGTGGATGGAATGCACATGCATGGCGCAGCGCGCATGCGGGCAATGCCGGTGCAGCCCACCATGCAGGCCCCAAGCAGTGGGATCCGGGGCATTCGGCCCTTTCAGCGTTTCGGGGTCGTTCGAATCCACAACAATGAGGTCACTGGCGCGGATGCGGGCGAAATGCATCTGGTTGGGGTTCATCAGAAAGCGCGTGCCGTCGTCGTTGATCGAGAGGCTGAAATGATTGGCCACCGCCTCATGCATGTTGAGGCGGGCCGTCCAGCGAAACGCGGCGGAGAGATCGACACGTTCCTGCCAGTGATCCATATTGGGTTTCAGGGTGGTCACATTCATGAGGCTGTCCTTTCGTTGTCAGTCAGGGGCCGCGAGGCGACCCAAGCATAGCCGTTTTCGCACAGGATGCAGCATTCGCGCAGCCCATGCGGTTTGTTGGTGGGCGGTTGCAAGATCATACCACCGGCAGTTTCGGCGCGCCCGGCGGCGGTGTCTGGATCGCTGTCGAAGAGGTGAATCGAGGCCCCCGCCCCACGCGGCGGGGTTTCGGGCACCAGCCCGAGGATCGGATTGGCCGAATAGGTATGATCGGCATGCAGCTGCATCACCTGCCCAGCATAGGTCATAATCGCGAAATCCGCGCTGAGGCGGTGGGCGGTCATGCCAAAAACCTCTGTCAGAAACGCGGCCTCGGCCAGCACATCGCGCACCAGAAGATTGAGGCCAAGCCCACGCAGGCCCGCCCCGAATGCCGCTGGCGTGATGGCGTCATAGTCCATATGCATGCGCTCCTTGGGTGGCAGCTTGATCATGCCCCCCGCGCGTGTCAACCTGAGATCACGCAGCAGGAGACAGGCATGAGCATGCAGACCCCGGACCAGATCGCCCCACAGGCGTTCACCGACGCGCGTGCGGCTGTAGAGCGGCTCTGTCTGCTGTACGAGGCGAGCACCGGGTTTCTGTGCACCTCCTTCGCGCGGGCGCTGGCCGGAGAGCTGCCACAGGGGCGGGTGCGGGCCTATTATCCCGGAATCCGCCTGACCACCACCACCTATGCCAAGGTCGACAGCCGCCTCAGCTTTGGTCACGTTTCCAATCCCGGCACCTATACGGCAACGATCACCCGGCCCGATCTGTTTCGTGCCTATCTGGAGCAGCAGTTGAGCTTGCTCATGGAAAATCATGGTGTCGGGGTCACGATCGGCCTCTCTGACACACCAATGCCGGTGCATTTCGCGGTGGCTGGCAACGCCGGGCTGAGTGTACCGCAGGAGGGTGCTGCAGAATTCACCTTGCGCGATTATTTCGATGTGCCGGATCTGGCGACCACCAATGACGATATCGTCAATGGCACATGGCAGTCAGGGCCGGATGGGGCGGCGCCGCTCGCCCCCTTCACCGCGCAGCGGGTGGATTATTCGCTGGCGCGGCTCACGCATTATACCGCAACCGATCCCTGTCATTTTCAGAACTATGTTCTGTTCACCAATTATCAGTTCTATGTCTCGGAGTTCGAGACCTATGCACGGCGCATGCTGGCGGATGCGGCAAGTGGTTATTGCGCCTTTGTCAGCACGGGCAATGCCGAGATCACGCAGCCCGATGGCACCTTGCCCACGCCCGAACGTCTGCCACAGATGCCCGCCTATCACCTCAAGCGGGCCGATGGATCGGGGATAAGTCTGGTGAATATCGGGGTAGGTCCGTCGAACGCCAAGACCGCCACGGATCATGTTGCCGTCTTGCGCCCGCATGCTTGGGTGATGGTGGGGCATTGTGCCGGGCTACGCAATTCGCAATCGCTTGGGGATTTTGTGCTGGCACATGCCTATCTGCGAGAGGACCGGGTGCTTGATGCCGATCTTCCCGCATGGGTGCCTATTCCGGCACTGGCGGAAATCCAGATTGCGCTGCAAGAGGCGGTGGCGGCAGAGACAGAGTTAGAGGGGTTTGACCTCAAGCGGGTGATGCGCACGGGCACGGTGGCCAGCGTGGACAATCGCAACTGGGAGTTGCGCGATCAATCCGGCCCGGTGCAGCGCCTGAGCCAGTCGCGAGCCATTGCCCTCGACATGGAAAGCGCCACGATTGCCGCCAATGGGTTCAGATTCCGGGTGCCCTATGGCACCCTGCTTTGCGTCAGCGACAAACCACTTCAGGGCGAGTTAAAGCTGCCGGGCATGGCGTCCGATTTCTATAAATCTCAGGTGTCGCGGCATCTGATGATCGGAATTCGCGCCATGGAATCACTGCGCCGGATGCCACTGGAACGCATCCACAGCCGCAAATTGCGCAGCTTTGAAGAGACAGCCTTCCTCTGACCCCACGAAAATGCGCACAAAATCCAGCAAAATGACTTGCTTTTGCCCACTAGCCGTTGTGTTTAGCCACACCATAGCGTTAAATCACGCGCATGAGGCCCAAGAGACGGGCAGTTGCAAGGAGACCATAAAATGGCAAAACCCATGACCAAGACCCAACTCGTCGCCGCTCTGGCCGAAGAAATGGGCAACGACAAGAAGACCGCCGGTTCGGCGCTGGATTCCGTGATCGCAATCATCACCCGCGAAGTATCCGCAGGCGGTGCCGTGACCCTGCCTGGCATTGGCAAGATCTACTGCCGCGAGCGCCCCGAGCGCATGGTGCGCAACCCCGCCACAGGCGAGCAGATGAAGAAAGAGGCCGACAAGGTGGTGAAGATGACCATCGCCAAGGCACTCAAGGACAGCGTCAACGGCTGATCGCCTCATGCGCCGGAGTTGTCTCTGCGCGCAGCAGTCATACCAAGACCATAAGGGCCGCCCAAAGGGCGGCTTTTTATTTGTCCCCGCCGTTTGGCTGGATCAGGCGATCTTGAGGACGATCTTGCCGATATGACCGCTCGATTCCATCCGCGCATGGGCGGCGGCGGCATCCCCCAGCGGGAATTCGGAATCCATCACAGGGGCAATCTTGCCTGCCTCCAGCAGCGGCCAGACATGGATGCGCAGCGCCTCGGCGATCCGGGTCTTGGCGAGATTGCTTTGCGGGCGCAGGGTGCTGCCGGTAATCGTGAGCCGCCGCATCATCACCTGACTGAAATCGAGGTCCACCACTGGCCCTTGCAGAAAGGCGATCTGGGCGAGGCGTCCGTCATCGGCCAAGGCCTTGACGTTGCGGGGCAGGTAATCGCCGCCAACCATATCAAGGATGAGGTCCGCGCCCCCCTCGGCGCGCAGAACCTCGACAAAATCCTCGTCGCGGTAATTGATGGCCCGCTCGGCCCCCAATTCCGAGCAGACGCGGCATTTCTCGGCATTGCCAGCGGTGGTAAAGACGCGCGCGCCAAGGGCATGGGCCAGCTGAATGGCGGTCGTGCCGATACCGCTTGATCCGCCATGCACAAGAAAGCGCTCACCGGCGGTGAGGCCGCCACGCTGAAAGACATTCGACCAGACAGTGAAGAAAGTTTCAGGCAGGCAGGCGGCCTGCTTGAGGGTCATACCACGGGGCACCGGCAGGCAATGCGCAGCTTGGGTGGCGACATAGTCAGCATAGCCGCCACCGGGCAAAAGCGCGCAAACCCGATCGCCAAGCGCCCATTCCGTAACCCCTGCGCCAAGCGCCACAATCTCGCCCGCGCCCTCTAGCCCCGGCAGGTCAGAGGCTGTGGGCGGCGGCGCGTAGAGACCCGCGCGTTGCAGGGCATCGGGGCGGTTGACCCCGGCATAGGCCAGCCGGATCACCACCTCGCCCGCACGCGGGTTCGGGATCGGCCGCGACGTGAGTTGCAACACCCCGGGGCCGCCTGCCTGCGTGATTTCAACGGCCTGCATGGTCTTGGTCATTGTGATGTCCTTCGTAATCTTTAGGTTGGGCCATTCCAGCGGCCCGGCATGCCAGTGTGCTGCGCGCCTTGGGGTGCACGGATGCGCGACAGAAAACTGAGCGGTCCCGCCATGAGGCCAGACACCAGCCGATTGGCGCGGGCCTTCGCCTTGAACGTCTCGATCTGCATCACGTCCTCGATGCGGCGATCCAGAAACTCCACTGTTTTTGTATTCCCGTCGCTGTCATCCCCCAGCCAATAGAGCACCGTCGCACCGTAAACGCCCGAGAGTGTCGCGCGTTTTGTGTACCAGTTCACATCCTGGGACGTGTCGCCAAGGGCCGTCCAGATATGATCGGCGGTTTGCCAGAGCGCGCGCGCGCCATCAGCGGCATAGGGCGGCAGCGAAAACAGAGCCATGCCCCGGCGCACAAGTTCGCGGTCCTCGACCACATCGAGCCGGGCACGCACGGCAAAGGCCACGCGATCACGAAAACGCAGGGCGCTGAGATCGGTTTCAGCCAGACGTTCCAGCATCGCGGCATCTCCCGCTGCATGATAGGCCAGCGCCAGATCCACCGCACCGCGCGGGCAGATGGCAGCGACAAGGCCGGGGGCAATTCCGGCATCCTCGGCGGCGAGGCGCACGGTTGTGTCGCTCCAACCATCAAAGGGCACATGCAGCGCTGCGGCGTCGAGCAGACGGGTCATAAGATCGGGTTCAGACATCGACGATCCTCCTTGCGGCGCACCCTAGACAAATCCAAGACGCTTTGCTATACGGCGCCTTCCTGCAATCTATTGCAACTTTAACTTAGGAAGGTGGTGACACCACATGCAGGTTAGTGTTCGCGACAACAATGTCGATCAGGCGCTCCGCGCTCTGAAGAAAAAACTGCAGCGCGAAGGCGTTTTCCGTGAAATGAAGCTCAAGCAACATTTCGAGAAACCGTCCGAAAAGAAAGCGCGCGAGAAGGCCGAAGCGATTCGCCGTGCCCGGAAACTGGCGCGTAAGAAAGCGCAGCGCGAAGGCATGCTCTAAGCTTTTACCGCGGTTTTTTGCGGCACGAGGCGCCTATCCCAAAAGATCGGACACCGATTTCAGGATCAGATTGGCGTTACTTTTGACGACCCCCGAGCGGATGCTTCGGGGGTTTGTCGTTTCTGGAGTGTGATTTTACGGAGCGGCCCCAGAGTAGTGCAGCCCATAAAGCCCCGCGATCAGCTGAGTTGGCAAAGCGCCGCGTCTTGGCCGATCGACGTGACAAAGCGCCCCTGCGCGGTGTCGCGGATTGCATAGCCATAACCGCGCAGGCGGTGTTTCCATTCGCGCTCGGACACGGCGAGGTGACGCTCGCGCAGGACGAAATTGCGGATTTCTGTGGTGCTGTCGATCTGATTCAAGCTCATCGTTTCCATCCCTGTTAAAATTTGCCTCTGACCTCAGGGATAGTTGACGGATGTGGCCGCAATCGTGCTGGATTATGGCAGGGCTGGGGAATTGTCGCGGCAGCGTCTAGCGCGCGGCGGCGTCAACACCGGGCAGTTGCGCGGCCTCATCCCGGCGCGCGGCAGCCGCAGCGATGAGCGCGCGAAAGATGCCAATTTGCCGATGCGCATAAAATAGATGTTCGGGGTGCCATTGCACGCCCAAGGCAAAGGGTTCCGTCACCCTTTCGATGGCCTGGATCATGCCGCCGCTGTCATGGGCCGCAATACGCAGGCCATTCCCCAATCGGTCCACGGCCTGCGTGTGCAGGGCATTGACCTTCATCGGGGCAGTGCCCGCAAGAGCGGCCAGTCTGGTGCCCGGTTCGATATGCACGGTCTTGCGCGGCAGCACGGTGCGGATGTGATCGCTGGCCTCATAGGTCGCGTAGGCGTCCTGGTGCAGCGTGCCGCCGAGGGCGATATTGAGCATCTGACTGCCGCGACAGATGCCCAGAACCGGCTTGGCATGCTCGAACGCCGCCAACACCAACCCGCGTTCGAGCGCGTCGCGATCCGGATCAAGCCGGGCCGACGTGACAAGCCGCCCACCATAGAGATCGGGCGAGATGTCATCGCCGCCCCCGATGATGATTCCGTCCACGGTCTCGATATCTGCCGCACGCCCGGCCTGCCAGCGCAGCGCCCGCCCGCCTGCCAGCCAGACGTTGAGCGCGATGAGCGGGAAGATCCGCCAACCTGAACGGCGCGAGACAGTGACCCCAATCGCGGGGCGGCGCAAAGTCATGCGCGATCCAACCCCGCCGATTGCAGGATGCGGCCCGCACGGGTTGCCCACCCCTGACGCGAAAGGGTGAGAAGCCCGTGATCGTCTTCCCATGCCTGCGCCAGACGGCTGAGCAGCGCGCGGTCCGCGGCCACCCGTTCGACCGTCAGCCAGCGTTGCCATTCATCGGCAATTGACCAGTCGGGTTCATCTATGCGGCAGTCGGGCAGGCGGAAATGAAACGTCGGTCGCGCAGAAGTCTTGTCAGAAATCGCCGCCGCGATGCGGTCGGGGTCGAAATGCGCGAAGAGCGGCAGCATGTCGAGACCGCGATTGCGGCTGGGCGTATGCGCGAGATAGAGGCCCATCACATTGTCGCGCGTGGCCTCTGGCCCGGCGGCAATCAGGGCGCGGGTGAAATCAATCGGATAAGGATCGGTGAACGGCAAGAGGCGGCGCGAGTCGTCGATCGGGTTGGACATGCGCAGCCAATCCTCGATCAGCGCATAGGCCATAAGCGGGCGGACGGTGTCGGCGTCGGCGGTGCTGGCGATCTCGATGTTGAGATGCAGGCCAAAGCCAAAGAACCAACCCGCGCCACTGCCCAGCGCGCCCGCCTTACGCAGGGTGTCGCGCAGATCGTCGAGCCTGGTGAGACCATCAAGATCAAGCGGCTCGGTGACGATCTCAACCGGCACCACCTCTCGCCCCAGATCGAGCGCCAGATCGCGCAATTTGCTCTGCTGTGCCTTGCGCAGAAAAATATCAAGATAGACCTCAATCCGGCCAATCTGACTGGCTTCGACCTCCCATATATGGCTGTCCACCTGGCGTGCAGTGCCGTTCAGCGCAGTGGCGCATAACAGGGCTATATCGGCCTCGGGCAGGCCGCCAAGTTCGATCTCGACCCCGACGCGGCGCGCACGACCTTCGGCATTGAGAGGTTGTGGAAGGGGGGCAAACACCGTCACAGGCTCAGAGCCCGGCCTCGGCCTCGATCTGCGCACGCGACTTGCGAGAACGTTCCGTCGCAGATTTGAGCTGACCACAGGCCGCCATGATATCCTCGCCTCGGGGCGTTCGGATGGGGCTTGCGTATCCGGCCTTGTAGATGATGTCTGCAAAGCGTTCGATCCGCTCCCAATCGCTGCGCTGATAGGGGCTGCCGGGCCATTCGTTGAACGGGATGAGATTGATCTTGGCCGGAATGCCCTTGATCAGTTGCACGAGACGGCGGGCGTCGGCATCGCTGTCATTGACCCCCTTGAGCATCACATACTCAAAGGTGATCCGCTCTGAATTGGAGAGGCGCGGATACTCGCGCAGCGTGTCCAAGAGCGTGGCGATGTTCCATTTCTTGTTGATCGGCACCAGCGTATCGCGCACGGCATCGGTGGTGGCATGGAAGCTCACAGCCAGAAGGCAGCCGATTTCCCCGGCCGCGCGCGCAATTTCGGGCACGACACCAGAGGTGGAGAGCGTAATACGGCGGCGCGATAGGGAAATCCCCTCGCCATCCATGGCGATCTTCATCGCGTCGCGCACGTTGTCGAAATTATAGAGCGGCTCGCCCATGCCCATCAGCACGATATTGCTGATCAGGCGCGGACGCTCGCCCGCAGGCTCGCCGGGGCGTGGCCATTCATTGAGGTCGTCGCGTGCCAGCATGACCTGACCGATGATTTCGCCCGCCGTCAGGTTGCGGACCAATTTCTGAGTGCCGGTGTGACAGAAGGAACAGGTGAGCGTGCAGCCCACCTGAGAGGAAATGCACAGCGTGCCGCGATCGGTTTCGGGGATATAGACCACCTCGACCTCGTGCCCGCCTGCGATCCGCACAAGGTATTTACGGGTGCCATCGGCGCTGACTTGTTTGCTGACGACTTCGGGAATGTCGACCAAGAAGGTTTCAGCCAATTGAGCGCGATACGCCTTGGCCAGATTGGTCATGGCGTGGAAATCGCGCACACCCCATTGGTAAATCCATTGCCAGATCTGGTTCACCCGCATCTTGGCCTGTTTTTCGGGTGTGCCATGTGCGATCAAAACCTCGCGCAGAGCCTCACGTGTGAGCCCGACGAGGTTCACCGGGCCGTCGGGCAACTTGCGGGGGATTGTCAGAACATCCTGTGTGATTGGGGTCGTATTGGTCATGGGCCTGTCGCGGTTCGGGCTGGGATATGATCCCATATAGGATTCGCTGACGAATTCCAAAGGGTTTGGCGACTAAGGCCGCCAAACCGCTGCATGCAGTCGAAACGTGGATGGATCAGGCGGATGCGTGCAATCCGGCCATGACGCAGAGCAATTCAAACATGATCGACGCGCCCAGAAAGGCCGTGCTGCCGGAGGTGTCAAAGGGCGGAGAAACCTCGACCAGATCAGCGCCGATAATATTGACCCCCTGCAGACCGCGCACCACTTGCAACGCCTGATAGCTGTTGGGACCACCCACCTCGGGCGTGCCGGTGCCGGGGGCAAAGGTCGGATCGACAAAGTCGATGTCATAGCTGACATAGGTTTCGCCCGCGCCTGCAATCTCGCGCGCCTCGGTCATCACATCCTCGGGACCGCGCGCATGGAATTCCTCGATCAGAATGAGGCGGATACCCTCAGCCGCCGCGAAATCGCGATCCTCGGTGTCATACATGGTGCCGCGCAGGCCGATCATCACCACGCGTTTCGGATCAAGCAGCCCCTCTTCGACTGCACGTCGAAACGGGGTGCCGTGGGTATACATCGTGCCGCCGAAATACGAGTGATAGAGATCGGTGTGGCTGTCGAAATGGATCATGCCAACGGGTGCGCGACGGGCCAGAGACCGCAGCACCGGCAGGGTGGTAAGGTGATCCCCCCCTGCAGTAAGCGGGATGATCCCGGCGCGGGTGACCGTATCGTAGAATTCCGTGATCCGCCGCATACTGTCGAGAATATCCGCAGGGTTTGGCCCCACATCGCCCAGATCAGCGCAATTCACCGTCTCGAACGGGCGCATGCCAGAGGTCGGATGCTGCGCGCGGATCATGGTGGAGGCGTCGCGCAGTTGGCGGGGGCCATGGCGGGGGCCGGGGCGGTTGGTGGTGCCACTGTCCCATGGCACGCCGATCAATCCGATTTGCACATCATTGTAACGCTCATGCCCGTTGGGAACATAAGGAAGCCGCATGAAGGTGGGCACACCGGCAAAGCGCGGCAACTCGAATCCGGACACCGGGTGAAAGAAGGGATCGGAGGTCATGACAGTCCTTTCAGGCGTTTGCGAGAGGTGACGGGGCCGTCGCCCTGTGCGTTGATGCGGGCAATGGCATCCCGGATGGGTTCATAGGCCACGGCCATGTGATGCGCGTTGGCATGCAGGAGTGTGTCAGGGTCCGACACCCACGCCACATGCCCGCGCCAGAAGAGGAGATCGCCGCGCTGGAGCGGAGCGGTTTCAGACAGAGGCTCGCCAAGGCTTTGCTCTTGCGGACCGCTGTCGCCAGGGCAGGAGATGCCGCACGCAAGACAACCCGCCTGCACCAGCCCCGAACAGTCGATGCCAAAGCTGGAGTTTCCCCCCCAGAGATAGGGCGTGCCAAGGTAGGTTTCGGCCACGGTAACAGGATCGGTGTCGGGCACCCCAAGCGGCGTGAGATGGGCGTGTGGCACATATCCTTGTGGGGTTTCGCAAAAGCGACCGTTCTCCGAAAGCACCTGAAGCCGCGCGCCGTGACTGAGGCTGAGCCGCTCGGCCGCCTTGAAATCCGGCGCGGGGTAGAGATGCGTGGCGCGGGCGCTGACCCGGTGGGTGACGGTGCCCCCTGTCAGGGCCGCTTGAGGCAGATAGCCGGGGTATCCGTCGCGGGTGGCACGGACCGCGATCCAGTCTGGACGAGATCCTCGGGTCAGGCCCGAGGATGACGGAGAGGGCGTATCGGCAACCTCGACGCCCTCTCCCATCAAGAGCTGCCTGTCGCGCGGGCCTTCGGGACTGCGCAAGAGATCAACGATGGGACAGGCAATCAGGCGGGTTGTGGTCACAGTCCCAGCACCTCGGGCAGCGCATCCAAAAGCGCGCGCGCGCCCATGCCGACGCCGCCCTTGGGGCGGGCGGGGGCGGCGGTGGGTGTCCAGCCGTAGATATCGAAATGGCTGTAGTTGAGCCCGCCCGCGAAGCGCCGCAAAAAGAGCGCCGCGGTGATCGACCCGGCAAAGCCCCCTGAGGGCGCGTTGTCGAGATCGGCGATGCCCGGCTCGATCATCGCCTCATAGGGTGTGTGGAACGGCAGGCGCCAGACAGGATCAGCCACGCGCGCGGCGGCGGCCTCTAGTGCCACGGCAAAACGGGGATCGTCGGTGTAATAGGGCGAGAGGTCCGGCCCAAGCGCCACGCGTGCGGCCCCGGTGAGAGTGGCCATGGAAATCATCAGATCGGGCGCATCCTCGGCCCCGTAGGCCAGCGCATCCGCCAGCACCAGCCGCCCCTCGGCATCGGTGTTGTTCACCTCGACCGTCAGGCCATTGCGCGCGGTCAGGATATCGCCGGGACGAAAGGCATTGCCCGCAACCGCGTTTTCCACCGCCGGAATGAGCACGCGCAACTGCACCGGAAGGTTGAGCGCCATGATCATATGGGCAAGCCCCAGAACCGTGGCCGCCCCGCCCATGTCCTTTTTCATTAACCCCATCGAGGAGCCGGGCTTGAGATTGAGCCCGCCGGTGTCAAAACAGACCCCCTTGCCCACCAGTGTCAGTTTTGGTCCCGTGTCGCCCCATGTCATATCAATGAGGCGCGGGGCCACTTCGGCGGCGCGGCCAACGGTGTGGATCAGCGGAAAGTTCTGCGCGAGCAGGTCCTCGCCCTGCACGCAGGTCATGCGCGCGCTCTGCTGATCTGCGTTGGTGGCGCAGTCGGCCTCAAGCGCGGCGGGACCTAGATCTTTGGCGGGCGTATTGATGAGATCGCGGGTCAGCGCCTCGCCCGCCGCGATGATTTCGAGCCGGGCAGCATCGACCCCTTTGGGGGCTATGAGGCGGGCCTTGGCAGGGGCCTGATCGCGGTAGCGTTCATAGGCGTACTGCGACAAGAGCCAGCCCAGCGCCTCTGTTGCGGCCTGCGCATCTGGAAGGCCCTCGACACGGTAAGTGCCCGCAGGCAGGGCATTGGCGATCGCCGCGAGGTGAAACCGCGCGCGCGCGCGCGATGCCTCAGTCCCGTAACCGCCCAGAGCCATGGCGATCCCACCCGCCGCATCCGGCACGACGAGCGTGCGGCCAATCGCGCCGGTAAAGCCCATCGCGCCCACCCATGCGCGGACCTGCGGTGTCTGTCCGGCCAGCCAAGGGTCAAGCCCGCCCTCAGCGACCAGATGGAGCGGGATGGCAGGTGTGTCGGGCGCAGCGAATTTGAGGCTCATTTAGGCAGACCTTATAGCGGGGTTCTTGCCTGACACCCTAGCCACGATTGCGCCGCCCGCAACCCGTCAAATCATGGGGTTGATAATGGGGGGTCTTGTACGTCCCAAATCTCGCAGAGCGACCGTTCACCGATCCGCATAAGCCGTGCGAAGGTTGCGGCGAGCGCGTTCGCATCGCCCGCGTCGATGCACCCTGTCACTTCCCCCGCCACCCGCGCCAGATGCTGCATGCCGATCTGATCCGCGATGGCAATCAGGCTGCGGGTACATTTACGCATTTCCGGAATCTGCCCCTCGCGGTAGAACCGCTCGGCATGGGAAAGCCGCGTCGCCAGTTCCTCCAGCGCGCGGCAGACCACGTCTTCGGCGCTGCTCTCACCCAATTGGAGATAAAGCACCGCAAGCCGATGGGTATCCAGCCACACCTGTTCTTGTTGTTTCAGCAATGTCACCCGTTCCACAGTCTCACCCATATTTCATTGACTACGACACCCCCACGGCAGCCGCAGAATGCATCATCGCAGTTCCCAAATGGTTTCAACCGGGGCAATTTATTGCTCGAATTCGAAGCGAATCCCGACTATTGACCAGATCACCGCCGCAAATCACGGGAGAGACCATGGAACACGCCCGCCCCCTGCCCGCCTATCTGGTGCACCGTTTTCATGGCTGGAAGGCCACGAGCTATACCGAGAACCAGTCATGGTATCGACATCTGGCGCAGCAAGGTCAGCATCCGCGCGCCATGGTGATTTCCTGTTGTGACAGCCGCGTGCATGTCACCTCGATCTTTGGCGCGGATCAGGGCGAATTCTTTATCCATCGCAATATCGCCAATCTGGTGCCGCCCTACGAGACCGACGGCGGTCAGCATGGCACTTCTGCGGCCGTGGAATTCGCGGTGACCGCACTGCGGGTGGCGCATCTGATCGTGATCGGTCATTCCGCCTGTGGCGGCGTAAAGGGCTGTCTGGAAATGTGTTCGGGCCATGCACCGGAACTGGAAAAACATACAAGTTTTGTCGGGCGCTGGCTCGATATCCTGCGACCTGGATATGAGCGTATCAAAGACATGACCGACGAGGCAGAGCAAATGAACGCTCTGGAAAAACAGGCGGTGGTGATCTCTCTGGAGAATCTGATGACGTTTCCCTTCGTGGCCAAGGCCGTGGCGGATGGCACGCTGACGCTGCACGGGCTCTGGCACGAGATCGGTTCTGGGGCGCTGGAGCAGTATAGCGGCAATCAGGACGCCTTTTTGCCGCTCTGAGCGCGCATCCCCGGCGCTGCGATCTGGAGCAGGCCGGGGGTCTGAGTATTTGAATCAAGAGGAAACCCGGCGCGCCCTGAAGGAGCGCGCCGGGTTTTTTCAAGCCGCTTCAGAGCGTTTGTCAAAGCGCCCATAGAAGCTCTGGGCCTTGTCGGCCATCTCGCGCAGCAGTTTGGGCGTGGTAAAGCGGGGGCCGAATTTCTCGGCCAGCTCATCACAGCGTTCCGCCGCATAGGGCGTGCCGATGATGTCGAGCCAAGCAAACGGTCCCCCCGACCACGGCGCAAAGCCCCAAGCCAGGATTGCACCCACGTCGCCCTCGCGGATGTCCTCAAGCACGCCCTCTTCCAGCGCGCGCACGGCCTCAAGCACCTGCGCGAACATCAGGCGCTGCTGCACCTCATGCAGATCGGGCTGGGCCTCGGCGCGCGGATATTTCACCGCAAGTCCCGGCCAGTAGCCCTGACGCTTGCCCTTGTCGTCATAGTCAAAGAACCCGGCTTTGGATTTGCGGCCCAGACGCCCCTCGCCTTCCATGTAGAAGATCACCTCATCCACAGCGGCATCCGGGTAGGCATCGCCCATCGCCGCCTTGGTGGCGCGGGCGATCTTGGCCCCCAGATCAATCGAGGTTTCATCGACCAGTTGCAGCGGGCCCACCGGGAATCCAAGCTGGCGTGCGGCATTGTCGATAAGCGCCGGGGCGACGCCCTCGGCCACCATGCGGATGCCTTCGTTGATATAGGGAATGATGCAGCGGTTGCAGTAAAAGAACCGCGCATCATTGACCACGATCGGTGTCTTGCGGATCTGGCGCACATAATCCAGCGCCTTGGCCGCCGCACGCGGGCCGGTTTTCGCGCCCTTGATGATCTCGACCAGCAGCATTTTCTCTACCGGGCTAAAGAAGTGAATGCCGATGAACTGCTCGGGCCGCTTGCTGGCCTTGGCCAACTCGGTGATCGGCAGGGTCGAGGTATTGGTGGCAAAGATACAATCCTCGCCAACCACGGCCTCGACTGCCTTGGTAACCTCAGCCTTGATGCCCGGGTCTTCAAACACGGCCTCGATGATCAGATCACAGCCCTTGAGGGCGCTGTAATCGGTGGTGGCGGTGATGAGATCGAGCGTTGCCTGTTTCTTCTCGGGTGTGCCCTTGCCGCGCTTGATGCCCTTGTCCAGGTAATCGGCGGTATAGGATTTACCGCGATCGGAAGCCTCTTGCTTCTGGTCGATCAGAACCACCTCGATCCCGGCCATGGCCGAGACCAGCGCGATCCCGGCGCCCATCATGCCCGCGCCCATGACGCCGAGTTTCTTGACCCTCTGGTCTGGCACGTCGGGGCGGTTGGCGCCCTTTTCCAAGGCTTCCTTGTTGATAAAGAGCGAACGGATCATCGCGCTTGAACTCGGGTTCATCAGCACATTGACGAACCAGCGCGCCTCGATCTTGAGAGCGGTGTCAAATGGCACCAATGCCCCCTCGTAAACCGCGCTCAGCAGCGCCTTGGCGGCGGGAAACGCGCCTTGGGTCTTGCCGTTGACCATTGCGGAGGCTCCGACAAAGGTCATGAACCCCGCCGGATGATAGGGCGCACCGCCGGGCATTTTATAGCCCTTGTCATCCCATGGCTTGACGATATTGGGGCTGCTCAGAACCCACTCCTTGGCCTTGGCGATCAACTCGTCCGCTGGCACGACCTCATCCACGACACCGGCGGATTTGGCCTTTTTCGGATCGTTCAGCTTGCCCTCGAGCAGCAGCGGCGAGGCCGCCATCGCGCCCAGCTTGCGCACCAGCCGCGTCGTGCCACCCGCACCGGGGAAAATCCCGACCATGATCTCGGGCAGGCCGATCTTGGCCTTGGGATTATCTGCGGCAAAAATGCGGTGACAGGCCAGCGGGATTTCCAGCCCGATGCCAAGTGCTGTGCCGGGCAAGGCGGCGGCAATCGGTTTGCCGCCCTTGTTGGTCTTGGGGTCCATGCCCGCGCGTTCGATCTTGCGCAGGATGGCATGCATACCCATCACACCGTCAAACAGGCCCTTGGCCGGTTCGTCGCCTGCATCGTCGCGCATCTTGGCGATGACGTTAAGGTCCATGCCGCCCGCGAACGATCCCTCTTTGCCAGAGGTGATGATCACGCCCTTGACGGCCTCATCGGCCAAGGCCTGATCAATCAGCGCCTCAAGGTCAAGAAACCCCTGTTGGTTCATCACGTTCATCGACTTGCCAACCGTATCCCATGTGATGATGGCCACGCCGTCGGCATCAGTTTTCATTGCGAAATCAGTCATGTCTTACTCTCCGATTTGGTCAGCCGACAGCGGGCTGCCGTCTTTACAGGTGAATATGTAGCCGGAGACATCCACCGTCACTTTCATGTCGAGGTCGCTGTAATATCCGGTCTCTGTTTCGGTCCGGGTGCCCACCACCAGAAAAACGGCGGGAGCCTCGGTCTTGTTCACAAGGTGATGGCCATTGGCCTCGCCCGCCGGAAAGGCGGCACAATCGCCAACCTGCATCAGGTGCTCGCCTTGGTCGTCGATCAGGGTGCAGATGCCCTCGGTCACCATCACGAACTCGTCCTGCTGCATATGGTAATGGCGCAAGGACGACTGCGCGCCCGGCGCGAGACGGACAAGATTGACGCCATATTGGCCAAGACCGCCTGCATCGCCCAAAGCCTGGCTGGTACGCCCGGCCATGGCCTCGGCCAGCTTGCCGGGATAGGTCGAGCCGCCCTTGAACGGGATCTGCGAAAGGTCCAGCTTGGGCATCAGACACGCTCGATGATGGTGGCGGCACCCATGCCAGAGGCGATGCAGAGCGTGGCAAGGCCTGTACTCTTGCCGGTCCGCTCCAACTCATCCAGCAATGTGCCGATGATGATCGCACCAGTGGCGCCCAGAGGGTGCCCCATGGCAATCGAGCCGCCATTTACGTTGACACGACCGGGATCGACATCAAACGCCTGCTGAAAGCGCAGAACAACGCTGGCAAAAGCCTCGTTCACCTCAAAGAGATCAATGTCGGAAATCGCCATGCCGCTATCGGCGAGAATCTTTTGCGTGGCGGGCACCGGGCCGGTCAGCATGATCGTCGGATCGGTGCCGATCTTGCAGGTCTGACGGATGCGCGCGCGCGGCTTGAGGCCCCATTTCTCGCCGAATGCCTTGGATCCGATCAGCACACCCGCCGCGCCATCGACGATGCCCGAGGAATTGCCCGCGTGGTGGATGTGGTTAATCCGCTCCAGATGGGGATATTTCATCTTGGCCACGGCGTCAAAGCCCGGCATCACCTCACCCATCGCCTGAAAGGCAGGGGTGAGCGCGCCCAGCGTCTGCATGTCGGTGCCGGGACGCATGTATTCGTCATGGTCGAGAATGGTCAGGCCGTTCTGATCCTGCACCTCGATGATGGATTTCGCGAACCGCTTGTCATCCCAGGCCGCCTTGGCGCGGCGCTGCGATTCCACGGCGAGCGCGTCAGCCTCATCCCGGCTAAAGCCGTATTCGGTAGCGATGATATCGGCACTGATGCCTTGCGGCACGAAATAGGTCTCCATCGCAATCGACGGATCGACGGCAATCGCCGCGCCATCGCTGCCCATGGCAACGCGGCCCATCATCTCGACCCCGCCGGCAATATAGGCCTCGCCGGCGCCACCCTTGATCTGGTTGGCGGCAAGGTTCACCGCCTCCATGCCAGAGGCGCAAAAGCGGTTAATCGCCAGACCGGGGATGCTCTCATCCAGATCAGAGGCCAGAACGGCAGTGCGCGCAAGGCAGCCGCCCTGCTCCATCACCTGCGTGACATTGCCCCAGATCACATCCTCGACGGCGTGCCCACTGAGATCGTTGCGGGATTTGAGCGCGTTAAGCACCTGTGCGCTCAGGCGCGCGGCCGTCACCTCGTGCAGCGCGCCATCCTTGCGGCCCTTGCCGCGCGGGGTGCGCACGGTGTCATAGATATAGGCGTAAGTCATATCGGTCTCCTCATTCAGGTACGGTCAGCGGGGCTGCCGGGCATCAGGTCATAGGGGTGTTTCCAGCCGGGCGTGGCGCTGATATTGCCGAGCCACCGGTCGATATTGGGCCAATCCTTGCGGTCAAAGCCGAAGGGTTCGGGGTAATAGAGATAGCCACAGCACGACAGATCGGCATTGGTGATCGCATCCCCAACGATCCAGTCGCGCCCTGCCAGATGGCTGTCGAGCGTGTTATAGGCGGCTTTGAGGCGACCTTGGGCAAAGGGGATCACGGCCTCGGGGCGCTTGTCCTCGGGCAAGAAGTTCATCAGGAACCGCGTCATGCCCGCCTGAGAGCTGAGCTTGTGATTATCCCAGAACATCCAGCGCATCACCTCGCGCGCCTCGTCCGGCGTGGTCCCGCCGAATTTGCCGGTCTTTTCGGTGATATACATCTGCATGACGCCCGATTGGGTGAGCGTCACATCGCCATCCACCAGCACCGGCACTTCGCCCATGACGTTAATCTCGCGAAACGCCTCGCCACGGGTTTCACCGCCGAAGAAATCGACAAAGACCGGCTCCCAGTCAAGACCTGAGAGTTGCAGCGCCAGCGCCGCCTTGTAGGCATTGCCGCTCTCGCCAAAGCAGTAGAGTTTGATGGTCATAGGTGCCCTCCCGGCGTTTCACCCTTGGCGGGCGTTGGATTTGAGTATTTTTGGAACAATGAAAGTGCAGGCCGTGGTTCATCGTTCCTGAAATACTCCACGGGGGTCCGGGGGTGGGAAACCCCCGGTTCCGAGCGCGTCGCGCAGCGCGCCGCCCCGCCCCTCACAATGCCCTCGCAATCAGTTCTTTCATGATCTCGTTGGTGCCGCCATAGATGCGCTGCACGCGGGCATCGGCCCACATTTCGGCGATGTCATATTCCTGCATATAACCATAACCGCCATGCAGTTGCAGGCACTCGTCCAGCACCTCACCTTGGGTATCGGTCAGCCAGTATTTCGCCATCGCGGCCTTTTCGACGCTGAGGTCGCCGCGCATATGTTCCGTGATGCAGGCATCTAGGAAGGCGCGGCAGACGACGGTTTTGGTCTGGCATTCCGCCAGTTTGAAGCGGGTGTTCTGTAGTTGAAGGATCGGGCCGCCAAAGGCCTGACGTTCCTTGCAATAGGTGATCGTGCGGTCCACAGCACCTTCCATGGCACCCTGCGCACCGCAGGCGATGATCAGGCGTTCCTGCGGCAATTGCTGCATCATCTGGTAAAAGCCGCGCCCCTCTTCGCCGCCCAAGATATTCTCAGGCGGGATTTCCACATTGTCGAAGAAGAGCTCGGACGTATCGCCCGCGTGCATCCCGACCTTTTCGAGATTGCGACCGCGCGCAAAGCCCTGAGCGCCTTGGGTTTCCACAACCACCAGAGAGATGCCCTTGGCCCCTTTCTCGGGGTCAGTCTTGGCCGCGACGATGATCAGATCAGCGTGCTGCCCGTTGGTGATAAAGGTCTTTTGCCCTGAGAGGCGATAGGCGTTGCCGTCCCGAATGGCGCGGGTCTTGATGCCCTGCACATCCGATCCGGCGGCGGGCTCGGTCATGGCGAGCGCGCCGACCATCTCGCCCGAGACCATTTTGGGCAGCCAGTTCTGCTTTTGCGCTTCGGACCCATAGGCGAGGATATAGTGTGCGACGATGCCGGAATGGATGGGATTTCCCCAGCTTGCCAGATTGGCGCGGCCCTGTTCCATGCAGATCACCGCCTCATGGCCGAAATCGCCACCAGCCCCGCCATATTCCTCGGGGATGGACGGGCAGAGCAGGCCCAAGGCCCCTGCCTCAAGCCAGCAGTCGCGGTCCATGATTCCCGCCTTGCGCCAACGGGCGAAATGCGGGCGCCATTCTTCGGCGATGAATTTGGCGGTCATCTCGGAGAGCATCTGATGCTCGTCTGTCATCCAGGACATGGCCGGGCCTCCCCTCCCTGCGGTTTCACCGTTTGCGTGCGTCCAGCTCTGAATTGAATATCCGGAGCCGGTGCGCGAACGTATCCTCATTGATCACGCTGTCGAAATTCTCGAAGAGGAAGGACAGCGCCTCGCCCTCGTCCAGCCCCGACTCCTGCGCAAAGCGGCGCAGGCGACGGTAGCCATCCTCGGTCATTGCCGCGTTGAAGCGGCGCGTGAGGCGAAAGCGTTTCGGCATCTGTCCCTCCTCCTTCGCAGTCTCTCCTCAGAACGCTTCGGCGTCGAGCGCCATGACAGTATCGGCCCCGCTCTGGATGCGCGCGAGATGCAGCGCCGTCGCGGGCAGGCGGCGTTTCATATAGAAACGACCCGTCGCCAACTTGGTCTTGTAGAACGCCTCATCCGATCCGCCCGCCTCCAGCGCCGCATGCGCAGCGCGGGCCATCCGCGCCCACATCAGCCCAAGGCAGACATGGCCAAAGAGGTGCATGAAGTCATAGGAGCCCGCGAGTGCTGCATTGGGGTTCTTCATCCCATTCTGCATGAAGAACATGGCAGAGGCTTGCAGGTCCTTGGAGGCCGCCTTGAGCGGATCGAGGAAATCAGCCTTGAGCGCATCGTTGCCTTCGTTTTCCTTGAGGAAGGTTTTGACCAGATCGAAGAAGGCCATGACGTGCTTGCCACCGTCCTGCGCCAGCTTGCGGCCCACCAGATCGAGCGCCTGAACGCCGTTGGCCCCCTCATAGATCATGGCAATCCGGGCGTCGCGGGTGAACTGCGACATGCCCCATTCCTCGATATAGCCGTGACCGCCGTAAACCTGCTGTGCCAGCACGGTCATGTCATAGCCCTCATCGGTCAGAAAGCCCTTGATCACCGGTGTCATCAGCGAAACCAGCCCTTCCGCGGCGGCGTCATCCCCGCGATGCGAGCGGTCAATCAGCTCCGCGCCCCAGAGCAGGAAGGCGCGCGCGCCCTCGATAAAGCTCTTCTGATCCATCAGCGAACGGCGGATATCCGGGTGCACGATCAGCGGATCGGCGGGGCCATTGGGGTTTTCGGTGCCGGTCACGGCACGGCCCTGAAGCCGGTCCTTGGCATAGGCGAGTGCGTTCTGATAGGCGACCTCGGCCTGTGCCAGACCTTGCATGCCGACGCCGATGCGGGCCTCGTTCATCATGGTGAACATAGCGCGCATGCCCTTGTGCTCTTCGCCCAAGAGCCAGCCGGTCGCGCCATCATAGTTCATCACGCAGGTGGAATTGCCGTGAATCCCCATCTTTTCCTCGATCTTGCCGCAGGTCACGCCGTTGCGATCGCCAAGGTTGCCATCTCCTTTGACGATGAACTTCGGCACGATGAAGAGCGACACGCCCTTGATCCCTTCGGGTCCGCCGGGGATTTTAGCCAGCACGAGATGGATGATGTTGTCGGCCATGTCATGCTCGCCGGACGAGATAAAGATCTTTTGCCCGGTGATCCTGTAGCTGCCGTCGCCCTGCGGTTCGGCCTTGGTCCGCATGAGCCCGAGATCAGTGCCGCAATGCGGCTCGGTCAGGTTCATGGTGCCGGTCCAGTCACAAGACGCCATTTTCGGCAGATAGGTTTGTTTCTGATCCTCAGTGCCATGCACCAGAATCGCAGAAGCTGCACCATGGGTCAGGCCCTGATACATGGTAAAGGCCTGATTGGCGCCCGAAAACATCTCGCCCACGGCAGTGCCGAGGACATAAGGCATGTACTGCCCGCCGAATTCCTCGGGCAGATCGAGCGCGGTCCACCCGCCCTCTTTCATCTGCTCGAACGCCTTTTTAAAGCCAGTGGGCGTGCGCACAACACCGTTTTCGAGAACGCAGCCCTCAGTATCCCCCACCGCATTGAGCGGCATGAGCACTTCGGATGCAATCTTGCCTGCCTCTTCCAGAACGGCCTTGGTAAAGTCAGGCTCAAGCTCGGCATAACCGGGCGTGGCCTGCTCAGACACGTTCAGAACCTCGTGCAGCACGAATTGCATGTCACGGGTAGGGGCGGTGTAGCTTGGCATATGTCTCTCTCCCTAAAACAGGTGCCGGACCGGATTATTCGGCGGCGTTTTTACTGGTCTTGAGCGAGGCCAGCATACGCTCGCCCCAAGTCATCTGTTCGCGCAGCTCGCCGATTGCAGCGTCAAGCTCGTCGCGCTGTTTCTCCATCTCGGCCAGACGCATCCGCGCCACATCATAGGTGCGGGCAATCTGGCTGTGTTGCTGATCCCCCTTGTCATAGAGGTCGAGCAACTGGCGCAAATCCTCAAGGCTGAAACCAAAACGCTTGCCGCGCTGGATCAGTTTCAACCGGGCCCGGTCACGCCGGGTAAAGAGCCGCTTTTGCCCGATCCGCCGGGGGGCGAGCAGCTCTTTGGCTTCATAAAATCGCAAGGTGCGGGGCGTCACATCGAACGCTTCGCACATCTGGCGAATGGTCATCGTATCGTCGGTCATAGGATCACCCATATCACTGCGCATTTACCGACAATCTGCGGAACATGGATGTTGGTTACAACACCGACGCCGCTTTACGTAACCACTACGTCGCGTCACTTTTAGGTTGACGTAAGATAAGGCAAGGTAAGCGGGGCAAACGGGAAATTTTCTTTCCCCTACGTCAGGGATTTATCCGAGACTGGAGGCGGTATCGTCGCGCAATTTCTTCAATGCGGCCATCGCCTCGTCGATTTGCCGACGTTGGTCTGCCAACTCTGCCAATTGTCGGTCAGCGAGGTCAATCCAACTGCGCATTTGTGCATTCGTGCCCTCATTTTCGTAAATAAGCAGCCATTGCCGGATCTCTTCCAGCGCAAAGCCGAATTTGCGTCCGCGCAGGATCAGGGTCATGCGGGCGCATTCACGCGGGCCATAATAGCGCGCGCGCCCGTCGCGCTCGGGCTGCAAAAGTTCAATGTATTCATAATACCGTAGGGTGCGCGGCGTGACGTCATAGGTCCCGCACATTTCCTTGAAGGACAGTTTCTTATCCGACATGGTTAGCCCCCTCACTAAATTGACGTTAGGACCAAGACGCGGCGCGTGCAACCGCTGGTCTTGCAGCTTTGGGTATTTCAGGATCATAAAGAGGGCATCACGATACCCAGGGGGCAAGATGACCGACGCCAAGAACAAAATCGCGCGGCAATTCATGGAGGCAATCCCGCACTCTCTGGCATTGGGCATGCGGCTGACCAATGTCGGGGAAGGTACGGCAGACATCGAAATGGATTACGATCCGCGCTTTGTCGGCGATCCGGAAACCGGGGTGATCCACGGTGGCGCGGTGTCGGCCCTGATGGACACCTGTTGCGGGGCGGCGGCCATGAGCCATCCGGCCTCTCCCGGTGGCACCGCCACGATTGATCTGCGCATTGACTATATGCGCCCGGCAACACCGGGGCAGATGATCCGCGCGCATGCGGAATGCTATCATATCACGCGCTCCGTAGCTTTTGTTCGTGCCCGCGCGATGGATGAGGATGACGCACGCCCCGTGGCCACCGCGACCGGCACCTTTACTGTGGAGGGCAAATGATGGCGCGGCCCCGTCCCGAACCTGTGCAGGTGGTCAAGCAACGGCGCGATGCGGCGCTGAAGGCGCTGGTGGAAGGCGTGCCCTATATCGGCTTTCTCGGGGTGCAGTTCGATCGGCGGGGGGATGAGCTAACGGCGGTTATGCCCTTTGAGGACAAGCTGATCGGCAATCCGATGCTGCCCGCACTGCATGGCGGAGCGACGGCGGCGTTTCTGGAAATCACGGCGATCATTGGCCTGAGCTGGGGCATGCTCTGGGAAGAGATCGAAAGCGGTCAGTTCGATCCCGAGGCAGTGGTCCGAGGCAAGCTGCCACGCCTGCCAAAAACCATTGATTTTACAGTGGATTACCTGCGATCCGGCCTGCCACGGGATGCCTATGCGCGGGCACAGGTCAACCGCTCTGGCCGCCGCTATGCGAGCGTGCATGTCGAGGCATGGCAGGATAATCGCAGCCGCCCCTTTGCCCAAGCAACGGGGCATTTTCTGATGCCGCGCCGCGATGGCTGAGATCGCACGGGCGGTCACGCATGCCCGTGTCCTGAAAATCGCCATTCCCATCGTCATCTCCAACGCTACGGTACCAATCCTTGGCGCGGTGGATACCGGCGTTGTCGGACAGTTGGGGGCAGCGGCGCCGATTGGGGCCGTGGGCATTGGCGCAGTGATACTCACCGGAATCTATTGGATTTTCGGCTTTCTGCGGATGGGCACTACAGGGCTTACCAGTCAGGCACAGGGGGCGGGACAGGTGGGCGAGGTCGCGGCCCTCTTGACCCGTGCGCTGATGATCGGATTCGCCGGCGGACTGGCCCTGATCATCCTGCAAGCACCTGTTTTCCATGTAACTTTTCAGATTTCCCCGGCCAGCGAAGAGGTCGAAACCCTCGCCCGGCAATATATGGCGATCCGGGTCTGGAGTGCGCCTGCGATGATTGCACTCTTTGGCATGACCGGCTGGCTCATCGCGCAGGAGAGAACGCGGGCGGTTTTGCTGCTGCAGCTGGTGATGAACGGGATAAATATCCTTTTGGATCTGTGGTTTGTACTGGGGCTCGACTGGGGTGTCGCCGGTGTCGCACGGGCGACGGTGATCGCCGAATGGGGCGGTCTGGCGTTGGGATTCTGGTTCTGCCGTGATGCCTTTGCGGTGCCGGCGTGGTGCGACTGGCCGCGGGTGTTTGACCGCGAGCGGCTGAAAAACATGGCCTCAGTCAATGGCGACATCCTGCTCAGGTCATTGATGTTGCAGATTATTTTCGTCTCATTCCTGTTCTGGGGCAGCAATTTTGGCGATGTCACACTGGCGGCAAATCAGGTTCTTTTGCAGTTTCTGAGCATCACCTCACATGCGCTTGATGGCTTCGCCTTTTCCGCCGAGGCGCTCGTGGGGCAAGCGTTTGGCGCGCGCTCTGTGGTGCATTTGCGGCGCGGGGCGCTGTTGACGAGCGTTTGGGGGATCGTGGTTTGCATAGCATTGGCGGTGGTCTTTGCCTGTTTCGGCGGGGCGCTGATTGATCTCATGGCCAAGGCGCCGGAGGTGCAGGCAGAGGCACGCAACTATCTGATTTACATTGTATTTACGCCAATTCTAGGCTTGGCCGCCTTTATGCTGGATGGGGTATTCATTGGCGCCACGCGCAGCCGCGACATGCGCAATATGATGGCGATAAGCCTTGTGATCTATGGGCTGGCGGCGGCTTTGCTCACCCCCGCTTATGGAAACCACGGACTCTGGCTGGCACTGTTGATCAGTTTTGTGGCGCGGGGCGTCACACTCGGCCTGCGTTATCCGGCGCTGGAACGGGCAGCGGCCGACCTTACAGACCTTACAAAATCCCCCTCGATTTTGTAAGGTCGCGGCACCAGTTCGCAGCGCCTGCCGGATGCTGAACAGACAGGGCGGGAACCATGCTGCACATCACCGATCAGATCGCCATCGAGGACTGGGAATTGACCGAGCAGTTCATGCGCGCGTCGGGGCCGGGGGGGCAGAACGTCAACAAGGTGTCGAGCGCTGTCGAATTGCGTTTCGAGGCTGAGCGTTCACCCAACCTGCCCGCGCCGGTCAAGGCCCGGCTCAGGCGTCTGGCCGGGCGGCGCTGGACCAAGGAGGGGGCGGTCGTGCTGCAATGCGACGAGACCCGCAGCCAGACCCGCAATCGCGAGATTGTGCGCGAGCGTCTGGCCGATTTGATCCGCCAAGCCTCGGTTGCGCCCAAGCGGCGGGTGGCGACCAAGCCGACGCTGGGATCGAAAAAGCGCCGCCTCGCCGCCAAAAAGCAGCGTGGCGAAGTCAAGGCGCTGCGCGGTCAGGTGGGCGGAGAGGACTGAGCCCGGTTTTATCCTAGTGCAGACCTCCTTCGGAGGTGGCCCGCCCGGCAGATGCCTGCGCCGAGGTGGCGCGACGTCGTGCTTGACGCCGCGGCAGGACTAAGGTGATCTGATCGAACCTTTAAGGAGAGTGCCAATGGGTCTGCCCGCAATCACCGGATCAGGCGTCTTTACGCCCCCCGAGGTGATCACCAACGAGGAACTGGTCGCAACCTTTAACGCCTATGCCGAAGCGTTCAACGCGCGGCATGCGTCGGAAATTGCAGCGGGCGAGATTGAGGCCAAGGGCCTCTCGTCGCCCGAATTCATCGTCAGTGCCTCGGGCATCGAGCAGCGGCATGTGATGGACAAATCTGGGGTTTTGAACCCCGAAGTGATGCATCCGCTGTTGCGACAACGCCGCGATGACGAGCCGGGGATCATGGCTGAAATGGCGATGGAGGCCTGCGCAGAGGCGCTGGCACAGGCGGGGCGGACCGCCTCTGAGGTCGATCTGATCATCTGCGCCGCGTCGAACCACGAGCGGCCCTATCCCGCGATTGCCATCGAGATACAACAGCTTTTGGGGGCGGGGGGCTTTGCCTTTGACATGAATGTCGCCTGTTCTTCGGCCACCTTTGGGATTCAGGCCGCGGCCGATATGATCCGGGGCGGCTCTGCGCGCCGGGCGCTGGTGGTCAGCCCCGAGATTTGCTCGGGGCATCTGGAATGGCGCGACCGTGATTGCCATTTCATCTTTGGCGATGTCTGCACCGCCGTTCTCATTGAGGCGGCGGACGAGGCCAAGGGGCCGCATTTTGTGATCCGCTCCACCCGCTGTGCCACGCAGTTTTCCAACAACATCCGCAACAACAACGGATTCCTGCGCCGCACCCGGCCTGACGGGTTGATGGACCGGCGCGACATGCAGTTCATGCAGGAGGGGCGCAAGGTCTTTAAAGAGGTGTTGCCGATGGTATCGGCGCATATTCTGGCACATCTGGAGGCCGAGCGCGTGGCACCGGACGATCTGCGTCGGCTATGGTTGCATCAGGCGAACAAGGCGATGAACGATTTCATTGGTCGCAAGGTGCTGGGC
The DNA here is from genome assembly GCF_048262375.1 of Roseovarius sp. Classification (GTDB taxonomy): domain Bacteria; phylum Pseudomonadota; class Alphaproteobacteria; order Rhodobacterales; family Rhodobacteraceae; genus Roseovarius. Next base: position 312,945 of record NZ_JBLXFE010000002.1, read on the forward strand.
CGGGTGCCTGAGGCGGAGGAGCAGCCGAATATCCTTCAGGATTATGCCAATACATCCTCTGCCGGGTCGATCATCGCCTTTTCGAAATATTCCGACGATTTACGACCGGGCGACCGGGGGCTGATCTGTTCGTTTGGCGCGGGTTATTCGGTGGGGTCGGTTCTGGTGGAACGGGGGTAAGCCACACGCAAGCCCTTGGTTCAGTTTGGAAATGACATCAGGCGGCAAAGTCAGTAATTGGAAATCGAGTAAGGGTAGCCCCGTGGATGCGGGGCAGAGTTGGGGAATGCCGATGTCAACGACAGGAAGTTACCTGAAAAAGCACACCGAAGCCTTGGTCAAAGATGTAGGGATCGAAGCGGCCTGCAAGTTGACGGGCAAGTCGAAGGCCACGCTGGGGCGCTATTATTCCGACCATGAAGAGCACGCCGACCGGTTCATGCCGGTCGATGCCGTGGCAGCCCTTGAGGCCACCGCCAGCTATCCGCATGTCACAAGCGCGCTGGCCGAGTTGTGCGGCGTCAGCCTGAGCCTGATCGGAGAGCGGCGCAACACGCAGGAGCGGACCAGCGTGAACAGCGACGTGATCGCGCTATCCCAGCGGTTTGCCCTGCTGATGGCCGAGTATCAGCAGAGCATCGCGGATGGCCGGATCACCGTAAACGAGGCCAAGCGGCTGTTGCGCGAGACGACACAGTTGCAGCAGGTTCTGATCGAGATGAAGCTGCATCTTGAGGAAGAAGTGACCTGAGGCAGCTCGGCATCGGTCAGCCAAAGGCGATATAGGCCCCCGCAAGCGCCGTAGCCCCGCCCATCAGGCGCAGCGGCAGGGCGCTGGTATGACGCGTCTCGCGCGCGGCGGCAAAGGCGATGAGAAGGCCCGCCGCGTGCAGGACTGCGGTGGCGATGGCAAACCCCGCTCCGAAGTGCAGCGCTTGCGCCTGACCCAGTTCACCGCCATGGGCGTGACCGTGAAAGAGCGCAAAGACGGCGACCGCAGCCATGGCCAGCCCCGGCACGGGGCGCAGGGCAAACGCCACCACAAGGCCAAGCACCATGATCGAGGCAAGGATCATCGGTTCGACAAGCGGGAGCGACAGGCCGGTGAGAGCCACCAGAAACCCGACCAGCATCGACAGAACAAACGCACTGGGAACAGCCCAGAGCGCGCGGCCGCCGATTTGCGCCGCCCAGAGCCCAACAGCGATCATCGCCAGCACATGATCCAGCCCAAAGAGCGGATGGGTAACCCCGGCGAGGAACGACCCGTATTCGCCCTCGGGCAGATGCGCCGCCGCTGGGGTGGCCAAGAGGATCATGAGCGGGGCGAGGCTATATTTCATGGGGCGGTCCTTATTTGGTCAACCGGCGCCTCGGGGTGAGTCGCGCCTGTGCCGCAAGATGGGGAGAGCGGGAGCAAGTCGCAACAAAAAACCCGGCACGCGGGTGCATGCCGGGTCAGAGTTGTGAACTCTGTTGCGATATCAGCCAAAGACCCGGGTCAGGGCCTCGTCTGTGGCTGAGATCAGATGGTTGATGTCATCGCGGGTGGCAATCAGCGCGGGCGAATAGCACAGCGTGTTGTTGAACCCCGGAATCGAGCGGTTGGTCGCCCCGATGATCACGCCCTGCGCCATGCAGTCGGCCACAACGGCCTGCACCCGCTTTTCGTCCATCGGCTCTTTGCTGGCGCGGTCGCTGACCAGTTCGGCACCGAGAAACAGCCCCTTGCCGCGCACATCACCGATGACCGCGTGCTTGTCCTTGAGGGCCGCCAATTGGTCGAGCATGTAATCGCCCATGGCCACGGTGTTTTCGAGCAGGTTTTCCTCTTCGATGATCGCCAGATTTTCCAGCGCCGCAGCCGGCCCGGCGGTGCAGCCGCCAAAGGTCGAGATATCGCGGAAATAGTTCATCGGATCGGTGGTGTCGTCCTTGAACATGTCGAACACGCGTTCGTTGGTCACACAGCAGGCGATGGCGGCATAGCCCGAGGCCACACCCTTGGCCATGGTCACGAAATCCGGCTCGACCCCGTAATGCTGATAGCCAAACCAAGTGCCGGTGCGCCCAACGCCGCACACCACCTCGTCGATATGCAGCAGGATGTCGTATTTGCGGCAAATCTCCTGCACGCGGGGCCAGTAGCCCACGGGCGGGGTGATCACGCCGCCCCCGGCGGTCACGGGTTCAAGGCAGAGCGCGCCGATGGTGTCGGGGCCTTCGGCCAAGATCACCTCTTCGATCGCATTGGCAGCGGCGAGGCCGTATTCTTCGCCCTCCAAATCCCATTGCGCGCGATACTCAAGGCAATGCGGCACCCGGACAAAGCCCGGGGTGTAGGGGCCGTATTGCGCATTGCGCTCGTTCTGACCGCCCGCAGAGAGACAGGCAATCGTGGTGCCGTGGTAATCACGGTCACGGTAGAGGATCTTGTGCTTCTTGCCGCCATAGCGCTTGTGCGCGATCTGGCGAACCATCTTAAAGGCCTTTTCATTCGCCTCGGAGCCGGAGTTGGTATAGTAGACCCGGCTCATCCCCGGCATTTTCGAAATCAGCTTCTCGGAGAAGAGCGCGCCGGGAATCGAGCCTGCGGATCCGGCGAAATAGGGCAGTTTGATCAACTGATCGCGCACCGCATTGGCAATGCGTTCGCGGCCATAGCCCACATTGACGGTCCAGACGCCACCCGACACGCCGTCGAGATGTTCTTTGCCCTTTTGGTCCCAGACACGCATGCCACGCCCTTCGACGATGATGCGGGGATCGGCCTTGGGCTCGACCGCAGTCCATGGGGCGTGTTGAATCAGGTGATGCCAGACATGTGCGCGGTCGGCCTCGACCACATGAGAAATGTCGTTGTCGCGAAGTTTGCCGTCCATGGCGATGCTCCATCAGGTTAAGGCCCAGCGCAGGGGCGCGGGCCACAGGTATATGACACAGGTTGTCCTGAGATCATATCAGCCAAGAATTGGGGCACTTCGTTAGGTCCAAACCAAACCATTAATTAAGTCCAGAAATACCTGTGACTGTGCGAGTCTGGTTGTAACCATCTGGAGAATTTCGATTTTTCACCTAACAACGTCATGATGCCTGTAGTTTCAGGCTATCCGAAAACCTCTTTTCGGATTTACTGAAATGATCTTAGCTCTGCTATAATTGCGTTGATCGGTGCCTGTGGATAGGGTTCACTCTTGGCTGTTGCCTGTTCCGGGGTGAGACTTAGACAATAGGCCCGGCCGCAGGAGAAACCCGCCGAAACGTGCGGTGTGAAACAGAAAAACGACTAAAATCAACGGGAGAAGACAAGATGAAACTGAAGAACAAACTGATGTCGGCTGTAGCTGGCGCGGCGTTTCTCGCGGGGGCCAGCGCGGCCCAAGCACAGGAGATCACCGTGGCCTATTTCCTCGAATGGCCGATGCCATTCCAGTATGCCAAGGAAATGGGCACCTATGACAAGGAAATGGGCGTCAAGGTCAACTGGCGTGCGTTTGACACCGGCACCGCGATGAGCGCGGCGATGGCAAGCGGTGATGTGCATCTGTCGGTGAGCCAGGGCGTGCCGCCCTTTGTGGTGGCCACGAGCGCCGGGCAGGATTTGCAGACCCTCGACGTGGCCGTGAGCTATGCCGACAATGACAATTGCGTCGTCGCCTCGGCCCTTGAGATCGACAAGACCAACGCAGGCGAATTGGCCGGCAAGAAGGTTGCCGTGCCGCTGGGCACCGCCGCGCATTACGGGTTCCTCAAGCAGATGAACCATTTTGGCGTGGATATCGGCAGCATGGACGTGGTCAACATGGCCCCGCCAGAAGGCGCCGCCGCCATAGCGCAGGGCGCGGTTGACATGTTCTGCGGCTGGGGCGGTTCACTGCGCCGCGCGTTGGAGCATGGCAATGTGCTGCTCACAGGGGCGGAAAAGGAAGAGCTGGGCATTCTGGTATTTGACGTGACATCCGGCCCGGCGGCCTTTGTCGCAGAAAATCCTGATCTGGTCGCCAAGTTCCTGAAAGTGACCGCAGATGCCAACGCGATGTGGGCCGATCCGGCCAATCGTGACGAGATGCTGCCGATCATCGCCAAGGACAGCGGTATGGATCTTGAGGCTACGGCAGCAACGATCGACACCTTTGTATTCCCCACTGCCGAAGAGCAACTGACCGCCAAATGGCTGGGCGGCGGCGCGCAGGAATTCATGAAAGGCGTGGCGGAAGTGTTCGTCGAGGCAGGCAGCATCGATTCGGCGCTGGCCACCTATGAAAGCAACGTCAACACAGGTCCGCTGGCGGCAGCCAACGGCATGTAATCCCGTCTGACAGACGGTACGAGGCCCGCCCCGCAAACAGGGCGGGCCTTTGCCCAACAAACCGAGAAAACAACAGGGGGTGGGGATGTCGACACTTTCCATCGAAAATATCTCGATGCGGTTTGATCTGCCGAATGGGAGCCATGTGCAGGCGTTGCAGAATGTCTCGCTTGAGATCAAGACCGGTGAATTGATGAGCGTGCTGGGCCCGTCGGGCTGTGGCAAGACCACGCTCTTGAATATCCTCGCCGGGTTTCTGGCCCCCACCGAGGGGCAGATCACGCTGAACGGTCATCGCGTGACCGGCCCGGATGCAGAACGCGGCATGGTGTTTCAGCAAGGCGCATTGTTTGAATGGATGAGCGTGCGTGACAACGTGAGCTTTGGTCCGCGCATGGCTGGCAAGCGGGAAAAGGAATGGCGTGGCACCGTGGATCATCTGCTGGATGTCGTGGGTCTGCGCGATTTCAAGGAAAAGGCAGTGTACGAGTTGTCCGGCGGCATGCAGCAGCGCGTGGCGCTGGCGCGGTGCCTCGCGAATGATCCCGATGTCATCCTGATGGACGAACCCCTTGGCGCACTTGATGCGCTGACGCGCGAAAAGATGCAGGGGCTGGTGCTCAAGCTGTGGAAAGAGACCGGCAAGACGATCATCCTGATCACCCACTCTGTCGAAGAGGCGCTGCTCTTGGGCGAGCGGCTGTTGGTGATGGCGCCGCGACCGGGGCGGATTCACAAGGAATACCGCCTGCCCTTTGCTGATACGGGCGCGGGCAAGGATCTGCGGGAGGTCAAGAAAGACCCCGATTTCGGTGCCAAGCGAGAGGAAATCCTGACGATGATCTGGGACATGGAAGAAGAGATCATGGGCCGGGCAGAGGAGGCGGGCGCATGATCATTCTGATTATCTATACCGCAGTTTTCACGGCGGCGTTTTTCGTTGTGCGCTTTGGCGTGCGGAAATTCCGGCAGATGAACGATTTCACCTCGCTCAAGACCGTGACCTTTGGCGACGAAAGCGCGGTGCGCCCGGATCGCTGGGCGAGCGTGATTTCAGTGGTGACGATTTTCCTGCTCTGGGGCGCGTTCACCGGCAGCAAATGGGTGCCCGTGCATGCCCCCGGCCCCTTCGTGGGCGATACCGAATTCACCTATACGCTGGAGGGGCCGGACGGCACGCGCGACGATGCGACGGTCACGGTGCGGGTCTTTAAGGTGGGGGAGACCGTGGAGACCCCCGCGATCGAGCCCGGCGAGGGCATCGCCAAGAACGATGTGCTGACGGTGGGTGCGTGGCGTTCGCAGCTCTTGTTGATGGACAAGAATGACGAGGTGACGCGCGATCAGGGCGCATCTGTCGTGGCGATTGATGGCAAGCCGGTAGAGGCAGGCCAGACCGTCAATGTGGCCGATGGCACGGTTGCCGTGACCGCCAAAGGCTCGTTGAACTTTGCGCCCGCCAAGGGCATGCAGATGGAGCCGATCTGGTTGCCACCGCCCGAGCATGTGGTGTCGCGCCTGATCGAAGTATCAAAACAGGGCTATCAGAATTTCACCCTCTGGGAACATCTCTATTGGTCGCTGTTCCGGGTCATCGTCGGCTTTGCCTTGGGCGCGCTGGTGGGGATTCCGCTGGGCTATGCCATGGGGCTCAGCGACTGGTTTCGGGGCTGGTTCGATCCGATTGTCGAATTCATGCGCCCGGTGCCGCCGCTGGCCCTTATCCCGCTGGTGATCATCTGGGCCGGGATTGGTGAGAGCGGCAAGATCATCCTGCTGTTTCTGGCGGCACTGTGGATCATGACCATTTCGGCGCGTGCGGGCGTGTCGGGGGTGGCAATCTCCAAGGTGCATGCGGCCTATTCGCTGGGCGCGTCCAAATGGCAACTCATGCGCCATGTGATCGTGCCCAATTCCCTGCCCGAGATCTTTACCGGCGCGCGTGTCGCCATGGGGGTCTGTTGGGGTACGGTGGTCGCCGCCGAACTGGTCGCTGCTGAAAAGGGCGCAGGCATGATGATCATGGTCGCGTCGCGGTTTCAGCTTACCGATATCGTGCTGATGGGGATCATTTTGATCGGGGTCATCGGCTATGGCATCGACATCCTGATGCGCAAGGCCGAAAACTGGCTGGTACCATGGAAGGGCCGGGTCTGAGGCCAAGGGCCTAATCGGCCCCTAGAAATGAGCTGCGCGGCCACATACGCCGCGCAGTATTCCCACGCCGAGCGCCCGTTCTCAGCCTTGGTGTTCAGCCAGCCACCGCTCGGCATCGAGCGCGGCCATACAGCCCATACCCGCCGAAGTCACCGCCTGACGATAGACATGGTCGGTCAGATCGCCCGCAGCAAACACGCCGGGAACCGAGGTACGGGTGCTGCCCGGCGCGACCTTGACATAGCCGCCGTTGTGCAATTCGAGCGTGTCCTTGACCAACTCACTCGCCGGGGCGTGACCGATGGCGATGAACACACCCTTGCAGGGGATTTCTGTGATTGCGCCGGTTTCGACATGTTTCACGCGCACGCCTTCGACGCCCTTGGGGTTATCGGAGCCAAAGACCTCATCCAGCGTGTGAAACCACAGCGTTTCAATCTTGGGGTTCTTCATAAGCCGGTCTTGCAGGATCTTTTCGGCGCGCAATTCGTCACGGCGATGAATGAGCGTAACCTTGGAGGCGAAATTGGTGAGAAACAGCGCCTCTTCCACCGCCGTATTGCCGCCGCCGATCACCACGATTTCCTGTCCGCGATAGAAGAACCCGTCACAGGTGGCGCAGGCCGAGACGCCAAAGCCCTTGAACGCCTCTTCTGACGGCAGGCCCAGCCATTTGGCGCGCGCGCCGGTGGCGAGGATCACCGCATCGGCGGTATAGGTGGTGCCGCTGTCGCCCTTGGCGACAAAGGGACGGCTGTCAAGATCGAGTGAGGAAATGATATCGCCGATGATTTCACAGCCCATCGCCTTGGCATGCGCCTCCATGCGGACCATCAGGTCGGGGCCCTGCACCTCGGTATCGCCGGGCCAGTTTTCCACCTCGGTTGTGGTGGTCAACTGGCCGCCCGGTTCGATCCCCTGCACCAGAATGGGCGAGAGCATGGCGCGGCTGGCGTAGACGCCTGCGGTATAACCAGCGGGGCCGGAACCGATGATCAGGCATTTGGTGTGACGAGTGTCGGACATGGGGGTCTCTCTCATGTGATCTGCAGATTTGGCGCATGATATAGCCCTGCAGAACGGGGCATGTAACCCCTTGCAAGGCCGATATGCCCGCGGTGTGCGCAGTTCAGTCAAGAAATGATCTTGCGCATAGGCGAAACATAATTGCGCATGCAGACCACAATGCTATAACAATCGCGAAATCCAACAAGGAGTGAACCATGGCCTCGTCCCGTCTTGATCCAATTGATCGCAAGATTTTGGCGGAGTTGCAGGCTGATGGCCGGATGACCAATGTGGAGTTGGCCAAGCGGGTTGGTATCTCGGCCCCGCCCTGTCTGCGCCGCGTCCGCACGTTGGAGGAACAGGGCTATATCCGTGGTTATCATGCCGATGTCGACCCGCGCGAGCTGGGCTTTGAGGTGCAGGTGTTTGCCATGGTGGGCCTGCAAAGCCAAGCCGAGGCAGATCTGAGCGCCTTTGAGGCGCGCTGCCGGGCATGGCCGCTGGTCCGCGAATGTCACATGCTCAACGGCGAGGTGGATTTCATCCTCAAATGCGTCGCCCCTGATCTGAGCACCTTTCAGCGGTTCTTGACCGAGGAACTGACGGCGGCGGATAACGTCGCCAGCGTCAAGACCTCACTGGTCATTCGCGGCGCCAAGGATGACCCCGGCGTCCCGTTTGAGATCCTTGAGGCGCGGCTGAGTCAATCTGCCTGACACCGGGCCGCGTTCAGGCCACGATCAGCGTATCCGGCGCATCGAGCGGCAGGCGCAGATGCGCCAATGGTCCGAATTGGTGCGGCTCATGGATATGCGGAAAGAACGATAGAAACAGGTTCAGCATCGTCGGGCCTACGTCGCGCTCGAACCCGGCCCCGGGATGAAAGCTCTCGACTTCGAGCCCGTTGGCGGTGATGAGCGCGTGCCGACGCAGGCAGATGTGATAGAGCGTCACCGCACGCGGCGGTGTCACGCGAAACGTATGCATCCCATCCGCCATCGCATGCGCCGGGCTAAGCACATGATCCGAGCCGATGCTGGCGCGCAGGCTGCGTGGCCGGGTCAGGATACGCGCACCGGGACCCGCCAGAAGATCCAGCATCGGGCGTCCGGCGCCAAAGGCATCCGCCATGACCCGGGTCAGATTGACACGCCGCTGAATGATTTCATCCGGGCGAAGCGTCATCTGGCCGATCCAGATCACTGGCAGCGCTCCATGCGCCGTGGGCAAGAAATCACCCGGCAAGAGATCCTCGACCGCGACCGGGCCGCGCGTGGTGGTGATAAGCGTGCCGCGCGCAAAGGCAGAATGCGCTGCATCAAACAGCGGCAATGCCGGGGCCATCTGCTCTTGGTTCTCGATCTGACCCTCGGGGGTCAGCCATTGGCTGATATACTTGCGCTGCGATAACCGCGCGACATCTGGCATGGCCGAAAGGCGGTGCACGGGTGTGGAATAGGCGGCGTCGGCCGTCAAACGGGGGATGGTCATTGCTGTGTCACCTCAGTCGCAAGGATGTCACAACCGCGTCGGCCCCCACCGACAACGACAGATGGACAAAATCTGTTTACGTTACTGCAAGTATATGCGGGTTCCGCGATCTTTACGTCAATTTTTCGGGATCATTGTTCGCGCAACGCGTCAAGTTTCGGCAATGGGGCGATATTGTTCCCACAAACACCGGGGAGCTTGCCACAATTTGCAAGAGCCTGAAGCGAATCATCCCCCCCCCTCAAGCGGCGGCTTGACGGAATGGCGGCGGGGATAGTATCCTGTTTTTTGAATATATCTGCGGTTCAGAAATTATGAGTCGCGCGAGAATGAAACGGGTTTCAGAAAACGGTTCGCGAATTTGGCGAACAGGCATTGGCTATGATGACATTTAGACGCTTGCTGCGCGGATTGAGGGGGGCTGGTCTTGGACCCGCGCTTCTTGTTCTGTTGCTGGGTGTCCGGGTCGCCACCGCCGCCGCCGTTGACTGTCATCACGAATTGGCCGGTGTCGCGCGTGCGCAAAGTCATACGCAAGAGCTGATCAAGCTGGAGGCGGCTGCCCTTGGGGGAGAGTTGTGTCTGGTCGAGGAGCAATCAGAGGCGCTGAGCCTGCCTGCTTCTGAGACCGCGACCGAGCATGACCGCGCGCATCTCAACACGCCCTGCCCGTTCTTTAAGTCGCCGCTTGCGCTGTCGGATATCGTCATCGCGCCTCAGGCACAGAATTTGGTTTTTTCGCGTGTCGTCCGCGTTTTTGACGACATGCGCGTGGAGGCGGGCAATCTGCCCGGTGGGTATAATCCGCGCGCGCCACCCGTGGTGGCCCTGGGATAGCTGGCATGCGTGCCACCGGGTCTACCCCGTGTGTTCCGCCGTTGATCGACAGAGCACCTCTCCAGCGGGACCTTCGGTGACAGGGACACGTCCCTCGCATGATCTTTCCACCATGCTTACCGCCATCCGGACCGTCTCCAGCGGGCCAGATGGCGGGACAGGCCGGAGGATCAGATCCCGCGTGGCCCATGCCAGCCCCAATTGGCTTCTGAGTGTGACCAAATTTTCAACTGATTGATATGTTAGAGCGAGGGGGCGCAGTGTGCGCCCCCATGTTTTGACGTCGACCTCAAGACAAGAGACTAAGACCATGACACAGGTTTTCCTGCGTGCCGGTGCAGTTTGCGCCGCGCTTGCGCTATGGCTTTCCACCCCACCGGCATCGGCGTATGACGGCGCCGCCCCCACCGCGCCCAAGGACGGGCTGCGCGTCAGCGTGACCGACCTGCCACCGCTGCGCGCCGATGGCCATGCCCCCATTGGCGTGATGGGCGAACACCGCCACAAGACCGGCGGAGTGATGCTGTCCTATCGTTTCATGCATATGGACATGGAAGGCTATCGCAGCGGCACCAACGGGCTGAGCCCCGAGCAGGTGGCGGTGACGCCCAATGCATTTTTCGGCCTGCCGGGCCAACCGCCCAATATCCGGGTTGTGCCCACCAGCATGACCATGGATATGCATATGTTTGGCGCGATGTATGCGCCCAATGACCAGATCAGCCTGATGGCGATGCTGCCCTATGTGATCAAGCAGATGGATCACATCACCTTTGCCGGGCCTGCCGGGACCGTGCGGCTGGGCACGTTCAACACCCAGTCCGAGGGCTGGGGCGATCTCAAACTCGCCGCGCTCTACGGGCTTGGAACCTGGGGCAATCACAAGCTGCACCTGAATTTCGGTGTGAGCTTGCCGACCGGCTCCACGACCGAACGCGCCACGGTGCTGGCCCCCAACGGGATGCAGATGAACATGCGCATGCCTTACGGGATGCAGCTTGGTTCGGGCACTCTCGATCTCTTGCCCGGGCTGACCTATAGCGCGCGCTCCGGCAATACCGGCTGGGGGGCGCAGCTGAGCGGTGTGATCCGCACCGGCAAGAACAACGGCTATCACTTGGGCAATGAGGTGGCGCTGACCAGTTGGACCAGCTATCAGCCCAAGCCGTGGATCAGCCTGTCGGGTCGGATCGAGGCCAAGAGCGTCGCTGAGGTCAGCGGGCGCGATTCGCGGATGGTCGGGCCCTCGCCCACCCTCGATCCCGACAATTACGGCGGCGAGACCGTGACGCTGTTTGCCGGGGTCAACCTCGTGGCGCAGCGGGGTGCGCTGCGCGGCCATCGCCTCGCGCTGGAAATCGGCGCGCCGGTCTATCAGGATCTCAACGGGCTTCAGCTTGAGACCGACTGGACCACCACGCTCGGCTGGCAATACGCCTTCTGAGCGGCCCGGCGCGCGGTTCAGGCCGCGCGCCGCAGGCTGTGCGCCAGCCCTGACATATCCGTGCGCCCCAGTTGCGCCAGTGTCAGGCTTATTTCCTCGGTCATTACCTGCCAGAGCCGGTGCAGCCCGCGCTCTCCTCCCGCCGCCATGGCAAAGAGCAGCGGCCGCCCGAGAAAGGCGAAATTCGCCCCCATGGCATGTGCCTTGACGATATCCTCGCCCGAACGCAGGCCGGAATCGAAGAACAGCGGAAAATCAGGGCCAAGCGCCGCGCGAATCTCGGCCAGCATCAGGATTGGCTGTGGCGCACCGTCAAGCTGTCGCCCGCCATGGCTCGATACCTGAATGGCATCGACCCCGGCGGCGCGCAGACGCACGGCGTCCTCGGCGTCGAGCACGCCCTTGATCACCAGCTTGCGGGGCCAAGCCGCGCGCAGCCGGTCGAGATAGGACCAATCCGCCGCCGCCCGGCTGGCGGTGCGGTCGAACCCGCCATCGCGGAAATTGGCCATTTCGGGCTTGCCATGCCGCAGCGTGCCCAAGGACCAGCGCGGATGCAGAGCGAAATCGACAAATTGACGCGGGCCGATTTTGAACGGCATTTTGAACCCGTGGCGTAATTCGCGCGGGCGGCGGCCCACCTCTGGCACGTCAAGGGTAACGACAAGGGTCTGATACCCCGCCGCGCGCGCCCGCTCGACCAGCGCCATGGTGCCGCTGCCATCGCCGCTGAAATAAAGCTGGAACCACGCGTGACCCTCGGCCACCTCGATCATCTGTTCGAGCGGCGTCGAGGCGACCGTCGAGACCCCCAAGGGCACGCGATCCCGCGCCGCCAACCGCGCCAGCATGAGATCAGCGCCCGGCGTGCTGAGGTTGCACATGCCCATGGGCGTGATGCCAAAGGGCACACGGGCCGCGTGCCCGAACACATCAAGCGACAGGTCGCGCTTGGCCACATTGCACAGGACGCGCGGTTTCAGACGCAGATCGCGCAGGGCGGTGCGGTTCAGCGCCTCGCCATGCCCTTCGCCCGCCGCGCCGTCGATGTAGTCGAACACCATCCAAGGCAGGCGTCGCCGCGCCAGTCGGCGGGCATCCTCGGCGGAATGAATGGCATCGGCCCCCATGTGCGCGCCCTAGCGCATCACATGCACGGCGCAGGGCGCATGGCGCACCACCCGCGCTGCCGTGGACCCCAAAAGGAAATCGCTGAGCCCCGGTTTGTGAGAGCCGACGATGATGCAATCTGCGCCATGTTTCGCGGCATAATCGGTGATTGCCCGCCCCGAATGCCCCTGTAGCATCACCGGCGTGACATCCGGCGCCCCCGCCACACGCTCGGCCAAAAGGGCCTGCGCACGCTTATAAGCGCCTTCGATCACCTCTTCATCGAGATAGGCGCGCACCGAACCCTGAACGGGTTCATAGGCATGCAGCGCGATGATGTCGCCCCCCTCGGCCCTCAGGGCGCGGGCGATTTCCAAGGCCGCCTCGCTGATACCATGTTCCAGTGACAGGCCGACAATGATTTTACGGTACATTTTTCTGGGCTCCGTTTCAGGGGACTAGGATAATTTTGGGGCGGGTCACGCGCCCGGCGCGAATATCGGCAAAGGCGCGGGCACCGTCGCGCAGCGCCCGTTCCTCGATCCAGTCGAGCGCGCCCAAGCGCCCGTCGAACATCGCCTGCGCGCAGTCGCGGAAATCCTGTGCGGTATAGGTATAAGTGCCGATAAAGGTGATCTCTTGCAGGGTCATGCGCCGGATATCGAGACCTCCGGCGGATTGGCCAAGGCCGATATGCACGATCACACCGCCGGGGCGGGCATGGGCCGAGGCCTGCGCGCGCGTGGCCTCGTAGCCCACACCATCGACCACGATGTCGAACTGCTCAGCCGGGTCGAGCGCGTCGGGCGCAAGCGTTTTCTGATCGCAGCGCAGTTCAAGAAAAGCGCGCCGCGCGGCATGCGGCTCGACCATCGTCACATCGGTGATCCCTTGGGCGGCAAGGCTCAGCGCCGCGCCCAGACCAATCGCGCCACCGCCCAGCACCAGCGCCCGGTGCGGGCCATCACCCAGCACCGCACGCCCCAGCCGCACGCCGTGCCAGCCGCAGGCAATCGGTTCGGCCAGCGCCGCCTGATGCGTGGTCACATCATCTGGCAGGCGCATGAGATTGCGCTCTGGCATGGCCAGAAGCCCGGCAAAGGCCCCCTCACGCGGGGGCATCGAAATGATCTGACGGGTGGCACAGAGATTGTCCCGGCCCGACAGGCACGCGGGGCAGGTGCCACATGTCACCAGCGGATTGACCGTCACGCGCTGGCCCTGCATCGCGCCGCTCAGCACCACGCCCGCCGCCTCATGGCCCAGCACCAGCGGCGCGGGGCGGCGTTCGTCATGGCCCAGATAGGCATGCATATCCGAGCCGCAAATGCCCACGCTCTCGACGCGGATCAGCGCCTCGCCATCCCGCGGCACCGGATCGGCCATATCGCGATAATCGAGCGTCTCTGGCCCGGTATAGACTAAAGCCTTCATTTTGCGGTGAACCCCCCATCCAGCATCAGGATTTGCCCGGTGACATACTGCGACGCCTCCGAGCATAAAAAGAGCAGCGGCCCGTCCATATCCTCAGGCTCGCCATTGCGCCCGATACAGGTCTGCGCCGCGTTGCGCGCCGCGCGCTCGGGGTCATTGAACACCGGCGCGGTCAATTCCGTGCGCACGAAACCGGGGGCGAGCGCATTGACGTTGATACCGTGCCGCGACCATGCCTCGGCCATCGCACGGGTCATCTGCGCCACGCCGCCCTTGCTGGCCCCATAGGCGATGCCGCCCTGAAAGGCGCGGAATGATTGCAGCGAGGCGAAATTGACGATCCGGCCCCAGCCCTTGTCCCGCATCGCGGGCACAAGGTGTTGGCTGAGAAAAAATGGTGCGGTGAGGTTGAGCGAGAGCGTCACATCCCAGCCCTCGGGTGTCACCTCATCCGCCGCCTGCCGGGTGTTGATGCCTGCGGCATGCACCACGATGTCGGGCGCACCAAAGGGTTCCGCCGCGCGCTCGGCCAGCGCCCCGAGGTTGTCGCGATCCGCCAGATCATGCGCAATCACGGTACCTTGCGCGCCCACCTCTGCCTGCCAGTCCGCCAACGCATCGGCGCGGCGGGCCACCCCCACCACGCGCGCACCGTGCTGCGCCAAGACCGTGGCCGCGCGCCGCCCAAGGCCCGCGCTTGCGCCTGTGACCAGCGCGACACGGCCCGCGACGTCAAAGAGGCCCGGTTCAGCCATTGGCGGTCAGATCAAAGATTTCATCGGGGAAGTATTTGCGCAGGCGAATATCGGCGGTGCGCGCGTGCCCTTCCATCCCTTCCAGACGCGAAATGCGGGCGGTCGCCTCGGCCACGGGTTTGGCCCCTTCACGGGTGGCGCGCTGCCATGTGACGATCTTCATGTATTTATGCACGCTCAGCCCCCCGGTGTAACTGGCCGCCCCGGATGTGGGCAGAACATGGTTGGTGCCCGATGCCTTGTCACCGAAGGCCACGGTGGTTTCTTCGCCAAGGAACAAAGAGCCGTAGCAGGTCAGCCGCCCCAGCCACCAATCCAGATCCTCAGCCTGTACCGTCAAATGTTCTGGTGCGTAATCGTCAGAGGTGGCCGCCATTTCCTCGCGATCCGCACAGAGGATCACCTCGGCGTAATCGCGCCATGCGGCGGCGGCGTTGTCGCGGTTCACCTCTGGCAGATCGGCGATGAGATCAGGGACAAGGCGCATGACCTCCTCTGCCAGCGGACGATGGTCCGTCACCAGCCAGACAGGCGAGTTATAGCCATGCTCGGCCTGTCCCACGAGATCGGTGGCCACAACCATCGCATCGGCAGTCGCGTCAGCCAGAATAAGGCTGTCGGTCGGGCCTGCGATCATGTCGATGCCAACGCGGCCAAAGAGAATGCGCTTGGCCTCGGCCACGAACTGATTGCCGGGACCGACAAGAATGTTCGCCGGGGGCAGGCCAAAGAGACCAAAGGTCATCGCCGCAACCCCCTGCACGCCGCCCATCGCCATGATCACATCGGCCCCGCAGATATGCGCCGCATAGATGATCGCCGGGGCCACGCCTACACCGGGGCGGGGCGGCGAACAGGCGACGATATGCTGGCAACCCGCCACCTTGGCAGTGGTCACGGTCATGATGGCGCTGGCGATATGGCTATAACGCCCGCCCGGCACATAGCAGCCCGCCGCATGGACAGGGATGCTCTTTTGTCCCGCAATCAGGCCGGGCACCACCTCGACCTCGATATCACACAGCGTTTCACGCTGAGCCTGCGCAAAGCGGCGCACATTGGCATGGGCAAACTCGATATCCCGCTTGAGTTTGTCCGGCACCAACGCCGTGGCGGCGGCAATCTCTTCGGGCGTCAGGATGATGTTGCCCTCATAGCGGTCGAACTTGGCGGCATATTCCAGCGCCACCTTATCGCCCCCCGCCTCGATGTCGGCCAGAATCCCCTGCACCGTCTCATGCACATCGCCGGCATTGGAGGTCGAGGTCAGGGTTGCTTTCTTCAGGTATTCACGGGTCATCACAGGTTCCTATTTGTAGATATCGGGGAGCATCGTGGTTGAAATCGCCGGGATATAGGCAATCAGCAGCACCACGATCAGCATGAAGAACACGAAGGGCACCGCACGCCATGCGATCCGCAGAATGGATTCGCCGGTGATGCCGGACACGACAAAGAGGTTGAGGCCCAAGGGCGGCGTTATGAAACCCACGCCCAGCGCGGTGATCATCATCACGCAGAACTGAATCTCGTTCATGCCGATATTGTCGGCGAGCGGTTTCAGAATGGGCGCAAGGATGACGATATTCGGCGTTGTTTCCATCACGCAGCCCGCCGCAATGAGGATCAGGATCATCAACAGGATCAACACCGCCGGTTCATCGGTAAGGCCTGTGACCGCCGTCACAAACCCTTGCGGCACACCCATAATCGCCAGCGCCTGCGCCAAGGGCAGCGAGAAGGCGATGATCGGCAGGATCACCCCGTTGACCTTGGCCGAACTGATCAGCGTGGCGGGAAAATCCGCCAGTTTGAACGTGCCAAGAATAAAGCCGAGGATCACCGTGACCACAACCGCCGTCGCGCCCGCCTCGGTCGGGGTCAGACGGCCCGAGAAGATGCCGTAGAAAATGATCCCCGGCACGATGAACGCATACCAGCCTGACGCCAGCGCGCGGCCCAGATTGGTGAAATACTCAGCAAATCCGACATTGCCGCCGCCTTCATAGCCATAAATGCGGTTGACCACGATATTGGTGATCAGGATCGACAACAGGATCAGCATCCCCGGAATGAGCGCCGCCACAAAGAGTGTCGAGGCGGAAATACCCAAGACGAGGCCAATAATGATATAGGCAATCGACGGTGGGATGAGGATGCCGGTGCAAGCCCCCGCCGCCACCAGCGCGCAGGCATAGGGGCGCGGGTATCCGCTCTCGACCAGCCGGTCGATGGTCATCCGCCCCACGGCTGCCGCCCCCGCCGCGTCCGAGCCGGAGATGGCTGAGAACATGCCGCAGACCAGTACGGTAGCAGAGCCAAATCCGCCCTTGGCAAACTGCGTCAGCGCCTCGGCGACATTCAGAAACTTGCGGCTGAGCCCGGTGCGCACCAGCACGTCGCCGGTCAGGATGAAGAGCGGCACAGCCGTCAGCGCAAAGGCGTCGATCCCGTCAAACAGGCTCTCGCCCACGAGGCTGAGTGGCAGCGCGCCAGACCACATCAGCATCACAATTGCAGCAGAGCCAATGGCGGCCCAGATCGGCACCGCCAAGGCCACCAGCACCACAAACAGGATCACCGGCCCGTAGAAATCCCAGCCCAGATCGACGGTTTGCGCAAATGTATTCCACATGACGCGCCCCCTCAGTCGAACAGTTGATTGCCTTCGTGAACGGGTGTGCCGTCACGAAGCGCGCGCAAATCGCGCAGGAAGGATTGCACAAGGCGCAAGAGCATCAGGCCAAAGCCCACCGGCACCGCCAAGAGAAACCAGACCATGGACACCCGCAGGCCCGCGCTGACCGACCCGAACTTGGCCGAGACCAGAACCGTCTCCCACGACCAGTAGAGTGCCACGACGGCCACTGCCGCCATCACCAGATCGCCAAAAATATAGAGCGCCGCCTTGGTCCGTGGTCCGACGTAATGCATCAGCACGTCGATGCGGATATGCGCACGTTCGCGCACCGCCGCCGCCGCGCCGATCCACGCCAGATAGATGAAGGCGTAGCGCACGATCTCTTCGCCCCAGACCGAAGAATAGGCAAACACCTCGCGCCGGATCACTTCGATCGCCATGGTGGCGACCAGCATCATGTAAAAGATCAGAAGCGCCCATCGCTCCAGATTGCGGTCTAGTGTGCTGAGCATGTCAAACCTCTCCGGTTCAGGTCGCGCAGGGCGGTCCTGTCCGTTCCGTCGTCCTCATTGCAAAGGCCGGGCGCGGCCATGGCGCGCGCCCGGTGGGTATCGGCTCAGGCGTCGTGGACGTAATATTTGCCCGTCGTGCCCGCCGCCTCGACCAGCTTGTCGAAGGTGTCCATCGAACCGGCCAGTTCGGTCTTGAAGCTATCCCACTCAGAGCGCTGATAGCCCACGGTGTCCTTCCACTCGGCCAGTTGATCGGCGTTCAGCGAATGGAATTCCACCCCCGACTTGGCCATTTCGGCCATCGCAAAGGTACGCGACGAGGGTACCTTGGCGAGGTTCTGATGAAAGCTCATCTCGGACGCCCATTCGATCGCCTCCTGCACATCGCTGGACAGGGTGTTGTACCATTCGAGGTTGCAGGCATAGGTCTGGCTGTCCGGCACCGCCTGAGTGAAGGTGACATGGCTCAGAATATCCTTGAAGCCAAAGGCATAGAGCGCACCCACCGCCGGGTCGAGCGCATCGGCCACACCCTGCTTGATCGCCGAGGGCGTCTCGCCCCATGCGACCGGCGTCGGGTTGGCCCCGCCCATCCGGTAGAACTGTTGCAACATCTGCGAACCGGGCACCCGGAACTTGACCCCTTGCAGGTCAGCCGGGGTCATGATCGGGCCACCGCCGCCCTTGCGCACCGCCATCACACGCGGGTCGATGCAGAAATAGAACATCGGCTTGAAGCCGCGCGCCTCGACCAGCGCATTCACCTCTTTCTTCCAGATATCAGAGGTCACAAGATTGACGAAGCGCTGATTGGCCCCGCAGAAATAGGGCATGTTGATCAGATCGACCGCCGGGGCGAAGGGGGCAAAGTTCGACAACGAGAATTGCCCGGCATTGATCGTGCCGCCCTGCACCTTTTGCGCCAAGGCCGAGCCCACGCCCAACTGCCCACCGGGGGCCAGCTTGACATAGATCTTGCCGTTCGAGGCGTTTTGCAGGTTCTCTTTCACATCGAGCTGTATCATCGGATAGCTGCGCGTGGTGCCCACCACATATTCCGTGGCCAGCGTCATCACATGCTCTGCTGCTGCCTCGCGCTCGCGCTCTTCATTGGCGGTCTGCGCGACCGCTTCGGATGACCACAGCGTGCCTGCCGCCGCCGCCACAACAGCAGCGGTAAAGCTGCCGGTTGTCGCCAGTTTCAGGAAATTGCGCCGCTCTTCTGACGCAAGCTCTTTCATGTCTTCACTCATCGTATCTCCTCCCTGAAGATTTAGTGTTTTATTTACCACGCTTGCGCGCCGCCTCGCTCCTCAACGTGGCGACGACAAAGGTGACAACGGCTGCTGACAACAGCAGCATTTCGCCCACACCCGTGAGGAACGCCGCGTTGCCAAAGGCCCCAAGCGTGATGTTAAGACCAAAGACCGCAAACAGGATCAGCGCTGCGAACAGAAACATGATGCCCTCCCTTACGCCGGGTGTATCGACGATTCGAGTAAAATGTAAGCGCTTACATATCTTCACGCAAGCTGTTATATTTCCAAAATGTCGTTACAGACGGACAGATTCCATTAGACTGCACCCGGATACCAGGATGAACCGACGCCTCTCCGACGCTGCCCCGAACCTGCCGACGCTGGCCGATGTCGCGCGCGCGGCAGGTGTGTCGACCGCCACCGTTTCGCGCTGCCTCAATTCACCCGCGCAGGTGCAAGAGGCCACACGCGACCGGGTGCTGACCGCCGTCGCCAGCCTCGGGTATTCGCCAAATTTCGGCGCGCGCGCCTTGGCGGCGCGGCGCACCGGTACCATTGGCGCGATCATTCCAACGATGGAGAACGCGATCTTTGCCCGCGCCATTCAGGCCTTTCAGGAGGAACTGCACCTCAGCGGCGTGACGCTTTTGGTGGCCTCTTCCTCTTATAACCCGGAAAACGAGGCCGATCAGATCCGTACCCTTGTGGCACGCGGGGCAGACGCGCTTTTGCTCATCGGTCATGATCGAGACCCCGGCATTTACGCCTTTCTCGAACAACGCGGCGTGCCGGTGTTGGTCTCTTGGGCATTTGACCCCACACAGAACCGCCCCTCAATCGGGTTCGACAACCGACGCGCCATGGCGGCGCTTGCCGCAGAGGTTTTGCGCCTCGGGCATCGGCGCATTGGCATGATTTCCGCACCCGCAGAGGGCAACGACCGCGCCCGCGGTCGGATTGATGGCGTGCGCGCCGCGCTCTGCGACCACGGGATTGATCCCGCGACCCTGCATCTGATCGAAACCCCCTACAGCATCGCCAACGGGGCCGACGCCATGGCGCAGTTGATGGCCAAGACCCCGCCCCCAACCGCCGTAATCTGCGGCAATGACGTTCTGGCCGTCGGTGCGGTGCAGATGGCGCGCAAACTGGGCCTGCGCGTGCCCGAGGATGTGTCAATCACCGGCTTTGACGATATTGAACTGGCCACCGTGGTCGATCCGGCCCTGACCACCGTACATGTGCCACATCGCGAAATGGGCCGCGAAGCTGCGCGCTTGCTGGTCGGGATGGTGAACGGGGCCACGCCACCGCCGCCTGTCTGCCTTGAGACAGAGTTTTGCGCGCGCGGCACGCTGGCCGCGCCGCTGAAATGAAAAGGCCCGCCCGCGTGTGACCGAGGCGAGCCTTTTACAAAGACGCTTGGCTGTCTTACTCAGACAAAGAACTGTGCGCCATTGGCCGAGATTGTCGAGCCGTTGATAAAGCTCGCGTCCTCAGACACGAGAAAGCTCACGCAGCGGGCAATTTCCTCGGGCTCGCCCAGACGGCCCGCCGGGATATTGCCGATGATCATTTCGCGGACTTTTTCAGGCACGGCCATGACCATTTCAGTGGCGATATAGCCGGGGCAGATCGCGTTGGCGGTGATGCCCTTGGCCGCGCCCTCTTGGGCCAGAGACTTGATGATCCCCAGATCGCCTGCCTTGGTCGCGGCATAGTTGACCTGACCGAACTGGCCCTTTTGCCCGTTGATCGAGGAAATCACCACGATCCGGCCAAAGCCACGCTCGCGCATGCCCGGCCACACCGGATGCACGGTGTTGAACACGCCGGTCAGGTTGGTGTCGATCACCTCTTTCCATTGCTGCGGCGTCATCTTGTGGAACGGTGCGTCGCGGGTAATCCCGGCGTTGGCAACCACGATGTCGATCGGGCCCAGTTCCGCCTCGACCCGGGCGATGCCCTCTTTCGAGCTGTCATAGTCCGCCACGTTCCATTTATAGGTCTTGATGCCGGTTTCTTCGGTGAACTTGGCGGCGGCCTCATCGTTGCCAGCATAGGTGGCCGCAACGGTGTAGCCATCAGCTTTGAGCGCCTTGGAAATGGCGGCGCCGATTCCACGAGAGCCCCCGGTGACGAGTGCGGTTCTTGCCATGATATCCTCCAATATGGCTGGGACGTTGAAACTTGGTTATCGGTTTGCGTTGAGATACGCAATATTGTTGCGTGATAAAATTTCTGCAATGCGGCTATGGCCGGAAAAGTCATGAAAAAGGGCACCCAATGAGGTGCCCTTGATCCTGAATCACACCGCGCCGAGGAGCCTCACGGCCGTTCGACGCACAGGGCAACGCCCATGCCGCCACCGATGCAGAGCGTGGCAAGTCCCCGCTTGGCATCGCGGCGCTTCATTTCGAACAACAGCGTGTTCAGCACCCGGCAACCCGAGGCGCCAATCGGGTGGCCAATCGCAATCGCGCCGCCATTGACGTTGACGATGGCCGGATCCCAGCCCATTTCCTTGTTGACCGCGCAGGCCTGCGCGGCAAAGGCCTCGTTCGCCTCGACCAGATCGAGATCGGCCACGCTCCACCCGGCCTTGGCCAGCGCCTTGCGGCTGGCATGGATCGGGCCCACGCCCATGATCGACGGATCAAGACCAGCGGTGGCATAGGACGCAATCCGCGCCAACGGCTCGATCCCGCGACGCTCGGCCTCATCGGCGCTCATCAAAAGCGTGGCGGCGGCACCGTCATTGAGACCGCTCGCGTTGGCCGCCGTGACCGACCCGTCCTTGGTAAAGGCGGGGCGCAGTTTCTGCATGGCCTCCATGGTCGCGCCATGGCGGATGTATTCATCCTTGTCGACGATGATGTCACCCTTGCGGGTTTTGACGGTAAAGGCGATCACCTCGTCGTCGAACCTGCCCGCCTTTTGCGCCGCTTCAGCCTTGTTCTGAGAGGCCACGGCGAATTCATCCTGCATGTCGCGGGTGATCTGCCATTGATCGGCCACGTTCTCAGCGGTCTGGCCCATGTGATAGCCGTTGAACGCATCCCAGAGACCATCGCGGATCATGGTATCGATATAGGTCATGTCACCCATCTTGTGACCGGCGCGCAGATAGGCGGCATGGGGGCTCAGCGTCATGTTCTCTTGACCACCGGCGCAGACGATGGCGGCATCCCCAAGCTGGATATGTTGCGCGGCCAGCGCCACGGCGCGCAGTCCCGAGCCACAAACCTGATTGATGCTCCAGGCTGCGGATTCGAGCGGCAGGCCGGCATTGACATGCGCCTGACGGGCCGGGTTCTGGCCCTGTGCGGCGGTCAGCACCTGACCAAGAATCGTTTCCGACACCTCACCTTTTTCAATGCCTGCCCGGGCGACAACAGCCTCGAGCACAGCTGCGCCCAGATCATGCGCCGGTGTGTTGGCGAATGCGCCGCCAAATGAACCGACAGCGGTGCGTGCTGCGGATGCGATTACTACATTGGTCATCTGTGTCCTCCACCAGGATTTGCCCGTGCGCGATGCTAACGCAGGGATGTCACATTTATGTGGCCAATCCTGCGCCGCCTCCGCCGTTACGTGGCGTCATATCGTAGATGCCGCACTGCGGCAACGGACGGAGTGTCACATTCAAGCGATAGCGCGGTCAAGGGCGCTGTCGAGCCAAGGTGGGCGCACCGTGGGGGCACCAAAGTAATATCCTTGCAGACAGTCGATCCCCAGCGCCGCCAGATAGGCCGCATCCTCGGGTTTCTCGACGCTCTCCGCGACGGTCACCATGTCGAACTGTTGGCCGACACTGACCAGCGCGGCGGTCAGCACCTGATTGTCGGCGTCCGTTGCAATGCCACGCACAAACTGCCCGTCGATCTTGAGAATATCGAAGTAAAACTCCTTGAGAAACCGAAACGAGGTATAGCCCGCCCCGAAATCATCCAAGGCAAAGCTGAGTCCCTTGGCTTGCATATCCTTCATGAAGCCTGTCACCAGCTCTGGCACCAGCATGGCCGAGCCTTCAGTAATCTCCAGAATCAGCCGCTCGCCAATGGTGGGGTCATCACCCAACCCCTTTTTCAGGGTGCGCATCCAGCGGGAATACCCAATCGAGCGCGCCGACATATTGATCGCCAGCCGCAGGTCAGGATAGTTGATCAGCGTGCGCAGCCCCTTTTCCAGCGCCAGACAGTCAATGATTCGCCCGGTTTCCGTCACCTCGATCTGAGTGATGAAATCCTTGGCCGGAATCACCCGGCCAGTGGCATCCAGAACCCGAATCAGCGCCTCGTAAAACGCGGGCTTGTCCTGTTGTCGGGTGGGCACCACAGCCTGATAGGCCAAAAGCACCTGTTTGTGGCGGACCGCCTGATTGACCATGTCGATCACCGAGCGATCCCGCGCTGACACGGCATAGGACAGCGGGGTATCAAACCCTGCCGGGATATCGGCCCATTTGTGTTTCTGTCCCATCTGCCCCTCCGAAACGCGCGTATTCTCAAACTGGGGCAGATGCCTTAAGGATCGCTTAAAGCGCGCATTTGAACGATACCGCGCGCCCGTGCCGGGCAGGAGGGAAAAACCATGGACCGCTGTGGCTGGGTCAGTGCCGATCCGCTCTATATTTCCTATCACGATACCGAATGGGGCGTGCCCGAATATGACAGCCGCGCCCTCTGGGAAAAGCTTATTCTCGACGGTTTTCAGGCGGGGCTGAGCTGGATCACCATTCTGCGCAAACGCGAGAATTTTCGCGCGGCATTCCAAGGGTTTGACCCCGATGTGATCGTCGGATGGGGAGATGCAGAGGTGGCCCGGCTGCTGGCTGATCCGGGCATTATCCGCCACCGTGGCAAGATCGAGGCGACGATCACCAATGCCCGGATCTGGGCGGCGATCGAGGCCGAGCAGGGCTTTGATACCTATCTCTGGAATTACATGGGCGGGCGGCCGCTTCAGAACCGATGGCAGAGCCTTGCTGAGGTGCCAGCCCAGACCGATATTTCACGAGAACTTTCCAAGGATTTGAAGAAAAGAGGTTTCAAATTTTGTGGGCCCACCATCACCTACGCCTTCATGCAGGCGGTGGGCATGGTCAACGATCACCTCATCACCTGTCCCTGCCATGCGCCTGTGGCCCGGATCGGCCAAGAACACCGCAAGACCTAATCGACGGGCCGGATCAGCTTGCGTTCCAGCACGCGCAGCACGGTGCGCAGGTCATGGCCGCGTTTGAGCACCCGGCCATCCATGCCGATCACCGCATATTGCCCCTGTTTGCCCTGCATTTTCGGCCGCTTTTCAATGCGGTAAAGCGGATGCTCGGCGGTGCGCCGAAAAATCGAGAACACCGCAACCTCTCGCAGGCAGGAAATACCATAATCGCGCCATTCCCCCGCCGCGACCATCCGCCCATAGAGCGACAGGATCACACCCAGTTCACTGCGCTGAAACGCCACCTGCAACGGTAAGGAATGCGCGCCCGCAAGCGGGCCGAGGCTTTGAAAACTCATACCATCAGAGTTGCGCCAATCCCACGCCAAATCAAGCGCTTTCACATATGGGCCCCGCGTGGCCGACACTCATGCACGATGTTCGGGCGGCACCCAGTCGGCGGTGTCGCGGTTCCAGAAGCGATTGGGGTTGTCCTCATCCATACCACGCCGATGGCGGCAGCGCCGCGCGGGCACGAGATGTATCACCGGCTCTTCATAGGGGTGAGCGGCGTAGATGGCGCGGATCAGCGCGTCGAGCGCCGCACCGCTGGCGGTCGTGAATATCTGCCATTCGAGGCACGCCACCTCGAGTGTCTGCTCGGTCGCGCGGTTTCTGCCACCCCCACGCGAACGAAACCGCTGTACCCCTGCCGCGCTGTGGAACGACACCCGGTCGTAATCGCCATGCGCCAGCGGATCGCAACCGAGAACCGCCGCCTCGACCCGTGGCAACGCCTCGGCAGGAAGCTGCACGAGGATGCGCAGCCCGGACTCGATATGATAGCGCTCAGGCATGGTTCAGCACCTCTGGGTCGCCTCCGATCATGGCCGTCAACGCATCTTGTCCGCGCGGGGTCAGCCGCAGGCCTCGCCTTGGCCCGGCGGGCCGTATCCAATCCTCGGCACGCGCGTGCTCCAGCATGGCCCGGCCAAGCGCCCCGCCGAGATGATCGCGACGTTCGGACCAGTCGAGGCAGGGCTTGGCCACGACCTCCCCCACCCCGTCAGGCAGGGTAACACCAAGCCCGCGCCAGAGTGGTGAGGGCAGCGCCACCATCCCTTCGCCGTTACGCCGCAAGGCGCCCCGTGCGATCAGCGCCTCGCAGAGCGCAACCGCGACGGTTCCGGCAAGGTGGTTATAACAGCATCTCAGCGGCGCAAGCTCTGCCGCCTTGGCCCGCTGCCTCTGCGCCAGGTGGTCAAGCGGTGTCAGTGAGGCGACATGCTCCAGCATTGCGGCCACCTCTGGCCCCGCGATCCGGTGATAGAGATTGCGCCCGCAGCGGCGCTGCGCGATCAGCCCCGCCACGGCAAGATGATGCAGATGCACACTCGCGGTCTGCGCGGTGATCCCGGCGTCGGCGGCCAGTTCCTTGTTGGTCCAGGCGCGCCCGTCCATCATCGCGCAGAGCATCCGCGCACGGCTCGCATTGGCGAGCGCATAGCCTGTGATATCCAGTCGTGGTGTTGTCATGCGGTCAGCTTGCGCCGCGTTGCGGAGAAGGTCCAGCGTCAACGCTTCGTGAATTGCCTGAGCATTCGCCCCTCAGGCAAAGCGCCCCTGACAGAACCACCCCCCCGAGATTTGCCCGCCATAGGCCCGAAACAGCCAGAGCCGTTCACCGCGTGTCGTCACCACCTGCCAGTAATCGCGCACACCGCTGCGCCAGCGGGGATCATCCAGCCACCATTCCGGGGCAATACGTTCCGGGCCGGTGGCGCCCGCCACCTCATGCCCTCGTCCACGCCAGCGAAAGGGCTGCATGGCATCGCCCTCTTCAGGCCGCATGACCGGCTCTGGCAACCACAGCAGCAGGGGGCGCGGTGCCTCTGGCCAGGGCCAGGGTGTGGGCGCAGGCACCGACCATGCCGCGGCAAGGGCGGTCGCGCATTTCTCGGGAATGTGGCTTTCGGCCGGGTGGCGGCGGGTGATCACCTCCAGCCCGATCCGCCCCCCCAGCCGGGTGATCAGATCCGCCAGCACCGCGTCCTGCTCTGCCGTGCCGCGCCCCATGCCCATGCCGCTCTCGCCCTGACGGGTTTCCATCCGTGACGTGACAACCGCCTCAAGCCGCAGCATATCAATGCCAAACCCGGCCTCGATCCCGTCAAGCTGCATCTCCAACAAGGGCAGCATCGCCTCGGGGCGGTCGACGGTGCGTGCCAGCCGCACATCGACCGATTGCAGGGTGCCATCAGCACGAAACACCTCGAGCCGCAGATGCCGCGTGCCGATGGCCTTGTCCTGCAAGAGCACGCAAAGCCGCTCGGTCAGCCGCGTGAGCGCGGCCCAAACATCCTCGCGCAGACCGATTGGGTCAGGCAGGCTGAGCCGGGTGGCAAAGCGCGGCGGCGGGGCAGAGGGCGACATCGGTTCCGGCACATGGCCAAACGCCTGATCCAGCCGCAACATCACCTCGGGCCCGAAGCGGCGGGTCACAGCCGCGCGCGGCTGATCGGCCAGTTCTCCGATCCGCCGCAGCCCGATCCGTGCCAGATCGGTCACCAGCTTGGGCGGCAACCGCAGCGCCGCTATCGGCAAGGGGGCCAGCATGCCGGGCAAGAGACCGGGCGGGGCAATCTCTGCGATACGGGATGTGACCTGCACCGCAGGGCCACCACCCCCCCGCTCCCAATGGCGCCGCTTGGCGGCGCGCGACCGGGTGGCGCGGGCCTCTTGGTCGATCGCATCGCCAGACCGGACCGGGGCCACCCCCTGCCCTGCAAACCGCGCCAGCGCCCAAGCGCCGCCCACCGTATCGGCCAACCCACAGCGCAGGCTCAGCCCCAGATCCGCCGCCTCTTGACGCACCGTGGCGATCAGCCCCTCCTCACCACCAAAGAGATGCGCGCATCCGGTGACATCGAGCAACAGGCCCGACGCGCCATCAAGCCCCACCAGCGGCGAAAATCTCTCGGCCCAACGCCCCAGCGCACATAAAAACCCCGCCTCTGCCGCGCGGTTCTGCGGGCGGGTGATCAGATCGGGGCAGAGCGCCTGCGCGGTGCGCAACGGTTGCCCCGG
The DNA here is from genome assembly GCF_048262375.1 of Roseovarius sp. GTDB lineage: Bacteria > Pseudomonadota > Alphaproteobacteria > Rhodobacterales > Rhodobacteraceae > Roseovarius. The sequence continues at coordinate 340,152 of NZ_JBLXFE010000002.1, forward strand.
CATGAGCCCCCGCGCCTCTGCCCTGTCCGAGAGCGAGGTCAGCACCTGATTATGCGCCTCGGAACTGACCACAGCAAAGAGCCGCGTGTCGCGATCCGTGGCCCGCCGCAACAGCCGCTCAGCCCCAAGCCGGGGAAACCAGATCGACAGGATACGGCGTGGGGGCATGGTTATTTGTTCTCTATTTGTTCTTATTCAAATAAAGCTACTGCCGGTCAGAGTCGAGTCTGTTACCGGTTTATCCGCACCAGATCCGCGTGATCACGCCGTTTGCATCATGCTCGATATTGAGCCGGTCGGGGCGGTGATCCATCGTCATCATCGCACCCGGCGGCAAGAGGCGCAGAGCGGCGGCGCTGGTGGTAAAATCCTGTGCCACAACCGGCGTGCCGATCAGCGGCTGCATATGCGCCGCGCCGCAATCGTCCTCTTCGGGGGCCTCGTCCTTTGGGCCGAGACACCCCGCCAGTACGCCGATCATCAGCGCCGCGCCAAGGAAATGCTTCATGTTTTTGCCCATCTTGTCAGAAATTGCCGCAATCCGATGCCTGCACGACGCTCTGGATATTGAAACAGCACGCCGCATGACGCAAGACTGACGCAAATTCAAAGGAAAGGATACATTATGCGGACACGCGCTGCGGTTGCGGTTGAGGCTGGCAAGCCGATGGAGATCATGGAGGTGAACCTCGAAGGTCCGAAGGCGGGCGAGGTTCTGGTTGAGATCAAGGCGACGGGGCTGTGCCACACCGATGATTTCACGCTGTCCGGGGCCGATCCCGAGGGGGCGTTTCCGGCGATTCTGGGCCATGAGGGCGCGGGTGTGGTGCTTGAGGTGGGCCC
>NZ_JBLXFE010000003.1:0-293555 GCF_048262375.1 Roseovarius sp.
GCGCCATTGCCCGCGTCAATGCCGTCATGGCCAAAGCTGCCGGACATGCTGTCATTGCCGTCGCCGCCGTCGAGCGTGTCATTGCCCGCACCACCGGCAACCACGTCATGGCCAAGACCGCCCACAACCGAATCGTCACCAAAGCCCGCACCCATGATGTCGTCGCCATCGCCGCCAACAATCGTGTCATTGCCAAGACCGCCGCCAATATTGTCATTGCCAAGACCGCCAAACACGATGTCGTCGCCATCCGAGGCCGGGATGGAATCGTCCCCGTCGTCGCCAAATATACTGTCATTGCCCAGTGTACCCGGAAGGAATTCAGACGCAGCGGTGCCGTTCACCACATTGAAAGCCGCCTGCGCCCCGGTGCTGGTGATCTGGGTATTGCCCCCCGAAGTCACAACATTGAAGGTGGCATTGCTGAAATCACCCTCCAGCGTGACCGTGGTGTCCGCAACCCCATCACCATCTGTATCCACGTCTAGGATCGCAGACCCAAGCGTTACGACTAAGTTGTTGATATTAAAAAGAACCCCAAGGAACTCCAACAGGTCATCGTCATTCCAGCCATCAATGAGGTCACCGTTTAGCTGGTCTGGCGTGCCCGACACCGTATCCTCACCCCCACCAAGGTTGATCAGTTCCGGCGCAGCGGTTGCGTTGAACTGATCCGCACCGGACGAGCCACCAACATTCACAAAGCTACCGCTGGAATTGAAGTTAGAGGCCTGCATGTTGCCAATGAACAGACCTGAATCGAGGATATTGTCTCCGGTATCGGCAATCCCGATCTTGATCTCGTTCACACCCGCCTGAATCGGTGCGATCACTGTGATAACGCGCGAGAACCCGTCATATTCCGTGTCGAACTGTCCGGTAAAGGGATTGTTCGGATCGTTGTTGCCATCGTTGGAAAAGAAGTTGCCGGGCGTGTTGATACTGTCGCCCACGATCGACAGCGGTTGACCGGGATCGTTGTTGAACAGCGCGAAATTCTGCCCGTTCACAAAGACGGCCGCGATGTCAACAAAGCTGCTGTTGACGAATTCCGGGAACTCATCCGACCCAAAGAACAGATCGAACGACACCGCTGGCGCATTCCCCAGATTGGCCGCATCAAAGGTAAAGGTGATCACCGACGCATCATTGGTCGTCCCCGCCCCTGAAAACGCATCGCGCGCAGCCCCGTCCAGATCGGGATCGCCCGGTTCACTGAGGTTCACCGAAAACCCGGCTTCGCTGTTGCTGCTGCCGGGCCCGCCGCCAGTGGTCAGAAACACCCCCCGGTCAAGAGACACAACAGGTGTGACAGTCTCGAACTGGCCATCCAGATCGATATCTTCGATCCGGTTGATCGTGTACCCCTCAGGCAGGAGAGCAATCCCTTCAATCGCCCCTGTAAAGATCACGTCAACAGGCAAGAGATTGGGGTCTGATACCAGCGCGTCAGCTATCCGGTCGAATTCTGCCGGGCCAGAAACCGGTACACCGATCCCGGCTGTCGGGGCCTCGCCCAATTGTAGAATGGCTGAGCCATCGACAAAAGATTGCACCAGCGTCGCACTTGATTCCGCGCTCTGCACCGTGAAACTCGACTCGATGAATCCATCGACATCCACATCAATCGACACGGACAGACCATCACCACCTATAATGATATCGGACGTGGCGGTCAGACCCGCAATCCGGATCTCATCCCCGAACCCAATCAACAGGGTATCGCCGTTCAGTTCATCCGCGGTGCCCTGCAACACGTCCAGCCCACGACCTCCGTCGATGAAATCGGCCCCCGGTCCCCCGACCAACAGGTCGTTGCCATCTCCGCCGAACAGGCTGTCATCCCCGGCATTCCCAAGGAGCGTGTCCGCGCCGTCGCCACCATTGATCAGATCGTCGCCACCCAACCCGGAAATCACGTCGTCCGAACCAAAGCCGTCAATCACATCATTGCCTTCGGTGGGCGCGAACAGATCGACCTCCGTCGTGAGCACGCCGGCAATCGACGCGAGCGGAAACGAAACCCCCGGCGCGAACGGTCCGGACGGAATATCTCTCAGCGACCCGCTGGCCAAGATTTGCTCCATCTCCGCGACAGTCGGCACCGGCCCGGCAAATATGGGCACATTGTCCAATGGAAAGATGAAGGTTTGACCGCTGAAGGCATTAACAAACCCGACAAACTGCGACGTCACGCCATTCAGCTCGGCCTCCGCCATGAGCGTATCGAAATCGTTGTCAAAGACGAATGGGTCAACACCGTCCAACTGCACGTCGAACAGGTCGCCTTTGGTCACATCAAGCCGCCCTTCCGGGTCTGTCGGATCGATGGTTTCTGAGGTATATGTATACTCCAGATCGTCACTTCCGAGAACCTCCAGCGTTGCCGGTCCCAGGCCGGACACCGTTACTCCATCTGTGAAAAACTGGAACCCAGTGAGCGTGAACATTGTTGCCATTTGTAATCTCTCCAGCCCTGTAAAATTTACCAAGAATAAATGCGGCTTTCGCTCGGGGTAACGGTAAGTTTACTTAAGTTTGCTTAAGTTTACTTGATTCCCCTGGAAACAGCTTAACCTCAAAATGACAGAGTTCAAGAATTCTGGTCAGAGGGCTATCGGCTCAAACAACAAGCCTCTGATAGAAATGAATACTAATCACCGTCCCTGCGAAACAGGAACGCCCCGACCGGACGCTCAAAACCGGGCCGCCAGATCGGCAACCCCTGATGGAACGTCCGGCCAGACCGGATCAGTGCTCTCCACAATGGCGGTCCGGCACGCACTCTGCATCGCGGCAACCCAAGCCTTCCACGCCTGCGCCAACGCCAAATCACCCTCTTGCAGACCAGACGCCGCCAGCGCCGCCTCGCGCGGATTGCCATCCAGCACCGCAGCCGTAAACACGATCCCGGCCTGCGCGATGTTCATCTGTGTGGTTTCCGAACCCACAACCAGAATGCGCGCGCGGCACTCGGCCTTGATCGCTGCGGCCCGCACTGCCGCTGCCTCTGCGGCCTTGGCCACTGCGGTGATCGCTTGGGTGAAATCAATCTGCATCATTCAGTCTCCACGTCATAGGGCGGCAGGGCCACAGGCCCGTCAGCAGTTAGGGTCAGGGGGGCGGGATCAACGGTCTGCGGCGGCGCGGACGCCCCGAACGGCACCACCAGCGACAGATGCAGCACACCGCCAATGCGTTCCACGGGACCGGCGAACCAGTTGCTCGCAATTGCCTCTCGCGGCAGGGTCGCCCCATCCGGCAGAGGTGAGAAATCAAACGCCTCGCCATTGATCACCAGCATGTCGCCGGTGCGCCCAAGTGTCAGCACCTCATCGCGGCGCTGCGGTATAAGTGTGATTTGCATTGCGGTCTCTCCTTAGGCCCAACGGCCAATGACGATAAGGCCCACGAATGAGGAAACACGCGCAGAGGCCGTGTTGAATGAGCTGACACTGACCGATGTTGTGGTGCCGCCAATGGCCCGAGGTATGCTGATCGCCCCCCCACCGATTGTGACAGCGGCGACACGCGGCGTTGCGGCAAACGCAGCCGGGTAGGTCCAGGTCACCTCGCCCGCCGAAGATGTGGCGAGGGACGTCGCGCAAATCTGCAAGCCGTTCGCAAATCTGCTGTATTCACCAGCGCCGCCCACAAAGACGCTCTCGATAAGCGCGCCAGTGGGCACACCTCCGGTCAGGCCAACAGGCCCCAGAATATTCCCGCGCCAAAACACATCCGAACCCAGCGCAGCACCCGCCGCCCCCACGGTCAGAACCCGCCCCGCCGTGGCATCGGCCACATGCGATTGCACCGCCGCACCGCTGATCTGCCCGGTCTGCGCATCAACCCGCAGCGCTTCGGTCCAGTCTGCGCCATCCGCGCTCACCTTGATTGAAAAATCATCTTGGCCGGCCAGCCCCATTTCCGCATGACCCGCAAAGGCCGTCTGAAACAGCAGACTTGCAGTGTCACTGACGGCCGCCTTGTTGATCTTGAGCTGATGCCCCGCCCCGGCATGGCTCAGCAATGTCGCCTCCGCCGCCACGTTCAACGGGTTTGCCGCATCGGCTTGGGTGCCAATCCCCAGCGCCTCCAGCCTGTCCGGAAACCCGCGCCAGACGCCCTGACGATAAATTCTCACACCAGAGCCGCCGCGCTCTGCTGCAATCCAGCCCTCTTGCGGCGTGACAAATGTCCACGCCGCATCCGCAAACATGGCAAGCTGGCCATCCTGCCCGGCCCAAACCCCGGTCGCCCCCGGTCCCAGAGCATAGCGCGCGCCCGTCTCTGGCACGGCAGGGGGCTCTGTCGCCTCGAACCCGTCCAACGCCATCTGAACCAAAAGATCCAGCCGTTGCACAGCCTCATTATGGGTCACATGCTTTTGCGCCTGTGACGGGGCGATAAACGGCAGGTCAAGGCGGGCTGATAAATCCGACATCTGTCTCTCCAGAACGGTTGCGCAGGCGACAACCTCGGGGAAACAGGCTTGCCAGCAGGTTAACACCGCGGACGCAGAACACCTACTCGACTGATTTCATGTCATAAACCTATGGCGCACCGATGCCGGAACCGATCAATTGAAACATCGGACACCCTCTCGTGTAGTGGTATGAAAAGGGATGCAGCATGCATCGGACATGGTATCGTATGGCGTGAATCGGAAAACACCTTACCATTGCTCACAACTGCCATTTCAGCATCTCGTTTTCCGATCTGACCAATTGACACATATGAGGGCCGCAGGCCCTCGCTTTGACCAAGGAGTTTGACATGAAATCTACCTGCTGCGCGCTCGCGCTCTGCGCCTTTGCCCTCCCCGCATCTGCGGCGGACTTGGGCAAATCCGAAGAGCCAATCAAGCTTGCGCTCACGGAAGGGACCGGTGCCCAGATCACCGCCCATATGGCAGGCGAATTGCTCACGGCCGCAGGCTACAAGGTCGAATACGTGCCGGTTCAGGACATGGCCGTGTTTCGCCAGATGGGCCGGGGCAACATTGACGCCAATCTCGAAATCTGGCCCGCCAATGCCGCGCCGTCCTTTCGCGATATGGTAATGGATCGCAGCCTGGTGGAAATGGGTGATCTGGGTCTCTCCCTTGTCGAGGGGCTGGCCTATCCCGCCCATATGGAAACCACCTGCCCTGGCCTGCCCGCGCTTGAGGCGCTGCGCGACTGTGCCGCCGCGTTCAGCACCGATGGCGATACACCAGTGCTGATCGACTACCCCACCGCATGGGAAGGACCGGGGGCCGATCTGATGACAGCGCTGAACCTGCCCTTCACCACCACGCCTGCGGCCTCTGAACAGGCGCTCGTCGATAGCCTCGTCAGCGCCAGCAAGAACGGCACCCCGGCGCTCGCGATGTTCTGGCAACCGCATTGGGCCGTGGCCGCCCAAGACCTGCGCTTTGTCGAACTGCCCGTGGCCGAGGCCGCCTGCTATGAGGATGCAAGCTGGGGGATCAACCCCAATGCGGTGGGCGATTGCGGCTTTCCGGCGCTCACAGCCGTCAAAGCCGTGATCAAAGGATTCAAGACCCGCTGGCCCGCCGCCTATATCATGCTGGGCGATTTCCAGATCACCAACGAGACCCAGGCCGAGTTGATGATCGCGGTCGAACGGGATGGGCGTCCCGTCGCCGAAGTTGCCGCCGAATGGGCCGCCGCCAATGAAGAAAACTGGCGTCCGCTGGTCGAGGGCGCCATCAACTGAGCGGTTTCCGGCAAGGGACAGGGTTCACCAATCCTGTCCCCGCCCCACCACTGCAACACAGCGCTCACACAGAACGCCGCAGGCGCATCATACAGCGCGCGTCAGAACCGCTCCAGCAACCGCTTGAGATACTCCAGCTCCACATCCGGGCGCGCGCCCTCGCCTGACCGCTTGCGGATCTCGTCCAGCAATTCCCGCGCCCGCCGATACACATCCTCGCCCTGCAACAAACTGTCCTGCGTGCCCGCCTGCCGCCCTCGCCCGGCCTCACGCCCCAACGGGTCTGCCTGCGCTTGCCCCGGTTGACCTTCGGCATCGCCCTGACCACCCGGATTTTGCTGCTCGGCCAGCGCCTCCCCCATGTTGCGCATGCCCTCGCGCAGCGCATCCATCGCCTCGGCCTGATTGTCGATGGCCCCCGCCAGATCGTCACTGCGCAGCGCCTCTTCGGCCCCTTCCATCGCCCGCCCAGCCCGTTCCAGCGCCTCGCGCGCGGCTTCTCCGGCCTCGCCGCCCAATTGCGGCAATCCCTGCCGCTGACGCTCCAATTCCTGCCGCAACGCGTCCTGCCGCTCGGCCAGTGACCCCTCACCGGTCTGACCGCCCTCAGCCTGATCACGGCCCTCACCGCCTTGACCCTGCTGCTGGCCGCCCTTGCCACCCTGGCCCTGCTGACCCTCATGGCTCTGACCGCGGCCTTCGCCACCATTGCGGCCCTCATTGCCCTGCGACTGCCCCGATTGCGCGCCGGGGTTGAATTGCTCCTGCAAATCGCGGAACGCCTGATCCGACAGGCCCTGCTGCTCGCGCAGCGTCTCGGCCAGCCCCTCCATCGCCTGTTCTCCCTGCGATTGGCCCTGCTGTCCCTGCCCTTGGGTGACCTGCATATTCTCCATCATCTGCTGGAACTCTTCGAGCGCCTGCTGCGCCTCGGCATAGCGGCCCTGTTCCATCAGCTCCTGAATGCGGTCCATCATGTCCTGCAGATCCTGCTGGTTCATCTGCATCATGTTCTCGGCGTTGCGCTGATCGCTGCCTTCAGGGGTCTCGCGCCCGGCCTGCTGCATCTTCTGGCGCAGATAATCCTGCGTGGCGTCGCGCAACTCCTGCATCAACTGCGCGATCTCCTCTTCGCTGGCGCCGTTCTTCATCGCCTCGCTCAGCCGCTCTTGCGCGGTGCGCATCCGCTCCAGCGCATCGCCCAGATCGCCATCCTCCAACAAAACGCCCAGATCCCAGAGCGCCTGTGCAATCTCATCGCGCTCAGCCTCATCCAATCCGTCACTGCGCGTCATCGCCTCCAATTGCCGAATGATCACCCGCAAACGCAAATAGGCCCTTTCGGAGCGAAACAGCCGGCTTTTCGGTTTGTAGGACACCGCGCGCAACACCTGCGCCACGCGTCCGGCATTCTGCCGCGACCACAACAGATCGCGTCGTTGTTCAATCACCGCCGCCGCCATCGGATCAAAGAACCGGCGCGCGGGCAATGCCATCTCAAAGGGGGTCGACCGCGCCTCTTGTCCCGCCGCATCCTCGACCTGCAACACCAAGGTTATCGGCAAATGCGCCCAAGGATGCTCTGACAGGTTCTCGACCAGGGTCTCTGTGAATTCGGTCCGGTCACCCGCCAGCGGCATCGGCAGATCAAGCCGGATCGGCGCGCGTGGCTCCGGAGCCACCGACAAACCATAACGCCGATCCACCTGCGCCAGATCCAGTTCAAAGACAGCGCTGCCGCTGACCACGCCGTAATCATCGCGCGCGACAAAGGGCTGGCTCATCTGCCCGTCAAAGGTGGTGCGCGCCTCGCGTTCCATTAGATCGACCTGTGGGGCGGCATCCGCCAGCGCCGCAATCGCCCACTCACGTCCCCCCGGCCCGTCGATGCGCAGGGCACCATCGCCCGCGACCTCGAACTGTTGCTCAGGATGGGGGTTCGCGGCCTCTGCCCCCGGTCCGGATACGGTCTCCGTCAGGCGCAGTGCCCCCACCTCGCCATAAAACCGCAGGGTGATCCGGCTGCCTTGGGGCACCTCGATCACCGCGCCCTGATCCGCCAGATAGAGGCTCGGCAAACGGGTATAGGCGGGCGGCTCGATCCAACCCTCCCATGTCGGGCCAGAGGCCAGCGCCGCCGCACCGCCGCCCGGCACCATCTGCGCCACCGACCCGGCCCGCCAGACCGAGCCAAAGAGCAGCGCCACCACTAGCCCCAACAAGGCAATATAGCGCAACCCAAACGGATCTTGCCGCGACAACCGCAAATCCGGCTCTACCGCGCGCGCCTGCGCGGCCCGTGCCGCCATCCGCGCCTGATGCGCCCGCCACAATGCGGTTGACCCGGCATCGCCTGCGCCCACCGCCTGCACATCCGCCAGCGCCGCCAATGGCCTGCCCGGCATCGCCGCATCCAGACGCGCCAGCGCCTCGGCCCGACGCGGATAGCGGAACTTGGCCACCCCCAGCACACCGCACACCAGCACCGCCAGCCCGCCCAGCATCATGGCGCCCCAGACCACCTCGACCGCCGCCATATCCTGAAGGCCCAGCATCAGCGCCGCCGCCGCTGCGGCGATCACGCTCCAGACCGGCCAGAACGCCCGCACCAGCCGCTCGGCGATCAACCCCGCCCAAGTCAGCAAGAGCGGTCGCCGCAACCGCGCGGTCAGCCCCTTCAGCGGATTTTCGGTCGCAGCCATGCGCGGCACCTCATCTCGGCCCCGCGCGCCCATCGCGTCAGAGCCATTCAGGGATGGTATCGCGATTTATCATTTCGTCAAAGGTCGGTCTGGCGCGGATCACGGCAAAGTCACGCTCATGCACCAGCACCTCGGGCACCAGAGGCCGGGTATTATACTCGCTCGACATCACCGCACCGTAAGCGCCGGCACTGCGAAACGCCACCAGATCGCCCTCGGCCAGTGGCGGCAACATCCGCCCCTTGGCGAATGTATCCCCCGATTCGCAGACCGGCCCGACCACGTCATAGGGCATCTGCTCCACCCCCGCCGCAGGCTCGACCAGCGGCACGATGTCGTGATGCGCATCATACATGGCCGGACGGATGAGATCGTTCATCGCGGCATCAAGGATCAGGAAATCCCGCCCTTCCCCGGATTTTACATAGATCACCCGGCTCACCAGAATGCCCGCATTTCCGGCAATCAGCCGCCCCGGCTCAATCTCGATCTCACAGCCCAGATGCCCCAGAACCTCGCGGATCAGCGCACCATATTCGGTGGGCAGCGGCGGGGCCTCATTCGAGCGCGTATAGGGGATGCCCAAACCGCCCCCCAAATCGAGGCGGCGAATATCATGCCCGTCAGCGCGCAGCGCTTGGGTCAATTCCGCCACCTTTTCATAAGCAAGGCGGAACGGTGCCAACTCGGTCAGTTGCGATCCGATATGCACATCGATCCCGATCACCTCCAGCCCCGGCAGGGCGGCGGCCTCCGCGTAAACCGTGCGCGCCCGCGCGATCGGGATGCCAAACTTGTTCTCGCTCTTGCCGGTGGCAATCTTGGCATGGGTCTTGGCATCCACATCCGGATTGACCCGGATGGTAATCGGCGCGCGCATGCCCAATTCCAGCGCCACGGCATTGAGCGCCAGCATTTCCGGCTCGCTCTCGATATTGAACTGCCGGATGCCACCTTCCAGCGCCATGCGCATCTCGTCGCGGGTCTTGCCCACGCCCGAAAACACGATCCGCTCGCCCGGCACACCCGCCGCGCGGGCGCGCGCATATTCCCCGCCCGAGACCACATCCATGCCCGCCCCCAAACGCGCCAGCGTCTTCAGAATCGCCTGATTGCTCGCCGCTTTCATCGCGTAACAGACCAGATGATCCATCCCCGCCAATGCCTCGTCAAACAGGCGAAAATGCCGCTCCAGCGTCGCGGTGGAATAGCAATAGAACGGTGTGCCCACCGCCTCGGCGATCTCGCTCAGAGACACATCCTCGGCATGCAACACGCCCTTATGATAGAGAAAATGATCCACGCGCCGTCCCGCCCCGTTTCATCGTTCCAAAAATACTCAAATTCCGCGCGTACCGCCCCGCGAAGCCCGCAAGAACAGATAGAGCGGCAAACCGCAACTCACCCCGATCCCGAACGTCGCCGGAATCGCAATCATCCCCAGCCAATGCCGGTGCCGCACAGTCTCTGCCAGCACCCAGACCGTCAGCGCCACGGCAGCGATGGTCAGATCCCAGACCAGACCGGAACTGGCCGCATTGGCATGCCAGGCATCGACCATAGCCCCGAGGTCATAGCCGTTCTGCCCAAACCATTGCAAAAACCAATACATCGGATGAAGAGCGCCCCACACAGCCAGTGCGGCAAAGACCCATCTCACAGGCCCAGCCCCACGCCGAGATTGACACCGCCCACGCGGACCCCACCGCCCACGCCGACGTTGACGCCACGGGTGCCGACCCCCACATTCACGCCCGCTGTCGGGCGCACCGGCGGGCCATCCACACCGCAGGCGACCAGCACCGACAGCGCAATCAGCCCCAGACCCAGCCGTATCATCCCAACCGCTCCTTCCACCGCGCCACCTGCGCGCGCACCTGCTCAGGCGCCGTGCCGCCATAGCTCACCCGCGAGGCGACCGAATTATGCACGCCCAGCACATCATAGACCGACGCGTTGATTTCGCCATGCACCTCTTGCATCTCGTTCAGGCTCAGGTCCGGCAGGTCACAGCCCTTGGCCTCGGCGCGCGCCACCAGCGTCCCCGTGACATGATGCGCCTCGCGAAACGGCATATCCAGCACCCGCACCAGCCAATCGGCCAGATCGGTCGCGGTCGAGAACCCGGCACCGGCAGCCGCCTCCAGATTATCCGTCCGCGCCGCCATGTCGCGCACCATGCCCTCCATCGCGGCCAAGGCCAGCATCAGGTTGTCAGCCGCGTCAAACACCTGTTCCTTGTCTTCCTGCATGTCCTTGGAATAGGCCAGTGGCAGCCCCTTCATCACCATCATCAGCGCCACATTGGCCCCGAAAATCCGTCCCACCTTGGCGCGGATGAGCTCGGCCGCATCCGGGTTCTTCTTCTGCGGCATGATGCTCGATCCGGTTGAAAACCGATCCGACAGCGCCACGAACCGGAATTGCGCCGAGGACCAGATCACCAACTCTTCCGCGAACCGGCTCAGGTGCATGGCGCAGATGCCGGCCGCCGCCAGAAACTCCAGCGCGAAATCCCGGTCACTCACCGCATCCAGCGAATTGGCGCAGGGGCGGTCAAAGCCCAGCGCCTCGGCTGTCATCTCCCGGTCGATGGGAAAGGAGGTGCCCGCCAGCGCCGCCGCCCCCAAGGGGCATTCGTTCATCCGCGCCCGTGCGTCGCGCACCCGGCTCAAATCCCGGCCAAACATCTCGACATAGGCCATCATGTGATGCCCCCATGTCACCGGCTGCGCGGTCTGCAAATGGGTGAATCCGGGCATCACCCACCCGGCCCCCGCCTCAGCCTGCGTCAGAAGGGCGCGCATCAACGCCTGCAACGCCTGATCCACCGCATCCAGTTGATCGCGCACCCAGAGCCGGAAATCGGTGGCCACCTGATCATTGCGCGAGCGCCCGGTGTGCAGCCGCCCGGCGGGCGCGCCGATCAGGTCCTTCAGCCGCGCCTCGACATTCATGTGAATATCTTCCAGCGCCGTGGAAAACTGAAACTCCCCCGCCTCGATCTCTGACAAGACCGTGAGCAGCCCTTCCCTCATCGCCGCCGCATCACTATCACTGACAATACCTGTGGCCGCCAACATCGCGGCATGGGCCCTCGACCCGGCGATATCTTGTGCCGCCATCCGCTTGTCGAATGAGATCGAGGCATTAATTGCCTCCATGATCGCATCCGGCCCGGCGGCAAAGCGGCCGCCCCACATCTGGTTCGAGGTTGTGTTCGTCATGTCTTTGGCCCTTCGGAGGGAATTATGAAAATCATTCGTCAGATCGTCCTTTATATGGCCCTAGCGCTTGGTGCAAATACTGCCCACGCCGATACCGCAGCCCTTGAGGCGCTGCGCGACGGCGACATGAAGAAATTGAACGTTCACAGCACCCCCATCGCCGCCCCGACGACCGAATTCACCCGCGCTGACGGCACCATGGGCACGCTCGCCGATTTTCAGGGGCGCTATGTCGTGCTGAATTTCTGGGCCACTTGGTGCGCGCCCTGCCGGGCCGAGATGCCGACGCTCTCGAACCTGCAACGCGAGATGCAAAGCGAGGATTTCGAGGTCGTCACCATCGCCACAGGGCGCAACGCCCCCACCGCCATGGCCAAATTCTTCGATGAAATCGGCGTCGACAACCTGCCACTCCATACCGACCCCAAGAGCGCGCTGGCCCGTGCCATGGGGGTCTTTGGCCTGCCCATCACCGTCATTCTCGACCCCGAGGGACATGAAATCGCCCGCCTCCAAGGCGACGCCCATTGGGACAGCGACAGCGCCAGGGCGATTATTCAGGCATTGGTGGATAGCAAAGGAGAGAGCTGAGCGCGCGCGACGGCCCCAAAGCGGCGGATTTTCCAGAGACAGCGGTCATTGCCGGCGCAGGCCTCAGCTCTGCGGCTCTGCGGTTCACCGATAAACCTATTGGGCAAACACAAGCGAGATCGTCCCCACCAGAATCAGGCTCAGCGCCCAGACCAGATCAAGGTTGAACCAACTCCTTGAGAGAAACCGCAGCCCAAGCCATTTATAAACACCGACCGCCAGCGCCCCCCCCGAGAGCATCATCGCCGAGGTATGAACAACGGCAACCAAAACCGCGATCCCGGCATTGCCCGCCATCAGAGTCGTGGCCGCCGCATGACCGGCATCCGCTTCAGCCGCGCGGCAAATGCCCAGATAGACGGGCACCAGCATCAGCCCGGCGCCATGCGCCATCGCCGCCAAAAAGGACCACAGCCCAAGCCGCGACGGCGGCACACGCGCCAGAAACCGCGGATGCCGCGGGCTAAAGACAAGATACAAGCCGAGCCCGATCACAAGAAGCGCGGCCCCGATCTGAATCTCCCGCTGCCATTCCACAAGGACCAACAGCGCCATGAACGGAAACAGGATCGCCGCCATGGCCAGAAAATGCCCGACGGCCAGCGCCAGCAACGCCCTGTAAAGGCTCCGATGTGCGTGGTCCATCAGGGCGGCAGACACAGCCAACGGCCATCCCATGCCCGGGTTGACCCCGTGGTAAATGCCTGAGAGGACAACGGCCCACCACAGGGCCATTGCCGTATCCGTGACCTCCACGCGTCAGACGGAGGGGTAGCAGAAACTGTCGGTCGAACAGTCACCGCCCTCAAGACGGATCTGGTGGCTGCGATAGCCCTTGGGAAAGTCGATGTAGAAATCCTTGTCGAGCTCAAGCCCGCCAGTTTCTCCGACATTCGCCATCACCATCTGACCGCCCTCGTCATTGGGATAAAACTGGTTGTCCCAGGTTGAATAGAGCGAGTTCGTCCAGTAGACGCGCTTTCCGTCGCGGCTGATCTCGACCATCTGAGGACCGTAGGCAAAGGGCTTGCGATTCGGATGCTTGGTGCCCCGGCCAATTCCCCCCAACTCGACCTTGCCGGTCAGCTTGGGATGCATCGGGTCGGAGACATCGTATTGATGCATCTCGCCCATACCCCAGCAGGCCACATAGAGGTATTTGTCATCAAGGCTGAGGTCGATATCCGTCACCAGCGGCGGCACGGCCGCAAAGCCTTGCAGCAGCGGCGGAAGATTCTCGACCTTTTCAGGGCGCGGATCGATGGTCAGGGTCTTCTTGGCCTCAAAGGTGCCATCGTCCTTCCGCCACCAGGTAAAGATTGCGCCCTGCAGATTGGTGGTATCCACAACGACACCGCAAAACCCATAGTCCTTGGCCGGGTCATGGGCTGGCCGGATTTCAAGAGCCATCTGGTGGTTCGCGCCCAGATCAATGGTCTGGACATTGCGCCGCTCACGCAGATTCCAGAAATGGATTGAATGGCCGTACTTGTTCGACAGCAAATCCTCCGGGACAATGCCATTCTCGAACTGCGGCGGCAGGCCCCATTCCGAACTGACCATGTAGTCACGCGGCAGGTTCCACCAGAAATCGTAATGCTTGTCCTGTTTGCCACGATCCATCTCGTAGCGGCCAAGGATCTCGAAGGTCTCGCAATCCATGATAAAGATGCCCGGCGGCCCATCAGTTCCGTCCTTGCCGCCGCCACCGAGGGTCGAGACGTAGATGCCCTCCGGGCCGCAATGGATGGTGTGCGGGCGCGAATAGCCGGTCTTGGCAAAGACCTCTTCCGGCTCGATGATCTTGTATATCTTGGCGTGCATCGGCTCCTTCACATCGATAACATAGATGCGCGAAGACCGAATGCCCGGAATGATCAGATAGCGCCGCTCAAGAAAGGCATGACCGGTAAGCGGGGAAAGCGCAGACGAACAGGCGTTCCAGCCGAAATGGTGAAACTCATCCCCTGTGTTGGGCATGATAACCTGATGAACAATCGTGCCATAGGTGTCTGATTTCGGATTGACGTCGATGATCGCCAGACCATCCGGCTGCGACCCATCGGGGCTAAGCATAAGCGTAAAGGCCAGTGTTTCCGCCGGGGCTTCCATGGCAAGCTTCGGGGTGGCATGAAATGTAGGATCGGGTCGTAGGTTCATGATTGACTCCTCCCAAGCCGTCAGCGCCCACTTGTTATAATAGAATGATCCTTCTTCGGGCACTGTCGCAACACAGTGCCACGAATCCGGAATTCTTGGAAACACTTTGATTTCCCGGCTCCGCACCACATCCCCTGACGTTGTCTTGAAAAGAAACCGGATCAGCCCCTTTCACCTCATCGTTTTCTTGAAAAGAAAACGGATCGGACCCTTTGAAAGGGTCCGCGCCAAATCCTTGCCGCCCCATGCCCGACGGCCCCGCGCAGACCCTTGTGCGAGCCCGTCAAAACCCCTAAAGCCAGCCCATGCTAGACGAAACCGAAGAGATCCATCCACTGTTCCACGGGGCGCCCAGCAGCACCGAATTCAAAAAGCTGCGCAAACGCATTGTCCGCCACACCCGCGAGGCGATCGAACAATATGGCATGATCGCACCGGGCGGCAAATGGCTCGTCTGCCTATCGGGCGGCAAGGACAGCTACACCCTGCTTGCGGTGCTTTACGAGCTGAAATGGCGCGGCCTTTTGCCGGTCGATCTTCTCGCCTGCAATCTCGATCAGGGCCAGCCCGGCTTTCCGGCCACCGTCCTGCCGAAATTCCTCGAAGAGCGCGGCGTCCCCCACCGGATCGAGTATCAGGACACCTACTCCATCGTCATGGACAAGGTGCCCGCCGGACGCACCTATTGCGCGCTATGTTCCCGGCTTCGCAGGGGAAATCTCTATCGCATCGCCCGTGAAGAGGGCTGCACGGCGGTGGTCTTGGGCCATCACCGCGACGACATTCTGGAAACCTTCTTCATGAACCTCTTTCACGGCGGGCGGCTCGCCACCATGCCGCCAAAGCTGGTGAACGAAGAGGGCGATCTGTTTCTCTACCGCCCCCTCGCGCATGTCGCCGAAGAAGATTGCGAGCGGTTTGCCCGTGCCATGAATTACCCGATCATCCCCTGCGATCTCTGCGGCTCGCAGGATGGGTTGCAACGCCAGCAGGTCAAACAGATCCTTGATGGCTGGGAGGCGAATTCACCCGGTCGCCGTCAGGTCATGTTCCGCGCCCTGATGAACGCGCGGCCCTCGCACCTGCTTGATCCCAACCTGTTCGATTTCGCCGGCCTGACGACCGAATCGATAAAATCCGATGCAAATCCCGAAGGATTGCCCAAACTCCGTTAACCCCTCGGCGCTAGGCTCAAGGCCAGATCGCGGGATATCGGATGTTTTACAAAACAAAACAGATAGTTAACGTGGCTCTGACGAGCGTGGCACAGGCTATGCGCTGGCCGCAATCGCTCGCCCTCCTCACCGCCGCCGCCCTCGCGGCCCATTGGTTCGGCACCGCCGCTCTCTTTCTCGCGCTGCCTGTCACCGTGGTTCTGTTCAGTCTTTCATCCCGCCCTGATGATCTGCGCGCGCCCCCACACACAGACCTGACCGATGACAGCACACAGATGTACGCTCAGATCGAACGCACGGTGTCTCATGCCCACCGCAACGGCCTGCGCACCGGCTGCCTGATCCTGCAGATTGATGACTACGCGTCTCTGACCGACCGCTACGGCCTGGCAACCGCCGACCGTGTGATGGTGCAGACACTTGAACGCCTCGCACGCGCGCTCCGCGCCCCGGACCAGCTTTTCGATCTCGGGGTGGGGCGCATCGGCGTCCTGCTCACCCCGGGTCGCGACCTTGGGCATGACCGCCTCCTGTTTCTTGCCGACCGCCTGAGCGCCGCCCTCAAAGAGCCGATCACACTGGACGCAACCACCCTCTATATCTCTGCCTCCATTGGACTTTGCCTTGATGGTCATGCCCCCGCCCGCTCGGCCAAGGCCCTGTTTGACGCGACCATGACCGCCCTTGACGAGGCACGCCGCCACGGCCCCTCTGCGATCCGTGCCTACGCACGCGGCATGCGCGCAGCCACGCCCCTGCCGCATCAGATCGCGGACGAATTGCAACAGGCCCTCGACACCGGCCAGTTCATCAGTTGGTTTCAGCCGCAGATCAGCGCCGCCACCGGCGAGATAACCGGGTTTGAGGCTCTCGCGCGCTGGATGCACCCCACTGCGGGGCTCATTACCCCGGCGGAATTCCTGCCGCTCCTCGCCGCCTCTGGCCGGATGGAGGTGCTCGGCGATGCGATGCTGGCCAATGCCCTGCGCGCGCTGCAAACTTGGGATAATCTTGACCTGGACATTCAGTATGTCAGCGTCAACTTCTCTCCGGAAGAGCTGCGCAATCCGCACCTTCCGGCAAAAATCGCATGGGAACTGGACCGCTGTGATCTTGCCCCCTCGCGGCTGACAGTCGAAATTCTCGAAACCGTGCTGGCCACCTCTGCTGATGATACCATCACCCGCAACATCGCCGCTCTGGCCGACATGGGCTGCCTCATCGACCTTGATGATTTCGGCACCGGCCACGCCTCGATCTCGACCATCCGCCGGTTTGCCGTGCAGCGGCTCAAAATCGACCGCTCCTTTGTCACCAAGATTGATCATGACCCCGAACAACAGCGCATGGTCGCCGCCATCCTCTCGATGGCCGAGCGCCTCGACCTCGCCACCCTCGCTGAAGGGGTCGAGACCGCAGGCGAACACGCCATGCTCGCCCAACTGGGCTGTGGTCATTTGCAGGGCTTTGGCATCGGTCGCCCCATGCCGCTCGACGCGACCGCCGATTGGATCGCGACCCATCGCGCCAAATTCCCGCATCCGCCCCGGATTACCCGCGCCAAAGGGTAAGAGCCGCGATGAATCCCCGCGCGCCCCGTAAAAATACCCGGATTCCGCTTGACCTTTGGGTCCGCACTCTGTTGAACCGCCGTGACATGTAACAGATGGATGGCCATCGGCGATGGATGATCAGAACAAGAACCTAATCTTTGCAACGGCGCTCAGTTTCCTCGTGATTCTGGTCTGGTTCGTGATGTTCCCGCCGCCAGACGCGCCGACGGTGGATCCCAACGCCCCCGTCCCGAGCGCAACCCAGAGCGTACCCGCGCCTGTGGCAAGCGGCACAGCGGACGCGACCACAACCCAGACCGCAACCCCGATGGCAGAGCCGGACGCCCCGCGCCTGACCATCGACACACCCAGCCTGCAAGGGACGGTCTCGCTCAAGGGTGGCCGGATCGACGATCTTTTCCTCAAGAATTATCATGAAACGATTGATCCCGACTCCGACATCGTGCGCCTGCTCGCCCCGGTGGGCAGCGACGCGCCCTATTACGCGCTGTATGGCTGGGCCCCCGGTGCGGGTCTGACTGCGGATCAGGTGCCCGGCGCCAACACGCTCTGGCAGGTTGAAACCGGCGAGACCCTGACACCCACGTCCTCCGTCACCCTGTCTTGGGACAACGGCGCGGGCCTCGTGTTCCGCCGTGAACTCAGCGTCGACGAAGATTTCATGTTCTCGGTCCGCCAGTCGGTCGAGAATACCGGGACCGCCCCCGTCAGCCTCGCGCCTTACGGCATCCTCGCCCGTCACGGACGGCCCGCCGATCTCAAGAAGTTCTTCATCCTCCACGAGGGGCTGATCGGAATGGCCGATGGCACGCTGGCGGAAATCGACTATGATGATGTCGAGGAATATCCCTTCAACGCCCGCGAAAACGCCCCCGCCGAAGTGACGCAAGTCACCGAGAGCGGCTGGATCGGCTTTACCGATCACTACTGGATGACCACACTCATTCCAGCCTCGGGCACCCCGTTCAAGGCGGTCAACAAATTCGATCCGCAGCGCGGTATTTTCCAGACAGAAACCGTCCAGCCGACCCAGACCGTGGCACCGGGTCAGACCGCAACCGCCGAAACCCGCCTCTTTGCCGGGGCCAAGGAATGGGCGACGATTCGCGCCTATCAGAATGAGCAGGGCGTCGACCGCTTCCTCGATTCCATCGACTGGGGTTGGTTCTTCTTCCTGACCAAACCGATCTTTGCCGCGCTGCATTGGTTGCATGCGATGATTGGCAATATGGGCTGGGCGATCATCGCGCTGACCCTGCTGATCAAGGCGCTGGTGCTGCCGCTCGCCTATAAATCCTACGTCTCCATGGCCAAGATGAAGGAACTTCAGCCGCAGATGGAGAAGATCAAGGAGACCGCTGGCGACGACCGTCAGAAACTCCAGAAAGAAATGATGGAGCTCTACAAGCGGGAAAAGGTCAATCCGGCGGCGGGCTGTTTGCCGATCCTGTTGCAGATCCCGATCTTCTTCTCGCTCTACAAGGTGATCTTTGTCACGCTCGAATTGCGCCACACCCCGTGGATTGGCTGGATCAAGGACCTTTCGGCCCCCGACACCTCGTCGCTCTATAACCTCTGGGGCATTCTGCCATGGGCCCCGCCTGAACCGGGCTCGGTTCTGGCGCTGATCTTCATCGGTATTCTGCCGCTGTGCCTCGGCGTCTCCATGTGGCTGCAGCAAAAGCTGAACCCGGCCCCCGCCGATCCCACGCAAAAGATGATCTTTGCCTGGATGCCGTGGGTCTTCATGTTCATGCTGGGCAGCTTTGCCTCGGGCCTCGTGATCTACTGGATCGCCAACAACGTGATCACCTTCTCGCAGCAATACCTGATCATGCGCAGCCAAGGCTACAAGCCGGACGTGTTTGGCAACATCCTGTCCAGCTTCAAGCGCAGCAAACCTGCGCCTGAGGCCTCCAAAAAGAAAAAATGACAGAGGTTCGCGCCCTCTGGCGGCACCCGATCAAGGGACATGGGCGCGAGCCCCTGACCTCGGTGCGCCTCACCTCAGGGCAGGCAATGCCGGGTGACCGCCTCTGGGCGGTCGCCTTGGACATCGCACGTCTGGCAGACGGCGAATGGGGGCCTTGCGTCAACTTCTCGCGCGGCTCGAAAACCGGTGCGATCATGGCGATCAACGCGCGACTGGATGAGGCGTCAGAAACCGTCACCCTGACCCACCCAGACCGCCCCGACCTCACCTTTCGCCCCGATCACGATCCGGCGGCGTTCCTCGATTGGGTGCGCCCCCTGATGCCGCCCGAGGGCACGCAACCCAGTCGCCTGATGCGGCTTGATGGGCGCGGCTTTACCGATACCGATTATCCGTCGGTCAGCCTGCTCAACCTCGCCTCGAACGCGGATCTGGCGGACAAGATGGGCGTGCCGGTCTCGCCCCTGCGTTGGCGCTGCAACATCCATCTCGACGGGCTGGCACCTTGGGCCGAATTCGACCTCATCGGTCAGCGCCTGCGCATCGGCAGCGCCGAAATGACCGTGCGCGAACCGATCCGGCGCTGCCTCGCCACCACTGCCAATCCCGAAACCGGCCTGCGCGACCTCGATACTCTGGCCGCGCTCAACACGAATTGGGATCATCAGGATTTCGGCATCTACGCCGAGGTGACCCAAGGCGGCGAAATCACCCTTGGCGACCAGATCGAGGTGCTGTGATGCAATTACGTTTTCCCATTTCCGAAGAGCCCGATCACACCACCTCTGAACAAGGGCGCAAGCTCTTTGCCGGTCCGGTCGAGTTCGTCAAAGGCGTCGTGGCCATGTCCGGCCTGCCCCCGGCGGACCGGCTCGAAGTCTGCTTTGCAGGGCGCTCCAACGTCGGCAAATCCAGCCTGATCAACGCCCTGACCGGGCGCAAGGCTCTGGCGCGCGCCTCCAACACGCCGGGCCGCACGCAGGAAATCAACTTCTTCAGCTTGGGCGAGAGCCACTATCTCGTGGACCTTCCCGGCTATGGCTATGCCAACGCGCCCGTCGCCGTCGTCCAGAAATGGCAGGCCCTGCTCAAACAGTATCTCTCGGGCCGTCAAACCCTGCGCCGCGCCTTCGTGCTGGTAGATGCCCGCCACGGCATCAAACCGGTGGACGAGGAAATCATGACCCTGCTCGACGGGGCCGCAGTGACATTCCAATGCGTGCTGACCAAAACCGACAAGATCAACGCGGCCGACCGGGATCGCGTTCTGGATCAGGTGCGCAGCAAACTCGCCCCGCATCCAGCCGCCTTTCCAGAGTTGATCCTCACCTCCAGCGAGAAATCCGAGGGGCTGGCCACCCTGCGCGCCACCATCGCAACGCTGGAATAACGCGACCCGGTCTTGAAACAGGATCGGCCCGCGAACCATTCGTGATCCGCGGGCCGACTGTTTCACACCAGAACGCTTAGCTTACCGAGCGGCCTCGATCACATCCTCGACCGTGCGCAACCCGGTGCGCGGGGCCTGCACCAGCACCGCCATATTGCCCGGCTTGTGCTCGTTGCGCAGCATCTTCAAATGGGCCTTGGGAATCTCATCCCAAGGAAACACCTCGGACATGCAGGGATCAAGCCGCCGCTCGACCATCAGCTTGTTCGCCGCCGCCGCTTGCTTGAGATGCGCAAAATGGCTGCCCTGAAGACGCTTTTGATGCATCCACATATAGCGCACGTCGAAGGTGCAGTTAAAGCCGGAGGTGCCCGCACAAATCACGACCATACCGCCTTTCTTGCACACCAGCGATGACACCGGGAATGTCGCCTCGCCGGGATGCTCGAACACCATGTCCACGTTGACGCCCTTGCCGGTGATGTCCCAGATCGCCTTGCCGAACTTGCGCGCTTCCTTGAGCCACTCATTATATTCCGGCGTATTCACCTTGGGAAGCTGACCCCAGCAGCTGAAATCCTTGCGGTTGATGACCCCCTTGGCCCCCTGATCCAGCACGAATTGCCGCTTACTCTCGTCCGAGATCACACCAATCGCATTGGCCCCCGCCGTATTCGCCAACTGGATCGCATAAGATCCAAGTCCACCCGACGCCCCCCAGACCAGTACATTCTGGCCGGGCTTGAGGTCATGCGGCGCATGGCCGAACAACATCCGATAGGCGGTGGCGAGCGTCAGCGTGTAACACGCGCTCTCTTCCCATGTCAGATGCTTGGGGCGCGGCATCAATTGCTGCGCCTGCACACGGGTGAACTGCGCGAATGACCCGTCCGGCGTCTCATATCCCCAGATCCGCTGCGTGGGGGAAAACATCGGATCGCCGCCGTTGCATTCCTCGTCATTGCCATCATCCTGATTGCAATGAATCACCACCTCATCGCCCACCTTCCAGGTGCGCACCTTGTCGCCCACTTTCCAGACGATGCCAGCGGCGTCAGAGCCTGCGATATGATAGGGCGCGCCATGGCCGTCAAACGGGCTGACCGGCTGACCCAGACCGGCCCAGACACCGTTGTAATTCACGCCCGCCGCCATCACGAGGACAAGAACCTCTTGGCTGTCGATATCCCAGACATCGACCACCTCTTTTTGAAAGGACACGTCCGGCTCACCATGCCGCTCGCGGCGAATGGCCCATGCGTACATTTTCTTGGGCACATACCCCAGGGGCGGCATTTCTCCGACCTCATAGAGGTCCTTTTCGGGGGCGTCATAGGGCGCTATGCCCGTCTTGGTATCCAGAGCCATGGTCAACCTCCTGTCTCAGCAATTGCCGCGATGCAGAATCGCGGGTATCTGCCCCGGAATACTAATCGCCTTGAAATATTGCAATAGCTTTTGGATTGTTTTTGTAATTTTATAACCGAGCGGATGCAGAAAATCCACTCACTCCCCGCTGCGGTTGCGAAAGAGATGGTCAATCGACGCCGCATAATACGCCACAACAGCGCGCTCCGCCTCACACACCACAAAGGCTCCGTTTCGCTCTTCGATCATGCCGCGGTTTCGCAACACCTGTATGCCAAACCGGGCCGCATAGCCCAGATCATTGCGCGGCAGATACACATGCGCGCGCGGGGCCTCTTCCAGCATCCGCTCCACCGCCGCATCTAGGCCTGCGCGCGTCAGCGGCCCCTCGGCCCGGATCAGCGCCAGCGCCACCAGAGGCACCGGCAACACCGGCACCTCGGCCCCGATCCGCGCCATCAGCGCCCGCGCCAGCCCCCTTAGCCCAGCCGCCGGATGATCACGTTCGAACTCTGCCAGCGACATCGGGGCACCAAAACTCACTGCCGCATAGCCGTGCCGGTGATAGCGCCGCCGCAGCCGCAACCACACCTGCCGCAGCACGAACCCCGCCACCACGGAAATCCGCGCCGGAAATCGCCGCTTGCCCGCCTGCCCGGCGGCCACCAGCACCCGATCCTCGAACACCCGGTCGTAATTGATCGCGACCGGCACGAACACCACATCACGCCCACCGGGGCTGCGTTCCTCGACCAGATATTTCAGCAACCCCAGCTTGGGCGGCTGCAATCCCCCCGAGAGGCTCAGCCCGCCCTCAGGAAACATCGCCTGTGTCACACCACCATCCGTGGCCATGCCGACATAGCGCGCCAGCACCCGCCGATAGAGATCGCCACGCGATTTGCGGCGGAT
This sequence comes from Roseovarius sp., assembly GCF_048262375.1. Classification (GTDB taxonomy): domain Bacteria; phylum Pseudomonadota; class Alphaproteobacteria; order Rhodobacterales; family Rhodobacteraceae; genus Roseovarius. The sequence continues at coordinate 22,754 of NZ_JBLXFE010000003.1, forward strand.
GAAATAGGCCCCCATCGCCTTGATCAGACGGCTCAGCGGCCAGACCCGCGCCCATTCCCCCACCGCATAGCTCAGCGCTGACCGCTCCGCCGCCAGCCACGTCACCAGCACATAATCCATATTGCTGCGATGGTTCATCACAAACACCACTGTCGCCTCGCCATCGACTTCGGCCAAGGCGTCTTCATCAAAATGCCCCAACCGCACCCGGTAGAGTGACCGGCTCATCCATTTCGCCAGTTTGATCGCAATCCCGAAATAGGCGGTGGCGGAAAAACTCGGCACGATCTCGCGCGCATAGCGCCTGGCCAGCTCAAAGGCCACATTCTCGGGAATGCCCTCGGCCTGTGCATGGGCGGCAATCGCCCGGCTCACTTCGGGATCATAGATCAACCGCTGGATCATGTCATAGCGCCGCGCCAGCTTGAACGGCTCAATGGGCCGCTGCAACCGCGTGTTCAACCGCGCCACCGCCCGCTCCAACCTGCGCCGCAGAAACCACCGCACCGAGGGAAAGAGAAAATGACTGGCAAAGGTGACAGCCGCAAAGCTCACCAATAACACCAACGCCCAGAGCGGCATTTCCACGGTCTGTCCCATGGGCTTACCAAATCAGGGTTTTGGGGTCTGGTAAATGCCCCTCCGCCGCCCCCTTCATCATCCTCTCGCTTGACCAGAGGAAGACGAAACCGCCATATGCCGCAACGCAGCGAATTGACAGCGCAACCTTCTTGCATATACCTTACCCAGAAACGTAACAAAATTGCGCAATCTGAATTACGAGGGCCCTATGTCGCAGACGCAGAAAGACAAGCCTTGGCTTATCCGCACCTATGCGGGCCACTCAACCGCCGAGAAATCCAACGCGCTTTATCGCTCGAATCTCTCCAAGGGTCAGACCGGCCTCAGCGTCGCCTTCGACCTGCCCACCCAGACCGGTTATGACAGCGATCATATCCTGTCGCGTGGCGAGGTCGGCAAGGTCGGCGTGCCCATTTGCCATTTGGGCGATATGCGCACCCTCTTTGATCAGATCCCCTTGGATCAGATGAACACCTCAATGACGATCAACGCCACCGCCCCGTGGCTCTTGGCGCTCTATATCGCCGTGGCCGAGGAACAAGGCGCCGATGTGCGCGCGCTCCAAGGCACCGTCCAGAACGATCTGATCAAGGAATATCTCTCGCGCGGCACCTATATCTGCCCGCCCGCGCCCAGTCTCAGGATGATCGGTGACGTGGCCGAATATTGCTACAAACACGTCCCCAAATGGAACCCGATGAACGTCTGTTCCTACCACCTGCAAGAGGCGGGCGCGACTCCCGAGCAAGAGCTTGCCTTTGCCCTCGCCACCGCCATCGCGGTTCTGGACGAATTGCGTCCCCGCGTGCCCGCCGCCGATTTCCCCGCCCTCGCGTCGCGGATTTCCTTCTTCGTCAACGCGGGCATCCGCTTTGTCACCGAAATGTGCAAAATGCGCGCTTTCGTCGATCTCTGGGATGAAATCCTGCGCGACCGTTACGGAATCGAGGATGCCAAGCACCGCCGCTTCCGCTACGGCGTGCAGGTCAATTCCCTTGGCCTCACCGAACAGCAGCCCGAGAATAACGTCTACCGCATTCTCATTGAAATGCTGGCCGTGACGCTCAGCAAAAAGGCCCGCGCCCGCGCCGTTCAGCTTCCGGCATGGAACGAGGCGCTTGGTCTGCCGCGCCCCTGGGATCAGCAATGGTCGATGCGCATGCAACAGATTCTCGCCTATGAAACCGACCTTCTGGAATTCGACGACCTCTTTGACGGCAACCCGGCGGTTGACGCCAAGGTCGAGGCGCTCAAGAGCGGCGCGCGGCACGAATTGGCCAATCTCGACAGCATGGGCGGCGCGGTCTCGGCGATCGAGTATATGAAATCCCGTCTGGTCGAGAGCAACGCCGATCGCTTGGGCAGGATCGAGCGGAACGAGACCATTGTGGTCGGCGTTAACCGTTGGCAAGACGGAGAGCCCTCGCCGCTGCAAACCGAGGATGGCGGCATCATGGTGGTCGACCCGGCGGTCGAGGCCGAGCAAATCGCCCGCCTGACCGAGTGGCGCACCGCCCGTGACGAGGCGGCGGTCAAATCCACCCTCGCCGCCCTGCGCGCGGCGGCCACCAAGGGGCTCAATGTGATGGAACCCTCCATCGCCTGTGCCCGCGCTGGTGTGACAACCGGCGAATGGGCGGCCCAGATGCGCGCCGTCTTTGGCGAATATCGCGGCCCCACCGGCGTATCGTCCAGCCCCTCGAACAGAACCGAAGGGCTCGACGACATCCGCGCCGCCGTCGATGCGGTCTCAGACCGCCTTGGCCGCAGGCTCAAGTTTCTCGTGGGCAAGCCCGGTCTCGATGGCCATTCCAACGGCGCAGAACAGATTGCCTTCCGCGCCCGCGATTGCGGCATGGACATCGGATATGAGGGCATCCGCCTGACCCCGGAACAGATCGTCAGCGCCGCCGCAGAGGACCGCGCCCATGTGGTCGGCATCTCGATCCTTTCCGGCAGCCACCTGCCGCTGGTCGAGGATCTCATGTCCCGGATGCGCGCGGCGGGCCTTGGCGATGTGCCGGTGATCGTCGGCGGTATCATCCCCGAGGACGATGCCCGTCGCCTGCGTGAAATGGGCGTGGCGCGGGTCTACACCCCCAAGGACTTTGAGCTGAACACCATCATGATGGATATCATCACCCTCGTCGATCCTCAGGCGGTGGCGGCAGAATGACCGGCTCTCTCACCATCCGCCCCATAGAACCCGCTGATCGCCCCGCTTGGGGCGATCTGTGGCGCGCCTATCTCGATTTCTACGAAACCACCCTGCCGGACACGGTCTATGACACCACCTTTGCCCGGCTGGTCTCTCCCGATCATCCCGATCAGAATGGCCTGATCGCCCTCAGAGACGGCCAACCGGTTGGCTTGGTGCATTACATCTACCACGCCCATAACTGGCGCGTGGAACAGGTCTGCTACCTTCAGGATCTCTATGCCACCCCCGAGGCACGCGGCCTCGGCGTGGGGCGCGCCCTGATCGAGGCGGTCTATGCCCGTGCGGACGCCGATGGTCGCCCCGCCGTCTATTGGCTGACGCAAGAGTTCAACAGCACCGCGCGTCAACTCTATGACCGCATCGCTCATGTGACGCCGTTCATCAAATACAACCGCTGATGTCCTCAGGGCTTTGCCGAACGGGCGGGTGCAGCGCCCGACCTTACAAAATCACCTTGCAAACCTGACAGAGCTGCACATTCAAAAGGGCCGTTTCACATGGAAACGGCCCTCTAGAAGTCGCGGAGGCGGGCCGGTTAGGCGCACCAATTTGGTTGGCTTTCGCCTCGGGGCTGCCCTAGGCGATCATCTCCCAAACTGTTCCGACACCTCGCTCCAATCCCTCTGTAGACACTGGACCACCTCCTTTCGCTTGTTGAACTTATCCACAGGTTGCCACATATTTTGCGCTTGTCAAAACAAAATAATGTGGTCGCCGCAAAAAAATCCGCAGCATGCTGATTTATTCAGCCTGCAACACCGCCACGCACTGCCCCGGCAGGTCCGCCATGGTCAATTCGCGTTTGGGCACCGGCTTGGGCGCATTCGGATCGGGCGGCGGTGGATTCAGGATATTGCGCACCCAGTGTTCGGCCTCGGCACAGCCATCCCCCGGCGGCGGCGCCTCCTGCGGCACGCAACCCCTTGCACCCTCGGGACAATTCAGCCTGACATGGAAATGATAATGATGCCCGTACCATGGCCGCACCTTGCGCAACCAGGCCCGGTCACCGCCTCGCTCATCCTTGCACATTTGCACCTTGGCCCCCGGAAAGATGAAAATGCGCGCCGTGCGCGGATCTTTGGCCGCAGCCTTGACGATCTCGTGATGGGCGCGGGTCCATTGGCCGTTGGTATAGGCGCCGTTCGATCTTCTCATTGAAATCGAAGAGATATTTTCCCTCTGCGTCGCACTCAGGGCAAGATTGTCCGCCGGTCTCAGCCATATATCGGCATCCAACCCCATCTGATGGCTGGCATGCCCGCTCAGCATCGGCCCGCCGCGCGGCTGACTGATGTCGCCCACATAAAGCCCATTCCACCCCGGCTGTTCGGCCGCGACACGCGACACCTTCTGAAGCAGATCAATGGTTTCCGGGTGACCCCAGTTGCGGTTGCGGCTCAGCCGCATCGCCTGCCACGTCGGCCCCGTCTCGGGCAGGGCCTGCCCCCCCGCCAGACAGCCCTTGGCATAGCTGCCATAGGCCGCCGGGCTATGCTCTGACCCACGCCGCGAGGTGCCAAAAAGCTGTTTCGCCTGAACACCTTGCATCGCGGCTGGGATGCTCTGGCTCGACAGGATGCCGGTTGTTTCTGGCTCCGGCTTGGACTGCATACAGCCCGCAAGCCCGAGCAAAAGCGTACCGATGACTAAGACCCGAGCCATGTTTCTTTGTCTCCCTCCGCCTTGACCCAGCGTAGCAGAACCAGACCAATCACGAAAAGCAAAATCACCGGCGACACCCCGATGCGCGCCGACCCGCTCAGCGTCGTCACCAACCCAATTAGCGCCGGTGCCATAAACGCCGTCGCCCGTCCCGAGAGCCCATAAAGACCAAAGTTTTCCGTCGGCACCGCCGGATCGGTATGGCGCACCATCAGCGACCGGCTCGACGCCTGCAACACCCCGCCAAAGCCGCCGATAAGCACACCACAGCCGAAAAAGATCATATCCGGCAGCTTGGAGCCTTCGGCCAGCGCCAGCCCGAAAATCTGGCTCCGGTCCATACCAACCACGATGATGCAAACCCCGATCAAGGCCCAGATCGCCAGCTTGATCACCGGCTTGGGGCCAAACCGCTTGTCCGCCTTGCCGCCCATCCAGCTAAATACCGCACCGGCAACCGCCCCGATGATCCCAAACACCCCCACCGACGTGATCGACCAGTTGAGAACCAAAATGGCATAGGTGCCGCCAAACCCATAGAGCCCGTTGAGCGCATCGCGGTAAAACATCGACGATCCAAGATAGGTGCTCAGGCTCAGCCTGTGCCGCAGGCTCTTGATTGTTCTCACCAATGCCCCGAGCGCCCCCATCACCCCGCCACCGTGCCCCCGTGGTCCGACATCGCGCACCCAGAGGAAATAGGGTACCATGAAAACCATATACCAGAGCGCCGTAAACGGCCCCACCGCCCGCGTTCCTTCTCGCATCGCAGCGTCCAGCCCAAACACCGGATCAAGCCCGATCAGGGTCTTGCCGCTCGACTGCTCGACAAACAGCGCCAGCATGATCAAGAGCGACGCAACCCCACCCAGATACCCAAAGGCAAACCCAGATCCAGAGAGATCGCCAACCTCCTCGGCGGTCCCCAGTGACGGCAACTGCGAGTTGATGAAAATCAGCGCATATTCCGCCCCAATGAACCCAAAGCCGAACACCATCAGGCCCCACCAGAGGTTGGACCCATCCGGCAAAACGCCCCAGATCGCCGCGGCCCCCAGCACATACATCATTGAAAAGACAATGATCCACGGCATGCGCCGTCCTGTCGTATCGGCAAAGGCCCCCATGATCGGGGCGCCCAGCCCGATAATCAGCCCCGTCACCGTCAGACACCAAGACCACATCGCCTGCGCTTGCGCATCCGCCACCTCTTCGGTCACGCCTGCGCCGATGAAATGGTCTGACGCGATCGAGGCAAAGTAGGGCCCGAAAATAAATGTCACGAGAAGCGTGTGATAGGGCTGGCTCGCCCAGTCAAAGAAATACCAACCCCAGATCCGCTTGCGCTGCGAAATGCCTGCCATGCCCCATACCCTTTGGTTTCAAAGGGATATGACAACCGTTGCGCGAGCGGCGCAAGCTATTCCTGCCCCTCTTGCACCGGGGGTCACGGACCTGTGGCATCTGCTGCACGCCACGCCGTCGCCCAATCCGATAAGACAGGCGCGGGGATTTGCGGGGCAAAAGCTGCCACATCAGACGCAGGACGGGATACATGCTCGGTTTCCGTTGCAAGGCCCCGCACCAGCGCCCCAACGGTCAACCGCGACCACGACTGCGCGTCAGACTTGCGCTTTGCCGCAGGCTTGCATAGGTCATAGGCGGCCAGACCCAGAGGACACCCGCCCATGCAATCGCTTTTCCAAATTCTGATGCTCATTCTTGATATCGTGTGGTTCTTCATCATCGCGCATGTGATCATGTCATGGCTGATCAACTTTCAGGTTCTGAACCTGCGCCAGCAATTCGTGGCCCAAGTCTGGTATGGCCTCAATCGCCTGTTGGACCCGATCTATAGCCGCGTGCGCCGGATCTTGCCCCCGATGTCCGGCATTGATCTGGCCCCGCTTGTGGTGCTGGTTGCGGTCTATGCGCTGCGCATCGTGCTGATCAACAACGCCGCTGCATTTTACTGATGTCCGGGGCTTGTTCACCGAATCTTAGTATGAAAAACTTTCTGTAAGAGCAGATAGATAAAATCTTACAGGAACCCCCCATGCCAAGCGCTGCCACGCTTTTGCGCGATGTGTTCGGATTCGACGCCTTTCGTCCCGGTCAGCAAGAGATAATCCACACCGTGGCCACCGGCTGTAACACGCTGGCGATCATGCCCACGGGCGGCGGAAAATCCCTGTGTTTTCAAATTCCTGCGCTGATGCGCGACGGTGTGACGGTCGTCATATCGCCGTTGATCGCCCTGATGCGCGATCAGGTGCGCGCGCTCAAGGCTGCGGGCGTCGAGGCGGGCGCGCTCACCTCCGGCAACACCGAAGAAGAAACCGCCGAGGTCTGGGACGCGCTTGAGGCACGGCGCCTGCGCCTGCTCTATATCGCACCCGAACGGCTGGCGGCGGGGTCATCGCTTGGCATGCTGCGCCGTATCGGCGTGGGCCTCATCGCTGTGGACGAGGCCCATTGCGTGAGCCAGTGGGGCCATGATTTCCGCCCCGATTACCTGCGCATCGGCGAACTCAGGCGCGCCCTCAACGTGCCCCTCGCCGCCTTTACCGCCACCGCCGATGCCGAAACCCGCGACGAGATCGTCGAGAAACTGTTTGACGGCCAAGCCCCACAAATTTTCTTGCAGGGCTTCGACCGGCCCAACATCCACATGGCCTTTGCCGCCAAGGACAACCCGCGCGCCCAGATCATGGAGTTTGCCGCCGCCCGCAAGGGGCAGTCAGGCATTGTCTATTGCGGCACCCGCGCCAAGACCGAAACCCTCGCCCGCGCCCTCTTGGACGCCGGGCATTCCGCCTGTGCCTATCACGGCGGGATGGAGGCCGAAGCGCGGCGCATCGTCGAAGGGCGGTTCAGCAGCGAGGATGGGCTGATCGTCGTGGCCACCGTCGCCTTTGGCATGGGCGTGGACAAACCGGATATCCGCTGGGTCGCGCATGCCGACCTGCCCAAATCCATCGAAGGCTACTATCAGGAAATTGGCCGCGCCGGGCGCGATGGTGCCCCCGCCGAAACGCTCACGCTCTTTGGTCCCGAGGACATCCGCCTGCGTCGCGCGCAGATCGACGAGGGGCTGGCCCCTCCCGACCGGCGCATGGCCGATCACGGACGGCTCAACGCGCTCTTGGGTCTGGCAGAGGCGCTCGAATGCCGCCGCGCCACGCTCTTGCGCTATTTCGGCGAGACCGCCACCCCCTGCGGCAATTGCGATCTCTGCGATACCCCGCCCGAAACCTTTGACGGCACCGAGGCGGTGCGCAAGGCGCTCTCGGCGATCCTGCGCACCGGCGAGAGCTTTGGGTCGGGTCACCTGATCGACATTCTCACCGGCACCGCAACCGACAAGGTGCGCCTGCGCGGGCATGAGGCACTTCCCACCTTTGGCGTCGGGCGCGATATCGACAAACGCAACTGGCAGGGCGTCTTTCGCCAGATGATGGGCCGCGATTTGATCCGCCCGGATCGCGAGAGGCACGGCGCTCTGGTGATGACCGAGGCGGCCCGCCCGATCCTGCGCGGCCAAGACAGTGTGATCTTGCGCCGGGATGCGACCTCGCATGCGCCGCGCCCTGCGGTGCGCGCATTGGTGTCAGACGAAGATGCCCCGCTCCTGTCCGCGCTCAAGGCAAAGCGCCGCGCATTGGCAGAGGCGGCCAGCGTGCCCGCCTATATCGTCTTTAACGACCGCACTCTGGTCGAGATGGCCGAAACCCGGCCCGAAACTCTGGATCAGATGGCCCGGATCAGCGGTGTCGGCGCCAAGAAACTAGAGCGGTATGGCGCGGAATTTCTCGAAGTGATCACCGGGGCGGCCGATCCCGTGCATCCCACCCGCCGCAAACTGGCAGGCAGCACCGCAGGCGAGGTATACGACCGGCTGATGCAGGCGCAGGCCGATCTGAGCCGGGGCGAGGACGGCATTGACCGCCCTCTCAGTTGTTCTGCGGCACTCTTGGCCAAGGTCGCCAGCCAGAAACCCCGCACGCCCCAAGAGATGCAGCGCCTGATCGGCGAGAAATACGCCGAGCGTTTTGGTGACGCCTTTCTGGACGTTCTGCGGGCTGCGTCCTAAACCACGGTCAGCGCCACACAAAGGATCACGGAATGCTCGTCGTCGTCTCGCCCGCCAAGAAACTCGACATGACCCCCGTCGAGGGGATCACCGCCACCCGCCCCGCCTTTGCCAAAGAGGCCGTGGATCTGGCGCAAGTGGCACAGGGGCTGACTGTGGGCGATCTGCAAAACCTGATGCATATCAGCGAGAACCTTGCCCGCCTCAACGCTGACCGCTTTGCAGATTTCGGACGGATGGAGGAAAAACCCGCCGCCCTTGCCTTTGCCGGGGACACCTATCAGGGGCTCGAAGCCGGATCGCTCGATCCAGACGAAATGGCTTGGGCACAGGATCATTTCCGCATTCTGTCCGGGCTCTACGGTGTGCTGCGCCCGCTTGACGCGATTCAACCCTATCGCCTGGAAATGGGCAGCCGGCTGAAAACCGCGCGCGGCAAAACGCTCTATGATTATTGGGGCACACAGATTTCCGAGGCGCTGAACACTCAGGCCAAGACGCTTGGCAGCGACACGCTGATCAACTGTGCCAGTCAGGAATACTTCGGTGCGGTGGATCGCGCCGCGCTGCACCTGCGGGTGGTCACGCCCGTCTTCATGGAGGACAAGGCAGGCACCCCAAAGATCGTCAGCTTCTACGCCAAACGCGCGCGCGGGGCGATGGCGCGGTTCATCATCCAGCACCGCCTGACAGACCCGGACGCACTCCTTGATTTCGACAGCGGCGGCTATCGTCATGACGCCAGCCTGTCAAAGCCGGATCAGCCGGTATTCCTGCGCGATCATCCCACAGCCTGAACCAGATTGGCCGCCCCCTCTGGCGGACGCGCGCCCTGGGGACAGGCGGCGATGACATGGCGGTGAATGATCTCTTTGCGCAGCGGCTTGGTCATGTAGTGATCCAGCCCCGCCGCCAGAATGTCCGTATCGTCCCCGGTCATCGCATGCGCCGTCATCGCCACGATGGTTACATGCCGCCCGGTCTGCGCCTCCAGCGCGCGAATGGCGCGCGTCGCCGCCTTGCCATCCATTTCAGGCATGGAAATATCCATAAAGATCACGTCAGGAGCAAAAGAACCGTATCGCTCAACCGCCTCGCGACCGTTCTCGGCAAAGCACAGATCCACATCCAACCCCTTGACCATTTTTGAAAAAACAAGCCGGTTGGTCCTGTTGTCCTCAGCGGCGAGCACCCGCATGGCCCGCAACGGCACAGGCTCTGCGGGCACCAGGGCGGCCAGCGCACCAAACAGATCGCGCCGCGCCACCGGCTTTTGCAGCACCGCCTGCACATGCACGCGCGCCGGGTCTTGCTCGGCATAGCCGGTGTTATGGCTGAGCAAGAGAAAGGGCATGTCATGCCCCGCCTCGCGCAGCGCCTCGGCCAGTTCCAGCCCGTCCATCCCGGCCATGTTGTGATCGCTCACCACCAGATCAATGCCACGGCCTGCCTGCGCCAGCGCCTCATCCCCGCATTGGCAACGGATCACCTCGACCCCCAATTGCCCCAGTTGCCGCTCAAGAATGCTGTGGCTCGCCTCTTGCGGCTCGACGATCAGCACCCGGCGCAGACCGGCCATGAGGCCCGGCAACTCTGCCTCGTCAGGCTCGGTCACCGGCAAGGACATCGAGAACCCGAATGTCGATCCCGTGCCCTGCTCGGACTCCACCCAGATTTTGCCCCCCATCATCCGGATCAGCTTTTGCGAGATAGCAAGGCCAAGCCCGGTGCCCTCGAACTTGCGATTGCGTTCATCATCGACCTGATTGAACTCGCCAAAGATGTGGTCGATCTTGTCCGGCGGAATACCGATCCCGGTATCCTCGACGGTAATATGAATATCGGCCGGGCCGCCGACCTCGGGGGTCATCCCCGTCACCCGCACCAAAACATGACCTGCCTCGGTGAATTTCACCGCATTGCCCAGAAGGTTGGTCATAATCTGCCGGATGCGCCCCGGATCACCAATGAACCGCGTGGGCAGGAACAGATCGTAATCCACCAACACCTCCAGCCCCTTGTCGCGGGCATTGACCTGCATCAGCGTGATCAACTCGTGAATACACCGTTCAAGATCGAACGGCTCAGCATGCAACACCAGCTTTTCAGCCTCGATCTTGGAATAATCCAGCACGTCATTGATGATCACCAACAGCGCCTCGCCAGAGTTCTTGATGGTTGCGGTAAAGAGCCGCTGCTCGTCGGTCAACTCGGTCTCCATCAACAGATCCGCCATGCCCACCACCCCGTTCATCGGCGTGCGGATTTCATGGCTCATATTGGCAAGAAACGACGATTTCGCCCGATTAGCCGCCTCGGCCCGGCGCCGCGCCTCCGTCAACTCTGCCTCGTAACGGATCGTATCCGTGATATTGAGCGCCAGACTGACCATGTCGCCCCCAGGTCCGCGCTGATCTATCAGCTTGATATAATGCCCGTTCCACAGCCGGATCACCTCTGGCTCCGGCAGCGCGCTCTGCCATCGGTCCAGCATCCGTTCGCGCCATTCATGCGGTTTGAGCGCATCAATATTGACGATCCCCTCCTCCGTGATGAATTGCAGGATCTCGATATAGCTCACGCCGGGTTTGACCGCGTCCAGCCCATCGAACACCGAGAGATACGCATGGTTGGCCGCGATCATCCGGCTATCGGCGTCAAAAAATGCAAACCCATCCTGAATCGTTTCGATCGAATGCCAGAGACGGCGTTCCGCGATTTCGACCTTCTGATAGGCGACAGTCAGATCGGATTTGACCCGCTGGTTCTCATTGCGGACCGTCAGCACCTCAGCCCGCGTTTCGTGAATCTCATGCGACAGGGCCAGCGCATGCTTGCCCAGTTTGCGATTGGCCGCCTGCAATTCGGCCTGTTTCTGCTCCAGCAGACGTTCGGCGGCAAGGCGCGCGCGCCGTTCTTCTGCCAGCTTGTTGGCAAGGCTCATGCCCATTCTCCGACATGCCGGATCGTGATCTCCTCACCATCCGGCATCGTCGTGAACAAGCGGTTAAAACCGCCGAGAATAAAGGATCAGAGCCGCTCTATCGCCAATGCGATCCCTTGCCCGCCCCCAATGCACATGGTGATGATCGCACGCTTGCCGCCAATGCGCTCCAACTCATAGAGCGCCTTGACGGTCAGGATCGCCCCCGTGGCCCCGACGGGATGACCCAAGGCAATGGCGCCACCATTGGGATTGACCCGCGCGGGATCCAGACCAAGCCTCTTGTTGACCGCCAACGCCTGCGCGGCAAAGGCTTCGTTGGATTCCACCATATCGAAATCCGCTGCGCTCAAACCGATCCGTTTCAGCAGCTTTTCCACCGCTGGCACCGGGCCGATGCCCATCACCTCGGGGCGCACACCAGCATGGGCATAGCCCAAAACACGCGCGCGGGGTTTGAGGCCAGCGGCCTCTGCCGCGTCGGCCCGCGCCAGCACCAGCGCCGCCGCACCATCGTTGATTCCACTGGCATTGCCCGCAGTTACACTGCCGTCCTTCTGGAACACCGGGCGCAACGCCCCCAGCGCCTCGGCGGTGGTGGCCTTGGGGTGCTCGTCGGTATCAAACGCAACCATGTCACGCTTCACACGCACCTCGACCGGAACGATCTGGGATGCAAACCGCCCCTCAGCGATCGCCACCCCGGCACGGCGCTGGCTTTCTAGCGCAAAGCCGTCCTGATCCGCGCGGCTGATCCCATGTTCTGCGGCAACATTTTCTGCGGTGACGCCCATATGCCCGGTGCCAAACGGACAATTCAGGGCCCCAAGCATCATGTCGCGCGTTTTTACATCGCCCATCTTGGCCCCCCAGCGTTGATCGGGGATGATAAAGGGAGAGCGGCTCATATTTTCCACCCCGCCAGCAAGGCCGAAATCGGCATCGCCCAGCATCAGCGATTGCACGACCGAGACAATTGCTTGGGCACCAGACCCACAGAGCCGGTTCACGTTCATCGCCGGTGTCGTATCGGGAATACCTGCGTCAATCGCCGCCACCCGGCTGACATACATGTCACGCGGTTCGGTGTTGATCACATGACCAAACACCACATGACCGATCTGTGACCCCTCCACCCCAGAGCGCGCCAGCGCCTCACGCGCCACGATAGCCCCAAGTGCGGTAGGCGGAGTGCCCGCCAGAGCCCCGCCAAAAGTGCCAATCGCCGTGCGGCAGCCGTCCAGAATCACGATGTCGGTCATGGGTATCCTCCCTCCGGGTTGCGTTGGGTCAGAGCCTAGCGGCAGGCGGGCGGTAATAGCAACGGGGATATGCCGTCATAGCGGACAATAGCGCCATGTTCACGGGCAAAGCGCGATACGCCCCGTCTCCGTCAAGAGCCAGCCGTCGCGCCCCTCAAACACCGCAGGCCACAGCGGGCGACCATAGGCAGCCCCGCCATCAAGGTCGATGCGATTGCCGAAATGGGTGGGCATTTCCAGCGCCGTGTGACCATGCACCACCAACCAAGGATGCGCACCCTCATGGTCCAGAAACCCGTCGCGGATCCACATCAAATCTGACGGCTCTTGGGCCGCCAGCGCGACGCCAGGGCGAATGCCCGCATGGACAAAGAGCAGCGCCTCAACCTCTTGCCAGAGCGGCAAACCCGCCAGCCAATCACGATGCGACCGCAGCACCATATGGCGCGCGGCGTCCCAATTCGGGGCCCGTTCCGTCGCCGTCAATCCGTAAGAGGCCAACGTCGCAGCCCCCCCCAGCCGGTGATGCAACCAACTTAGACCGGAACGGATGTGATCAGACCGGATCACACCAGTATCAAGGAAATCGACAAACATCTGGTCGTGGTTGCCGCGCAGCACGGTCCAGGGCCGGCCCGCAGCCTGCCCTTGCATCAACCGCTCGATCACCGCGCGGCTGTTTGGCCCCCGATCAACCAGATCGCCCAGAAATACGATGCGCGCCTCTGGCCCGCCGTCGCGCGCAACAAGGTCGAGCGCGGCATCAAGCAAGGCATCCTGCCCGTGAATATCGGGAATGGCGTAAATCGGATCTGTCATGCGCCCGTTGAACCCCTGCCTGCGGCGGATGTCCAGCGATTCCCGCGCGCGGCAGGACAGAGGAGGGATTGCACCGCCAAGCTTTGCTCTGGAACAAGACGTCCAGACATGCAACCGCCGCCCGGCAAACGCGGGGCGGCGGATAAGAGAACGGAAACGGCGTGTCACCCCGCCTGTGCTGCGCTCAGACTCCGTCGAACTTCAGCTCGCGGATCTGCTGGAATTTACCAGTGTTGTGCAACGCCTTGATCGCAGCCTCAGGAACAGGCGCATCGACATAGAGCAGGGCAATCGCTTCACCACCTGCATCGGCACGGCCAAGGGTAAAGTTAGCGATGTTGACGCCGTGATCCCCCATGGTCTGACCAAGCGTGCCAATGATGCCCGGCACGTCCTCGTTGGTGGTATAAAGCATATGACGACCGATTTCAGCGTCGATATTGATGCCCTTGATCTGGATAAAGCGCGGTTTGCCATCCGAGAACACCGTCCCCCCGATCGAGCGCTCGCGCTTGTCGGTGACCACGGTGATCTTGACATACCCTTCAAATGCGCCGGATTTGTCCTGCTTGGTGGTGCTGATCTTGACCCCGCGCTCTTTGGCCACCACAGGGGCCGAAACCATGTTGACCTCGGGGTTAACCGATTTCATGATCCCCGCCACGGCGGCAGAGGTCAGCGCGCCAAGGTTCATCTCCGACACCACACCATCATAGAGGATGTTGATCGCCTTGATCGGCTCATCGGTCATCTGCCCGATGAAATTGCCCAAATGATCCGAGAGCTTGATCCACGGCCCCATCACCTTGGCTTCTTCCGCCGTCACCGACGGCATGTTGAGCGCATTGGTCACCGCCCCCGTGAGCAGATAGTCAGACATCTGTTCGGCCACTTGCAAGGCAACGTTTTCCTGTGCCTCGGTGGTAGCGGCCCCCAGATGCGGCGTGCAAACCACATTGGGCAAACCAAAGAGCGGGTTTTCCACCGCCGGTTCCTCGGCAAACACGTCAAATCCCGCACCCGCGACATGGCCGGATTTCAAGAGGTCCGCCAGCGCCTGCTCATCCACCAGACCGCCACGCGCACAGTTGATGATCCGCACGCCCTTCTTGGTCTTTTCGAGGTTCTCGCGGCTCAGGATGTTGCGGGTCTGATCGGTCAGCGGCACATGCAGGGTGATGAAATCGGCGCGTTTGAGCAGGTCGTCAAGATCGACCTTTTCCACCCCCATCTTGTCCGCCTTTTCCTGACCGAGGAAGGGATCATAGGCGATCACCTTCATCTTGAGGCCCCGTGCACGGTCGCAGACGATACCACCGATATTGCCCGCACCGATAACACCAAGGGTCTTACCCGTGAGCTCCACCCCCATGAAACCGGATTTCTCCCATTTGCCCGCATGGGTCGAGGCGCTGGCCTCGGGGATTTGCCGCGCCACGGCGAACATCATCGCGATAGCATGCTCTGCGGTGGTGATCATATTGCCAAAGGGCGTGTTCATCACGATCACGCCTTTTTTGCTGGCCGCTTCCTTGTCGATATTGTCGGTGCCGATACCGGCGCGCGCGATCACCTTGAGCTTGTGCGCATTGGCTAGGATTTTCTCCGTGACCTTGGTCGCGGACCGGATGGCAAGGCCATCATACTCACCGATCACCTCGGCAAGCTTGTCCTTGTCCTTTCCCAGTTCGGGGCGGAAATCCACCTCGATGCCACGATCGCGAAAGATCTGGACAGCAGTTTCAGAGAGTTTGTCGGATACGAGAACCTTGGGGGCCATGGTCGGGCTCCTTAAATGTAAACCTTGAGGGAGGGACCCGGACTCTTGCAAAGAGTCCGGATCGATTTCTTTTCAAGAAATCGGAATCACGCCGATACGGTCAGGGCCGCGATCTCGGACTCAAACGCCCATTTGATCCACGGCATCAGAGCCGCCACATCGGCGCTCTCGACCGTGCCACCGCACCAGATCCGCAAACCGGCGGGGGCATCGCGATAGGCACCGATATCATAGGCGACCCCTGCGGTTTCCAGCCGCTTGGCAACGGATTTGGCAAACGCTGCACCATCGGTGATCCGGGCATCCTCGAACGTGAGACACACCGAGGTATTCGATCGGATCGCCGGATCAGCCGCCAGAAACGCCAGCCAATCGTTCTGCGCCACGAACGCCTCAACGGCCGCCAGATTGGCATTGGCGCGCGCCTGCAGGCCGGTCAGACCACCCACCGATGCGGCCCAGTCGAGCGCGACGAGATAATCTTCAACCGCCAGCATCGAGGGCGTATTGATAGTCTCGCCCACGAAAATCCCGTCAATCAGCTTGCCCCCCTTGGTCAGGCGGAAAATCTTGGGCAGGGGCCATGCAGGGGTATAGCTTTCCAACCGCTCCACCGCGCGGGGGCTGAGGATCAGCATGCCATGCGCCGCCTCGCCACCCAGCACCTTTTGCCAGCTGAACGTCGTCACATCGAGCTTGTCCCACGGCAAATCCTGCGCAAAGGCCGCGCTTGTCGCATCACAGATCGTCAGGCCCGCGCGGTCCGCCTTGATCCAGTCGCCATTGGGTACCCGCACCCCAGAGGTGGTGCCGTTCCATGTAAAGACAACATCCTTGTCGGTATCGACGCCCGCCAGATCAACAATCTGACCATAATCAGCAGTTTTCACCACCGCGTCGAGCTTGAGTTGCTTGACCACATCCGTGACCCAGCCTGCGCCAAAGCTCTCCCATGACAGCATCTCGACCGGGCGCGCGCCCAGCAGATTCCACATCGCCATTTCCACGGCACCTGTGTCCGAGGCAGGAACAATGCCGATCTTGTAATCGGCAGGCACGCCCAGAATGGCACGGGTGTTCTCGATGGCGGCCTTCAGCTTGGCCTTGCCCACAGCGGCACGGTGGCTGCGGCCCAAAGGCGCATCAGACAGTTTATCGAGCGTGAATGTGGGAATCTTGGCACAAGGGCCAGACGAAAAACGCGGATTTTCCGGCCGCGTTGCCGGTGCTTCAATAGCCATATAGCTACCCTCTCAGATAAGCGCCCCTCGTTGGGGAGGGGTGTCCCACCTCCGCAATTACGGCCAAGCGGGGTCTTTCGCAAGTGCAGAAATGACGCTAGAACGCCGCTTGAATGAGAAATTGCGACATCGCGCGCCTACAATCGGAAACCTGACCCATGTTCACCGTCACCTTGATCGCAGTGCCCGGTGCGCTGCACCCCGCCTTGGTCGAGGCCCTGCGCAACGCCTGGGGCGGCGGGGCGGCACAATGGCTGTCCCCCGACGAGGCGGCAGAGTTCGAGATGCCCGAAGTGCCCGGCAATCGTTGGGACGTCTGGGCAGACCTGCAAGAACAGCGCGTCGATCTGGTGGTGCAGCCCACTAAGGAACGGCGCAAAAGAATGCTGCTCGCGGATATGGACAGCACCATGATCCAGCAGGAATGCATTGACGAACTGGCCGAGGTCGCGGGCGTGGGCGCGCATGTCCGCGCGATCACAGCCCGGGCGATGAATGGCGAACTGGATTTTGAGGGCGCCTTGATCGAACGGGTGGCGTTGCTCCGGGATCTGCCCGAAACCGTGATCGGCGAGGTTCTGGCAAGCCGCATCAGCTATATGCCGGGCGGAACCGCCTTGGTGGCGACGATGCAGGCCAACGGGGCCTATTGCGCGCTCGTGTCGGGCGGGTTCACGGCCTTTACTGCATCGGTTGCAGGGCATCTGGGGTTTGACGAACACCGCGCCAACAAGCTTCTGGCCCAAAACGGCCGCTTGCTGGGCGATGTAGCCCGCCCCATTCTGGGGCGTGCAGCCAAGGTGCAGGCGCTCGAAGAGATCAGCGCACGGCTCGGGATAACCGAGGCCGAGGTGATCGCCGTGGGCGATGGCGCCAATGATCTCGGCATGCTGGGGCGCGCGGGCGCGGGCGTGGCGCTGCATGCCAAGCCAAGCGTTGCCGCCGAATGCGATATCCGTATCAATCACGGCGATCTGACAGCACTGCTCTATCTTCAGGGCTACGCCAAGGATGAGTTTGCCGCAACAGCCTGAACAGACCAACAGACGTCATCCCGGGGCAGGTGATGGCCCACCCCGGAACGGGAAGAGGAGGGGCGCTTAGGCTCCGATCACCCTTCCTTTGCGGGCAAGACGCCCGCGTCCTGCGCGGCGGCCACCTCTTCATCGGTCAGCGCACCATCGGCATTGGCATCAGCCGCGGTAAAGATTTCCGCTGTCGCCTCAGGCATCGCCTGCTGGAACTCGGACATGGTCACGTAACCATCGCCATCCGCATCCATTGCCGAAAACTCCCCGGCCCGCGCCACAGCGGGCAGGCTCATGGCAATTGCAAGGCTGGCTGCAAAGAATTCCTTGGTCATTTGGGTCTTCCTTCTCTCATGTTCAGGGGCACGGGTGTGCCGCTGTGAGAGAAACATGAGACCTCTCTGCCGCAATGTAATGGGCCCACATGAAATCCCGTCAAAAAGCGCGAAAACCAGCCAGAGTCGGGGGGCGGGATGCGCGGACCTACGCCGCCCGCAGAGGCCGGGCGAGAGGCCGCGCATGCACGGCGACAGTTTGGGCGGTGCAGCGCCGACAGGGCCAGCAATCGCGCATAGGTGGAACTCCGCCGATCCGCGAAACCGCCCCCGCCGGATCAGACGAGAGCGGCAGCGGGCCGGATCATACCGATCTCGATCCCGCGCCGGTTCAGAATTGGCGCGTTCATGAATTTGCGCGTGGCCGGGTGATCCGCATCCAGCACGCCCAGCTTGACCAAGAGCGCCGCAATCGCACATTCCGCCCCGCGCGTGCCGCCATCCGTGATCTTGAGCGCGATACCCATCTTGCGGGTCGGCAGAATGGCGATAAAGAACGCCTCGGCCCCGGTCTTGAGCGCCACAGGTTCCTTGCAGGCACGCATCAGCTCGGTACAGGCGCGCCCCTCGCCCGCCACCAGATCGGGATGCGCGATCATTGCCTGCCAGAGCCGCACAGCAGCGCGCTCAGACACATCGCCGCCCTCCGATGCCCCGGCGAACCACGCCATCGCCCGCGCCATCCCATGCAGGCTCGAGGCATGATTGGGGGCCGAACACCCGTCGATCCCGAAAAACGGCGATGTCTCATTGGTCACTGTTTCAAACGCCTCCAGCACCGCCTTTTGAACCGGATGCTGAGGGTCGATATACTCGGCGCTCCCCTTCAGGTGCCGGTTCAGCGTCAGAAATCCCGCATGCTTTCCCGAACAGTTGTTGTGCACCTGACAGGGCGATGTGTCCGAACACAGCAGCGCCTTATGCGCCACCTTGTCATCCGGGTCTTGCGGCCCACATCGAAAATCGTCATCCGTCAGCCCCAGATCGGCAAGCCAGCGATTGACGCGGGTGGTGTGGATCGCCGCGCCATTATGCGAGGCGCAGGCCAGCGCCAGTTGCTCTGTCGTCAGGCCATGCGCATCCGCCGCACCGCTGGTGACCAGCGGCAGGGCCTGAATCATCTTCGAGGAACTGCGCGGCAAGATGATCGTGGACGGATCCCCCCAAGCCTGAACAATGCCGCCGCCCGCGTCGCAAATCACCGCATGTCCTAGATGTACGCTCTCAGCCAAGGGGCCGCGCCAGATTTCAGTCAGGGGAATAGCATGGGTCATTGGTTTGCTCCGGCAGATCGGGGTTACAAGCGGGATGTGCGAAAATCCGCCAATTGCGTCTTTCACTTCTCGCGTGTTTGAGGCTAATATTGCAATGTCGAGATAGGACTGGTCGCATATAAAAATATTCCCGTAAAGGGTGGCTGGCGACCGATAAATTTGAGGCTCAGGACAGCTTGGAGGCTGGACACATGGTATCACGAATTGCAGGCAGCATGGCCATCGCACTGGCTATGCTGGTCACACCCGCAGCTCACGCGCAGAGCACGAGCACCAATCAGGTGGCAACAAGCACAGCCTGGAGCGTGTTTGAGGACAGCGATCCGCGCGAATGCTGGGCCGTATCCGCCCCCACAGAGTCGGTCAACACCAAGGACGGGCGTGTGGTCGCCGTGCGGCGCGGCGACATACTGTTGATGACATTCTTTCGCCCCGGCGCGGGCGTGCAGGGACAGATCACCTTTACCGGCGGCTATCCCTTTGCTGGCGGGTCTACCGTCAACCTCAACATAGGCGGCACCCAGTTCGAGCTTTTCACCGAGGGCGAATGGGCGTGGCCTGCCAGCACCGAGGATGACGCCAAGGTTCTCGAAGCCATGAAGCGGGGCGCTGACGCAGTGCTGTCCGCCCGGTCCGGGCGTGGCACGGTGACCAAGGATACATTCTCGCTCTTGGGGTATACCGCTGCGGTGGAAGAGGCCGAAAAGCGCTGCAAGTAAGTCTGCTCTGGACTTTGCATCAAGGATCAAAGCGGCGGGCCGGATCGGCACTGCCGCTTTTGACGTCACAAGGCCCCGGCGCCCTGACGGGTCTTAGACATTCTCCGTCAGGATCGCGCTGACCTTGAGCGCACGTTGCACGTTGCCCTCGACCTTCAGCTTGCCCGACATATAGGCCATGATCGGGTTCTGCTCGCCCGACAGGATATTGCGAAACACCGCGTCGCTGGCGCTCAGCACCACATCCGCCGCCTCGTCCCCGGCGCGGGCCCCATCTTCGCTCAACATGACGCTGCCATGGTCGGTGATCATCAGCTTGGCCAGCCCCCTGATCCGCCCGCGCGCCTTGGGGGTGAGGGTGGCGACATATTCGTCAAGTATCAGGCTCATCTGCCGCTCTCACTTGGGTGGTCTTGCGGGCCTGATCATCTCTGGAATTTCGCCTTGCGCAAGGGAAACCGCGCATCAGGCGGGATGCGTACACAAACCGCGTACACATTGGACGCTTTGTACACAATTCACCACCGCGTCAGCGCGTCCTCATCCTCATCACGCGCCGCGACCCAATCGGTGCCTGCGTCCGTGACTTCCTTCTTCCAGAAAGGTGCGCGCGATTTTAGAAAATCCATTAGAAATTCAGCAGCTTGGAATGCATCCGCGCGGTGACGCGCGGCGGTGGCGACCATCATGATCACCTCATCTGGACGCAGCGCACCGTAGCGGTGAATAATCAGAATATCCCCGAGATTCCAACGGCTTGCCGCCTCTTCGGCAATCGTTTCAAGCGCCTTTTGCGTCATTCCGGGATAATGCTCGATTTCCATCGAGGTCAGGCGCGTCCCGTCGAGATCGCGCACGATGCCGGTGAACGTGACGACCGCCCCCATACCGGCCTGTTTACCAACAAAGGCATTGGCCTCTGCGCCGAGGTCAAACGCGGCCTCCTGCACCCGGATATCCATGGGTTAACCCCCTGTCATCGGCGGGAAAAATGCCACTTCACGCGCACCAGAGAGCGACGCGTCAAAATCGCTCAATTCCTGATCCACGGCCACGCGCAGGGCACTCAGATCGGCGAAAGCCGCCTCATAGCGCTCCTCGCGCGCCCGCAATTGGTTAACCAGATCCATGACCGTGTCAGGCGCGATGTCGATCCGCTCTTTCGGCAGACCAATCCGCTCTCGCACCCAAGCAAAATATAGCACATCCATCATCCATCATCCTTTAGATAAGGGATTGATTTGTTTAGATAATCAAACCCTGTCACAAGGGTCAGCGCCGCTGCGAGCCACAACAGCCAGATGCCCACATGCCCAGCCCAGACCATGCCAGCGTATTTCCACGCCAACCCGTGAACATCATCCTCACGCCCCTCAAGAATGGACAAAACCAGTTGGTTATCCATACCAAATACCGACATTCCAAAGTAGTGTTCAAACACCCCTTGGGCAAATAATACTGCAATTGCAATCATTTGCGCCGTGGTTTTCCATTTGGCCAGTTGCGTCACCTTCAACGTGCCGGCGGTGTCCCCCAAAAATTCTCGCAATCCAGACACAAAAACTTCGCGAAAGAGAATCACCGTCGCTGGCAGCACCAGCCAAGGCGACATGCTCGAATAACCGACAATCACCATAAGCGCGATCACCACCATCGCCTTGTCGGCAATTGGGTCCAGCATCGTGCCCAACTTGCTCACCTGCTTCCAACTGCGCGCCAGATAGCCATCGAACCAATCGGTAATTGCCGCGCTGACGAATAAAACCAAGGCGAACCAGTCGGCGTATGGTCTTGTAAAATATAGGAACATCACCGCAACTGCCGGGGCGGCCAGCAGGCGGAGCGTGGTCAGTATATTGGGCAAGGTCCACGTCATGGCATAGTTCTACCCTGTCAAAGAGCGAAGGGAAAGCGCCGTTGATGCCTAGAAATCCTTTAGCCTTCGGGTGGTTTCAGGGTCCATGAATCCCGCGATCGTGGCCTCGGTTTCCAAATCCATGGCGCGGCGCAGATCGGTTAACGCGGTGGCGTTCAAAACCCGCTTCATCGCCCGCACCGAGAGCGGCGGCAGATCGGCGAGACGGCGCGCCGTACTCCGTGCCGTGCCCATAAGCTCTGGATCGGAAACGGTTTTCCATGCCACCCCCATCGCCTGCAATTGCGTCGCATCATAGCGCTCGCCCAGAAACAGCATTTCGCGCGCCGTGTTAAGCCCCACCAAGACCGGCAACAGGCTGCTGACCCCTCCGGTAACAAAGAGGTTAAGCGACACTTCAGGAAAGAATCCGCGTGCCGATTCGCCCCAAATCGGGAAATCGCAATTGATCGCCCACTCGAACCCCCCTCCTACAGCCCAGCCATTGATCGCGCCGACCACAGGTTTATGATTTAAAACAATGGCATAGGTTGAACGCTGGATCGCCAGAACCAGATCTCGGGCCTCTTCTTCGCAGGTCGGATGCACATGCTCGCGCCGATCATCCCCCGCACAAAACGCCTTGCCTGCCCCGGTAAAAATGATCGCACGGGTCTTTTGATCGGCATTTGCATCTTCAAAAGCGCGCGCCACATCATCAATCAGGCCACGGTTCATCGCGTTCAGACGATCGGGACGATTAAGGGTGATACAGCGCACACCGTCTTCGACGATCTCACTCAGGACGGTTTCATATTTGAAATCAGTCATTTATATTCCCTCGCCACACGTTTCGTCTTGCCCTCGGTCAGGGGGAACGTGCCATGCGGCACCACCTTGACCCGCGCTGTTGCGCCCAGTTTGGCCTTGATCGCGGCTGCAACCGTCTCGGCCAATCCCTCCGAAGCAGCGCGCCCCTTGGCCAGTTCCACCGTCACCGGCAGCGCGTCATAGGGCGGCGGGCTGTCCAGCGTGATCCGGTAATCCCCTGACAAGGCGGCAAACTCATTAATCACCGCAGCAACCATAGTGGGAAAAAGATTGAGGCCGCGCACCACAACCATATCATCCGACCGCCCCACCACCCGGAACCGAAACCCGGTGCGCCCGCAGGAACATGGCGCGGTGTCATCCACGGCAATGATATCTCCGCTGCGAAACCGCACCAGCGGCTGACAGTCGCGCAGCAGATGCGTCAGCACCAACTCGCCTGTCTGCCCCGCCTCCAGCGGCACCGGCACACCGGTTTCAGGGTCGATCAACTCGGGATAGAGCACATCGGCAGCCATGTAATGCAGCCGCGTATCGTCTTCACATTGCGCCGCAAAATTGCAGAATACGTCAGAGACTCCGTAATTGGCGTTGCGCGGCTCCATCCCCCAAATATCCTTGAGTCGCGCACGAAAGGCCGGGTCATCCAAACCTGCCTCGCCCCCAAAGAGCCCCAGACGCAGCCCCAGATCGCGAGGTTTCAGCCCCGGAAACTTCTGGGCAATCACCCGCTCCAGCACCGCCGGATAAGAGGGCGTGCAGGAAATCGCAGTGATCCCCACCTCCTGAATCGTGCGCACGAGCAGTTCGGTGGACCCTACGCCAAACGGCACCACCAAGGCGCCCGTGGCCTGCAAGGTCATGTGATCGGTCAAGCCACCCATCCACATCTGATAGTTAAGACAATGCACAACGGTATCCTCGGGCGTGAGGCCTGCAGCAGTTTGGCAGCGCCCACCAACCGCCTCTGTCACCGCGCAATCACGAGCAGAGAGCGCCAGATTCATCGCCTGCCCGGTGGTGCCCGAGGTGCGGTGCAGGCGCACGGCGTCACGCCGGGATGCGGCCATGTAATTGCCAAACGGCGGGTGGTCCGCCTGCGAAATCCGCAACTGCGCCTTGTCGGACAAGGGCAATTCTGCCAGATCGCGCAGATCGGCCGGAGGCATGCCCCCCTGCCACAGTTCGCGGTAGAAAGCCGAGTGTCGCGCGACATGATCACTCTGCACCGCCCAAGCGGCGGCTTGATGCGCGCGCAGGCGTTCGGGCTTGGCAAATTCGGCTTGGTCAAGCAGGCTCATGGCTGCAATCCTCGTTCCCAAATGGCTGTAAGTGTGGCGATCACCGACCCGCGATCGGCAGAGACATCAACCAGCCCCGGCTCACCCGAGAGATAGAGACTGGAAAAATACTGATCTGTCATGCCGCCCAACGCATAGGCGCGGCGGGTCAACTCGGCATCACTGAGCGTATCACACCCGTCCCGCGCCAACCTGCGGCGGGTGGCGGCAACCACGGTTTCGATCCACTCTCGGTTGAGTCGGTGAAACGCCGCACGTGCTGCCGGAAAGGCGTCGAGATGGTGAATGAGACATTTCATCAGTCCGCGATTGGCCTCGAAGAGACGGGCATAGGCCTCGGTCGCGGGACGCATGCTGCGCTCAGGGCTGGACCGACTGGCACGGATCATGCCTGCCTGAAGAAAGGCCGCGAACCCTTGCAACAGATCGTCAAGAAGATGCGTCTGGTCCGGAAAATAGAGATAAAAGGTTCCATTCGCGACGCCTGCGTCCTTGCAGATGGCCGCGATGGTCAGATCCTGAAGCGCGGCGCGTTCCAACAGGGTGCAGGCCGCAATGCGGAGCGCCTGCGCGGTGCGGACGCCCTTGGCCTCCCCCTCGACCTGCACGGCGAGAAACTGTGGATAGCTGGCTTGATCGAGGTGCGTAGGCATTGGCGACTCAAAATGAAACTGACTTCATATTCATATTTTTGAGAACTCTGTCAACCCTGTGCGCCCCGGGCCCGCCTAACCGCGTTCGTGGAAGAAATCGTAGAGTTTCTGCGCCATAGCATCCGACACCCCCTCGACTGCGCGCAAATCCGCGAGATTGGCGCGGCTCACCGCCTTGGCGCTGCCGAAATGCGCCAAGAGCGCACGTTTGCGCGCGGCCCCAATTCCCGGCACCTCATCCAGCGGCGTGGCCCCCACCGCCTTGGCGCGTTTGGCGCGATGCGTGCCAATGGCAAACCGATGTGCCTCGTCGCGCAGACGCTGCACGAAATAGAGCACCGGATCGTTATGGCGCAGCGCCATGGGGCGCTTGCCGACACGGTGGAACTCCTCCTTCCCGTGGTCGCGGTCCACACCCTTGGCCACGCCAACCATCGGGAGATCCTCGACCCCCATCTCGCGCATGATACCGGCGACGGCGCTTACCTGCCCCGCGCCGCCGTCGATCAACAAGAGGTCTGGCCATTGCCCGGCACTGCGGTCAGGGTCTTCCTTCAAGAGGCGTTTGAACCGGCGGGTCAGGACCTCTTTCATCATGCCGAAATCATCGCCCGGGGTTAGGTCCTCACCCCGGATATTGAACTTGCGATACTGGTTTTTCATCATGCCCTCGGGCCCCGCGACGATCATCGCGCCGACGGCATCGGTTCCCTGAATATGGCTGTTGTCATAAACCTCAATCCGTTGCGGCGGCCCCGGCAGATCAAACGCCTCCGCCAGGCCACGCAGCAATTTTCCCTGCGTGGCGGTCTCGGCCATCTTGCGTGCCAGACTCTCACGGGCATTGCGCATCGCGGCGTCGATCAGTTCCGCCTTCTCTCCGCGCAGGGGTACGCTCAGTGTCACCTTGCGCCCCAGCTTGTCGCTCAGCGCCTGCTGCATCAGATCGCTATTTTCGATCGGATGCGACAAGAGCAGGCTGCGGGGTGGATCTTTGCTATCATAGAACTGACCGATAAAGGCCTCCAGCGCCTCGGCCTCTTCGACATCCACCCCGACACGGGGATAGAAATCCTGATTGCCCCAATTCTGCCCGCCACGGATAAAGAACACTTGCACACAGGCCTGCCCGTTCTCCAAATGCAGCGCAATCACATCCGCCTCGTCCACGGTACGGGGGTTTATGCCTTGGGCGGTCTGCACCTGCGTCATGGCCTTGATCCTGTCGCGCAGGGCTGCGGCGCGCTCGAATTCCATCGCCTCTGATGCTTCGGCCATTTGCGCCGCCAGCTTCTCCTGAATCTCGGTCGAGCGACCCGAGAGATAGCGCTCGGCATCGCTGACCTGTGTCGCATACTCGGCACGGCTGATCTTGCCCACGCAGGGCGCGGTGCAGCGCTTGATCTGGTGTTGCAGGCAGGGGCGTGTTCGGCTCTCAAACATGGCATCGGTGCAATTGCGGAGCTGAAACACCCGCTGCAACTGCGCCAGAGTCCGGTTGACGGCGCCCGCACTGGCAAAAGGGCCGTAATAGGCGCCTTTCTCGCGCTTGGCACCCCGGTGTTTCTTGATCATCGGGAAATCATGCCCGGTCACGAGGATGTTCGGAAAGCTCTTGTCGTCGCGCAACAACACATTGTAGCGCGGCTTGAGTTGCTTGATGAGGTTCTGCTCCAGCAAAAGCGCCTCTGTCTCGGTCGCGGTGGTCAGAAACATCATCGAGGCAGTTTCCGAGATCATCCGCGCAATGCGTCCCGTATGCCCGGTAGGACGTGCATAGCTCGACACGCGCGCACGAAGATTTCGCGCCTTGCCCACATAGAGAACCCGCGCCTGCGCATCCAGCATACGGTAGACGCCCGGCGATGTGTCCAGCGTGCGCAGGTAGTCACGAATGACCTCATGTCCGGTTTTCGGAGTGAAGTTGGGATCGCTGTCCGTCATCGTACCTCAGATATGATTCCCAACGAGTGCTGCAATGATACGACCCCAAGAGCAAGAGGGAAGCTGTCCACGATTCCTGTGGATAAGTCTGAAGATAAGTTTCCGGGAACTGGAATTTTTCCTTGAATCAGGCGGGCTTCGTCGGATTGCCTATATTTTAGGCAATTTCTCAAGTTATTGATTATAGTGATAAAAAATATGCGGCCACTGCAAAATATTGAAAACACTAACGATTTTGTAACACTTACGTAACGGCAAGACGGCCAGTGCAAAACTTTGCGGCGAGGGCGCGTGCTATTCCAAACCCAAGACATCGGGGGTCTGCCAGCCGAGGTGCTGGCCGCCATCCACACAGAGCAACTGCCCCGTCACACCGGGGGCATTGAGAAAGTACCCAAGCGCCGCAGTGATGTCCTGAGAATTGGCGCCGCGTTGCAGAACCGTGGCCTTGCGTTGGTTCTGGAAATGGCTGTCGCTCTGACGATGACCCTGTAGCGTGGGGCCCGGCCCGATAGCATTGACGCGCACGCGTGGAGCAAGAGCCTGCGCGGCTGTTTGGGTAAACGCCCACAGGCCCATCTTGGCAATTGTATAGGTCATAAATTCTGGCGTCAGTTTGCGCACACGCTGGTCAATCATGTTGATGACCAGTCCCTGCGCGACAGGCTCGCCATTTTCGTCCAATATAGGCGCAGGCACTTGCCGCGCAATTTCTTGCGTCAGAACGAAAGGCGCGCGCAGATTGCTTTCTATATGCCGATCCCAGCTCTGGCGTGTAGCGCTCTCGATACTGTCATAGTCGAAAATCGAAGCGTTGTTGATCAGCGTTGTCAGAGGGCCATCAAGCGCCTCTGCGGCCTTGGCCACAAGTGGCGTCACCTGCGCCTCATCCAGAAGATCAGCCTTAAGCATCACAACATTCCGACCCATGGCACGGATTTCCGCAGCCACCGCTTCGGCCTCGTCACCGGAAGACGCAAAATGCAAGGCAATATCGTGACCTTGGCGCGCCAGCTCCAGCGCCATTGCGCGACCCAACCGCCTGCCTGCTCCCGTAACCAAAGCCCGTGTCATGCTGTTTCTCCAATCATATCAGGATGATCGAGACATAACCCACATAGGTCGCCGTCAAGGCGATACCCCAGAAACGGTTGATGTCAAACTTGAAGAAGACGAAGGGAACAATCAGCACGGATGCACCCAGCATTACCCAGAGGTCAAATTGCAGGAATTGCGGATCAACCGGGATGTTTCCGACCAATGCGGCTACACCAATTATTCCCAACAGATTGAACATGTTGGAGCCGATCACGTTGCCGAGTGCCACATCCGCCTGTTTGCGCAGGGCTGCCATCACGGTGGTCGCCAACTCGGGCAGCGAAGTGCCAACCGCAACCAGCGTCAGCCCGATCACCGCCTCGCTCACCCCGTAGCGCTCGGCAATGATTGAGGCGTTATCAACAAGAATATCAGCGCCAAGCGGCAGACCAACCAGACCGAGAACGAGAAAGGTAATGATCTGCCACCACGGCATAGACGGATCGGCCCCTTCCAGATCCTCTATGTCGTCGCTTGCTGACATCGAAGCGTTTCCGGCGTCCCGCCGATGCGCCAGTGTATCGCGAAACGCATCCGCCAGCATAAGCACCAGTGCAATCAACAAGACCAGCCCTGCAATCCAGTCAAACGTACCGCGAAAGGCGAGCAGGATAAAAAGCAAAGAGGCTGCCAGCATCTGAATATAGGACTTGGAACAGCGGCAACCGCTGGTATGCAGGACCGATAGAATGGCCGGGATACCCAATACCAACAGGATATTTGCGGTATTCGAGCCCACAACATTGCCAAGCGCCAATCCCGGCTTGTTATCGAGCACCGCATTCACCGAGATCAGCAATTCAGGTGCGGAGGTACCAAAGGCCACCACCGTAAGGCTAACGATCAGCGCCGGAATGCCCATCCGCAAGCTAAGGTTCACGGCACCTTTGACCAGAGCATCCCCGGCCAGCAACAGGATCAAAAGCCCAAGCGCCGACAAGAGCCAAGGCATCATTTCAACTTACCCTTTTCGCAAGAACAGGGGCCCTTACCGATACGGTAGCGACCGCATTTACGGCATTTAGCCTGACTGAGGCGGTTTTGACCCGGAAAGCGCAGGCGCCCGAACATGGCCAAAACGCCCATGGCCACCAGAAAGAGTATGACAATCTTGACTACCAAATCAGAGACCAAACCGGGCAAAGCACGCCCGCTCCTCGACCGATGACAGAGCATCCTGAGCGATTATTGCGCCAAAGCGCTGAAAGAGCCCGCGTTTGCGGCCATATTTGGCAAAGCGAACCTTGTCGCCGTAAATATCCTTGAGCTTTGGCACAAGGTGGCCGATGCCATCCGCAAGGCCCAACTCCACGCTGCGCCCCCCCAGCCAAAACTCACCCGTAAAGAGATCGGGATCATCCATGAGTTTGCTCCCTCGCCGGGATTTCACATGCACGATAAAGGCGTCATGGATTTGCTCCAAAATCCCCTTGAGGCGGGTCACATCCTCGGGCTTTTCAGGCATGAACGGATCAAGCGTGCTCTTGGATTTGCCAGCCGTGTAAATGCGCCGCTCAATCCCCTGCCGGATCAGGAACTCATTCGCGCCAAAGCCCGCAGAAATTACTCCGATGGACCCCAGAACCGACGAGGCATCAACCCAGATATCATCCGCCGCCACAGCCAGCCAATAGCCGCCCGAGGCCGCCACATCCTCGACAAAGGCATGCACCGGAATGCCCTTGTCATCTGCCAATCGCCGGATGCGGGCGGCAATGAGCGAGGATTGCACAGGCGATCCCCCGGGGGAGTTGATCACGAGCGCAACCGCCACTGGTTTGCCGCGCGTGAATGCCTTTTCTATCACCGGCCCAATGGCCTCATCGCTCAGGGGCGCACGCGCCCCGGATCCGATCATGCCCGCAAGACGAATGACCGCAACAGTTGGCTTACGTTTCAAGAATGGGATCAGTTGTCTCATGCAGCCCGATGTAGAGTGCGCAGCCAAGACAAACAAGGCAGGCTAGGCATCTGATCGCCCTGCCTTCGGCATTTCCCGTCGTCTCGCGTGAAAAAATCACGCAACACGCTCAGGATTTGATCCGGTATCCAGTCTTGAAGATCAGCCAGACCGCCGCGAGGCACAGGCCAAAGAACACCCCCACCGCCAGCAAGCTATAGCCGATACCTACATCCGCCACCCCAAAGAAGGCCCAGCGAAAG
This sequence comes from Roseovarius sp., assembly GCF_048262375.1. GTDB lineage: Bacteria > Pseudomonadota > Alphaproteobacteria > Rhodobacterales > Rhodobacteraceae > Roseovarius. Next base: position 52,562 of record NZ_JBLXFE010000003.1, read on the forward strand.
CCTGAGATGAGATAGACCACCGGATTGAAGAGCGTAACCACCTGCCACGCTTGCGGCAGCATTGAGACCGAATAGAACGCCCCCCCGAGGAAGACCAAAGGTGTGATCACCAAAAGCGGGATGAGTTGTAGTTGCTGAAAGTTCTCAGCCCAAATCCCGATGATGAATCCGAAAAGAGCAAAAGAAACGGAGATCAACAACAAAAACACCACCATGATCACCGGATGCTGAATATCGAGATCGACAAAGATGCTGGCGGTGATCAGGATCACCACCCCGATCATCAACGCTTTGGTTGCCGCCGCCCCGACATAACCCAGAACGATTTCGAAGAAATTCACCGGGGCGGAAAGCAGTTCGAATATCGTGCCGATGAACTTTGGAAAATAGATACCGAAAGAGGCATTGGAAATCGCCTGCGTCATCACGCTGAGCATGATAAGACCGGGGACGATGAAAGCGGCATAGCTCACGCCCTCAACCTCTTGGATACGGCCGCCAATTGCCGCACCAAAGACCACGAAATAGAGCGTGGTCGAAATCACCGGCGACAGCAAGCTCTCCAGAATGGTCCGGAAAAATCGTTTCATCTCGTATATATAGATGGCTCTGATTGCTTGGAGGTTCATGCCGCACCCTCTCTTACAAGGTCCACAAAAATTTCTTCGAGACTGCTCTGACGTGTTTCGATGTCCCGCACCGAGAGCCCCTCAGCGGAAAGCGCCTGCAAGAGCCGTGTGATGCCTGTACCCTCGGCCCGCGTCTGGTAATGGTAGATGAGTGACTGTCCACCCTCGGCGCGCTCCAACTCATATTTTCCAAGGCTCGCAGGCACTGCGTCGATGGGAACCACAAGGTCGATACGCAGTGATTTGCGGCCCATCCGACGCATCAGCGCAGCCTTGTCTTCGATCAACAGGACCTCTCCTTTATTGATCACTGCGATGCGGTCAGCCATCGCCTCGGCTTCTTCCAAATAATGCGTCGTGAGAATAATGGTGACGCCGCTTTCCTTGAGGGCGCGCACCACCTCCCACATATCGCGGCGCAACTCGACATCGACTCCCGCCGTCGGCTCGTCGAGGAACAGAACGCGCGGCTCATGACAGAGCGCTTTGGCGATCAGAACCCGGCGTTTCATGCCCCCGGACAGCTCGCGAATGCGGTTGCCGCGCTTATCCCACAGTGAGAGTTGTCGAAGAATCCGCTCGATCAGCGCCTCGTTGCGCGGCTTCCCAAAGAGGCCACGCGAGAAACGCACCGTGTTGATTACCTTTTCAAACGGTTCCAGCGCGATCTCTTGTGGCACAAGGCCGATCATTGCCCGCGCCGCGCGATATCCGGTGAGGATATCATGCCCGCCAACTGTGGCATAGCCACTCGTGGGTGTCGTGATGCCGCAGAGTGTGGAAATCAACGTAGTCTTGCCCGCTCCATTGGGGCCGAGCAGTGCCAAAATCTCACCCTCTTCGATGCTGAGAGAGACATTGTCGAGTGCGGTGAAACCACCTTTGTAAGTCTTGGTCAGACCGTCAACTGTGACGATAGCCGCCATATCAATCCCCTTGTTGCTGAGCCAAACCTAAGCCTCCCGCATCAGAGCGCAATACGCATCGCAGCATAGGCATCTGTGCACTAATGCGCGGCGTCGCCATTCAGAAAACAGTCTGTTTTTGTGAGTTTGTTCATAGTTTCACTACATGCTGTTAGAGTAAATGTCAGCTATGGTGGCAAGCCTGAGGAACGCAAGGACGACAGGATGCTAAGATTCATTTTCAGCCTGAGCCTGTTGGTTTGCGCGTTGGCGATGGGGCCGACCGATGCGCGCGCAGAGCCAAAAATATTGGTTATGGGCGATTCGCTTTTGGCAATGCACAAGTTGGCGGGGCGGTCTGTATCGGCATCGGTCGAGCGGGAATTGGGGGTGCGGGTTACGGATATGTCTGTGGCTGGGGCGCGATTTCTGTACCGCTTGCCAATCACTGGCGCACTTGGCCTCAACATCACCAAGCAGTACAGACAGGATAATTGGGACTGGGCGGTACTGAATGGCGGCGGCAACGATCTCTGGTTTGGCTGTGGCTGCATGCAGTGCGAACGCAAATTGGATCGTTTAATCTCCAGCGACGGGCGGCGCGGCGTGATCCCCGGGTTTGTATCACGGCTGCGTCAAAGCGGAGCACAGGTGATTTATGTGGGCTATCTCCGCACACCCGGCGTCACCTCGCCTGTAGAACATTGCACCGATGAAGGCGCTGAAATGGATCGTCGCGTGGCGCTCTTGGCGAGGCTGGACCGTGGCGTGCATTTCTTGCCGCTGGCTGATATGGTACCAAATGGTGACCGTTCCTATCATGCCATTGACCTGATCCATCCATCGTTCAAGGCCAGCCGCAAGATCGGTCAACGTATTGCACGGCTAATTGCAGAAAACGACCGCAGTGCAGTGTCTCGCAACCTGTTAGTGACGAAGTGATCGAAAATACAGCATTTCTATGGTGCATAGAAACGCTGCATAGGTTCGCATTGACACACTTTCAGGCCCAGAAAACCTCATTGGCCCCAACGAGATTGCTTTAGCTGATCAAGCGTTTGAGCCAGCCCTTTTTCTCTGCCTCAGGCTCTGGATCATCTTCGGATGGCCCTTCCAGCACCTCTTCCAGTCGGGCAAAGAACTGATCTGCCATCTTCTTGGCGAAACCATCCACCAGCCTGCTGCCCAGTTGCGCTAGCTTACCGCCGACACTGGCCTCAACCTCGTAGCTAAGCCGCGTGCCTGTCTCGCTATCCTCAAGCCGCACATTTGCTCCACCCTTGGCATAGCCTGCGGCCCCCCCCTTACCTTCGCCTGTCAGGGTGAGGCTCTGCATTTCGACGATGTTTGACACCCTGACCATACCCTTGAAGGTAGCCTTCACCGGCCCGACTTTTTGCACGACGGTAGCCTCAAAGCCGTCTTCGGGAGTGCCGGTCACCTCTTGCGCGCCCGGAACGCACTCCTTTAGCACCTCTGGGCTAAGCAGAGCCGCCCAGACCGTTGCCCGATCCGCCTTGATGTCGCGCGAGTCACTCATCTGCATCTGTTCGTCCCCTCCCGTTTTGTGTTCGGCACAGCCTAGCGCAGCGCTCAGTTCCCGCCAAGAGACCAGAAGGTCGGACCTGTTGGAGTTGTCTGGCCTTCGAGCCGCGCCGCGCATACCCTGCGCCAAAAGGAAAGAGAGGTGAGGATGCTTTCAGGGCTGCGCGTGGTTGAATTCGAAGGGCTTGGGCCGGCGCCTTTTGCTGCGATGATGCTGGCTGAAATGGGGGTCGAGGTGATCGTCATTCACCGTCACGGCCCGGGCAATCCAGTCGCAGGAGAACACAATCTACTGGATCGAGGGAAACGGTCGATCCTGCTTGATCTCAAGAACTCGGCCGATCTGGCAACCGCCCGCGCGCTTGTCGCGCGCGCAGATGGCTTGATTGAAGGGTTTCGCCCCGGTGTTATGGAACGGCTGGGCCTTGGCCCCGAGGCGATGCACGCCGCCAATCCACGCCTTGTCTATGGGCGCATGACTGGCTGGGGACAAGACGGGCCACGCGCGCAGGAGGCGGGCCATGATCTCAACTATATCGCCACCTCTGGGGCGCTCTGGTATGCTGGTGTGCCGGGCACCGTACCACAAACCCCGGCGACACTCGTGGGTGACGTGGGGGGTGGTGCGCTCTATCTGGTGGCAGGGATGCTGGCGGGGTTGATCCGCGCCACGCGTACCGGGCAGGGGACGGTGGTCGATGCGGCAATTGTCGATGGCTCGGCGCATATGATGGCGCTCCTGATGTCGATGATGCCCACCGGCAATCTCAGCATGACGCGCGGTCAGAGCCTCTTGGACGGAGCACATTGGAGCCGCATCTATGGCTGCGCCTGTGGGGGGTGGCTGTCGGTTCAATGCCTTGAGCCACAGTTTTACGCGGAATTCCTGTCACGCCTGAACCTCTCCGACGATCCGCGGTTTACCGCGCAGCACGACCGCGCGCTCTGGCCTGATCAGGCAGGCGCACTGGCGGCGCTCTTTGCCGCAAAACCGCTGGCGCATTGGGCAGAACTCTTTGCCGGGTCAGAGGCCTGTGTCGCGCCGGTGCTGCGCCCAGATCAGGCGGCCCTCGATCCGCACATGGCAGCGCGCGGCATTTGGCACCGGGACGGGGACTGCCTTAGCCCCGCACCTGCCCCGCGTTTCGACGGTCAGCACCGCAACGTCGCGCCGCCACCCTCACGCGGTCAGCACAGCGCAGAAATTCGCGCATGGCTCGACAATCCGGCGTAGCCTACGCATTTATGCGCAACACATGCCGCTCAACAGACAAAGGACCGCCCCATGCCCATTTACGTCGATGCCGATGCCTGCCCGGTCAAGGACGAGGTTGAGCGGGTGGGCACGCGCCATGGGCTGCGGATGTTCGTGGTCTCGAACGGCGGTCTGCGCCCCTCGCGCAATTCGCTGGTCGAGACGGTGATCGTGCCCGATGGCCCCGACGTGGCGGATATGTGGATCGCCGAGCGCGCGGGGCCGGGGGATGTGGTGATCACCGGGGATATCCCGCTGGCCGCGAAATGCGTCGAGGCGGGGGCGCAGGTGCTCAAACACAATGGCGAGGCGCTGACCCGCGCCAATATCGGCAATGTGCTGGCCACGCGCGATCTCATGGCCGATCTGCGCGCCGCCGATCCGTTCCGTCAGGGCGGCGGCAAGGGCTTTACCAAGGCCGACCGCTCGCGGTTTCTCGACGCTCTGGAACGCGCGGTGCGTGCGGCCAAACAAGCGGACGGATGAAGGGGTGCAGGCCGGGCCGAAGCGACCGTTTGTCTTTTGATGGACGCTGGCTTGCCTTGGGCAAGCTAGGTTTGAACCGAGCCGACGAACAATGATTTATGATGAGTGTTTACGCTCCCCCTACCTTAACTGGAAAAGCTGGTTCATCTTCTTTGTTTCATCGGCCATCACCTTCGCCTTGAGGAAGTACGTCAAGACTGCATTCGCAATTGTGTCCGGCTGTTTTGGCATGATGCTTGCTGTTTCTCGGGCATATTTGTTCTACGAACTAAACTGTGTAGAACTCATCGGTTTGTAGGAGGTTTGGGCTCAAACCTGCCAATCTCATACCCCTTCCTTTCTTTCACAACTACTCCCCCTTCTCCCCCCAAGCCTTACCGCAGGGGTTTACATTCGGTGGCCCCGCGTCTCATGTTCGGTTAAAGACAACTACCGTGGACCCCCATGACCACCGCCATCACCGTTCAGCGTTCCAACCTCATTGGCGCCGCCTATGCGCTTGCGGCGGTGCTGTGTTTTTCGCTCAACGATGTGGGGATTAAGTTCCTGTCGGACAGCTATGCGCTGCATCAGGTGGTGTTCATCCGGGCCATGATCGGGATCAGTGCCTTTACGGTGTTCATCATGCCCTTCGCGGGCGGACTCACCCTTATGCGCACGCGTCGCCCGCGGATGCATCTGCTCCGCGGTCTCTGCGTGGTCAGCGCCAACACCTGCCTCTTTCTCGGGCTGGCGGCGATGCCGATAGCGGATGCAGTGGCGGTGTTTTTTGTCTCGCCACTGGTGATCACGGTGTTTTCGGTGCTGTTCCTGCAAGAGACCGTCGGCGCCCGGCGATGGGCGGCCATTGCCGTGGGGTTTCTCGGTGTGCTGGTGATCGTCAAACCGGGCACGGCGGCGTTTCAAATCGCCTCGCTCTTGCCGGTTGCGGCGGCGTTTCTGTATGCCGTCATGCATATCCTCGCGCGCAAAATCGGCGGCACCGAAAGCGCGCCAACTATGGCCTTCTACATTCAACTCACCTTTGTGGTCGCAAGCAGCCTGATCGGGCTTGGCCTTGGCGACGGGCGTTTTGCCGGGATGGGACATCCCTCGCTCGAATTCCTGTTCCGCGCTTGGATCTGGCCTGATCCGGGGGATTGGCCGATCCTGATCATGCTGGGGATGTCTGGCATGCTGGGCGGTCTTTTCATCTCTCAGGCCTATCGGTTGTCCGAGGCCGCCTTTGCCGCGCCCTTTGAATATGTCGCCATGCCGATGGCGATCATGTGGGGGGTGACGGTCTTTGGAACTTGGCCCGATGCGACCGCTTGGATTGGAATCGCGCTTATTGTGGGGTCTGGCCTCTATCTCTTGTGGCGCGAGTCGGTCAAGGATGCGACGCTGGCGACCAAAGCCCCGACCTATCGCCGCTAAACAAAGGAGAAATCCATGAGCCTGACGATCATCCCCTTTGCCCAAGGTGAGGCGCATCTGGATTGGCTCGGACTCTGCGCGGCGTTTCAGGCCGGGCATGCACTACCCAAGGCCGAGATTGCCGACACCTTGCTTTATCGCGGCAAGGATACGTTGCTCAATCGGGCGGCTTGGATCGACGGGATGGGATTGGCGGTCAAATCCGCCACGATCTTTCCGGGAAACCCGGAACGGGGCGACCCGATGATCAACGGCGCGGTCAATCTCTATTCCGATACCGATGGCACGCTGGAGGCACTTGTCGATTTCCATCTTGTGACCAAGTGGAAAACCGCCGGGGACAGTCTTTATGCCGCCACGCGGCTGGCCCGGCCCAACAGCGAAACCATCCTGATCGTGGGGGCGGGTACGGTGGGCCGCTCGCTCTGGCAGGCCTATCGCGCGGTCTTTCCACAAGCGCGATTCAGCGTCTGGAACCGCACCCGCGCCAATGCCGAGGCGATGGCAGAAGAATGCGCGGGCATGACCGTGGCCGAGGATCTGGAAACCGCCGTGCGCGCCGCCGATATCGTGACCTCTGCCACCATGTCCACCGATCCGCTGATCAAGGGCGACTGGCTGCGCCCCGGCCAGCATCTCGACTTGATCGGCGCCTACCGTCCCGACATGCGCGAGGCGGATGATGCGGCGATGGTGCGGGCGCGGGTCTTTGTCGACAGTTTCGACACAACAGTAGATCATATCGGTGAGATCAAGACGCCACTGGGGACTGGCGCTATAACCCGCGACCACCTGATAGCGGATTTCTATCAGCCCGAGCGGTTTCAACGCCAATCAAGCGATGAAATCACCCTTTTCAAAAACGGCGGCGGCGCGCATCTCGACCTGATGACAAGCCGCTATATCCTCGATGCCTGGAGGGCGGCGACATGATCTGGCTCGGTCTGGTCACGTTTGCGGGCTTGATCTTCGCGGCTCCGTTTCTGCGCGAAGCGCTCAAACCCAAGATGACCGACACCGCCCGCATGAACGCACCTGGCGATTTCGTCCGCCTGTCGCGCGGGATCACGCATTTCCGCTGGCTCGGGGCTACGCGCGGGCCAGTGGCGGTTTGCGTTCACGGTCTGACCACACCGTCGTTTGTCTGGCAGGGGATAGCCGCGGGATTGGGGCGCTTGGGCTACCGGGTATTGGTCTATGACCTGTATGGGCGGGGCTATAGCGACCGACCCAAGGGCCCTCAGGACAGTGCCTTTTTCATTACCCAACTTGAAGAACTGCTCGAAGATCAGGGGGTTGAGGATGATATTACCCTTCTCGGTTATTCGATGGGTGGTGCGATTGCCACGGCCTTTGCCGCGCTGCATGCAGAGCGCCTGCGGACGCTTGTCCTCATCGCGCCTGCGGGATTGGGTCATGATTTGGGCCCGCTGGCTGATCGGGTGGCGCGCAGGGGAATGTTCGCACAGTGGTTAATGCTGGCCGGATTTCCAAGAAGTTTTCGAAGGGGCTGTGAAGCGGAGCGGCATCTGCCCTCCAGCGTGCCGGGTATCGTTGATCTGCAACAGGCCGAGTTGCGATATCGCGGGTTCGTGCCTGCGGTCGCGCGCTCCATCGCAGGGATGGTTTCCGAGGATCTGGCCGACATGCATGCGGATATTGCCGAAACACAGCTGCCGGTGCTGGCGATCTGGGGGCGAGAAGACACGATCATCCCATTGCACAGCATGGCACGACTGGCCGAGGTGAATCGCAAGGCGCGTCAGTACATCATCGACGGTGCGGGGCATGGTCTGACCTATACCCATAGCGAAGACGTGCTACGCGCCATGCGTAACTTGATGCGAGATTAAGCGGCCTGCATCCGGCGCTCTTTGACCGGCAGATGCACAATGGCGGAAAACGCCCCCACACCCACGCCGATCCACCAGACCAATGTATAATCACCATAAAGATCATACATCTTGCCACCCAGCCAGACGCCCATGAAGCTGCCCAACTGGTGGGAAAAGAACACGATCCCATAAAGCGTGCCCATGTAACGCAATCCATAGAGATGCGCGATGAGACCCGAGGTCAGCGGCACCGTAGCCAGCCAGAGCGCGCCCATCGAGACCGAGAATAAAAGCACGGTGGCCGGCGTGATCGGCGTAAGGATAAAAGCCGCCGCAATCAGTGTCCGGCCCAGATAGATCGCCGCCAGCAGGTTCTTTTTGGAATGGCGCTTGCCCAGCCAGCCCGCCGTCAGCGTGCCCGCGATATTGGCAAGACCGATAATCGAGATGGCCACAGCCCCAAGGGTCGACGTGGTGGTAATGCCAATATTGTGCAGCACGTCTCCAGACAGGATCGGGCCGCACATTTCGGTCACAAAGGCCGGGAAATGCGCGGTAATAAAGGCGAGCTGATAGCCACAGCTGAAAAATCCCAAAAATATCAGCGTATAGGAGGGATCACGAAAGGCCCGGCGCAGGATCGTGCCCATCGACTCCTCGACCACGGAGCGATCCACTGGCGCGGGTGCGCGCATCAACGGCAGCATCGCCAGAACCGCGACAATCACGGCGGCAAAGATCAGGAACACGCTCTGCCATGTCATCAGCGACAGCAGGAATTCCGCCAACGGCGCGCCGAACACCTGCCCCGCCGATCCGGCAGCAGTGGCGATGGCAAGGCTCATCGAGCGGTTCTCGTCCGAACTTGCCCGCCCAACCACAGCGAGGATCACGCCAAACCCGGTACCAGCGATGCCAAAACCCACGAAGATTTCGTAGAGCTGATGCGCCTCCGGCGTCACCGCAAAGGACGACAGCACAAGCCCCATCGCATAGGTCAGCGCGCCCAGAATGATCGCCTTTTGGTCGCCGATCCTTTCGGCCAACGCGCCGAAAATGGGCTGGCCGATGCCCCAGGCAAGGTTCTGGATGGCGATGGCCAGCGAAAACTCGGCGCGCGGCCAGTTGAACTCGGTCGCGATGGGGATCTGGAACACGCCAAAAGAGGCGCGGATCGCAAAGGAAATCAGGATGATCACGCAGCCCGCCACAAGAACGGGGGTAATCAGAGGGGCAGATTTCGGCATGGAGTCCTCGTGCAATATCCGCGCACTCTAAGGGACCGGCAGGGAACGTCAATTCAGGCTTTGTGATGGGGGGCATCACGTTTTGCGTGAGCGGGGCGAAGCCTATGTTGACGGTCTACAGCCGCGCGCATGGGCCTGTCACCAACGCCCCCTCTAGCCCAACAGCTGCTCGACCATCCGGCTCTTGGGGTCCTCCAGCGCCTCGATCACGTCGAAATGGTGCCGTCCCTTCGCAATCTCATGACCCGCATTCCACGCCGATGCCAGCCACCGCGCCTGATCCAGAAACACCGGCCGTTCGTCAGCGCCGACCCAGACCGTGACCGGCACAGGTAAGGGCCGCATAAGCGCCGGGCTTTCTGCCTCTGCCGCCATCCGGTCTAGTTGGAATTGCTCATTCATCGAGGTTTGCAGCAGCGGTCGGAGGTCAGACACCGGAGAGATTGGCATGACATGGCTCAACCGCGCCGCCACATCGGCGGGCAACGCACCCGGCACCGCCATACGCGCCACCAGATGGCCACCCGCAGAATGCCCCACAAACGCCAGCGGCCCTTCGCTTCGCGCCGCCAGAACGCAGGTTGCGCGCGCAATCTGCCGGGTGATGTCCGCAATCCGCACCTCAGGGCAGAGATCATAGGACGGCATCGCCACCGCCCACCCCCGCGCCAAGGGCCCCGCCGCCAGATGCGACCAATAGGACCGGTCAAACCGTAGCCAATAGCCGCCATGCACAAAGACGCAGAGCCCCCGCGCCGTGCCTGTGGGGTGAAAGAGGTCAAATACCTGCCGCGCCCCGTCACCGTAAGGCAGGCCAAGCTCTGCCCGGCGTTGCGCAGTCAACCTTGCCCGAAATGCCTCGGCAGCAACGGTCCAGCGCGCCGGATACTGCGCACCTCCCGGAATATGGGGAACGTTGGCATAAGCATCGTCCAGTTCCACAGTGTATTCTCCTTCATCTGGCCCTAGACATTCCTAGCCCAAACTGGTCTGTGTTTGCGAGATCAAAAGCCATGCCAAGAGGGAAATGCAATGACCAAGACCGACCTGAAATCCATGCTCAAGGATCCCAGCCTGTTGTGCGAGCGGGCCTACATCAACGGCGAGTGGGTGGATGGCGACAATGGCACCTTCGAGGTCACGAACCCCGCGCGCGGCGATGTGATCGCGCATGTGGCAGACCTCAGCCGTGCGCAGGTTGCGCGGGCAATTGCCGCTGCAGAGGTTGCGCAGAAAGAATGGGCGAAATGGAGCGGCAAGGAGCGCGCCGCCGTGTTACGCCGTTTCTTTGATCTGATGATGGAAAACCAGCACGATCTGGGCGTTATCTTGACCGCCGAACAGGGAAAACCACTGGCTGAGGCCAAAGGGGAGGTCGCTTATGGCGCGTCCTTCATCGAATTCTTTGGCGAAGAAGCAAAGCGCATCTATGGCGAAACGATTCCGGGCCACCAGCGCGACAAGCGGATCACTGTGATCAAGCAGCCAATTGGCGTCGTTTCTTCGATCACGCCCTGGAACTTTCCCAACGCCATGATCACCCGCAAGGCCGCACCAGCGCTGGCAGCGGGATGTTCTTTCGTGGGCCGCCCGGCGGCGGAAACGCCGCTTTCGGCCACGGCCATGGGCCTCTTGGCTGAGCGGGCAGGCATTCCTGCAGGGGTGTTCAACATCGTCACCTCGTCGCGTGCCTCAGAAATCGGCAAGGAATTCTGCGAGAACCCGGTGGTACGCAAGATCACCTTTACCGGCTCGACTGAGGTCGGGCGCATCCTGTTACGTCAGGCCGCCGATCAGGTGATGAAATGCTCGATGGAACTGGGCGGCAATGCGCCCTTTATCGTGTTCGACGATGCCGATCTCGATGCGGCGGTCGAAGGCGCGATCCTCTGCAAGTTCCGTAACAATGGTCAAACCTGCGTCTGCGCCAACCGTATCTATGTGCAGGCCGGGGTTTATGACGCCTTTGCCGCCAAGCTGAAAATCGCAGTCGAGAAGCTCAAAATGGGCGACGGTATGGACGATGGCGTGGCGCTTGGGCCGCTGATCAACGCTGACGCCATTACCAAGGTGCAGGAACATGTGGCGGACGCCAAAGCCAAGGGGGCCACGGTCATTCTGGGCGGAGGAGAGCCGGTGCAGGGTGCGGGCTACTTCCTACCGCCGACCATTGTCACCGGGTGCACGCAGGAAATGCAGTTTGCCACGGACGAAACATTTGGCCCACTCGCGCCGCTCTTCAAGTTCGAGACCGAGGATGACGTGATCGCGATGGCTAATGACACGATCTTTGGTCTGGCCTCGTATTTCTATGCCAAGGATCTGAGCCGCGTTTACAAGGTGGCCGAGGCGCTTGAGTACGGGATCGTAGGTGTCAACACCGGCATCATTTCGACCGAGGTGGCCCCGTTCGGCGGCGTCAAGCAATCCGGACTCGGACGCGAAGGCAGTCACCACGGGATCGAGGATTTTCTCGAAATGAAGTACATCTGCATGAGTGTCTGACCAAAGCGGCACTCGACCAAGAGCGGGGCAGTCGCTAGGATGGCCGCAGATCCTGTTGCATAGGAGGCGGACGATGGCCCGCGCAATCCTCTTTGCTGGTCTGATGGCCCTCATGCCCGCAGCAGCGGCGCAAGCACAAGACGAGACGCGCATGGTTTCAGGCGCGCTTGGGTATCTGCAACGGATTGCCCTGCCGCCCAATGCCCGCGCCGTGATCGTCGCAGAGGGGCGTTTCGGGGCAATGTTGGGCGAGGCAACGATTGAGGCCGATGGCAAACAGGTGCCTTTACCCTTCGAGATGACGGTGCCGGCCAACCTCTCGGGGGGGCTGAGCGCGGTCATCCGCGTTCAGCAAAAGCCACGCTGGATTCTGCGGAATTTGCCCTTTTCGGCGGGCACTGCGCAGGTGGATCTTGGCACGCTCATTCTGGAGCCCGTGACGGCGATGGCCTTTGCAGTTGATTTTATCTGTGGGGATACAACAGTTTCCTTCGGCATGCTGGACAATGAAACGGTACTGCGGGCAGAGGGTCGGGATACTCCTATGTCGCAGGTCGTATCAGCCTCTGGCGCGCGCTTTGAAGGCATCAAAGATCCTGAAACGGAATTCTGGAACAAAGGCGACTTGGCGATGGTCCGGCTTGAGGGCCGCGATTTACCCGAATGCCGACAGGTGCCGCCACCGCAACACCAAAGCTACCGTGCCAGAGGTAACGAGCCGGGCTGGTCCGTTGTCCTAACTCCAGAAACCGCAGAGATTACTGCCGACTATGGCGAGATCAGCCATAGCCTCGCGCGCCCGGATGTGCAGGTTTTGCCGGGCATCTATGCATTCGACATGCCTGATATCGAAGCGCGCCTGATCATCCAAGAGGGGATTTGCAGGGACGACGCCACCGGTATGCCGCACCCAGATACCGCGGTGTTGGAACTCGGCGATCGTATGCTGCGGGGCTGCGGGGGGGCACCAGAGGATTTGCTGACCGGCCCGGTCTGGCAGGTGACCGCGATCGGAGAGGCATCGCTGATCGAGCCGGAGCGCCTTTCGGTTAATTTCACAGCGCCGGGACGGGTTGCGGGCAGCACAGGCTGTAACCGCTTGGTGGGGGGCTATACGCTGACCGGAGAAGGTCTGCAATTTGGGGCTATGGGAAGTACGATGATGGCCTGCCCCGAACCATTGATGGAGCAAGAGCGCGAGATGCTGGACGCATTGGAGCAGATCACACGGTTCGACATTGCAGATGATGGCGCACTTCTTCTGATCGGCGGGGCCGAAGATCGCGTATTGATCGAAGCGCGCCGTCCATGAAAGCCACACGCCCGGTCAGACATCTCTGACCAGGCGCAGAATCGGAACAGGTTCAGTTTACCTTATCGGCGTCGACCACTTCCTTGGTCACGACATCACCGCTGGCAATCGCTATGCGCCGGGGCTTGAGCGCCTCGGGCACCTCACGGCGCAGGTCGATATGCAGCATCCCATCGGCATGGGTGGCCCCAATCACGCGGACATGATCGGCCAGTTGAAAGCGCCGTTCAAAAGCACGGGTGGCAATGCCACGATGCAGGTAAGTGCGGCCCTCATCCTCGTCGCTCTTGCGCGCGGAAACGACAAGCGCGCCGTCTTTGACGTCAACGCCGAGATCGGCGGCGGCAAAGCCCGCGACGGCGATCGAGATGCGATAGGCATCGTCGGCGGTTTTTTCGATGTTATAGGGCGGATAGGTCGGTTGGGGCACATCGCTGGCCATCACCCGATCCATAAGATCAGCGATCTGGTCGAAACCGACGGTGGCGCGGTAGAGCGGGGCTAGATCAAAATTACGCATGGGTCATCCTCCATTGAGCGATACCTGAATTGCGCCTTCCCCTTAGGGGACAGGCTATGATGTCCGGCCCGTTTTACGGCACCGGAACACATGCGATGTGGGAAGCCTTCGCGCGCCTGTCAAGACCCTCGCAGGGCCCTCAGGGCTTTGCAAACTTTGCGCCGGATGTGACAGCAAGAGTGCCCACCGTCACGCGACGAAAGCCGGGGTTGATCTTGTTCGACAAGGGAGGCGCGGCGCGCAGAATCCGCTTGAGCACCGGTACCAGATCGGGAAGGTCCATGCCATAGGCGCGGTGCGTGCCGGTTTCCCATTCACCTCCGCTGACCAACGACAGGATACGCGCCCGGCCACCATCGCGCACAAAAACCGGTGCACCGGAAGACCCGCTGATCACCGCGCAATCGAATGCCATGACCCCGTCAGACCGCCACAACAGGCCGCAATCGCGCTGCCAAGACGGGGCCTTGTCACGATCCTTGCCATAAGAGACGATGCTGACCCGCTGGCTCGGCGCAGGGGCGCCATAGAGGTTAAACGGCGCGGCGAGCGCTGACGGGATCGCTGTGGACAGGTGCAAGAGGGCGGCATCACGCCTGACATTCTCGGTCTGCATTCCCGCTGCCGGATCATAGCCGGGGGTGACCGCATACCGCGCAACCTGCACTTGGGAAATCGCCACCCCATCACGCAAACCGGCGCGAAACAGGATAGTTTCTGCCGCGATCGGGCGGTTTGCGGCGTCATAGAGACAATGCGCCGCCGTCAGAACTTGATCCGGAGCAATCAACACCCCCGTACAATAGCCATCCCGTCCGAGATCAACCCGGCCCACAGCCTCCCAACCAAAAAGGTCGTCACGGTCGGTAAGTCGAATGAGGCCACTGGTCTGGGCCATTGCACCCGTGACGCAGAGCATCAACGCGGCGAGTGCCAGCAGAGCTATACGCCAAATCTTCATGGCTTGGCGAATTTTGCGCCCGTGTCGCGCCGGATACCAGAGGTGAACATCTTGGGGGCCGCTTCCTGAAACACGCCCGCGCCATTATCGAGGGCCGCGCGCAGGGTTTGCAGCGGATCGATCAGTTGCGTGCCAAGCGACACTTTGCGCCCTTCAACCTCGGCCATGGCGGACACCACCGAGACGATACGCGGCACACCCCCTTCAAAGCTGAAGATTGGTGCGCCGCTCGATCCGAAATCCACATCACAGGACATGACCAAAACACCATCCTGACGCGCCAGAACCTCGCATATATTCTGGAGCGATGGCGCCTCAGAACGGTCGCGGGCATAGCTGACTATCCCAATCTTTTGCCCTTTACGGGGGCGAGCATCCGTCTCGAACGGGGTGACGCGAGTGTTGTTGATTGGATGATGCAACTCCAGCAGTGCCACATCATTACGGACCCGATCAGCGGTTACATTGGTCGCCGGTGCATAGTCCGGATGCGTCACCGCACGCCGAACAGAGCGATAGGCAGCTGCGCGGCCATTGCGCCAACCGGCCATGAATTCGATCCGCGCCGGATCAAGGCGTACGCCGGTTTCCTTGTCAAAGAGGCAATGCGCCGCAGTCAACACCAAATCAGGCGCCACCAGTGCCCCGGTGCAAAATCCGCGCCCGCCCAGCTCTAGCCGTCCCACGGCCTCCCATTGGCGGGCTTCGTCGCCTACATCCAACCGCTGCAAGCGGCTGTCCTGTGCCAAGGCGGCGCCCGAGGTGCCGAGCGCCAGCACAATTATCAGGAATCGCAGCATGAGGTCTCCGACCGTTTTCAGACACTTGCCTGATAACAAGCGTTTCGGGCCAGATTATGACCACACTAGCGCAGGATCGGAACCCCCACCATCCCTTGGGTCGCACGGGTCATCGCGGGCGGCTTGGGTCCGCCGGTGGCCCAATCGAGCAATTCAACCGTATGTACCACGGGGATGCCTGTGCCTGATCCGATCTGCATCATACAGCCGATGTTTCCCGCTGCGATCGCGTCCGGCTTCTTGGCCTCAAGCGTGCGCACCTTGCGGGTCTTCAACTGCTTGGATATCTCAGGCTGCATCAGGTTGTAGGTGCCCGCCGAGCCACAGCACAGATGACTGTCCGCAGGTTCGACCACACTGAACCCCGCGCGTTTGAGCAGATCCTTGGGAAAGGTCTTGATCTTTTGCCCATGTTGCAGCGAACAGGCGGCATGATAGGCGATCACCATCTCCTTATCCCCACCTTCTGGCAGATCGAGTTGCATCAGGATTTCGCTTATATCCATAGCAATCGCGCTGACGCGGGCGGCGTCTTTGGCTAGGGACTCATGCCGGAACATATGGCCGTAATCTTTGACTGTCGTGCCGCAGCCGGACGTATTGATCACGATGGCATCAAGACCCGCTCCATCCATTTCGCGCGCCCAAGCCTTGATATTCTTGGCCGCCGTTGCATGGCTCTCGCCCGTCTTGCCCATATGATGCGTGAGCGCCCCGCAGCAACCCGCGCCCTCGGCCACAACAACCTCGCAACCCAACCGAGTCAAAAGCCGGATAGTGGCGTCGTTTATATCGGTATTGAGCGCCTTTTGCGCACACCCCGTCATCAGCGCCACACGCTTCTTGCGCGCGCCCTGCGCGGCAAATGTCTGCGGATCGTCATTGCGACTGACAGGCGGCACCTGCTTGGGCGCCATTTCCAGCATCGCGCGCAACCGCGCATCTGGCATCAGCCGAGCAAAGGGCCGTCCGATCTTGGCCCCAAGCAAGGCCACGCGAAAGCGCGTTGGATAAGGCAAAATTCGCGCCAGAATCCAGCGCAGCGCGCGATCCCCCAAGGGCCGCTTGTAACGCTCTTCGATATATTCCCGCGCCTGATCAACCAGATGCATGTAATGCACACCTGAGGGACAGGTGGTCATACAGGCAAGGCACGAGAGGCAGCGGTCAATATGCTTGACCGTCTTAGCGTCCGGATCACGGTCATTCTCCAACATATCCTTGATGAGATAGATACGCCCTCTGGGGCTGTCCAGCTCATCGCCCAACACCTGATAAGTGGGGCAAGTCGCAGTGCAAAATCCGCAATGAACACAGGATCGCAGAATCTCATTTGCGCGGGCAATCTTCGGGTCTTCGAGTTGTTTGGCGGTGAATTCGGTTTTCATCTGTCTCTACTTTCCCGTCGTTCAGACGGCTGCACCCGTGGCCATAAGTCCGGGGTTGAGAATTTGTCTTGGGTCGAATTTCTGGCGCAACCCCTCTTGCAAAGCCGCGACTGGCGCAGGCAGCGGGGGAAATGCGCCTTGGCTTCGATCCCCTCGGATCAGCGTCGCATGGCCACCACGCACAGCAACGACGCTGCGGATCTTGGTGGCGGTCAGCCCCGATCCTTCAGCCGCCAAGAGCCAGATCAAACCACCGCCCCAGTCATAAAACGCCTCGCCTCCTGCAAGATCCGCGACGACCGCCGGTGCGTCGCTGGGCTTCACCGAAACACGCCAGACATCGCCGGCGCGGCCATGAAACGGACCAACATCACGGATATGCGCCCATGCCGCAGCGGTTTGTTCCGGATCTGCCTCAAACACGCAGGTTCCAAATTCGGCCAGCAATCGGGTCAGCGCTTCTGCCCGATAGGCGACCGAGTTCTCAAAGCCTTCCAGCCGGATCATCGTCACCGGCGCGCCCCCCGATCCCGCCTGAAGATGCGCGGCCCCCGTCACCTCATAGGGGGACGCCAATGCACGACAAAGCGCTGTCACAGCCGCAGCGTCGCTCAGCCCTTCGATACGCAGCATGCCCATGCTGCGCGGCTTGGGCAGCACCTTGAGCGCCACCTCGGTCAACACGCCCAATGTGCCGTAGCTGCCCGCCATCAGCTTGACCAGATCATAGCCAGTGACGTTCTTCATCACCCGACCACCATTCTTGACGATTTGCCCACGCCCATCGACAAATCTCACCCCCAAGAGGAAATCTCGGCAGGCACCGGCCTGAATGCGGCGAGGCCCACTGACATTGGCGGCAACCACGCCACCGATCGTGGGCGTTCCGCTCGTGCCCAAAAGGGTCCGGTGATCCATCGGCTCAAACGCCAGCCGTTGGCCCTCGGCCTCTAGTGTCGCCTCGACCTCGGCCAGCGGTGTGCCTGCCTGCGCCACCAATGTCAAAGCGCCGGGTTCATAAAGCCCGATGCCGCAAAGTCCGGCCGTGCTCAGTCGAACGCCATTTGACGGGGCGCCTATTGGTCGCGTACCGCCTCCCTCAATGCGCAACGGGGTTTCGGCCGCCCGGATGATCTCGGCAAGTTCTGCCTCGGTTTTGGGTGTCATGCTGCTTCTTCTTGGTAAAATATTCGGGAGGTCCGGGGACGCGCGCCCCGGAGCGATCACTCAGGCCACACGCCGCGCGTCAGAACTTGCCAACGGGAAAACCTTGGCCGGGTTGAGCAGCCATTTGGGATCGAACACATCCTTGACCGCCATCTGCGCCTCAAGGTCCTCAGGCGCATATTGATAGGTCATCAGATCACGCTTTTCGATCCCAACCCCATGCTCGCCGGTCAGGCAGCCACCCACTTCGACACAGAGCTTTAGAATCTCAGCCCCGAAATCTTCGCACAGTTCCAAATCACCGGGCTTGTTGGCATCAAACAGAATCAACGGGTGCATGTTGCCGTCGCCAGCGTGAAACACATTAGCCACGCCCAGCCCAAATTGCTCGGACATCTCGCCGATCCGCTTGAGAACATGCGGCAGCTGGCTGACCGGAATGGTGCCATCAAGACACATATAATCGTTGATCTGGCCCATCGCGCCAAAGGCGGATTTACGCCCCAGCCAGATCGCGGCGCTTTCTTCCGGTGAACGGCTCTGACGGAATTCCACCGGGTTGTGCCGCCGCGCAATTTCTTCGATCAGGCCAAGTTGCTCGTTGATCTCGGCGTCCGATCCCTCGACCTCAACGATCAGCAGCGCCTCACACATCGGATAACCCGCCTTGGCAAAATCTTCGGTCGCCTCAATGCAAGGGCGATCCATGAATTCAATCGCCACCGGCAGCACGCCTGCCTTGATGATGTCGCTCACGCAGGCACCCGCAACTTCGTTGCTGTCGAAGCCGATGAGCACGGGCCGCGCGCCCTCGGGTTTGCGCAGAATGCGCAACGTCGCCTCGGTCACGACCCCCAATTGCCCCTCGGAGCCGCAGACGACCCCCAACAGATCCAGCCCCTCGGCCTCAAGATGCGCGCCGCCCAGTTCCACCACCGTGCCATCCATCAGCACCATGGTCACACCCATCAGATTATTGGTGGTCACACCATACTTCAGGCAATGCGCCCCACCCGAATTCATCGCGATATTGCCCGCAATGGCACAGGCCAGTTGGCTTGATGGATCAGGCGCATAAAAGAAGCCATGCTCCTCTACCGCCCCGGTCACACTCAGATTTGTGCGCCCGGTCTGCACCCGTATAAACCGGTTGTCATAATCGGTTTCCAGCACAGCATTGAGTCGGGCAACCCCAAGAATCACGCTGTCAGCCGTGGGCAATGCGCCCCCGGCGAGGCTTGTGCCAGATCCGCGCGGCACGACCGGCACGCCCATTTCGTGACAGATGCGGAGAGCAGCCGCGACCTCTTGGGTCGATCCCGGCAGAATCGCCACCAAAGGCGCACATTTATAGGCAGTTAGAGCGTCACATTCATAGGCTCGGGTCTCGGACGGATCGGAAATGACCGCATCCCCCGGTAGAACCTCATGCAATCGCTCAACCAATTCGGCCTTTCGAGCCAGAATTTCCGAACTCGGGATAGGCATTTCCATGATGTAATCCTCTTTGATTGGTAATAAAATATAACCAATTTTTGCGTCTGGCAAGTCAAACCTGTCAAGGATAGCGTGCACAAATGATTTGGATGGATCAACTGACACATTTCGGCACGCTTGATGCCGTTGCACTCGGGGCCCTGGTCGGCGGCTGGCTATTAATTGGCTTGATGATAGAGAACCCGCCACGCACGCGCCCTTCGGTCACAGCATTGATGGCGCAATACCGGCGTGAGTGGATGGTGCAGATGGTAGACCGCGAGGCACGCATCTTTGACGCACAACTGCTCGCCAGCCTGCGGCAGGGCACCGCCTTCTTTGCCTCGGCCACACTAATTGCAATTGGTGGGGCGCTGGCGATGCTGGGCGATCTTGACCGCGTAATGGGAATTGCTGATGATCTGACCCCCGGCCAAGAACCCATCATCGTTTGGGAAATCAAGATCATGGTCATCTTGGTTTTTCTAACCAATGCTTTTCTCAAATTCGTCTGGTCCAATCGTTTGTTTGGCTATTGCGCCGTGATTATGGCCTCCGTGCCCAATGATCCAGCACATCCGGCCGCACCTCGACGAGCGCGCAAGGCGGCAGAGATCAACATCACTGCGGCGCGCGGCTTCAATCGGGGTCTCAGGGCGATCTATTTCGCACTCACGTCGGCGGCATGGCTGCTCGGGCCGGTGGCGCTTATCGCAGCCACGGGGTTTACCTGTCTGATGCTGTTGCGCAGGGAATTCGCATCGCAGTCCCGCGTCGTTCTGATGCAACCGGATATGACCGGTAGCCCCACAGAGTCGTGAGTGTGTTTCGCAGCGCGCTGCGCTATACTAACTGGCATGAAACAAATTTGTCTTATCCTCGCCGTCAATATGCTCGCCTCTTTTGCGATCGCTCATGAACCTGAGATTGTAGGCGTCAAGGCTGAGAAATCTGGTTTGGTCTGGCACGTGGATGTGACAATCGCGCATCCTGATACCGGCTGGGATCACTATGCCGATGGTTGGGAGGTTCTGGACAAGGATGGCAACCGCTTAGGTTATCGCCTGCTGCATCATCCGCATGTCGAGGAGCAACCATTTACAAGGTCGCTCAAAAATCTGGCGCTACCGGACGATACCGTCGAGATCTTCATAAAGTCGCATTGCTCGGTGGATGGGTGGTCTGACGAGGCCGTTCAGGTCGAATTACAGCCCTGACTGCATGCGCTCAGACGAGTATTTTTCTATCGGCGCCCTTCACGCAGCCAACCGGTCAAAATCAGGCTTGATACCAGCAACAGGACCAGCCATGGCGGCAAGATGGCCATTTGCCGGAGGCTCTGGGTCTCATAGGCGCCGCGCGGCGTAATCCCGATCCAACCGCGTCCAGCCGCGGGTCGTCCCTCGCGAACCTCGCGGATGGTCGGCACGCCGTCTTGCAGCGCCCAGATTCCGCCATTCTCAGCGTCGATTGCAGCTTGCAACACTTCCGCACTGGCAATCGTGCGCTCGAACTCCACCGCAGCGGCCGGGCCAAGGCCAATCACCGCGCTCTGTTCGCCGTTTTCCAGCCGGTAGAGCCCAATTTCCGGCCCATCATACATGGCCTCAAAGCGCCCCGGCGACACCTCAGCAAGCGGGCGCTCGACCACCTCGCCCGACGGGGTGGTGATTGTCACGGACCCAACTTCACCGTCGAGCGAGCGACGGATGACGCGCATTTGCTGCCCCGTGGCCTCGGCCCAGAGGGCCTCTTCCTCTAGTTCGGGTTCCTTCATCATCCAATGCGCCAGACGCCGCAGCAGTTCCAGTTGCGGCCCGCCGCCCTCGAACCCGCGCCCCCAGAGCCACGCGTGATCCGAGGCCAAAAGCGCCACCCGCCCTTCTCCCACACGGTCAAGCAGCAGCAGCGGTCGATCTCCAACACCGGACATGACGACATCGCCACCGGTTTGAGTGATCTCGATTTGACGCATCCAACGGCCCCAATCGCCCGCAAACTCCCGATCCAACCCCGCCGTTACCGGATGCCGCTCGCCAAGCGCCGTGACTTTGGGCCGATACCCCTCCTCGACCACACGGGCGGTAGGACGGCCGGGCACGATGGCCTCGAACGGACCACGATAAATACTCTCGGCCCCAGCGAAATCCGGCCCCGCCGCAAAGAGAACAGCGCCCCCATTCTCAACATATTGGCGGATATTCTCCAGATAGATTGTCGGCAGGATTCCCCGCCGCCGATAGCGGTCAAAAATGATCAGGTCAAAATCATCGACCTTTTCCAGAAACAGCTCGCGCGTTGGAAAGGCAATCAGAGACAATTCCCGCACCGGAACGCCATCTTGTTTCTCCGGTGGCCGAAGAATGGTAAAATGCACCAAATCGACCGAGCTGTCTGATTTGAGAAGATTGCGCCATGTTCGCGTGCCCTGATGCGGCTGACCCGACACCAAGAGCACGCTCAGCCGGTCACGAACGCCATTGATCTGCACGAGGGCAGTGTTGTTACGGTCAGTCAACTCTCCCTCGGCGGCCGGAGTGGTGAATTGCAGCACATTGCGACCGCCATGCGGCAAGACCAGTGGCAGAGTGATTTCCTCACCCAAAGGCACCTCAAAGCGGCGCGATTCTTCGCCATCCACCGAGATGTCGAGCGGTACACTGGTCACGCCCACGGGTGCGGCACCGTCATCAGTGACGGTCAGCGTCATCTGCACCTCTTCACCCAGAATGGCGAACGCAGGTGCATTGTCGATCCTCAGTCGCCGGTCCCAATCCCCATCGCGGCCTGTGTGTAACAAATGCAGCGGCGCAGGTATCTCCGGGGCACGGTCTGCGTCATGCACAAGCCCGTCCGAGAGCATGATCACGCCAGCGATGCGGCCTAACGGCTCTTCGGCCATCGCCTGAGCCAATGCCGTCATCGCCTGCGTGCCGCCGTTGTCCGGGGCGTCAGGCACCCGCACGCGGCGCACTTCAGTATTCGCGCGCGCCTCGAGACGTGCCGCCAATACAGCAGCCGCTTCTTTCGTGCTTTCGGCCCTATCCGCCAGTCCTTGACTGGCGCTTTCATCCTCAACCAGTAACACGATGTCGCTAAGCGGTATGCGCTCTTCTTGCTGATAGGCCGGGCCCATCAGTGCGGCCAATATGACCAACCCTGCCAGCGTCCGAAGTGGCCAACCGGCAAGCCCGCGCCAAAGCGCCAACGCCAAGCCCGCCGCGACCACGACCGCCAGACAGGCAATCAACCAGAGCGGCAGCAGAGGGTCAAAGATCACACTGCCTGTCATTGGCCCAACCTGTCGAGCAGTGCAGGCACATGCACCTGATCGGATTTGTAATTGCCGGTCAACACATGCATCACCAGATTGACACCAAAGCGGTACGCCAGTTCCCGCTGACGCTCGCCCGCATATCCGCGCCCAACCGGGTACATCGGCGCGCCGCGCTCGTTCACCGCCCAAGCGGCGGCCCAGTCGTTGCCGCCAATCACCACCGGCGTCACCCCATCGTTGAGATTGCGAAACGGCATGCCTTCAATCTGTTCGGCATCGGGGGGGGCGGCCTCGACCCACACCGCGCGCCCCATGTGACGACCCGGAAAGTCAGTCAGGAGGTAGAAAGTCCGCGTGAGAACGTGATCTTCGGGCAGAGGTTCCAGCGGCGGGATGTCCAAAGGCGCCGCCAAACGTTGCAACCGTGCGCCGTTGGGGGACGCCGCACCGAACCCCGCGATATCGGCATCGCGTGTATCAAACAAAATCAGGCCGCCGTTGCGCAGGTAGTCGTTCAGCTTGACATAAGCCTCTGCCGAAGGGGTCGGTTGATTGACGCTGATCGGCCAGTAAAGGATCGGATAGAAGGTGAGATCATCGCGTTCAAGATCAACCGCTATCGGCTCTGCAGGTTCCACTGAAGTGCGGAAATTCAACACCTGCCCCAAACCGCGCAGCCCGGCACGCGCGGTGTCGTCAAGCTGAACATCCCCCGTGACCACATGCGCAAGAGCCAGCTCTTCTGTTGCAAGCAGCGCGCGCGCATCGTCCTGCGCATGGGCGTCTTGTACCGCCCCAAGGCTAAGTGCGATCACAAGTGTAGCCATTGCACGCACAGGCCAGAGCCGTCCGGAAAGAGCGAGAGACGCAAGAATATCAACCGTCAGCAGCAAAAGCGCCGTAGCCAGAAGCCACCCAGCCAGAGGCGTTTCTGGAGAAGGTTCCAGCCCCTCGACCGAAATACGGGCCGGCCATTCCACCGCATTAAGCACCGTATCAGAGGCGATCACATTGCGCGCAACGCTGCGCTCTGGTCCGTCATAAAGACCCGGTAAAAGATCAGAACCAAGCGGCGCATTCAGCAGCCGCTCGCCCGTCACACCGGGGAGGTTATCCGCATCGCGCAGCGCACCAAATCCATCCAACACCTTGACCGGTTGCCATGTGGTGCCTTGCAGTTCCGCCGCATCAGGCGGCGCCATGGCCGAGGAGACCGCCAGCCGTTCAAGCATCTGCACAAAGAGACCCGAAAGCGGCAGGCTCGACCATTCGGCATTTGCGGTCACATGAAACAAAACCACCTGCCCCGCGCCGATCCGTTTGCGTGTAACCAGCGGGGTTCCGTCGCTCAATTGGGCGATGACCCGGTCCGCGAGCGTCGGATCGGGCTGCGCCATCACCTGCGCGCTCACCGTCACATCCGAAGGGACATTCAGCCCCTGAAATGGGCTGCCGTCGACAAAAGGAGCAAGCGCCTTGGGCTCACCCCAGCTCATCGCACCGCCGACCGTTCGTCCGCCCGCACGCAGCCGAACCGGCATCAACGGGTCCTCATCGCCGCGTGACACGTCGCTCGCAGCCACCCGCGGTCCGGCAAAACGCAAAAGAAGCCCGCCCTTGTCTGCCCAATCGAGCAACGCCGCCTGTTCCGCGCCCGAGAGCGTCGCCACATCGGCCAGCACAATCACATCAGGGTTGGCGGGCAAGACATCCATCAGCCCCCCTTCGAGCAAATCGGCGGTTGGGCTGAGGGCTTGTTTCAGGTAGTGCAGATGCGCCAATAGTTCCAGCCCCTCGCGATCCTCTCGGCCTGCGATAAGCGCCACCTCGCGGCGTTTCAGCCCATCATCGGTCAGGGTCACAGCCCCGGCCTGCGCTTCACCCGCAATTTCAAAACGCGTGACACGGGCGCGCAATTCAGGCGGCAGAGAGAGTGCGCCGGACGCCTCCGCCACCCCATCATCAAAGCTCAGCGGCAAGGTTGCCAAGATGCGCGAAACCCCTGCAGGATCGAGCCCGTGCGCATTAACCGTGATGCCGCGCTCTGTCCCCCCTGCCGCACGGAGTGCGCGCACAACGATCTGCCCGTCCTCAAGCACCGGCGGTGCCAGCGCGAACACGATGCGCGGACTTTCGTGAACAGTCACCGAGCCACGCGCCTCCAGCGCTTCCAAGAGCGCCATGCGTCCGTCCTGCGCCAGCCCGTCCGAAAACCAGCGAGTTTCGAATTCGCCCTCGCCCAAGGCCTCGGCCGCCCGGTCCATTGCCACGGCCTCAATCGCCCAAGGGGTCGGAACCAGTCCCGGCAAACGACTGCGCAAGGTCTCTGCGGCCTGAAACACCAACGCTTCAGGGGTGCTGAGTTGCATCAGTGCAGCAGGCCGCCCGTCGCGCCCCGCCTCAGCCAAAAGCGTGTCTATCACACCCATCTGCGCGGCCCAGTCCCGCGCGCTGGCCCAGCTGCCGTCAAGCAGGATCAGAAGCGGCCCCGACGCGCGCGCCTCGCCTTCGCCGCGTGGATTCAACACCGGCCCCGCCAGCCCCACAATAACCGCCGCCACCGCCAACATGCGTAAAAGCAGGAGCCACCATGGTGTGCGGTCGCTGACGCTATCCTCATCTTTGAGCCCCAGAAGCAGCGCCACTCCCGGAAATCGCCGACGGATCGGTGCGGGTGGCACGGCGCGTAGAATAATCCAGAGGATCGGCAAAGCGACCAACGCCCAGAGAAGCCAAGGTGCGGCAAATCCGATCGGGCCCAGTATCATGCGCCCGCCTCCCCGGCCATCGCCCCATGCAGCCACAAAAGCGCGGATTGCGCGCTGTCACCGGTATGATGGCTGCCATAGCGCCAGCCGGTCAAATGGCAGAGCGAGGACAGCTCGTCCTTGCGCTCTGCGAGGCGCTCCAGATAGCGCGCCCGCAGATCGCCTGCCTTCAACGTCTCATACGTCAAAGTCCCCCCCACGCTCTCGAAAATCGTGCGGCCATTGTAGGGAAACACCTCTTCAGCGGGGTCGAGAACCTGATAGAGCAGCCCGCGCACGCCGCGATCCGCCGCCGCTGTCAGGGCGTCGCGCAACGGGGCGAGATCCCCCATGAAATCCGAGATCAGAAGCGCACGACCATGCGGGATCAGGCCTGACATATCGGGGCTGGCGTAATCCTCATCGCTCTCTTGCACAAGCGCCTCAGCCAAGCGCGCCACCTGCGCCTGTCCACGCCGGGGCGGCAAGGCGGTGCCAGTCAGGCCCACCCGCTCTCCTCCACGCCCCAAGAGCACAGCTATCGACAGTGCCAAAAGCCGGGCGCGATCCGCCTTTTCGGGCAAGCTCTTGTCGCTGGAAAACCGCATCGAGGCGGCGGGATCGACCCAAAGCATCACGCTCTGAGCAATCTGCCATTCCCTCTGCTTGACGAACTGCACGTCAGAGCGCGCAGAACGGCGCCAGTCGATCATCCGGCGGCTGTCACCGGGTTGCACCGGACGATATTGCCAGAAATCATCACCCGCGCCTGCACGCCTGCGGCCATGCTCCCCCAAAAGCACTGTCCGCGCCAATAGCTCTGCTCGGGCCAAAAGCGGCGGAAGGCGGGCCGCCTCGGCTTCGGCGCGGGGGCGCAGAGTGTTGGGGGCAGGCGCGGTCATCTCAGGCGGCAGCCTGCACGTGGGATACACTCTCAACCGTGCGGGAAATCAGCGCTCCAAGGCTGTCGCCACGGGCGCGCGCCGCGAAATTCAGCGCCATGCGATGGCCAAGGACCGGCTGCGCCATCGCTGCAACATCATCGGCATCCGGGGCAAGCCGCCCTTGCAGCATTGCCCGCGCGCGTACCGTCAGCATAAGCGCCTGAGCGGCGCGCGGCCCCGGCCCCCATGCCACACTCTGGCGCACGATATCGGCGGCGCTTGTATCCTCTGGGCGGCAGGCGCGCACCAGATCGAGAATCGCCTCCATCACCTTTTCGCCCACCGGCATGCGCCGCAGCATCTGTTGCGCCGCTATCAACTCGGACGGGGTAAATACAGCATGCGCGGCCTCTTCGGTCGCCCCGGTGGTAGCCAAGAGAATGGCGCGTTCTGTGTCGCGATCCGGGTAAGGCACCTCGATCTGCACGAGGAATCGATCAAGCTGCGCCTCTGGCAATGGATAGGTGCCCTCTTGTTCAATCGGGTTCTGAGTGGCCAGCACGTGAAACGGCGTGCCAAGTGAACGGCTGACACCCGCCACCGTGACAGTGCGTTCCTGCATCGCCTGAAGAAGCGCGGATTGGGTTCGCGGGCTGGCACGGTTGATCTCATCAGCCATCAAGAGCTGGCAAAAGACAGGCCCTTCAATGAACTTGAAGGCGCGTTTGCCGTCCTGCGCAGTCTCAAGCACTTCGCTGCCAAGAATATCGGCAGGCATCAGATCCGGCGTAAACTGCACCCGGTTGGTATGCAGCCCCATCACCGTGCCGAGTGTCTCGACAAGTCGCGTCTTGCCCAGTCCAGGCAGGCCGATGAGCAACCCATGACCACCGCAAAGAAGCGCCGACAGCGCAAGGTCCACAACCTGCTCTTGGCCAATAAACCGTCGCGTGATTGAGGCGCGTGCCAGCGCCAATTTGCCCTCAAGCGCCTCAAGACCGGCCAAAAGATCGGTGTCATCGGTCATGGCAAAACTCCTGTCAGAACTATATCCTACGGTTAGAGTGTATAGCTTGAGACAGAAATGGCAAAAGCAATGAGCAAAGAAACCGTCACAACCCCGTCAGCCGAGGGGATCGCTGCCGCGGCAAGCGCCGTTCGGGCAAAAGGCAAGGGCTTACCCCCGGTTCACCTGTGGAATCCGCCATTTTGCGGCGATTTGGACATTCGGATCGCGCGGGATGGTACGTGGTTTTACCTTGGTACCCCCATCGGGCGCCCCGAGTTGGTTCAACTGTTTTCCACAATCCTGCGCCGTGATGGCGATGATTACTTTTTGGTCACTCCGGTCGAGAAGGTTGGAATAACCGTTGATGATGCCCCCTTTGTCGCCGTAGATTTCGAGGCCGAAGACACTGGCAAGGCGCAAAATCTGCGGTTTGAGACCAACGTCGGCGATCAGGTGACGGCTGGCCCGGATCATCCCATCCGGGTTGAACGCGACCCCGAAACAGGCGAGCCATCACCCTACATTCTGGTGCGCGCCAACCTTGAGGCACTGATAGACCGCAAGAGCTTTTACAGACTGGTCGAGATTGGTGATAGGGTAGAGGGCTGGTTTGGTCTTTGGTCCGGTGGTCAGTTTTTTGGAATCATCCCCGAGGCTGAATTGCCCTGACTTGCAACGGCAGGCTAGTCGCGGCTGCGCAAGGCACTGCGCTGAATGATAAATACGGTCACGAGCGGCAGACCAACGGTGACAAGCACGACGGTGATCAACAACATCCCCAACTCGCTATAATCCGCAGGTGTGGTGATCTGTCCAGAAGACGGATCGCGGACTTCGCGCGTGATGATGAAGATCTGATTGAGGTATTTGGTCAGCAAAGAACTGGCCGACAGCGCCAGATTGGTGAAAGACGCCATCACGGCAAAGAACGTGGCCTTTAGATTGTCCGGCGCGTTGCGGGCGATCCACGCCAACATCGGAATCATTGCCACCTGTCCCAAGGGCGATTCGATGGCGGTGTCGAGAATGGCGATGAACCGCGCATCAACAATACCACCGGTGAACGCGGCAGTGATCTCTTGCACCCCATAATAAAGCCCGATGTTGGGCAACGACAAAACTCCGCCCGCCAAGGTGAGCAGCACCACGATATAGACGATGCTGCGATGGGCCATGAGCGGACGCAGGATAACCATACCCACCAGCGTCAAAAGCGAGGTGATGAGCGAGAGCACCGCAAGGAATTGCTGATCAAAGGCCAAGAGGTCGATGGAAAACCATGTGTAGCCATCACCGGGGCGGGGCGTGGCGCGGAACATGAAGATGATCACCGCAGTGCCAACCAGCGTGCGCGCTTGAGCAGTGGGCAGGACCAGCACAAGCTGGCGCATGAGCAAGAGCACGATCACCATGGACCCGGCAAAGATAATCTCCTGACCATAGGGGATATCGCCCAGCCCGATCGTGAGTGACAGCGCCACGAACCCTGCGCCGCCGATGAAATACCACGGGTTGGGGCGGGTTTCCTCGCCCGGTCGTTCAAAGAGCGTGTCAGCTTCGGCTTCGCTCAGCCCATGCGTTATCAGCCCCCGGTGCAAGCGATGCTTTTGCCATGCCGCGAGCAGCACGCCCGACACTGACACCAGCGGAATCGAGAGGGCTGACAGATAGATCAGCGCATAGGTGGAACGCTTGGCCTCAGCATCGAGCGCCTCAATACCTGCAAACATGTAGATGTTGAGCGCCGCCACAGCGAGCGTGCCTGCAATCAACGCAAATCGGCCAAGCGTCTGCATCGTGGTGTGCAGGGCACGGGCGACCTCGTCGTCGATCTTGCGACCGTCAGCATCAATACGCGGCACCGCCTCGACCGACATGGCATCGGCAACCGCGTCCTGAATGACCAATCCGCACGGGGCCAGAAGGTACGACGTCACATACCACGCCCCTTTTGGCATGATCGCGGTCATCGCCTCGGTCTGTGTCAAAAGCAGATACATGATGAACACCGACAGCCCGATCAACCCGGCCCCGAAATAGACAAGCAACCATTTCCAGCGCCAGATGATGTCTACCAAATGTCCCAGCGGCATCTTGAGCGCCCAAGGCAGCCCCGCCCAAAAGGCGAGACCGGCCAGATAGGCCGCAGAAAGGTCTAGATATTCCTTTACGAAGAAAGTGCCGACGATCATCGTGAGGCCGGAAAACCCAGCCGCGAAATAGATCATCAAGGGGGGCAGAAAGGTCCAGCGCATTTGCCGTCCGAGATCGAAGACAACCACGTCAACCCATCTGGTCAGGCGCTGAGTCAATGTCATACGATGTGCCCCTCATCGGCGGGATCAGGCCAGCGGGCAGTGGTGCTGCGCAGGGTCGCAACAGCGATCTTGAGCATATCGAGTGGCAAAATCACCAGCATCTTGGGCGCAGTCACCGCCAAATGAACAGGGCCGAGCGCTGCGTTCGAAGTGCCGATACGTCCATCCGGAGCAAGGTTGAGCCCAGCTATCGGCCACTGCAGCCCATCAGACACCCCCTCGACCGCCCCCATGGGAAAGACCGAGATGCGGCAGCCCGCAGGCAACGGCAGGTCTAGCGACGGAGGACAGAGAAACATCAGATCACTGGCACCCAGCAGGATACAGCGCTGCCAAGGATGCCGCACAAGTGCCGTACAGGCCGCCAGTTGATGATCAAGCCGGTCCCCGCAAAACCCCAAACCTAAAATGAGCGGCGCCGATATCGCGGCAAGGCATTTCTCGAAATCGGTCGTGTTCTGATCCGGGTTCGGATATTGTGCGGCATCCGGGATGCTGGCACGGGCAGATTGTGAGATGCTGTCAAAATCGCCAATTACCGCGCGCGGCATAATTCCATGCTCCAGCGCGGTATCGGCCCCGCTATCGGCAGCGATCACAATCCGCGTGATCGAGAGCGCATGGTTAACATACCCCTCCGGCACAGCGGCCCCGCCGATCAAGATCACTGGTTCAGATTCACGGACAATCATTAAATTTGCCTCTTATCGTTGCCTTAACTAACCTGATGTCACATTCTGGCCACGAAATGATACGGTAAAAATCTAAGAATCGGGCCGCTTTGGTCTATGGCGTCATGGTAAACCCTGTCTTTGCAGGCAAGCAAAGCGAGCACATATTATGGTTGGTTCAAGTAAGATACTAACGGTCTCCTACGGCACGTTTTCGTGCACGTTGGAAGGATTTGACGATTCATTTGATACGATGAAAGCAATTGCGGAGTATTTTCGCGATTTAGCGGCGGATGACCGATACTTTGGGGCAGAGCCGCCAACGCCAGATGCAGAGATGTTGGCGCGAATCGCCGAACGAGAAACTGCCCGTCGGGTAGATGCGCATGAAGAACGCGGCAAAATTGTGCTTCGGGCTGAAACGGCTCAGACGCTCATGCACACGGCCAAGTTGGAAACAGCGGGAACAGAACCGACAGCCCCCGTTGCGGAACCGCAGGTCGCCAAAAAAGCAACAGCTGTACCAGACATCGAATCCGCCAAGGCAATCGAACCCGCACCTGAACCTGTTGCCGAGGTGACGCCAGAATCCGTGCAGGCTGACGAAGCTGCCGAGAAATTGATGGACAGGGCGGACGCAGACACCGCAGATGCACAAGTCGAGGCCGACACCGCAGCAGCAGAGACGAGCACGCCAGACGTGCCCGAAACCTTGGAGAACGAACCCCTCGCGACACAAGCAGAAGCCGAAGCCGAAGTCGTCGTGTCCGAACCAGTCGTAGACAGTGAAAGCATCGCTGCCAAACTAAGTCGGATCCGGTCGGTTGTGGCACAGACCGAGGACGAGGCCGAATCCCAAGATCAATATACCGAAGACGAACACGCACAGGATTTTCTGGACAGCGTCGCAGAAGATCTGAATGCAATTCTCGCCGAAGATGACCGCGCAACCACCGAATTTCCCGAGGATGAAAGCGACCAAGACGCGGCGAACGATTTCGAGGATACCCTAGCCGCACTCATGGCCGATGCAGAACCCGCCGGCGCCAAGGTCGAACCCCCTGCCCCAATTACTCAAGAGACAGAGGCGCAACCGGTCGCACAGGTGATAAAGGTCAATCGCGCCGAGTTCGAGTCGGCAGTCGCGAATGGCATTTTTGAAGAAGACGAATACGAAGAGGACGATTTAGAGGACGCAGAGGCAAACCTTTTTGGCGAAGATGACACCGCACTGAGCCCCGAAGAAGAGGCAGAGCTGCAACGCGAATTGGCCGAAGTCGAGGCTGAACTGGCCCTTGATGATGCGGCAGAGCCGGACGCGGAACCTCAGGCAGAGCTTGAGGACGAAGCCGAGGACGAGGTTGCTGAAGCTGAACATGCGCCCTTGACGGTAACTCCGCGCACAGAAGTCGCATCCGACTCCGCAGAAGAGCCTGGTGTGAGCCGGTTGGAACGTGCGGCAGGATCCAGTGATCTGACCCGGATCTTCGAGAAAACCGATACGCAGCTTGACGCCCCCGACTCAAGTCAGCGACGCAATGCCATTCAGCATTTGCGCGCGGCGGTGGCGGCAACCCGTGCCGAGCATAGCGCCGGATCGAGTCTGCGCGAAAATGTGGATGATACTCCCTATCGCAGCGATCTTGCCAATGTCGTGCGCCCGCGCCGCCCACAGATTGAAGCCCCGAGCGAACGCTCTGCACGCCCCGAAGAAAGCCGTCCCGCACCGCTCAAGCTGGTGGCGGAGCAGCGCATCGACACGCCGCGCACAACAATCCGTCCGCGCCGCATTTCCACAGCCGACTTCGAGGTCGATATCGCGGTCGAAACACAAAACGGCAGCTTTATTGCCTTCGCTGAAGAGATGGGCGCAACCAGCCTGCCAGACCTGCTAGAAGCGGCAGCAGCCTATTTGTCTGATGTCGAGGGGCGGCCGCAATTCTCGCGACCGATGCTGATGGGCAAGCTCAAGGAGGTCGAGCGAGATCGGTTTTCACGAGAGGATGGATTGCGCTCCTTTGGGCAACTCCTGCGTCAGGGCAAGCTGCAAAAGCTGGCAGGTGGACGGTTTGCCGTGACCGAAGAAACAGAATTTCGCGCGTCGGGCCGTCGTCAAGCAGGCTAATACCATCGCCTTTGTGACGTAAACAGTGATATCCCTCGCCCCCCAACAGGTGCGAGGGATTTGCGTTTTTGCGGCGATTTACCTCTTTCCCGCACCACACAAGACGGTCAGGATTGACCAGCAAGAGAGGCAGAGGGCAGAGGCATGCGCGCGATTATTTTGAGCGGAGTGTTTCTTGCGCTGACGAGCGGTTTACTCTGGGCGCACGCCGGAGAGCAGGGTTTTGTTCTTCTCTTACCAACGGCGGCTTACATCACGGCCGGTGGCGTGACCGTAGCCATCACCGTTGCACTCTTGGCCGTGCTGCCGGGGGGGCTGACAGAGGCACTCTTTCGGCCTTTTTCACTTGGGCGCATACGCATATGGTTCAGGGTGCGGCATGCGATTAGCCTGAGCGTTACGCTGGCACTCGGCTGGCTGGTTTGGCGAGGGCTGGTGGGGCCGGGAGATCCGGGCGTCAATCCGTTGCCGCTGGCGATCTGGGTGGTGTTCTGGATCGGCTTGGTCACGGTGCAGGGGCTGATCGGAGATGTCTGGCGCTGGATCAATCCGTGGGTGGGCGTGGCTGTTTTGCTGCGCAGTTTCACCGGAATGCGCCCGCCCCTGCGCTATCCCCGCGCCTTGGGGCATTGGCCTA
This sequence comes from Roseovarius sp., assembly GCF_048262375.1. GTDB lineage: Bacteria > Pseudomonadota > Alphaproteobacteria > Rhodobacterales > Rhodobacteraceae > Roseovarius. The sequence goes on from NZ_JBLXFE010000003.1 coordinate 85,677, forward strand.
GTGTTTTGGGATTCCTAGCTTTTTCCGGGTTTCTGATGGCTGACCCTGCCCCCACTGATCCGGGGCGTCTAGCGGTGGTGGTGGGGTTTTACTGGTATGCGATGCTGGTTGGGGTGGCTCTTTTTGGGCCTGTCTGGCTGATTCGGGGCGAGGCGATCACGGTTTTGATGCGGACCTATCGCCGGGTATCTTTCATCGGGATATCAAAGGGTTGCATTTCCATTGGCGGGCCGGGATGGCAGGTTCTCAGGGCCCCAAAGGCCGGTTTGGGACTGGCGGCCTTTTGCCTCATATTGCTCGGCTCGGGCAGTTTTGACGGGGTGAACGAAACCTTTCTCTGGCTTGGAATCCTTGGGATCAACCCGTTGGAGTTTCCGGGGCGATCCGTCGTCATATTACCCAACATCTTGGGGCTACTGGCGACCAACTCCGCACTTGTTGTGGTCTTCACCGCAACCCTCTGGGTGGGTGAGCGGCTGGCGGGAGGGCAACCACGACCCTTGCGGGCGCTCTTTTGCCTCTTTGCGCCGACAATCCTGCCCATCGCGCTGGCCTATCATATTGCGCATTACCTGACCGCGTTTCTGATTGACGGGCAGTATGTTCTGGCGGCCCTCGCACGCGCCCTTGACCTTACAGAGCTTACAATATCCGCCGGATTCCTTAACACTCCCGGCCCGGTCAGGATCATCTGGATGACACAGGCGGGCGCGGTGGTGGCGGGGCATGTGATTGCCATCCTGCTGGCGCATGCGCTGGCGATGAGCGCGGGCGATGGACGGCGACGCGCGGTGCTGGGACAGGCACCGCTCGCCCTTTTCATGATTGCATATACGGTCTTTGGTCTCTGGCTGCTGGCCACACCACGCGGGGCATAAGGCGTTAAGCGCTCTGGACAACCCCAAAGGGCTTGCGCAGAGTGTGCAGGTGCGGCATTTGCAGGACAAATGCGACTGATCTTTGGAGGATACGCGATGAACTGCCCAAAAATGAGCCCGACAACCAGCACGACCCGACGCGGCGCGCTGACTGCGCTGGCAGGCGGCGTTGCGGCGGCAAGCCTGCCGATGTGGGCACGCTATACCCATGCCCAGACCACCGCCCCCATCAAGATCGGGTTTCAGGTACACCGCACCGGCATCGGGGCGGCCTATGGCCGCTGGTATGACCGCACCACACAGGCGGCGGTCAAACTGATCAATGAGGGCGGCGGCATCAATGGCCGCATGATCGAGATCGTGGCCGAGGATGATGGCACGGACCCCAAGCGCGGGGCCGAAGTGGTCGAGAAATTCGCCAATCAACATGGCTGCGATATCGGCTTTGGCACGCTCTTTAGCCATGTCGTCATTGGCTCTGCGCCGCGCGCGGGCGAATTGAAACTGCCGTATTTCGTGGTTTCCGAGGGGCACCACGTCGCCTCTGGCATGCTCAACCGCTATACCCTGCAACCGGGCATCACCGATGTGAAGAGCCAAGTTCAGGCGATGGCCCCCTATGTAGCCGCGAACCTCGGCAAGAAAGTCACCATGGTGTTTCCGGATTTCGCATTCGGTCATGACCACCGCGATTTCTTTACCCAAGCCATCGAGGCGCAGGGCGGCGAGGTGCTGGCGCATATCGCCATTCCGCCGTCAGAGACATCCTTTACCAAGTATTTCCCGAAAATTCCGCGCGATACCGAGGTTTTGTATCACGTCATGGTCGGACCTGCCGTGCTGACCTTTGTCAAGGAATTGGGCGAATTCTTTGGTGGGCAGGGTCCGGCGCTATTCGGGTTTATTGACAGTCTAGAGGCGGTGGCGATTGACAGCCCCGGTCTGGAGTTCCTTGAAAACAGCTATTTCTGGGAGGGCATGTGCCGCAATCAACAACCGGATGAAACCGCGCATGAGACCGCTTACCGGGCGGCAGTTGGTGTCGATGCACTGGGTGCATCGCTCAGCGATGGTCGCGACGTGGCCACCTATGCGCATATGTTCGGCTGCTGGGAAACGCTGCATGTGATCAAAGCGGGCATGGAGGCGGCAGGTTATAGCGGACCGCAGGACCGCGCCGCGCTGATTGAGGCAGTCGAGGCAATGACCCGCCTGCCCGAGAGCCTGGCGCATCCGCAAGGGGACAAGCTGTTCAATGGCAAAACGCATCAGGTGTTTGGTCATCAGAATATTTCTCAGGTGCAGGGCGGCAAGCTGATGCGTGTGCATCGTACCTCGATTGAGGATACACTTTATCCCGACGAGGTGGATTACACGACGCAGCCGCTCTAAAGCGGTCTTGGCGAGCGGGGCGATAATGTGAGGATTCGACGGGTTTTCTGGGGTCTGGCGCTGGTGGTGTTAACCGGCTGCGGGGCGCCACCCCCGCCCCCCCAAGACGGAGACATAACCCGTCTGGCGGCCGCAATCCGCGCTCTGGGCCCAGAGGTAGACCCCAACGAGGCGAGCCGCGCCGCGCGAATTTCCTATGAGTATAGTCACCAGCTTGCGTTGGACTACGAGATCACCGATCCACCGATTGTGCATAACACCAAGGTCAACTTGGGGCTGAAGCCGCGCGGTCTGTGCTGGCATTGGGCGCGGGATATGGAAGATCGGTTAAAGCAGGAAAATTTCCAGACGCTCGATCTGCATCGCGCGGTCGCCAACGCCGAAAACGCCTTTCGGCTGGAGCACAGCACGGCAATTGTCAGCGCCAAAGGCGATGCCTTTGATCAGGGGGTCGTGCTCGACCCATGGCGCAGAGGCGGGCGGCTGACTTGGGTGGCTGTGGGTGAAGACCGGGCCTATAAATGGGAGCCCCGCAATGAGGTGGTGGCCCGCGCGCTGGAGCGCAAGCACGGGCAGATCGTGACCCTGACCGACGATGATCGCATCCTGATAGGCGGGCTGGAGTTCGCCGCGCAATGACACGGCACCATCCATGGAGCTAGGCCCCTATCTGGTGCTGGCCACGGTCGAGGGCGCGGTGACAGCGGCGGTGCTGGCGCTGACGGCGGTGGGCCTCAGCCTGGTGTTTGGCGTGATGCGGGTGGTCAATATCGCCCACGGCGAGTTTTTCATGCTGGGCGCGGTGCTGGCGTGGTGGATCGCGCAGACCATGGCCGGGCATCCCGCCATCGGTTTCGCGCTGGCGCTGGTCGCGGCACCGCTCCTTGTAGGGGCGCTGGCGGCGGTCGCGGATATGACGATCCTCAAGCGGCTGAACTATGATCCCGAGCGCACCATCGTCGCCACCATCGGTCTGCTCTATATCATTCAGCAAGTGACTCTCATGGGATATGGTCCCGATGCGCGGCCCGTCGCGGCCCCGTTCAATACGCGGCTGTCTATTCCGTGGTTCGAGCGGGGCGCGGAGGGTTGGCAGATGATCTGGCCTTGGGGGCTGGGCACGACATCCTACAAGCTGGCGGTCATCGGCGCGGCGGTGGTAATCCTGTGCGCAGTCTGGGCGTTGATGGCGCGCACGCGGATCGGTCTGGTGATGCGCGCGACGCAGGCGGATCGTGAAATGGCGCTGGCATTCGGCATCCCGGTCGAGCGGGTCTATGCGCTTGTCTTTGGTCTGGGCGCGGCGCTGGCGGCGCTGGCGGGCGTGCTGATCGTCCCAATCCAGCAAGCGCATTACCTGATGGGGGCGGACCCGCTGCTGTTGTCGTTTATCGTGGTGATTATCGGTGGGCTTGGCAGTCTGCCCGGCACGGTGCTGGCGGCGGTGCTGATTGGCCTCAGTGACGGGATCATCTCGGTGTTTTTCTCGCCCACTCTGGCCAAGATATTGGCGACGCTCTTGGTCGGGCTGGTGCTGGTGTTTCGTCCGCAGGGTCTGTTTGGGACACGCGGCGCATGAGGGTTTATGCGTCACATGCCGGGCTGTTGGCCCTGTTGCTGGCGCTGCATTTCGTGCTGCCCGCCTATCACCACGGCAATCTGGCGCGGGTGATGGTGCTGGCGAGCTATGCCATGGGTTACAACCTCATGTTTGGCTATACCGGGCTGCTCAGTCTGGGCCATGCGCTGTTTTTCGCGGCGGGCATGTATGGGATGGGGCTGGGGGTGCAGCATCTGGGCCTGACGCCTGCACCGGCGCTGATTTTGGGGCTGGCGGCGGGGGCTGTGGTCTCGGGTGGGCTGGCCGTGCTGGCGCTGCGCACGGCCGGGGTGGCGTTTATGATCGTCACGCTGATGTTCGCGCAGGCGGGATATCTGACGGTGCTCTACTTTGGCGGGCTGACGCGGGGCGATGAGGGCTTTGTGATTCAGCAGCCGGAACGCATGCTCTGGGGCATCGACCTGAGCCTTGAGGGCAACCGCTATCTGGCGGCGCTGATCCTGTTTGGGGTTTGCATGATGCTGTGCCTGTGGATCGTGCGCTCACCGTTTGGCCGGGTGCTGGTGGCGATCCGCGAGAACGAGGACCGCGTGCGCATGCTGGGCTATGACGTTTTCGCGCATAAGTTCGCGGTCATGGTGATTTCGGGCACGATGGCAGCAGCGGCGGGGGCGGCTTACGGTCTGCTCTTTGGCTATGTGGGGGCGACATTTGCCTCGGTGCAATATTCGATCTTTCCTCTCCTCTGGGTGCTTTTGGGCGGGGCGGGCACGGTGCTGGGACCGTTCATCGGCACGCTCTTCATGTTCTACCTGATTGACCTCAGTTCAGGCGTGACCACCGCCTATATGCTGATTGCCGGTGTCGCACTGGTGCTGCTCACGCTCTTTGCCCCTCAGGGGTTGATGGGCGAATTGCGGCGGCGGATCTGGCGGGGGGTGCCATGATGCTGCTGTCAACGCGGGGATTGAGCAAACATTTCTCTGGGCTGCGCGCCGTTGAAGGCGTGGATTTCGACCTGCCCCAAGGCGAAATTCGCGCCCTCATCGGCCCGAATGGGGCAGGCAAGACAACGCTGGTCGGCATGATCTCGGGACGGATCAGCCCAAGCGCGGGGCAGGTGATCTTTGACGGGCAGGATATCACCGCGTTGCCCGCGCACCGGCGGATGCGCCTTGGCATGGCCTATACGTTCCAAATCACGTCGATCTTTGGCCGGTTGAGCGTGCAGGAGAATGTTGCCTTGGCCGCGCGGCGGCATCTGAGCGGCAAGGCCGTGAGCGGGGAAGTAGATGCGGCACTGGCGCGTGTCGGGCTGACGGACCGCAAGGATCAAGAGGCTGGCGATCTGGCCTATGGCCATCAGCGCCTGCTGGAAATTGCCATGGGTCTGGCGCAACGCCCGCGCCTGCTCATCCTGGACGAGCCAACGCAGGGGTTGGCGGAGGGCGAGATTGACAGCTTTGTGCATCTGATCCGCGAGCTGGCGCAAGAGGCGACGATCCTGCTCATTGAGCATAACATGCGGGTGGTGATGGATCTGGCGGACCGGATCACCGTGCTCAACTTTGGTCAGGTTCTGGCCGAGGGAACGCCCGCGGAAATTCATGCCAACAGGGACGTGCAGGCGGCCTATCTGGGGGGGGCGCCCGATGCTGCGGCTGGATAAGGTCAACGCAGGCTATGGCCGGGCACAGGTGCTGCGCGATCTAAGCCTAGAGGTGCATCCGGGCGAAATCCTCTGCCTGTTGGGTCGCAACGGGGCGGGCAAGAGCACCACGATGCGGGCGATCATGGGGCTTTTGCCGCTCATGTCCGGCAGCATCTGGTTGCAAGAGCGCGCCCTGAGCACCCTGCCCGCGCATGAGGTGCCGCGCGCCGGCGTGGGCTATGTGCCGCAGGGACGCAGGCTGTTTGCTGACCTCACAGTGGCGCAGAACCTTGAGATTGGACTCCGGGCGCGCAAAAGCGGGCCAGAGGTGCGCGAGGACGTGCTGACGCTTTTCCCGCGCCTGCGCGAGCGTTTGGGACAAAAGGCGCAGACCCTCTCGGGGGGCGAACAGCAGATGCTGGCAATGGCGCGGGCGCTCTGTCTGCGGCCAAAGGTGCTATTGCTCGACGAGCCGACCGAGGGGCTTCAGCCTTCGATGATCGCAGCCATTCGTGAGGTGATTACAGGACTGCGGGCAAAGGGGGTCGCGGTGCTGTTGGTGGAACAGCGGGTCGATGCGGTGCTGGAAGTGGCGGACCGGGTGGTCTTTTTGGAAAATGGCATTGGCGGGGCCGTGATGAGCGCCAAGACGCTGCATGCGGATCGCAGTCTTGTGGAGCGCTATATCGGCGTGTAGCGCCCCTCTCTGAGGGGAGGTCCCTGCGTCAATTCCCCGTGCTGCACGGCATTTTTATGCCAAAATCGCACAAAAATATGCTAGAGGCCCGACGCGGGCGCCCGAACAGACCCGTGTGTGACAGTGGAAAAGGGACAACAATGATTCAAGAGTTCAAGGATTTTATCGCCAAGGGCAATGTCATGGACATGGCCGTGGGGATTATCATCGGTGCGGCCTTTACTGCGATTGTCGGCTCGCTGGTGTCCGATCTGATCAATCCGATCATCAGCCTGTTTCTGGGCGGCATTGATTTCTCGGGCCTCTACATCGTGCTTGGGTCCGGCGAATATTCCTCGATTGCAGCCGCAGAAGAGGCAGGAGCCGCAGTGTTTGCCTATGGCCGTTTTATCATGGCCGTGATCAATTTCCTGATCATTGCTTGGGTGGTGTTCATTCTGGTCAAGCTGGTGAACCGCGCAAAAGACGCCACAATAAAGCCGAAAGAAGCGGCCCCCGCCGCCGACCCTGGTCCGTCGGAACTGGATATTCTGATGGAAATCCGCGACGCGCTGAAGAAGTGATCAAATCAAGGTGGGGGGCCATGTGCCCCTCGCCGCTTCAGACACGGTGATAGGGGCTTCCGGCCAAGATCGAAGCGGCGCGATAGAGCTGTTCGGACAGCATCACCCGCACCAGCATATGTGGCCAGACCATCCGGCCAAAGGACAATGCAAAATCCGCCCGCGCCCGCAGCTCTGGCGCAATCCCATCCGCGCCACCGATCACCAGCGCCAGATCGCTGCGCCCGGCATCACGCCAGCCTGCCATCGTATCGGCAAAATCAGGAGAGGACAGCAGCTTGCCCCGTTCATCGAGGACCACAAGCACCGCGCCTTGGGGAATCACTCGGTCCAGCAACAGGGCCTCAGCCGCCATACCGCCGCCCTTCTTATCCTCGACCTCGTGCAGGGTGGCAGGGCCAAGACCGTGCGCGCGCCCCGTTCGGTCGAACCGGGTGAGATAATCGTCGAACAGTGCGCGTTCCGGGCCGGTCCGCAACCGGCCCACCGCGCAGATGTGAACCCGCATTCAGACCTGAGACGCCGCCGTGTGCCCCGAAGGCAACCACATCTTTTCAAGTTGATAGAAATCGCGGACCTCGGGGCGGAACACATGGACGACCACGTCACCTGTGTCGATCAGCACCCAGTCACCGGTTTCCTTGCCTTCGGTGCGGGCAACGATCCCCATATCCTGCTTGAGCCGGTCCATCAGTTTCTCTGCGATGGCAGAGACCTGCCGCGAGGAGCGCCCCGAGCAGATCACCATATAGTCGCACATGGCCGTTTTGCCGCGCAGATCAATCTGCACGATGTCTTCGGCCTTGTCGTCGTCGAGAGAAGTCAGGATCGCCGCAAGCTGCGCTTCGCTATCTGCGGTCACGGTGGGCATCATCGAGATGGCCCCCTGTTCAGCGGCATTTGCCGCGTATGTCGTAAAAGACAGGACATCGTCCTCCTTTGCTGCGCACCGCAAGACCCCGGCGCAAGGTATAACGCTAAGGTAGCAAGAGATGCGCGACTTTTCAATAAACCCTAAAGACACAATCTAATATGACGCGGGAATGTGCTGCAAATTTACCCGATTGGCGGCTCTGTGCGCGCCGCATCCCCCAACATCCGCACCTCGCGCTGCGGGAAGGGGATGGAAATACCGTGCTCTTGAAAGGCGTCCCAAAGGGCAAGATAGACATTTCCACGAATATTGGTGAGGCCCTGGGTAGGGTCCTTGATCCAGAATCGCAGGATGTAATCCACGCTGCTGTCACCGAAACCAACGATGTGACAGACCGGTGGTTTGCTGCTGAGCACGCGGGGCACACCGCTGGTGGCGTCGATGGCGACTTTGCGTACAAGATGCGGATCGTCGCCATAGGCGGTGCCAAAATAGATGTCGAGCCGCACGAAATCGTTGGAATGCGACCAATTCACCACCTGCCCGGTGATCAGATCCTCATTCGGGATGAGATATTCACGCCCGTCCCGTGTGGTGATCGAGACATAGCGCGCGCCGAGGGAATTGATCCAGCCAAAGGTCTCGCCCAAGCTGATCACGTCGCCGGGTTTGATCGATTTATCGAGGAGGATGATGATCCCCGACACAAGGTTCGAAACCACCTTTTGCAGGCCAAAGCCGAGACCCACACCAATCGCCCCGGACAAGACGGCAAGCCCGGTCAGATCCACACCGACGGTGCGCAGGCCGATAAAGAACGCGGCACCATAGAGCAGCACCTGAGAGAACTTGACCACCAACACCTGCATTGAGGGCGAGAGATCCTCATTGCTGCGCACCCGCGCGCTCGTCACCCGTGCGGTGAACCGCGCCAGCACGACAAGACCACCGATCACGATCACCGCCTGCAAAAGGAGCCAGAGGGAAAACCGCGTCTCCCCCACCTCGATCGCGGCGCTGTCGAGCAGGCTCTGCGCCTGTTGGGTAAGATTGAGAATGCTGAGCGTGACCCAAGTCCAGCCCGCATAACGCACAAGGCTGCGCAACAAGCTGTTACCGATCAGCCGGGTGAGGATGGCGATGATCAGCCACGCAAATGCCAACTCTCCGATGATGGCCAGCAGATAAGAGCGGCTGGGCCATGTCAGATCGCGCATCAGCCAGATCACCGGCCAGATCAGCAGGACAAAACAGATGAGCCGCAGGCGGCGGTGCAGCATAACCAGCAGGCGCATGCGCCATTTTGGCCACCCTTCACGGGTTCGCATCCACTCGCGGCAAGGCGGCCCCAACAGGTGTTCCAGCAGATGGGCAAGAGCAAAGAGGCCAAGGACAATGGCAACCTGATAGGCATTCCACGGGCGCAACAGGCTGCGCAAGAACATTTCGGCCTGCGCCCAGAGGCCAAGCGCAATCTCTTGCGTCAATGTGATGGTATCGGCTTCCATGTCTGTCAGAGTGGCATGCTGCCTCGCCCCCCACAAGGCCGCACTGGACAAGCCCCGCAATTCAGGCTCTTTTTGAACCAATAACGGAGGAGCGTCATGACCACAGCCCTGATCACCCACCCTGATTGTCTGGGCCATGAAACGCCCCCCGGTCACCCCGAACAGGTCGCGCGGCTGGAACGTATTCTGGAGGCTTTTGAGGGCAAGGACGTAATCCGCGTCAAGGCCCCCCTTGTGGCCGAAGACGATCTCTTGCGCGTTCATCCCAAGAGCCATGTTCAGGCGATCCGGGCCGCATCCCCCGCCTCGGGCAGGGTGCAACTGGATGCTGATACATGGATGTCGCCGGGCACGCTTGCCGCGGCCCATCGCGCGGCAGGCGGGGCCGTCCGCGCCGTTGATCTGGTGCTCTCGGGCGAGGTGCAAAACGCCTTTGTCGCCACCCGGCCACCGGGGCATCATGCCGAGCGCGAGACAACCATGGGCTTTTGTCTTTTTGGCAATGTCGCGGTCGCGGCAAAATACGCGCTGGATCATCACGGGCTGAAACGGGTGGCGGTCGTGGATTTCGACGTGCATCACGGCAATGGCACGCAAGACCTGCTGGAAGACGAGTCACGCGCATTTTTCGCATCGTCGCATCAATACCCGCTCTGGCCCGGGACCGGGGCCGCGCATGAAACCGGCCCGCATGATACAATCTTGAACGTGCCGCTTGCGCCAAAGTCGGGCGGAGAGGTGTTTCGCCGGGAATATGAGGCCAAGGTCTTTCCGCGGGTGCGTGCCTTCAAACCTGATCTCATCCTTGTTTCCGCCGGATTCGACGCGCATCGCGATGATCCTCTGGCCGACCTCATGCTTGAAACCGAGGATTTCCAATGGGTCACCGAACGGCTGTGTGATCTGGCGGATGAGCTATGTGGCGGACGGCTGGTGAGTTGCCTTGAAGGCGGTTACAATCTCGATGCGCTGGCCGAGAGTGCGGCGGCGCATCTAGACGTTCTGATCGCGCGCGGCGCAGCCTGATACCAATCCCACTCAAGGAATCCCTCCTATGCGCGCTGGTCTGATCCTGCTGTGCCTTGCTTATGTGCTCAGCCAATTCTTTCGCGCCTTTCTGGCGGTTCTGAGCGGTCCTCTGGCACAGGATGTCGGCGCGACGCCGGATGATCTGGCCACGGCCTCGGGTCTGATGTTCGTGACATTCGCGGCGATGCAACTGCCGGTGGGCTGGGCGCTCGACCGGGTGGGGCCGCGCCGCACGGCGGCGGTTTTGTTGCTGCTGGGCGGCGGCGGTGGGGCGGCGCTCTTTGCGGCGGCCACCAGCGCGCTGCATATCAACCTTGCGATGGCGTTGATCGGCGCAGGCTGTTCGCCGGTGCTGATGGCCTCTTATTACATTTTCGCGCGGCAATTCTCGCCCGCGCGGTTTGCAACACTGGCGGCGGTCATGCTGGGGGTCGGATCATTTGGTAATCTGGTGGCCTCTTATCCAATGGCATGGGCGGCGGAAACGATTGGGTGGCGCGCGGCGCTCTGGGGATTGGCGGCCGTCTCGGTTGCGGCAGCTCTTGGTATTCTCGCGCTGGTCCGGGACCCCGAAGCGGTGGGAGGCGATGCGCGCGGCTCGCTCTTTGATCTGCTGCGTATGCCCGCCGTCTGGGCGATTCTGCCCCTGATGTTTGTAGCCTACGCACCGGCCGCCGCGCTGCGCGGGCTGTGGGCAGGCCCCTATCTGCGCGATGTCTTTGGTCTTGAGACCGGACAGGTGGGGCAGGCGACGCTGGTTATGGGGGTGGCGATGATCGCAGGCACCTTTGCCTATGGTCCGCTGGACCGGATTTTTAACTCGCGCAAGTGGGTGATTTTTACCGGAAATGCGATCTGTGCCGTGGCTGTGCTGGCGCTGATGCTCTGGCCGGATCGGAGCCTTGGGCTGTCCATCACCCTGCTCGCGGTCATAGGTCTTGCCGGGTCCACCTTTCCGGTGCTCATAGCGCATGGCAAGGCATTCTTTCCCGCGCATCTGGCGGGGCGGGGTGTGACACTGCTCAACCTGTTTGGAATTGGCGGAGTCGGCGTGGCGCAATTTGCCTCTGGCCCGCTGCACGCCTCAGCCCCGAGCACCTTGGCCGGGTATACCACGATTTTCGCACTTTTCGGCTTTGCCTTGCTGGCGGGTCTGGTGACATATCTCCTTAGCCGCGACAGCATGGATTGAGTGCTGCCCCTTTCACATCCCGGTCAATCGCTGTATGACCCGCACCGCAACCCCCGCTATGGAGGCAGACACACATGGGTTACAAAATCGTCGTCGCAGGTGCCACGGGCAACGTGGGCCGCGAAATGCTGAACATTCTCGCCGAGCGCGAGTTTCCGGTGGATGAGATCGCGGCACTTGCGTCGCGCCGGTCTCTGGGCACCGAGGTCAGCTTTGGCGAGCGAACTCTCAAGACCCAGGATCTGGACACGTTCGATTTCACCGGCTGGGACATCGCACTGTTTGCCATCGGCTCTGACGCGACCAAAATCTATGCGCCCAAAGCCGCCAAGGCTGGCTGCGTGGTGATCGACAACTCGTCGCTCTATCGCTACGATCCCGATGTGCCGCTGGTCGTGCCGGAAGTGAACGCCGAGGCGGTTCTGGGCTATGCCAAAAAGAACATCATCGCCAATCCCAATTGTTCCACTGCGCAAATGGTGGTGGCGCTCAAGCCGCTGCATGACCGCGCACGCATCAAGCGTGTCGTTGTCTCGACCTATCAGTCGGTGTCGGGCGCTGGCAAAGAAGGCATGGACGAGCTCTGGGATCAGACCAAGGCGGTCTACAACCCGACCGATGACAAGCCCGCCAAGAAATTCACCAAGCAGATCGCGTTCAACGTGATCCCGCATATCGACGTCTTCCTTGAGGATGGTCAGACAAAGGAAGAATGGAAAATGGTCGCCGAGACCAAGAAAATTCTCGACCCCAAGATCAAGCTCACCGCGACCTGCGTGCGGGTGCCGGTGTTTGTCGGCCATTCCGAGGCAATCAATATCGAGTTTGAGGATCATCTGGACGAAGCCGAGGCCCGCGACATCCTGCGCGAAGCCCCCGGCATCATGGTGATCGACAAGCGCGAGAACGGCGGATACGTGACGCCGATCGAATGCGTGGGCGATTTTGCCACCTTTATCAGCCGCATCCGTCAGGACCCGACGATTGATAACGGCATCAACCTGTGGTGCGTCAGCGACAACCTGCGCAAGGGTGCGGCGCTGAACGCGGTGCAGATCGCCGAGGTGCTGGGTCAGCGCGTGCTGAAAAAAGGCTAAGCGTCGATCAAGACGAGTTCAACGGGCGCGCCCTGCGGCGCGCCCGTTTGCGTTTCTTCTGACCGTTACTGGACCGGCTCGACCTTGAACCGGACAGACGAATACCATTCCGCCACGGCCCGGATTTCATCGTTCGACATCTCTGCGGCGATACCGCTCATGATGTCATGCTGCCGCTTGCCGGTACGGAATGCCTTGAGTTGGGTGTCGATATACATCACCGTCTCACCCGCAAGGTTTGGCGCATCGTCGATAAGCGCGATCCCATCCGCACCATGGCATGCGGTGCAGGCCTCTGGTGCGTTCTCCGGCGTCTGATTGGGACCAAGGGCGGCAACCGGTGTCTGGCTGCTGTACCACGCCGCCAGATCGGCAATCGCCTGATCCGAGAGGCTGGCCGCGACCACGCTCATCATTTCATGCACGCGACGCCCCTCACGAAAGGCGGTCAGCTGATGCTCGATATAGGCTGGGTTTTCGCCACCGATATGCGGGACGATTGGCATCTTGGCCATGCCTTCGATCCCATGACAGGTGCGGCATTGGCTGGCCAGTTTGCGCCCGGCCTCGGGATTACCTGTTGCCCCCTCTGCCATGGCAATCTGGGCGAGGAAAACCCCGCCCAGACCAAGAACACATGCCTTGAGCATCAATTGCCCTCATACCAGATGCGATAGATCGCGCCGGCAAGATCATCCGAGACCAGAAGCGAGCCGTCGCGCAGCTGCGCCACATCGACAGGACGCCCCAGATATTCGCCATTCTCGTCGATCCAGCCCTCGGCAAACGGTTCCATCGTCGCGGTACCGTCCTCAGCGATATGGGTGACCATCACGCGGGCGCCCACCGGATCAGTGCGGTTCCACGAGCCATGCTGCGCCGAGAAGATGGCGTTCTTATAGTGTGCCGGGAACATCTTGCCGGTGTAGAAGGTCATGCCAAGATCGGCGGCATGGGCCACGGATTCGACCGCGGGCATCACCACCTCGACGGGCACGTCCTCGCCCTTATACTCATTGGTGCGTACCGATCCGCCGCCATACCACGGATGGCCAAAATGCTGACCTGCCTCGGTCTGATGGTTCAACTCGCCGGGGGGGATATCATCGCCCATGCCATCAACCTGATTGTCGGTAAACCACAGTTCACCGGTTGCGGGATGGAAATCCTGCCCGACAGAGTTGCGCACCCCGTAGGTATAAACTTCGCGGCCGGTACCATCGGTGTTCATGCGAATGATCCCACCGATGCCCCATTTGGTGTTGGTCTCGAGGTTTTCTTTCGGGGCGACGTTAAAGGGCTGTCCGAGCGAGATATAAATCTTGCCATCCGGGCCGATGTCACAAACCCGCGCGGTGTGGTTAAAGCTTTCCTGTTCTTCGGGGATCAGATCGCCCTTGGCCACAAGATTGAAGGCCGCCACGTCGGGGCTCTCATAAAAGAACTCTGCGGCGGGGAACAGCAGCACGCGGTTCTGTTCGGCGATGTAGAGAAAGCCATCCTTGGAAAAGCACGGGCCATTGGGGATCGAAAACTGCAGCGACGGCGCGAAATCCTTGACCTCGTCGGCGACGCGGTCCTTGTTGCGGTCGGTGACCGACCAGACCTTGTCTTTGCGGGTGCCGACAAAGGTCACGACGCCTTGTGGACCGACAGCCATGTGGCGCGCATCAGGCACAACCGCGTAAAGGCCGATCTTGAACCCGGGCGGCAGGGTGACACGCTCAAGCGTTTTCTTGATGCCATCGGCATAGGCGCCGCCCTGTTCGATAAAGGTAAAGTCGCTCACACCGGTCGATTGAAAATTCGACAGTTTTTCCAGATTACTCGGCACATTGGCCGCCTGTGCATGGGCAAGGCCCGCGCTGAGCGCCAGTGTGGCAATGGTTGAAAGAAGATGCTTCATGTGGTTCCTCCCGTTTGAAAATCCAGACAGCCTGTTCGCCACGGCGCGGTCGAACCGAGCTGTATCTTAGACCTCTAAAAGCAGACCCAACGCGCTCTCCCCTTCGCGCGGCTCATGCGAATACCGCTTACGTTGCATTCACACATTCAGAACCCTATCGCAGTTTCGCATCGGCACAAGTGCTTGCTGCGCTTTGTGCCTCCGACCAAAGTAGGAGTAGAATTATCCTGACACGGCACTCACGCTGAAAGTTGAAAGAGGTCGACAAACGCCTGTGCGGCATCCACATCGCTCTGCACGGCGATGTCACCTTGGGAGATCATCTGGTGCAGGGGCCTTTTGCCGTATACGGCGGCGGCCAAGGTATTGCCGGTCCCGGACAACACAAACGGTGCGTTGACCTCTATGACCAGACGGGTGTCGAGCACGCCATTCGTCAGTTGCATTTCAAAGGCTTCGCTGCCGAAATCAAACCCGGCCCGTGCATCGAGACCTGCGGCACGGTCACGCCGGAGCATCACACCCATCGAGATCATCAAGGCCGAAGGGCTGATAAAGCGCGACGGGTCATGGCCCGGTATCGTCAGCGCCCAACGGCAGAGTGCCTGCAGAACCGGCAAGAGCGCGCGACCAGGGTTGGTCAGTGCGTAAACACCCAACCGCGTGTCATGGGTCAGCACCCCGGCCTGTTCCATCTGTGTCAAACGTCCGGTCAGCACGCTTGCTGTGATGCCCGGCAGACCCGCGCGGATCATCTGGAACCGTTTGGGTGCGAACATCAGTTCGCGCACGACAAGCAGCGCCCAGCGGTCGCCAATAAGGTTTAGCGCATGCGCCGCGAGACAGCCTTCGTCATAGCGCAACGTGGGGGATTTCGCCTGTTTAGTCATTTTTCATACTTTTAGTAGTTTTTTACTACTACCGTTGGCACAGTATGGATGCAAGAGAGATTCTCTCGCGCGCGAACACGTAGAACAGGAGAGTTAAAATGCCCTATTTCACCGGCTCGGTTGCCGCTGTTCCATCCTCTAACAAGGACGCCTATCTCACTCATGCCGATGCGGTCTGGGAGATGTTCAAATCTTATGGCGCCACCCGCATGATCGAGACCTGGGGTGTGGATGTGCCCCATGGCAAAATCACCGATTTCTATGGCTCAGTCGCTGCAGAGCCCGACGAAGCCATCACATTTTCCTGGATCGAGTGGCCCGACAAGGCAACTGCGGATGCCTCTTGGGAAAAGATGCAGAGCGATCCCGCGATGAAGGAAATGCCGCCAATGCCGTTTGACGGCAGCCGGATGATCTTTGGCGGGTTTGACCCGGTCGTAGAGTGCGGGGCGCACAGTGGCGCGCGTTACTATCAAGGCTTTCTGCTTGCCGTCCCCGAGGCCCATAAGCAAGCCTATATCGACATGGCAAACAAAGCCTGGGACATGTTCCGCAAGGGCGGTGCGCTCGGCATGGTTGAGAACTGGGGCGTGGATGTGCCCAAGGGCAAGAAGACAGATTTCTACCGTGCCACCAAGGCGGAGGACGGCGAGGTGCCGATCTTTAGCTGGATCGCCTGGCCGGACCGTGCCACCTGCGATGCGGCGTCCAAGGCAATGGAAGCCGAGATGGGCACCATGGATATGTCCACGATGCCGTTCGATGGCAAACGCATGATGTGGGCGGGGTTTGAACCCCTTTTCGATTCGGGGAAGGTGGCATGACACTGACACTGATCACCCTTGATTGGGTGCCCGACTTTCCACGCGGCTTTGTGCGTGACCTGCGGGTAAGGTGGGCACTCGAAGAGATTGGCCGCCCTTATCATGTCGAAACGGTGCCGATGCAGCCCAAGAGCGACACGCACCGCGCCATGCAGCCCTTTGGACAGGTGCCAATAATCCGCGACGCAGATTTGACCCTGTTCGAGAGCGGGGCGATCCTGCTCCATCTGGGCGAGGGCACCGCGCTCTTGCCCGAGGCGCGGCGTGCGGAGATCACGCAATGGCTCTTTGCTGCACTGAACACGGTCGAGCTCACAAGTGTCGTATGGGTCAGCAAGGTGCTTGCTGAACGCTGGCCAGAGTTCTTTGGCCCACCATCCGGGGAAGAGAGCAAGGCGTTTGCCCGACAGGCCCTGAAGACCAGACTATCCGAGGTGGAAACGGTACTGGAGGGGCGCGATTGGATCGCAGGCGCGTTCAGTCTGGCCGACATTGCGATGGTCGATACGCTGCGCGTGCTGGCAGGCGAGGGCATGCTGGGTGATATGCCCATTCTGAGCGCCTATGTCGCGCGCGCCGAGGCGCGCCCGGCGTTTGTCAGGGCGATGGCGGATCACATGGCGCATTGGCAGAGGGCTGATGCCACCATGGCCCGCACGGCCTGACAGGGTCTCACACCGGCGTCAGGGCCATGCTGACCGAACCCAACCCGTCGATCAAGCCTGTGGCTGTGGTCGGCGGCGTCATCCACGGCAGCCCATTGAGGGACCCTGTGATCACCACATGGCCCGGCAGCAACCCCCCGCAATGAGTGCCCAAGGCGCGAGCCAGAGCGCAAAGCGTGGCAAAAGCATCACCGCCAGGCACCGATGCGGGGCCATCGAGCAGGATGTCGTCGCCAAGCGTCAGCCGCGCCTGTGCCTGCGTGACGTCGATGCCCTGCCAGTCGCGACAGGGCGCGCCCAGAACCACCGCGCCGTTCAATTGATTGTCGAGCATTTTGAGCGCAGCCGTGGCCCCCTTGGGATCGGCAAGGCGGCTCTGCACCAGCTCAAACGCGGGCAGCAATTCGACCGCCGCGCGCAATTGCACCTCGAAATCCGCCGCGTCTGTGTCCGGCACGGGGGCAATCAGGCGAAAGGCGTATTCGAGTTCGACCCCCACCTCTTCGCCCGCCGCCAGACGGATGCTCGCGGGGCTTTCGTGAATGTCGCGCGCCATGATCGGTGCGATGATAATGGGGGCACCGGGCGGACACGCCACCTTAAAACCGCCCACCGGGCCCAATTGGCCAGCGACCGCAGCCTGCACGGCAAAGACGCGGTCCCTTGTCAGGCCCTCACCTGCTGCCGCAGGCAGTTTTGGCCCACCGTTTCGTGCCGCCAAGAGCTGCGTCACCAAAGGGTCCGTCATGCCGCAATTACCGCACCAGAGGCAATCATCGCCTCGATCTGATCCGTCACATATCCCGCCTCGCGCAATACCTCGCGACTGTGCTGCCCAAGAACAGGAGCCGCGCGGCGGATGCTTGCGGGCGTTTCGCTGAACTTGATCGGATGGCCCAATGTCTTGACCGTGCCCGCCACCGGATGATCCACCTCGACGATCATATCGCGCGCATGTGCCTGTGGGTCCGCCTGCATTTGCAGAATGTCGAGCACTGGTCCCGCGGGCAGCCCGGCCTTTTCCATCCGCTCCAGCCAGACCGCAGAAGTCTCGTGCCGGAGATAGCCATTCAGAATCTCCTCCAGCTCCTGCAAATGCTGCATCCGGTCGTGGTTCGTGGCAAAGCGCGGGTCATCGTTTAACTCGGGTGCGCCGATCACATCAAGAAAGCGCAACCAGTTGCGTTGATTGGCGGCCCCGACGTTGATCCAGCCATCGGCAGTCTGGAACGCCTGATAGGGACCATTGAGCGGATGCGCCGAGCCCATCGGACCCGGGGCCACGCCCGTGGCAAAGGCAATCGCCGATTGCCAATAGGTCTGGGTGATCGCCGCCTCGAACAGCGAGGTGTCAACCTTTTGCCCCTGCCCGGTCTGAAGCATCCGCGCATAAGCCGCAGAGACCCCCATGGCAGCCACAATACCAGCGGTGATGTCCGAAACCGGCGCGCCGGTCTTGACAGGAGGGCGTCCCGGCCCCTCGCCGGTGATCGACATCAGGCCGGACATACCCTGCGCGATGAGGTCAAAGCCGCCACGCTCAGCATACGGACCCGTACGGCCAAAGCCGGAAATTTCGCAGTAGATCAGCCTTGGGTTAATTGCGCGCAAATCGTCATAGCTCAGGCCCAGCCGCTCCATTGTGCCCATGCGGTAATTCTCGATCACCACATCCGCCTCTTCCAGCAGGCGATGCAAGACCTGAACTGCCTCCGGGTCCTTGAGATTGAGCGCGAGCCCCCGCTTGTTGCGGTTCATCATCATGTAGGCGGCGGATTCACCCTCGATCGCGGGCGGCACAAAACGGCGGCTGTCGTCGCCGTCCGGCTTTTCCACCTTGATCACATCCGCGCCCATATCGGCCAGCATCAGGCCACAGACCGGCCCGGCCATGATATGCGCCAGTTCGATCACTTTCATCCCCTCAAGGGGGCCAGTGCTGCTCATGTGCCGCTCCAGTCTGGTTTTTGCTTGGCAAGAAAGGCCTCTATCCCATGTCGGAAATCGCGGCTCATGTAACACAACTCGATCAGGTCGGCATCCGCGACACGGGTGGCCACCGCGACCCGGCGCATCGCCTCCTTGGTGGCGCGCAGGGTGAGGGGGGCCATTTGCGCCAGCGTGTCGGCAAGCTCTTGGGCGCGGGTCATCAGCGCGGCCTCATCCTCCAGAACCTCCGAGATCAGGCCACAGCCCTGCGCCTCTTCTGCGCCGATCAGACGCGCGGTAAAGATCATTTCGCGCACCCTGCCAGCCCCCATCAAAGAGGACAGCCGCGCCAGATTGGCGGCAGCGAGGCAGTTTCCTAGAGTGCGCGCGATGGGAAAGCCGAACTTGAGATTGGTGGCCGCAATGCGGATATCGCAGACCCCGGCAATCGCCGCCCCGCCACCGGTGCACGCGCCGTTTATCGCCGCGACCGTGGGCAGCGGGCAGCGCTCGACCGCCTCTAGCACGCTTTCAATCCGCGCCTCGTAATCGAGCGCATCTTGCGCGCGTTCAAAGGCGCGAAACTGCGTCATGTCGGTGCCCGCCGCAAAGGCCTTGCCGCCCGCGCCGTGGATCACCACGGCACGGAGGCTGCCATCGTTGGGCACCTCGCGGCAAAGTTTGGCCAAGCCTTCGTACATCTCAAAGGTCAGCGCATTGCGCGCCTGTGGCCGATTGAAGGTGATCCAGAGGGTGCGCCCCCGGATCTCTGACAGGATCTCAGTCATCTGCGCCCCCTTAACGGTAGAAATATTCGACAAGAAAGAGCGGCACAGACGGCACATAGGTGCAGAGCAGCAAGACCGCCAAGAGCACCAGAATGAACCAGATATTGACCTTGGACACTTCCCAGATATTTGCCCGCGCCACCGCACAAGAGGTGATCAACACCGAAGCCACCGGCGGCGTCTGTTGGCCAATGGCCAAGTTCAGCGTCACCACCAGCCCGAAATGCACCGGGTCGATGCCAGCAGCAGTGATCAGCGGCATCACGATCGGGATCACCAGAATGATCGCCGCCGCAGAGTGCAGAAAAAACCCGATAACCAGAAAGAAGAAGTTGAGAATAAGCAAGATCGCCCATTGCTGATCGGTGATATTGAGGATGCCTTGGGCCAGTTGCTGCGGAATTTGCGCGCGGGTGAGGAACCCACCCATCAGCACCGAGGCCGCCACAAGCAACATGACGACCGCGGTCTGCATGCCGCCGTCGAGCATGGCGCGGCGCAGATGTCCCAGATCAACCTGTCCGTACCACGCGGACACGACGATTGCCGCAATCACCGCAAGGCCTGCGGCCTCGGTCGCCGTCACATAGCCACCAAAGATGCCCCCCAGAATGATCACCGGAAGAAAGAACGCCGGCAGCGCGTCCATAAACGTCTCGCGCACGCGGGGCATGTTGAACGCTTCTTCCGTCGGCAGATTGTAGCGGCGGGCAAAGACATAGGCCACAAACATCAGCCCCGCCGCCCCCAGCAGACCCGGCACCACGCCCGCAACAAACAACTGCTCGACCGAGGTGTTGGCCGACGCAGCATAGAGGATCATCGGGATCGACGGCGGAATGATGATCGCCAGCGACGCAGAGGACGAGGTGACAGCCGCCGACAGTTCCTTGGAGTAGCCGCGCTTTTTCATCTGTGGAATGAGAATGGACCCCATTGCCGCCACATCCGCCACGGCAGAGCCGGAGATTTCGGCAAAAAACAGCGACACCCCAATGTTGACCATCGCGAGGCCGCCACGAATGAACCCAATCAGCGCCGAAACGAAATTGATAAGCCGGTCGGTGATGCCGCCCGCGTTCATGATCGCGCCTGCCAATACAAACATCGGGATCGCGATCAGCGAGAATTTGGTTGATCCGTCGTACATGTCGAGGGCGATCGTCACGAGACTTCCCGCTCCCTCAGTAACCAAGAGCCCCAAGACCCCCGCCAAGGCAAGGCCGATGGCGATCGGCACATTGATGCAGATCATCGCAACAAGTGCCGCAAAAATACCCAGCATCAGCATCACACGCGCTCCTTGTTCTTTTCGAGTTCGGTCTCGACCTCTTCCTCGATCTCAGCATGTTCCAGAGAAATGCCCTGGGCGGTCTTGGACCAGTAATTGGGCAGGCTCAGCAATTGGCAGATCACAAACAGGACCGCGCCAATCGGGATCACCGATTGTGTCAGTTGCACCGGCACCCATGGCAAAGACGTGAGAGAGTCGCCCTCCAGCACCTCGAGCACCTGAAGCCCGGCACGCGCCATGAGGATAAAGAACAACAGCACCAACCCTTCACCGATCAATACCGCCAGCATCCGATACCTGCCGGGAATCGCGAGCAACACCGTATCAAAGCCGATATGACGCCTGTGCAGCGCGGCGAGGGCAGATCCATAATAGGTGATCCAAGCCAGCGCGATCGCCGCCACCTCGTCATACCAGGAAAAGCTTTGGCCCATGAGGCGGGCGATGACGGCCACGATCACGATCACTGTGAGGCCAACCATCAAGAGAACCGTGATCGTTTCAAGGATGCGACTTGCGATCCGGTTGGTTTGCTGAAGAAGAGCGTTCATTTGGTCCTGCGTTCCGGTGCATCGAACCGGCCCGGCGCGGCGGTGCCGGACACGATCCGCGATGTCATGTCAGGGAAAGGAATGACGGCCCCCAAAGGGGGCCGCCGACGTGTGGGATCAGCTTGACCCGGCAAGTGCGAGAACCGCATCGATCAATGCCTGACCGCCTTCGACCTCTGCCGCAAAAGCGTCGTAGATCGGCGTAGAGGCCGCGATGAACGCATCTTTGTCCGCCTCGTTGACCTCGACACCGGCCTCTTTGATCACATCGAGCAATTCGGTTTCCAGCGCCGCTGCGGTCTCATAGGTAAAGGTCTGGGTCTCTCCGGCGCAGTCCGACAACACGGCCTTTACCTCATCTGACTGGCCATCGAGATGCTTCTTGGATGCCAGAATATACGCAGGCGTATAGACGTGCCCGGTGATTGACAGGTATTTCTGCACTTCCTGGAATTTGGCCGAAGCGATCTGAGCATAGGGATTTTCCTGACCGTCGATCACGCCTGTTTGCAACGCGGTGAACACGTCAGAAAACGCCATCGGGGTCGGGTTCGCGCCATAATGCTGGAACATCTTGACACGCCATTCGCCGTTGGGCGTGCGCAGCTTGATGCCCTGCAGGTCCGCAGGCACATTGACCGGGCGGGTGTTGTTGGTGATGTGGCGGAAGCCGTTTTCGGCCAGACCCACGATGTGATAGCCATTGTTGTTCGCTGCGGTCTGGAACTTGTCCATCATCGCATCCTGAACCCGGCGCATATGATCGCGGTCCTTGATGATATAGGGCATCTCGAACACACCAAAGATCCCGTCAACGGACGACATCACCGAGGAAGGCAGCGCGAAATCAACCTGACCCAGCTTGAGCTTTTGCAAAAGCTCCTTGTCCTTGCCAAGCTGCGACGAGCCAAAGGTCTGCACCTCGACCTTGCCGCCGGACTTTTCAGCGACACAGGCCGCATAATGGTTCGCCGTTGCCTCAAACAGCGAGCCCGGAGCGCCCACATGCCCGAATTTCATCGTCACATCTGCCGCCATCGCGGGCATGGCCACGAACGATCCGACGACGGATGCAATTAAACTCAGTTTCAGTGTCTTTTTCATTGTCTTCCTCCCTTAGTTTTCTCTCTGCGCGGCTTGCGTCGCACGGTGGTCTTCTCTGGTTCCAAACACGCCTTGCATGCTCCGGGCAGGCTCCTCTTTCCTGCCCGGAACATTGATACTCTCAGGCTGCGGCGCGGGCACTGTCGAATTTCTGGCCCAGCACGTCCATCGCCGCCTGCACCCCGCCTGCACGATGCGGCACACCTGCGTCACGCAGCCCCATTTCCACACCGGCCAATGTGCCGATCAGCATGAGGTCGTTGAAATCCCCCAGATGGCCGATACGGAACACCCGATCCGCCACCTTGGACAGACCGTTCCCCAGTGACATATCATAGTTGCGCAAGGTGACCGCCCGGAAATTATCCGCCGAATGTCCCTCGGGCATCATCACGGCTGTCAGGACCGGCGACCGGTCCGAGGCTTTCTTGCAGAGCACCTCTAGCCCCCATGCCTCGACCGCAGCACGGGCCGCCGTGCCATGCCGCTTGTGCCGGGCAAAGACATTGTCGAGCCCTTCTTCGTGCAGCATGTCGATCGCCTCGTTGAGACCGTAGAGCAGGTTGGTCGCGGGCGTGTAGGGGAAATAGCCGGTGTCATTCGGACCGGCCATCTCGGCCCAACTCCAATAGGACCGCTTGAGCCCGGCGGTCTCTGAGATCTTCATCGCCTTGTCGCTGACCGCATTGAACGACAGACCGGGCGGCAGCATCAGACCCTTTTGCGAGCCGGAAACCGTCACATCGACACCCCATTCGTCGTGTTGGAAATCCACCGACGCGAGCGAGGAAATCGTATCGACCATCAAAAGCGCGGGATGGCCGGCGGCGTCCATCGCGCGGCGCACGGCGGCCACATCGGTCACCGACCCGGTCGAGGTCTCGTTGTGGACAACGCAGACGGCCTTGATCTCATGCGCGGTGTCGGCGCGCAGGTGATCCTCAATGGCGGCGGCATCGGCCCCGGCACGCCAGTCGCTGTCGATAAACACCGGATTCAGCCCGAGTTTCTGCGCCAGCTTTTGCCACAGCGTCGCGAAATGGCCTGTCTCGAACATCAGCACCGTGTCACCCGGCGACAGCGTGTTGACCAAGGCCGCCTCCCATGCGCCGGTGCCCGAGGATGGATAGATCACCACCCGTGATTCGGTCTTGAAGATGCTCTTCATCCCCTCAAGCGCCTTGCGCCCGACATCGGCAAAGGCCGGACCGCGGTGGTCCATGGTCGGATAATCCATCGCCCGCAAAACGCGATCAGGCACGTTAGAGGGGCCCGGTATCTGTAAAAAATGGCGGCCAGCGGTCATCGTCGTTCCTCCTAGGACTGCGACCCCGCCCATGCGTCCGGCAAACTTCGAACTCTGGGTAAGGGTGAATTTTGTTGAATTGAATTCTGAATTCAATATTCTGTCAAGACCTAACTCAACCCATCGACCGGATCGGGGGACCATGCTGGACATCACTCTACAACAGCGCCTCAACCGCGAGGTTCAGGGCGAAACCCACTTTGACGCCTTTTCACGCGGGCGCTACGCCACCGACGCCTCGATCTATCAGATCATGCCGGCAGGGGTGATTCTGGCGAAAACGCCGGACGATATTGCCGCCGCATTGCAGGCCGCGACCGACGGCGGTTTGCCGCTGACCATGCGCGGCGGCGGCACCTCGCAATGCGGGCAGACCGTCAATTCCGGGCTGATCGTGGATTGCTCGAAATACCTCAATCGCATTCTGGAACTGGATGTGGAGGGGCAGCGCGCCGTGGTAGAGCCGGGGATCGTGCTCGATGATCTGAACCGCGCGCTCAAACCGCATGGCCTGTGGTTTCCGGTCGATGTCTCGACCGCGTCGCGTGCTACGATTGGCGGCATGGTGGGCAATAATTCCTGCGGCTCGCGGTCACTGCGCTATGGCACGACACGCGACAACGTCACCCGGATCGAGGGATTTCTTGCGGACGGATCCCGTTTCGATTTTGGTCCCGGATCGGGCAATCGCGTGCCCGAACCACTGTTGCGCCAGATGCTCGACCTCGGCGCGCGTGAGGCGGATGAGATCGCCGCGCGTTTCCCGCAGGTGCAGCGACGGGTGGGCGGCTACAATATCGACGCGCTGGTGCCCGGTGCAGCGCCCATCAACCTTGCCCATCTGCTGATCGGGTCAGAGGGAACGCTGGCCACCTCGACCGCGATCGAGATCAAGCTCTCGCCGCTGCCCTCAAAAACCCGCGTATTGGGGGTCTGTCATTTCCCCACGTTCCGCGCCGCGATGGAGGCTGCAAAATCACTGGTGGCACTTGGCCCGACCTCGGTTGAACTGGTGGATAACACCATGATCGACCTTGCCCGTGCGATCCCGCTCTATGCCAAAACACTAGAGCAATTTGTGCGCGGCACCCCTGCCGCAATGTTGCTTGTGGAATTCGCAGACACCCCGCCTGAGAACGAAGAAAACATGCGCCGTCTGGCTGATACCATGTCTGATCTCGGCTATGGGTTTGGCTCTGGTGGCAATCACGAAGGCGGCGTGGTCGAGGTATGGGACATGGCACTTGCCGCGGATATCGGCGAATTGCGCAAGGCCGGGCTCAACATCATGATGTCGATGAAAGAGGCCGGAAAACCCGTGTCCTTTGTCGAGGATTGCGCGGTGCCGCTGGATCATCTGGCGGATTATACCGACCGGCTCACGGAGGTGTTTCACCAGCACGGCACCACCGGGACCTGGTATGCGCATGCCTCTGAGGGATGCCTGCATGTGCGCCCGGTGCTGAACCTCAAGCTGGAACAGGACGTGCGCAAGATGCGCGAGATTGCCGAGGCGGCCTTTGCCATGGTGCGGGAATACAAAGGCTCGCATTCCGGCGAGCATGGCGACGGCATCGTGCGGTCAGAGTTTCACGGGGCGATGTTTGGCCCGCGCATCCTCAGCGCCTTTGAAGAGGTCAAGGCGGCCTTTGATCCCAACGCCCGCCTCAACCCCGGCAAGATCGTGCATGCGCCGAAGATGGATGACCGCAGCCTGATGCGCTATCCACAAGGTTATGATTTTGCCGACCTCAAGACCGGGCATGACTGGTCCGAGTGGACCGGTAAGGGGGCCGGATTTCAGGGCGCGGTCGAGATGTGCAACAACAACGGTGCCTGCCGCAAACTGGCGGGGGGCGCGATGTGCCCCAGTTACCGCGTCACCCGCGACGAACGGAACGTGACACGCGGCCGGGCCAACACGCTGCGGCTCGCGCTCTCGGGCCGTCTGGGCAAGGATGCGCTGTTCTCAGACGAGATGGCCGAAACCATGAAGCTCTGTGTCGGCTGCAAGGCCTGCAAGCGCGAATGCCCGACTGGCGTTGACATGGCAAAGATGAAGACCGAAGTGCTGTATCAACGCGGTCAAAAACTGGGCTATGGCCTGCGCGCCCGCCTGATCGCGGAGATGCCGCGCTATGCACGGGTCGCTGTCGCGTTGCGCGGCCTTATCGCCCTGCGCAACCGCGTGCCCTTTCTCGCGGCATTGGGCGAGCGGATGACCGGGCTCGCCCGCGCACGCTCGCTGCCGCTGTTTCGTGGGGACTATTTCAAGGACGCAGAGGTCAAACGCGCCCGGTCTTCGACCAAGGCGGGCAAGGTCATTCTCTTTACGGATACATTCAATCGCTGGATGGAACCGGAAATCCCCCGCGCCGCCCTGCGCGTGCTGGCACGAGCTGGATACGAGGTGATCACGGCAAATGCACCGGGGCGCCCGCTTTGTTGTGGTCGCACCTACCTTGCGGCAGGCATGATCGACCGCGCGCGCGCCGAGGCACAACGCACGCTCGACGCCCTTATCCCGCACATCCGCGCGGGCACGCCCATCGTCGGACTGGAGCCCTCCTGCCTTCTGACGCTGCGTGATGAGTTCCTGACCCTGCTGCCCGGCGACGAGGCGCGCCTCTTGTCAGAAAACGCCTTTCTCTTTGAGGAATTCATCGCCCGGGAATCCCGCGCCGGCAAACTGAACCTGCCGCTTGCCGATCTGGGTCAGACCGCCCATATCCACGGCCATTGCCATCAAAAGGCGGCTGGCGTGATGGGGGATATGGCACAGGCGCTCGCTCTCATCCCCGGTCTTGACGCGCAGACCATCGAGAGCAGTTGTTGCGGTATGGCAGGGGCGTTTGGCTATCAGGCCGAAACCATCGACGTGTCCCTGAAAATGGGCGAACTATCGCTCTTGCCCGCCGTGCGTGCCGCGGCACCGGATGACCTCTTGATCGCAAATGGCACCTCTTGTCGCCACCAGATTGCCGATGGTGCCAACCGACGTGCGCAGCATATTGCAGAAATCTTCGACAGAGCATCGGGAAATGCTGTAAGAGAAGGCCGCAACGATGGATAACCCTAGCCAAGAGGCCCCGATGACCGCGCTCAAACCCGATTTGATCGGCCGCACAGCCTTGGCTGTCGAGATCACCAACCGGCTGCGTCAGATGATCCTTGAGGGCCTGTTACAGCCCGGCGCAAAGATTAACGAGAAACTGCTGACCGAACAGTTCGGCGTGTCAAGGACGCCGCTGCGCGAGGCGCTCAAGGTTCTGGCCGCCGAAGGCCTTTTGGATCTCATCCCGCATCGCGGCGCGGTCATCACCCGGCAGAGCGAGGCCGAACTGGCCGAGGTGTTTTGTGTGCTGGCCGCTCTTGAGGGGCTGGCGGGCGAACTGGCCACGGCGCAGGCCAGCGACGACACCGTGCAAGAGATCGCAGATATGACCGAGACGCTGCGACGCACCTATGACGAGGCGGATCGCCCCACCTATTTCCGCATCAATCAGGCGATCCACAAGGCAATTTTGGCGGCGGCGAACAATGATACCCTGCTGCGCTCGCATGAATTGCTGGCCTTTCGCGTACAGCGCGCCCGCTATCAGGCCAATCTGACACCGGAACGCTGGCGCGCGGCGGTCGAAGAACACGAAGCCATTCTGGACGCGCTGCGCGCCCGCGATGCAGAGCGCACGGGCAAACTGATGAAAGATCATCTGCTGCGCAAATTCGCCTCGATCAGGGCCAAGGCGCAGGAATAAAGCAGGGTATCGCGAGGCGGGGTCGCCCTGCCGGGGTGATCGTGACCAAAGGGGCCGTCAACCTTCAGACGCCGCGCCGCGCATTAGGGCATATGGCAAGTTCGGCCCGCCTGCCCCTCACTCCGTCGCCGCCGCAAACCGTCCCGGCACCATCCCCGCCACTACGGCATCGGATACATCCGGCGTGCTGCCCGCAATCAGCGCCGCTGTCAGTCGGGACAACGCGGGCGCGGTTTGTACGCCGTAGCCCCCCTGCCCTGCCAGCCAGAAAAACCCTTCGGCCTGTGGGTCAAACCCCACCACCGGGGTGCGGTCAGGGGCAAAGGTGCGCAGACCTGCCCAGCTATGCTCGACCCGCGTTACCGGCACGTTGACCGCCTGCTCGAACCGATAGAGCCCCTCGGCCAAGACCATATCATCGGCCCAGGCGTCATGCGGCTCAACCGGATCTTCGTCAGCAGGCGATACCATCAGCTTGCCCGCTTCGGGCTTGGCATACCATGTCTCAGCGATACCGCCAAAGATCGGCCAATGCTCGGTGTCAAACCCCTCGGGGGCCGGAATGATCGCAGCGGAACGCCGAAAGGGCTGCAAGCCTGCGCGCGGCACGCCTGCAATTGTCGCCACCTGATCCGCCCATCCCCCGGCGGCATTCACCACGACAGGCGCAGCAAAGCTGCCCTGCGCCGTCATCACTTGCCAGAGCCCCGCCTCTCGGGTCAGGTGCGTCACCGCAGCCCCGGTCACGATCTGACCACCGCGCGCCCGCAATATCCGGGCATAGCCCTGCAACAAGAGGTCCACATCGATCCCGCGCGCGTTGCGTTCGATCATCGCGCCTGCAATCCGGTCCGCCCGCAGGATTGGCACGATCTCTGCCGCCTCCTTGCCTGTCAGACGGTCAATGCCTGTCGATCCTTCAAGATAGGCATCGAGCACCGGCAGTTCCTCTTCCGTGGCGACCATCAATTCGCCCCGCGGGCTAAGCAACGGCTTGCTGCTAATCTCTCCCGGTTCCTCAAAAATCGGCTCTGCTACAGCATTCAATCCGCGCAGGGTGGCATTGCCGTAGTTGCGGATAAAGATGGCGGCGGATCGCCCGGTTGCGTGATATCCGATCTGTGGCTCAGCCTCCAACACCACGACAGCCGCACCGCTGCGCGCCAGTTCCGCTGCCGCACTGACGCCAGCAATCCCGCCGCCGATCACGATTACATCAGCCATGCTCACGCCTCCTCAAATCCTGTCAAAACCGATGTCAGATTCTGCCCCAATTCCTCGCAGAGATACCCGCCTTCCTGTACGAAAAGCGTCGGCATCCCAAGTCTGGCAATCGCAGCCCCGATGCGTCCAAATCCGGGCGTGGTGATCGCCAGCCCCCGAAGTGGATCGTTCTCATACGCATCGAGGCCCAGTGCCACAACCACCACGTCCGCCCCGAAATTCACGACCCGTTCCAACGCGACGTCGAGCGTTTTCAGATAGGCGTCGTCCCCGGTGCCGCGTGCCAGCGGCAGGTTGAGGTTGTAGCCGGTTCCGCGCCCGGTTCCGCGTTCGTCAGCGTGACCCCAGAAGAACGGATAAAAGCGCACCGGGTCGGCATGAATCGACACGGTCAGCACATCGTCGCGGTCATAAAAAATACCCTGCGTGCCGTTGCCGTGATGCACATCGACATCAAGGATTGCCGCACGCAGCCCCTTGGACCACAACCGCTCTGCCGCAATTCCGGCATTGTTGAGAAAGCAGAACCCCCCCGCCAGATCGCCAAAGGCATGATGCCCCGGCGGACGGCAAAGCGCATAGGCGGCCTGCTCTCCAGCGGCCAACATATCCGCCCCGGTCACCGCGGTCTGTGCCGACCAATAGGCGGCTTCCCATGTGCCCGCCCCAATGGGACAGGCGGTATCAGCCTGATGGTATCCGGCCTGACCCACGGCGGATTTGGGGTAATTGTCGCTGCGATTGGCAGGGTGAATGTTGGGGATCACCTCTTCGCCCGCGCCGTCGATGCGCTGCCAACGCGGGTAGATATTGCGCAGAAACGTAACATACTCCGGCGAATGGAGCGCGGCAATCGGGCCAAGCCCGGCATCCTGCGGCGCGACGACCTCACAGCCTGCCGCCGTGGCGCCTTCTGTCAGGCGCGCAATCCGTTCGGGCTGTTCCGGGCTAGGTTTGATCACCCCATTGGCCATAAAATGTTTGGGGTCATGCCGCCATTGCCGGTCATCAAAAATCGCCTTCATCCGTCCTCTCCCCTCAATCGCCGCATCGCCGCCTGTGGCAGGCGCATTTGCGTCGCCTGCTCCTGCGCCTCGAACCCCAACCGTTCGTAGAACCGCCGCGAGGCGGGCGTGTGGGCATAGACCGCCAGCATCATCCATTCCGCGCGCCACAGCGCGCCCGCCCGCTGCGCAACCTCTGCCAATAACGCGCGCCCCAGCCCCTGACCGCGCGCCGTTTCTGCCACCCAGAGGTCCGAAACATAGACACCAGCGGCCCCGCGCACCGTGGAAAACATCGGCCCAAAGAGCGCGGCACCAATCAACCCGTCCTCCAGCGCAAGCAGGCCATGTGCCGCCGGAATCTCCCCTGTCAGACCGGCGCGCAGCGCGTCCGGTCCCGCCACATGCGTGTCACCCAGATCATGGCTGAGCGCGCGCAAGGCCCGGTCCAACAGCAGCAGATCTTCCTCTGTCTCAATCGCGCGAAACTCTGCCATGGTTCAGATCGCCACCCGGTCCGCACCCTTGAGCCCCAGCAGCGCGCGCGCCTCGTCGGCGCTCACCACCACCCGGCCCAGCGCCTCGACAATGCCGCGCACCTTGACGACCTGCTCGGCATTGGAACGCGCCAGCGTGCCGCGCCCGATGGTCAGACTGTCCTCTAACCCCACGCGCACATGCCCACCCATCGCCGCCGCTTGTGCCGCCATCGGCATTTGGTGGCGTCCGGCAGCCAGCACGGAAAACATATAATCACCGCCAAAGAGCTTGTCCGCGATGCGCACCATATGCGTGAGGTTTTCAGGGTCTGCCCCCATGCCACCCAAAACGCCAAAGACGAACTGAATGAAATATGGGGCCTTGATCAGCCCGCGATCCGCGAAATGGCGCAGCATGTAGAGGTGGCTCAGATCATAGCATTCAAACTCGAACCGCGCGCCGCGCTCTTGACCCAGCTCGGTCAGGATACGGGCGATGTCACGCGGCGTGTTCTTGAACACCAGATCGTCAGAGCCTTCGAGAAACGGTTTCTCCCAGTCGTGCCGCCAGTCGGTGATGCGCTCGGCCATCGGGTAGAGCGCAAAGTTCATCGTGCCCATGTTGAGCGAGGCCATTTCGGGGGCAGCCTCTTTGGGCGCGGCCAATCTCTCTTCGAGGGTCATCGTCGCACTGCCCCCGGTCGAGAGGTTGAGCACCGCATCGCAGCCCTGTTGCAACCGGGGCAAAAAGGCACGGAAATGCTCGGGGTTAGCAGAGGGCCGCCCGGTCTGAGGGTCCCGCGCATGCAGATGCAAAATGGCCGCCCCGGCCTCTGCCGCATTGATCCCGGCATGGGTAATTTCATCGGCCGAAACAGGCAGATGCGGCGACATGGACGGCGTGTGGATTGATCCCGTCAGCGCACAGGTGATGATGATTTCACGCATGCCGCTCACACCACCCGGTCGAGCGCTGGGCGGATTTCCTCGGTGAACTCAGCCAATGAGGCATCCAGCATTTCGGTGATCTCATCCAGATGGGTTTCAGTCACGATCATCGGCGGCGCGACGATGATATGATCCCCCTCAACGCCGTCACGGGTGCGCCGCGAATAGACGATCAGCCCCTTGTCATAGGCGATCTGCACAAAGCGGTCGAAGGCGCGCAAGCCCTTGGGCAAAGGTGCCTTGGTGCCGCGATCCGACATGAATTCGAACGCCGTCAACAGACCTTTGCCGCGCACATCGCCGATGATGGCATAGCGCTGCATCAGACCGCGCAGCCGCTCTTGCAGCTTGTCGCCCATCCGCGCGGCATTGCCCACCAGATCCATCCGCTCAATCTCGTCGATCACGGCGAGGCCAGCAGCACACGCAAGCGGATTGCCCGCATAGGTGAAGCCATGCAAGAAGCCGCCGGCATCCAGCACCGGCTCGACCAGACGCTCATGCGCAACCATCGCGCCAAGCGGTATGTACCCTGCAGCAAAGCCCTTGGACATGACGATAATATCCGGGGCAAGGTTCCAATGCTCCGAGGCGAGGAATTTACCGGTGCGCCCCGCCCCGGTCATCACCTCGTCCAGAATGAAGAGCACGCCGTATTTGCGGCAAATCTCCTGCACACGCTCCATATAGCCGCGCGGCGGCACCAGCGCGCCGGTCGAAGCGCCGCCAATAGGCTCTACCACAAACGCCAGCACGCTGTCGGGACCTTCCTCCAGTATCTTCGCCTCCAGCATGTCGGCGTAATGCTGGCCAGTGGCCTCATCCTCGGGGTCCAACCCATCGAGATAGGCGCGCGGCGCGGGGATTTTCGGCATCGCCTGCATCATCGGCGCAAAGGGTTCTGTGAGCGGCGCATAAGAGGTGATGGCAAGCGCACCAAGCGTGCAGCCATGATAGCCGGGCGCGCGGCTGATGATCTTCCAGCGGCTGCCCTCGCCGATTGCCAGCGCATATTGCCGGGCCAGTTTGATCGCGGATTCCACCGCCTCGGACCCGCCCGAGACAAAGAACACCCGGTTCAAACCTTCAGGGCAGAGTGCTGCGGTCTTGGCGGCCAGCTTCTCTGACGCTTCGGTCTCGAAATGCAGGCGATAGCCAAAGGTGGATTTCTCCATCTGGCGGCGCATCGCCTCCAGCACATTCTCATTGGAATGGCCGATATTGCAGACCATCGCACCGCTTGAGCCATCCAGATAGCGCTTGCCATCCACGTCCCACATATAGACGCCGCGCGCCTGATCGAGCACCGGCTTGCGGTCGCGCCCCTGATAGAAAAGGTGAGAGGGTTTCACGTTCATTGTCTTATCCCGGTAACGCCGCGCAATCCTGCGGACGCAAATGCAGATGGACCTCCGCTCCCACCGCGAACGGGTGATCGTCGATCATGTTGATGGCTTGTAGCTGCGCATTACCCGCGCGCACGAAATACCGCACCGCCTGTCCTTGATAATCTACTGTTTCCACCGTGGCGGGAACCGAAATCACCCCCTCAGGTGCGGGCGATTTTGCAAGGAGCAGCTTTTCCGCCCGCACCACCAGCTTGGCCTTGCCAGTGCCGGTCAGGTTGGGGGCCTTGGCCGCAGGCACCAACACCTTGCCAAAGATGGCATCCTCGACCACAACACTCTCGCCGTGTTCAATGCAACGCGCCTCGGTGATGTTCGACGCGCCCAGAAAATTAGCCACAAATTCGCTTGCCGGGGTGTTATAGACCTCTTCTGGCCTGCCCACCTGTTCGACCCGCCCCTCGGACATGACGACGATCAGATCAGACATCGCCAGCGCCTCGGATTGGTCATGGGTGACAAAAACCGTGGTCACGCCAATCCGTTCCTGAATGCGCTTCAACTCTACCCGCATATCCTCGCGCAGGTTGGCATCCAGCGCCGAGAGCGGTTCATCGAGCAACAGCACGTCCGGCTCGATCACGATGGCCCGCGCCAGCGCGATGCGCTGCTGCTGCCCGCCCGATAGGGCCTTGGGGTAGCGATCCCCGACATGGGGCAGTTGCACCAACTCCAGCGCCGCCTGCACCTTGGCCGGGATTTCGGATTTCGACACGTTGCGGTATCTGAGGCCAAAGGCCACGTTCTCTGCCACGGTTTTATGCGGGAATAGCGCGTAGTTCTGGAACACCAGCCCCAGATTACGCTTGTAGATCGGCACGTCATTGACCCGTCTCCCACCGATCAGGATCTCGCCCTCGGTCGGATCAAGCAAGCCCGCGATCATCCGCAGATTGGTTGTCTTGCCACAACCCGACGGGCCCAAGAGCGTGACAAATGCACCCTCGGGGATCTCCAGCGTCGTGCGATGCACGGCGGTGAAATTGCCGAACCGCTTGACGATATTCTTCAGGGTAACGGCGCTCATCGGCGGTCTCCTCTCGGGGGTCATGGACCCCGCCCCGGCACAAGGCCGAGGCGGGGCATGCCATCAATACCCGCGCTGCACGCGGCTAAAGGTTTCTGACCACTCGGCCTCGTTGCCATTCCAATAGGTGGGGTTGGCAAAGGTCAGCGACGACAGCGTGCCGGCCGGATCATAGGCTGGCAGGGTCGGGATTTTGCTTCCCAGATCAACCTTGGTGCCATCCAGAGCAGGCGGATAGTTCTGCCCCTCGGCCACCGCAATCGAGGTCTCAGGCGACAGCATGAAGTTCAGCAGTTCTTCGCAGGCCTCAACCGGGCTGCCCTTGAGCACATGCAGACATTCCTGCCAGGCAAAGCTGCCGGGCGCGTCATAATAGCCAATGTCGTGGCCTTCCTGTTGCAGGGCGGCGATGCGACCCGACCAGCCTTCGGTGACGTAAATCTCTTCCTCGGCCAGCAGGCTCATCAACTCGGCCCCCGACGACCAGTATTTCAGCGCCAGATCGCGGTGGCTGCGGATCGCATCCCAGACCGCTTCCATATCCTGAATGTTGTTCGGATCTTGACCCGTCTGCAAGGCGCCGTACCAGATGCGCGTGCGCCACTCGCCCCAGCCGCCAATCTTTCCCTTATAGGCTTCGTCGATCAGGATGCTGGCGCCTTTCTCCTTCATCTCCTCATCAGAGATATACTTGCGGTTATAGGCAAGGCCCGTTGTGCCATAGTCATAGGGCACAGCCGACAGGTAATCGGGCGTCACGCCCCGGAACGCATTGGTCAGCGCGTCCATCACCAGCGACATATTGGGAATATTGTCGAGATTAAGCTCAACCGTCAGGCCAAAATTTACATACCGGGCATAGTCGAACACACCCGACAGATGCGCGATATTATACTCGCCCTCTTGGCTCGAACGGACCTGCGCCAGATACTCGTCGCTCCCGGCAAATGTGCCATCGACCACGGCAATCCCGGTCTTGGCGGTGTAGGGATCGAACGCATGCTTGCGGAACGCCTCGGACACGACCCCGCCCCAGCCGTCAAAGCGCACCTGCTTGACGTCCTGCGCGCTCGCGAATTTGGCAAAGGGCGTTTGCACACCATACGCCAGACCGGCGGCCCCAATCAGGCCCAGAAAATTGCGCCGGTCCAGATCGCCGTTGCGGTAACGATCCAGAAGTCTTTCATATCTCTTGGTATTATCCATTTCTCAGGTCTCCTTGTTGAGGGTTGTCGCGGTTCTCATGCGCCGCGTTTCATGGCTAATCTTCGGGCCACCGCCGCACCCAGCAGCGGAAGACCCACGGTCATCACGATCATCACCGTACCCAGAGCATTGATTTCCGGGCTGATCGAATTGCGCAGCATTGAGAAAATCTGCGTCGGCACCGTCTCGACCCCACCGGGTTTCCAAAAGAGCGTGCCGGTGATGTCATCGAAACTGATGGTAAAGGCAAAGAGCGCACCCGCCGCCACAGCTGGCAGCATGAGCGGCAAGGTCACGGCAAAAAAGGTTTGCACCGGGCTGGCGCCAAGGCTCAGCGCCGCCTCTTCCACGTCGCGCTTGATACTGACCAGCCGCGCCTGCACCACGAGGATCACAAAGGGCAGGGTGAAAATCACATGACCCGCCAGCAAAAGTGCGAAACTCTTGCCAATGCCCAACCAGTTGAGAAAGAGCAGCAGCGCCACCGCCAGCACCACCTCGGGCACCAGAATGGGCGCAATCAGAAGCGTGGTGATCGCATTACGACCGGGAATGTTGTAGCGCACCAACGCGAGGCTCGCCAAAATCCCCAATGTGGTAGAGATTACCGCCGTCATCAGCCCCAGCACGAGCGAGGTACGAAACGCCCGCATCACCGCGTCATTGTTCCACAATTCCTCAAACCAGCGCAGCGAAACCCCGGTCATCGGAAAACTGCCGAACTGATTGGCGTTGAACGACAACAGCACCACCACCGCCACCGGCAGGAACATGAAACCATAGACCAGAACGGTCCAGATGCGGATGACTTGCCAGCCCATCAACCCAGCCCCTTGGCCAGTTGCGCCATACCGAGATAGCGGTTGTAGATCGCCACCAGCAGGCCCAGCACCGCCAGCAGCAAGAGCGAGAGCGCCGAACCGAGCGGCCAGTTCAATTGCGTGATGATGGCCTCGAACACCAGATTGGCGAACATCGCATCGCGTGGCCCGCCCAAAATGACTGGCGTGATATAGGTCCCGGCCCCGAGAACGAAACAAAGCAGCCCCCCAGCGGCAAGACCGGGCAGCGAGAGCGGCAAAGTCACTTGGGTAAATGCCTGCCAGCGGGTAGCCCCCAGCGACGTGGCGGCATCCTCAAGATTGGTATCGATTCCCTCAAGGCTGACATAGACATTGAGCACCATGAACGGCAGCAGGAAATGCACGAGGCCGAGGATCACGGTGGCCTCATTATAGAGCATCTGGATCGGCTCACCGATGAGTCCGAGGCTGAGCAACAGCGTATTTAGCGCCCCCGAGGTGCCTAGAATATTGATCCAGCTCATCGTGCGGATGATGTAGCTGATCCAGAATGGCAGCATCAGAAGCAGCAGCAAAACCATCTTGTTGCCCCGCGACCGCGCGATGAAATAGGCCGCAGGATAGCCCATCAGCGCACAGATCACCGTCGTGACCGCCGCAATCTTGAGAGTGTTGAGCAGGATGTCACGATAGAACCGATCGCTCAGCGCTTTTTGCCAGTTATCGAGAAAAAATCCCACCTGATCCGCGCCCATCGCCGAGCGGAGCCAGAATGAATAGACCACGATGAACATCAGCGGAACCAGCAAGAGCAGCGTCACCGCCCCCAAGGCGGGCGACAACAGAATCCACGGCTGCCTCGCTTCGCGGGCCTCGACCGACATGCATCTCCCTTTCACGTTCTGCCCTTGATCTGCGGGCTTGCGGTGAACGTGCAAATTGAGCAATCATAAATCAAATAGATAATAGGAATTGTGACAATAGATGCTGCCTATGAATGATCGCAACAGCCCCGAACGTATCATGCGCGAGATGGACTGGAACCTCTTGCGTACCTTCGTGACGCTGGCCCAATCGCACTCTGTCACCGACGCCGCCAATCGCCTGCGCCTGACACAACCCTCCGTCTCTACCGCATTGAAACGGCTGGAAAATCGGGTTGGAAAACGGCTTATTCATCGCTCTCCGGGGCACTTCGCGCTGACCGAGGCAGGCGAAGTGCTCTACCGGGAAGCGCTCGATATTCAAGGCTCCATCCTGCGTCTCTCGACCCTGATGCGCGACATGACGGATGAGGTGACAGGCCATGTGCGCCTGTCTCTGGCCTCGCATGTGGTCTGCCCGGTTTTTGATCAGGTGCTGGCCGAATTCCATGCGGAGAACCCGCGCGCCACCCTGGCGATCGAGGTGCATTCCTCTGCTCAGGCCATTGAAACAGTGTCGGCGCGCTCGGCCTCCTTTGCCATCTGCCTTGTGCATCAGCGCAACCCGAAACTCGAATATATGCGCCTTTATCGCGAATTCTTCGGCTTGTTTTGCGGCCCGCCGCATCCGCTTTTTGGTCAGCGTGACCTGACCCGCGCCGATCTTGCCGGACGCTCCGCGGTCAGCTTTGAAACCGACCGCTTGCAGGATGCGCTTAAACCCGTGACCCTGATGCGGGCGCAGGCAGAATTGGGCGACCAGATCATCGCCACCTCCAGCCATCTCGAAGAGGTGCGCCGCATGATTATCGCAGGTCTCGGTGTCGGGCCCTTGCCGTTACATGTGGTGGCACGCGATGTGCGTGACGGGCTCTTGTGGCAATTGCCGCCCTATGATCAGACAGCGGCGGTCGACGTGCACATGATCTGGAACCCCCGCGCCGTGCTCAATCGGGCCGAACAATGGCTGCTTGACCTGCTTTTGGCCCGGATCGAAGCCACCCCCATCGAGGACCGGACCTATCGCTAGACAGGGGGCTCGCTGCGCCCTCTGCCAGCGATGGCCAAGGGGGGGGGACCGCATCCAATCCGGGTATGAGAATTTGAGGAACATGCCAACGCACATCCCACCACGCCCGTTGCGATGCCCTTGCAGCCTCCGGTCCGGCCAAACCGCCGACATGAGCGCACGAACAAGATGCCCGCCAACCCGTGGTTCAACCCGAATAACTTGGCAATATCGTTTCAGGCTGACCGCTGTTGCGCAGGGCCTCTGACAGCTTAGAATAGTTCTAAACCTTGACAGTGCAGAAGGCCGGGCGCATATCTGAAGCAACCACAAGAGGGCGCTGCCATGTTCATTCAGACCGAATCCACACCGAACCCCGCGACATTGAAATTCCTGCCCGGTCAAACCGTGCTCGATGCAGGCACAGCAGATTTCCCAAGCGCCGAAGGGGCCGAGAAATCCCCGCTGGCCGAGCGGATCTTTCGCGTTCCGGGGGTCTCGGGCGTGTTTTTTGGCAATGATTTCGTAACGGTGACCAAGGCTGAGACGACCGAGTGGGACCATATCAAACCCGCAATTTTGGGCGCGATCATGGAGCATTACCAATCCGGTCAGCCGGTCATGCTGGGCGAAGGCGGCGGCGCGTCCGGCCATGCCGAGCACAGCGGCGAAGATTCGGAAATCGTCAACCAGATCAAGGAATTGCTCGACACCCGCGTGCGCCCTGCCGTGGCTCAGGATGGCGGCGACATCACCTTTCACGGATTTGATCGCGGCGTGGTCTATCTGCACATGCAGGGGGCCTGTGCCGGCTGCCCGTCCTCGACCATCACCCTCAAGATGGGGATCGAGAACCTGCTGCGCCACTACATCCCCGAGGTGACAGAGGTGCGCCCTGTTGGCCTCTGAGCCGCTGACGCTGGGATTTGACACATCGGCCGCGCATTGCGCGGCCGCTTTGCTGCGCGGCGCGCGGGTCATGGCCACACGCGCCGAGGATATGGGCCGCGGACAGGCCGAACGCCTGATGCCACTCTTGCAGGAAATGCTGGACGAGGCCGACGTCACATGGCGCGACCTTGACCGGATCGGTGTCGGCATCGGCCCCGGCAATTTCACCGGCATCCGAATTTCGGTGGCGGCAGCGCGGGGTCTGGCGCTGAGCCTTGGCATTCCCACAATCGGCATCAGCACGCTTGACGTGATCCGCGCGCAGGATCGTGACGGGACCCCTTGTGTGCCCGCCCCGCGC
This sequence comes from Roseovarius sp., assembly GCF_048262375.1. Classification (GTDB taxonomy): domain Bacteria; phylum Pseudomonadota; class Alphaproteobacteria; order Rhodobacterales; family Rhodobacteraceae; genus Roseovarius. Next base: position 124,415 of record NZ_JBLXFE010000003.1, read on the forward strand.
GACATGGCCTATGTCCAAAGCAAAAACAGCGCGCCGGAATTGCTCGGGATGGACGCGGTTTCCGATCCTGCCCTGCCGCCTGCCCCGGCCGTATTGGCCGAATTCATTGCGCGGCTGGCCGCTCAGGCGCCCGAGAATGCCGCGCCTCCGGCCCCGCTCTATGTGCGCCCCGCAGACGCCGCCCCCGCGCGCGATGTGCCTCCGGTGATTCTGGATGACGCCTGAGGCGCTGGCAGCCTGCCACGCCGCCGCCTTCGCGGGCCAGAGCCGCGCGTGGACCGCAGCCGAATTCGCGGCGCTGCTTCAGAGCGCTTTCGTATTCACCGTGGGCGATGCGCGCGCCTTTGCCATGGGCCGGGTGATCGCGGACGAGGCCGAAGTCCTGACCGTGGCCACCGCCCCCGCTCATCGCCGTCAAGGGCTGGCGCAGCAATGCCTTGCAGAGTTTGAGGGCGCGGCACGGGCGCGCGGGGCGGGCATGGTCTTTCTTGAGGTGGCCGAGGATAATCCGGCGGCGCTCACGCTCTACCGCAACGCCGGGTTTGCCGAGGCCGCGCGCCGGACCGGCTATTACCCGCGAAGCGACGGATCGCGGATTGATGCCCTGATCCTGCGCAAGACGCTGGACTGACACCAAACTTGGCCTCATAGGTCCAGATTCAAGAAATTCATCAGGCCTGCGCGGCGGCACGCGTGCCCACTCTTGCAATACGCAGGGACATGGGGCTAGGAATTGCCATGCAGATTTACCTCCCCATAGCCGAGGTGTCGGTCAACGCCTTTCTCCTTTTGGGGCTGGGTGGAATCGTTGGGATTCTGTCGGGCATGTTCGGTGTGGGCGGCGGGTTTATCCTGACGCCGCTGCTGTTTTTTATCGGCATCCCGCCTGCGGTCGCAGTGGCGACCGGCGCCAATCAGATCATGGCCGCGTCCTTTTCCGGTGTCCTCGCGCATTTCCGGCGCAAGACAGTTGATCTTGAGATGGGAACCGTGCTGCTGATCGGCGGCCTCATCGGCGCAGGAATCGGCGTCTTTGTATTCAACTACCTCAAGTCTCTCGGTCAGGTCGATCTGCTGGTCAAGCTGTGCTACGTTGTCTTTCTCGGTGTCATCGGCGGCATGATGTTCATCGAGAGCCTGAACGCCATTCGCAACACCCGGCGTGGCGTCGCGCCCAAACGCAAGAAACATGGCTGGGTGCATGGCCTGCCATTCAAAATGCGCTTTCGCACCAGTGGCCTTTATATCTCGGTCATTCCACCGCTTCTGGTAGGGGTCAGCGTCGGTGTTCTGGCGGCGATCATGGGGGTGGGCGGCGGTTTCATCATGGTGCCCGCGATGATCTATCTCTTGGGCATGCCGACCAAGGTGGTGGTGGGCACCTCTCTGTTTCAGATCATCTTTGTGACCGCCTTTACCACCCTGCTGCATGCCATGACCAATTACACGGTGGATATTGCACTCTCGGTGCTCTTGCTGGTCGGCGGCGTGATCGGCGCTCAGGTCGGCACCACAATCGGCACCAAGATGAAGGCCGAACAGTTGCGCATTCTGCTGGCGATGATGGTCCTCGCGGTATGCATCAAACTGGCGTTCGATCTCTTGCTGATGCCCTCCGAGCTTTATTCGCTCGGTACGGCGGGGGGGCAATGATGCTCTGGCGTCTGGCCCTGTTGTTCAGTCTGGCCGCGCTGCCGCTGCGGGCCGAAGAGGTGGTGCTGGGCCTCAGCAAGGACAAGGTGGCGATCACCGCCACCTTTGAAGGCTCCGAAATCCTGATCTTTGGCGCGGTCAAGCGCGAGACACCGATCCCGGACGTGCCACTGGAGGTGGTGATCACCGTGGCGGGCCCGTCAGAGCCGGTCACCGTGCGACGCAAGGATCGCCGCTTTGGCATCTGGGTGAATACTGAAATGGTCGTGCTCGATGCCGCGCCCAGCTTTTATGCGGTGGCCACAACCGGCCCGCTCGAAAAGGTTCTGTCAGATACCGAGGATTTGCGGCACCGGGTGTCGATCTCCCGCGCGATCCGCTCGGTCGGCGCGGCCAGCATGGCCGAGGATGCCGAGCGCTTTACCGATGCCCTGATCCGCATTCGCCGCGACCAAGGGGCCTATGCCATGCGCGACGGGGCGGTGGCGCTGGATCAGGAAACGCTGTTTCGCGGCGCGATCCAACTCCCGGCCAACCTGACGGAAGGTGCGTATCTCACCCGGATATTCCTCACCCGAGAGGGCCGGGTGGTGTCGCATTTCGAGACTGTGATCGACGTGCAGAAAGTGGGGCTCGAACGCTGGCTCTATACCCTGTCACGACAGGAACCGCTGCTCTATGGCCTGATGTCGCTGGCAATTGCCATCGGGGCGGGCTGGGGGGCTTCGGCGGCATTTCAGGCGGTGCGGCGCGGTTGATGCCGCATCACACGGCGCACGTTTCACCCCTACCATACCCTTTTGACCAGAACTGAGAGCCTATGCGCCTGCACATCGACGTGACCATGGATTATCAATTGACGGGGCATGACACCGTGCTTCTGACGCTTGAGGCGGCCCAGACCGACGGGCAAACCGTGATCGAGAGCACGCTCGATGTCGCGGGCGCGGATCTGCGCTGGATTGACGTCAAAGGGATGCCCGGCCGACGGGTCTGGGCGCATGTGACCAGTGACAGGATGCAGCTTCAATATCGCGCGCTGGTCGAGGTGACGCGGACAACCGCCGTGCTGGAATCGCTTGCCGCGACGCCGATGCGCGACCTGCCCGGCGATGTGGTCAGCTATCTGCGCCCCTCGCGGTTCTGCCAGTCCGATCTTTTGACCGAATTCGCAACGCAGCAGTTTCGCGGCCTCGAGGGCGGCGCGCGGATCGCGGCTATTCTGGACTGGGCCAGATCCGAGATCGCCTATGTGCCCGGCTCATCGACCGCCACCACCTCTGCGGTGGACAGTTTCATCGCCCGCAAGGGCGTGTGCCGCGACTATGCCCATCTGGTGTGCAGTTTGGCCCGCGCGGGCAATATCCCGGCGCGCTACACCTCTGCTTACGGTGCCGAGGTGAACCCGCCGGATTTTCACGCGGTGGCCGAGGTCTGGCTAGAGGGGGCGTGGCACCTTGTCGATGCCACCGGCATGTGCCGCGCCGCTGATCTGGTGGTGATCGGCTCTGGTCGGGATGCCAGCGATGTGGCCTTTATGGAAACCGAAGACTGGGCGCGCCCGCTCTGGCAAAAGGTCGATGTGCGGCGGGTCTAGAGCAATTTCAGCAACAGGTGATAGACTTTTTCAGTCCGAAACTGCGCCAAAGCGCTCTGACCCTCTGCGCTCAGCCGCGCCCGATATAGGGCATTTTCGTCGCCATCAGCGTCATGAACTGCACATTGGCCTCAAGCGGCAGATCCGCCATGTGCAGCACCGATGCGCCCACATGCTCGACGTCCATCGTGGGGGGCGGGGCATCAGGATTGGCGGCAATGATCCCTTCCAGCAATTCGGTCCGGGCATTGCCGATGTCGATCTGACTGCACGCGATGTCATAGGGGCGACCATCAAGGCTCAGCGTCTTGGTCAATCCGGTGATCGCGTGTTTGGTGGCGGTATAGGCCACCGATCCGGGGCGCGGCGCATACGCAGAGATCGAGCCGTTGTTGATGATCCGCCCGCCCATCGGGGATTGATTGCGCATCTGGGCGAATGCCGCGCGGGCGCACAGGAACATGCCATGCAGGTTTACATCGACCACCTGCCGCCATTCCTCATAGCTCAGCTCGTCGATCGTCGTGGCGCGACCAAAACTGCCCGCGTTGTTGAACAGCACATCCAGCCGCCCGGCGCGCGCAATGAAATCCTCGAACACCCGCACCACATCGCCGGGGTCGGTCACATCACCGGGCAGGATCACGGCATTGTCGTGCCCTTTGGCCACCTTCTCCAGCGCCTCGGCCCGCCGCGCCATCAGCCCCACATGCCAGCCCGCCTCTAGAAAGCTCCGCGCACAGGCGGCCCCGATACCGGCACTTGCACCGGTGATAAGTACGCTTCTCATATGCCTTCCTCCTGTTCCAACCGCAGGGGCACGGGCCCGCTGCGCAAATCATCCACAGTCAAGGGCGCGGTAGGCTTGGACAGCCGGTTGCGCACGATCCAGTGCAAACGCTCTTCGGCGCGGGTAATCGCCACATAGGCCAGCCGCTTCCAGAGCGGTTGCCCCGCCTCGGATCGCCCCATCCGGGCGGCGGCATAGATATCCGGGGCAAACACCTGCACATCCCGCCATTGGCTGCCTTGCGCCTTGTGAATGGTGACCGCCGCGCCATGCAGGAACGTCGCGCCCATGGTCGCGGCATAGGGGATGAACGGCTCTTCTTCATCCGGCTTCTCGATCTTGACGATCGAGGCTGCTGAAATCTGCGGGTCCTCCGCCCCGATCACATGCAAACGCGAAAAGCCGGGGCGCTTTCCCGGCCCGAGATACACCACCTGCGCACCCTTGATCAGCCCGCGCGCCTCCAGATCCAGCCGCTTTTTGCGATGCTTGAGCGGCAATTCAATCCCGTCACAGACCAGCGGCTCTCCGGGCAACAGCGCGGTTTCGGGCGCGCCATGCACCGCGCGAAACGCATTGATAAGCCGGATGCGCGTGGCATTGCGCCAGACAAGCACCGGCGAGCGCGCCATCAGATCGACCTCGACCCGTTCGGCCCAGCGCACGCGCGCGTCCCGCCGGGCGGCCTCCTCAATCATCCGCTCGAAATGATGGAACTCCACCGCAGGATCGGCCAGCGCATGCGCCAGATCAAGGATCGGGTTATCGGCGTCCTGCCGGTGAATTCGGTTCAGTTCCAGCCGCGCCGGCGCGGGCAGGGTTTCAAACACCATACCGCCGGTGGATTTCACCGGCGGCAACTGCGCCGGATCACCAAACAGCAGCAGGGTCGGGAAAATCTCTTGCAGGTCCTCGAATTGCTGCGCATCCAGCATGCTCGCTTCATCGACAAACCCGATATCGAGCGGCTCTTCGCGGCGCTTCCAGCCGGTGATGAAATCCGACCCGCGCAGGCCAGCCGCCGCGAGCGCGCCGGGAATGGATTTGTTGCTCTGGTAGAACGCAAACGCCCGGTCGAGCGCCAGATCGGTCAACCCTTCGATCTCTGGCCGCTCGCCTTGGCCCGCCAGCCATTCGGCGATCTTCTCATATTCCGGGTGATAGACGGGGGTATAGAGAATGCGGTGAATGGTGGTGGCGGGCACACCGCGCATGCGCAGCACGCTTGCCGCCTTGTTGGTCGGTGCAAGGATGGCCAGCGTGCGCTTGTCGCGGCGCTTGCGGCTTTCGTAATCGCCCGAGACGATATCGACGCCCGCCTCATCCAGCGCATGATAGAGCGCGGCCAGAAGCAGTGTCTTGCCGGATCCGGCCTTGCCGGTCACGGCCATCACGGCGCCCTTGCCCTCGCGCGGCGGGGTCAGCACCCCAGAGTCGAGATCAACCCCAACCCCGCGCAGAGCCTCGGCAATGCGGTCATGCGCCTCGGCCTGATCCGGCGAATATGTCAGTGCAGTTTGCGTCATGGCGCGACCCTAACGTCGCGACGAACGAGGTGCCAGCGCCAAAGGCGCTTGACCAGCCGGGGCACCCTTCCCTATTGCAGCGCAGGTGGTTACTGTCAGGCAAAAAGACCGGGGGCGGCAGCGATGCGCACCTCGCGACCAAGGGGAAATGGACAATGGCGCATATCATCGTCGTCGGCAACGAAAAGGGCGGCGCGGGCAAATCCACCGTGTCGATGCATGTGGCGACGGCTCTGGCTCGGATGGGCCATAAAACCAGCGCGCTGGATCTGGATTTGCGGCAAAAAACCTTTGGCCGCTACGCCGAAAACCGTGCAAAATTCATGGAAAAATCCGGCCTCGATCTGCCCAGCCCACGCTATCACGAATTGCCAGAGGTAGCGGCCGATCAGCTCAAGCCGGGCGAGAATGTCTATGACCGGCGGCTCTCGGCAGCTGTGGCAGAGCTTGAGGCAGACAGCGATTTCATCGTGATCGACTGCCCCGGATCGCACACACGCCTGAGCCAGGTGGCGCATAGCCTGGCCGATACGCTGATCACGCCGCTCAATGACAGCTTTATCGACTTTGACCTGCTGGCCCGGATCGACAGTGACGGCAAAAAGATCCTCGGCCCCTCGGTCTATTCCGAAATGGTCTGGAGCGCGCGACAATTGCGGGCACAGGCCGGGCTGCGGGCGATTGATTGGGTCGTGGTGCGCAACCGTCTGGGCGCACAGCAGATGGTCAACAAGAAAAAGATGGGCGATGCCGTCGACAACCTCGCCAAGCGGATCGGCTTTCGCGTCGCCCCCGGCTTTAACGAGCGGGTGATCTTTCGCGAACTGTTCCCGCGTGGCCTGACCTTGCTCGACCTCAAGGATATCGGGGTCAAGGGGCTCAATATCTCGAACATCGCCGCGCGTCAGGAATTGCGCGATCTGATCAAGGCGCTCAATCTGCCGGGGGTCACCGCCAGTTTCTGAGCTGCACCACGCCCGTCAGACCGGCGGCCCGGTGCGCGGCTGTGGCCGGTTGCGCAACCGTCTGTTGCGCGACAGCGCCCAGATATTCGACGCAAAAAGCGCACCAATCACCACCGCCCCGCCAATGATCGCCCACCCCCCCGGATTCTCGCCCACCACGGCCCAGACCAGCAGGGGCGCAAGCACGGATTCCAGCAAGATAAGCAGCGCCACCTCCGCCGAGGCGATATAGCGCGGCCCAAGCGTGAGCAGACAGGTCGACACACTGATAAACGCGCCATGCGCGAGGATCAGCGGCCAGTTGCCCTGCCAGACCGCCATGGGCTGCGCCACCGGCCAGATCGCCAGTGACGCCCCCAGAAACGCCAGCGGAATGGCCGGGATCATCGACACGGCGCGCAATTGCCGCGCCGTGGTCATAGCGCCCGCAAAACTCGCCGAAACCCCGAGCGCGATCAGATCGCCGTGCCAATGCGCGCCATGTGTCTCGCCTGATCCCCAAGCAATCACGCCCAGCCCTGCGAACACCCCCAGCATCGTCAGGATCATCCGCTGGCTGATCACCTCACCCAGAAAGACGCGGCTGAAAATCGCGGCAAAGACCGGCATGGAGGCAAGGATAAACACCACATTGGCCACGCTGGTCAGACTGACGGCAAAGACAAAGCCCGGCGCGGTAATGGCAATCAGAAAGGTATAGAGCCCGCCATGCCTGCCGGTCTGCACCACGTCGCGGACCCCGCGCAGCCCCTGAAACGCCAACACCCCGGTCAGGATCACAGACCCCGCCGTGATCCCGCGCCAAAACGCGATGCTCGCCGCATCCCCGTCGATCAGCCGCACAAAAAGCGAATCCGGCACGACGAAAAGCACACCGAACGCGGTAATGATCAAACCTTTGAGATGCTCATTCATCGTGCAATCTCTGCTGGGAACAGACGCCAAAGTAAACCCCTCACCCAGCCTCTCGCCAAAGGCGCCGGGCGCGGTCTATGGTGGCGCACCATGCCAGAGGAGAGAGCAATGCCAGCCCCCGAAAACCGTTTCAAATCCGCCCTGCGGCGCGGAACGCGCCTGATTGGCTGCTGGGCCGGGTTTGCCGATCCCTATGCCACCGAAATCCTCGCCAGCGCCGGCTTTGACTGGCTGGTGATTGACGGGGAACATGCGCCCAACGATCTGCGCACGATCTCGGCGCAACTGGCGATGCTGACCGGGCGCGAGAGCCAGCCAGTGGTGCGCCTGCCCATGGGCGAGGCTTGGGCGATCAAACAGGTTCTGGACGCAGGCGCCCAGAGCCTGATCATCCCCATGGTCGAGAGCGCCGATCAGGCCCGAAACCTTGTGCGTGCCACCCGCTACCCCCCTGAGGGAATCCGAGGCTCCGGCGCCGCCCTCGCGCGCGCGTCCGAGTTCTCGCGCATCCGCGATTACATCCCCACCGCCAATGCCCAGATCTGCCTGATCGTGCAGGTCGAGAGCATGGCCGGAATTGAGGCACTGGATGATATTTTGGCAGTCAAGGGCGTGGATGGTGTCTTTATCGGCCCCTCCGATCTGGCGGTCGATATGGGCTTTGTCGGCGATAGCCATGCCCCCGAGGTGCAAGAGGTCATTCGCGGCGCTCTGGCCCGCATCGCGGCGTCAGACAAGGCGGCGGGCATTCTGGCGCTCGATCACGACACGGCGCAACACTACGCGGACTGGGGCGCACAGTTTCTCGCCGTGGGCATCGACGTGGTGATGCTGGCGCAGACGGCGCGCGCCACGGTTGCGAAATGGCGCGATGGCTGATCTCTGGCTCATGGCCGATGTTGGCGGCACCTCTACGCGGGTCGGGCTGGCGCGCGGCGGGCAACTTGATCCGCTGAGCACGCAAAGCTTTCGCAATGCCGATTTCTCGGGGCTGGCCGATATTCTTGATACCTACCTGAACCGGCATCCATTCCTGCCAAGCGCGCTGTGCGCCGGGGTTGCGGGGCCGGTGCGGGACGGCACCGCGCAACTCACCAATCTCGACTGGTTCTTCGACAGCGCCGACCTGTCACGCGTCACCGGTGCGGCAGAGGTGCATCTGATCAACGATCTGGCGGCGCAGGGCTATGCGCTGGGTGATCTCGATCCGGCAAATATCACGCCTCTGATCAACGGGGCGACGCCACCACCTGAGGCCGCGCGCATGGTCATGGGCCTTGGCACCGGCAGCAATATCGCCGTGGTGCATCGCACGCCGCAGGGCCTGTTCGTGCCCCCCGCCGAGGCTGGCCACAGCAGCCTGCCGCAATGTGATGGCAGCATCGGTGTCCTGATCGCGGGCCTTGCGGGCAAGGATGCGCATCGCCCGCTAGAGGCGCTGCTTTCGGGGCCGGGCCTCACGCGGATCCATGCCCACCTGAGCGGTGACACCCTGACCCCGGCCCAGATCATCGCGGCGCATCTGGCAGGCGACGCCGGGGCCTGCGCCAGCCTCACGGCATTTGCGCGGCTCTTGGGTACCGTGCTTGGCAATCTGGCGCTCAATCACCTGCCGATGGGCGGGATTTACCTGATCGGCGGCACCGCACGGGCCGTCGCACCGTTCCTTCTGCCCTTGGGTTTTTACGAAAGCTTTACCGCCAAAGGGCCCTACAGCCATATCATGCAGGAAATACCAGTATCCCTCATTGCCGACGATAACGCCGCCTTACGAGGCTGCGCTCGCTATCTCAGGCAACAAGCATAGCAGTGACCGCCGCGCAGCCTCATTGCGCGCAGAGACTTCCCCCGCCCTGCTGGCTCTGCCATAATGCCCCCCAACCAACAAAAAAAGAGCAGCGGCATGAACGATCTTCTCTCGCCCACCCCGAAATCCGATTACGATGCCTCCTCCATTCAGGTGCTCGAGGATATGGAGCATGTCCGCCTGCGCCCCGGCATGTATATCGGCGGCAAGGATGATCGCGCCCTGCACCACATGGTGGCCGAGATCATCGACAACTCGATGGATGAGGCGGTCGCAGGCCATGCCACATGGATCGAAGTGGAACTGCACGCCAACGGCCATGTCAGCGTGCGCGACAACGGGCGCGGCATTCCGGTCGATCCCCACCCCAAAGACCCCAAGAAATCCGCGTTAGAGATCATCTTTTGCACCCTGAACGCAGGCGGCAAATTCTCAGGCGACAGCTATCAGACCTCGGGCGGTCTGCACGGCGTCGGCTCGTCGGTTGTCAACGCGCTCTCGGACCATCTCCGGGTCGAGGTGGCGCGCAACCGCGAGCTTTACATGATGGAGTTTTCGCGCGGCATCCCACAGGCCCCCTTGGCCAAGATCGGCGCCGCCCCCAACCGGCGCGGCACCTCCGTCACCTTTCACCCCGATCCCGAAATCTTTGGCTCTCTGACGCTGAAACCGGCCCGGCTGTTCAAGATGGCGCGCTCCAAGGCCTATCTCTTTTCCGGCGTCGAAATCCGCTGGAAAACCGAGATCACCGATGGCGACACCCCCACCGAGGCCACCTTCAAATTCCCCGGCGGTCTCGCGGATTATCTGGGCGAGACCTTGGGCGGCAGCACCACCTATGCCGAGCGTCCCTTTGCCGGCACGGTCGATTTCCGCGACAAATACAACGTGCCGGGCAAGGTGGAATGGGCGATCAACTGGACGCCCGCGCGCGACGGCTTCATCCAATCCTATTGCAACACCGTGCCCACCCCCGAGGGCGGCACCCATGAGGCCGGGTTCTGGGCTGCGATCCTCAAGGGGATCAAGGCCTACGGTGAGCTCGCCAACAACCGCAAGGCCGCGCAGATCACCCGCGAGGACCTGCTCGCAGGCGGTTGCGCGCTGGTATCATGCTTTATCCGAGAGCCGGAATTCGTCGGCCAGACCAAAGACCGCCTCGCCACCACCGACGCCGCGCGCATGGTCGAAGGCGCTGTGCGCGACCACTTCGACAACTGGCTGGCGGCCGATACCAAATCGGCGGGCGCGATCCTTGATTTTCTGGTGCTGCGCGCCGAAGAACGCCTGCGCCGCCGCCAGGAAAAAGAAACCCAGCGCAAGACCGCGACCAAGAAACTGCGCCTGCCCGGCAAGCTGGTGGATTGCTCCTCCTCCACCCGCGACGGCACCGAACTCTTCATCGTCGAAGGCGACTCTGCGGGCGGTTCGGCCAAGATGGGCCGGGACCGCAAGACGCAGGCGCTCTTGCCCCTGCGCGGCAAGATTTTGAACGTGCTGGGCGCCGCCTCGTCCAAGCTGGGCAGCAATCAGGAAATCAACGATCTGACACAGGCGCTGGGCGTCGCACTGGGCACGAAATTCAACCTCGACGACCTGCGCTATGACAAGGTCATCATCATGACCGACGCCGATGTTGACGGCGCGCATATCGCGGCGCTCCTGATGACGTTCTTCTTCACACAAATGCGCCCGATGATTGACGCGGGCCATCTCTATCTGGCCTGCCCGCCGCTCTATCGCCTGACCCAAGGGTCAAAACGCGTCTACTGTCTGGATGAGGCCGAGCGCGATGTCTGGCTGGCCAAGGGTCTGGGCGGCAAAGGCAAGATCGACGTCAGCCGGTTCAAGGGTCTGGGTGAAATGGACGCCAAGGACCTCAAAGAGACCACGATGGACCCGAAATCCCGCAAACTTATCCGCGTCACCATCGACGAGGACGAACCGGGCCAGACCGGCGATCTGGTCGAGCGCCTGATGGGCAAAAAGCCGGAACTGCGGTTCCAGTATATCTCCGAGAACGCGCGGTTCGTGGAGGAGTTGGATGTTTGAGGGGGCTAACTGATTAAAAGGGCATGCATCCCGGTTTCGAATATCCGGTTTTGTGCCTCCTTGTCAGTCTCCACGTCAAGCTGTTCTACATTCCAAAGTGTACGCACTGTAGTACTACTTAGGATTGGAAGATCAAAGTATCCTCGGCGGTTTGGCGACATTATGTGTTTTGAATAGTCGGTGCCATCACGTGTAGCCAAATGCTTTTGCATTGCTAAGCGCAGCGTATCTTCTTCGTAAAAATATACCCTGCCGCCTTTATATGGTGCCCAATCAGGCCGGATAGCGTGTTTTTTGCCATTGTCGAAGCTGGCGAAGTCAACGCTCCCGATCTTTGTGGAATAATAATGAAACGTGATTTCGCAGAACCAACTTCCGTCCGGCAAATAATGTCCGACCTCGCCCCTTAGCCATTCTTCATCAAGCCTGTCAGACTTATCCTTGAACTCGTAGGTGAATTCAGGAAATTGTTCATGAAATAATGTGTTCGCTTCTTGTGTTTGCCATCTCTCAGCCTCGGCCAATAAGAATGCCAGACGCTTATGGGGAGGTAAATTGAGACCAAATCTTTCTTGAAACATAACTTCTAATTCGTCAGAAGTCGCACTTCTATCAATCGGCGTGTTTACATCCTCACGCCTTGTGTAAATTGAAGGATAAACTGTCTTTCCCTTATGTTGATACTTCTCCAGCAAACGATACGGTTTGTGTGGCAAGTCTGCTATGGTTAGTATGTCGATATCTTTCCCGTTTAAATCAATCGATTGTATCTTAACATCTGGAGTCCTGTGGGCCTCAAATTTCCCCGCAATATCGCGGAGAAAAGACACTAAGTCAGCTTGAGTTCGCCTAGATTGCTCTTGAACGCCTACGACTTCAAAACTTCCATCTTGAATTCCATATATTAGGTACCGATCACCATCGAATTCTGCGTTCGCTAAACAGAGAATGTCATGAATAAGCAAAGCATTATTCTCATGATGCGTTCTCTTGAAGTCCCAATTAACGCCCTCGCGGAAACGAGACATGAACTCCACCACTAAATTTCTTAGTTGTTCAGTCATCTAAACCACGCAAATTACTCACTATCAGAATGACAATCGAAAGTTAGGTTGACAAGCTATCAAAGTATGGACCCCGCGCGAATAGCACCGAAGGTGCCGCGCGGATCGCCGGGCCGCCCCCCGGCCTGGCGATTTTGAGGGCTTGCACTCCGTCTCAGGGTCACACGGATTTTGCAGGCATAAACCGGCAGCCACCGCCGTAGCCTCGCCAGACCGCGGCCCAACGATCCGCGCTGCCCCATCACCCCTCTTGTCGCCACCCCTCGGCCCGCTTATCTTCCATGATGCAGCACCGGCCCCGCGCCGTGCCTGCTGCGCCCGAGGGTTCATCGCCCTGACCCTGTCAGGCCCCCTGATCCCCTGAGCACGACCCGGCCCGGCACCCCGCCCGACCGGGATCTTTCAGGAGACGATCCCATGTCCAAAGGCAAAAGCCAGAGTAACCGCGAGGCCAAGAAGCCCAAGAAGGAAAAGCCCAAGGTTCTCGCGACCGCGAATTCCAACAGCGGCAAGAATGCCACCGTGATTGCCGGCAAAGCCGTCAAGTGACGCCCTAGGGCTCGCCCAACAGCATTTGCAGGGTGGCGGCGTCCCGCCATCCGGCACCGGCTGCTCAGCCCGGCCGCATCCGCGCCTTCATCACCCTGAGGCGTTCCATTGCCTCTTGGTGGCGATGTTCCATCAGCCGCTCATTGCGCCCCGCCGCATCCTCCAGCGCGTTGAAATCCTCGCGGCACACCAGCGCCGCCACCTCTTTGCCGTGCCGATAGATCAGCACCCGCTCGCCCGTCGTCATGACGTGGTCCAGATAGCTGCGAAAATGCTCACGGAATTTTCGGGTATTGGCGGTGATGAACATCGGCGGTCTCCGAGGCATTGCGGGCTGGGATCACCCTGCCTCAGCCCCGGTTAACGCCCGGTTGACGCCCCGCACGCGGGTCTCTCGCGCCACCTTGGGGCCTGCGTACACAAACCGCGTACGCAGTGGACACTTTGTACACAAATCAGCCCGGCAGTTTACCGGTCAGAACATACTTCAGAATTTCGACAACCTGCGCCGGTTCGCGTGCCACGGCGAGGGCTGCGGCATCCACTTCCTTCAGGGCATGGTCATGTTCGGGCCTTTGCAGGATGATCAGCGATTTGCCCAGCGCCGCCGCATAGCCCGCATCGAATGCAGCATTCCACTGTTTGTAGTGTTCACCAAAGCGCACAACCACAACATCTGCGTCGGTAATCCCCTTGCGGGTGCGGATCGCATTGACCATGGCCCCCTTGTGATCGTGCCAATATTTGTTCGGCTCTTCCCCAAGGATCGCCACGCCGCAATCATCGCTCGCCGCATGGTCCGTCACCGGACCCGAAAACTTCACATCAAGCCCTTGAGATCCCTCAACAATCTGATCCCGCCAGTCGGTGTGAATTTCCCCCGACAGATATACCGTCAGCATGGTTCCCTCCTCTCGTCTCAGCCCCGCAGCACCCCGCCGGTGGCCTTGGTTACTTTCTCGATGATTTTGGCCGAAACAGTCTCTATATCGGCCTCAGTCAGAGTTTTATCGCGTGGCTGCAACCGCACCGTCAGGGCCAGAGATTTCTTGCCCTCACCCAGAGTCCCGCCGATAAACTCATCGAAGATCCGTACATCTTCGATCAGCACCTTATCCGCGCCTGCGGCCGCATTGATCAAGGTCAGCGCCTCGATCTGGCTATCAACGACAAAGGCAAAATCCCGTTCAACCGCCTGCAAGTCACTGATATTCAAGGCACCTCTGCTTGCCGAGGTCTTACGCGGCAAGGGGATTTCGGCAGGGTAAATGGTAAACCCGACTGCAGACCCCTTGACATCCAGCGCCTGCAAAATGCGCGGATGCACCTCGCCAAAAACCGCCAGTACCTTCTTCGGCCCCAGACAGATCCTCCCATGCCGCCCCGGATGAAACCACGCCGGACCGTCCCTCAGGATCTGCACCTTTGCGGGTGCACCAATCGCTGACAGGATCGCCTCGACATCGGCCTTGGCGTCAAACACATCGACCGCCCGCGCGGCGCCATGCACGTCCCGCGGTCCGGTCCGCCCAACCAGTAGACCCGCTACCTGTAGGTGCTGTTCACCCGGCTCACCCCCATGGAATGCGTGTCCTACCTCAAAAAGCGCCAGATCCATGATGCCCCGCGCCTGATTGCGCGCCGCCGCCTGCAACAGACCGGGCAGCAGATCGGGCCGCATATGGCTCATGTCCGAACTGATCGGATTGGCCAGCATGGTCGCGTCATCGCCACCGCCAAACAGCGCCGCCGCGGCATGGTCGATAAAGCTGTAGGTGACACATTCGTTATAGCCAAGCGCGGCCCCGGTGCGCCGCGCGATCTGTTCGCGCTTTTGCATCGGGCTGAGGATCGGCTTGGGCACCCCCGGCAGGGCACGCGCCATCGGGCGGCCTTTCAGCTTGGTCAGGGATGCGATCCGTGCCACCTCTTCCACCAGATCAGCCTCGCCCAGAATATCCGGACGCCAGCTTGGGACATAGGCCATATTGCCTTCGAGCTTAAAACCAAGCGCCGTAAGCGTCTGACGCTGCTCACTTTCTGGAATATCCATACCGACCAGCGATTGCACCCGCGCCGGGTCAAGCCGATAGGCGCGGCTCACATCCGGCACCTTGCCCGCAACCACGCGGTTAGAGGGAACACCACCGCAGAGGTCAAGGATCATCTGCGTCGCCAGATCCAGCGCTTCCATGTTGAATGCGGGATCAATGCCACGTTCATTGCGATAGCGTGCATCGGAATTGATGCGCAGGGCGCGCCCCGTCGTGGCGATTTGCACCGTGTCCCAGATCGCCGCCTCTAAAAAGACATTCACGGTTTCTTCGGTGCATCCGGTGGCAAGCCCACCCATGATGCCGCCAATGCTCTCAATGCCCGCGTCATCCGAGATCACCACCTGACCGGGGCCAAAGGTATATTCCTTGTCGTCTAGCCCCATCAGGGTCTCGCCACCTTGGGTGCGATGCACCCGCAAATCGCCGCTCACCTTATCGGCGTCGAACACATGCAGGGGACGGTTGCGGTCATAGGTAAAGAAATTGGTAATATCGACGAGAGTCGAAATCGGACGCAGCCCGATTGCCCGCAGCCGCTGCTGCAACCACTCGGGCGAGGGGCCGTTCTTGACGCCCCGGATCAGCCGCCCAGCAAAGACTTCACAGCCATCAATGGCTGTATCCTCATCAATCGTCACGCCGATGGGACAGGAGAATTGCCCTTCAACATCAACGGTCTTGGCAGGTTTCATGGTGCCTATTCCACGCGCCGCCAGATCCAGCGCCGCGCCACGCACCCCCAAGGCATCGGGGCGGTTCGGGGTAATCGCGATCTCGATAACCGGGTCGACCTTGGCCGGGTCATTCTTGGCCAACCAGTCGGTGAACCGCTCTCCTACCTCGCCAGAGGGCAGTTCAATAATGCCGTCATGCTCTTCGCTGAGCTCCATCTCGCGCTCAGAGCACATCATGCCATAGCTCTCGATGCCGCGGATCTTGCCCACGCCAATGGTTGTGTCGATACCCGGCACATAGACGCCCGGCTTGGCGATCACCACGGTGATGCCCTCGCGCGCATTCGGCGCACCGCAGATAATCTGAGTCTCACCATCCGCCGTGGCCACCTGACAGACCCGCAGCCGGTCCGCATCGGGGTGCGGCTCTGCCTTGAGCACCTTGCCGATGGTAAACTCGCGCAGCCGCGCGGATGGGTCGGTGATACCTTCGACCTCCAGCCCGAGATCGGTCAGGGTCTCGGCGATCTCGTCAACCGATGCGGTGGTCTCCAGATGCTCTTTCAGCCAGGACAATGTGAATTTCATGCGTGCTCTTCCGCCTGCAAATATGGGTTACAGAGCGCTTTAACGGATATGTCGCGCATGGAAAACCCCGCATTGCTGCGGGGTTCCGTGTCATTCGAGATTTGAGGCCCTTCAGCTCTTCCAGCGACCCGAGAAATCAAACGCATTGTCATAACCAAAGAGCGCGACAGAGCCGCCGGTGTGCAGGAACACAACGCGCTCACCTTTCTTGAAATGGCCCTTGCGGATCAGGTCGATAAAGCCCGCAGCCCCTTTGGCCGAATAGACCGGATCAAGCAGGATCGCCTCCAATTCGGCAAACATCTGAATGGCCTCGATGCCCGATTCAGTTGGGATACCATAACCTTCGCCGACGTAATCGGTATTGGCGACAACATCCTCACGCTTGACAACACCGGCGCAACCCAGCTTTTCAGCGGTGGCACAGGCGAGGTTATAGACGTTTTCCTCTTGCTTGGGTTTGGGCGCACGCACGCCAATGCCCAACAACGGGATCTGCGCATTCATCGCCTTGAGGCCAGTGATCAACCCTGCCTGCGTTCCGGCGCTGCCCGTGGCATGGACGATGTGATCCACCTTGAGGCCACGATCATTGAACTGCGACAGCATTTCAAAGGCGCAATTCACATAGCCAAGCGCGCCCGTCGGATTCGATCCGCCACCGGGGATGGTATAGACATTGCGCCCCTCAGCGCGAAACTTGTCCGCGACCTTTTCCATTTCCGCATTCATGTCGCCGCCGCCGGGACGTTTTTCGGTCGTGGCACCGTGCATGTGATCCAAAAGGACGTTGCCGCCGTTGTTGTAATTGGCGTTGTTCGATCCGGTTCGGTCCTCAAGCAACAGATGACAATCCATCCCCAGCTTGGCGGCAAAGGCAGCGGTTTGGCGGGCGTGATTGGATTGTGTGGCCCCTTGGGTCATGACCATATCCGCGCCCTGCAATTCGGCCTCAGCCATCAGGAATTCAAGCTTGCGGGTCTTGTTGCCACCGGTGCTGAGGCCCGTGCAATCGTCCCGCTTGATCCAGATTTCGGGTCCGTTCAGCTCTTTGGTCAGGCGGTCCAGACGCTCCAACGGGGTGGGCAGGTGGGCGATAAAGCGACGGGGATAGCGGGCCAGATGCATGGGGATCCTCCATTAACATGCGTTTTTTGCAGGCTAAGGCGGGACATTGTCGCCGTCTAATGCTATTATTGTCATCTATAATGCAAGGATTGCAATATGCGGCTAGAATGGTTGGATGATATTCTTGCGGTGGCTGATGCGGGATCTTTGGCGCGCGCGTCCGAGATTCGGCACGTCAGCCAATCCGCCTTTACCCGCCGCCTGCGCGCGATTGAAGAGGCGCTTGGCGTGCCGCTCTTTGACCGGCGCCGCAAGCCCGTAGTGCTCTTGCCCGAGATCGAGGCTCAGGCCGGGGAAATGCGCGCTTTGGCCACGCAATTGCGTCACCTGCGCGAAACACTCACGCAGAGCGCCGGGGCCCGTGGTCTGACCCTCGCCTGTCAACATGCCATTACCACCACTCATTCTCCCGCAATCGTCAGTATTCTGACCGCACAGGGCGGGCGGCCGGTCCGGGTGCGATCTGACAACCGCGAGGAATGCCTGCTCCGGCTTTTATCCGGCGAGGCCGATCTGGCGGTGGTCTATGCCGTGCCCGAAATTGCCCCGCTCACACTCAACCGCAGCTTTGAGCAGGTGCTCTTGGGACGCGAGCGGTTGTTGCCGGTGGCGGCGCCACGTCTGGTGCAGGGCGAGGATTTGCCGTTCATCGGCTATCCGGCAGATGTGTTTCTGGGTCAGATCATGGCGCGCACGATCCTGCCGCGCATTCCTGCCAGCCGCATCCTGCGCCGCAGGGCTGAGACCGCTTTGACATTGGCGGCGCATGAATATGCGCGCCGTGGGATCGGGGTGGCATGGTTGCCCGAAGGTATGGTTCAACGCGATCTGGACGAAGGGCGTCTTGCCCCGCTTGATCACATCCTGCCGGGACAGGACATGGAGCTGTGGATGATCCGGTTGAGCGAAAGCGCCGATGACGGCTGGGCGCATGACTGGTCCCGGCTGGTGGCGGCGCTTGGGGTTTGAGGTGGCTCAGACCACCTGAATCACATCCTTATCGATGGCCAACATATAGCCCCGTCGCGCGATGTTTTTGACCAAGAGTTCACTGACCAATTGATTGCCAAGCGTATCCCGCAGGCGTTTGATACGTGTAGCCCCTGCCGCCTCCTCGCAATCCTCTGGTTTGCGGCCCGAGATCACCGCCTCGATCTCTGCCCCGGTCATCACGTCATCATCCAACCGTGCCTCTGCCAGAACACTGAGCGTTTCCATCGCCGCCTCGGTGAGCTTGAAACCCATATCGTTCAGATAGACGGTCTTTTCCTCCCGACTGATAAGCAGCGAACTGACCTGAATCCCCGACCTCTCGATTTGCGCCATGCGGCGATTGAGAGTGATCAGCATCACCAGAAATACCAGTGAGGCGACAAGGAGTGCCGTGGCAAACACCAGCAACACAAAGATCACCATCCTGTAACTGACCAGTGTTTCCGAGAATGCCGTACCCGAGAGCGCGAGGATTTCCAGCAGCTTGATCTCGCCCTCACCGGTCAAGGCATCGTTTTCGACAAAGATCCTCTCGACCCGCGCATTAAAGGCATTGGCATCGGGCAGGGAAAGAAACAGGAACACGGCGGCAATCGTTAGAATCCCGACGATTGCACCAAGCCCGACAATGACCACCCGGTTGCCGGAACGGCGCGCATCGGCGGCGGTTGTGGTTATCCCGCGCATCTGTGCGCCCTCGCAACGGTCAAATTAGTTTTCCTTCTTCGACAGCACCTTGAGCAAGGTAAGCCCGCGTTGTGCCAGTTTTGCCCGCAACGCGGCCTCAGCCGAGGCACAGGGCGCGTTGACAGTTGTTACATCGTAAAAGAGCTCAAGCGGTTTGTCGCGCTTGGCCTTGTACTCCACCTGACAGGCCGCCTGTGCCGAGGTTGCGGCAAGGACAAGGCCAAAGGCAAGAATGAGGGGGCGTGTGATCTGTATCATGCGGCCAAGATGCGCCAAGCACCACGGCTATTCAATAACTTGTGCGACGGAGTGACCGTGAAACGGCGTGTTATCTGATATCATCAGGGCGTTATTGCCTGTCTTGGCGGACCGACCCCAGTTTGAGGTCATGGCGACCGGTCACGCGGACCGACGCATAGAAATTACCGAAGACAACCCGAAAGGAATGACCATGCATCGCAAGTTCATCGCGCTTATCGTCGGCACGGCTCTGGCCGTCACCAGCCTGACCACGACACCGGCGCAGGCACAGAGCCGGGGCGAGACCACCGCCATCATCGCCGGCGTGGCCGCACTGGCCATTCTTGGCGCTGCGGTTGCCGATGACCGTGATCGCAATCGAGACCGTGATCGCCGCCGGGACTATGCTGCGCGCGACTACGGCTACCAGCAGCAGTATCGCTACGCGCCCAAAAACCACCACAAGCATCATCCTCAGAACTTCCGCAACCACGGCCACGCGCAGCACCATTACAAGCCACATCGCCAGAGCCAGAACCGCTATCAGTACGACAATCACCAGCAGTACCGCTCGCAGCATGAGTACCATGAAACCCGACGTCCAGAGACCAGCCCGATCCCGCGGCGCGCGCGGGCCAATACCATCCCCTACAACCGCGACGATCACCGCAACTAATCCCAACGCCTGTGAAGGGAGACATCCATGTTCAGCAAAATCACCTCCGCCCTCATGGCTGGCGCACTCGCGCTGACCGCTGTCACCGCTACACCCGCAGTTGCCCGCGATCGCAGCGACAATCGCAACCTCATCGCCGGGCTCGCCCTTGGGGCGATCGTGGGGGCGGCAATTGCCAATAACGGCAACAATCGACGCGACGACGATCCTTACCGGGGCAATGTCTCGTCGCGTGATTACCGCGATTACGATCACGACAGATATCGTGATGATCATGACCGCTACCACGGATCCCGGCATGATGACCGCCGCCGTTTTGGCCATGAGCGGCGGGTCAATCTTCCGGGAGCCTGTCGGGTCTATGCGGGCAATCGCGCCGGTTACTCAGGCCGCTGTCTCAGCCATCGCTACGGCTACAATGGCCTGCCATCGGCCTGTGAGGTTCACGTGGGCGGGCAGCATCGGGTCATTTACCGGGATCGCTGTTTGAACCAATACGGCTATTACTGATCCAGATCTCAGAGGAATGAACGGTAGGGGCACGCGCCCCTCCCTTTGCATTTGCCCGCCGTTCATGCGACGACAGATCATGCCCGGTCCCGATTTCAGCCACGAACGCGCCGCCCTGTCCGAGGGTTTCCTCCGCATCGCCGGTGTGGATGAGGTCGGGCGCGGCCCGCTGGCCGGTCCCGTAACGGCCGCTGCTGTGATACTTGACCCTCGCAACATTCCCGAAGGGCTGAACGACTCTAAAAAGCTGAGCGCCGCGCGCCGTGCCGCACTCTGTGAGGTGATACTTGCGTCTGCGCAGGTCAGTGTTGCGCATGCCAGCGTCGAAGAGATTGACCGGCTCAATATCCTGCGCGCGTCACATCTGGCAATGGAACGGGCGCTTGCGGGTCTCGATCCGGCACCTGATCTGGCTCTGATCGATGGCAATCTGATCCCGCGCGATCTGATCCTCCCTGCCCGAGCCATTGTGCGTGGCGATGCGGTCTCTGTCTCGATTGCGGCGGCCTCAATTGTGGCAAAAATCAGGCGCGATCAGATCATGTGGGATTTAGCGCAACAGTTCCCCGGCTACGGGTGGGAGCGAAACGCCGGATACCCGTCCAAAAGCCACAAAGAGGCGCTTCTAAATATTGGGGTAACCCCACACCATAGACGTTCGTTCAAACCAGTGCACAATATATTGTATCAAGAAGAATAACTAACCCCCTGATTCAAAAAAGAAATTGACGGCGAATCAGCTTTGACTCATCTTGGTGCTCAACCATCAGAGCGCACAAGCGCCGGGACAGAGGCAGAAGATGACAACAATGACCAAAGCCAAGAGCGCGCCTGCGCTCCCTCTTAACACGATTATTGCCGGTGATTGCATCGAGGTGATGAACAGCTTGCCAGAGGCAAGCGTTGATCTCATCTTTGCCGATCCGCCCTATAACCTCCAGCTCAAGGGTGATCTGCATCGCCCCGACAACAGCCAGGTGGATGCGGTCGATGATGCTTGGGATCAGTTCGCAAGTTTCGCCGCCTACGACAAGTTCACCCAAGACTGGCTCAAGGCGGCACGCCGATTGCTCAAGCCCAACGGGGCAATCTGGGTAATCGGCTCTTATCACAACATCTTTCGGGTAGGTGCGGCGTTGCAGGACGCGGGCTATTGGATCCTGAACGATGTCATCTGGCGCAAATCCAACCCGATGCCGAATTTTCGCGGCAAGCGCCTGACCAATGCGCATGAGACGATGATCTGGGCCTCGAAGTCAGAAGGCGCGAAATACACCTTCAACTATGAGGCATTGAAATCGCTCAATGACGGGGTGCAAATGCGCTCGGATTGGGTGCTCCCGCTCTGCACCGGGCATGAACGCCTCAAGGATGACAAAGGCGATAAGGCGCATCCGACCCAGAAACCCGAGAGCTTGCTGCACCGCGTTCTGGTCGGATCGACCAATCCCGGAGATGTGATTTTAGACCCGTTCTTTGGCACCGGCACCACCGGGGCCGTGGCCAAGATGCTGGGCCGCGATTACATCGGGATCGAGCGCGAGGCAGCCTATCGCAAGGTGGCTGAAAAGCGACTGGCGAACATTCGCAAATTTGACCGCGACGCGCTTCAGGTCACGACCTCTAAACGCGCAGAGCCGCGCGTGCCCTTTGGACAGTTGATCGAACGTGGGATGCTGCGACCCGGTGAAATGCTCACCTCAATGAACGGGAAATGCGCCGCCAAGGTGCGCGCCGATGGTACTTTGGTTGCGGATAGCATCAAAGGCTCGATCCATCAGGTCGGTGCCCATCTTGAGGGAGCGCCGTCCTGCAACGGCTGGACCTACTGGTGCTTCAAACGCGAAGGTAAAGTGGTGCCCATTGACATATTGCGTCAGCAAATCCGCTCGGAAATGGAAGAGCGCCCCAACTGATCCCCCGAGACACCGCCGGTGCCCAAGGCCTGACTTTCTCGGGCACCATTCACCTGCCCCGCCATCACGGCGGGGCCTTTTTCGCTATCTGTCACAGGCAGGTGTGACCAGTTCGGCAAGCTCAGAAAATAAAGTTTTGGGCCGTAACAGTCTCTGTTTCATATCCCAGAGTGCGTCGATGCGCCCATCAGACAATACATGACCCGCCATCGCTGTTAGCTTGGCGCGAATATCGGCTTCGGGCATCGGTGCCTCGGGGCCGCCGCGAGCGTTGACATCGCCCGATCTGATGACGCGCCCATCCCGCAAATGCGCGGTTACGTCCGACCAACGCCCCGCCGGGAATTTGGCGGAATGGCGCGGTTCCTCACGGACACAAATACGTGCGTGCAATTCTGCGACCTGTGGGTCTCTTAGACCCGCACCCGTGATATGCTCCGGGCCGATCCGGCCATGCACCAGCAATGTTGCCAGCGCAAAGCCAAGCGAATACTGCGCCTCGCTCGTTGTCGTCGGAAGTCCGGGATAGAGCGCGGCAGACTCGGCAAAGGTTGCAACCTCCAGCCTCTCGATATCGGAGGCAATGACCCCATGTTCGACCATGAGCACACGAACCCCTTCGAGCGCGCCATGCGCCCAACGGCAGATTGGATAGGGTTTGATGTAATTGCGCGGGATCGTCCAATCATGCCCCAGATCCGCCCAGATATGTGTCACATTCTCGCCCTCGATCGTAATCGCGGGCGCACCGGTAAAACCACGTTCGGCAAGGATCAGAGACGAAACTCCGACCAGTGCGCCCATGCCGGAACCATCATGCAGCATCGTCGGACTGGCAATTTCGCGCATCATCTGGCTGCGCGGCCCGTGGTACTCGGCAATGCCCATGGCCTGTCGCAATACCTCGGGTGTTTGCCCACGAAGACGCGCCCCAAGAGCCGCGACACCCAAGGCGTTCCACGCGCCGGAGGTGTGATAGTCGCTGGCGGTGGCATGCAGAGCAACGCCTGCCCGCGCAGCCACCTCATACCCCATAGCAAGCGCCGTCAGCGCCTGCCGTCCCGTCAGGTTTGGCAATTGTTCGGCAAAGCTGAAAAGGGCGGGGACAAGTGCGCATCCAATATGCCCCTTGGTGGGGTTATATCCATCATGCCCGTCAAGATTGTCAATCTGCGTGGCCAAGGCCCAAGCGGCGCCAGGCATCGCGCAGCGCCGCCCGTCAAAGAGCAAGGTTGCGCTGTGCCTGGCGCTGTTCGCAGCATGAAACTCGACTGCAAAGTCACGCGCGATCTGGCCCACCTCCAACACGGCCGCCCCCGCTGTAACCCCGAGCGTGTCAACGAGCAGGACAGCCATTTGTTCGAGCACGAACTCAGGAATCGAGAGCAAAGGATCGAGAGCAAATCGCGCGACCGGATCAAACTGGTGCGGGACAGGAGTAAAGGACATCGGGAAAGCCTTCTGCAAAGGGAATGTATTCACCCTGACGCGATTACACGCCGGTTTGAGTGCTGTTTGCGACATTTTCTGTCTCGCAATCTTCCTCTTGCAGCATTGGAAATCGGCTGTTAGCTATTTGGCATATCCGTTGGGGTGCCCGTGCTGTGGGCTGAGAGACACCTTGTCAACCCATCGAACCTGATCTGGTTGATACCGGCGTAGGGAACGGACCTCAGCACGCAGCGCGCGCCCTCCGTCCTTTCCCCTTGAAATTAAGAGGACTGTCAGATGGTGGCGACCGCATTGACAATAGCAGGCTCCGATAGCGGCGGAGGGGCCGGCATTCAGGCAGATCTCAAGACCTTCTCGGCACTTGGTGTTTATGGCACGAGTGTGATTACCGCCGTGACAGCCCAAAACACCTGCGCGGTCACAGACGTACACCCTATCCCGAATGCAACGGTTGCGGCCCAAATAGCGGCAGTTTTGGGCGATATCAGGGTCGATTGCATCAAGATTGGCATGTTGGGTGACGCCAGCCTGATCGAAACGGTGGCAGAGGCTCTGGCGGACTATTCTGGCCCTATTGTGTTGGATCCCGTGATGGTTGCCAAATCCGGGGCAAAGCTGCTCCCGGACACGGCGCGAGAGGCCTTGATTGCGCTGCTGCTGCCGCGCGCAGAACTCTTGACCCCCAATCTGCCTGAGGCTGCCAGCCTTTTGAGGATGCCCGAGGCCAAGAATGACGCCGACATGCAAAGCCAAGGTCAAAGGCTGCGAGATATGGGTGTCAAGGCGGTGCTGATGAAAGGTGGACACGCGCAAGGCGACGTCTGTACCGACTGGCTGATTGCGGAGGAAGTGACCCGCCATGATGCGCCTCGAATTTCGACACGCAACACCCATGGCACGGGGTGCACCCTGTCCTCGGCGATAGCGGCGAAGCTTGCACAGGGACAAATCCTGCGCAAAGCCGTTGAAAGCGCACATGGCTGGCTGCATCAGGCAATCACGGGTGCCGATCAGCTCGAGATCGGCAAGGGGCATGGGCCAGTACATCATTTTCACGAGGTCTGGAGATGAGCAAAGCAATCACCATTCGGGGCGCTGGCATCGTGGGCCTCTGCGTCGCCACAGAGCTGACAGCACGTGGCGTGCCGGTCATTCTGCGTGACCCCGCGCCTGTACCGGGACCAACTGCGTGCTCGTGGTGGGCAGGCGGCATGCTGGCGCCGTTTTGTGAGGGCTTCAGCGCAGAAGAACCCGTTGTACGCTTGGGCCAAGAGGCCGCGGATTGGTGGGCGGCGCAGGGCGTAAAGGTCGAGCGGCGGGGGTCACTCGTCGTGACCTTGCAACGGGACCGACGCGAGCTTGATCAATTCGCCCGACGGACCAAAGGGCATCGGTTCGTCTCAGGCACAAATTTAGCCGAGTTAGAGCCATTCTTGGCAGAGCGACACGACCGCGCGCTGTACTTCGAAGGTGAGGCGCATATCAACCCGCGCGCGGCACTTGCACATCTGAGGGCGCGGTTGGAACAGGCGGGCGTGGTGTTTGAGCAGAACGCGGATGCCCCACATGGTTCTGTGATCGATTGCCGAGGATTGGCCGCGCGGGACAGCCTGCCCGAGTTGCGTGGCGTCAAGGGAGAGATGGTGATCCTGAACGCACCGGATGTGACCCTAAACCGGCCTATTCGGCTACTGCACCCACGCTTTCCGCTCTATATCGTACCGCGTGGCGATGGTATCTTTATGTTGGGTGCCACGCAGATCGAGAGCGAACAGCGTGGCCGCGCCTCGGTGCGCTCCGTGATGGAACTGCTCTCTGCCGCCTATGCGCTGCATCCGGCCTTTGGTGAGGCGGAGGTGCTGGAAATCGGCGCCGATGCCCGGCCTGCCTTTCCCGACAACCTGCCGCGCATCACCCGCACGGGCGATTCCCTTCATGTGAATGGCCTCTTTCGGCACGGATTTTTGTTGTCGCCAGCAGTGGCCAAAATGACAGCAGCGCTTGTGCAGGGCTGCAACGAAACTCCGGAGTTTTACCATGAAGATTACAGTTAACGGCGTCGCGCAGGATACAGAGGTGACAACGCTCGGCGCTCTGTTGGTCGCGTTGGGATACGGGGACTCCAAGATTGCAACCGCGATTAATGAGGTCTTTGTGCCTGCAACTCTGCGCGAAAAACAGCCTCTAAACAGTGGCGACCGGATCGAAATCGTCGCACCGCGCCAAGGAGGATAAGATGCCACGGTTTTACGGTACAGAGGTCACATCGCGCCTCATGCTCGGCACGGCGCAGTATCCTTCGCCCGCGATACTCGCTGAGGCGTTTCGTCGTTCTGGTGCAGGGATCGCTACAGTTTCCGTGCGCCGCGAGGCGGGTGGCGAACGTGCGGGTCAGGCATTTTGGGACATGATCCGGGATTTGGGCGTGCATGTCTTGCCCAACACTGCCGGGTGCCATTCGGTGCGAGAGGCGGTGACAACGGCGCAGATGGCACGGGAACTGTTTGACACCAACTGGATCAAGCTTGAGGTGATTGGCCATGCCGATACGTTGCAGCCGGATCCGTTTGGGCTTGTCGAGGCGGCACGCATCCTGACCGATGACGGGTTTCAGGTGTTTCCCTATTGCACCGAGGACCTTGTGCTTTGTGAACGGCTGATCGAGGCGGGATGTCAGGTGCTGATGCCTTGGGGGGCACCGATTGGAACCGGGCTTGGCCTCAACAATATATACGGCTTACGTTCGCTTCGCGCGCATTTTCCCGATCTGCCACTGGTGATTGATGCAGGCCTTGGTCTGCCATCGCAAGCGGCGCATGCGATGGAACTGGGCTATGATGCAATCCTGCTCAACACTGCCGTCGCCAAGGCAGGCGATCCGGTCATGATGGCCGAGGGTTTTGCCCGGGCACTACAAGCAGGACGACTGGCCTTTGAGGCCGACCCGATGGAACCGCGCGATATGGCGGCGCCCTCCACCCCCATTCTGGGCAAGGCGTTTCTGTGATGCAACTCCCGCGCTTTTATCCGATTTTCGACAGTGTTGGATGGCTCAGCCGGGCGCTTCCGCTTGGGGTGAGGCTGGTCCAACTGCGAATCAAGGATCTGCCCCACA
The DNA here is from genome assembly GCF_048262375.1 of Roseovarius sp. GTDB lineage: Bacteria > Pseudomonadota > Alphaproteobacteria > Rhodobacterales > Rhodobacteraceae > Roseovarius. The sequence goes on from NZ_JBLXFE010000003.1 coordinate 151,369, forward strand.
ATCTACTCAGGAACGAAATCGAGCGGGCTCAGAGCCTGTGTCGCGCGCGGGGTGCGATGCTCGTGATCAATGACCATTGGCAATTGGCGATTGATGCGGGCTGTGATTGGGTTCACCTCGGGCAAGAGGATCTGGATGTGGCTGACATTCCCGCGATCCGACGCGCAGGGATACGTTTGGGGCTGAGCACTCATGACCACGCCGAGTTGGACCGCGCGTTGACGTTCGGCCCTGACTACCTGGCACTTGGCCCGGTTTACCCAACAATTCTGAAAAAGATGCAATGGCACGAGCAAGGGCTGGATAAGCTGACCGAGTGGAAACGGCTGAGCGGCGATATTCCGTTGATCGCCATTGGCGGCATGTCGGTGGAGCGTGCGGCGGGCGCGTTTGAGGCCGGGGCGGATGTGGTTTCCGCCGTGACCGATATCACCCTCAATCCCGATCCCGAGGGGCGCATGCGCCAGTGGATGGAGGCATGTCGATGAGCAGGTATGCCCGCCAGATTGCCTTGTCTGAATTCGGCGCAGCCGCACAGGACAGGCTGGGATCTGCGCATATTCTGGTTGTCGGCGCGGGCGGGCTGGCGGCACCGGTGTTGCAATACCTCGTGGGTGCGGGTGTGGGGCGGATCACGCTGATGGATGGCGACCGGGTAAGCCTCAGCAACCTGCACCGACAAACCCTGTTCCGCATGACCGATATCGGCTTGCCCAAGGCAGAGATCGCCGCCACGCACATGGCCGCGCTCAACCCAGATTGTACGATCTTCCCCGTGTTAGAGCCGCTTGACCCATTGAATGCGCCGGATCAGGTAGGCGAGGTCGATCTTGTGCTTGATTGCGCCGATAGCTTTGCCGCGAGCTATATCTTGTCAGATATCTGTTCCACTCTGAACGTACCGCTGATCAGCGCCTCTATCGTCGGCACCTCTGGCTATTGCGGTGGGTTTTGTGGCCACGCGCCGTCTTTGCGTGCGGTCTTTCCCGACCTCCCGGATCGCCTTGGAAGCTGTGACGCCGATGGTGTTTTGGGGCCCGCCGTAGGCGTGATGGGCGCGCTACAGGCGCAGATGGCATTGGCAGTTTTGGCCGGAATAGAGCCTGACCCGTTGGGGCAACTCGTCACATTCGAGGCGATTGGCAATCGCTTTGGTGGCTTTCGCTTTGATGGCGCGCCCGAACCAGAGGATGGCTTTGGTTTTATGGCTGCGGCCCAGATTGCGCCGGATGACTGGGTTGTTGATCTGCGTGCGGCGCAAGAGGCTGGACCCGCCTTGCCAAACGCACATCGCCTTGGCGTGGCCGATTTCGATCACCCTCATACCCGCCCCCAAACGGGTCGTGCCGTCCTTGCCTGTCGGTCCGGTCTTCGGTCTTGGCAGGCCGCGTGCCGACTACGTCGGCACTGGGGCGGCGAAATTGCATTAATCGCCCTTGGCGATGTTCAAAAGGAGACTGCCCGATGAAATACTTCGCCCTGTTCCTTGCCCTGATGGCCAACCCGGCCATGGCGCAAGATAGGATGACCCTGATGCTTGATTGGTTCGTGAACCCGGATCACGGTCCGATCATCGTTGCCGAAGAGCTGGGTTATTTCAAAGACGCCGGGCTTGAGGTCGAGGTGATTGCCCCCGCCGATCCGTCGGACCCGCCCAAAATGGTCGCGGCCGGTCAGGCCGATTTGGCGATTTCCTATCAACCGCAATTGCATATGCAGATAGAAAACGGGCTGCCTTTGCGGCGCGTTGGCACACTGGTTGCCACCCCGCTCAATTGCTTGCTGGTACTGGAGGATGGACCAATCAAATCCACCGCTGACCTCAAGGGGCGCAAAGTGGGGTTCTCTGTGGCCGGTGTGGAAGAGGTGCTTTTATCCACCATCCTCGCACAACACGGCCACAGTCTGAGCGATATCGAACTGGTTAGCGTGAATTGGTCACTCTCGCCCTCGCTCATGTCCGGTCAGGTGGATGCGGTGATCGGGGCCTATCGCAATTTCGAACTGAACCAGATGGAAATTGAAGGCGTAGCGGGGCGCTGTTTCTACATCGAGGAAGAGGGTATTCCTGCCTATGATGAGTTGATCTATGTCGCCAATCCCGAGATGATGGATTCAGATATGATCCGTCGCTTCCTCTTCGCCACGGAACGCGCGACGCAGTACATCATGAACCACCCCCAAGAAAGCTGGGAGATTTTCGCAGGCACCTCACCCGAGTTGCAGGATGAGCTGAATGAAAAAGCATGGGCTGACACCTTTCCCCGCTTTGCCACTCGCCCCGCGGCGCTGGATCACGCACGCTACAAGCGGTTCGAGCAGTTCCTGATCGACACCGGGATGATCGAGAACCCGACACCCGTCTCGGGCCTTGCCATGGACCTGAACGCAGAATGACCCATGATTACGGAGTGACCTTTCCCCGTCTGCGTGATGCGGCGGGGACAATCTGGCAGGACTACACCCACCACGCCTTTGTCGAAGGGCTGCGCGAGGGCACGCTGCCGCGCACGGCGTTTCTGGGCTATCTGGTGCAGGATTATGTTTTTCTCATCCATTTCGCCCGGGCGTGGGCTCTGGCCGTGACCAAGGCGGATGCGCTCGAAGAGATGCGCGCCTGCGCGAGCACGGTCGATGCGCTGGTCAATCATGAACTCAGCCTGCATGTAAAAACCTGCGCCAAGGCGGGGCTGAGCGAACATGACCTTTACAGCGCCGAGGAACATCCCGCCAATCTTGCCTATACGCGCTATGTGCTTGATGCCGGGCATTCGGGTAACTTTCTCGACTTGATTGCGGCGCTTGCCCCATGCGTGATGGGCTATGGCGAAATCGGATCACGGCTTGGGCCGCATGTGGCATCAGAGCATCCCTATGCCGATTGGATCAACACCTATGCCGGGGACGGGTATCAACAGGTTTGTCGCGATGCGGGCACCCTGTTTGATGGTGCGGTTGCGCGGCGCCTTGGGGATACACCGGACACCACTCCGGCTTGGTCGCGGCTCTGCCAGCGGTTTACCACGGCAACCCGTCTTGAGGTCGCATTCTGGGATATGGGTTTGTCGTTCGGGCAATGATCCTCGTGGCCACAACTCTCAATCTGATCAGGGCGCGTTTCCAGCAGCCACCGCAAAAAGCGCGATATAGGTTAGCTGATGCGCGGCCTGATCAAGGCCGAGATAGTGCCAAAAGCGAGGTGCAGCCTCGTTGACGCCACGTTGGCGCACCCGGCGCGCCTTGGCCCAGTCGATGTGATAATGCACCAGCGTTTCCATCAGAGCGAGGCCAAGGGCAAATTCCCATGGCAAGACGAACCAGAGCAGGATGGGCAAGCTCAGCGCACCGTGCAGCCCGGCGTGCATGATCCCGGACGGATGCCCATATCGGCCCTTGTTGTTGGCCATCCATCCCGTCTGGAGCTGAAAATCGCCAAGATAGTGTTTGATTTGAAACAGAATCAAAAAGAGACTGAAATCGAAAATGCTCGTCATGAAACACCTCGGGCAATGTGCGTGACGGTGGGCCTTGAAATCGAGGGGCTCCGCGAAAGATGTGCTGATCCAATTGGGGGCGAACAGTAATCTACATAGGGTATCACATCACGCGAGCCTTTGCATCACCGACGCGGTAGCCCCATCGAAACAAGCGTTTCCAGATCGTCCTTTATGCCGGCCACCAAAACGGGCCACTTCGGGAAGTGGAACCCATATTTGATCACCTCAAGTGAGAAATCAGGTCGAACGGCCAAGGCTTGGTCCAGGGCGCGTCGGGCGGTGTCGATGTCTTGTGCACGCAGCGACAGGACCGCATAGGCGGAGTGCACAAAGGCCTCTGCCCCGGGATTGCGCGCCGCCGGTTCCAGATATTTGCGCGTGTTTTCGCTCAGATGCATGTCGCGCATCCAGATTGCAACGACGAGCATCCAGTTGAACGACCACAGCATGGGGTCTTGCGGGCTGAGGCGAATGGCCTCCAGACCAGCTTCTTCCATCTCGTGGGTGTCGGGGTTCTTTTGAAATAGGTTGATGAATGTTTGGGCGTTGTAAATCAGCGCGTCATTGTGATTAAGAGCCCGAGCACGCGCCAGCGCCTCGCGCGCATCCGTCTCTTGGCCTTGCAGAGTCAAAAGCTGCGCCAGCGTGATATGGCCCAGTTCAAGACGGTCATCGAGTTCGATAGCCCGGTTGGCGTGGTGCATGCCTTTGATCACATCCTCGCGGGGATTGCGGCTGCGACCTGAATAGATGCGGACGGCATGCACCCGACCGATCAGCGCGTGGGGCAGCGCATAGGTCGGATCGGCCTCGGCAGCCGCGTGAAAGAGCGCGGTCGCGCTGCGAATCCCACCGGTGGTCCGCATGTCGATTTCCGTCAAACCACGCTGGCACATCTCCCATGCCGAGAGGCTCTCGGTTGGTTTGGCCCGGGACATGGCGCGTTCATGTGCTCCGATTTCCGGGGTGAGCCCGGTTACAATGCTGCGCGTGATGTCATCCTGAAGCTCAAAGAGATCAGCCATGTCGCGGTCATATCGATCTGACCAGATTTGATGACCGGTTTCTGCTTCGATGAGTTGCGCCGTGACGCGAAGGCGGGTACCGGCGCGGCGCACCGAGCCTTTCACAACATACCGCACACGCATATCCTGCGCAATCTGGCGCATATCTTGCGCCCGGTCCTTATAGGCAAAGGACGAACCACGCGCGATGACAAAGAGTGAGCGAAAGCGCGAAAGTTCGTTGATCAGATCCTCAGCGATGCCGTCTGCCAGAAAGCCGTCCTCGACCGCCGAAGACAGATTATCAAACGGCAGCACAATCACCGAGGGGCGATCGGCACTCTGGGTAACGGTGCTGCGGCTCTCGGCCTCGACCCCGGTGGCAACGTGCCAGACCTCAACCGGTGCGGGAATATTGCGCACATATTGCATGCCCTGCCCTGTGATGGTCAGGCTGACATCTTGCGCCAGCATATCGCGCACGGTGCGCGAAATACATATCCCGCCGGGGGCCGACAGCGTTTCGAGACGTGCCGCGATATTCACCACATCGCCCAAAACATCCGAGCCGTCGATCAATACGCTGCCGTGATTGATGCCCACCCGAAGACGAATTCGCAGGTGTTCAGGCTGGTGCAACTCATGCGCTGCAATAGCACGTTGTGCCGCAAGAGAGGCATAGATGGCGGCGGCGGGCCCCGGAAATTCAACGAGTAGCCCGTCGCCCATGGTTTTGACAACACGTCCGCCGTGTGTGGCGATAGCCGGATTGATGACAGTCTCACGCAAGCTTCGCAAGCGGTCAAAGACCACGTCCTCGTCAAATGCAACGAGGCGAGAAAACCCAACCACATCCGCGGCGGCGATGGTTGTCGCCTTACGCTCCAGCGCCTTCACCTTTGTCCCCTTCGTCGCGGTGCCCTGTCCGCAGCCTATCTTTAGGACATGCGGGTGATCTTTGTCACCTGAGCATTTCGCGAGATGTTTAGCGTGGGCGCCATTTGCGTCCATATATCCAGCCAACCTTTTGAGAGGACAGTAACAGCGGGCTTGTCGCTAAAGATCAGGCCTAGCGTCAAAGGCAGGGAAATCCAGATCATGCCGTAATAGGCGGGGATCTGTTTCAACGGGCCATACCCCTGCACCGAATAGGCATATTCCAGCATTCCCGTCAGAATCAGCAAGTCGTTCTTGGCGAGGAAATCGTAAAAGCTATCGTATTGCAGCAATTTTGTCGGAGCGCTTAGTGGCATCGGCAAGGTCAGACCACGATAGAGAGCCAGCAACACATCATATTCCGCCAATCGGACAAAAATCTCGGCCTTCACCTTGTCCGCATCGAACCCGGCAAGCCAGTTTTGCGGATCGGCAAAGGGCTGATTTGCCTCGTAATAACCCTTTAGCAGCGTATATTCGTCATAATCCATCAGCGTGGCCGGGGCGGGCACGCCGGGAAACTGCCCGGTTGTCACCATGGCGCGGATGGTTTTGCCCGCCGGATCCTGATGATCCTTGGTCAGATACATGCCCTCACGAATATTACCCGTCATGAACCCGGAGGCCGCGAAATGCTCTGCCATATGGTTATAGGCAGGGGACAAATAGCAGGTGCCTAGCTCGCACGCGGTAGGCTGGCCGTTGGGCGAAGGCAGATCATAGGTGACGGTGTGGGTCTTGCCGCCAAAACGGTCGGTGGATTCGAGAATCTCGACATTGGTATAGCCCAACCCTTGCAGCCGATGGGCGAACATCATGCCTGAGGGACCTGCCCCCAGGACGACAATCGGGGCGGCCTTATCTGCGGGCAGAGACCAGACCAATTTCTGCTCCTGATCAAGCAAGAGGCCGCCGTATTGCCAGCATTGCAGCACGGATTCAAAGCAGGTCGAGCCGTGGACAAACAGCGTGTTGTTCTTGCCCTGAAGATCCAGATAATTCCACGGCCCGCCCGCCCGTAGCCCGTCATTGTCAAAATGGTCGAAATAGGGCGTGCACAGATCGACCGGCGCCCCGGTTGTGTCGGTGACGATCTCGTAATCAGGATAGGGCCACCACTCTAGGTTAGGCAGGGTTTGTTCGAGATTTGCCAGAAATTCGGCCTCGGTCATTGGCGGATCAGCGGGGCCTTGCAATTGATAGACGGTTACAAGGTTTTCGGTCATTCCATTGGCCGTCTCGAGCGAGAATTGCTTGGCAGTTTCATTGCGGTAGCCGCTGACATGGCCCGCCATAGTGGTAATTTCCGTGGGCGCAAGGATGATGCCGTATTGGGGTGCTGGTGTAGGCACCTGCACGCGTACCAGCGTGGTGTGAAAGGTATAGTTGGTCAATTTGCCAAAGACCGCCTGTTCGGCGGCTGTATAGTCGCAGATGCCCGCAAGTTTGCGCGGCTCGCAGGCGATTACCAACAAATCGCAGGTCTTGGTGATGGGCGTGGCCCCGTCGAAGGACACGGTCAGCGTAACGGGCGGGTTGGATGCAATGTTTTTCAAAATGGATCCCCTTTAATTTATCATGGAAAACAGCCCGGCAATGGGGCAGTTCCGAGGGTACACCGATTTTGCAAATGGTTGAATCAATTTTGTTGTCTGCACGTCCACCGTCCGGACACCTTCAGGACTTTTCTTGGTAGACGTTATTGCCAAATTATTTGGGTTAAACCACGAACTGGTGGACCGTCCTGCACAAACGCCCATTTCTGCGATGTCGTCGGCCCGGAGGCCGAGGAGCCATCCAAGCGGGCGAGGCGGTATGGGGTTGCGGTGCGTTATTCAGACCCTTGTGCACGCGGTGGGCGGCGTCCGGGGTCAATGTTTTGATCTGTTTGATGTGGCTCAACAATTTGTCGGTGGTCACGGTCCTCGGTTCGCCAAACTTGGCATCCAGTTTCTTGAAAACCGCTTTGCAGTCTTCGCGCTTTGACGGGATTACACGCGAATACCGCGGATGTCGCCAGCCGCGTCGATTGCGCGCCACGGTCAGTGCTACTTGCTACAGATCGAGACCACAACGTCGTCTAGGGGTCTCTTGTCGCTCGGCCCTCGTCAATCCCGGCGGGAACGGATTTAAGGCGCGCAATCCTTGGTCAAGGGCATGTATCATGGTCGCAAGCACATTTGACGGGAATGGATCATGATGGCAGCAGGCTGCGCAATGCGGCAAGCGCAGAGCGGTCCCCCTGCGACAGGGCCAGCACCGCATGCGCCAAGGAATTGCGATCCAGCCCGAAATGCCGATAAAGGTCACCGATGGTGCCGGTCTGGCCGAAATGTTCGACCCCGTGCGACACGGTCCGGTGCCCGCCGACCGACCCCAGCCAGGCCAGCGTGGCGGGATGGCCGTCGATCACGGTGATAAAGAGACAGTCGCGGGGCAGATCGGCCAGGAGCGTCTCAATGTGGCTGCGGGCTTGGGTATTGCCCCGCGCGCGGGCGCGCTGAGCCGCCGCCCAGCCCGCATTCAGCCGATCAGATGAGGTGACGGCCAGCACGCCGATATCGCGGCGGTGTTCGCCGATGATCCCGGCGGCGGCGATGGCCTCGGGGGCGACGGCCCCCTGATAGGCAATCACGACCTCGCAATTCGGCCCCGGCTTGCGCAGCCAGTAGGCCCCGTCGATGGCGCCCTGCCTGAAAGCTTCGTCGTGGCGCTTGCCGGGCTGTTCCAATGGGTTGGTGGTCAAGCGCAGGTAGACCGAGCCGCCGGTTTCATCCCGCAGCCAAGTGCGTTCGTCCGGATTGCTGTCGCCATCGCGCTGCAGGTAATCAAAAGCCCATTCCATAATCACCGCCAACTCATCGGCAAAGGCTGGCTCGAACGCAGCCAATCCGTCCTGCGACATGCCGGTCAGGGGCGTGCCGATGGACTGGTGCGCGCCGCCTTCCGGTGCCAGCGTCACGCCCGAGGGGGTGCCGACGATGATAAAGCGCGCGTCCTGATAGCAGGCGTAGTTCAAGGCATCCAAACCCCGATGCACGAAGGGATCGTAAACCGTGCCGATGGGGAAAAGCCGCTTGCCGAACAGGCTGTGCGACAGGCCCGCCGCGCCGAGGAGCAGGAACAGGTTCATCTCGGCGATGCCCAGTTCGATATGCTGGCCTTCGGGCGCAAAATCCCACTTGGCGGTCGATGGGATGCGGTGTTCGATAAAGGCATCGGCCTGGGGCTTGCGGGCAAAAAGCTTGCGCCGGTTGACCCAGGGGCCAAGGTTGGTTGTGCCGGTGACATCAGGCGAGGTGGTGACGATCCGCGCGGCCAAGTCACTGTCACCCTTCGACAATTGGTCGAGGATTTTGCCAAAGGCGGCTTGGGTGGAAATCTCGCGGTCGGTGTCCAGCGCAATGGACGGCACGACGATGCGGTCATCGTTATAGCGGCGACGGCCCTTGGCGAAGAAGGGAACCTTGGACAGGAATTCCTGAAGGCCGCGGACATCGGGGACAGCAACGAAAGGCTCCCATTCCTGGCCCTTTGGCACGCCCATGTGGGTTTGCCACGCAGCGAATTGGGTCGGGTTCATCAGCCCGCCGTGGTTGTCCTTGTGCCCAGCGATCGGCGTGCCCCAGCCCTTGATCGTATAGGCTAGGAAACAGGTTGGGCGGTCATGTGTTACAGAGGCGAAAATCTCGGCCATAGTCTCAACGCAGTTGCCGCCGAGGTTCTCCATCAGCGCGGCAAGCTCGGCGTCGGTGCGCCGGTCGATTAGCGCGCTGACATCGCCCTGATCGCCCAGATCCTCCATCAGTCGCTTGCGCCAGACGGCACCGCCCATAAAGGTCAGAGCGGCGTATTGTTGGTTCGGGCAATGGTCGATCCAGTCACGCAAGGCGCTGCCCCCCGGTTCTGCAAAGGCGGCGCGTTGCAGGGCACCGTATTTCACCCGCACCACATCCCAGCCGAAGGCATCAAAGATCTTCTCGATCCGGGCGAAGAGGCCTTCGCGCACGATGCCATCCAAGGACTGCCGGTTGTAGTCGATGATCCACCATGTGTTGCGAAGGTCGTTCTTCCAGCCCTCCTGCAGGGCCTCGTAGATGTTACCCTCGTCCAGTTCGGCATCGCCGACCAGCGCAACCATCCGGCCCAACGAAAGACCTTTGCCCCAGTTTTTGGCGGCGATATAATCCTGCACCAGCGAGGCGAAGGAGGTGATCGCCACTCCGAGCCCCACGGACCCGGTTGAGAAATCCACATCGTCCACATCCTTGGTCCGGCTGGGGTAGCTTTGCACCCCGCCGTAGCCCCGGAAGTTCTGCATCTTCTCACGGGTCTGCTGACCCATCAGATACTGGATCGCATGAAAGACCGGCGAGGCATGGGGCTTGACCGCCACCCGGTCCTCGGGCCGCAACGTGTGGAAATAGAGCGCCGTCAGGATTGACACCATCGACGCCGAAGACGCCTGATGCCCGCCGATTTTGATCCCGTCCACCTTGGGTTGGATGTGGTTGGCGTGGTGGATCATCCAGTGAGACAGCCACAAAAGCCGCTGTTCGATGGTCTTCAGATGTGGGAAATCGGCGGGCATGGGACCTCAGCCTTCCTTGTAATAATAGCTGTAGCCGTTGATCGCGGGCGCACCACCCAGATGGGCGTAAAGCACGCGCGAGCCTTCGGGGAAGAAGCCGTTGCGGGTCAGGTCGATCATGCCCTGCATCGACTTGCCCTCATAAACCGGGTCGGTGATCATCGCCTCAGTCCGCGCGGCGAGGCGAATGGCGTCGTTCGTTTCATCTGAGGGAACGCCATAGGCCGGATAGGCATAGTCGGGGTTGATGACGATCTCATCTTCGCGCACCTTGCGGCCAAGGCTCACCAACTCGGCCGAATTGTCGACAATCTGGCGCACCTGCGCACGGGTCTGCTCGGGGGTGCCGGAGGCGTCGATACCGATCACGGTCTGGGCGCGGTCCTGCGCCGCAAAACCCACGATCATGCCGGCTTGCGTTGACCCGGTGACCACGCAGACCACAATGTAGTCGAAGGTGAACCCCAGCGCCTTTTCCTGCTCGGCCACTTCCTCGGCAAAGCCGATATAGCCAAGCGCGCCGTATTTGTGCACGCTCGCCCCCGCCGGAATGGCATAGGGCACACCGCCCGCGTCGCGCACCGACTGGATTGCGTTTTCCCAGCTTTGCCGGATGCCGATGTCAAAGCCATCGTCCACCAGCCGCGAATCCGCGCCCATCAGGCGGGTCATCAGGATGTTGCCGACCCGGTCATAGACGGCGTCAAAATGGGGCACCCATTTTTCTTGCACGACCACGCATTTCATGCCGATCTTCGCCGCCGTCGCCGCCACCATCCGCGTGTGGTTCGACTGCACGCCGCCGATGGAAACCAGCGTATCCGCGCCCGACTTGATGGCATCCGGCACGATGTATTCCAGTTTGCGCAGCTTGTTGCCGCCCATCGCAAGGCCCGAATTGCAGTCATCGCGCTTGGCATAGATCTGCACCTTGCCGCCGAGTGCCTCAGTCAGGCGGGGAAGATGTTCGATCGGCGTGGGGCCGTAGGTCAGCGGGTAGCGTTCGAATTTCGTAAGAAGCGACATGCGGGTTTCTCCTAAGGTTCCAATTGCAGAAACTGTAACAGGAATGTTCAGGATTTATGTTTCATAGTTTGGCTAATTTTTTGCTGTTATGATGATTGAAGTTTACTTAAGTTGCCAATTCTCACAGTTTATGAGGAAAAAATGAAAGAACCTTCCACACAAGAGCTGGACCGAATCGACCGCAACATACTTCGGGCGCTGCAGAAGGACGGGCGGATCGCCAATGCCGATCTGGCGAAACTGGTCAATGTCAGCGCCGCGACCTGCCACCGCCGCACGCAGCGGTTGATGGAAGAAGGCTTCATCACCGCCGTCCGCGCGCAGGTGGCTCCCGTCGCTGTGGGTCTTGGCGCACTGGTCATGGTGGGTGTGGTGCTGGATCGGTCCACGCCGGAAAGTTTTGCCGAATTTGAAAAGGCGGTGGGCGCAATGAAAGAGGTGCTGGATTGCAATCTGGTCGCGGGCGACTTCGATTACCTGCTGAAACTCCGTGTCCGCGATATGGCCGGGTTCAACCTGCTGCACGGGCGGCAACTGATCACCTTGCCGGGGGTACGCCAGATCCGGACGTTCTTTGTCCTGAAAGAAGTCAAGGACAATGCGCCGCTGTCGTTCTGAAAAAAGGGGGCAGGTCCGTGCCGTATAGCGGGGAATTGGGTAAACGCCGATAGCGGCTCAGCCAGAACGGCTTGCGGTTTGATCTTCTAAGGGCAGCGGCGAATGTACGGCGCCTTGACACGGAACCGCCCGAACGGCGTATCAAGAACCCCAAGCCGATCATCATGGATGGCTCGCTGCAATTGGCCAAGGATCATTCTGGAGTTCCCCAATCAGTGAAACCATCAGTATAGACGGCCTCCCCCGGGTTTTGCCCATTCTCGCAAGAACCGCCCGCCTAAAGCGCGCGCTGCGACTGGAATGATGGCGAAATCGCGTTGGCAGTGTCCTGAAGCTTGGGCAGAATCTCTGCCACGATCTTTTCCTTGGTCCAAGTATGCGCCGAAACCGAGCATTGCACCGCCGCAAGGGCGCGCCCGTCGGGGCCGATGATCGGCGTCGCGACTGCCATCTCATTCAGAATCATCTGACCTTGCGAAATGGCATAGCCATCATGCACCGCATCTTCGACACTGGCGCGGATATTTTCGCGGTCCAGCGTGGTATTCGGGGTAAAGACCCGAATCGGCCAGTCATCGACCGCCGCGCGCCGCTCTTCCTCGGGATAGGTCGCAAGAATAACGCGCCCCGCCGATGTCGAAAGCGCCGGCAAACGCCGCCCGATCACCGTCGCGGCAAAATATGTCCGCTTGCACGGCAGGCGACTCACATAAATGATGTGATCGCCCGACATTTCCGCAAGATTCACGGTTTCCATCAACTCCTGACTAAGGCTGATGAGCTTGGGCATCGCCTGCCCGACAAGCGGATCGGACCAGTAATAGGCATAGGCCATTTCAAGCCAGGCATGCGAGGGGCGAAACCGCCGTGTACCGGGGTCCTTGTTCAGCATCCCTTCGATATGAAGCGTGTTGGCAAGACGCTGCGTGGCGCTTTTATCAAGGCCGGTTCGCGCGGCCAGTTCCGATAGGGAAAGCTCACTATGGCTTTCGTCGAATGCCCGCAAAAGCCGCAGCCCCTTGGCAAGTGACCCAACGTAAAGCGTATTTTGCTTTGTTTTCATGCGCCTCTCACAAATCCTCGGGCCTACCCTATGCAGGGGGTTGACGGATGGCTTTAATGTGATCTTAATGGATCATATGACAACATCAAGTATTATTATAAGATACCTGATGAACTGGCCAAAAAAATGCGCGGGGCCATAATCGCGCAGACCAACGCAAGACCAACAAGGGAGAAACCTATGAAGAAATCTTGGTTCAAAACCTCCATCGCCAGTGTAGCACTCATCGCGGCAAGCGGTGCGGCATGGGCGGAAAAGGCGAATGACACGCTGCGCGTGGGCTTTACCAAAGAGCTTGAGAACGTTGACAGCTATTTCAATTCTTCACGCGAAGGCGTGGTGCTTCAACGCGCGATTTGGGATGGCCTGACTTACCGCGATCCGATCACCAACGAATACTCCGGCAATCTGGCCACCTCTTGGGAATGGATCGACGACCTGACGCTTGAATTCAAACTGCGCGAGGGTGTGACCTTTCACAACGGCGAGGCATTCAACGCCGATGACGTGGTCTATACCGTCAATTTCATCTCCAAGGAAGAAAACGGCGTCAAGACACAGCGCAACGTGAACTGGATGAAATCCGCCGAGAAGATCGACGATTACACCGTCCGCATTCACCTGAAAGAGGCCTTTCCCGCCGCGATCGAATTCCTGTCCGGTCCGGTCTCGATGTACCCCAATGAATATTACGCCGAAGTCGGCCCGAGCGGCATGGGCCTCAACCCCGTCGGCACCGGCCCCTACAAAGTGGTTTCGGTGGTTCCCGGCCAGCATTTCGTGCTGCAAAAGAACGACAGCTATCACGATAGCCCCAAGGGCAAGGCCAGCATCGCCAATGTCGATATCCGCACCATCCCGGATGTGAACACCCAGATGGCCGAACTGTTCAGCGGCTCGCTTGATCTGATCTGGCAGGTGCCCGCCGATCAGGCCGAAAAGCTGGCCCAGATGGACCAGTTTACCGTGACCAACGAATCGACCATGCGGGTCGGGTATCTCTCGATGGATGCCGCCGGTCGTTCGGGCGACACGCCCTTCACTGATCTGCGCGTGCGCCGTGCCGTCAACCACGCCATCAACCGCGAAGAACTGGTGGGTGCGCTGCTCAAGGGTAAATCCAAAGTGGTCTGGACCCCCTGCTTCCCAAGCCAGTTCGGCTGTGTTCAGGATGCCGCCACCGAGTACGAATACAATCCGGAAAAGGCCAAAGCCCTGCTGGCCGAAGCAGGTTATCCCGATGGCTTCACCACCGAGTTCTATGCCTATCGCGACCGCGAATATGCCGAGGCGATCCTGAGCTATCTCAACGCCGTGGGCATCAAGGCCGATTTCAAATACCTGCAATATTCGGCCCTGCGCGAACTCAACATGACCGGCGATGTGCCGCTGGCCTTCCTCACCTGGGGTAGCTTCTCGATCAACGATGCCTCCGCCATGGTCAGCCAGTTCTTCAAGCACGGCTCACTTGACGACGCACGCGACGATCAGGTGCTTGCCGACCTTACCATCGCCGATAGCGCGACAGACGATGCAACCCGGATCGATCATTACGGCAAGGCCATCGCCCGGATCACCGATCAGGCCTATTGGGCGCCGATGTTCTCGTACAACACCAACTATGTCTCCACCAAAGAGGTAGAGTACACGCCCACCGCCGACGAGGTGCTGCGCTTTACCACGATGACCTGGAACTGATCCAGGTCATTGCGGGGGCGGCCTCCCTGCCCCCGCATCCTCAGACGCCTTGATCTGGGTGCCGTCATGGCACCAAATCCCGCCGCCCGCGCGCCTTCCTGCCCGCGCTAACAAAAGGGGCTGCCGCCGTGCTCAATTTCATCCTGAAACGTCTGGGCCTCGCCATTCTGGTGGCCTTTACCGTCTCTTTCATAAGTTTCAGCCTGCTGTTCATGGCTGGTGATCCCGCCGTGGCCCTCGCCGGTGAAACCGCCAGCGGCGAAGACATCGAGGCCCTGCGTACGCTCTATGGCTTTGACCGCCCGATGCTGGTGCAATACGGCGAATGGTTGTTTTCCGCCCTGCGCGGCGATTTCGGCGAAAGCTATTATTTCCGCCTTCCGGTCGCCTCGCTGATCGCCGAGCGCCTGAGCGTGACCATGACCCTCGGGGTCTGCGGCATCACCTTCGCCTTGCTCACCGCCGTTCCCCTCGGCGTCGCCGCCGCGATCCGCCCGAATTCGATCATCGATCGGGTGGCACTGTTCCTGTCGGTCGCGGGGCAAGCGATGCCAAGCTTCTGGTTCGGCCTGATCTTGATCGTCCTCTTCGCGATCAAACTCGGCTGGCTACCGCCTTCGGGTGCCTCGACGCCGGTGCATTTCATCATGCCAACAATCGTTCTTGGCTATTACGCCATGCCCGCCATTATGCGCCTGACGCGGGCGGGCATGCTTGACGTGCTGTCGTCCGACTACATCCGCACCGCTCGCGCCAAGGGCGCGCCCGAAATGCGCGTTCTCTTCCGCCACGCCCTGCGAAACGCCATCATCCCGGTGGTGTCGCTGGCAGCGGTCCAGATGGGCTTCATGCTCGGTGGCTCGATCGTGGTTGAATCGATCTTTGCCTTGCATGGTGCCGGTTACCTCGCTTGGGAAAGCATCGCGCGCAATGACCTGCCTACGGTTCAGGCCCTGATCCTTGTCTTTTCGATGTTCTACATCGTCTTCACCTTTCTCGCCGATGTGCTGAACGCCTGGCTTGACCCCCGCATGCGGAGCAGCTGAGATGACCATGAGCGATACCCCAGATCCCCTATTGCAAGAGATCACAGGACCCACACCGGGCCAGATGCTGCGCAAACGCGTCTTTGGCCACCAGGGCCTTTTGATCGGCGCCATTGTGGTTGGCCTTCTGCTGCTGGTCGCGATCTTTGCGCCGCTGCTAGCCCCGCATGATCCCTACGCCCAGAGCCTGATGACTCGGATGCAACCGCCCGTCTTTCTTGGCGGCTCTTGGGAACATCCCCTTGGCACGGACCATTTGGGCCGTGACTACCTCTCTCGACTGATCTATGGCGCGCGCGTTTCCTTGATGATCGGCCTGATCGCCGCCCTGATTTCCGGCGTGATCGGTACAGCAATGGGTGTCGCAGCGGGCTATTTCGGCGGGCGTGTCGATATGGTGGTGACCTTCCTGATCAACGTGCGCCTCGCCATGCCAGTGGTGCTTGTTGCACTCGCAGTGGTGGCCATCCTCGGCGGCTCGCTTCAGGTGGTGATCATGGTGCTTGGCTTCCTGCTCTGGGATCGCTTTGCCGTGGTCATGCGCGCCTCGACGCTTCAGGTGCGTGGCCGCGAATATGTCGCTGCCGCCCGCGCGATTGGTGCCTCGACCCCTCGGGTAATCCTGTCGGAAATCATGCCCAATATCGCCAATAACCTGATCGTTGTGGTCACCCTTGAAATGGCCCATGCCATCCTGCTTGAGGCAGCGCTTTCCTTCCTTGGCCTTGGGGTTCAGCCCCCAACACCCAGCTGGGGCCTGATGGTCTCGGAAGGCAAGAACATGATGCTGTTTGAGCCGTGGATGGTGCTTATTCCCGGCGCAGTCCTCTTTGTGCTGGTGCTGGCTATCAACCTGATGGGCGACGGGCTTCGCGATGTCACCGCCCCCGAAAACCGGAGCTGAGCCATGGATACGCCCCTTCTAAGCGTCCGCAACCTGACCCTTGATATCCCCGTTGGTGGTGGCACACTCCACGCCGTGCGCGGTATTGATTTCGACCTCAAGCGCGGGGAAACCCTGTGTATCGTCGGCGAAAGCGGTTCGGGCAAATCGCTGACCTCGCTGGCGCTGATGGGCCTTTTGGGCAAATCCATCAAACGATCCGCCGACGAGATGAGCTTTGACGGCATCGACCTCACCCGCGCCAATGCCCGCACCATGCGATCCCTGCGCGGCGGGCGCATGTCGATGATCTTTCAGGAACCGATGACCTCTCTCAATCCTGCCTATACCATCGGCGATCAGCTGACCGAGGCTCTGTTACTGCACAAACCCGTTGGAAAAGAGGCTGCGCGCGCCCGCGCCATCGAGCTTTTGGAAAAGGTCGGCATCACCGCCGCCGCAAGCCGCCTCTCGCAATATCCGCACCAGCTTTCGGGCGGTCTGCGCCAGCGGGTGATGATCGCCATGGCGCTGATGTGCGAGCCGGAACTGATCATCGCCGATGAACCCACGACCGCGCTTGACGTCACCATTCAGGCCCAGATCCTGCGCCTGCTCTATGATCTTGGCCGCGAGATGAACATGGCGATGATCCTGATCACCCATGATCTCGGCGTTGTGGCCCGTGTCGCCGACAAGGTCGCGGTGATGTATGCTGGCGAGTTGGTAGAAACCGGATCAGCCAAAGAGGTGTTCAACACCCCTTCACATCCCTACACCCGCGGGCTGTTGCGCTGCATCCCCCTGCCCGGCAAGACCGAACGTGGCAGCACCCTTGGCACCATTCCCGGCATCGTGCCCTCGCTGATCGGCGAAGTGGCGGGCTGTGCCTTTCGCACCCGTTGTCCACATGCCACGCCCGCCTGTCGCGGCGATATCCCGCGCCATACCACCGACGGCCATGCCTTTCGCTGTGTTCACCCCGACGGCAAGCGCCACGCAGAGGAGGCCACCGCATGACCACCGCCCCCGCCAAGGCCAAGGCGACCCAAGCCGACACCGCCGCGCCCGTTCTGGAACTGCGCGGCGTGACCAAAACCTACCGCGTGAAACAGGGCCTCTTTGGTACGCCGCGCCCATTGACGGCGGTCAACGATGTGTCACTGTCGTTACCGCGTGGCGAGGTGCTTGGCCTGGTCGGTGAATCCGGTTGCGGCAAATCCACCCTCGCCAAGATCCTGCTCGGGCTTGAAAGCCCAACAGCGGGTCAGGTTCTGGTCGATGGTCAGGAAATCGGCGCTCAGGATCGCATGACCTTGGCGCGCCGGATTCAGCCGATCTTTCAGGACCCCTATTCGTCACTGAACCCGCGCAAAAGCATCTTTGACATCGTGTCGCTGCCGCTTCGGGTACATCGCATCGGTGACCACGCCAGCTGGGAAAAAGAAGTCCGCAAGATCCTCGATATCGTTGGCCTTCCGGCGCGCGTGATGAATACGTTCCCAAGCCAGATGTCGGGCGGTCAGCGCCAGCGTGTCGCCATCGCCCGCGCCCTGATCATGAAGCCCGAAATCGTGATTTGCGACGAACCCACCTCGGCGCTCGATGTCTCTGTTCAAAGCCAGATTCTCAACCTCTTGGGCGATCTGCGCCGCGAGTTCGGCCTGACCTACCTCTTCATCAGCCACGATCTGGCGGTGGTCGAACATCTCGCGACCCGCGTCGCGGTGATGTACTTGGGCCGCATCGTCGAAGAGGCCGAGGTCGGCGGATTGTTTGATCACGCTCGCCACCCCTATACGCAAGCGCTCCTGAAGTCCGTCCTAACGCCGGAACCGGGCCTTGGCGTGCCCGATACCCAGCTTGGCATGGCCTATCCCAACCCGATTGATCCGCCCTCGGGCTGTCATTTTCACCCGCGTTGCCCCATGGCCACCGAGTTCTGCAAGAAACAGGCTCCACGTGCGCTTCCCACCCCCTTGGGCCATGTCGAATGTCACCAGCATGACCCGAACGGACCGATGTATATAGCCAAGGAGGGTTGAGGATGTCAGACAATCTGTCTCGCACGATGGTCACCCGCAAGACCGTCATTGAAACCGAATTCGGCGTCGTCGCGGCCCAGCATCGCCTCGCCGCTCAGGCCGGGGCCGATGTTCTGGCGGCCGGGGGCGATGCGGTCGATGCCGCTGTCGCGGTGTCCTTTGCCATCGGCGTGCTCGAGCCCTGGATGAGCGGCCCCGCAGGCGGTGGCGCCCTCATGCTCTGGCGGGCCGATAGCGGCACCGCGCAGGCGCTCAATTACGGCATGCGCTCGCCTGCCTCGCTTGATCCCGCCAATTATCCGCTGACCGGCAAGGGCATCGCCGGTGATCTCTTCCCTTGGGAAGAGGTGGTCGAGGATCGCAACGTCCAAGGTGCCACGGCCGTCGCCGTACCCGGCCTTGTCGATGGCATGGGACAAATGCACGACCGCTTTGGTCGCCTGCCCTGGGCCGATCTTCTGGCCCCCGCTGTCGCCTTCGCCAAACAGGGGTTACTGGTCGACTGGTACGCCGCCCTCGTCATCGCCTCAAGCACCCGCGCGCTTGCCCAAGACCGCGACGCCGCCGCGCTATTTCTTGAGGACGGTCAATGGCCCACCATCAGCGGCTGGACCGCCTTGGCTGAAAAAAGGCTGGATCAGAGCCGCATGGCCGACAGCCTTGACCAGATCGCACGCTACGGTGCCCGAACTTTTTATGATGGCGATCTCGGCGCGGCTATGGCCGGTGACATTCAAACCAAGGGTGGCTGCCTCTCGGTCGACGATCTGAAGGCCTATCGCGCCCGCATGCTCGATCCGCTCAGCTTTGACTATCGCAATACCCGCTTTCATGTCACCCCGGGCCTGACCGCCGGGCCGACCTTCCAACAGGCCCTCGCCCGGATGGAAACCCGGCCCTTGGGTGACACACCCGGCCCCGAGGCCTTTGCCGCCTATGCCGACGGCCTAAAATCTGCCTATGCCGCGCGGCTGGGGGCGATGGGGGACACCGGCGAGACCGAAAAGGCCCCCGGATGCACCACGCATTTCTCGGTGGTCGACCGTTCGGGCAATATGGTCTCGCAAACCCAAACCCTTCTGTCGATCTTCGGCTCTCGCGTGGTCTCGCCTTCGACGGGATTCCTGATGAACAACGGCATCATGTGGTTCGACCCGGTTCAGGGGCGTCCCAACTCTCTTGGGCCCGACAAGGCCTGCCTGATGAATGTCTGCCCGATTCTTGGCGAAACCGGCGAGACCCGCTTTGGCTTTGGTGCCTCGGGTGGGCGAAAAATAGTCTCTGCCATGGCCCAGATGGCCTCTTTCGTTGCCGATTTTGGCATGGATATCGCCGACACGTTCCATCATCCGCGGATTGATGTTTCGGGTGGTGAAACCATCGTGGCCGATGACACCCTATCACCCGAAGTGATTGAACGCCTGCGCGCCGATCACCCGGTCCACACCACACGGCGCAGCCCCTTCCCTTATGCCTTCGCCTGCCCCGCCGGCGTGATGCGCAGAGGCAAGATCAACTCCGGCTGCACTGAAATCATGTCGCCTTGGGGCGATGCCATCAGCGAACAGACAGGCCAGACGAACCAATGACACGACACACTGCAATAGACACTATTTCCGCCTATTTCGACGATAAACGTTTCCAGACAGAGCTTGCCGATCTGGTCAGCTACGAGACCGAAAGTCAAAATCCCAATCAGGCCTCCGAACTTGACCGCTATCTGGCGGAGGCCATGACACCCCGTCTCTCGGCCATGGGCTTTACCTGCGAAACCTATCCCAATCCCATCGCCAATGCCGGTCCCTTCCTGATCGCAGAGCGGCATGAGGGCGACGACCTTCCGACGATCCTGAGTTATGGTCATGGCGACGTGATCCGCGCTCAGACCGATCAATGGCGCGAAGGCCTGCACCCGTTCAGGATTGTCGAAGAAGGCGACCGGCTCTACGGACGGGGCACCGCCGACAACAAGGGCCAGCACCTGATCAACATTGCCGCCCTCGATGCCGTGCTGCAAACCCGAGGCGCGCTTGGCTTCAACTGCCGCATCGTTATCGAAACCGGCGAGGAAACCGGCTCTCCGGGGCTTGCGGAATTTTTCGCCGCGCACAAAGACAAACTGACCGCCGATGTCCTCATTGCCTCTGACGGACCACGTCTTCAGCCGGAAACGCCGACCATGTTCATGGGCTCGCGCGGCGGGGTCACTTTTGACCTTGTCGTCGATCTTCGCGAGGGGGCGCATCACTCGGGCAACTGGGGCGGTCTGCTCGCCGATCCAGCGATGATCCTGGCACAGGCGCTATCCTCCATCACCGACGCTCGTGGCCAGATCAGGATTCCCGAATGGCGCCCCGATAGCTTGACCGATGACGTGCGTGCCGCCCTGCATGGTCTGCCGATCGAAGGTGGGGATGGCCCTGCCATCAACCTCGATTGGGGCGAAGAGACCCTGACCCCGGCCGAACGCGCCTATGGCTGGAACAGCTTTGCCATCCTCGCCATGAAAAGCGGCGTCCCCGAGGCGCCGGTCAATGCCATTTCCGCCCATGCCCGCGCCACCTGTCAATTGCGCTATGTGGTCGGCACAACGCCCGAAGACATTTTGCCCGCACTGCGCCGTCACCTTGACGCGCACGGCTTTGACACGGTGCGCATTGAACCGCATGAACGCGGCTTGTTCCGGGCCACGCGGCTTGATCCCGGTCACCCTTGGGTCAAATTCGTTGCTCACTCGCTCGAACAAACCTCGGGACGGGCACCGCATATCCTGCCCAATCTGGCCGGATCGCTGCCCAACGATTGCTTCACCGACATTCTGGGCTTGCCCACCGTCTGGGTTCCGCATTCCTATCGCGGCTGTTCGCAACATGCGCCCGACGAGCATGTGCTCAAACCGGTCTGCCGCGATGCGCTTTGCCTGATGGCGGGCCTGTTCTGGGACATAGGCGAGGGGAACACGCCCGCAGGCTAGCGCAGGCTGGCAGATACATCATTGCCAGAGCCCTTGCCCGCGCCGACATGCTGCGACGCTGGGGCGTGGCTCTGCGCAAGCTGGCGTTAGAGCCTGGGGGAGCCAAGGGCTTTCTGAAGTTGTTACAGGACGCAGTGGTTCAGGATCAAAACGCCAAAGCCGAACCGGGCCTGTGGCAACTGCAGAAACTTGCACCCGGTCCACGACGATCAAGGCCGCATCTGTTCTGGGTATGGGAACCTGATGAACATTCCAGCTCACATGCCGCATCAAGCCGGCGACTGCTGATCAGGTAATCTTTTCCAGACGTTCCTTGGTGAGATCGCCGGGCACGATGGTGATCGGGATCGGCAGGGTGCCCGCTGTCTTGGTCAATTGCGTGACCAGAGGGCCGGGGCCCTTCTTGCCGGTAGCAGCCCCCAACACGAGCACCCCGATGGCGGGATCATCCTGCACCTGTGCGATGATCTCGACCGCCGGATCACCCTCGCGGATCACCAGTTCCGGGTCAATTCCCTGCTTGTCGCGCATCCATTTGGCAAAAACCTCGAAATGCGCCTCGATCCGCTCGCGCTGTTCTTCACGCATCAGATCACCCACCCCGATCCAGTGGTTGAATTCCTCGGGTGAAATCACGGCGAGGATTTCCACCCCGGCCCCGGTATGGGCGGCACGCATCGCGGCAAAGCGCATGGCGTTGAGACATTCGCGGCTGTCATCCAGCACGACGAGAAACTTGCGCATGGGTCATATCTCCTCAGGCGCGCATCATGCCGTGGTTTTTGAGCGGGAGCAACAGGCCAGTCAGAGCGCGCGGAACCGGCCCGGACAGCGCAGATTTCGAGGAAATCGGGGGGCGCTGCCCCCCGGACCCCCCCGAGGTATTTGAGGCCAGATGAAACCCGGGTCGGGGGGGGTTAGTCGAAGGTGCCAGCCACCCGCCCCAAAAGCATGAAGGCGCGGGCGGTGCGGGTCTCGGACAGTTCGGAGATCTCCGCATCCGTGGCGGCTTGCGCGAATTGGGTGAACATTTTGTCAAACCGACGCAGAAAATGATGCGCCGCATCACGAAAGATCGTGTCCTGTTTCATCCGCGCCGCAGTCAGCGCCAGAGATGAGCGGTCCCGAATCCCCCCCAAGGCGGCGATGGTGCGGCCACGCTCGCCACCGGCAAAGCGGCGCCAGACCTCGGGGCGGGCCATATCGGGGCGCAGGTCGTCCATATAGATGCCGTCATGCGACATCAGGGTCAGGATATCCTGCGAGGCGCGGATCAGTTGTGCGGTGGATCGGTCCTTGAGCGCGCGACGCAGCGCGGCAAAGCCTGCCTTGTCCTCGGGGTTGTCCGGGAAATTCAGCGCCCGGATGAAATCGGCGCTTTCGAGCGGGGCCTGCATATCCTCGGCGGAGGTGCCAAGCGGCAGCGACACCTGATCGCCGGGATCGGCGGGCGACGGTGCCGGAGCCAGCACCGGGCGCGGTTCCGGTTGGCCCACGCGGATCGAGGAAAAGGTGGCCAGCGCGGTTTCGGTCTTGCGCTGAGCGGCGGCGATCTCGTCGAGTTTCTGACTGACCGTCTTGTCAACAGTCTGGCCCAAGGTCTGGCTTTGGGTGACATACGCGTTGCGAATGGCGTCGATGGCCGCGCGCAACCGGCGGCTCTCGTCGCGCATCACCCGGCTGGTGCGGGCGGCTGTGGCCCCGACCCAGATCATCGCCACCGGCATGAAAACCGCGATCAGCACGATCACGAAATGCAGCGCGCCACCGGCGCTCTCGGTTTTCGGGGCCAGAACGAGAAAGAACACCGCCGCACCCAGCAGCCACAGCACCGAGAGCGCCACGGCGATCAGTTCGATCGAAGTAACGCCTTCGGTTTCAGAATTCGTGTCAAACCCCTTGGCGGGGCCGGTCTCGTTTCGTGGTGGGCGCATGTGGGGCCGCCTGATCAAATATAGATGACCTTTAACACTTCATAGGCGCGATCACCACCGGGCGTGCGTACTTCGACACTATCGCCCTCTTCTTTGCCGATGAGCGCACGCGCAATCGGCGATTTGATGTTCAAGAGACCCTTTTCGATGCTGGCCTCATGCTCACCTACGATCTGATAAGTACGCTCTTCGTCCGTGTCCTCGTCCACCAGCGTTACGGTCGCGCCAAATTTGATCGGGCCGGACAGCTTGGCAGGGTCAATGACTTCGGCAAGGCTCAGGATGCCTTCGAGTTCCTTGACACGGCCTTCGATGAAGGACTGCTTTTCCTTGGCGGAATGGTATTCGGCATTCTCGCTCAGGTCGCCATGTTCGCGGGCCTCGGCAATGGCCCGGATAATCGCGGGTCGCTCAACCGACTTGAGCTGTTTCAGCTCGACCTCAAGCGCAGCATGACCGCCAGCCGTCATCGGGATCTTTTCCATATCATTCGTCCATTGTCAGAAGCGGGGCCGCTGGTGAGCTGGCCCCGTCATATCACGCGTTAATTTCGACGCAGCTTGCCCGAAGCGTCAGGCCGATTGCAAGAGCGGATCGCGAGGGTAAAAGGATTCGGGCGGCACTGCGTGACAAATTGCCGTTTTCCAAACGGTTTTACGTCGTGTTTCAATTGACGCTTGACGCGCGGGCAGGCTAGTCACACTCGCAACTTTGTTACGCGACAGGCCATGTTTGCTGCGCCCGGGAAAAGGATGAAGACGATGACCGAGACAACACGCGAGACGATGGAATATGACGTTGTGATCGTGGGGGCCGGACCGGCCGGCCTGTCGGCGGCCATCCGCCTCAAGCAGCTTGATCCCGAGTGCGCCGTTGTGGTGCTGGAAAAGGGCTCTGAGGTTGGCGCGCATATTCTATCGGGTGCGGTGCTTGATCCGTGTGGCCTGACCGCGCTGATCCCTGACTGGAAGGAAAAAGGCGCACCGCTCAATACGCCCGTGACCGAGGACAACTTTTACATGCTGGGCGAGGCGGGCAAGATTCGCGTGCCGAATTTCCCGATGCCGCCGCTGATGAACAACCACGGAAATTACATCGTGTCGATGGGCAACGTCTGTCGCTGGATGGCAGAACAGGCCGAAGAGCTTGGCGTTGAAATCTTTCCGGGCATGTCATGCTCCGAACTGGTCTATGACGAGAATGGCGGCGTCAAGGGCGTGGTGGCCGGTGAGTTTGGCAAGAACCCCGATGGCACCGAAGGCCCGAACTATGAGCCGGGCATGGAATTGCACGGCAAATATGTTTTCCTCTCCGAGGGTGTACGCGGGTCGCTCGCCAAGGAAGTGATCGCCAAATACGACCTGTCCCAAGGCAAGGAACCGCAGAAATTCGGCCTTGGCATGAAGGAAATCTGGGAAATCGATCCCGAAAAACACCGCGAGGGCACGGTCACCCACACCATGGGCTGGCCTCTGGGCAAGAACGCGGGCGGTGGGTCCTTTATCTATCACCTCGAGAACAATCAGGTTTATGTCGGTTTCGTGGTTCACCTGAACTACAAGAACCCGCATCTGTTCCCGTATATGGAATTCCAGCGCTTCAAGCATCACCCAATGGTCGCGGACCTGCTCAAGGGTGGCAAGCGTGTGGCCTACGGCGCGCGCGCGATTTCCGAGGGCGGATTTCAGTCTATGCCGAAAATGGTGGCACCCGGTGTCGCGCTCTTGGGGTGTTCGGTGGGTATGGTCAACGTGCCGCGCATCAAGGGCAATCACAACGCGATGCTGTCGGGCAAGGCAGCGGCAGAGGCGGCGCATGCCGCGCTGGCCGCAGGCCGTGCCAGTGATGAGCTGAGCGATTACGAGGTCGAAGTGAGAACCGGCGCGATTGGCAAGGATCTCAAGAAGGTGCGCAACGTCAAGCCGCTCTGGTCGAAATACGGCCTGCTCACCTCGCTTGGTCTGGGCGGGTTCGACATGTGGACCAACACCTTTGGGTTTTCGCTTTTGGGCACGTTGGGGCATGGCAAGACCGACGCCGCTGCGACCGAACCGGCGGCCAATCACAAGCCGATCGACTATCCGAAACCCGATGGCAAGCTCAGCTTTGACCGGCTGACCAATGTCAGCTTCTCAATGACCAATCACGAGGAAAGCCAGCCTGCGCATCTACAGTTGAAGGATGCATCGGTGCCGATTGGCGTGAACCTGCCGAAATACGACGAGCCGGCGCAGCGCTATTGCCCGGCGGGCGTCTATGAGGTGGTGCGCGAAGAGGGCAAGGACCCGCGTTTCGTGATCAACTTTCAGAACTGCGTGCATTGCAAGACCTGCGACATCAAGGACCCGAGCCAGAATATCAACTGGGTCACCCCGCAGGGCGGCGACGGGCCAAACTATCCCAATATGTAAGACCCGACAGGTAAGGACTGCGTGATCCTTGCGGCGCGGCGTGGCAAATACGCCGCGCCGCATTGCCTTGGGGGGACGGGCATATTACCTTCGCGTCAAATCAGACGATAAGAGGCAGGACAGCGTGACCAATCGAACCCTCTCGGCGCTAGTATTCTACGCCCTTTTGCAGGTCATTCCCCTGCCCGTGATGGCCGATGTGCCATCGGGTGCCTATCTTGCGGCGCGACAGGCGCGCGCCACCGGCGATTTCACGGCCGCGGCGCAGTATTATGCGCAGGCGCTGACGCGCGATCCCTCGAACCCGGCACTGCTTGAGAATGCCGCCGTCGCTTATCTGGCGCTTGGCCGACTGGATCCTGCTGTCGCCGTTGCCCGCAAGATCGAGGCGGATGGGCTGCGCAGTCAGGTGAGCCAGATGGCGCTGGTCGCGCAAGAGACCCGCGACGGGCAGTGGGATGCCCTGTTGGCACGGATCGCGGATGATCGCGGGGTTGGTGATCTGGCGGACGGGATGATCTCGGCTTGGGCCGATCTTGGCAAGGGCGACATGACCTCCGCACTGGCACGCTTTGATGCGGTCGCACAGGAACGCGGGCTGCGCAGTTTTGCCATTTATCACAAGGCGCTGGCCCTGGCCTCGGTCGGGGATTTCGAGGGCGCGGACAAAGTGTTCAGCGGCGAGGGGGATGGCCCTGTTCAACGCACGCGACGCGGTGTGATCGGCTGGATCCAAGTGCTGAGCCAATTGGGCGAGCAGGCCCGCGCCATCAGCATCATAGACGATACGTTCGGGGCCGATCTTGATACCGAGATCAAGACCCTGCGCGCCCGGCTGGACGCGGGCGAGAGCCTGCCATTCGATTTGGTCAACAGCCCTTCGGACGGGATTGCAGAGGTCTTCTTTTCCCTTGGTCGCGCGCTCATGCAAGAGGCCGATAACGAATATATCCTGATCTATGCCCGTACCGCCGAAATGATCAAACCGACGCATGTCGATGCAATCTTGCTGGCGGCACAGCTGCTGGAGGGGCTCGAACGCTATGATCTGGCCATCGAGGCCTTTAAGAAAGTGCCGCGCGATCACCCGTCCTATCATCTGGCAGAACTGGGTCGCAGCGATGTGTTGCGCCGCGCCGACAAGCCGGACGCGGCGATCGAGGTGCTGGAGCAATTGGCAACTGCCTATCCGGACCTGCCAGAGGTGCATGCCGCAGTTGGCGATCTGTATCGCGCGCAAGAGGATTTCGCCGCCGCTGTGCCCGCCTATGACCGGGCGCTTGACCTCTATCAGGCGCGGGGCAACGATCAGTGGTTTGTGCACTATGCCCGCGCCATCAGCCACGAGCGGCTGGACAACTGGCCCGAGGCCGAGGCCGATTTTCGCCGGGCGCTGGAACTGAATCCCGATCATCCGCAGGTCCTGAACTATCTTGGCTACACCATGGTCGAGAAGCATATCAATCTGGATGAAGCGCTGAGCATGATCGAGCGCGCGGTCGCGGCCCAACCCGACAGCGGCTATATCGTCGATAGTCTTGGCTGGGTGCTCTACCGCTTGGGGCGCTATGACGAAGCCATCGTGCATATGGAACGTGCCGCCGAATTGATGGCGACCGATCCTGTGGTCAATGACCATCTGGGCGATGTGCTCTGGGCCGTGGGGCGGCGGGTTGAAGCAAAGTTTCAGTGGAAACGTGCGCTGTCCCTGAACGAAAGCCAGCCCTCGACCGATCTGAACCCCGAGCGCGTGCGCCGCAAACTGGATGTTGGGCTGGACAAGGTGCTGGAGGACGAGGGATCAGCGCCGCTCAAGCTTGTCAAAGATGACAACTGACGGGTTCGCCCCCGCCAAGATCAACCTGACACTGCATGTCACGGGGCAACGGGCAGATGGGTATCATCTGCTCGATTCGCTTGTGGTCTTTGCCGACATGGGGGATCACCTGAGCCTGCGCCCTGCGGCCAGGGCCCGGCTATGCGTGACCGGGCCGATGGCCATGGGCGTGCCGGTTGGCCCCGACAATCTGGTGCTGCGCGCGGCGGCGCTGATCGGAGTTACTGCCGACATCACTCTGGACAAGCATCTCCCCGCAGCGGCGGGGATTGGCGGCGGATCAAGCGATGCGGCGGCCTGTCTGCGCGCCCTGTCCATAATCAGTGGTCTGCCGGTGCCCGAAAATGTGTTGTCGTTGGGGGCCGATGTGCCCGTCTGCCTGCTGGCACGGGCCGCGCGGATGCAGGGGATCGGAGAGAGGGTCACACCAGTAGCAGGGCTGCCGCCGCTTGATGCGGTATTGGTCAACCCCGGCGTGCCGGTGTCCACGCCCGCGATTTTTCGCAGGCTCACCCGGCGCGACAATCCCGCCATGCCCGAGACCCTGCCCGCATGGTCAGACGCCTCTGAGCTGATTAGGTGGCTGGGGGCGCAGCGCAACGACCTGCAAGCCCCGGCATTGGCCGAAGCGCCGGTGATTGGCGATGTCCTGCACACGATTGACGCGACGCGCGGCTGTGCGCTGGCGCGGATGTCAGGATCAGGAGCGACGTGTTTCGGTCTCTATCCAGAGGCCGCCGACGCGGCCGAGGCCGCGCAGGCGCTGCGCGCGGCGCACCCGGGTTGGTGGGTGTGCGCTGTGCGGCTCAGTTGATCCGCGCCACCACATAACCTGCAAGATTGTCCAACATGGTGCGCACCGGATGATCCGGCAATCGGGCAATTGCCGCCCGCGCTCGTGCTGCCCAATCAAGCGCCTCGATGCGGGTCTGTTCCAGCGTGCCATGGGTTTGCATCAGGTGCAGCGCCATTTCCAGATCGCCGTCACGCTGATCGCCCTTGGCGATGGTACGTTTCCAAAAGGCGCGCTCTTCGTCATTCGCGGCCGCCACGGCCTTGATCACCGGCAGCGTCAGTTTCCGCTCGCGGAAATCGTCGCCCACGTTCTTGCCGGTGGCCTTGACGTCGCCCTGATAGTCGAGCAGATCGTCGACGATCTGAAACGCGATACCAAGCGCGTCGCCATAATCAAACAGCGCCTTGACCTGATCCTCGGGTGCCCCTGCGATGACGCCTCCCACCTCGGTCGCGGCAGAAAAGAGCGCCGCCGTCTTGCCGCGCACCACTTGCAGATAAATTTCTTCGGTCGTCGCCAGGTCCTGCGCCGCACTGAGTTGCAGCACCTCACCCTCGGCGATGGTGGCCGAGGCGTTGGACAGGATGTCGAGCACCCGAAGCGATCCCGGTTCGACCATCAACTGAAATGCGCGGGCAAAGAGGTAATCGCCCACCAAAACGCTGGATTTATTATCCCAGAGCAGATTGGCGGTGGGCCGTCCGCGCCGCTGCGCGCTCTCGTCCACCACATCATCATGCAGCAGGGTGGCAGTATGGATGAATTCCACCGTTGCAGCCAGATGCACATCAAAAGGGCCGGTATAGCCACACAGATCCGCCGCCGCCAGAACCAGCATCGGGCGCAGCCGCTTGCCGCCCGCCTCGACCAGATGCGCAGTCACTTGCGGGATGCGCGGCGCGTGGCGCGAGGCCATCCGCTCGCGTATGAGAACATTAACCGCCTCCATTCTGGTCGCCAGATGCGCGGCCAGTTGTTCATGCGGCTTGGTAGCGATTTCGTCCAATCCCATATTTCCCTCGTCAACACGGCTCGACATATCGCGCACGCTGCTCTTATCTATGGCCCATGAAACAGCTTTTGCGAACCAATGACATCGCGTCCATCGCCTTTGCTCAGGCGCTTCTTCAGGGCGAGGGTATAGACTGCTTTGAAATGGACGTAAACATGAGCATCCTCGAAGGCTCTATCGGGATTTTTCCCCGTCGCCTGATGGTGGCGAATGAAGATTACGAAGAGGCGCGGATTGCCCTTATCGACAATGGTTTTTCGCTTGAGGACTGAACCCTTTGCCGAAGAGGACCTGAGCGACAACGCTTTTTTGGGCGGGCGCTTGCGGATTGCGCAACCGCGGGCGGGATACCGGGCCGGGGTCGATCCGGTTTTATTGGCGGCAAGCGTACCGATACGAGCAGGCCAGAGCCTGCTTGATCTGGGGTGCGGGTCGGGGATTGCCGGGCTCTGTGTAGCGGCGCGTGTGCCGGGACTCGCGCTGGCAGGGCTAGAGATTCAACCCGCCTACGCCGCGCTGGCGCAAAGAAATGCTGTGGCCAATGGTGTGCCGCTTGAGGTGACCGTGGGCGACATTGCGGCAATGCCACCGGCACTGCGCGCGCGCCAGTTCGATCATGTGATCGCCAACCCGCCTTACTTCGACCGTGACCGCAGCACCGCAGCCCAGGATCCGGGGCGAGAACAGGCGATGGGCGAGGCGCTGCCGCTGGCGGATTGGGTCAGCGCCGCCGCCCGCCGCACGCTGTCCGGGGGTAGCGTCACCATGATTCAAAGGGCCGAGCGATTGCCGGATCTGCTGTCTGCCATGGGGGCATATCTGGGCAGCATCGAGATCTTGCCGTTGATTCCGCGCCGGGGCCGTGCCGCGCGACTGATTCTCATCCGGGGCCGCAAGGGCGGGCGCGCCGCGCTCCGGCTCTGCGACGGCTGGCTGCTCCATGCCGGACAAGACCATGGACAGGATGGCGAAGATTACACGTCAGAAACCTCTGATGTGCTCAGGAATGCAGCCCCGCTGCCCTTTCCCTGCTGATTATTCTAAAATGCCGCAGGCAAAGCGCCGCTCTGTTTGCAGCTGCAGCGTGACAGTATTGTAAAAATGTGCTGCACTTCCCATGTCGGATAGACACACCAACACCACAGAGGAGACTGCCCATGAGCTTGAGTTCGCATATTGAAGAACTGAAGAAAAAACATCACGCGCTCTCGGAACAAGTGGAACAGGCGCAGCGCGCGCCGGGCAGCAGCACGTTGCAAATCGCTGAGCTCAAGAAACAAAAACTCAAGATCAAGGAAGAAATCGAGCGGCTGTCCATCGACGCCTGACACGCCCTCGAATCTCAAGTCGGGTCTTGTCCGCTACGCTGCGGACAAGGCCTTTTTATTTAAGGCCTGTTTACTTGCGGATCATTTACGGCTTTGCGCTGCGGTCCCCCTTGGGGTCACTCTACCACCCGGCAGGTCAGGTTGATCCGCCCGCCCTCGCGCAACAGACTGGAACTGCCTGCCCTGATCCGGTCCACCCCGTGGTAGGCGAGCCGCGCGGCACCGCCCATCACCACCACGTCCCCCGAATTGAGCCAGAGCGACTCGGTCTTGCCGCCGCGCGTAAGATTGCCAATCCGAAACAACGCATCATCACCCAATGAGATTGACAGCACCGGCCAATCGAAATCTGCTTCGTCGCGGTCCTGATGCATCCCCATCCGCGCGTCTGGCGAATAGAAATTGATCAGACAGCAATCTGGCAGGCGCTCTGCGCTGACCAGCCTCTGCCAGATCGCCAGAACCGGCGCGGGGATCGGGGGCCATGCCATGCCTTTGGGGTGGTGGCGCTCGTACCGATAGCCGCGCCGGTCACTGACCCAGCCATAACGCCCCGCCGAAGTCATGCGCACGCTCATCTCCTTGCCAGAGCCGGTGACCGGCGCAAAAAGCGGTGCCTGCGCCACGAGATCACGCAAATCCGCAACCAGATCCGCCTGCATCTGTGGGCCAAGCCAGCCTTTGTAGATCGCGAATTCCCGCAAGATCAGCGTGGGCTCTGTCATCGCGCGCCTCCTTTTGCGCAGATCAAGTCGAATTTGGACCAAATTCGAGAAATAGCCGGTCCGCCAGTGCTTGCAGGGGCACATTCCCCTGCCTATATACGCCCGGAAACACAGGTTATGCCACTAGCGTGCCTGTTACTCACCGGGGGCCAGATGCCGGAACGGGTCGGGCCTCTGCAACATCGCCTAAGTAGAAGGGATCGGAAAACATGGCCAAAGTTATTGGTATTGACCTCGGCACCACCAACAGCTGCGTCGCAATCATGGATGGCTCTCAGGCTCGCGTGATTGAAAACTCTGAGGGCGCGCGCACCACCCCCTCGATCGTCGCATTCACCGAGACAGAGCGTCTCGTCGGTCAGCCCGCCAAGCGGCAGGCCGTGACCAACCCGGAAAACACCATCTTTGGCGTCAAGCGCCTGATCGGGCGTCGCGCAGATGATACCGATCTGGCCAAGGACAAAAAGAACATGCCGTTCTCCGTCATCGA
Source organism: Roseovarius sp. (assembly GCF_048262375.1). Taxonomy (GTDB): domain Bacteria; phylum Pseudomonadota; class Alphaproteobacteria; order Rhodobacterales; family Rhodobacteraceae; genus Roseovarius. The sequence continues at coordinate 183,283 of NZ_JBLXFE010000003.1, forward strand.
CGGCGGCAATGGCGATGCTTGGGTCAAGGCACGCGACGAAAAATATTCGCCCTCGCAGATTTCCGCCTTTATTCTGGGCAAGATGAAAGAAACCGCCGAGAGCTATCTTGGCGAAGAGGTGACGCAGGCCGTCATCACTGTGCCCGCCTATTTCAACGACGCTCAACGTCAGGCCACCAAGGACGCGGGCAAGATTGCCGGCCTCGAAGTGCTGCGCATCATCAACGAACCGACCGCTGCGGCCCTTGCCTATGGTCTGGACAAACAAGAAACCCACACCATCGCGGTCTATGACCTTGGTGGCGGGACATTCGACGTGACCATCCTCGAGATTGACGATGGCCTGTTCGAAGTGAAATCGACCAACGGCGACACGTTCCTCGGCGGTGAAGACTTTGACATGCGCATCGTCAATTACCTTGCCGACGAGTTCAAGAAAGAGCACGGCGTCGACCTGACCAAGGACAAGATGGCGCTGCAGCGCCTCAAGGAAGCGGCTGAGAAGGCCAAGATCGAACTCAGCTCCAGCAGCCAAACCGAGATCAACCAGCCGTTCATTTCGATGGGCTCCAACGGTCAGCCGCTGCACATGGTCGTCAAACTGACCCGTGCCAAACTCGAAAGCCTTGTGGGCGATCTCATCACTGCCTCGCTCAAGCCGTGCAAGGCCGCGCTCAAGGATGCGGGCCTGACCGCTGCCGACATTGACGAAGTGGTTCTGGTGGGCGGTATGACCCGCATGCCCCGCGTCGTCGAAGAAGTGACCAAGTTCTTTGGCAAAGAGCCGCACAAGGGTGTGAACCCGGACGAGGTTGTTGCCATGGGGGCCGCCATTCAGGCCGGCGTGCTTCAGGGCGATGTCAAGGATGTGGTGCTGCTCGACGTGACCCCGCTGTCGCTCGGGATTGAAACGCTGGGGGGTGTGTTTACCCGCCTGATCGACCGTAATACCACAATCCCAACCAACAAGAGCCAGATCTTCTCGACCGCCGAGGACAATCAGAGCGCGGTAACAATCCGCGTGTTCCAGGGTGAGCGCGAAATGGCGGCAGACAACAAGATGCTGGGCCAGTTCAATCTGGAACACATTCCGCCCGCCCCGCGCGGCATGCCCCAGATCGAAGTGACCTTCGACATCGACGCCAACGGCATCGTGTCTGTCTCGGCCAAGGACAAGGGCACCAACAAAGAGCAGAAGATCACCATTCAGGCCTCGGGTGGCCTCTCGGATGATGACATCGAAAAGATGATCAAGGACGCCGAAGAGAATGCCGAATCCGACAAGGCCCGTCGCGAACTGGTCGAGGCCCGCAATCAGGCCGAGAGCCTGATCAACTCGACCGAAAAGTCGATCGAGGAACATGGCGACAAGGTCGATCCGACCACCGTCGAGGCAATCGAGCTGGCCATCGCCGCGCTGAAAGACGAGCTTGAGACCGACAATGTCGGCAAGATCAAGTCCGGCATCCAGAACGTGTCAGAGGCGTCGATGAAGCTGGGCGAGGCGATCTACAAGGCCAGCCAGAGCGACCCCGAAGACGAGCCGCGCGCGGCGGATCATGGCGGTAACGAGGATGATATCCTTGACGCCGACTTTGAGGATCTCGACGACAACAAGCGCGCCTGAGGCCCGTTTTGAACCTGCGGGGCCGGTTCGGCAGATTTGCCGACCGGCCCTTGCCGGATCACACCAAGGAGATCCCCGATGGCCAAACGTGACTATTACGAAGTGCTCGGGCTGTCCAAGGGCGCCTCAGCCGATGACATCAAGAAGGCCTATCGCAAGAAGGCCAAGGAACTTCACCCCGACCGCAACTCCGACAACCCCGATTCTGAACGCCAGTTCAAAGAGGCCGGAGAAGCGTATGATGTGCTCAAGGACCCTGAGAAAAAGGCGGCCTATGACCGCTTTGGCCATGCCGCCTTTGAAGGGGGCATGGGCGGCGGCGGACGCCCCGGTGGCTATGGCGGCGGCGCAGGGCAGGGCGATTTCGCCTCTGCCTTCTCGGATGTGTTCGACGACCTCTTTGGCGATTTCATGGGCGGCGGCCGTGGCGGCGGCGGGAGGCAACGCGCGGCACGCGGTGCCGACCTGCGCTATAACCTGCGCGTGACGCTGGAAGAGGCCTATTCCGGGTTGCAAAAGACCATCAAGGTGCCCTCTGCCGTGCCCTGTGACGCCTGCGACGGATCCGGCGCCGAAGGTGGCGCACAGCCCACCACCTGCCCGACTTGCTCGGGCATGGGCAAAGTGCGCGCGCAACAGGGCTTTTTCACCGTAGAGCGGACCTGTCCGACCTGCGGCGGTCTGGGTCAGATCATCAAGAACCCCTGCAAAAGCTGTCAGGGTCAGGGCCGGGTTCAAAAGGACCGCGCGCTTGCCGTGAACATTCCGGCCGGGGTCGAAACCGGCACCCGTATTCGCCTAGGTGGTGAGGGTGAGGCTGGCATGCGCGGCGGCCCCGCAGGTGATCTTTACATCTTTATCGAGGTGGCCAAGCACGACCTATTTGAGCGCGATGACACCAATCTGTTTTGCCGCGTGCCTGTCTCGATGACCAAGGCCGCACTTGGCGGTGATATCGAGGTGCCGACGATCGACGGCGGTCGCAGCCGGGTCAAAATCCCGCCCGGCTCTCAATCGGGCCGGCAGATGCGCCTGCGCGCCAAGGGCATGCCAGCGCTGCGTGGCGGTGCGCATGGCGACATGTTCATCGAAATGGCGGTGGAAACCCCCGTCAACCTCACCGCGCGGCAAACCGAACTTTTGCGCGAATTCGAAGCGCTGAGCGAGGATAACAACCCCGAGAGCAAAAGCTTTTTCTCATCGGTCCGCAGTTTCTGGGATTCGATGAAGAGCTAAGGTGATCCCGGCCCGAAAAGGCCGGGATTAACCACTTGCTAACGCTCCTGCGCCAAACTCTGCGCATGAGCAAAGCCCGCGCCTTTTCCGATATGCCCCTGCCCCTCTTTGACTGCGACGCGGCAGAGGCGGCGACGCCTGCACAACAACCCTCTTATATCCGCGATCACCGCACCCGGCTGCGCACCCGTTTTCGGGACGGCGGCGCGGCGGCAATGCCCGATTACGAACTTTTGGAACTCGTGCTCTTTCGTGCGATCCCGCGCCGCGATGTCAAACCGCTGGCGCATGCCCTTCTCCTGCAATTCGGGGATTTCAACGGTGTCATCTCTGCGCCGCTGGAACGGCTAATCGCCCTGCCCGGCATGGGCGAGGCGGTGGCGACCGAACTCAAGATCGTCGAGGCGGCGGCGCATCGTCTGGCCCGCGCACGCGTGCTGCGGCGTCAGGTAATATCCTCTTGGGATGTCCTGCTCGACTATTGCCACACCACCATGGCGCATGCCGAAATCGAACAGTTCCGCGTCTTCTACCTTGATCGCAAGAACATCCTCATCGCTGACGAAGAACAGGCGCGCGGCACCGTCGATCATGTGCCCGTCTATCCGCGTGAAGTGGTCAAACGCGCCCTCGCCCTGAATGCCAGCGCGCTTATTCTGGTGCACAATCACCCCTCGGGCGATCCGACCCCGTCAAGCGCCGATATCGACATGACACGACAGATCCAGACCGCCGCAGAAGCACTTGGCCTGACCCTGCACGACCACATCGTTATCGGCAAATCATCCGAGGTCAGTTTTCGCGCCGCGGGTTATCTATGAGCGGGTTCAGCGCACCCAGACCTCAACGCGCCGGTTCACCTGCCGCCCCCAGGCGGTGTCGTCGCAGGCCATCGGCATCGCCTCGCCAAAGGCGTCAGTCTCAAGCCCGATCCGGTCCAGATTGGCGGTCTCGGCGGCGCGCATCACGGCGCGCTGCACGGTCTCGGCCCGGCGCAAGGCGATGTCACGATTGGTGCCCGCCGGACCATCGCCATCGGAAAAGCCGACAAACATCAGCCGCCGCGCATCGTAATGCCCCAGTTCCATTGCCCGCGCCAATTGCTCGGCGTTGGATCGCGATTGCGCATCGAGCCGCACCGATCCTGCCTCGAACCGAAAGGTGGTGGTCAACCGCTTGAGCGGTCCCAGCACCCGCACCATACGCTGCAACTCTTCCAGCCCCAATTCCGCGCCCGCCTGCGCAATCGCATTGGCAAACCGGTCGCCTTGGGCATTGATCTCAATCTCTTCGGGGGTCTGGTCCACGAACCCGGCGCGCCGGATTACCAGTTGCGCGGACGGGTCCCGCAGATAGCTGAGAAATTCACGCGCCAGCTTGGGCAGCCGCCGCGCGGGCAGGTAAATGAACAGCGGCGCGGTCAGCGGATAATCCTCGGTCTTGACCGCGCGGCGGGTGGCGCTGAGGGCAAATCCACATTCGCCTGTCAGCGCCAACTCCCATGTATTGCCCTGTTCGGACCGCGTCGTCAGGCCAAGGGCAAAGGGATCGCGCGCCACAACCTCGGCAAAGGCCATGCCATTGGCGTGCCGCACCACCTGCGCCAGCGGCTCTTTGCCTTCGGGCCGCAGCACCTGATCCACGCTGGCCTGTCCGATCCCGGTAGAGGCATCCCAGAGATGCACGTCAATCGGCGCATCCGGCCCGCCCAGATCGGTCCAGTTCGTGATCTCGCCTGCCAGCACCTGCGCCAACTGACGCAGGCTGATGCCCTGCACCGGGTTGCTCGGGGCCACCACCGGAATCAACGCATCAAGCGCCAGCACCCGCACCTGCCCTTGGGCCGCGAGATTACCCAAACCCGCCTCACGCGCGCGCGTTATCTCATCCTGTCGCGCCTCGCGCAGGGTCATGGCGACATCGGCCTCATCGGCCAGGAGGTCTGCAAACCCCTCGTCGGTATTGGTCATGCGAAAGATGAACTCGCCGATCAGCACCGCCTCCGCGCCCTGATGCAGCGCATAACGCACCTCTTGCGGGCTCAGTTCCTCACGCGTCACGCCATAGTCGCCGCGAATGGCAAAGGCCTCAATCAACGCGGGCATCAACACCCGGCCAATCGTGGGCGCACCGGAAAACACCAGCCGCGCGACATAATGCTCCAGATCGGGACAGCCAGGCCCCTCGCACCCCACCCCAGAGCCATCAACCGTCAGTTCACCGTAAATCGTGTCAACGCGGTAGAATTCCCCGTCGAACCCCAGCAGATTACCGGAAATCTCGACCGAGCCATCATGCGAGCGCAGCATGACATCCTGCGCCAGAGCAAGGCCCGGGACCATCAGAAATGAAAGTGCGGCGAGGATCGCCGCACGCAGTAATGCCATCATCCGCTCTCCGAAAGACTCCGCCTCAGTTGGCGGCGATCTTCAGGTCATTGAACAGGTTTTTCAACACAAGAAAGTCGCCGACCCCCTCACAATCAGGCATCGCCAGCACAATATCCTGCACGTCAAGCCCGGTCTCGCCTGTGGCAATGGATTGCGCCTCCAGATCGCGGCCGCAATTCGCAGCGGTCACCTCGGCTTCGACCTGCACGTGCACTGCCCCCCGGCGCGTCGCTGTGCCGCTCGGAAAAGTATAGACCTCTGCGCGCAGCGCCTGATCCATGTCACGCTCACCCAACTGGGTCAGGAACCCACCCTCGCCGGTGGCGGCGCGGGTCATATCATGACTGGCCTGCGCCCAGACATGGCCTGCCTCGCCAAAATCCGCGTCATACTCCAGCGCATGCACATGCAACGCCTCGCCGCCGCGCCACTGCACGACATAGCGATCATAGAGCACCAGCGTATCCACCGATGCAGTGGCAATCGCCCCCTCGGCATTATCGAACGAGGCGATAAATACAGCCGCCTGCGCCAAGGCGGGCACCTTCAGCGTGCTTTGACCCTGATCATCTGTCACGGCGGTAAACATCATCCCGTTATGATGCAGCGTATAGCGCGCGTTCACCTGACAGGGCGCGCTCAGCGTCACCTCTACCATCGCGGCGGCCAGAGGGCGCGCCTGCATGGTATAGTCGCAGGCAAAGCTTGGCGCCGCCTCTTCCTTGGGCAGGGGCGCGCTCTGCCGCGGATCTTCGGCAACCGCCAGTGTCACCGGCACAGCGGGCAGGGCAGCAGGCTCTGGCACGGTCATCGGCGGCACCACCTGGGCCGAGGTCAGCTCGATCTGGGTGATCTCAACAGGTGATTCCATGACGGGGACGGGCGATGCAACACTTGCGTTTTGCACAGATGCCGACGCGACCATCTGCATAAAGTAACCGATCCCCAGCGCACAGACGAGCGTTCCGCCTGCGGTGATATAACGTCGATACTTGGACATGGCACTCTCCCTGACACGTCAATTGTCACGGGAAAGGCTAGTATCGAAAAATGGCCCCGGTATGGCAGGGGCTAGGTGTCAATCGGGCGGGTGAACTAGGCCAGCCGCCCGTGACAATGCTTGAATTTCTTGCCCGATCCACAGGGGCAGATATCGTTGCGACCGGGATTGCCCCATGTCGTGGGGTCATTCTCATCGAAACCGGGCGCGGCGTTTTCGCTGACCTCTGCTGGTTCGCTGGTATCCGCCGCCGCCATCATCGCCGCGCGCTGTGCCGCCATTTCCTGCATCAACTGCTGCTGTTCGGCCTCGGTCATAGGTCGGATCTGCGCCAGCTTCTGCGTCACATCCATCCGCAGACTGTCGAGCATGTTCTCGAACAACTGGAACGCCTCGTTCTTGTATTCATTCAGCGGATCGCGCTGCGCATAGCCTCGGAATCCGACAACGCTGCGCAGATGCTCCAATGTCAGCAGATGCTCGCGCCATTTGCCGTCGATGGTCTGAAGCAGTACCTGCTTTTCGATCATCCGCATGCTCTCGGGGCCAAACTGCGCCGCCTTGGCTGCCATCATCTCGTCAGCGGCCTTTTCCAGCCGCGCGACGATATCTTCGTCATCCACGCCCTCTTCTGCGGCCCAGTCGATCACCGGCAGGTCGAGATTCAGCTTCTCGATCACCGCCGCATAGAGCCCTTGGGTATCCCACTGATCGGCATAGGTCTTGGGCGGCATGTATTGATCAACCAGATCGTCGATCACCTCGCCGCGCATATCCTTGATGATCTCACTCAAATCCTCGGCCTTCATGATGTCCAGACGTTGCTTAAAGATCACCTTGCGCTGTTCGTTCATCACATCGTCGAACTTCAAGAGCTGCTTGCGGATGTCAAAGTTGCGCCCTTCGACCTTGGCCTGTGCCCGCTCCAGCGACTTGTTCACCCAAGGGTGAATGATCGCCTCGCCTTCTTTCATACCCAGAGTCGCCAGCACCTTTTCCAAGCGCTCCGAGCCGAAAATCCGCATCAGATCATCCTCAAGACTGAGGAAGAACGCCGATTTTCCCGGATCGCCCTGACGGCCAGAGCGACCGCGCAGCTGATTGTCGATCCGTCGGCTTTCGTGCCGCTCGGTCGCCAGAACAAAGAGCCCGCCAGCGGCCTTGACCGCCTCTTCATCGGCGGCATGCTCGGATTCGATCCGCTTGCGGATCTCTTCGGGGTCGGCCTCTGGATCGGCGGCAATCGCCTCCATGATCTTAAAATCGACGTTGCCGCCCAGTTTGATGTCGGTGCCGCGGCCAGCCATGTTGGTGGCGATTGTCACCGCCCCCAGCTTACCCGCGTCGGCGACGATCTGCGCCTCTTTCTCATGCTGGCGCGCGTTAAGCACGTTATGCGCAATCCCTGCCTCGGTCAGCAGCTTGCTCAGGCTTTCGGACTTTTCGATCGACGTGGTGCCGACCAGCGTCGGCTGACCCTTTTCGCTCGCTTTGCGAATGGCCTCGACAATGGCCTCATACTTTTCGCGCGCGGTGCGGTACACGGCATCGTCTTTGTCGATTCTCGCAATCGGGCGATTGGTCGGAACCTCAACCACACCCAGACCATAAATCTCGCCAAATTCCTCGGCTTCGGTCAGCGCGGTGCCGGTCATGCCCGACAGCCGCTCATACAGGCGGAAATAATTCTGGAACGTCACCTGTGCCAGCGTCACGTTCTCGGGTTGAATATTACAGCCTTCCTTGGCCTCGATCGCCTGATGCAGCCCGTCCGACAGACGCCGTCCGGCCATCATCCGCCCGGTAAACTCGTCAATCAGCACCACATCGCCGCCGCGCACGATATAGTCCTTATCCTTGGTAAACAGCTTGTGCGCCCGCAGCGCCTGATTGACATGGTGCACAATGGTCGTGCTCTCGGGATCATAGAGCGATTGTCCCTCGGGCAGCACACCGCGCGCGCTGAGCAACTGTTCGAGAAACTCGTTACCTTCTTCGGTAAAGGTGACGTTGCGGGTCTTTTCATCCAGCTTGTAGTGATCGTCCTGCAATTCCGGAATCAACACATTGATCGCCTGATAGAGACCACTGCGGTCCTGACTGGGACCAGAGATAATCAGCGGCGTGCGCGCCTCGTCGATCAGAATGCTGTCCACCTCGTCGACCACGGCAAAATTATGCCCGCGCTGGTTCATATCCTCGAGAGAGGATTTCATGTTGTCGCGCAGATAGTCGAATCCCAGCTCGTTGTTGGTGGCATAGGTCACATCGGCGGCATAGGCCGCCTTTTTCTCGGCCTCGGGCTGTTGCGGATAAACCACCCCGGTGGTCATGCCCAATGCGGCAAACACCTTGCCCATCCACTCGGCATCGCGGCGAGCGAGGTAATCATTGACCGTGACGATATGCACGCCCTTGCCCGACAGCGCATTCAGATAGGCCGGAAAAGTTGCCACCAGCGTCTTACCCTCGCCGGTCTTCATCTCGGCAATGTTACCCTGATGCAGGAATATCCCGCCCTTGAGCTGAACATCGAACGCCCGAAGCCCCAAAGCACGGCGCGCACCTTCACGACAATTTGCAAATGCTTCCGGCAGGATCGCATCAAGGGTTTCGCCCCCGGCGATCCGACTGCGGAATTCTGCGGTCTTTTCGATCAGCGCCTGATCGCTCAGCGCCTGAAACTCGGGTTCCAGCGCGTTGATCTTTGCGATCAACGGCCGTGTCGCCTTGATCTTGCGGTCATTCGGGGTGCCGAAGATCTTTTTGACGACCGTTCCAATACCCAACATATTCTATCCGTTCCGGTGTTTTGACTATCCGTGACAGGCAACCGCTTGCCCCTCTTGTCGCACCGCCCTAAAACGGGCGCAAGACGGCGGTTCTGCCTTGGTCTTAAGGCGATGTAAGGGCCAGCCGGTTGAGTGTCAACGTCGCGCTCCAGCGCACCCCGCGCCGCGCGCCACGCCAAAGGATGATTCTATGCTCCGCCCCCTGCTCTCGACTGCCGCGCTCGTCACCGGTCTGACGCTGTGCACCCCTGTTCTGGCACAGGACACCCCCAGTGCCGATATGGTGATGGCCACCGTCGGCGGCACAGATATCACCTTGGGGCACATGCTCGTGCTGCGCGCGGCCCTGCCAAAACAATATGATCAGGTCGCCCCCGAGGTGCTGTTCAGCGGCGTTCTGAACCAGCTTATCCAGCAAGAGCTGCTCAAGCAGGCGCATGACGGCGAGATGTCTCTTGCCGCCACCCTGCGGCTGGAAAACGAGCGTCGTGCCGTATTGGCCGCCGATGTAGCCGAGACCGTGGTCAACGCCAACATCAGCGATGAACGCCTGCAGACAGCTTATGACGCGGAATATGCCGGAGTAGAGGCCGAAACCGAATACAAGGCCGCGCATATCCTTGTCGAAACCGAAGAAGAAGCGCAGAAACTGGTGACCGAACTGGAGGGCGGCGCGAATTTCGCGGCGCTCGCCCAAGAGCATTCCACCGGCCCGTCTGGCCCCTCGGGCGGCGATCTGGGCTGGTTCGGCGAGGGCGTCATGGTGCCGGAATTCTTTGTTGCGGTGGCTGGACTTGAAGTGGGGGCGATCTCGGCCCCGGTTCAGACACAGTTCGGCTGGCATGTGATCAAGCTCAACGAGACCCGCATCAAGGAACGCCCCACCCTCGACGCTGTTCGCGAAGACCTGTTGGTCGGCCTGCGCCAACGGGCGTTTGACGACTTTATCATCGGGCTTGAGGATGCGACCGACGTAACCCGAACCGACACCAGCACCCTTGATCCGGCGCTGATCAACCAAACCGACCTGCTGGAGAACTGAGCCATGGGTGCCAAACCACCACTTTCCCCGCTTGCCCCGGCGGGCTTTCCCAAACTGCCGGTGATCGGCGGCGTCAGCTTTGCCACCACCGAGGCCGGCGTGCGCTACAAGAACCGCACAGACCTGCTCTTGGTCAAGCTTGCACCCGGCACCGCCATGGCGGGGGCCTTCACCCGCTCGGCCACCCGTTCGGCCGCCGTGCTGGATTGTCAGGACAAGATCGGCGGCGATCCGGTCTCCGGTGCTGCCATCGTGGTCAACTCGGGCAATGCCAATGCCTTTACCGGGCGGCGTGGCGCGGAATCGGTACAGGCCGTCACCGCGGCCGCGGCCAGGACGCTGGACATTCCGGCGACCCGTGTCTTTTCCTCATCGACCGGGGTGATCGGTGAACCGCTGCCGCACGAGCGCATCATCGACAAGCTGGACGATCTGGCCGCTTCCCTGTCGCCCCACGCGATAGAAACCGCAGCCCGCGCCATCATGACCACCGACACCTTTCCCAAAGGGGCATCAGAGGTGGTGATGATCGACGGGCAGGCGGTGCATATCGCGGGCATTGCCAAGGGATCGGGGATGATTGCCCCCGACATGGCCACGATGCTGGTCTATATCTTTACCGATGCCGCGGTTGATCAGGCCATCTTGCAGGACATGGTCAGCGCCCTCAATCGCACGACCTTTAACTGCATCACCGTTGACAGCGATACCTCAACCTCTGACACGCTGCTTGTGGCCGCGACCGGGGCCTCTGGCATCCGCGTGACCGAAAACAGCATGGGCTTTATGGAGGGCCTGCGCCGGGTCATGCTTGATCTGGCGCATCAGGTGGTGCGCGATGGCGAGGGGGCGACAAAATTTGTCGAAATCTCTGTCACCGGTGCCGCCTCGGACGCAGAGGCGCATACCCACGCCAAGGCAATCGCCAATTCGCCGCTGATCAAGACCGCCATCGCGGGCGAAGACCCAAATTGGGGCCGTGTTGTCATGGCGATCGGTAAATCTGGCGCGCGCGCTGACCGCGATCTCTTGGCGATCTGGTTTGGCGACATGCAGGTCGCGCGCGACGGTTTCGTAAGCCCAAGCTATGACGAGGCCACCGCCGCCGCCTATATGAAACAGCAAGATATCGTCATTCACGTCGATCTGGGCCTTGGCGGCGGCACCGCCCGCGTCTGGACCTGTGACCTGACCCATGGCTATATCGACATCAACGCGGATTATCGGTCTTGAAAACCGTATTGGTCTCGGCGGTCGCCCTCATCGACGTGGACGGCCGCATCCTTTTAACCCAGAGACCGGAAGGCAAATCCTTGGCCGGTCTCTGGGAATTTCCCGGCGGCAAGGTCGAGCCGGGCGAGACCCCCGAAGTGGCGCTGATCCGTGAACTTGAAGAGGAACTTGGCATCAACACTTGGGCCAGTTGTCTCGCGCCGCTGACCTTTGCCAGCCACTCCTATCCCGATTTTCATCTGCTCATGCCGCTCTTTGCCTGCCGCAAGTGGGAGGGGATCGTGCAGGGGCGCGAAGGACAGGCGCTCAAATGGGTGCGCGCGGCGGATCTGCGGTCCTACCCAATGCCCCCGGCCGATATTCCGCTGATTCCCATCCTTCGCGATTGGCTCTGAGCCGATTCGCTCTGCGAATGGCGGCCTGCGGGTACGGCTCTGGGACAAAACTCAAGATAATTCCCAAGGTTTTCCGCGCTGTCGCAAAATAATTGTTCACTATTAGGAAATCTTAGTTTCCTTTTTCCCAATTGTGGCAATAATTAGGCAACCTTTAAAGGTCTGTCATACTCTGGGGGGATAATGACATGCTACGCACTGTTCAACTTGGGTCCTGTGTCTGGATTCAGGGAATATTTGTCCAGCTTCTCAGCAATGGTCTGATGCAGGTGCGCGTGGGGGATCGTCTCTATTCCGGTCGCCCGATATCTCGCGCCGCCTGATACGGCACAATCAGCACACGACACCGGACAAGAAAAAGGGCAACCCAGCGGGCTGCCCTTTTTCTGTTACTCATCTGAACGCCCGGCTTATGCCAGTGTGCGCACAACTTCTTCGCGCTCAAAGATCTCGATCACATCATTGGGGCGAATATCGTCGTAGTTCTCGAATGCCATACCGCATTCCTGACCCGACTGCACCTCGTTGACCTCGTCCTTGAACCGCTTGAGCGTCTTGAGCGTGCCTTCATGCACCACCACATCGTCGCGCAACAGGCGCACCCCGGCAGAGCGGCGTGCCACGCCTTCGGTTACCAGACAGCCCGCAACGCGGCCCACACCCGTAACCTTAAAGACTTCCTTGATCTTGGCGTAGCCAATGAACTTCTCGCGAATTTCATTGCCCAAGAGACCGCTTGCGGCTGCTTTCACATCATCGACCAGATCATAGATCACCGAATAATACCGGATCTCCACACCCTTCTGGTTGGCGCTGTTGCGCGCGGGCGCATTGGCCCGCACGTTAAACCCGAACACCGGCGCACCAGAGGCCTCGGCCAGACCGATATCGGATTCGGTGATGGCGCCCACACCCGAATGCAGCACGCGCACGCGCACCTCGTCGTTGCCGATCTTTTCCATCGCCTGCACGATGGCCTCGGCAGAGCCCTGCACGTCCGCCTTGACGACGATCGGCATTTCCTTGACGTTCTCGTCTTCTTTGGCCTTGGCCAAAAGCTGCTCCAGCGTGGTGCCCGCACCGACTGCGGCGCGCTTTTCCTTCGAGGCATTCGCGCGATATTCCGCGATTTCACGCGCCTGCGCCTCGGTCTCGACGACGTTGAGCACATCACCGGCCTCTGGCGTGCCATTCAGGCCCAGAACCTCGACCGGCACCGATGGGCCAGCTTCCTTGATCCGCTCGCCCCGGTCATTGATCAGTGCACGCACCTTACCGTATTGCTCGCCCACAACAAAGATATCGCCCTGACGCAACGTGCCCTTCTTGATCAGCACGGTCGCAACCGGACCCCGACCCACGTCAAGCTGCGCCTCGATCACGGCACCTTCAGCCGCGCGATTCGGGTTGGCCTTGAGTTCAAGGATTTCAGCCTGAAGCGCGATGGCCTCCAACAGCTCGTCCAGACCCTGCCCTGTGACAGCCGACACTTCGACATCCTGCACATCGCCAGACATCTTTTCGACGATCACCTCATGCTGCAAGAGATCGGTCCGCACCTTGTCCGGGTTGGCCTCGTATTTGTCGATCTTGTTGATCGCCACGATCATCGGCACCTTGGCAGCCTTGGCGTGATTGATCGCCTCGATGGTCTGCGGCATCACCGCATCATCCGCCGCCACAACCAGAACCACGATATCCGTCACCTGTGCGCCACGGGCCCGCATGCTGGTAAAGGCGGCGTGACCCGGCGTGTCGAGGAACGTCAACAGCGCACCACTGTCGGTCTTGACCTGATAGGCGCCGATATGCTGCGTGATGCCCCCGGCCTCGCCCGCGACAACCTTGGCATGGCGGATCGCATCCAACAGCGAGGTTTTGCCGTGGTCGACGTGCCCCATGATGGTGATGACCGGCGAACGCGGGATCAGGTTCTCGGGCGTGTCATCGATCTGGTCGATCACGTCCTCAACATCCGAATCGCTGACGCGCACCACACGGTGCCCGAATTCCTCGATGATCAGTTCCGCCGTATCCGCATCAATCGACTGGTTCTGCGTGACCATCATGCCGCTTTGCATCAGCGCCTTGACCACATCGCCGACGCGCTCGGCCATACGATTGGCCAGCTCTGACACGACAATGGTCTCGGGCAGTTGCACATCACGCACGATCTTCTCGCGCTCTTGCATGCCGCCCATCGCCTTTTGCCGCGCGCGCTCTTGCTTGCGCTTCATTGCGGCCATGGATTTCTGGCGGCCACCCTCACCACCCGAGAGCGCCTGATTGAGGGTCAGTTTGCCGGACCGGCGCGCATCGTCCGAGCCACGCGCCTTGCCCCGGCGGGACTGCTGGTCATCTTCCTCGCGCTTGCGTGCAACGGGAACCGCCTTGGCGACGGGCGCCCGAGAAGGTGCCGCTGCGGGGACCGCATCCGGCTCTGCCGCCGAGGCAGCAGCCTTGAGGGCGGCTTGCTCGACCGCGCGCTTCTCGCGTTCTTCTTCTTCGGCTTTGGCACGGGCCTTTTCTTCGGCCTCGCGTGCCTCGCGTTCCTTGGCCTCGGCCTCTTCGCGGCGGCGCATGCGCTCTTCCTCGCGGGCCTTTTCATCGGCCTCACGCTGGGCGGCGTCATCGGCCTCGCGCGCTCTGGCTGCGGCGAGCGCCTTCATCCGGCGCTCAAGCTCTGCATCAGAAATCCCGGCGGGACGCTTGGACGCGCTGGTAATTCCCGAAGACGCACCACCTGCACCTGCGGCCCCACCTGCACCCGCTGCGGGCTTGGGCACGACGACACGCTTGCGCTTGGTTTCCACCACGACGTTCTTGGTGCGGCCATGGCTAAAGCTCTGCTTCACGTTCCCCGGCCGGGAACCTGCGCCACGTACACCCAAAGGTTTCTTTCCGTCGTTGTCGCTCATAGTCTTCTACTTTCCTTTCCGGCGCGCTGTCTCGCCGTCCGAGACGCGCAGACCTTTCAGTCTTGCCGCCTCCTCTACAACACGTTGCAACAAACCTCCAGCGCCCAGTGCCGCGTGGATTGTGGTTTGTCGACCAAAGGCCTGGCCCAGCTCATCCGCCGTCAGCCACCCTATGAATGAGCCGCCATAAGGCGTGCTCAGCTTTGATTTTCCGCGCTCAGAGCCATCACTGGCCTGAATGAGAACACGCGCATCCTCGCGCATGAGCATGTCCTTGACCTTTTCATAGCCCGACACCGCGCGCCCGCCCTTGCGGGCAAGGCTGATGAGGTCGATCACCCGCCGCACCAAGAGGGCCTCGACCAGATCAACCAGACCCTCAGGCACCTGCACGGGCTGCTTGGCGGCACGAGAGAATAGCCCCTTGCTCACCGCCTTTTCCAGGGCTGCCCGATCCGCCGCAACCCAGATGCCGCGGCCCGGCAGTTTCTCGGCCAGATCCGGGGCAATCTGGCCCTCAGGGCCGATCACAAAGCGGATAAGCCCATATTTCGGTTGCACTTCGCCCGTGGCGATGCATTTCCGCTCTGGACCGTCGCTCCGGTCTTTGGGTTCACCACCGCGCCCCATGATGTGCACTCGAGGCCTGAACGATCAGGCCTCGGCCTCCTCGTCATCGCCGTCGATGTCGCTCTCGTCCACTTCGGGCTCGAGTTCCGTCGGATCGACCCAGCCCAGCATGACGCGAGCGGTCATCACCATATTCTGCGCCTCTTCCAACGAGACGTCAAATTTCTCCAGAATACCCTCGTCCTTGACCCGCTCGCCCTTGACCGTGGTCCAGCCGCCAGCCAGTTCCCAATCGGCGCAGGTGGCGAAATCTTCAAGCGATTTCACATCGTCCTCGGCCAGCGCCAGCACCATTTGCGGCGTCAGACCCTCAAAGGCGATCAGACTGTCCTCGACCCCCAGTTCCCGCGCCTTGTCCAGCGCTGCCTTGGCCTGCGCTTCGATCACATCACGGGCACGCGCCTGCAGCTCTTGGGCGGTATCCTCATCCACACCGTCGATCACCAACAGTTCGTCCACATCGACATAAGCCACCTCTTCGAGATTGGTGAACCCTTCGGAAACCAGCAACTGCGCAAAGAATTCGTCCAGATCGAGCGTATCGACAAACAGCTTGGTGCGCTCTTCGAATTCCTTCTGACGGCGCTCGCTATCCTCGGCCTCGGTCATGATGTCGATATCAAGCCCGGTCAACTGGCTGGCCAGACGCACGTTCTGACCGCGACGGCCGATGGCAAGGCTCAACTGCTCTTCGGGAACCACGACCTCGATTCGCTGCGCATCCTCGTCAATCACCACCTTGCTGACCTCAGCAGGCTGAAGCGCGTTAACAAGGAAGGTCGCCTGATCCTCATTCCACGGAATGATGTCGATCTTCTCACCCTGCAATTCGTTAACCACCGCCTGAACCCGGCTGCCACGCATACCCACGCAGGCACCGACCGGATCAATCGAACTATCATAGCTGATCACGGCAATCTTGGCCCGGCTGCCCGGATCGCGCGCCACGGCCTTGATCTCGATGATGCCGTCGTAAATCTCGGGCACTTCCATCTTGAACAGCTCCGCCATGAACTGCGGATCGGTGCGGCTCAGGAAAATCTGCGGCCCGCGCTGCTCGCGGCGCACATCCTTGATGTAGCAACGCACGCGGTCGTTGGGGCGATAGGCTTCGCGACCGATCTTTTCGTTGCGGCGCAGGATCGCTTCGCCCCGGCCCACATCGACGATGACGTTGCCATATTCCTCGCGCTTGACCACACCGTTGATGATTGTGCCCACGCGGTCCTTGAATTCTTCGAACTGCCGATCCCGCTCGGCCTCACGCACCTTTTGCAGAATGACCTGCTTGGCGCTCTGCGCGGCGATCCGGCCCATTTCCACGGGCGGCACTTCTTCGACATAGGTGTCGCCGACCTTCGGATCGTCCAGATACGGCTTGGCCTGCTCGACTGTCATTTCGGCCTGATAGTTTTCCACCGCGTCATCCTCGACCACGGTGCGGACGCGGGTAAACTTGGCGCGGCCCGTCTTGCGGTCGATATTGACGCGAATATCCATCTCGCTGCCGTAGCGGCTCTTGGCGGCGCGGGCGAGGCTCTCTTCCATCGCCTCGACAACCAGCGCCGGGTCGATCATCTTTTCGCGCGCGACCGCCTCTGCGGTCTGCAACAGCTCCAGCTGGTTGGCGGATGTGATTGCCATGGTCTCAGTCCTCCTCAGAACCGCTCTCGGTTTCGATCTCGTCAAATTGCTCTTCGTTGATCACGCCCGCCGCCTTGCGTTGACGCAGCATTTCCTTGATCAACTCATCGGTCAGCACCAGCTTGGCGTCAGACAGCCAGTCGAATTCCAGTCCAATCGTGCCTTCTTCGACATTGATCAGCACCTCTGTGCCCTCAACGCCCGCCAGCACACCCTTAAAGCGGCGGCGCCCGTCGATCAGCTCGGTGGTCTCGATCTTGGCCTCATAGCCCTCGAACATCTCAAAGTCCTTGAGCCGCGTCAGAGGCCGGTCGATGCCGGGGCTCGACACTTCCAGCGTATAGGCTTCGACCAACGGGTCCTCGACATCCAGCACCGCGCTCACCGCCGTGCTGATCAGGGCGCAGTCATCTACCTCGATGCCACCCTCGGGCTTGTCCGCCATGATCTGCAAGGTATGGTATTGCCCGCCCATCAAACGCACGCGCACCAGCTCATACCCCAAGTCCTCGATGACGGGGGTGATGATCTCGGCCATCCGGCGATCAATCGCTGCTTTTGCAATCAGGTCGTTCGTCATCTTTTCCAAGCACAAAAAAACGGGCGCGCGGCCCGTTACACTCTCCGGTGGTGCATTCGAGTGGACCCGAAAGCGCCGCTGTTGAGGGGCATATACGCCCCTCTCCCTGAGTCTGCAAGGGGGATTCCGCCTCAGCCGAATCTGTCCTGCCACGCGGGCAGCGTATCACCCGCACGCGATTGCGCCGCATGCACCGCCCGCGCAATCGCCCGCGCCATGACGCAGGCCGCCGCATGACCCAGCATCACCTGTGCGCTCAAATCCGGCGCAGGCCGCGCGCCGGTCGCGGCGGCAAAGATCAGGTCCCCGTCCATCAAGGTATGCGATGGCACCAGCCCGCGCGCAAAGCCATCATGCGCCGCCGTGGCCAGCCGGGTGCATTGCGCCTGAGTGAGCGTGGCGTCAGTGGCGATGATCCCGATGGTGGTATTGCCATGCTGCGCCATCTTGGTGCGGACCAGCGCCGGATCAGCATAGTCCCGCGCCACACCGCGCCCGCCAAACTCCGCCCCCATCTCGAACGGCGCAGCCCAAAACTCTGGCCCGTCCCCCACCGTGGCCGACCCCAGCGCATTGACCGCCACCAACGCACCCACGGTGACGCCCCCCGGCAACACAGCCGAGGCCGATCCAAGCCCGCCGCGCAGATTGACCGTAGTCGCCCCCGTCCCGGCCCCCGCGCTGCCGATCTCAAAATCCTCAGACGCCGCCGCCAACGCCGCCCGGCCCAGCCCTTTATACGGGTTCTCGCGCCAGTCCTTGTTCCCGCCGTTCAAAAGGTCAAACAGAATCGCCCCCGGCACGATTGGCACCCGCACATCGCCTACGGCAAACCCACGCCCCCTGTCGCGCAGCCCATCCGCCACCCCCGATGCGGCATCAAGACCAAAGGCCGATCCCCCTGAGAGAACCAGCGCATCCACCTGCTCTACCACCCGGTCCGGGGCGAGCAAATCGGTCTCCCGCGTGCCGGGCGCGCCGCCCATCACATGCACGCCTGCCGTGAATGGCACATCGCCCACCAGCACCGTCACGCCCGAGCGCAGGTGCATATCCTGCGCATTGCCCACCCGCAGCCCCGCCACATCCGTGATCAGATTTCGCGCACCGATTTTCGTCCCCATGCCGCAATCCCTCTATCCCTGTCGCAAACCCGCTTGCCAGACCGCGCCCAATCGCTAAAACCACCGCAGGCCCGGGCGATGGCGTCGCCCCCTTTCGGCCTTTCCCCACAGTCCTGAACGCCGGGACCTTCTTTTGCAAGGAGGGTCACTATGACTGCACGTCCTGAATTCTATCGTTTCCACAATGGCGAAAAGGCCCCGCTGCCCTTTGCCGTATCCGAGTATGAGGCCCGGCTTGCCGGGCTACGCGCCATCATGGCCGAAAACGGCACCACCGCCGTTGTCCTCACGTCGATGCATAACATCGCCTATTACTCGGGCTTTCTCTATTGCTCGTTTGGCCGCCCCTACGCCCTTGTTGTCACCGACACCGATTGCGTGACGATTTCGGCGGGTATCGACGCCGGTCAACCGTGGCGCCGGTGCTTTTGCGACAACATCACCTATACCGACTGGCAGCGCGACAATTTCTGGCGCGCGATTCTGTCGGTCACGGGCGCGGGGCGCGTGGTGGGCTATGAGGGCGATCACCTCACGCTGATGCAGCGCGACAAGCTGGAGAATTTCCTCAAGCCCGCCGCGATGATCGACATTGCCCCCGCCACCATGCGCCAGCGCATGCGCAAATCGGTGGCAGAAATCACCCTCATCCGCTCCTGCGCGCAGGTGGCTGATGTGGGCGGCTATGCCATCCGTGACGCGGTCAAGATCGGCACCCGCGAGATTGACGTAGCCATGGCGGGCCGCGATGCGATGGAGGCCGAGATCGCCAAACGCTTCCCCGACGCCGAATACCGCGATAGCTGGGTCTGGTTCCAGTCCGGCATCAATACCGACGGCGCGCATAATCCCGTGACCGCCCGCGCAATCGAGCGCGGCGATATCCTGTCACTCAACACCTTCCCAATGGTGTCAGGCTATTATGTGGCGCTGGAACGCACCATGTTCGCGGGCGAAGTGGATGACGCCAGCCTGAAGATCTGGGAGGCCAACGTCGCCGCCCATGAATATGGCATGTCGCTGCTGAAACCCGGCGTCAGCTGCGCCGAGGTCACGCACAAGATCAACACCTTCTTTGAAGAACGCCAATTGTTGCAATACCGCACCTTTGGCTATGGCCACAGCTTTGGCATTCTCAGCCATTATTATGGCCGCGAGGCAGGGTTGGAACTGCGCGAGGATATCGACACAGTGCTGGAACCCGGCATGGTCATCTCGATGGAACCGATGCTGACGCTGGCCAATGATCAGCCCGGTGCCGGTGGCTATCGCGAACATGACATTCTGGTCATCACCGAGGACGGCAACGAGAATATAACGGGCTACCCCTACGGCCCCGATTTCAACGTCGTCGGCTGATCTTGAACGATATGGCGGTGGGTCACCCCGCCATATCACACCGGGCAGCGGCCAGACGTTGAAAAAATTTCAACGCCTCCTGCCCGGCAGAAAACCGCTCCACCGCGCCGCCGCGCACCTCGGCAATGCTCCAGACCCAACTTGGTGCGCGCTCTTCCAGCATCGACCACTCAGGAAACAACCGCACATCAATCTCACGCTGCATCAGACGCACCGGATTGACATGCCGGTCGTCCTTGACGATCCGATCATAGGCCGCCTCCACCATGAGCTTTGGACCTTCCAGCAATTGAAGATACAAATCCCCGCGCACGATCAATGCCCCGGTGATGCCGTCGCGCTCATTACAGCGCCGCGCATCCAGAAAAATCCCCGCCAGATTCGCATCATCATAGCCGAATGGCTGAGAGGCATATATTATCTGCGTCAGCGGCATGGGGTGGCTCCTTAAAACGTCATATTAGGCGACGCGGATCGCGCCGTCGATAGGAGAGTACCGTCGAACCCCGCATGAAGATCAATTGATCGCGACCCCACACCGGGCCGTACAACCATGGATCATTCACTTTAAGGCCCGTGCCACCTAAATACGAAACCGCCCAGCCCGCTTCAACCCACCCACAGGTATACGCCATACGTTAGCATAGCGTTAAACGGTGATACTGATAGGAGAGAATCGTCCGCTGAGAGACGATGAACCGTGCTGTCGCTAGGCCGCGGGACGGCCCAGCGATCACGCGGCGGCGCCTGCCGCGCCTTGAGTCCGCGCGAAAGAGGTCAACTATAGGGTGGAAAAACCGATCATTTGATTACATCGCGCTGAAAGGTCAGCCGGGATCAAGGACCAGCGCATCCTGCTTGATTTTCGCCGGCTTGGTACGTGCGCCCAAGCCTCGACTAAGCCATTATACTGCATCCCGTCGATGCCTGCCTCAGCGACAACCGATAAAGCCTGAGCCATAAGGTTGCTGCTGTAGACAAACATCACCTGCTCAACCCACCGTGCAGCGTCGGCTGATCGAGGCTGGCAAAGCCGTAATGCCGCAGCCAGCGCAGGTCTGAATCAAAGAACGCCCGCAAATCTGGGATGCCATATTTCAGCATCGCGATCCGGTCGATCCCCATGCCAAAGGCAAAACCCTGCCATTCATTAGGGTCAATATTCCCCGCCTGCAAAACCTTGGGATGCACCATCCCGGACCCGAGAATTTCGAGCCAGTCGTTGCCCTCGCCCACCTTGAGCGTGCCACCTTCCCAGCTACAGCGGATATCCACCTCGGCCGACGGCTCGGTAAACGGGAAATGCGAGGCCCGGAACCGCAGCTCGACATCATCCACCTCAAAGAACGCCTTGACGAACTCCTCCAGCACCCATTTCAGGTTGGCCATGGAAATATCGCGGTCAATCGCCAGCCCCTCGACCTGATGGAACATCGGCGTATGGGTCTGATCGTAATCGGCGCGATAGACACGACCGGGCGCAATGATCCGAATAGGCGCACCCTCGGCCTGCATCGTGCGGATCTGCACCGGGCTGGTATGCGTGCGCAAAACATGCGGCGGGCGCGCGTCGCCCTCAGCGCGATGCGTGTAAAACGTATCCATCTCGGCGCGCGCCGGATGGTGGCCGGGAATGTTCAGCGCATCGAAATTGAACCAGTCGGATTCGATCTGCGGCCCCTCAGCCACGGCAAAGCCCATATCGGCAAAAATTGCGGTCACTTCCTCGGTGACCTGACTGACCGGATGGATCGTGCCCAACCGCCGCCCGCGCGCAGGCAGCGTCACATCAAGCCACTCACCCCGCAACCGCTCATCAAGCGCGGCATCGCCCAGCGCCTGTTTCTTGGCGGCCAGCGCGCTGGTGATCTCATCCTTGAGCGCATTCAGACGCGGCCCGGCCTCTTGCCGCTCTTCGGGGCTCATCCGGCCCAATTCGCGCATCGCAAGGCTGATCTCGCCCTTTTTACCCACGGCCTGCAGACGCAAGTCCTCCAGTGTGGCCTCGTCACCGGCATTGACAATCGCCGTCAGATATTTTTCCCGCAGATCACTCATCGTATCCATCCCGCTGGTATCCCCGGCGAGTTACCGCGCCCCGCGTCCCAGTGCAAGCGATTGCGCCGTTCAACCCCGGTCGATCCGCGCCTGGTAGCAATTGTTGCGGGCAGACCGGACATGAAGATAGGCGACCTCGGGCCGCTCCAGCACCGCCTGCGCATAGCCTGCAACCTCTGCCGCCGCCACGACCCGGCCAGTGCCGTATACGATCCGGTCCTGCGTGTCATACCCTTTGAGCAGATAATCAGGACTGTCACACAGGACCTCTGGCATCGCCCCGCCCTCATGCCGCGCGCACGGCGCCGCACACAGGAAAATCGGCCCTGTTTCGGCATAGGGATGCAGCCCCGCAAACGGCCGATAGGCGAGGATCAGCATCTCTGCCCCCTCCGCGATGAACGTCAGACAATGGCGGCAGGGATTGCCGCTGCCCTGCGCCACATGGCGCTCAGGCGGGGCTCCATAGGCATCCGCCGCGCCAGCTTGCAGGGCGCGAACAGTCTCGGTGGGCAGGGCAGTGATCGTAATCATTCTTGGCTCTCCGGGCTGAGTTTCCTCAGAGTCTGCTCTCAAAACATCACAGACTCGACCCGATTCCTGCGCAAACGCCCCTCAGCCTTTGGGGGTCTTGTCCTGCCCCTCGCGGATCATCGCCTCTAGCTGCGTCAGCCGCGCCAACACCTCATCACGGTAATTGTCGGTCCTTTCCACATCCTCGGCATGATGCGCGTCCTGCATCGAGTTGACGATAAGACCAACCAAAAGGTTCACCACCGCAAAGGTCGTGACCATGATAAACGGCACAAAAAACGCCCAGGCATAGGGGAATTCCTCCATCACCGGGCGCACGATCCCCATCGACCACGATTCCAGCGTCATGACCTGAAACAGCGAATAGGCGGACCGCCCCAGATCGCCGAACCACTCGGGATAGGCCGCACCAAAGAGCTTGGTCGCCATCACTGAGCCGATATAGAACAGCATCCCCATCAGCAGAAAAACCGATCCCATCCCCGGCAGCGCTGTCACCAGCCCCTCAACCACCCGGCGCAACGAGGGCGCAACCGAGACCACCCGCAACAGGCGCAGAATCCGCAGCGCCCGCAGCACCGACAGCCCCTGCGTGGCCGGGATCAGCGAAATCCCTACAATCACAAAGTCAAAGATATTCCAGCCACGACGGAAAAACCCGCCGATCCCGCGCGCAAAGAGCTTGGCGACGATCTCAACCACAAACACCGCAAGGCACAGCTTGTCCAAGAGCGTGATCAGAGTCCCGGCCCGCACCATGATAGCGTCAGAGGTTTCCATGCCCAGAATGACGGCGTTGAAAAGAATGACGCCCAGAATGGCGTTCTGCACTCCGGGCGTGTCGATGAATGCGCCTGTACGGCTGCGAAATGTCATGGGCCTGCCTGCCAAATCCTGTCTCTGACCAATGCGCCCCATATGGGCGCACCGCCACGCTTGCACAAGCAGGGCACCCTCAGCTTTCGCTGCGCGCCAGCATCCGGCCCAGCGGACGACCGCCGAGGATATGCAGATGGTAATGCGGCACCTCCTGCACGCCATGGGCACCCGCGTTGGTGATGGCGCGAAAGCCCTCACCAGACCCCAGATGCACCCCAGTCATGCGGCAGACCTCAGCCACGGTACGGTTGAAATCAACAATCTCGGCATCCGTGGCCTCTGACGCGAAATGGTCATAGCTCACATAGGCGCCCTTGGGGATCACCAGCACATGCACCGGCGCCTGTGGCTGAATATCGTGAAACGCCAATGTGTGTGCGGTCTCCAGCACCGTCTTGTTGGGGATCTCACCCCGCAGGATACGGGCAAAGATGTTCTGGGCGTCATAGGCATAGGGCATCGGGCGTCCTCAATCTGCAAAAAGGTGTTCAGGTTCGGCGATCTCCTGCGCTTTTTCGCGCGGGATATCAAGGAACCGCGCCAAAAGATCAGCCCGCAGCCCACGGTCATCCGATTGGCGCAGGATCATATGATTCTCAAACTCGGAATCGCGAATCCGGTCGCTCTCATAGGTCATGTCGCCCCGGATCGTCGGCAACAGGCGCTCCAGCGTCTCCGGCGGGGTCTGCTCTCCGGCCAGCCCCACACGCATGGCGTGACCGGTCAGATAGTCATCGGTGAATTGACACTGAATCTCCAAAAGCTTGGTCACGGCCCGGTCGCCGCAAAAGTCCTGCAACAGATCAATGCTGCCGGGGTCCATGCACACCAACAGACGGTCGGTCTCATAATAATCGAACAGCATCCGCATCAGCGCGCGGCGGTGCCGCGTCCGCTTGGCCAGCGTCGCCTGCAACCCGCCCAGATCAGGCAGCGCGGTGCCCTCTTCATTAAAGAGGTACTCAATCGCGGGCACATTGGTCACTTGCCGGATACGCTCCAGCAGCCGCTTGGCCACATGCCATTTCTTGCAGACCACGATCATCAATTCCCGCTCGCGGCCCAGCGTGCTCTCGGTTTCCCAGAACCGCTGCGCAAACCGCCGCCCCTCGCGCCCCCGCGCGGTGAGGAACTGAAACAGACTCCGCCCCTCGTTGGAAATCTGGAATTGCGTCACCTCATCGGAATAGAGCGTGCCCAACCGCCGCTTCAGTTCCAGCGCCTCGGGGCTGATCTTGCGCGCAAAGAGATAATCCTGACTGAGCAACAGATCGTAATGGTCGTTATAGAATGTCACCGGCATGCCGTAATCGGTGAACATCAGAAACGTCAGCGTACGCGTCTCGATCTCGCGCTCAGGCACCAAATGGCGCACGAGGGTCTGAAAGAATGTCTCATCGGGAATCCATGTGGTCCGAAAGAACCGCATCACATCACGCCGCTTGCGGGTGAAATCTAGGATCCATTCCACCGTGCGTCGGCGCAGACACCACCACTGGCTGCCGATCTGAATCTGAATGTCATGCGGAATGGGGCGCTTCAGCCCCAGTTTGCGCTGCATGTTATATGTGGCATAGAACCGCTTCGGCTGAGAGCGCTCATTAAAGAAATGGCGATAGATCAGCCGCTCTTCCTTCATCCCGGTCTTGATCCAGTCACTGTCGAAATAATCAAAGCTTTCGACATAATCGACATCGCGATTGTCCAGAAACTGATGCGCGAACCGCGCCGACTTGATCGGTGCGCAATCCCCAGACAGCATATAGAAATGCGTGGCACGCGGAAATGACTCAACCGCCGCCTCCACAGCATAGAGCGTGGCTTGCACCAACGACCATGCGCCCCAGCCGCATTTGATCCGCTTTTTCGCAAAGGCGACATTGGGATTTTGCGCCAGCGCCGCCCTGATCTGACGAAACGCCTCCGGCTTGGCGCGGGCATCGAAATGAATCGCTATATAATCACCCGCCGCGGTCAGCATCTCTGCCTGACGGATGATCGCCTCAGGGTCTTTGTGACACAGCAGAATGAACGCGATTTTAGCCATTGCCGAAACGGTTTAACTCTCAATTTACCGACTGCTTACAGCAATAGACGTGAACAGCGCCTGAATAAACAGACTTTCTTTGGTTTTTTGAACAGGTTAGACAAGACGAAACCCGCAGCAAGCGGGAAAATGATGGTGGAGGCAGAGATCATGGGATTTCCCGGAACCTGGATGACCGAGAGCGAGAGCGTGGTGTATCGCGTGGTGCCGAAATGCGCCTGCTCGACCATTGGCCAGGTTCTTTATTACTCCGATCACGGTGTTTTCTTTGACGGAGATATCCATGACGCGACCGAAGGGCTGCACAAATGGGCGCGCGAGGACAGCCAAAAGCTGATCAATGCCAATGTCAAAACCCACACCTCCTATGCCTTTTCCTGTGTGCGCAATCCCTACACCCGCATCCTGTCCTCCTTCTTTGACAAGATCTGCGGCATTCAGCGCAACGGCAGCCGCTATCGCGGCAAGATGGTCCCGATGCTGATTCAGAAGTACGGCATCGAGGTGGGCGGCGACGACGGCAAGCAAGAGTTCGACCAGATCCAGAGCTTTCGGCGCTTCTTGCTCTTTGCCCGCGACACCATCCGCTGGAAACGCCCGATGGAGCCGGATATTCATTGGTCCGCCATGTCGGGCCATATCTCGACCTTCATCGTCAACGGTGGCCGCTACGACAAGATTTTCTGGACCGAAAAATTCAACGAGGGCATGGGCGAGGTGCTGGATGCGATCCAGACCAGACACGAACTCGACCTCAAGACGATTCCGCGCTTCAACGAATCCGAAGGTCACGGCCCCAAACGCGCCCACCCGGTCGAGGATTATTTCGACGATCTGTCAATGCATCTGGTTTATGAAATCTACAAACGCGATTTCGATCTCTTCAAATACGACTTTGAGAACCCCGCCAACAAAATGCCGGTGGCCGAGATTGACCTCGACGAGGTGCACGCCAAGCTGGGCGAGTGAACAACATCTAAACAACGTCGCCGCGGCAAGGGGTTGCATTCCGGGCAAACTGGCGTATACGGCACGCCAGACATGCGCGTGATGCCCGCTCAGGCAAGAATCACCTCGTTCGGCGGGGGCCCCGGTTGGGTATGACGTGCGTTTACACATATCGAACCTTGAAAGGGTCACTGTCACATGGCCAATACGCCTCAGTCCAAAAAACGCGCCAAGCAGAACGAAAAGCGTTTCGCTGTCAACAAAGCTCGCCGTTCGCGCATCCGTACCTTCCTGCGCAAAGTAGAAGAGGCGATTGCATCGGGTGATCAAGATGCAGCTGTAACCGCGCTGCGCAATGCTCAGCCCGAACTGATGCGCGGCGTCACCAAAGGTGTTGTGCACAAGAACACAGCAGCGCGTAAGATTTCCCGCCTGTCGTCGCGCGTCAAGTCGCTCGGCTAAGGTTTTCGTCCAAGTCTTTGAAGATAAAGGCACTGCGTCCCGCGGTGCCTTTTTTCGTGACCAAGCTTCAAAACGACCCAAGAGATTCTTTTCAGCGAAAGCCTCTGTCAAGCGCATTGATAAGTTGCCGCCGCGCCCCGGAGGTTGCTAGTTTCAGACCTGCGATTCACGCTTGGGGGGACGGGCTGCATCGGCGCTGGGCAAACGGGGGAAACCCCCCGATTCAGGGCCGTTAATGAGCATTTTTGCTCTGGCCATGTCCATTGCGAACGTATTTTGGGGTCAAAAACCGCGTAGCTATGGGGCAGGCTGCGCAACACCGTATTTGACCTCGGAATGCGCGCTTATTGACCAGAGGTCATGCGACCGTTGCATCTGTCAACGGCATGCAGGGCTTTTGCCAATCCACGGCTGTATCGCATGAGATCAGACCTGTGTTTGCCGATCACGGCAATGCAGTAGGGCAGAGTCGCGGAAACGGGGACAGAATGACACAAGAACAATGGGGCCAGTTGAAGCAGAAACTTCAGCAGTCAGTCGGGCAGAGCAATTTCAAAAACTGGATTGAACCGCTCGAATTCGCCCGGGTCGATGATGGCGTCGCGACCTTTCACGTCCCCACCAGCTTTCTCGGCAACTATGTCTCGCAGCATTTTGGCGATCTGATCCTTTATCAGATGACCACGCTCACTCCGGGTGTCCGGCGTGTGCAGTTCCGCGTCGCCGCCAACAGTGGCGCGCGCCCCACGCGGCCCGTCGCCCCGCCGCCGGTTGAACCTCAGGCCGATAGCATCGTGCCCTCGGCCCCTCTGGACGACCGCTTTACATTTGACAGCTTCGTTGTCGGCAAACCCAACGAACTGGCCCATGCCGCCGCACGCCGGGTGGCCGAATGTGGCCCCGTCACCTTTAACCCGCTCTTTCTCTATGGTGGCGTTGGCCTGGGTAAAACCCACCTGATGCACGCCATTGCGTGGGAATTGAAAACCACCCGCCCCGATCTCAACGTGGTCTATCTTTCGGCGGAACAGTTCATGTACCGCTTTGTGCAGGCGCTGCGCGACCGCAAGATGCTGGATTTCAAATCGGTGTTCCGTTCGGTCGATGTGCTGATGGTGGACGATGTGCAGTTCATCGCTGGCAAGGACAGCACCCAAGAGGAATTCTTTCACACCTTCAACGCGCTTGTGGACCAAAACAAACAGATCGTGATTTCCGCAGACCGCGCCCCCGGCGAGATTGCCAATCTTGAGGAACGCATCAAATCGCGCCTGCAATGCGGCCTCGTGGTCGATCTGCACCCGACTGATTACGAATTGCGTTTGGGCATCCTGCAATCCAAGGTCGACCGCTACCGCGCGCAATATCCCGACCTCGTGCTCAATGACGGTGTGCTTGAATTCCTTGCGCATCGGATCAGCACCAATGTCCGCGTGCTCGAAGGTGCGATGACCCGGCTGTTCGCCTTTGCCTCACTGGTGCGCAAACCGATCACACTTGAACTGACCCAGGATTGTCTCGCCGACGTGCTGCGCGCCTCTGAGCGCAAGGTTTCGATCGAGGAAATCCAGCGCAAGGTTTCGGACCATTACAACATCCGCCTCAGCGATATGATCGGCCCCAAGCGCACCCGCTGCTACGCGCGGCCCCGACAGGTGGCAATGTATCTGTGCAAACAGATGACCTCACGCTCACTGCCCGAGATCGGCCGCCGCTTTGGCGGACGCGATCACACCACCATCATGCACGGCGTGCGCCGCATCGAGGAACTCTGCCTTCTGGACGGGCAAATCGCCGAAGACCTGGAGCTTCTGCGCCGCACTCTTGAGGGCTAAGAGGCGGCAGCCCTTGACGCTACCGGAATTCCAGCCGAAAACACCAAGAAAACACTTGAGGTGCGGGGTAGAGTTGCTACCTTGCCCCTCCCGGGCATTGGACCGGCACCTGACAGGAGCGAGGGTATGAAACTCAGCATCGAACGCGGCGCATTGCTCAAGGCCGTGTCCCAGGCCCAATCCGTGGTGGAACGGCGCAATACGATCCCGATCCTCGCCAATGTTCTGATCGAGGCTGAAGGCAGCAACGTACAGTTCCGCGCCACCGATCTTGACATCGAGGTGGTGGACAAGGCTCCGGCTCAGGTTGAGCGCGCTGGCGCCACCACCGTTTCGGCGGTCATGCTGCATGAGATTGTGCGCAAACTGCCCGATGGATCGCTGGTCACGCTCAGCGACGATGGCGCCTCGGGTCGCCTCACCGTGCAGGCCGGGCGCTCCAATTTCAATCTCGCCACCCTGCCGAAAGAGGACTTTCCGGTGATGGCGTCATCGGAATATGCCAGCAATTTCTCGGCCCCTGCGCCGGTGCTGCGCCGCCTCTTTGACAAATCGAAATTCGCCATTTCCACCGAGGAAACCCGCTATTACCTCAACGGCGTCTACATGCATGTCGC
Source organism: Roseovarius sp. (assembly GCF_048262375.1). Lineage (GTDB taxonomy): Bacteria > Pseudomonadota > Alphaproteobacteria > Rhodobacterales > Rhodobacteraceae > Roseovarius. Next base: position 212,633 of record NZ_JBLXFE010000003.1, read on the forward strand.
GGATGCCGATGGCGGCAAGGTCCTGCGCTGCGTGGCCACCGATGGCCACCGCCTTGCCCGGATCGACGCCGATCTGCCCGAAGGGGCAACCGACATGCCCGGCGTAATCGTCCCGCGCAAGACCGTGGGCGAATTGCGCAAACTTCTCGAAGACGATGAGATGAAGATCGCGGTGTCGGTCTCGGAAACCAAAATCCGTTTTGCCACTCCCGACATCACCCTCACCTCCAAGGTGATTGACGGCACCTTTCCTGACTACACCCGCGTCATCCCGCAAGGGAACACCCGCCGGATGGAAGTGGACGCCGCCGAGTTCGCACAAGCCGTCGACCGGGTGGCAACCGTCAGCTCCGAGCGCTCGCGCGCCGTGAAACTCTCGCTCGACGAGGACCGCTTGATCCTCTCGGTCAACGCCCCCGACAGCGGCGCCGCCGAAGAAGAACTGGCCGTGGCTTATGGCGACGAGCGGCTAGAGATCGGTTTCAACGCCAAATACCTGCTGGAAATCGCCAGTCAGGTCGACCGCGAGAACGCCGTTTTCCTGTTCAATTCCTCAGGCGACCCGACCCTGATGCGCGAAGGCAATGACACGACGGCAGTCTATGTCGTGATGCCGATGCGGGTGTAAGGGCAGCACTTGGCGCTCAGGTATCACCCCAAACAGGGGACCATTTTGCGCGTCCAGTTCGACGCTGCCTTCAAGGAACCTGAAATGGTAAAGCCGCGTTTATGCGTGGTAATCTCGAAGCCAATACAGGCACGCGTGGGCCTTTGTACGGTGGTGCCGCTGAGTACAACACCGCCAAAAAACCCGATGCCCTATCATTGTGAGATCGACATTCCGTTTCGCTTGCCCGATCAGTGGGGTAAAAGAATCCGGTGGCTCAAGGGAGATATGGTTTATTCGGCGGGCTTTCACAGAATGGATCTGCTCTTACTCGGCAAGGACCGAACCGGCAAACGGAATTACCAGACCCAGACCCTTGCGATTGCCGATATGACACGTGTTCAGGCCTGCGTTCTACATGGATTGAGCCTGTCCTCGTTGACAAAGCACCTCTGAGCGCACATATTCTCTCTGTCGCGGCTCTGGAAACATCCGCATTAAGACCCCAACCGGGGCCATCAGACCCTCCGGCGATATCAAGCCGTGGTCTGATGCTGAAAAGCCCCGCCTCGTGGTGGGGCTTTTTGCTTCTGGTGCCTTAAGAGGACGCAGGCTAGTCATATCCAATGTCCCTCTATCTTTCATCCCTGACGCTTTCGCATTTCCGCTCGCATAAATCCGGGCAGCTGTCGCTTGATCCGCGCCCAGTCGCCATTCATGGCCCCAACGGCGCGGGCAAAACCAACCTGATCGAGGCGGTCTCGCTTCTGTCGCCCGGCCGTGGCCTCCGGCGGGCTGCGGCACAGGATATGGCGCGACGACCGGAATCTCTGGGTTGGAAAATCACCGCGATCCTGCACTCGCTGCACAGCGTCCACGAAGTCGAGACCTTTGCCGAAGGCACCGCCGCCCGGCAGGTCCGCATCGACGGCAAAACCGCCACCCAGCTTGCGTTGGGCCGCATCGCCCGCGTGCTCTGGCTCATCCCCGCCATGGACCGGCTCTGGATCGAGGGCGCAGAGGGCCGACGCCGCTTTCTCGATCGCATGACCATGAGCTTTGTTCCCGCCCATGCCGAGTCAACGCTTGCCTATGACAAGGCGATGCGCGAACGCAACAGATTGCTCAAGGATCAGGTGCGGGACGCCCATTGGTATCTGGCGCTGGAACGCCAGATGGCCGAGTCGGGTGCCGAAATCCACGCCAACCGCCAACATGCCCTCGCCCTTATCATGGGCGCGCAGATGCAGGCCGAAACCGCCTTTCCGACGGCCGAACTGGATCTGACCCAGACCGAAGGCGATATGCCCGACACCGCCCAAGACCTGCGCGACGCACTGGCCGAGAGCCGGTTTCGCGATCTCATGGCCGGGCGCACCCTGATTGGCCCGCACCGCGCTGATCTCTACGGGGTCTATGCCGCCAAGGGCGTACCCGCCGCCGATTGTTCCACCGGCGAGCAAAAGGCGCTCTTGGTCTCGCTCATTCTCGCCAATGCCCGTGCCCTCGCGCGCGATTTCGGCGCGCCGCCGCTTTTGTTGCTGGATGAGGTCGCAGCCCATCTTGACGCCACCCGCCGCGCCGCGCTCTATGACGAAATCTGCGCACTGGGCGCTCAGGCGTGGATGACCGGCACCGGACCCGAGCTTTTCTCCGAACTGGGCGCACGCGCACAACATATCCACGTCACCGACATCGACAGCATCAGCCAGATTTCACAAGAGACCTAACCATGACTCCGCAACGCGTCACTTTGATCACCCTTGGCGTCGATGATCTCGACCGGTCGCGTGCCTTTTACGCGGCCCTTGGCTGGGCCCCGGCAGAGGCGCTGGATGAGGTCGTGTTCTACCAGATGAACGGGCTGGTCCTCGGCCTCTTTGGCAAGGCGCATCTCGCCGTCGATCAGGGGCGCCCGGATGCTACCCTCGGCACCGGCGCAATCACGCTGGCGCAGAACTATTCGACCGAAGCAGAGGTGGACACCGCCTTTGCCACCGCCCTCGCGGCCGGGGCCACCGCGCTCAAACACCCCGAAAAGGTGTTTTGGGGCGGTTACTCCGGCTATTTCGCCGATCCCGACGGCCATGTCTGGGAACTGGCGATGAATCCCTTCTGGCCGCTCTCCGAGGATGGCAGCCTGACCTTACCAGAGGCCCCATGACCATCGCCCCTTTCGATCTATTGCTTTATGCCGCCGCCATGGCCGGGCTCTGGGCCGTACCGGGCCCGGTCTGGGTCGCCCTCACTGCGCGCTCCCTCTCTGGGGGCATGCGCGGCGCGTGGCCCTTGGCCGTGGGCGTGGCATTGGGCGATCTGATCTGGCCGCTCTGCGCCATCCTTGGCCTTGCATGGGTGCTGTCGGTCTATGGGGATGCGCTCTCGATGCTGCGCTGGATCGCAGCGGGGGTGTTTATCGTGATGGGATTGCTTCTGATCCGAGCGCCCGCGCGCGTACCCGGCGCCGACAGCCGCATGACCCGCCCCGGCATCTGGGCCGGATTTTCCGTCGGCGTCGCGGCGGTGATCGGCAACCCCAAGGCGATCTTGTTCTACATGGGCTTTCTGCCGGGCTTCTTTGATCTCTCTGCCGTCACCGTGCCCGACATCGCCGCAATCCTCGCGGTATCCGCCATCGTGCCGATGCTGGGCAACCTTGCGCTGGCGTTCTTTTTGGACCGCGCGCGCCGCCTCCTGCAGAACCCCAAGGCCATCGCACGGCTCAATCTCTGCTCGGGTCTGCTGCTGGTTCTTGTCGGGCTTGTCATCCCCTTTACCTGAAGTCGCGAAGCCGCAAAATATGGGGGAATGACGTGACATTCCCCCCCATACTTCGTATACAATGACAAAACTTCCGAAGGAAAATCCGTATGTCCGAACCCGCCGCCGCACCCGAAGAATATGGTGCTGATTCCATCAAGGTTCTCAAAGGGTTAGAGGCAGTCCGCAAGCGTCCTGGCATGTATATCGGTGACACCGATGATGGCTCGGGCCTGCACCATATGGTTTACGAGGTCGTGGACAACGGCATCGACGAGGCGCTGGCCGGTCATGCCGATGCCGTCAACGTCACCATCCATGCGGATTCTTCAGTTTCCGTGAGCGACAACGGGCGTGGAATCCCCGTCGACATGCACGAAGGCGAAGGCGTTTCCGCGGCAGAGGTCATCATGACCCAACTGCACGCAGGCGGCAAATTCGACAGCAATTCCTACAAGGTGTCGGGCGGTCTGCACGGCGTCGGTGTTTCGGTGGTGAACGCGCTCTCGGAATGGCTAGAGCTTCGGGTCTGGCGCAATGGCAAGGAACACTACGCCAAGTTCGCCGGTGGCTTTACCGTGGAGCCGCTGCGCGTGGTTGGCGATGCCAATGGCCGCAAGGGCACCGAGGTCCGCTTTCTCGCCTCGACGGAAACCTTCTCCAATCTCGAATACAGCTTTGAGACGCTTGAAAAGCGCCTGCGCGAACTGGCCTTTCTCAATTCCGGCGTGCGGATCATCCTGACGGATGAGCGCCCGACAGAGCCGCTGCGCACGGAATTGTTCTACGAGGGCGGCGTCAAGGAATTCGTCAAATATCTCGACCGCCACAAAACCCCCGCCATGCCGGAACCGATCTTTATCACCGGCGAGCGCGACGACATCGGCGTCGAGGTGGCGATGTGGTGGAACGACAGCTATCACGAAACCGTCCTGCCCTTTACCAACAACATCCCGCAGCGCGACGGCGGCACCCATATGGCGGGCTTTCGCGGCGCGCTGACCCGCACCATCAACAACTACGCCCAGACCACCGGCATCGCCAAAAAGGAAAAGGTCAGCTTTACCGGCGATGACGCCCGCGAGGGGCTGACTTGCGTGCTCTCGGTCAAGGTGCCCGATCCCAAATTCTCCTCTCAGACCAAGGACAAACTGGTCAGCTCCGAGGTGCGCCCGGCGGTTGAGGGACTCGTCAACGAGAAACTCGCCGAATGGTTCGAGGAAAATCCTCAGATCGCCCGCATCATTGTGAGCAAGATCATCGAGGCCGCACATGCCCGCGAAGCGGCGCGCAAGGCGCGCGACCTCACCCGCCGCAAGAACCCGATGGATGTCAATTTCCTAGCGGGCAAGCTCAAGGATTGCTCGTCCAAGGACCCCTCCAAAACCGAACTCTTTCTCGTCGAGGGTGACAGCGCCGGCGGCTCTGCTCAAACCGGTCGCGATCGTGGGACTCAGGCGGTGCTGCCTCTGCGCGGCAAGATCCTGAACGTAGAACGTGCCCGCTTTGACCGGATGCTCGGCTCTCAGGAAATCGGTAACCTCGTCATGGCGCTTGGCACTGGCATTGGCCGCGACGAATTCGACATCAAGAAACTGCGCTACCATAAGATCGTGATCATGACCGACGCCGATGTCGACGGCGCGCATATCCGCACCCTTCTGCTCACCTTCTTCTACCGGCAGATGCCAGAGCTGATCGAGGGCGGCTATCTCTACATCGCGCAACCGCCCCTCTACAAGGTGATGCGCGGCAAGTCTGAGGTCTATATCAAGGACCAGATGGGGCTTGAGGATTACCTGATCGCCCAAGGCACCACCGATGCGGCCCTGCGTCTTGGCAATGGCGAGGAAATCGCCGGACCAGACCTTGTGCGCGTGGTCGAAGAGGCACGGCAGGCCAAACGCATCCTTGAGGCGTTCCCAACCCACTATCCGCGCCACATTCTCGAACAGGCAGCGATTGCCGAGGCGTTTTTGGCCGGTCGCGTCGATGCTGACCTGCAAGGCGTGGCCGATACCATCGCCCAGCGCCTTGATATGATCTCCAACGAATACGAACGCGGCTGGCAAGGCCGCCCAACACAGGACAACGGCATCCGCCTGACCCGCACCGTGCGCGGGGTCGAGGAAATGCGCACGCTTGACGGCCCCGTCCTGCGCGGCGGCGAGGCCCGTAAGCTCTCGCAGATGACCACCCCTCTGCGCGAGATTTACCGCGAACGTGCCACCTTGATCCGCAAAGATCGCGTGCAGCCGATCTTTGGCCCGCTCGACCTGCTCGATGCGATTCTCAAAGAGGGCGAAAAGGGTCTCAGCCTGCAACGCTACAAAGGTCTGGGCGAAATGAACCCCGGCCAGCTCTGGGAAACCACCCTCGACCCCGAGGCGCGCACCCTCTTGCAGGTGAAGATCGACGACGTGGCCGAGGCCGACGATCTCTTTACCAAACTGATGGGCGATGTGGTCGAACCGCGCCGCGAGTTCATTCAGGAAAACGCCCTCAACGTCGCCAACCTCGATTTCTGATGAGATGTAGGGGCACCTTGCCCCCCGAAACGACCGGGCGATCTCCGCGCAAGCAGGGATCGCCCTTTGTGTTTCGAGCTGCGTACACAATCTGCGTCCACACTGGACACTTTGTACACATTACATCACGCGGAATACGCCCAATCCCAATACAACTGCCGCACCCGTTCGGTCACCGGGCCGATACCATATTTAGTATCCTCAAAGGCAGACACCGGCGTCACCTTCATCAGGTTGCCGGACAGAAACACCTCATCCGCCGCGTGGAAATCGTCAAAGCTCATCACGGTCTCATGCACCTGCATCCCCGCGCGGCGCATGTTCTCAATATGCCGCGCCCGCGTGATCCCCGCCAGAAACGTGCCATTGGGGATGGGCGTGAACACCGCGCCATCCTTGACGGCAAAGACATTGGCGGTCGCAGTCTCGGCCACGTTGCCCAGTGCATCGGCCACCAACGCATTGCCAAACCCCTTAAGACGCGCCTCTTTCAGCATGCGCGCGTTGTTGGGATACAGACATCCCGCCTTGGCATTGACCACCGCATCCTCCAACACCGGACGCCGAAACCGGGTCCGGCACAACGTCGTGCTGAACCCCTCTGGCGGCATTGGAATTTCCTCAAGACTGATGGCAAATCCGGTCGAACCTTCTTTCGGCACGATCCCCAGATCGCCACCATCCAGCGCCCAGTACATGGGCCGGATATAGATCGCGGCTTCCTTGGAATAGGCCTTCAGCCCCTCCCAGATAATCTCTACCATATTTTGTGGGTCAACCGTCGGCGTGATCATCAGGGCGCTGGCCGAGGCATTCACCCGCCCACAATGCTTGGCAAGGTCAGGGGCAATCCCGTCAACATATCGCGCCCCGTCAAACACCGTCGTACCCAGCCACGCGCCATGATCCGCCGCACGGATCACTGCCAGATCACCATCATGCCATAACCCATTGAAATATGTGCGAATATTTTTGCCAGTCGCCATCTGCTCTACTCTCCAATCCGATCAGATGCAGCCTATGCCGACCACGGCCGCACGTCTAGCCCTCAGCCGGGGCATGTGACAAAAGTTCTTTCAAATCAACGGGATCATTAACCATCGCCAGATGCCCCGCCGCATCCCGCGGCCACTCCGCCTCGGGTCGGTCACGGTATAGCTCAACCCCATTACCATCCGGGTCACTCACATAAATCGCTTCACTCACCCCATGATCCGCCGCTCCCTCAATAGGGATCCCTGCATTGATCACCCGGCGCAAGGCATCCGCCAACTGCGCCCGGTCGGGATAGAGAAACGCAGTATGATAGAGGCCGGTATGCCCCTTGGGCGCGGGCGTGCCACCCAGGCTCTCCCAGGTATTCAAACCCAGATGATGATGATATCCCCCCGCCGACAAAAACGCCGCGCGGGTGCCGAATTTCTGTTGTAATTCAAAACCCAAGACCCCCGAATAAAATTCGATGGCCCGGTCCAGATCGGCCACTTTCAGATGCACATGACCAATGCGCGTTGCGGGGTGAACGAGGGGCATTTGAGGCTCCATTCCTTGGTTTCCCAAACGATGACCGCACCTGCCCCCGCACTCAATTCCCCGATTTCGCCCAGCCTCTGTGCAAAAATATGCGGCTCAAACCGCCGTTTTCAGGCTCTCATCCAGATAGATTTCCCGCAACCGCGCCGTAACCATGCCCGGCACACCGCCCCCCAAGGCAACCCCGTCAATCTCGACCACCGGCATGACAAATGCACTGGCCGAAGTCACGAACGCCTCATCGGCGTCCTTGGCCTCTTCGATGGTAAAGGCGCGTTCCTCAACCTCCATCTGTGCCTCGCGGGCAAAGCGCAACACAGCGGCGCGGGTGATCCCGTGCAGAATGTCATTCGACAACTGCCGCGTGATGATCCGGTTGCCCTTGACGATATAGGCATTGTTGCTGGTGCCCTCGGTCACATGGCCATCCTCAACCATCCAAGCGTCATCACACCCGGCCTTCTTGGCCATCATCTTGCCCATAGACGGATAGAGAAGCTGCACCGTCTTGATATCGCGACGACCCCAGCGGATATCCTCTATACTGATGATCTTGATACCTTTTTTGGCAACCGGGTTATCCGCCAGGCCGGGCTTCGATTGAGTGAACAGTACCACTGTCGGCTCGGTGGTCTCCGCATCAGGGAAAACGAAATCACGATCCCCATCGCTGCCGCGCGTAATCTGAAGATACACCAGACCATCGACGATATCATTTGCGCGCACCAGCTCGCGGTGGATCTCCAGCAGATCGTCAAAGGCCGCCGGTTTCTTCATGTCCAGCTCGTTCAGCGACCGTTCCAACCGCGCCAGATGTCCGCCGAAATCAATCAGCTTGCCGCCCAGCACGCTCGTCACTTCGTAAACGCCATCGGCCATCAGAAACCCCCGGTCGAAAATCGAAACGGTGGCCTCGGTTTCCGGCAAATACTCGCCGCTTACATAGACAGTGCGCATGGTCTCATCCCCATAGATCTGGCCGCGGCGGGTGCACGCCCTCGGCATCGAAAATCAAAGCATTCTCCCGGTCTTCGGCCAGAAGCAGCGGCCCGTCAAGGTCTGTTACCATCGCACCCTGCGCCACCAACACCGCCGGCGCCATCGCCAGAGAGCTGCCGACCATGCAACCAACCATGATCCCATAGCCCTCGGCACGTGCGGCATCGCGCAGCGCCAGCGCCTCGGTCAATCCGCCAGTCTTGTCCAGCTTGATATTGACCACATCGTATTTGCCCTTCAATCCCGGCAGGCTGGCGCGATCATGGCAGGATTCATCGGCGCAGACCGGAACCGGGCGCTCCAGACCGATCAGCGCCTCGTCGTCCCCGGCGGGCAGCGGCTGTTCCACCAGCGCCACGCCAAGCCGCACCAGATGCGGCGCCAGATCAGCGTAGACCTCGGCACTCCACCCCTCATTGGCGTCAATGATGATCTTGGCCTGCGGCGCGCCGCGCCGCACCGCCTCCAGCCGTGGCATGTCATCAGGCGTGCCCAGCTTGATCTTGAGCATAGGCCGATGCGCATGCTTTTCCGCCTGCGCCTGCATCGCCGGCGCGCTATCGAGCGACAGTGTATAGGCCGTGATCTCGGGTCCCGGCGCGGGCAATCCAGCCAGTTCCCAAACGCGGCACCCCGCGCGCTTGGCCTCCAGATCCCAGAGCGCGCAATCCACCGCATTGCGCGCCGAGCCCGCAGGCAGCAGATCATAAAGACCCGCGCGCGTCACCTTCCCCGGCAACGCCTCAATCTCTGCCGTCACACTCTCCAGCGTCTCGCCATAGCGGGCATAGGGCACACATTCGCCCCAGCCCGTCACGCCTCCCTCGCTGATCCGCACCGTCAAAACCTTGGCCTCGGTCCGCGATCCCCGGCTGATGGTAAAGACCTGCGCCAGCCGAAACACATCCCGCGTCACATCAATCTGCAAAACCTTCGCCTTTCATCGTTCTCAAAATACTCAAATCGCCGCCAGGGCAGCCACCAGCGGTGCGGCTCCAAACCGATACGGATCGGTCGCAGGTAATCCCATCTCCGCCTCGACCTTGGCCAGATAGGCGCGCGCGTCGGCCTCAGTCATATGCTGCGTATTGACCGAAATGCCCACGATCTGACAGGCCGGATTGGCGATGCGCGCGATCGGCAGCACCATGTCGCGCAGCGCCTCCAGCGTCGGCGGCGTGTAATCGGGCAATCCGCGCATATGGGTGCGCGTCGGCTCATGACAGAGGATCAGCGCGTCGGGCTGACCGCCATGGATCAGCGCCATCGTGACCCCGGAAAAGGACACATGAAAAAGGCTGCCTTGCCCCTCAATCAGGTCCCAATGGTCAGGATCATTGTCCGGTGTCAGCCATTCCACCGACCCTGCCATGAAATCCGCAATCACCGCATCCAGCGGCACGCCATCGCCAGTGATCAAAATCCCCGTCTGCCCTGTCGCCCGGAACGTGGCCTTGATCCCCGCCGCGTGCATCTCGCGCTCCATCGCCATGGCGGTATACATCTTGCCCACAGAGCAATCCGTGCCCACCGCCAGACAGCGCTTGCCGCGCCGTTTTTTGCCATCCGCGATGGGATACTTGACCGACGGCACCCGCACATCATGCAGCGCGCGCCCCGTCGCCTCGGCCACCGCGCGCAGGTCGGGTTCGTCGCGCAAGAGGTTGTGCAGCCCCGCCGCCAGATCAAACCCCTCTTCCAGCGCCGTGACCAACACCTTTTTCCACTCTTGGCTGATCACGCCACCCCGATTGGCCACGCCGATGACCACGGTCTTGGCCCCTGCCGCCTTGGCCTCGGCCAGTGTCATGTCGGGCAGGCCAAGATCGGCTCCACACCCCGGCAGGCGAAGTTGACCCACGGCATTCTCGGGCCGCCAGTCGCGGATGCCGATGGCAACCTTGGCGGCCAGCATGTCGGGCGCATCGCCCAGAAACAACAGATAGGGGGTCTCGATCATGGCGCGTCCTCTTTCAGCAGCATCTTTGTGGAAATTTCTAACGAAACACCCGCTATTTTCTGTTTGATTTCACTTAATTTACATATATTCCACATGTTTCTTCGATGAAATCGAAATATCATAGAATTTTCTTCAATTGCCCATGCCTCCGCCCAATCGACAGGCCGGGAAAACCGTCTTGCAGAGCAGCACGCAATTTCATAACCACAGGCGCAATAATCCCGCAATTTCCTTATGTAACGGAGCCGCCCAATCATGAGCTTTCGCCTGCAACCGCCCGCCCCCGCCCGTCCCAACCGCTGCCAGCTCTTCGGCCCCGGCTCCAACACCAAACTGTTCGAGAAAATGGCGGCAAGCGCGGCTGATGTGGTGAATCTGGACCTCGAAGATTCGGTCGCACCCTCTGACAAAGATATCGCCCGCAAGAACATTATCGAGGCGATCAATACCGTCGATTGGGGCAAGAAAACCCTCTCGGTCCGCATCAACAGCCTCGATTCCCCTTTCTGGTATCGCGATGTCGTGGATTTGCTCGAACAGGCGGGCGACCGGCTTGATCAGATCATGATCCCCAAGGTCGGCTGCGCCGGTGATATCTACGCCGTTGACGCGCTCGTCACCGCCGTCGAGGCCGCCAAGGGCCGCCGGAAACGTATCTCCTTCGAGGTGATCATCGAATCCGCCGCAGGCATCGCCCATGTCGAGGAAATCGCCGCCGCCTCCCCCCGGCTTGAGGCGATGAGTCTCGGCGCCGCCGATTTCGCCGCCTCCATGGGCATGCAGACCACCGGCATCGGCGGCACCCAAGAGGATTATTATATGCTGCGCGAAGGTCAGCGCTATTGGTCCGACCCTTGGCATTGGGCACAGACCGCCATCGTGGCCGCCTGCCGCACCCATGGCCTCTTGCCGGTCGATGGCCCGTTTGGTGATTTCTCCGATGACGAGGGTTTCCGCGCGCAGGCCCGCCGCTCCGCCACCCTCGGCATGGTCGGCAAATGGGCGATCCACCCCAAACAGATTGCCATCGCCAACGAGATTTTCACCCCCTCCGACGCCGCCGTGCAAGAGGCCCGCGAAATTCTGAAAGCAATGGAAGAGGCCAAAGCCCGCGGCGAAGGGGCAACCACCTACAAAGGCCGCCTCGTTGACATCGCATCGATCAAACAGGCCGAAGTGATCGTGAAGCAGTCCGAGATGATTGCGTCACGATAAATCGAATGGCGGCGGCACTCGTTGCCGCCCCCTCACTCTGCCGCCACCGTGATCACCGGCTCCATCCGTTCGAACATCTCTTGCGACAGGTGGCATTTCACCTGATGCCCCGGCACCAACTCGCGCACTGGCGGCACCTCGCGCTCACACAGCCCCCCCGGCACCTGCGCCTTCCACCGGCACCGCGTCTGGAACGGGCAGCCGGGCGGCGGATTCATGGCCGAAGGCACGTCGCCCTCCAACACGATATGTTTCTTGGTGATCCGTGTGTCGGCAATTGGCACCGCCGACAACAGCGCCTCGGTATAGGGGTGATAGGGCGGGGCAAAGACCTGATCGGTGGTGCCCAGCTCCACCACATGCCCCAGATACATCACCATCACCCGATCGCTCAGATAGCGTACGATGCTCAGATCGTGGCTGATGAACAACAATGTCGTCTTCTGCTTTCGTTGAATCTCCATCAAGAGATCGGTCACCGCCGCCTGAACACTGACATCGAGTGCTGAAACCGGCTCATCCGCCACCACGATCCGCGCGCCACCAGCAAAGGCGCGGGCGATGCCCACCCGCTGCTTCTGCCCGCCCGACAACTGTCGCGGCATCCGTTCAGCAAACTCGCGCGGCAGCTTGACCAGATCCAAGAGCCGCAGCATCTCGTCGCGCCGCTCTTGATCCGTGGTCCCAATCCCGAACACTTCGAGCGCACGAATAATCTGACGGCCCACCGTCATCGACGGGTTGAGCGTATCAAACGGGTTCTGAAACACCATTTGCACATCGGCCACGGTCTGCGTATCGCGCCGCTCTATCGGCACCTGTTCGATATTGCGATTATCGAGCAGGATTTGTCCCTCGGTCGCGGTCTCCAACCCCATCAGCACCTTGGCGAAGGTCGATTTGCCACAGCCCGATTCACCGACAATGGCCAGTGTCTCACTCTCGCGCGCCTCGAAACTCAGGGTTTCATTGGCCTTGACCACCTTTTTGCCGCTGCTCCCCCCAAACAGCGCATTGGCCGCCACCTCATAATATTTCTTGAGGTTCTCCATCTTGAGCACGACCTTGCCCGGCGCGGTCGCGGCGTGCTGCGACATAGCCGCGATAGGCGCGTTCCAATCAATCTCGGCAAACCGCAGACAACGGGTAAAATGCCGGTCGTCACCAGCAATCCCCGCCATGCGAATATCACCCGCATCGCACAGCCCCGCCTGAAAATAATCGCAGCGCGGCCCGAAATTACAGCCCTCAGGGCGCTCGTGCGGCAGGGGGAAATTACCCGGAATGGCCTTGAGCGGGCGCGTGTTCTTATCCGCCCCAGGCAGGGGTATCGACCGAAACAGCGCCTGCGTATAGGGATGCTGCATCTTGTCAAACACGTCCTTGATGCTGCCGGTCTCAACCGCTTCACCGGAATACATCACGCAAATCCGGTCGCAGGTTTCCAGCACCAGACCCAGATTGTGACTGATGAACAGCATCGAGGTGCCGTATTTCTTGCCCAGATCCTTGACCAGTTCCACCACTGCCGCCTCAACCGTCACATCAAGCGCGGTCGTCGGCTCATCAAGGATCAAGAGCGACGGCTTGGACATCAGCGCCATGGCAATCACGATCCGCTGCTGCTGCCCGCCGCTCAACTGATGCGGATAGCTGCGCATGATCCGTTCGGGGTCAGGCAATTTCACATCGCGCACCACCTCCAGCGCCCGCGCCCAGGCCTCTTGCTCGGAAATCCCTTCATGGATCATCGGCACTTCGATCAGCTGCTTGCCGATCCGCATCGCCGGGTTCAGGCTCGCCATCGGTTCCTGATAGATCATCGCGATTTCATTACCGCGAATGTCGCGCAGTTCGGCGGCACTCATCTCGCCCAGATCACGGCCCTTGAACCGCACCGATCCACCGACGATCCGACCGTTGACGCCCAGATCCTGCATCACGCCCAACGCCACCGTGGATTTGCCACAGCCGGATTCCCCCACAAGGCCCACGGCCTCACCGGGCTGCACCGTCACGGAAAAATCCATCACTGCCGGAATTTCGCGCAACCGGGTAAAAAAGGAAATCGACAGGTTTTCGATCTCGAGGATCGGCCCGTCATAGTCCAGCTTGGCCATGGTGATCTCCCTTGTCGCGGGGCGCGCCCGCCCTCTTTCATCGTTCTTCAAATACTCATCTTCGACTCTTCAATCGCGCAGGCTTTCTTCGCGCAGACCATCGGCCAATAGGTTAAGCCCAAGGACGAGCGACAAGAGCGCAAAGGCAGGCGGCAGCGCAGGATGCAGATACATCGTCAGCAATTTGCGCCCGTCATTGATCGTGCTGCCCCAATCCGGGCTCTCGGGGCTCAGCCCCAGACCAAAGAAACCGAGCGTGCCCAAAAGGATCGTGGTATAGCCAATGCGCAGGCAGAAATCGACCAAGAGCGGCCCGCGCGCATTGGGCAAAATCTCCCACAGCATGATATACCACGGCCGCTCGCCCCGGGTCTGCGCGGCAGCCACATAATCGCGCGTCTTGATGTCCATGGTCAGGCCCCGCACGATCCGGAACACGGTGGGCGAGTTGACAAAAACCACGGCCACGAACACCACCAACAGGTTGGGCGGAAAGCTGACCAGCCCAAGCGGATCGGCATCCCAGGCGATCCCCGAATAGAGCCAGAGTCCAATCACCAGCGTCACACCAACATAGGCATTCCGCCGCGCGGGCTGCGTGTGATAGCGCGAGTTCCACAGCAGCACCAGAAACACGATCGGAAAAACGAAAAGCACCGCCGCCATATAGACCGGAATCCCCGTCAGCACGATCTCGGGTGTGACCAGCAGATAGAACAACAGGATCACCGGGAACGCCAGAATGAGGTTGGCCAGAAACGACAGCAACGTATCCAGTTTGCCCCCGTAATAGCCCGCTGGAAGGCCCAGTGTGATCCCCACCATAAAGGCAAAGAGACTGGCAAAAGGTGCAATCTTGATCACCTCCCAAGCGCCCGCGACCATCCGACTAAATACATCCCGCCCCAGGTTATCTCCACCAAGCAAGTAATAGGGATAGGCATTCGGATCCGGCGTCCCCATCAATTGGGTGAATGGCGTGCCCGGCACCTTGTTTTTCATCGGGGCGGATTGCGCCAGAACGTCATGCGTCACGATCAGATCGAACGCTCCGCCAAAAATTCCGGTAAAGACCCAAAACATCACCATCGCGAACCCGACCATACCAATCGGGCTGTCAAACAGCTTGCCATAGAGGCCCAACCGCCGCTTGAACACAAAGGACAGCGCAAAGGTCACGATGAGCGCGATCCAAACCGGCGCAAGCTGCCCCAATATGCGCAGGATGATGTCGTTCCAGCTCAGTGCTTCCATGGCCCCGAACTCCCCTAGCGAACGCTGATGCGCGGATTGAGATAGACGTAACCGATATCGGAAATCAGCTGCGTCACCAGAACCACCACAACAGAGATCACCGAAACCCCCAGCAGCAATTCAATGTCGTTATTCCCGGCGGCCTGCACCAGCGTCCAGCCAAAGCCCTTGTAGTTGAACAGCGTCTCAACGATGACAACCCCGTTCAAGAGCCATGGAAATTGCAGCATGATCACCGTAAACGGTGCGATCAGCGCGTTGCGCAGCGCGTGCTTCATCACCACATTCGGAAAACTCACACCCTTGAGGCGTGCGGTGCGGATATATTGCGCGGTCATCACCTCGGCCATGCTCGCTCGTGTCATCCGTGCGATATAGCCCATTCCGTACAGCGCGATGGTCAGCACCGGCAAAAAGAAATTCTCAAAATTGGCCCCGTCCATGGCGCTTGTCGCCGTGCCCTTGAACCATTTAAGCCCAACCGCCGTGCTGGCAAACACCGCAATAAAAAGCACCCCCGAGACGTATTCCGGCGTTGCAGTCGTGGTGATCGCAACCGTCGACAGCGTCCGGTCGGTGCGTGACCCCTCGCGCATCCCCGCCAAAATCCCAAGGACCAGTGCAGACGGCACCATCAGCAGCATCACCCAAAACATGAGCTTGCCGGTCAGCGCCAGCTTGTCACTCAGAATGACACCCACATCCTCTCGGAACACGGTGGAATAGCCCCAATCCCCCTGCAGGATACCGCAGAACCGCGGCGCATCCTCAGGGGCTGTATCGGGCGGGATGCACTGTCCGCGTGTCACACCGTCGCGATCATCGATCACGAATCCCGGCACGACACCCAGCCATTGCCCGTATTTGACCGCCATCGGCTGCAAATATCCGTTGCGGCCCAGATAGCTGGCCACTTCCTCATCGCTCATGCGGAAATCGCCCTGCGTCTTGGCGAGCTTTTCCAGATTGGGATAGAGGTTGGTCAGAAAGAAAACGATAAACGTCAGACAGAGCGCCGTCAGGATCATGATCCCGACGCGGCGCAGGATGAACATGGCCATAGTCGCCCCCTGTTGGCGTTTTTAGCAACGCTAGTCGAGAGGCGGCAAGCGGTCCAGCATCATTTGCGACATTGGCTTGTCAAAAAACGCCCCCGGCGGATTGGACCGGGGGCACCTTGTGTTAGACCAGCGATTTGGGATCGACTGTCGCAATCCCCAGCGCTTCGCCCACAGCGGCATAGGTCAATTGACCCGCATGCACATTCAGACCGTTGAGCAGATGCGCATCATCGGCACAGGCCTGTTTCCAGCCCTTGTTGGCCAGCGCCAGCATGAACGGCATGGTCGCATTGCCTAAGGCCAGCGTCGAAGTCCGCGCCACAGCGCCCGGCATATTGGCCACACAATAATGCATGATGCCGTCAACCTCATAGATCGGGTCTTGGTGCGTCGTGGCGCGCGAGGTCTCAAAGCATCCGCCTTGGTCAATCGCCACATCCACCAGAACCGATCCCGGCTTCATCATGCCGAACTGATCGCGCCGCACCAGTTTGGGGGCCGCCGCACCGGGAATGAGCACGGCACCAATCACCATATCCGCCAACGGCAACAGCTCTTCCAGCAACCCCGCCGAGGAATAGCCGGTTTTGAAGCTACCGCCAAACACATCATCCAGATAGCGCAGGCGCGGCAAAGAGCGATCCAGCACGGTCACATCCGCCCCCATGCCCGCAGCGATCTTGGCCGCATGCGTGCCCACGACGCCACCACCGATCACGATGACCCGCGCCGGGCCCACACCGGGCACGCCGCCCATCAGCACACCGCGCCCGCCATTGGCCTTTTGCAGCGTCCACGCACCCACCTGCGGCGCCAACCGCCCGGCAACCTCGGACATCGGCGCAAGCAGCGGAAGACCACCGGCGCGATCCGTCACCGTCTCATAGGCGATGCAGGTCGCACCCGACGCCAGCAAATCCTTGGTCTGCTCGGGATCGGGGGCCAGATGCAGATAGGTAAACAGCAATTGCCCCTCGCGCAGCATCTTGCGCTCACCGGGCTGCGGCTCTTTGACCTTCACCACCATATCCGCCTGCGCGAAGATCTCGGCAGCTGTGCCAACAATCTTGGCTCCTGCCGCCTCATAGGCCGCATCGTCAAACCCGGCCCCGAGTCCTGCGCCAGCCTGAATCAAGACCTCATGGCCATGACCCACAGCCTCTTGCGCGGCGATAGGCGTGATGCCCACCCGGAATTCCTGTGGCTTGATTTCTGTTGGGCAACCAATTCTCATGTTAAGATTCTCCCTGATTTATTTTGCGCGGATTCTGCACCGGATCACACGCAATGGGATTGAAAAATCGCTCGCCTTTTACGGTATTTTGTGAATATTCTTCGGTATAACTGTGTTTGGTTAGAAAGGTCTTGCGCCAATGTCCCTTGATCCAACAGATCGTCGCCTGCTACATGTGCTTCAACGGCGCGGACGCATTTCCAACGCCGACCTTGCAGAAGAGGTCAATCTTTCGGCCTCCGCCTGCCATCGTCGCGTCCAACGACTCGAATCCGATGGCTATATCAAAGGATATGTCGCCCTCTTGGATGCCCGCAAGATGGGCGTGCCTGCCACAATCTTTGTTGAAATCACCCTGACCACACAGGCCGATGAGGTGCTTGATGCCTTTGAAAAAGCGGTCTCGCGGGTTCCTGACGTGCTCGAATGCCACCTGACAGCCGGCACCGCCGATTACATTCTCAAGGTCGTAGCCGAGGACACCGAGGATTTCGCGCGCATCCATCGCCAATACCTGACCCGCCTGCCCGGCGTCGCCAAAATGCAATCGAGCTTCGCCCTGCGCACCGTGTTCAAAACCACGGCCCTGCCGATCTGATCGCTGGTGTCACAGTAGCGCCACCCGCGCCACCGGCAACCGTGCGCCCACCACGCATCGCGCTTCGCGATAGGTCAGCATCGGTCGCACCGCTTGATAGGGCGGCAATCCCTTTGGCAGGTCGGCACGCAAAAGCTCCGTGGCAACATCCCCGGGAAACAGGCTCTCGCAGGGCGCGCCCCCAGCCACCTCCAACAGCGTATGCCGTTCCAGCAACAGATGCACATAGCTGACCTCCGCACAGGGGTCTGACCGGATCGCACACCCGTCGATCATCGCCTTGGCAGGCACCAGAACCTCATGCGTCCCAAAGAGCAACTCTGCCATCGGCGAGCGGATCATGACCCGATGTTGCGGCGACAAAAACAGCACATAGCGATTGCCGATGCACCCCGGCTCAAATCGCACCGGCGCGTTGATCCCGAACTCCGTGACCCTGCGCCGCCCTATCCAAAGGATCGGCTGCGCGCCATCATCATGGGTCTTGACCATGTCACCGGGGCAGAGCGCATCAACCCTCCGCAGACCCCGTGGCGTTGCAATCAATGTGCCCGCAGCGAAGCAGACAAAGTGATGCGTATAGCCTGAATTCTGATCCGACGTATAAAACCCCGGCGACGTGCCCAGATTGAAATTGCTCCAATACCAAGACTCCAAATCGAAATCCGGCGACCACAGGACCTGCGAAAGATCACCGTTTTCATCAAGCCCCTCGAACAACACGATGCCGCCGCCATTTGGCGCCAGATCGCTGCGCAGGACCACGGCATCCTCCAGAACGCCGCCACCGCCATTGCTGGCCCAACTTACCGTATAGCTCTCACCGATCTCGAACAGGTTGGGATTGGCATCCCCCTCATGCGAGGTGATGCGCAGATCGAACGTGCCATCGGGCGGATAATCAAAGGTCGATGTCCCCGCCCCACTGTTGACATTGCTGCCCGTGGCCACCCCGAACTCGTTATTCAAACCCTCGAAAGTCTTGACCATGCCATACCGCCCCTTTGCGGCACCATCGGTCAAAACTCCGAAACGCGATTTAACGCGCCGTCGCTAAATACAAGCGATTTATCTCAAAATCAGTTCGATCAGCCCTTCACCAATCCATCACCACCTTACCCGAATTGCCCGAAATCATCGCGGCAAATCCCTGTTCGAAATCGTCGATCCCGATCCGGTGGGTGATCAATCCGCTCACATCCAGCCCCGATTGCACAAGTGCGATCATCTTGTACCAGGTCTCATACATTTCGCGGCCATAGATGCCCTTGATATGCAGCATCTTGAAAATCACCGCGTTCCAATCCACCGCGAATTCCGTCGGCGCGATCCCAAGCAGCGCCAGCTTGCCACCATTGTTCATCCGCGCGATCATCTGCTGCATCGCGGGGGCAGCGCCCGACATTTCCAGCCCCACGTCAAAGCCTTCGGTCATGCCAAGCTCTGCCATCACATCGCGCAATTGCTCCTTGCCCACATCCACCACATGCTGCACCCCCATCCGCCGCGCCAGATCCAGACGGTAGGGGTTGATATCGGTGATCACCACCTTGCGCGCGCCGACCTTTTGCGCAACCAGCGCCCCCATGATGCCAATCGGTCCCGCGCCTGTGACCAGCACATCCTCGCCCACCAAATCGAAACTCAGCGCGGTATGCACCGCATTGCCGAAAGGGTCGAAAATCGCCGCAACCTCATCGGGAATATCCTCGGGGATCGGCACCACATTGCTCTCGGGAATACACAGATACTCGGCAAAGGAACCGGGCCGATGCACCCCCACCCCCTTGGTATTGCGGCACAAATGCCCCCGGCCCGCGCGACAATTCCGACAGGTTCCACAGACAATATGTCCCTCGCCACTCACCCGCTGCCCGATCCGGTATTTCACCGCCGCAGACCCGGTATCGACGATCTCGCCGACAAATTCATGCCCCACCACCATCGGTACCGGCACGGTTTTGGCGCTGAACTCGTCCCATTTCCAGATATGCACATCGGTGCCGCAAATCGCCGATTTCCTGACCTTGATCAGCACATCCGATGGCCCCACCTCGGGCACGGGAACGTATTCCATCCAGAGCCCCGGCTCGGGCCTCGCCTTGACCAGCGCCTTCATGCGATTGTCCATCAGATCACTCCTAACTCGCGGCCCACGACCTCAAAGGCCCCGATGGCCCGATCCAGCATCTCAGCGCTCAGCCCCGCACTCATCTGCGTGCGAATCCGGTCCTGCCCTTTGGGCACTACCGGGAAACTGAACGCCGTCACATAAACACCCCGCGCATTCAACCGCGCCGCCATCTCCTGCGCCAGCTTCGGATCGCGCAGCATCACCGGAATGATCGCATGCTCACCGGGCAACAGCTCGAATCCCAGCTCGCCCATCTTCTCGCGGAAATAGGCCGCATTCTCCCACAGCCGCGCGCGCCGCTCCGCGCCGTCCTCCAGCATGTCAAAAACCTTGAGCGACGCCCCCGCAATCACCGGTGCCAGCGTGTTGGAGAAAAGATAGGGGCGCGAGCGTTGCCGCAGCCAATCCACCACCTTGGCACTTGCCGCCGTATACCCGCCCGAGGCACCGCCCAGCGCCTTGCCAAGCGTGCCGGTCAGAATATCGACCCGGTCCATCACTCCGAACAATTCCGGCGTGCCGCGCCCCGTCGCACCGACAAACCCGGTGGCATGACAATCATCTACCATCACCATGGCATCATAGCGTGCCGCCAGATCGCAGATTTCATCCAAGGGCGCGTAAGTCCCATCCATGGAAAACACGCCATCCGTGGCAATCAACCGATGCCGCGCACCCTTCGCTTCTCGCAAACACCGCTCCAGATCGGCCATGTCGCGGTTCGCATAACGATAGCGCTCCGCCTTGCAGAGGCGGATACCGTCAATGATACTCGCATGATTGAGCGCATCACTGATGATCGCGTCCTCTGGTCCCAGAATAGTCTCGAACAACCCCGTATTGGCATCGAACGCCGCCGCATAGAGGATCGCATCCTCCTTTCCGAGAAACTGCGCGATCCGCGCCTCCAGCGCCTTGTGCTCCTCCTGCGTGCCGCAAATGAAACGCACGCTCGCCATGCCAAACCCATAACGATCCAGTGCACCATGCGCCGCCGCGATCACCTCTGGATTATCCGCAAGCCCGAGATAGTTGTTGGCGCAGAGATTGACCACCTCCCGCCCATCCGAGAGCCGAACCGATCCCGCTTGCATCGACGAAATCACCCGCTCGCTCTTATACAAACCTTCGGCGCGCAGGCCCTCCAGCCGCCCCGCCATATCCGCGTCAAACCGATCTGCCGCCGCCATATCACCCTCCCATCATCTGGCCTCAAATACCTCGGGGGAGTCGCCGCTTGCGGCGACGGGGGCAGGGCCCCCACCCCTCAGGCGGCAATCCTTGGCCGCCCGCTCGCCTCTACCACAATTTCCGCCTCCAGAAACACCCGTCGCGCCTCGGCCTGTGCCTCTTTCACCTCGCGCCGCGCGGTCACATGAATGTCAACCGCCCCCGCCGCTTCGGCTTCGGCCTGCGCATCGGCCTTCAGCACCGCCTCCAGCGCTGCCATCGCGTCCTCTGATGCGGCATAATCCTGCGGACCGCTCTCCAGATGCACGCGGTATTTGCCCTCTGCCGGTGATGTGACCGTGCCGCCGCGCCGGATCGTCACCCGTCCCACCACCGCACCGATCGCATTGGCCACCCCGCCATGCGCGGGCAGGATCATCTTGCATCCCAGCCGCGCGCCCACCGCAGGATAGTAGCTTGCGGCAGAGGCGCCCAAACCGATGACCGGCACCGCCAAACCGCTCTCGATGCGCACCAGCCCGCGATGCCCGTCCAGGCCCCGCTGCATCAACACATGCTCTGCCAGTGCCGCAGGTGACAAACCAAACGTTACCTCCTCTTCGGCAAATGCAGTCTCTAACAAGGCCAAGCTCGTCTGATGCGTCAACCGATCCACAATCATTTGCGCCAGTTGCGTGGGGCCCTCAGCCAACCGATTGCCCGACCCTGTCCGCTTGCGCGCCACCAGTTCCAGCGCCATGCGTGCGGCCTCTTGATCCCAGCTGTCCAACCCCCCCAGCACATGGCTCGCATCCGACGGCGTGATACCAGCCACCTGTACCAACCCCCGCCGCACCAAACGCGTCAGCGCCGCAGCATCCATCCGGTTTTTCAAAACCTTGCCAACGGGCCGCACTTCGACCCCAATCCGGCCCAACAATGCCTCTTCGCGCTCTCCCAGCCCCCCGGCTTCGATCCCCGGCACCGCACGCACGAACCGCGCGTCATGCTCGCCGGGCGCGCTTGCCCGCAGCTGTTCTTCCAGCACGTCGCGCACCGCGGCGCCAGACTCCGTGGCCATCAGGCTCACCGGCACCACCCGGCGCGGCCCAAGGGTTACACCGCCCGCCAGCCCCTCGTCGCACACATGCAATTCGCTGTCACCGCCCAGACCATAGGTGCGCATCGCCACCGCCTCGACCATGGTCCGCCATGGCCCCACCCGCGCGCCCTCCGGGTCAATCGCGGGCCGCCCATCGCGCAGCACCGCCACATCGGTCGTCGTCCCGCCGATATCCGACACCAGCGCATAATCCGCCCCGGTCAGCCAGCGCGCGCCCACGATACTGGCCGCCGGTCCGCTCAGGATCGTTTCGATGGGGCGTTCCCGCGCCTGATCGGCGCTGATCAGCGCCCCATCTCCGCGCACCACCATCAAGGGCGCGTTGATCCTCAACTCTCGCAGCTTGCCCTCGGCCCGGTCAATCAGCCGCGCAATCATTCCGATCAGGCGCGCATTCAACAGCGCCGTCAGCGCCCGCTTCGGCCCGTTCAACTTGGCCGACAGATGATGGGAACAACTGACAGGGCGCCCTGTAACAGTGCGGATCATCTCTGCCGCCGCCAATTCGTGCGCCGGATTTCGGGTGGCAAAGAGGGACGCCACGGCATAGGCTTCTGCCCCGGTTCCAGACTCTAACCATGCTAAAAGCGTGTCATGATCCAACGCCAAGGCCTCACCCCCGGCATGATTGTGCCCGCCGCTAAGCATGATCGCCGGATCGCCGCCCAATGCCTCTGCCAGCCCATGCGCCTGCAGGTCCGCCTCACGAAACCCGATATACACCAGCCCCGCACGCCCGCCTTGCCCCTCGACCAACGCATTGGTCGCCAGCGTCGTCGATAACGAGGCGAGCCCGATATCGCCCACATCCGCCCCGCTCTCCCGCAGCACGGCCTCAACCGCCGCCCCGATTCCGACAGCCAGATCATGCCGCGTCGTCAGCGCCTTGGCGCTTGCGATAACGTCCCGTTCATCCCGGATCAGCACAGCATCCGTATAGGTGCCCCCGGTATCCACGCCCAACAACAACGCCATGCGCCTGCCCTCTTGTTATGTCAGGCTAGGGGTGTAACGGGTTTTACAGCCTATTCCAGCCCGTTTGCGTCACGCCGCAGTCGCAGTACCGCCCAGCGTGCCGCATCTGCAACCGCCGCATCCGCATCCTCGCAATGCGCTTGCGCCACATGACAGAGCGCGCCCTCCCCCGAATTGCCAATCGCATAGAGGACGTTGCGCAAAAACCGGTCCCGCCCGATCCGCTTGATCGGGCTACCTGAAAATCGCTCTCGAAACGCCGCATCATCAAGACCTGCCAAATCCGCCAGCTTTGGCACAACCAAATCGGCGCGCGCGTGATACTTCACCTCTCGCGCCGCCACGGCAAACTTGTTCCATGGGCACACCGCCAGACAATCATCACAACCATAAATCCGATTGCCCAGACCGGGGCGCAATTCCTCTGCCACCGGTCCTTTATGCTCGATCGTCAGATAGGATATGCAGCGCCGCGCATCCAGCTGATAGGGTGCCGGAAACGCCTTGGTCGGACAGATATCCAGACAGGCGCGACACGACCCACAATGATCCACTTCCGCCGGATCGGTCTCGATGTCCAGCGTCGTGAACACCGACCCGAGGAAAAACCAGCTGCCCAGTTCCCGGCTCACCAGATTGGTGTGCTTGCCCTGCCACCCCAGCCCCGCCGCCTGTCCCAGCGGCTTTTCGGGCACAGGGGCAGTATCGACGAACACTTTCACCTCGCCGCCCGCCGCATCAATCAACCAACGCGCCAGACGCTTGAGCCGCTTCTTGACCGTATCATGATAGTCTCTGTTGCGCGCATAAACCGAAATATTGCCAGAGGTCTTTTGCTCCAGACCGGCCAAAGGATCGCACTCGGGCGTATAGCTTTCACCCAGCATGATCACGGTGCGCGCCTGCGGCCAGAGCACCTCCGGCGCGCCCCGCCATTGGCTGCGCTCTTCGAGCCAACCCATCTGCCCATGATACCCGCGCGCGAGAAATGCCGCGAGCCGCTCTGGCACGTGCCTCACGTCCCACGGCCTGCACAGCCGACAAGCATCAAACCCCTCGGCGCGCGCCTGCGCAACCAGTCTCTGTTTCAGCCCATCTTTCATTGTTTCCCCGGATTTTGGGGTTCACCACCTGTCTTAGAAATCCAGATCGGCATAATGCGCGGGCGGCGGAAATCCCGGCACCTGATCCGCCAAGATTCCCCGAAACGCCGGGCGTGACTTGATCTTGGCATACCAATCCTTGACCGCCTCGCTGCGCGTCCAGTCCACATCGCTGATGTAATCCAGCGCGCTCAGATGTGCGGCGGCGGCGAAATCCGCCAGCGTCATCACATCCCCCGCCAGCCAGCGTCGATGATCCAGCAACCAAGCCATGTAATCCAGATGATACTTGACCGCCCGCGCCCCGTCCTTGACGTTCCGGCTGTCGGGAAACCCCAGCTTCATCACCTTCTTGTTCACCCGCTCATAGACCAGCTTGCTGGTCACTTCGCGGTGAAACTTGTCGTCAAACCAGCCCACCAGCCGTCGCACCTCATAGCGCGCATCGACGCCCTTGGGCATCAGCGAGGGTTCGGGATATTTCTCTTCCAGATATTCGCAAATCGCGGCGCTTTCCGACATGGTCTTGCCATCAATCTTGAGCACAGGCACCTTACCTGCCGGATTGCGCCGGAGGAAATCCGGGTCCTGCTCCCAATATCGCTCTTCCACCAACTCACACTCGATCCGCTTCTCAGCCAGACTCAACCGCACCTTGCGGCAATAGGGCGACAGAGGAACATGATAGAGCTTAGCCATGAAAAATTACACCTTGGGTCTTGGGGGTTGTCTCTCAATGCCCCCTTTGGCCATGATTTTCAATCCTCGAAACAGGCGGCTCGCCCGTCTCGGTCAATCGTCGCCGCCCCGTCCAGAATACTGGCCGCTCGCTTGCGCAAGGCGTTGGATGGTTTTGCTGCCGAACGCCCTTTGGGATCGGGCAATACCGCTGCCAGCCGCGCCGCTTGCACCGCGTTCAGATCAGCAGCACGCACACCGAAATAATGTCGCGCCGCCGCCTCGACCCCGAAAACGCCTTCGTCGAACTCCGCCATATTGAGATAAACTTCAAGGATTCGGCGCTTGGACCAAAATGTCTCCACCACCGGCGTCAGGCTCGCCTCCAGCGCCTTACGCAACCAATTGCGCCCATGCCAGAGATAGACATTCTTGACCACTTGCTGACTGAGCGTTGAGGCACCCCGCCCCGACCCTTCGGCAATTGCGGTACGAATGGCAGCCATATCAAAGCCCCAATGCTGGCAGAAATTGGCATCCTCCGCCGCCACGAGGGACCGGGCCATCACAGGCGCGATCCGCGCCATTGGCACCCAGTCGCGGTCGATCTTGCCCAATCGCCGCTCTTCCTGCCCCATGTAATAGGTGCGCGGCGGCTCAATGCTACGATGCGCTAGGATCACGCCCAAAACAATCAGCACGGCAATCATAATCAGCCGCCAAACCCACCGCGACAGCCATGCTGCCGGGTTCCATCGGGGTTCCCCTCTCGAAGACTTGGATTTGCGCGCTCGTGTCATGGCCCAGCTATACCGTCAAGATTGGGCGCACAAAACACCTTTGGCGCACCGAGCCTTCTTCTTGGCGGAAATACTCCGGGGGTCCGGGGGCACAGCCCCCGGATTCTGTCTCTATTCCGCCGGAATAGCCTCTGGTGTCATACCCAGAGGATGGCTCAGCCTGTTGAGCATCTCCTTGGGGCAAAGCTGGATGAAATGCGCCCGCTCCCGGTCCCAGTATTGCAGGATTTCCTGCCCTTTCTGGCTTCCGGTCTCGGCCACATGCCGCTTGATCAAGCTCTCCAACTCGGCTTCCCAATGCGGCTCTGTTACGGCGCAACTGACCAGAGTTTCGCCATTGACCAAGGCAGGCGCGCGACCGTCAGGATCATAGATATAGGCCATGCCACCGGTCATGCCCGCACCGAAATTGGCACCGATATCCCCGAGGATCACCGCAATCCCGCCGGTCATATACTCACACCCGTTGCTGCCGCAGCCCTCGATCACCACCTTGGCCCCGGAATTGCGGACGGCAAACCGCTCGCCTGCGCGTCCAGCGGCAAAGAGATAGCCGTCAGTTGCACCATAGAGCACGGTATTGCCGATGATCGTGTTTTGCGATGCCACCAGCGGGCTTGCCATCGGCGGGCGCACCACAATCGTTCCCCCCGACAGGCCCTTGCCGACGTAATCATTGGCATCGCCCGAAACTTCGATCTTAAGGCCCGGTGCCGCGAAGGCACCCAGAGATTGCCCGGCGCTGCCGGTCAACTTTACCGTCAGGTGATCGGGTTGCAGGCTGTTGCGCATGCCGAACTTGCGCACGATATGAGAGGAAACCCGCGTGCCCACCGTCCGATGCGTGTTCTGCACGGCATAATGCAATTGCATCTTCTCGCCATCGTTCAGGAACCGTTGCGCATCGCGCACGATCTCAGCATCCAGCGTATCGGGCACCTCGTTGCGGGGACGGTTGCGGTCATAGCGGATGTTCTTGGCCCCATCGACGGTGATCAGCATCGGGTTCAGATCGAGATCATCAAGATGAGCCGAGCCGCGGCTGACCTGCGTCAACAAATCCGCCCGCCCGATCACCTCATCCAGACTGCGTGCGCCAATGCTGGCCAGCAGTTCGCGCACTTCCTGCGCATAGAAGGTGATGAGGTTCACAACCTTCTCGGCATTGCCTGTGAACTTGTCGCGCAGCACTTCATCCTGCGTGCAAACCCCGACCGGACAGGTATTGCTCTGGCACTGACGCACCATGATACAGCCCATGGCAATCAACGCGGCAGTGCCGATGCCGTATTCCTCGGCCCCCATCATCGCCGCCATGACGATGTCACGACCCGTGCGCAGGCCACCATCGGTGCGCAGCGTGATCCGCTCACGCAGATTGTTCATGCTCAGCACCTGATGCGCCTCAGTCAGGCCCATTTCCCACGGCAGACCAGCGTATTTGATACTGGTCGCGGGGCTTGCCCCGGTGCCGCCATTATGGCCCGAAATCAGGATCACATCCGCCTTGGCCTTGGCCACCCCGGCGGCAATCGTGCCCACGCCCGATTGCGCCACCAGCTTGACACAGACCTTGACCGTCGGATTGATCTGCTTGAGGTCATAAATCAGCTGCGCCAGATCCTCGATACTATAAATATCGTGATGCGGCGGCGGGCTGATCAGCGTGACACCTTCGGTCGAATGCCGCAGCCGTGCAATCAGCTTGGTCACCTTCATGCCCGGCAATTGCCCACCCTCACCGGGCTTGGCGCCTTGCGCAACCTTGATCTCAAGCTCTTCACAATGGTTCAGATATTCCGCCGTCACGCCAAACCGGCCAGACGCCACCTGCTTGATTTTCGCAGAGGGGTTGTCGCCATTGGCCTCTGGTGTGAAATGTGCCGGATCTTCACCCCCCTCACCACTGTCCGAGCGCGCACCGATCCGGTTCATCGCCACATTCAGGGTCTTGTGCGCCTCAGGGCTGAGCGCGCCAAGGCTCATGCCCGGCGTCACAAACCGCTTGCGGATCGCGGTCACACTCTCGACCTCTTCGATCGGGATCGCTTTGCCCAATGGCTTGATCGCCATCAGATCGCGCAGATGAATCGGCGGATTGGCCTGCATCGCGGCGCTATACCGCTTCCATAGCTCATAGCTCGCCTTGTTGCAGGCGGTTTGCAGGATATGCATCGTCTGCGCACCCCAAGCGTGGGTCTCGCCGGATTTCCGCGCCTTGTAGAACCCGCCAATCGGCAGAATATCCTGCGCGCCAGCATAGGCGCGACCATGCACCTGTTCCAGCTTGGCCTGAATCCCCGACACACCGATGCCGCTGATCCGGCTGGTCAGTCCCGGGAAATATTCCGCGCACATCGCGCGGCTCAGACCCACCGCCTCGAAATTCAGACCGCCGCGATAAGAGGAGATCACCGAGATCCCCATCTTCGACATGATCTTGAGCAGGCCCTGATCAATCGCCGCGCGATACCGCGCCACCGCCTCGGTCAGGCTGCCCTCGATCAGACCGCGCGCAATCCGGTCGGCAATGCTGTCCTCGGCCAGATAGGCATTGACCACGGTCGCCCCGGCGCCGATCAGAACCGCGAAATAATGCGGGTCTATACATTCGGCAGAGCGCACATTCAGGCTCGAGAAGGTCCGCAATCCCTTGCGCGTCAGATGGCTGTGCACCGCACTAGTCGCCAGAATCATCGGCATGCCAACCCGGGTCTCGCCTTGGTTCTGATCCGTCAGGATCAGATGCCCGGTGCCTGAACGGATCGCATCTTCGGCCTCGGCCCGAATTCGCTCCAGCCCATCTTGCAGCGCGGTCTTGCCCGGCGCAAAGGTGCAGTCGATCTCGGTCACATCGGCGTTGAACTGCTTGATCATCTCTGCCCATTGGGCATTGCCCACGAACGGGCTTTCCAGCACCAGAATCTCGGTCTGCGCACTCGATTCATCGAGCACGTTCTTGAGATTGCCGAACCGCGTCTTGAGGCTCATCACCCGGTATTCGCGCAAGCTGTCGATCGGCGGGTTCGTCACCTGGCTGAAATTCTGCCGAAAGAAATGGCTCAACGGGCGATACTGCTTGGACAGAACGGCGCTCGGCGTGTCGTCGCCCATGCTGGCAATCGCCTCTTTGCCATCCTCGGCCATCGGCGCAAGGATCTGCTCCAGCTCTTCGATGCTGTACCCGGCAGCAATCTGCCGCTTGCGCAGCTCCGCCCCGGTATAGAGCGGTGCCTCACTCACCACCGCCAGCGCATCGTCCAGTTCGTTGATCTTGCCGACCCATTCGCCAAAGGGCTGTGCATCCGCCAGCCGGTTCTTGATCTCTGAATCGTGATAGAGCTTGCCTTCGGTCATATCCACGGC
The DNA here is from genome assembly GCF_048262375.1 of Roseovarius sp. Taxonomy (GTDB): domain Bacteria; phylum Pseudomonadota; class Alphaproteobacteria; order Rhodobacterales; family Rhodobacteraceae; genus Roseovarius. Next base: position 241,851 of record NZ_JBLXFE010000003.1, read on the forward strand.
CAGCATCTGCCCCGGCCCCAGCGCGCCCTTTTCCTTGACCGTGCGCTCGTCGATCGGCACCATTCCCGCCTCGGACCCGGCAATCACCAGCCCGTCACCCGTCACCACATAGCGCATCGGACGCAAACCATTACGGTCAAGCCCGGCACAAACCCAGCGGCCATCGGTCATCGCCAGCGCGGCGGGACCATCCCAAGGCTCCATCACCGAGTTGCAATAGGAATACATATCGCGCCACGACTGCGGCAGTTCCTCGGCCTGCTTGGACCACGATTCAGGCACCAGCATGGTCTTGGCCATCGGCGCGGACCGCCCGGCGCGCACCAAGACCTCGAACACCGCATCAAGGGCAGCACTGTCCGACGATCCCTGCGGGATGATCGGCTTGATATCTTCAGCCAGATCGCCAAAGGCACCGCTCGCCATGCGAATCTCATGGCTCTTCATCCAGTTGGTATTGCCCTTGAGCGTATTGATCTCGCCATTATGCGCCAGCATGCGGAACGGCTGCGCCAACCACCATTGCGGGAATGTATTGGTCGAATAGCGCTGATGATAAATGGCAAAGGCGCTCTTGAACCGCTCGTCCAGCAGATCAGGGTAAAACACCGCCACCTGCTCGGCCAGCATCATACCCTTATAGATGATGCTGCGGCAGCTCAGGCTTGCCATGTAGAATCCCATGATCCCGGCCGCCTGCACCGCCTTTTCGATCCGGCGACGGATAACATACAGTTCGCGCTCGAATGATTCCTCATCCAGCCCCTTTGCGTCGGAAATCAGGATCTGTTCGATCTCGGGCCGGGTTGCGTTGGCCTTTTCCCCCAGACAGGAAATATCCACCGGCACATGCCGCCACCCATAGATCGTGTGGCCCATCCGCAGCACTTCGGTTTCCACGATGGTCCGGCACTGTTCCTGCGCGCCAAAATTGGTCCGCGGCAGAAACACCTGTCCAACCGCGACAAGGTTGCCCTCGCGCGGTTCATGCCCGGTGCGGCGGATCTGATCATAAAAGAACGGCACCGGGATCTGCACATGAATGCCCGCACCGTCGCCGGTCTTGCCATCGGCATCGACCGCGCCCCGATGCCAGATCGCCTTGAGGGCGTTGATCCCGGCCTCTACCACCGTGCGGCTTGGTTTGCCGTCAATCGACACCACAAGACCGACGCCGCAAGAAGAATGTTCCTCTTCCTCGGCATACATCCCGTTCTCGGCCAGCCACTCGCGCTTGGCCTGTTGTTCTTCTGCCCAGTTAAGATCAAATGTCGTCATCGGTCTTTACCCTTCCTTTACCCGGTGGGTCAGGTCTGTTGCCCTGTCGCGCGGAAATCTGCGCTGTTATGTTGTCTCGCCTCATCACAGAGGTGAACCGTACGTTCCAACCGCACAAACGTACGGTTGGCGCCCTTACTCACTCGGCAGCAACGGCCTGCGCTGCATTGAGATAGTCAAGAATGGCCTTGGCCGAATCCCGCCCATCCCGGATTGCCCAAACCACGAGAGATGCACCGCGCACGATATCGCCCACGGCAAAAACACCCTCCATCGCGGTTTGCCCGGTGGTGAACTCAGCCTTGACCGTTCCCCAGCGGGTGACTTCCAGTTCCTTTTGATTCCAAAGGCTTGGCAGGTCCTCAGGTTCAAACCCAAGCGCCTTGATCACCAGATCGGCAGGGGCATCCTCAATCGCACCCTCGATCGGTTCCGGGCTCTGACGCCCCGTGGCATCCGGTGCCCCAAGCCGCATTTTCTGCACCTTGACGGCTGTTACCGGGTCACCCACGAACCCGACCGGCGCACTAAGCCATTCAAACTTAACGCCTTCTTCCTCGGCATTGGCCACTTCGCGCTGACTGCCGGGCATGTTGTCACGATCCCGACGATAGAGACAGGCAACAGAGGTCGCGCCCTGCCGAATCGCTGTGCGGACACAATCCATAGCGGTATCACCACCACCAACCACAACAATTCGCTTGCCCGCCGCGTTCAACTCGCCGCTTTCATACTCCGGTACCACATCGCCAAAGCAGACACGATTGCTCGCCGTCAGATAATCAATCGCCCGCACGATGCCTTTGGCCCCCGCGCCGGGCCCCTCCAGATCGCGGCTCTTGTAGACCCCGGTCGCAATCAGCAACGCATTGTGTTTGCTGCGAATTTCGTCAAAGCTAAGGTCGCTTCCCACATTACAGTTAAGCACGAACTTGACGCCGCCCTGTTCCAGCTGCGCGACGCGGCGCATCACCACGTCTTTCTCCAGCTTGAAACCGGGAATGCCATAGGTCATCAACCCGCCGCCCCGGTCATAGCGGTCATAAACCGTGACCTGCACCCCCGCCCGACGCAGTACGTCAGCAGCCGCAAGACCACCCGGCCCCGCGCCGATAATACCAACGGATTCAATGCGTTCCGCCGCAGGCTTGATCACCTCAACCCAGCCTTCTTCCCAGGCTGTGTCGGTAATATACTTTTCCACCGCGCCAATCGTGACCGTCCCGTGACCCGACTGCTCGATCACGCAATTGCCCTCGCACAGCCGATCCTGCGGGCAGATACGACCGCAGATCTCGGGAAACGTATTGGTCAACTGGCTGATTTCATAGGCTTCTTTCAGCCGCCCCTCAGCTGTCAGACGCAGCCAGTCGGGGATATTGTTGTGCAACGGACAATGGCTCTGGCAATAGGGCACGCCACATTGGCTGCATCGCCCCGCCTGCTCTTTGGCCTTGGCATCGGCAAACTCGGCATAGATTTCATGGAAATCCTGCCGCCGATCCTCGGCGCCGCGTTTCTCGGGCATGTCCCGACCCACGGTCACGAATTTCAGCATGGGTTGCTTCGCCACGGCTTATCCTCTCGAGTCATCTGCTGTCGCGCAGGTTTACAGCACTCCCTTTGAAATTAAAAGTCATAAACTATGACCTATTATGAATTAATTACAAACCGCCCGTACGCTCCTGTCGAAAATCCTTCACAAATTAACACCGATTCGGACCTACAATCAACTTTGCCTTTGAAACACAATGCTTTATAGGAGTTTAAAAACAGGCTCAGGACAGGCTCAATGGCGCTTTTTCACATTTTACTCGTCGCCATCGTGCAGGGAATAACCGAGTTTCTGCCGATTTCCTCGTCAGGTCACCTGATCCTCTTGCCGAATCTCCTGCATATTCAGGATCAGGGTCAGGTCATCGACGTGGCGGTGCATGTGGGCACGCTCTTTGCCGTCATCCTCTATTTTTGGTCTGATCTGAGCAGCGCGATCCTTGGCCTGCCACGCCTGCTCACAGGGCGCGCCGACACGCCCGGCGCGCGGCTTGCCCTGCTCTTGATCATCTCGGCCGTCCCGGTCATGGCAGCGGGCCTGCTGCTCAAACTGACAGGGCTCAATGACGCACTGCGCTCGGTTGCCGTAATCGGGTGGGCCACGCTCATCTTCGGCGCGCTGCTCTATTGGGCGGATCAGGCTGGCACGACAGAACGCTCTGGCGAAGATTGGACGATGCGCGACGCCATTCTGCTGGGTCTGTGGCAGGTCATCGCGCTTATCCCCGGCACGTCCCGATCGGGTATCACCATCACCGGGGCACGGCTCATGGGCTATGCGCGCGCCGATGCCGCGCGATTGTCGATGCTGATGTCGGTGCCCACGATCATCGCCAGTGGCGTTTTGCTCGGTGCGGATGCGGCAATGCAAGCCAATGTTGCCCTGCTGCGTGACGGGGCCATCGCGGCGGCCTTCGCCTTTGTCGCAGCGCTCTTGGCGCTTAGCCTGATGATGCGGTTGCTGCGCAGCGTCAGCTTTACGCCCTATGTCGTCTACCGCCTGATTCTGGGTGTGGCCCTGCTGGCCATCGCCTATAGCTGAGGGTCAGCGCGCGCGCAGGTTCTTGGCCGATTCCTTGATCGCCGCATATTGCCCCGCCGGACGGAACCGCCAGAGGTAATCTGGCAGCACGGCGCCCACAGCAACCGGCACAATACCAAGCGCGTCAAAGCCTTTGGCCCCCTCGGCCACAACATTATCACGCCGCAGGCTACGCACCTGATCCCGCGTGATCTGCGCCGGAACGACACCCAGCGTCACGGTCTGGACCAATTCCATCACGCTCGCCATCAACCCGGCCACGCCAAAGGGAATGTTCACGATCAAACGCCGCCGTCGGATCACCTGCAACATCTGCTGCATCAAGGCACGAAAGCTCGCCACTTCTGGACCGCCAAGCTCGTATACACCCGGCGCGGCACGGCCCATGGCCCCCAACACGGCGGCTTGCGCCACGTCATCCACATAGACCGGTTGAAACCGTGTATCAGCCCCCACAACGGGCAAAACAGGGCCAAACCGCGTCATTCCCGCGAACCGGTTAAAGAACTGATCCTCGGGCCCAAAGATCACTGAGGGGCGCAGGATCACGGCCTCCGGAAAATACTTGAGAATGCCCGCCTCACCCGCAGCCTTAGACCGGGCGTATTCGCTATCAGAGGCCGCATCCGCACCAATCGCGGACACATGCACCAAATGCGCCACGCCTTCCTCTGCCGCAATCCGCGCGATCCGAGTGGCGCCCTTGGCCTGAACCGCCTCAAAGCTGTTCTTGCCCTTGCGCTCAAACGTGCCCACGCAGTTCACCACCGCATCGGCTCCCTGCATGACCGCCCGCACGCTGGCATCGTCGCGGATATTGCAGAAAACCGGTTCCACCTGACCGACAACACCATAAGGTTTGACATGCATCGCCTCATTCGGACGGCGTACCGCCACGCGGACCCGCCAGCCGGCCTGCGCCATGCGCCGTGCGATATAGCGGCCCACGAATCCTGATCCGCCGTAGATGGTGACAAGCTTTGACATTTAGGACTCCGGGGCTATGAGCTTTCGCTCTCTTTCCTACCGTCCTCGCGCGGTTTGGACAAGATGATATGGCAATTGTAAGGAACCAGTAAAATCGCCGTTGACACTATGATAGCCGAGCGATAAACGCCTGCTTCACGACACCTGCCCAGGTGGCGGAATGGTAGACGCGCTGGCTTCAGGTGCCAGTGGCCGCAAGGCCGTGGAGGTTCGAGTCCTCTCCTGGGCACCAATAAAAATCATTTTATATATAGAATTCAAAATCTCAATGAATTGGCTTGTCGTTCAGCCCACCTTCAAGACCACTTTTCGCGCGGTGATACCCGGTGTATCTCACAGCAAAATTAGAATCTTAAAAGCTGTTTCTTTACTATGTTGCCAAGCGTCTTTGATTTCATCGCCATGCTGTCAGGATAACCCCGTGAGCGCGACAGACGCGCATCGCATGCGAACTACCGGCTGCCTGCTCTAAACTACGTCCAAAATTGCTCACGCAACTGCAATTGCAGCAAATCACTCCAATCCGTCGACGACGGTCGTGCGCCTCACTGCCGAGACCCAAAACCAACCGACGAATCTTCCATCTGCCTTGTGCGTAAGTCATGCCGATAGTTGGGATGGGCTGAACAGCGCCCTATCCACCCTCACGCTGCCTACACCTCAAACGCATTTTCCAGCAGTCGTCTGAGCGTGCCATCCGCGATGGCTGGAAGTGCCACATGATGTGTATCGACACCTTGCATGACGTGGACTTGCGCGTTGTCGAGACCATCCAGAGCCTGCGCGCGTGCGACGTCCGGCGCGTAGGCACCGCCAATAACCTGGATCAGGCGGGTTTTAGGTTGGGCAGCCAATGCCGCGCACAGGTCAAAGGTGTCAAGATCAGTCTCAAATAGTTCCTCCATCCCCCGCTGACTGTGGATCGGTTCACCCTGACCCACTGGGCCGGGCGTTACAAAGCCAGCGAGCGAGATAACTTTGTCCGCGCCAATCGCCAATCCCGACCGCAAGGCAGCATAACCTGCAGCAGAACCACCCATCGTGATGAGTCTGCCGCCGCCAAGCTCTGCAACAAGACGCAACAGCGCCGACTGCATCTGGTGCTCGTCTGAACCAAGGTCTGGGATTCCGTTCAGATAGACCCTTGCGTAAGGATCGCGAAGGTAAACAATATTCGCGGGGAGTTTAGCCAAAAGTGCGTCGAGGTACCGATCGTTTACATGGCTTAGCCCGCCAAGGAACCCGCCGAACACTATAAGCGTACCACGAGCGTCAGCTTTCTCCACAACGCGGACATGAGCGTCGGCGATCACCGGCGCGCGAGGAGCAGCGGCGCCAAGAGCATCGAGCGCGGCCAGAAGGCTGCGCGCCGTGGGCCCCGTTGCATCATCGCCTGCAAGGCCTTCGAGCGCAGCTCTGCCAAAGTCTTCCTGCCCTGCGCGCAAGGCGAAAAGAGCAAACTGCAAGCGCCAGTTCGCGCCGGGTTTTTGCGTTGCATCCAGCACTGCAAGCTGCTGAAAAATCGCAGCATCCTCTGCATGGCTGAGAAACACTCGGTTCAACCGGTAAATTGAACGCCATTCCAGAGGATACAGTTCGAGTGTCCGGCGCAGCGCATTTTCAGTTACGTCGAAACGTCCGGCTGCAGCCGCGAACCGGCAGAGGCGGCATAGAATTTCAACATTCTCCACCCCCGCTTTCCAATTCGAAAGCAAGTGGTCGGTCGCCGCGTCCATTGTACCCGCGAACGGCAAGAGCTGGCTTTTTACACGGGCGGCGTATGCGGGCAGCGGTCCCGCCTGTTCCGCCCGATCGAGCATATCAATCGCGAGGCCGCGATCCCCACTGGCATACGCACGCATCGCAAGCCGAAGCTGGACCACTGTGCTCTCAGGTCGTTGCGCATGAACAGACTTCAGAAACGATACCTGCTGCTTTGGCGGCACGGAGGTGAGTAGATCGTTGAGAGCCGTGATCATCAACGATTCGTCAAATTCCAGCCGGTTCAGACCATCAAGAAACAAAGTGATTGCCTCTTGATGCCGAGCACCCGCCAACAGGCTTTGCAGGTTGGCAAGCCAGACCCAAGAGTTCTCTGGCCTCTTGCTGGACAGGTCTGCAGCAAGCTCTATCGCACGGGCCGCGTCGCCTTGTGCAAGCGTTGCGCGCACCTCTGCCAGACGTGCAGGCAAAAAATCGGGAACCTGGCCGAGCATGATGGCGATCTGCTCTGCGGCGGCGTCTAGGTTGCCCTCCGAGATCATTCGGTCGATGACTGCACTATCCCATTTCATCTGAGTGTTTTCAGTCACGAGATTTCCTTTCCGAATGTGACGGGCGTGCAGCGGGTCTGGCATCGACGCCGTGCCCCGTGGTCGCGCTGCTCTTGCATGGCGTATAGCAATTTCAAGCGAAGCGTCCAGATCAGAACCCGGAAAGACATCCGCACGGCGTGGATGTTTGCGCCCTGCGGTCAAAAGCCTCGTTACGTCATTCCAATGGGCATCAAGTTTCTCCGAGACATCTTGGGGCAAGGGCTGTGACGACTGCGTCAGTACCTTGGTCAATGCCTCTAGCGCTTCAGCCCAGCTGCAGACAACATCACCCATGCGGTTCATCTGCGTCGCCTGTCCCATGAACTTGTAGAGCGCGGGGACGGCTACGAGCCGAGATGCCACCCCATAGGCCGCAGCAGTTATATGCCCATGCAGTGATGCACCAAGATAGGCATTTGCGCCTGCAATCGCGGCAGCGATGTCAGCTAAGGCGGTCGATTCATCTAATGAAAAAGTACAGTCGGGCGCGAGGTGATGGATCGATTGCGCAACCCTGTGATCTCCGTGGCATCGCCCGATCGCAAGGAGTATCGCAACCGCCCCGTTGTCTCGGAGCGCTGCCGAAAGTGACTTTGTAAAAGCAGTGAGGTCGAGTCCATTCAGGCTGCGCTCTTTGACGTGCAGAGCAACGACTCGCACGTCGTCAGGTATATTGAGGTTCGCTCGGATCCGGCGAAACCTGTCCTTCATCATCCCGGACGGCCAGAGTCGCGCGAGATCCAATGCTGTATCGGGCATTAATGCGGGTCGCCGACCTGACCACTTCGCCAAAGCCTCTGCACTGTCGCTGTCGCGGACGACGAACCGATCTGCTGCAGCTACCGTTCGCCGCAACCAGTCGGGCGAGGTCTCGTCCTCGCCTGATAGCAAGACACCCGGACTGTTCCAAATGACGGGCAACCCGTGTCGCACGGCGTGGGCAGTCGCCCCGACCCAAAGAGCAGGATAGGCAGTTGCCGTATAATTCGGCAACGCGAATTCGTTGGTATGGATGATATTACCACCGCCAATCAAGACACCGTCAAACCTGTCTGCATTCCGGGCAAACTCGGTCTGAGAGATAGGTGAAAGCGCGTCATTGTATCGTGTCGCGTTGGCAGTGGGTGATACTGCAACCACCTCGATTCCCGCGGCAGAAAGACGTTGCTGCGCTATCAGAGGGAATAACAGGTCGCCATAGTTTTCCACATCAAAAGTGCCAAATATGGCAAGACGGCGAGGGAGCGCTCTTGGCATCTTCTCACTCCAGATGGCTCAACCGGCCTGTGCTTTGGGCCGGACTTTTCGACCGCAGCGGGATAATCGACTTGCCATTCTTTTGGCGGATCACCAGTGTAATGGCAATAGGAGGACCAGGCCACGCGCGCATCAGGGTCTCCGGCAAAGCCCGCCCATTCGATAGGAGTCCAGGTTGCGATGACGAGACCCGTGCCATGTGTGGGAGGCGATCCTCAATCCCCCCCACGGCTTGAGACGCTGGTCCTAGAGGCGGATGAACTTTACCAAGCACAACGCTATGCAGAGGCGGTTGAACTGTACGAAGCTGCAATGCAGCACCATCCGCCACACCGCACCGTTCTGATCCGCCTTGCGGGCATAGCGCTCCGGATGGGACATTTGGATCAAGCGCAGGACTATCTGCAGCATCTTCGGCGTACCTTTCCTGAATTTCAGTGGACCCCGATGGTCGAGGGCGACTTGGCCATGGCGCGGCTTGAGTTTGGCCGTGCTATCGAACTCTTCCGTGAGGCTCAGACCCGGATGCCGGATCAGAAATCGGTGAAAATCCGTCTGGACCAAGCGAAGGCCGAATACGCGCTCGAACGCGATTGGACTGCTCCGGTCGAGCTCGAGGTATGGCCAGCGACAGAGCCTTCGCGATTCATGGATGCTGCACCCAAAGACAGGGTTCTCGTTGTATCTTGGGACATTGCTCACAACGTTGCCGGGCGCGGCATCACACTCGCCGAAACAATATGCGACGCAGTACCAACCGCCATGGCTGGACCAATGTTTCCCGTCCACGGCGACACTCTTTGGCCGCCACTGGCCGAGGGCGATCGCCGCGTGCCCATCCTCGGTTGGCGTGCTCCTTACTTTCGTCACCTGATAGAAGGCGCGCTCCGGTTGGTGCGGGATTGGCCTGCAGGAACAGTATGGGTATCGAAACCGCGTTTCCCAGGGCTGCTGATTGGCCTCCTCTATCGGGAAATTCTGGGCGCTCGAATTATATGCGATCTGGATGACGATGAACTGGCGTTCGTCAAAGGCGAGGCGCCGCGGGATTTGGACAGCTTTCTCGAAGCATTCACTCCACACGACTGGGATCGCCCGCAAGGCCGGTTCTGGACGGAACTTGGATTGGGGATTCTGCCATTCGTCGACGGGGTTACGGCCTGCAACCCAGTTTTGGCATCTCATCACGACGCCACACTGATTCGCCACGGTCGCTGCCAGAGTGACGCCGAAAGGGCGATAAACCGGCGCGATGCCACGCGCAATGAACTGGGCTTTGCGTCTTCGGACCAAGTGGTCTTGTTCTTGGGCACACCCCGACGGCACAAAGGGCTAATTGAGCTTGCACATGCTGTGGCCGCCCTGAAGCGTCCCGAAGTGGTGCTATGTATTGTCGGGTCTGTGGCGGACCCGGAGATGGAACGCGAACTTGCCACGCTTCCGGGTCTGCGTCTGCGACGGATCGGTGTTCAACCATTTTCGCGTGTTCTGGATCTGAATGCGGTGGCGGATGTCGTGGTATTGCTGCAGGATTGCGACAGCCCGATTTCGCAAACCCAGACCCCTGCCAAGCTGACCGATGCGGTGGCGGTGGGAACCCCGGTTCTCATCACCGATACAGGGCCGGTGGCGGATGTGATAGCCGCCGGCGCCGCGATGTCGATAAGTAAGACCGACAATCTGACTGCCCGTCTCTCTGCGGCTATCGCCGCCGACCGCCAGCCAGGGGGCGCACACCCATTCTTCGCCTCCGAAATGTCCTATGAGGCAAATCGGCCACGCGCGCTTCAGGCCATCACGACGGCTCGAGCAGCTTCACCACGAAATTACCCTGACATGTCGAGGTTATTGTCTTTTCTGCGCCGTGAAATGCCCGGGGTTCTGCCACCCGAGGTGGCGGAGATTTGCACTCCGTTTTTGGCGCGATCCAGTACAGTTGCCCAGCATATTGACCCGGACCGTCCGATCAACGTGGCTTTCTTTTGGAAACAAAACGATTCCGGGCTCTACGGCCGTCGGCAGGACATGTTACTGCGCGAGTTGTCACTACGGCCAGAGATCGGGCGCATTCTACATATCGACGCACCGTTTAAGGTGACTGATCTCAGGTTCAACACAAACCCCATGCGTTCCCCAAGTGAATCCGAGCGGCAAATGGTATCGGCGGCCGCGCTGGCACGGATGAGCGGCCTTGCAGACGAAGGCAATATTCACCGCCGAAGCTTTCTCGTTGGAGAAAATAATCACACCCTACTGGGGCGGCCGGTCCACGGTCCTGAAAGTTTCCCCAACGCGGTTGAGGCATGGCTGGATGATCTGGACATGCGTGACAATTGCATGGCTTGGGTCTGTCCGGTGGTCCACGGGTTCGAACATGTTCAGCGGCGTCTTCGCTTTCCCTTCATCATCGGGGATTATATCGACGATCAGCGCTGCTGGCCCCTGTCCGAAAAAAAGCGCCGGTACGTAGAGACGAACTATCGTTACATGGCTGAAACGGTGGACGTGGCGATCGCCAACTGCGCCCCCATGGCCAAAAGCCTGGAGCAAGACTTGCTCTCACCCCTGCTGGTGCCCAACGGCATAGACACCCGTACCGGACTGCCTATGGCAGCAAGAGAAATCACCCGTCTGGGTGGCCCGGTCATTGGCTACTGCGGCAATATGGACGACCGCTTCGACTTTGACTTGGTAGAAGCGCTGGCGCGGGCGAGGCCGCTGTGGCAAATCGTTCTGATTGGTAAACTGTCCCGTCCCTTGCAACTCAAACGGATGCAGGCGCTGTCAAACGTGCACCTGCTGGGCATCCGACCCTACGAACAGGCGCGGGCCTGTATCGCAGCCTTCGATGTGGCGATTGTTCCGCACGAGCGCACGGACCTGTCGGACCGGATGAACCCGCTCAAGGTCTATGTCTACCGCACATTTGGCGTGCCAGTCGTATCGACTGACATTGCCAACTTGGACGATCTGCGTGGCGACTTGGCCATTGCAAAGGATGCGGAGGAATTCGTGGCAGCAATCGAGGCCGCTCTTGACAGGCTGGAACATCACGGGCGCCAATTCTTGCCTGCGGCCCTGTGCGCGTCGCTGTCATGGCAAAGCCGCTTGGATACAATCTGGGCGGAAGTGGACCGGCGTCTTCGGGCAAAGTTCCCTGCATAGCGCATTTGCGCATCACAACTCGGATATGTGCAACCGACACATGGCATAGCCCCGTGCGATCGACCATTTGGTAGGTCGCCGGTCAGGCAGCGAGCCGAGCGCCGGCAATGACACACGTGCGGTGTCCAACACCGCATCCAGAAGCTTGCCCAAGAACTGCCGACTAAGCTGACCTCCGACACAGGCCAGCGGACCGAAGGAAAATGTTGCAGTCGGTTGGCGTGGTCGGTCTAGCAGGCATAGATCAGGATCATCCCATAGCGCAGGATCACGGTTCGCAGCAGCAAAATCCAGCACAACGAGGCTGCGAGGCGGTAGCCATGCGTCACCAAGATCCAACCCCGCCGGGCCGATTTGCCGCGTCCCATATCGGAATGCGTTCATCAGACGCTCTACCTCTCGTAGATAACCCGGGCGCAGCTCGGGACGAACCCGCAGCTTTTCTTGCAGATCCGGGATCTCTGCCAAATGGGCGAGCATCGATACGCCAGTATAGGCAACAGGCAAAATCGCCAAGAAAGCAGGCGACACCCAATGCGTAATCGGCATGTCGCGGGCTTTGCACCTTTTCGCGTCCAACTCGGCAAGATCGCGTGTCACAGCATTCGCCAGCGGCTCTACAAGAGCAAGGTTCGCAAGCCCATGCTGTTCGATTGCGACGATCACCTGCAGAAGCCCATCCTCGACCCTCTGACCGAGATCCGCATCAATCCCTAACGCCGCCGCGCGCCATGTAGACAGAATCGGCCGCAGCACCGCGTCCATAGTATCAGCCGTTGTCCCCTTAGAAGAGGCCAGCCCGGCAAGTGTGGCGTTCAGATCTAGCCCCGGCAGTGCGCAATGCAAAAGCTTTGTCACAGTGATGGCATCAAGCCTTTCTGCATCATTCGGGCGCCGGTGAGCGCGCCCAAAGACCTGCATGATCGCCAACGTTTTTTCTGGCATGATCCCTTGTTGCGCGATGATCCGGGCTATCGCCTTGGGTGTGAGCAAGTCCACGGTCGTGGCAGGATCGGATAACACAGCCCGCACGTCACGCATCCGCGATACCGACCACTGGCCATAACCCCTTTGCCTGGGCAATCCGACCACCAGCGGATCTTCATTTGGGTTCAGCGCGGGCGGAGCAGCCAGTCTTTGGGTATCTTGTGTTGGGGCGGCTGGTGAGGGCATGAAGGGCTCGGAACAGGATGATGCGGAGGACACAGTTCAGATTATGGTCAAAGTTTGCCCGATGAAAGCGGCAGATGCGTTCGCACCCGACATTTCCATCGCCATTACCTGCTGGCGGATGGACCGGGAACTGCCACGCACCCTATGGTCGCTGTCCCGCACATTTCAGCAAGGGGCGGAAGATTTGACATGGGAGATCATCGTCGTAGACAACGGGTCTGACAATCTGCCCATCCCGCCCATAATGGAACCCGTCCCCCGCATCTTGGCAGCACGCCATCCTGCACCCTCACCTGTTGGCGCAATAAATGAAGCGTTGGCGATGGCGCGGGGACGCATCGTCGGCGCTTGGATCGACGGGGCCCGACTGGCCTCGCCCTATCTTCTGGCCACTGTGGCGCGCGCGGCCAAGGCCCATCCGGCACCGGTGATTGCAGTGCCCAATCGACAGTTCGGGCTGGAACGGCAAGCCACATCTGCCCGCCGCGGCTACGACCGTGCCACAGAAGATGCGCTGCTGCAGACGGCTGGCTGGCCAGATCCGTCCGCAGATCTGTTCGCTGTGTCTTGGCCCGAGGAGCTTTCACCTACTGCGCCAATGCTGGAAACGAACGCACTGTTCCTGCACCGCGATACATGGGCGGCGTTGGACGGTTATGACCCTGCCTTTACCGAACCCGGGGGGGGTATGTGCAACCCTGACATGCTGAACCGCGCGGTGAACCATCCCGGCACCCAGTTCATCCGCCTATCTGGCGTTGCCACCTTTCATCAAATTCACGGCGGCACCTCGACCTCAGACGAGGCGCAGGCCATTAGGATGGTGAAGGAAGCGACACGCACCTACGCCGCCCTTCGCGGCCATCCCCCGCGAAAGCAACACGCACGCGGCTGGGTGTTCGACGCCGCAACCGGAGTGATAGACCGCAGCTAGCGCGAACCAGCATCCAGCGAGGCGGCCTCGCGCATGACAAGCCCGGCAGAATGCCGCAAGATGTCCCGATGCCGCCGAAGCGCTACTGGCTCCAGATCGTTCTCGGGTCTCGACTCCAGCAGATAGGTATTGTGATCTCGGCCGCAAACCAGCGTGGCGTACCCCTTGTCGGCGCCGCGTTGCGCAACATCCCCCGCGATATAGCGGATAGCAAAGCCGATTCTACGCCCCGAGGCCGCACGGTTCGGGGCCGAGCCGTGAACCAGCATCACATGATGCAGCGACATTTCACCGGGCTTTAGCTGGCAGTCCACAGCCTTGGACACGTCCACCTCCTCTGCCACCTCCTCGCCCAATGGCAACATAGAGGATGCGGCATTCTTGACCGCATGTGGAACCGCAGTTCGGTGGCTTCCAGGTATTACACGCAGGCACCCGGTTTCGGGCGTGCTGGGCGTCAGCGCCAGCCAAGCAGTCAATCCTTTGGGCGCATTCAGCCCCCAGCAGGTGCCGTCCTGATGCCATGGCACCACGTCGGCCGATCCGGCATCCTTGGAAAAGAAACTGGATCCCCAACACAGGACATCCGGGCCAAGGATCGCCGCCACTTGGTCGACGATCCGCGCGTCTTGAACGACATCCCAAAGAAACGGAAACAAGAGGTGGCCCTTGACATTGAGCAGCTTGAACACCTGCGGGCCAAGCCGCTGTTCTGCCTGTTCAATCCTAGCGAAAAGCTCTGCCGCCTCTTCTTCGGACATCACCCGGATCGGCGCGGCATAACCATCCTGCGTGTATGTCTGTGTCAGATCGTGATTCATGTCTCCGTCTCCGGTCGTTGGGCTGCTGCGGCAAGATGAGCCTCTTTCGCGCGTCGGATTACCCCGCCCGCGCAGCGGATGATGTCAGCATGACGGGACAGGGCGGCAGGGCCCATCTCGTCTTCAGGAGCGACTTCCAATGGCATGTCCGACAAGTTGCGGCCTCGCACCAGTGTAACCGTTGCACCTTCCTGTCTGATGCAGGCTGGGACATATCGGATCACGAAACCTAGCCGGCGATCAGCGGCAACGTTCCGTCCCGATCCGTGCAGGATAAGCGGGTGGTGCAAAGACATCTGCCCGGGCTGCAGCACCAGTACGCGTGCGCTGGATCGGTCAATCTCCTGCCGCACGGCCTCGCGCGCACCCAACATGTTGCGCGCGTCTCCTGTATCCAGATGCTCCATTTGCAGCGTGTGGGTTCCCGGAATCGCTTCCATGCAGCCCGATTCAGAATTGGCCGCGCTTAGCGCCAGCCAAGCGGTTGCGCCCTCTGCAGCGCTCAGACCCCAGAACGTCGCGTCTTGATGCCATGCGACATAGCTATCCGAACCCGCCGGTTTGTCGATAATACTCGAACCGATGCAATAAATGTCAGGCCCCAGCAGGCTTGTAACCGGGTCCACGATCCGCGGATCATGAACGACATCCCATAGAAAAGGCATCAGTAAATGCGGTTTTACACGGGCCAGACCCGATAGCCGACCGTGTGATCGTGCCTCCAACACCTCAATACGGGCGCGGACCGTCGACGCCTCATCCTCGGGCATGACGTCGATCGGGCACAGCACACCATCCCGCTTGAAGTCTGAGCAGGTGATCGGGTCAAGCCCGTAAGGTAGCGACATGGGGACATCGGTCGAAGTCATAGGCTAGAAAGGCTCCGTCTCGCGCACGTCATCACCTGCAAGCGCAGCCGACCGGTCCTGCGCCGTTGTAAAGGGTGTCATCGCCCAATTTGGCCCGTCTTGCCTTAGACCTGCGCTAAAGGCGAGTGCTGCAAACTCCAGCCTCGCATGGCGCTTTGGTTTCGACCCCGCCATGAATGTCTTGGCAATCATATCCCAATGACGCTCCAGTCGGACAGAAATATCAAGCGGCAATGGGCGAGGCGGTGTTACAACCGCGGCCCGCAACGCTAAAAGTGCCTCAGGCCACCCCTTCATCAAGTCATCCTTGCGCCCCAGATGATTAATCAGCCCGTCGAACTTGCGATAAGCCGGGCGCGCAACCAGAAGGCCCGGCACACCGTAAGCCGCAGCCGTGATATAACCGTGCAGTGAGGATCCGGCATAAGCCCGCGCATAGGCAATTAGCGCTGCGATATCTCTCAGGCCCCGAGGCCGGTCCAGCGCCGCAGCCACCACACCCCGCGCCCCAAGCGCGGTCGCCAGTTCACGCGCAATACGATCATCGGCATGTGCGGTACCCAGCCCGATCAGCACCGGAGTCAGTTCTAACGTCAGACATACCGATGCCAAACCGTCAGCCAATTCTCCAACGGTCGCAGCCCCCAACGACCGGCGTCGAACATGTACGGCGAGCACCCTGTCTCTCTGCGTGACCCCCAGCGTGGTGCAGACCCGCGAAAAGTCTGCGGCCAGTCCCGATCGCGACCAAACGCGCTCCAGACCAAGAATGGTGTCGGGTATTTCTTCAACCTGCGGATGCTCAAACAGGCATGCCATGCGGATCGAGCCGGCGTCCCGCAGTGAGAGGTAATCCGCAGCGGCAAAGGCCGCCGCCGCAAGGGGGCGCACCCCGGGTCGAATCGGATGCGGCACGCCGGGCGCGTTCCAAGCGACCGGAACATCGCGTAACGCCGCCGCCAGCGTTGCCCCAAGCCAGGTTGCGGGACCAACTGCGGCACCTATTCCACCCTCGCGATACTCCTTAAGTGGATCCATGCGGTGGGTATGCACGATGTATCCGCCACCAATCAGGACACCATCGCAAGGGGTGCTTGGATCAAAGGCTGTCCAGATGGCACGCGACGGCAGCGCATCGCGCAACCCGGTCTCTGCCCCGGTCGGCGACAACGGATGCAGATGAAACCCGCGCCGACCCAGTTCGTGCGCCGCGACCACAGGGAACATGAGGTCCCCAAAGTTTGGCATATCGAACATTCCGGTGATAATAATATCGCGCGGCTTTTCTCCGCCGGACGAGTTCATGTTTACGTTGCAGCGCTGCTCTCGCCAACACGGTGGGCGAGATAGACTGAAAGTTCGCTAACACTGGGATGATCGAATACCTCGTTCGGATTCACCTCAATCTTAAACTGCTCCTCCATCATACCGCACATGATTGTGATTTCGATCGAATCGAGCCCGTATAAATCGAACCGGTCGTTCACTGGAAATGGGTCCTGCTGCACCTCAATCACTGAGGTGATGTAAGCCACCATCCAGTCGCGTATTGCACCCGCATCGGCAGGTTTTTTCAGGGGCGCTTCAACAGTCATAGATCACCTTCCGGGTCTGATGTAAGAGATGGATTATGCGTCGGACAGTATTCCTGAAACATCAAGCGCATGCAATCGGAGGACTTACTTTCCCAACGATGCAGACGGCCCCTGTCAATCGATCCTTCCTTGTCCCAAGCGGACGTTTTTGAGATTATCTCCGTCTTGGGCCGGGCACGTCATCGTACCAATAGCGTTGTCGGAAAAATGGATACCCGGGCAGATCAGGTGCCAACGGATTTCCAGAAATCATCACCTGAGGCAGGATCGTTGCCCCCGCTTTGTGCAGCGCCAACACCACCTCGGGGACAGTCCAAGTACCATGCTCAAACTCTCGGCGCAAAGGGGCTGCATTCGAAGTGTCCGCATCAGTCGCCGAAACGAGATCCGGGCAGACGCGGCAAAGCAGCGTCATATCAGAGAGTGATAACCCCTCCGGTGGTTCAAGCATGACCTTGCCCACCAATCGCACTGCGGTTTGAGGCGGGTCCGTCATGATCCGCTTTGCCGCCGCTTGCGCCTCGGTCACATCGGACGCAAGGAACCCCGCGCGCAAGCTCATCCCAGCCCACCTGCGGGAAACCGCTGCCGCCAATCGGCTCATATCGACCTCTGGTTCCTGAAGTGCCGCAGCAAGCTGTTCTGCCCGCGCGCTCAGCGCCTGCGGTGTCGCCGCAGATAAAAGGAACATCCACGGCGCCGGCTCGCGTTCCAGAATGGGTTCTGTACCATCCGGACCGCCTACAATCACATGCGCGTTGAGCCCGCTCATCCCAAAAGCACTGACACCAACTATTCGCTTCGGTCCTAGCCAATCCCGCGTGACCTGAGGCACAGCGAAAGGCAACTCAGCCCACTCAATTCGCGGTGACGGTACGGCAAAGGCTGGCTGCATGGGTACGAACCCGTCTCTCACCATAAGAACCGCCTTGAGAAGGCCTGCAATACCTCCCGCTGCCTCAAGATGCCCCAAGTTTGCTTTGATCGACCCCAGTGCGCCGACCGGACCAGCACGCTCCGCAAACACCTCGGCCAGCGCAGAAGTCTCTATTGTGTCAGAAAGGACAGCACCCGACCCATGGGCCTCAATTGCACCGATGTCATCTGGAGTTATTCCTGCCGACCGCAGCGCCGCTGAAATCACCCGTGCCTGCCCCTGACGAGATGGCGCACTTAACCCGTTGCTACGCCCGTCCTGCCCTGTTGCCCATCCGAGCAGTACGGCGTGAATTCGATCGCCCTGCGCTGTCGCGTCGCTAAGGCGCTTTAACACGAGCATGCCGCACCCTTCGGACCTCACAAACCCGTCTGCCGCCGCATCAAAAGACCGAGTCTCGCCACTTGTCGATAACAGACTGGTTGTTGCGAGTGCCTCAAAGGTTTCGCCCGCCAGAAGCGCGTTCACCCCGCCCGCCAACGCTAGATCGCATTGGTTTAATCGCAAGGCATCGCTTGCTGACGCTACTGCCGCCAAAGCAGAGGAACATGCCGTGTCAATCGTCAAGGATGGCCCAGTGAGTCCCAGGCAATAACTCACTCGTCCTGAGATCGCGCCATTTTGTGCTGCATTGGGCAGGTGTGGATTACTCTTAGCCGCTATCGCAGCTTTCGCCATGCGTATGGCATAGTCAGATGATCCAGCCCCTACGAATACTCCCGCAGGGACACCGTCCAGACAGGCAGGCGAAAGCCCAGCATCTTCCAGAGCATGCCACGCCATTTCCAACACAAGCCGTTGCTGAGGGTCTATCAGAGGCGCCTCTGTGGCCGAAATACGAAACGGGATCCTATCGAAGTGATCAATGGCCTCCAGGAGTCCTGCTGCTGCCGGACTTCTCTCACCCAACTCCCAAAGGGCACGGCGATCGGTTGAGACCGGCCCAATTTCGCATCTTCCTGAGCGCAGGAGATTAGCCAACTCTGTTGGAGAGGATACACCCGGAAAACGACAGGCAATACCTACCACCGCGATCGGATCGTAGGTCGTCATCGGCATTCACCCGCAAGCGCGGTGGCGAGGGATCTGGGGTCAGGTAGATCAAACAGACGTTCGACTGCGATCCCGCGCCCCATAGCCAACTCTAGATCCAATACCAATTCAGTCATCATCAGCGAATCCAACCCTTGATCCGCCCAAGGCATATCCGGGTCTACATGCGTGGATTGGATCGCTGTAGCCGCAGCGATCCAATCGACAAAGAAACGCAGGATCACAGTAGCGGTGACGTCCCCTCTTTCACGCGCTAGCGCCAGTTCACGTGCGGCCTGTGCCTGTGCCCGACGTGATTCTGCATTGTCCGGCTGCCAATCCAAGAGCACCAGCTTCGGTTCTGCCAGTAGCCGCGCGTGGGTCGATCGACGCCGTAGTTTACCACTGGTTGTCCACATGATCGAACCCGGTCGCACAAGCAACACCTGTGCGGCCTCGACGCCCGATTGGCTCAGAAGCCGTCGCCACAGACGTTCAGCAACATCCGTCGGCGAGTCCGCAGTGTCGGCCGCCTTGATCCGGGAAGGCGCAATTTCCGCTATCAGAGCAATCGCCCCGTCCTCAAGTTGATGCACCGCGATGCGCCCGGCGCGCACCTGCGGCTGCGTGCCGTCAAGAGTCCGCTCCAGATCGGATGGGTGCAATGTGCGCCCGTGCGACAGTATGATGTCTTTGATCCGCCCCGTGACATAAAGCTCGTTCTCCCAGAGGAACCCGGTGTCGCCACTACGCAGCCATGGACCGCCGCCCTCTGCCGTTCTCACACCGAAGGTCGCGTGGCTGTCTTCCGGTCTGTTGAGGTAACCGCTACCCAAGCTGTCGCCTGCAATCCAGATTTCGCCGATGCGGTTTTCGTTGCAGGGTACGCCGGTGTCATGTTCAACAATTCTTACTCCACCAGTCGTGCGCACCAATCCCGAAGATGCAAGTCGCCGTCCCTGTCCCGGTCGGGAGGGCACGACGTCCCCTCGTTCCAGCGCACTGGCATCAAACCATGCTGACGCAGCGCCTTCGCCCCTTTCGGCACCCGAAACGAGCAGAGTTGCCTCTGCGAGCCCGTAGCACGGCATGAAAGCACGCGCGTCGAACCCTGCCTGTTCAAACGCTTCAGAAAACCGCTCCATGGTCTCTGAACGAACCGGCTCCGCTCCATTGAGCGCCACGCGCCACGACGACAGATCTAGCGCGGCCCGTCGCTCTTGCGGGATTGCGCGCGTGCACAAATCATACGCAAAGTTTGGTGCAACAGAGACCGTACCACGCCAGCGGCTGATCGCCTCCAGCCACAGAATCGGGCGCCGGATGAAGCTGGTAGGCGACAGCACGATGGTCGTGCCGCCGCGCCAGAGGTTAGTCAGAAGCCCGCCCATCAGCCCCATGTCATGCTCCGGGGGCAACCAAGTCACAACGAGGTCCTCACGCTGTGGCTGTACCGCACGCTCAATCGCCTGCCGCTGAGCAGCAAGGGCGCCGTGGGTCACAATCACCCCTCGCGGCGTCCCAGTGGAACCCGAACTGTATTGAATGATCGCCACGTCTTCTGGGTATGTCGTCACGAATGCAGGTTCAGTTGCCGGGATCTGATCACCGACCTTCACCACGATTCTTCCTGAAATGATCTTGCTATATTCTGCGCTTGGCAGAGCGTCGAGCCTCGTATCCGCTACGACCGCCACGCATTCCGCTTCGTTCAGGATCATAGCCGCACGCGCACGGGCCGCCGGCGTGCTTGGTAGCGCCAAGGGTACCGCTGCGCAGCCAGCAAGAAAAGCGCCCAAAAGCCCGGTAACAAAATCTGGGCCGTGCCCGCAGAGTAGAGCCACATGAGACCCCGGTGCGCAGTCAGCCGCGATCAACGCCCTCGCCACTGCCCTAGCGCCAACAACCAGCGTCCCATAACTCAGTTCCGTCGACATGTCGGAACTCAGCACGAATCGATAGGCTGTGACCTCAGGTGCAGCGGCGGCATATGCCAGCACCTGTTCTGGCAGCAATTCGAGGCCCCTCATTCCATTTTCATCCGTGCAGCACCCAAGACTGCCGCTGAGCCTCGACCTCGAGTCCGTGGTCGCGAGCGAACTCTTTGATTGCATCCTGCATGACAAAGCGTCCCGTTTCGTCAGGCCATAGCCAGTCGTCACCGCATAATATTGCGTCGGGATAAAGCGAGTAGGCCGCGTCCAGATCTGTCCGATGTTTGAAGGCATCAATATAGATCATTTCTACCGGAATATTGCGGCGACTCAGATAGTGCAGCGCTTCGGGCGAGAAGCGGCGCACAGGATAGAACCGGTCTTTGAAAGCCCGCAAATTGTTCAGTGCTACCGCAAAGTTACCGTGATCTGACAAGAGTTGGGCGATGCGCGCCACCTCAGCGTCCGGCAGATGTTCTACATGGCGCGACATGGATGGATGGTGCGCCATTCCTGCAACGTAATCCGACCAATTGCCGTCCCATGGATCGACGCCAATCACTTTCAGGTCAGACTTCGCGCTCAGCCATTGCAGTACAGACCCTCCCAAAAAGCAACCGACCTCGACCATCAGTTTCACGTCATTGTCTGCAATCTCTCGCAAGATAATCTCGCGTCCACCTTCACCATTTGCATCCAGCGCCAACATGAATGGCGCGTGATCGTCCCACGGAAAATTTGGCCAAGGGTTATCACGGCGCAACGCCTCCAACCCCAACATGACTGGCGATCCCGGCGGTGCATCTTCAGCAGGATAGATGGCTTCCGCATTTTGACATGCGGCACGAACAGTGGCCGAGGCGCCGGGCGCGACGGGTTGCTCAGACTTCTGAGCATCGGCACTCAGCGGTGACGCCAATTCCTCCGCAGGCGGACACCCACCTTTGCGATAGTGGAAAACGCTGTGCCCCGACGCACCTTGACGCGCTACGGTTGGAATCCCCGCCCGGCGCAGATCATCCCGATCGAATAAACGTATCGGCTCTATGAGATGCCGGCCTTGCCCCCAAACCTCGGTCAGCAAGTCCTGCAAATCGGTCGAGCCGAAGATACGCATGTGGTCCTTTTCACCGAAACGCGTCAGACGCTCGGCACCCGTCAGATCAGGCGACAGATCTTCAGCCGTCCGTTCTCCTCGGATAGGAACTGACATGAAATGCAAGCCCCCCGGCGCCAGTATTCGGTCCAACTGGCGCAAAACACCTGTTACGTCGCATGGAACGTGTTCAAGGACATGATTATGCAGGATAAGATCGTAACTCGCATCAGGGATCGACGCGAGGTCTGTGCATAAGTTCAACTGGCGAACCTCTGGGAGACGGCTCTTGTAGCGGTCCGCCGCCATATCAGCGCAGTGGTAGGCATCACCGGACAATTCCTTGAACTTGCGCGCAAGATCCAATTCCGGTGCCAAATGAAGTATCCGTTTTCCCGGTTCAAATCCGCCCAACCGCTCCAACATCATCCACATAAGCCGGTTGCGTTCCACCGCTCTGCACGAGGAGCAACGTGCGTTGTGGCGGCCGTTGAAATCCTCGAACGCGGTTCCTTTGCAGATCGGACACTCCAGCCCTGTTGAGCGTCCTGCGGTCTGCAGTTTCGCCGCACTGCGGGAGGGCGGGAAAGATTGCGGAGCGACTTTGCGCATCACGAATGTTGCATTCGTATAGCATGGGTCCTGCATGATGCTGCGCCGGACCACTGACAGCCGCCCGCCCAAAGCTTGGATCATATCAGACAAGTCGCTTCCATAATCCGTGTACACAAGGCATTTAGTGCCGTCGCCTGCGTTGTGATAGCGCTCAGGTTTCAGATGGATGAACTGCCCATTCTCGATCCGCACGCGCGGCTCCGTCCGATCAGGCAACGGGTAATCATTAGGGATTGAAAAGACATGAATTCCGCCTGGACGCAGGACGCGTAGCGTTTCGGCAAAGGCTTTCTCTACATCCGGAAGATGCTCCATAACGTCGCTGGTGATAATCAGGTCAAAGCTGTTCTCATCGAAGGTCAGCTGCGTCAAATTCTCATTGCGCAGCCCTTCTGACGAAACTTCTCCCAGAGGTTCGTCAGGACGAAAATATGAACGGATATAGTTTGGCAACCCTTTCAACCGGGTAACAAATGGTCCGCGCATCGCGGGCTCATAAATAGCCACATCCTCCAGCAGGCCACCTTGCACAAGCTGCTCGATCGACAAGGCCTGTCCGCGACCAAATTCATCAACGATTACACCTGCCTGATCGCGCCAGCGCAGCGTAAACCGGCAGTTGGCACAAGCGTAGGACTCGCGCAACGAGCGGTGATCACCACGACGAAACATCCCAACGTGGCCACAGATCGTGCAGAGGCCGTGGAGATCGAGCTGTTGCAAGGTATTCCCTCCGAATGACCGACCGCTTGACGCGAAATTTCACTCGGCCTTAACCACGCGATGAATGTCCTGCGCCGACCTGTCAATGTCAACTGTGGACGAAGGACAAGTATATTGCCGCCACCGAAAAACTGTGTGGGCGAGGTATTTCAAATCAATTGGCTTGCTCGCTGAAAATTGGCGGATTCTCACGTCCGGAATTTTGCGTAAGGTTAGCAGTCACCCGCCTTAGAGTTACAGCCTGATCCGCGCACCCAAACCAAAAAAACAGAACAAAGACCAAGCGCGCACCCGAAACATCATGGTTTCCGATTACTGCACACCAATACGCTGTTTACCTCAAATTACTTGCAAGATATTGGTAGTCTGCACGAAGTAGGACAGTCTTTGAATGAACAAGAAGTTGTTTTCAAATCTTTTTCTTAGCATCGGTGCGATGAAGGCGGGCACGACATGGTTATATGCTGTGCTGGAACGCCATCCAGAATTGCACTTCACGCCTGAAAAAGAGCTGCATTATTTCTATCACCGTTACGTAAATTCCCATCATTTGAGCGAGCAGCGACGCCTTCAAGAAGCAAAGGATCGGTATCTTTTTCGGTTTGATCCAGCAAAGGCCAATATTGATCGCATTCGCGCCAATTTGCACTGGGTGTCGAACTACTTGAACAACCCCGTAGACGATTTCTGGTATCGAAATCTCTTTCAGATGCGCGATCATCAAGTTTGGGCCTGCGACTTCTCTAATCTGCACGCCTTCGTGCCCGACAAGGCTTGGCCACGGATTTCCGCAGACTGCGAGCGACTGCGTGTGCTCTATACAATGCGCCACCCGCTCAAACGGCTCTGGAGTCATACGAAATTCCACCTTCAGTTGACCGGGTCGCTGCATCATCTGGAGGAATGGGGGCCTGACGACTATGAATTATTCGTTCGGACGCCGCATATCTGGGACAATGCCGAATACGGAGCCGTCCTCCGACGGATGAAAGCCGGGCTTAGAGAGACGGAACGCAAGGTCATCTTCTACGAAGAGCTCCACGCCAATCAGCGCGCCACCTTGCGCGAAATTGAAGAGTTCCTTGACGTAAAGCCTTTTCATTATCCGCAACAATTGCTTGATCGACGCTTCACCGAAAGCGCCTCACGCCCTATGCCGGATTTCTTTCCAAAGCTGTTTGCAGAAGACATTGATCGCATCATACGCGAAGTGGAATCCGAGGGTTTTGTAGTGCCAAAGGAATGGCAGTAAGCAAAATCTCAAGTGGAAATGAATCATGCTTTCAAGAACAATAGCTAGATTGCACAAGGATTACGTGACTTATCGGAATGACGGAGTTCCCTTCCCGCTGGAATCCGTCATCGCTTGGTATGTGCTGCTGGCGCTACAAGAGCAGCGTACTATCAGGGGCAACATTATGGAAATGGGTGTCGAACATGGCGGCACCGCATTTTTGGGCACTGTAGCTCTGCGGGAAGACGAGCACATCGACTTAATTGACCTGAAGAAGTCGCCACGGTTCGCGAAGGTAGCCGAACGCCTTCCGACCGCACTTGCCTCGCGCGTACATTTTCATGAATGTTCGACACGCGCGCCCGAACTGGCAGAAATCGCCAAACAACTCTTTCGTTTCGTGCATATCGACGCAGGTCATTCCAAACAGGACGTGCTTGATGATATCGGACGCTTTGCCGGTTGTGTCGCGCCAGATGGCATTCTGTGTCTTGACGACGTGTTCGAAATTCGTTGGCCGGGTGTGACTGAGGCCATTTTCGAAGCAATTCCATCTACTGGATTAGTTCCGTTTCTGCTGGTGAACCGCAAACTTTATCTGGCACATAAAGACATGGCCGGTGTCTACCGGGACATGCTCGTCGCTGCTCTTCCCGAGATCGAGGTCTTCGGTAACATGCGGCATTGGACCGAAGAGATGTTGGGTGGTGTCACACTCATCTGGAAACAAGCGCTGAGAACCACCGATCTTAACTTGCTGTTGCCGTCGACTGCCTGACTATCCGGACCAGAGTGTCAACGATACTATCTATTGTTCGGTCCGCATCACGAAAGCTGTAATCTCTGTTGCGCTCATTGTCCCGAGGCATACCCTGAACTGCATGATCCTCTATTAACGCTGGATCAACCCCTTGGGGCGGAATGGCACCTTCCATCATTGAGGCAGTCCAGCGCAGGCTACCGGGCGTGATGCTGGCTTGGTTCCCGTGCAGGATACCCGGCAGCGGGTAAAACCATCCTGCCTTGTGCTGCAATGTTCCGGCGTGGGTTACATAAGCATGGCAACCTGCGATTTCTTTTAGGGCGTCCTTTAGAGTGACGCCGGTAATATCTTGTAGGCGCGTGCGTTGCGTCTCAGGCAATGACTCGGAAAATGCAGCTATAATGCGCCTTGCGCCAGCAATGCGTGTTTCAAAGCTCGGTCGCAACCGATCGTAGAGCGGGCGATCGAAATCCAAGGGTAGTGAGAAGCCATCCAAAATTACAGTAGCATCGGGCATGGCATCCAAGAGCCGCTTAACCAACTCCGCCAGAATCGCCGCCTGATTCTTCAATGTGCGACCGGTCTCGCGAATGCTCAAATATATCCGCGGTTCTAATCCGGCTTGATGGTCTGCTGGCAGCCCCATCGACACGAGGATGTCGTGTTTCACAGCAGCGGTGCAATAGACCGATCCAGGTATGACAATTGGTCTTGCCTGCCAGCCACGTACGCTCTCAATGTCATCAATATGACAGCAGATCAGGTTCCGGGCCGCGCAGAATGGCTCAGCCAATTGCAGCGGATCATAGAGCACCTGAACATCGAACAATGCGCCCGTTGCCGCCAAGTAACAAAGACCGGGAAATTCGTTCCACGCGAAATGCGCAAAATTCGGATGCCCCAGACAGGCCAGCGGTCGCGCTTTGGGATCTATGCAACGCTCAGGTTGGCCGTTTCCCTTTAGCAAGAGACGCGCGCGTTCGATCAGCGGCGATCCCTCAGAGCTTGCAACAGGATAAACGTTATGCGCCGTAACAAGTGCAAGGACTGGGCAACCAAGCCGCAGAGAATCCGCTACGACGCAAAAGGGTTCCTCAGCATCGAACCAATACAGACAACCATGCGGGGGGTCATAGAAATGTGCCTTCGGACGGCATGGCACACCCGTCGCGGCAGCGCGGACCTGAAACCCCCCGGTCAAGGCGAGATCCTGCTGGAACCGATAAAGTGCCTGCGGACCGCACCATTCGTTGGCTGTCCGCAGATCGTTCAGAGTTTGGTCGATGAATGGATCACGCAACACCGACATGCTATTATCTAAATCCTTTTGTTCCCGAAGTGAACGTGGCAGCGCCGGTTGTCGATTGGGCGTAATTGCCAAGCAACGCGAGATCGTCCGCGTTATACCTTCTCAATAGCGCCTCAAGCTCCTCTTCTAACTCCAGTCTATGACCCGAGGTCGACCGGTTGCTGTGTATCTCAGCTCCCCTGAAATCAGGGAAAGCGTCGGCGATGGCCACTGTCAGCCTTTCAAGCGCATGTGTGAAATCTGACACAAAGCCCACTACGGTCAGGCCCTCTAGCCCCCGCTTTGCCCGCTCCAATTCCGGGTCCGCCCCCGGAACAAGAGAGGCCAACCGATAGGTCTGGAAATTACGGCATTGTCGGTCATGCGGCAGCGACAACCGTACTTTCACATAGCCTTCGAAATCGGTGTGCTTGGCCAATACCGCCCCAAATGTTTCTGATTCTTGCTTTTGCTCAAAGCGGTAGGCGGACTTGATACGCTCAATGGGATCACGCAGCAGCATGATCGAAATCACACGGACGCCTTCGATCCGCGGCAACGGCCCCATCATTGTGTGCGAGGAGAACGCCACGGCATCGGGATTGTTCTGAATCCATGCTTCAACGTCCAGGGTATTTCCGTCCGGGCGGCCAGAACTTGAAAACTCACGTGTGACCCAAGCCTTGCCAAAATTATCCTTGAGGATTTGATCAAGCGACGTGCCCGCATTCTTGAAGAGGTGATAGTGTAAGATAACGGTACGCATATCCCTAAACGTTCTCTTCCATTGGTTGTTCCACAAAAACCTTCAGACTCTGCGCGCCCGCATCACGCCCCTGTTCACTCTTTGAACCCCCCCGGCAGAAACATGTCCGCCGCCTCAAAAGCTTCGCGCATCGCCTGACGTCCATGTGCAAAGGAATATTGCTCCGCAACAAAGGAACGCGCCGCATCTGATATGCGCCGCCACAGCGCGTCATCCTCGTTCAAGCGCGAGATCGCGGAAATCCAGTCGTCGGGCGAACGCGCGATAAAACACTCATGACCACTACGTAGTCCAATCCCCTCAGCAGCAATCGGCGAGAGAACACAGGGAATGCCATGTGCAAGCGCATCAAGAACCTTCCCCTTGATACCAGCACCAGACAGAAGCGGCGCAAGGAATACGCGATGCGGGTTATAGGCTTCGGCGACCTCATCGACGAAGCCTACAGGGTTCACGCACTCACTCTCAAGCGCCATAATTTCTTTGGACATGCGTGAACCATAGATCGACAGAACGAGACCTTTTTGACGCGAAATAAGTTGCGGAAGGACCTCGCGAACGAACCATTGAACCCCCTCGGCATTTGGATGGTGACCGAAGCTGCCGAGGAAGGACATTCCGCGACGTTCCGCCAGAGGTGGTACGTCTGAGGGGATATCGACGACCCAAGGGGTGCGCACCACCTTAGCCTGACCTTCACTATATGCCTCGATCACCGCATGCTCCAACTCATTGTAGCTCAAAACCACATCGACTTGGTTGATGACCGCCAACTCTTCGTCACGGGTTCGGCGCGCAACTTCTAACCTCTTCTCGTCATTCTCAACGCGCGCTGCGCGAATTTCGCGCAGAAAGTGAAGGTCGGCGTTGTTGAAGAGAACCTTGGCGTCCGGAGCGTGAGCGCGAATCTGACTCAATACATCGCGGGCGACGTAAAACCGTGTGATATAAAACGCGTCAAATTCTGCCGCATGTCGGGCCAGATATTCCTGTGTCGTCAGATAAAACGGCGCATAGACCACCTCGACCCCCAGTTTCTGCAGGTCTTCTGTATACTTTCCGAGATGCGCCAAGTTTGAGGGAAGAAAGGTAACTTTGTACCCCAAGGATTGCACCAACCTGATCTCTTGCAAAGCAGCATAGGAACCTGCGTCCTGATCCGGACGCGGCGTGGTGTAGTCGACGAAGAGCACACGGCCTTTGATGCCACGATCCTTTTCTAGGTCGGGCATCTGTCCTTCGCGGCCGAATTGAGAATAGGCCTCTATCCAGCGGCGCTTGAATTTGGGCCGGTTGACCTCTTGATAACGCTTGAAGCCTTTGGTGGCATCGGTCCCAGAGGTCATGCCCTCGTAATGGTAGACGACCGAAGAGGGAATGTACCATGTCGTGTAACCCGCCGCACGAACCTTGAACGCAAAATCAGTGTCTTCAAAGTACATCGGTTCGAGGTAGGACGACAGTCCGCCCACTTCCTTCCAGACGGATTTAGGCACCATCATCGCCGCTCCAGAGAGATAATCAGCCTGACGCGCATAGCAAAATCGTGGCTCTTCGGGATTCTGACTGTTGCCATAGTTCCAAGGATTACCCGATCCCCAGACGATGCCGCCACCGTCCTGCAAGCGGCCGTCCGGATAGAGCAACTTGGCGCCCACAAGGCCGACGTTGTCAAATCTCTCAAAGCCAGCGAGCAGTTCATCAAGCCAACCTGCGGTCACCTCAACATCGTTGTTGAGCAATACGATGTAGTCCCCTCGAGCGTCCTCTGCTCCGGCATTGCAGGACCGTATGAACCGTTGAGCCTCGGTATTGTGAATCACCTTGATTCCAGAGACGATGGCCTCAAGCTTTGCTGTGTCGTCGGTGGACGCATCGTCGACCACGATAACCTCAAAGCTCGCTCTGTTGGGCGCAACAAGCAGCGAGCAAAGCGCAAGATAGGTAACTTCGACCTTGTTATGTGCCGGGATCACGATGGAAATTTTAGGGTCGTCGATCTCGGGAAAGGTCAAGGGACGCAGGCGAACATTGTCATAGCCTGCCTCAACTGTATCAAGCGCATAGGATATCTGGGCTAGATCCGTTTCGGGCCCGACTGTTGCAAAAATCTTGCGAAGCGCATCGAAACGGCGGAACGTTTGGGTAAAAACAGATGAGGGAAAAGGTGCGCGGCTCTCCCGTTGCATGACATCCGCAGGTGTCAAAATTGCGGGAACAAGGCTCAACGTCTCACATAGGCGAACCGTGCCAGACAGGTCGCGTATACTGATATGATGAGCGGCACCATCAAAATGCTTGTCAGACAAGCGCAACGATGTTTGCCCGGGCTGAACGGAGATTTGCCCTTCCGGCTTACCATCCACATAAAAGCTCAGAACCGCAGCGCCCGAGCTTTCAATAACGAGAATATGGCCCTGCTGGTCATGGATTGTGATTTTCGGGCTGTTTGGAATGGTACGGCTCTCGCTTTTTTGACCAAACCGGAAATGAACAGTTTCGTTGGGCGTTAAGTACGTTGGGAGATCCGCCATAAGCCATGTGCCATCAACCGGAATGTTCGACCCCACCAGATTCAAGGGGCTAAGCACCGAATTCTCTGTTTTGTGACGACTGCCGACATGCACGTCAGCCAGAAATACAAAGGGTTCAATGCCGGTGCCGTCATCAACGAACTCTTCGTAATCAACTCTCAAACGGACCTCCGTTGCCCCGGCGCTGTTCGGCAGCGGCAAAGCAACGTGCTGATACCCCTGAGAATGACGTCCGCCAAGGTGACGGGCATCAAACGCCACTTTTCGGGTCGTGGTCTCATTTGACGCTACATCACGAAATTCAACATGAAGCGTTGCTTTTATGCGGTGCGCAGCAAGGTGCGCTTGAAAAAACAAACCTGATTTAATCTCGTCAACGATGATCGGTTGATCAATTTCGATCCGGCAAGAACCGCGTCGATTCACGAACATAATCTGCATTGTCTGGCTACCCGAGAGGGCCCAGTCATCAAGTTTGTTAACCCAGAAAGCATATGTGTCACCGGGTACTTGCTCTGACGGCTCTGAATGTATCCGATTTTGAATATTATATGTGTTAAAACTGTGCACATGAACGAGGCTGTACGGTTTTAATGCGTCGGATGAGCAGGGATGAAATTCGGCTCGGGCTGAGCCGATTACGACCTCAACAGACTCCCGTGGTGCCGTTGCGAAATTCGCAAAAACACGGCCATCCACCATAAGTAGTGCCCTCAAATCGACAACATCGCTTCTGTTGTGCTTAATCGCCTTGCCTAGCTTGTCGATCATCCTACGGCCCTTTTGTTTGATACTATGCAATCACTGATCATCCATGGTCCAGATAAACGTAGCACATGATCGGACCCAAAATGCGGCTTGCCCACCCGTTCACGATAGACGCTTCTGCACCACTGCCGCGGTGGTAATGAATACAGATTCAAACTTCCATGCGAATGATCACCCTCAAACCCATCTTCGCGCTTTCCGCCTGAGTTGCAGGCAGCCTGCCAAGCTTGCTCAAAAATGGTCGCACAAGCATTATCGCCAAAGCCCCCAGAGGTGAGGCATGCATTTGATCGACTAACGACAGACAAGAGCTATGTTCCACGCCTAAGGTAAATCGCGCACCTCGGCATTTCCGACATGGTGTTGATCTGCTTTTGCAAAAGGCGGTTGCGCGTGTCTTAGCCCCCTCAAACTGTGCCATTATTTGACTGGCGGGCAGCCTTGACTACCGAAACCACCCAAGGACCGCCGCCCACCGCGTAAGCCCTTCACAACATTGGGCGTTCAACCGCTGCTTAACAATAGCAAAAGATCAAGGCAGATGTCAGGAGAAAAGGCTGCACGCCAGACGTGGATTGTGCAGAATGCCGTCTCTACAGCGACAGTTGGTCATGCAGGTTCGCGCCAGAGCGGCGCCACCTGACGTCACCGACGGCATTCAAAAGTTGACTGGAAATGATTGCGCTGTTGGGGCAAATTTTCCTTTATCCGCTGCCCGAAATTTATGGACACCTCGCGTAATCAACCAACACGCAGCACACGGCAGATAAAACGGCATGACGACCCAGACACTGAAGGCATTAATCCTTTGAATTCAGCTTGAGGTCCGGACTCCTTGAACGGTTTGCCTCTCCCCAAATCCAAGGATAGAAACGCCCTTTAGGCAATTGACACGTCAACCTGTGAAGCATAGGCGAAATGGATATGACAAAGGTCTGGCGGATTTTTAGGCACCAGATTGGACATACCTTAGATCAGGCTCGCGTGGTTGGTCTAATGAATCACATAGAACGCGTCGGCCACATCTTTTGGTTGATTCCATTCAGTCAATGGCCATGGTGGGTTAGACAGTGGATCTAGACAAATGTAGCGGATAACCGGAATCAAAATGGCGGCTTGCTCATCTATTCGCGATAAATTCTCCTGCAACTCTGCAGTGGTGACACCCCGGATTTTCGAACCATTCATGACTGTTCAGAACAACGAATATCCCGAATGGTTCGGGTGGCACCCAAAGTGAATGAATGCAATTCACGATAATGAACGATTAGTGAATTTTCATTTATTAGCTGAGACTTAAAGGAGGGTTCTCGAAATGTCGCGTTTTTTCCGATGGTCTCTCGTGCGTCGCTTTTTCTCGGTCATGCGCCAGGACGGGCTTGCCAAAGCGTTGCATAAATTACGCTATTACACCGTTTTGCATTTGCGCGGCTCTGCACCGTCTTTGTTTGGCAACAATATCCCCGCTCAGCATGAGCCCCAAGATCAACTGTTGAACACGTGGTCAGAACTTGCCCGCGGAGGCGGATTTTATGTCAGACGCAACCAGAAAGAGAAACCGCGTATCGCGCTCATCGGTGATCTGAATCTTGCGCAGTGTAAAAAATACCGGGTAGAGCAATTGTCCGCCTTCTGGCAGGCTCAGGGCGTACAGTGCGACTATTCCCATTACAAGGACGTCCCACGGGCTATTCATCTCCTGCAGAGAGCGACACATCTTTGCGAATACAGGCTCGAGGATTCGCCCCTAACACAAATGTATCGATACGAGGCGCGGCGGCTTGGAATGCCAATCTTGTTCGATATCGACGACCCGTTGTTTTCAGTTACGGCATATGAGACCTACCAGAACATGGCTGTTCTTGATCCCATGCTGAAGACGCATTTTTTATCCGTCGCACCGCGCTATGCCGCGATGATGAATGGTGCCGACATTGTCACTGTCTCGACCCCGGGTCTGGCGGAACTGGCAAGACTGTATACGCCTCGCCCCGTTCACGTGAGGAGAAACTTTGCCGATTCAGAAACACTGACCGCAGGGGCCGCCGCGATTGCAGCCCGCGGATCAGGTGACGGACTTTTTCGCGTTGTGTTCGCCAGCGGCTCACACGGGCATGAAGCGGATTTTGATCTGATCAAGGATGAACTAACCGCATTCATCAGCGCCAGCCCCGACCGGCGATTAACCATTTTGGGTCATTTCCAAACCGAAAAGCTGTCGGCCACGCTCTTGAAACAGACTGAACATCATCCATTCCTGCCCTACAGGGCCTATCTTGCCATATTGGCGGAGGCGAATGCCGCCGTAATGCCGCTCCAAGACGATCTCTTTAACCGATGCAAAAGCGGTGTGCGCGTCATTGATGCGGCGGCCGTAGGCCTCGTATCAATCGTGAGCCCTGTTGGCGATCTCCCAACGATGATCGAAGATGGTCGCACAGGATTTGTCGCCAAAACCGCCGGAGACTGGACCCGTGCATTAGATACGCTGGCGACAGACACCGCGCGCGCAAAATCCATGACCCGGGCAGCCAGAGAAACGCTAGAAAGCCGCTGGTGCGCCCTGCCTCAAGACCACATTGTAGCACCCGAAATACGTGACTGGGTCATCACGTGACACATCTCCCTCACATCCTCCTCGTCAATGTGTTCTTTGCTCCATTCTCATACGGCGGCGCGACCATCGTTGCCGAGCAGGTCGCGCGTGCGCTCTTGGAAAAAGGGATAGCTCGAACCACTGCCGTATCGCTCATCAGCCGCCCCGAATTATCGCCCTACTCGGTGATCCGCTCACAGGTGTCCGGCATCGACAATTATCTGATCAACGTGCCAGCGGCACGCTCTTATGAACACTTCTATGACAATCCCCATATGGGCAGCGTTATCGACAGTTTGATATCAGACCTTTCACCTGACTTGATGCATATGCATTGCATTCAGGAAATGGGTGCAGAGATCCTTCGCTCAGCCAAACGCGCGCGCCTGCCTGTCATATTATCCGTGCATGACTATTGGTGGATCTGCGAACGCCAGTTCATGGTAAGGCCTGATCAGGTGTTCTGCGCCCAGAATCCGGTTCTCATTGACGCATGCAAGTCCTGTGTGGGTAATTTTGCTGCGGCAAAATCCCGGTTTGAGACATTGCAAAACGCCGCATCACTGGCTGACGTCGTGACCTATCCCAGTCATTTTGCCCGCAACCTCTGCGAAGCCTCGGGTCTGGCGCCGGGATTGGGTGTAGTCTGGGAGAACGGTGCGAATTTACCCCGTTCCGATTTCAGAGCGAAACGCTCAGCACGGCGCAAAGCTGATCCACGACTCGTTTTTGGCTATGTCGGGGGGCCCTCATCAATTAAGGGCTGGCCGCAGATAAGAGAGGCCTTTCGAGGCCTCGCACGATCTGATTTCAGTGTGCACGTTGTCGACGGCAGCCTGGACAGCACTTGGTGGGCAGGCCACGACTTTTCAAAGCTCTCGGGTGATTGGACCGTCGTGCCGCGCTATCAACAATCCAACATGGACGATTTCTATGCCGGGATCGACGTCCTGCTATTCATGTCGCAATGGAAAGAAACTTTCGGTCTTACCATCAGAGAGGCAATGGCGCGCGGCATTAAAGTTATTCAGACTGACAGTGGTGGCACAATTGAGCATGAAGCCGTTGATCATGCGCATCTGATTTCCATCGGTGCCAGCCCAGAAGTTCTCCGCCGACAGATCATAGAGGTTCTTGATAACCATAAACCTGCCGTGGACCAACCGCAGGTTCACGTCACCAGCTTTGCCGAACAGGCACTGGCCTTCCAAAGCATAATGGAACAGGTGCTTCGTCAAAACCGGAAACACGGCGGCACACATGACCAGCGTACGCAATTGCCTGAAACAACTTAGCACAATTGCTGCGAACCCTCCCTGTAGAGGCAACCGACAATCATAGAAGGCCCCCCGTGATCGCCCTCAACGACGCGGCACACTTGGGCTATACCCCACCGGGCCTGTCCGTGTCGCTGAACGTCAATGCGCCTCTGCCCAATTCACGCCTTGGCCTGCATCCACCACCAAAGGCACGTCGAGATGCACCGCCGGGTCTGCTGCGCCCTGCATGATGTCGCGGGCCGTGTCGATGAGACGGTCAACCGCGTCCTCGGCCACTTCAAAGATCAGTTCGTCGTGGACCTGCAGCAGCATCTTTGCGGGCAGGCCTTGTATCGCGCCCGGCATGCGGATCATCGCGCGGCGGATGATATCGGCAGCGGTGCCTTGTATCGGTGCGTTGATCGCAGCACGCCGGGCAAATCCGGCGCGCGGGCCCTTGGCGGCAATCTCGGGTGTGTGGATTTTCCGCCCGAACAGGGTTTGAACATAGCCATGTTCCTTGGCGAAACCGGTGGTGTCATCCATATAGGCGCGGATTCCAGGGAACCGTTCGAAATAACGATCAATGAAGCCCTGCGCCTCGCCGCGCGGAATGCGCAGATTCCGCGCAAGACCAAAGCCAGAAATCCCATAGATCACCCCGAAATTGATCGCCTTGGCCTGACGACGGATGTCGGGCGTCATTTGGTCCATGGGGACGTTGAACATTTCTGAAGCGGTCATGGCATGAATGTCGAGACCATCCCGAAACGCCTGTTTGAGTGTCTCGATTCCAGCAATATGGGCAAGGATTCGCAGCTCAATCTGGCTATAATCGAGACTGACAAGGCGGTTGCCCGGTGCAGCGATAAATGCCTCACGGATACGGCGGCCTTCCTCGCTGCGTACAGGAATGTTTTGCAGGTTTGGATCAGAAGATGAAAACCGTCCCGTGCTGGCCCCGGTTTGCAGATAAGACGTGTGCACACGGCCTGTATCAGGGTCAATATGATCCTGAAGCGCATCAGTATAGGTCGATTTGAGCTTGGAGAGTTGCCGCCAATCGAGCACACGGGCTGGCAATTCATGCTCTGTTGCCAGATCTTCCAGAACGTCCGCACCCGTGGCATAGGCCCCGGTCTTGCCCTTCTCCCCGCCGGGTAGGCCCATCTCGTCAAACAGAATCTCGCCCAGTTGCTTGGGCGAACCGACGTTAAAACTGCGCCCCGCCAGTTCATGTATTTCTGACTCTAACGCCGCCATTTTCTGGGCAAACTTGCCGGACATGGCACGCAGCGTATCACGATCGACCTTGACGCCGTACCGCTCCATCTGCGCAAGAACCGGCACAAGCGGGCGCTCCAGCGTTTCATAGACCGTGGTGACCCGGACACGGTGCAGTTGCGGCTTGAAGCTGAGCCAGAGACGCAGGGTAATATCGGCATCTTCGGCGGCGTATTTCACCGCTTCATCCACCGGAACGCGGTCAAAAGTAACCGCCGATTTGCCAGTACCAAGGAGGGATTTGATCGGAATCGGGCTATGGGCCAGATAGCGCTCGGACAGCGTATCCATGCCGTGTCCATGCAATCCCGCGTGCAGCGCATAGGACATGAGCATCGTATCGTCGATGGGCGCAACCGCTATGCCATAGCCGGCAAAAATTTTGGCGTCATACTTCATATTCTGGCCAATTTTGAGAATGGACTCATCCTCAAGCAACGGTTTGATCGCGGCCAGCACGTCCAAGAGCGGCATCTGCCCCTCGGCCAGGGTGTCAGAGCCAAACAGATCATCCGCCGCGCCGTCCATATGCCCAAGGGGGATATAACAGGCCCGGCCCGGCGCGGTGGCAAGCGAAATACCCACCAGATCTGCCTGCATTTCATTGAGCGAGGTGGTTTCGGTGTCAATGGCCACATAGCCCTGCGCCCGGATCGCGGCGATCCATGTGTCGAGAGATGCGAAATTCGAAACACGCTCGTAGGATTCAGGCTCAATTGCGGGCCAATCGGGTGCCGCCTGCCCCTCATCCCCGCCTTGCTGCGGGCCGGGTTCGGGAATGGTCGGGGCCTCTTTACCCAACGCATCGGCAATACGTTTCGACAGGGTGCGGAACTCCATCTCCGCCAAAAAGCCGAGCAAAAGCTCGGGATTCGGATCACGAACTTCTAGGTCGTCCAGCGTAAAGCCAAGCGGCGTATTGCAATCGAGCTGCACAAGGCGTTTGGACATCTCGATCTGCGCGCGCTTCTCAATCAGGGTCTCGCGGCGCTTGGGCTGCTTGATTTCGCCTGCGCGATCCAAGAGTTCCTCCAAAGAACCGAATTCGTTGATCAAGAGCGCCGCCGTCTTGATCCCGATGCCCGGCGCGCCGGGCACGTTATCGACACTATCCCCCGCCAAAGCCTGCACATCGACCACACGGTCGGGAGCCACGCCAAATTTTTCGCGCACCCCATCTACGTCGATCAGGCGGTTCTTCATCGCGTCCAGCATCTCGACCCCATCGCCGACCAGCTGCATCAGGTCTTTGTCCGATGAGATGATGGTAACCCGCCCGCCCAGATCGCGCGCCTGACAGGCGAGCGTGGCGATGATATCATCAGCCTCGAACCCCTCGATTTCCTCGCAGGCAATGTTAAAGGCGCGGGTCGCCTCGCGGGTCAGCGGAATCTGCGGACGCAGATCCTCGGGCATCGCCTCGCGGTTAGCCTTGTAGTCAGGGTAGAGATCGTTGCGGAACGTATGGCTGCCCTTGTCAAAGATCACTGCCACATGGGTAGGCGCATCCGACCCGTTGTTGCCCTCAACATAGCGTTGCAACATATTGCAAAAGCCCGCGACCGCCCCAATCGGCAACCCGTCAGATTTGCGCGTCAGCGGCGGCAATGCATGATAGGCTCTGAAAATAAAGGAAGAGCCGTCAATCAGATGCAGGTGACAGCCTTTTCCGAATTGCATGGTCATGCGCGCCCCACTCATGTTTGTGAATTACGTCTGACGGTGTGCCACGAAGTGCCCGCTACTTCCAGACGGTTCATGCCCCGCCAAGATTTCGCCACATTTTCTCCGAATTGGCGACACAGTTTTTCCATGTGCCCCGTAGATCGAAACATGCAGATTTGAGACACTGGGCTTGCGGAGGGCGGCCTGCCCAAATTCTTTTAGCGGTTTTTGAGTTGTCGTTTCAGGCCATGTGCCTCCGCACGAACCTAAACCCGCAGCGCCGGTCAGGCGCAGTTTGGCCGGTAGCCGCAGATCAGCGGAGACGCAAGATGGCGAAAACTGCCCCAAAACCCAGAGAACCCACCCCAGCATCCGGTAAACCAATTTCAACACCGAAATTGATCTTCAAAGATTTTGCATCAATCTGACGCCGTGGTTCCCCAACATGGGACAGGTTCTGATTCAGCCCGCTCCAAGACCAGAATACGGTGCAACTGACGTTTTGTCAGGTTTCCCAGAATGACAGTCCGGCCAATCACCAGACCCGGCGTGCCATAAAAGCCAAGCTGCCGGGCCAGCCTCGCCGATTGATCCAGCCTCTGTGCCACTTGGGTCGCGTTCATGTCCTGCAAAAGACGGTTTCCGTCTATACCCTGATCCACGGCCAGTTGCCTGAGATAGGCGTCAGTGGGCAGAAACGGAGTACCCATCAGACGGGCATGAAAGGCGGCATAGGC
This sequence comes from Roseovarius sp., assembly GCF_048262375.1. Lineage (GTDB taxonomy): Bacteria > Pseudomonadota > Alphaproteobacteria > Rhodobacterales > Rhodobacteraceae > Roseovarius. Next base: position 280,072 of record NZ_JBLXFE010000003.1, read on the forward strand.
CCCCTGTAGCCCAGCGGCAACAGACGCGCGCGCCGCAACCCGAGAGACCGCTCCAAGCAGCGGCAACTCGTGCCACGTCACGTCTGCGCCGCCCTCTGCCTCGATCTCCTTGAGGATTGGCGACAGCATGCGGCAAAAAATGCAGCGCGCATCCGAGAAATACGCCAAGGGAACGGCATCTTCTGAGGGCTCTGAACCAAAAAGCGCGACACAGTCGAGAGCGGGGCCCGGCATTCCGGCGGACTCATCGCTCACGTCCAAAAGCGCCAGAGACCGTCCTGCGGACACCTCGCGGGTCACCAGACGCCGAAAGCCGGGCAGGCCGGGCATCGCCTCAAAGGTCAGGCGCGGCTCAATCGCACGTCGGACCAGAGTGCCACCGCCATAGACACCTGCCACCGCCACGCCGGACACAAGCAATCCGCGCCGCGTCAGCATGATACCGGCCTTAACCTCAGGCCTTTCCCTCGGAATCTTTGTGGACCAGCTTGGCGTCGCAATAGGGGCATTCGACAAAACCTGTCTCGTGCGGGATCTGCAACCAGACGCGGGGATGACCCAGCGCGCCCTCGCCCCCGTCGCAGGCGACACGGTAGTTGTCCACAATGCGGGTTTCCGGGGCCTGCGTTACCATCGGGGCGTTTCCTTTTGCCGTACTTTACACTAGGTGCGAATATGAGTGAACACGAGCCAAGGGGCAAGAGCAGCATGGCGGCAAATGCCATTGAAATCCGTGGGCTTACAAAAACCTACGGCGGCGGGCGTCACAGCCCGGAAAAACAGGCGCTCAAGGGGGTTGATCTCGATATTCCCCAAGGATCGGTCTTTGGGCTGTTGGGGCCGAATGGGGCCGGGAAATCGACGCTGATCAACATTCTGGCGGGATTGGTGATCAAAACGTCTGGTCGCGTCACGATCTGGGGTTTTGATCAGGACCGAAATCCACGCCAGAGCCGCGCTTCCATTGGGGTCATGCCACAGGAATTGAACCTTGATCCGTTCTTTACACCGCGTGGCGCATTAGAGGTTCAGGCCGGGCTCTATGGCGTGCCACGCCGAGAGCGGCGCAGTGATGAAATCCTGCGTTTGATCGGGCTGGAGGACAAGGCAGAGGCCTATGCACGCACCCTCTCTGGGGGGATGCGCCGCAGGCTCCTGCTGGGCAAGGCATTGGTGCACCATCCGCATATCCTCGTTCTGGACGAGCCGACGGCAGGGGTGGATATCGAACTGCGTCAGATGCTGTGGGAAAATGTCCGACAGTTAAACGCGCAGGGAATGACGATCATTCTAACCACCCACTATCTCGAAGAAGCCGAGGAAATGTGTGACGAAATCGCCATCATCAATTTGGGCGAAGTGGTGGCTCGTGACAGCACCGCCAATCTCTTGGGCCGACTGGATGCCAAGACCATGATCATTCAGCCTGACAAGCCGGTGGTGACATTGCCCGCGGGTGAGGGTCTGACTGTCGTGCAGCGCAGTGATGGCGCGTTGGTGATCACCTATAAATCCGCAGCCACCACTGCAGAAGCCGTGTTGGCCGCCGTCCATGCCGCTGGGATTACCATTCGTGACGTAAAGACCGAGCAGGCGGATTTGCAGGATGTGTTTTTGGATCTGACGCGAAGCCGCTAGTCGTCCTTGCCCCAACCTTCGGATTGCATTTCGCGCATCCGACTGGCTGTGCGCTCGAACTCAAACGACCCTTCACCCTCGATATAAAGGTATTCCGGCACCGCCGCCGCCGAACAGATCAACTGCACACGCGCCTCATAAAGCGCGTCGATCAAGGTGACAAACCGCTTGGCCTCGTTGAAATTGCTGCGGCCCATCTGCGGGATGTTTTCTAGGATCAGTACCCGCGCCGCCTCGGCCAGCGCCAGATAATCCGCCGGGCCCAGCGGATTGCCGCAAAGATCATAAAAGGTCGCCCGCGCCACGCCATTGTGAAAGGCCGGAATTTCCACCGCACGCTTGTTCACGATGATGGTATGTGGCCCGCCGCGCCCCTTGGTCAGATCCTGCCAGATCGTCTCTATTTCGGCCCGACTCTCTGAATTGATCGGAGAGAAATAGCTTGGACTGCCGATTAGACGATCTTGGCGGTAGTCGGTCGGACTGACCATTTCATGAATGATCATCCGCTCTTTCAAGAGGTCGATGAACGGCAGGAAAAGCTGACGATTCAGGCCGTTTTTATAGAGCTCATCAGGCAGACGATTAGAGGTCGTGACCACCACGACACCCGCCGCAAACAACGCCTCGAACAGACGCCCCACGATCATCGCATCCGTGATGTCAGTGATCTGCATTTCATCAAACGCCAAAAGGCGCAAGGATTTGGCAACCTCAGCCGCCACCGGAGCCAACGCATCCGTCTCATTCCGAGCGCGCGCGGCATGCAGACCAGCATGAATTTCCTGCATGAAGGCGTGAAAATGCACACGCCTGCTGGGCACCTCAAGTGTCTCGACAAAGAGATCCATCAGCATGGATTTACCGCGTCCGACCCCTCCCCAGATATACAGCCCCTTTGGCGGCTCTGGCGCCCGTCGAAACCAGCCCTTGCGCGGGGCCTCGTCCAAGGCCATGCGGATCCGCTCAAATTCAGGCAAGAGCGCCTCCTGAGCGGGATCATGTGATAATTTGCCGTCCGCCACAAGGCGGGCATAGAGATCGGGCAGCGTTTCCATATGCCTCACTTAGCGCGATGCAGGGTACGGGAAAAGCAGCAAAGCTCAGACCGTGCGGGCCAGTTTCTGCATCACGCCCACGAGTTCGGCACTGATCCCCGGCTCTGACAGCGCATGGCCTGCAACCGGAATCATATGCAGGTCTGCTTCGGGCCAAAGCTCGGCCAGCCGATGCGCCGTAACAGGCGGGCAAATCATGTCATACCGGCCTTGCACGATAGAGCCGGGAATATGCGCGATCTTGCCCATCTGATCGAGGATCTGCCCATCGTAATCAAGAAACCCGCGATGCATGAAATAGTGATTCTCCAGCCGGGCAAAGGCGCGGGCGTAATCGGCGGGGCTATCGCCACCCACCCCGGTGGAATGCACCGTCGCCAGCGCGTTTTCCCACGACGACCATGCTTTGGCGTGGCTCACTTCCTCGCTCAGATTGCCTGAGAACAGACGCCGGTGATAGGCGGTGATCAGGTCGCCGCGCTCATCCTCTGGAATCAGCTCCAGAAACCGCGCCCATGTTTCCGGCCAGAACGCTCCGGCCCCACCGCCATAGAACCACTGCAATTCCGCCTCGGTCATGGTAAAGACGCCGCGCAGCACCAAATGCCGGACAGGCTCCGGATGCGCCTGCGCATAGATCAGAGCCAGTGTCGCGCCCCAACTGCCACCAAACACGATCCAGCGGTCGATACCCAATGTCCTCCGAATCAGCTCGATATCAGCCACCAGATGCCATGTGGTATTCGCCTCGACGCTGGCATGCGGGCGCGAGCGGCCACAGCCGCGCTGATCGAACAAAATGATCCGATAGATCGCAGGGTCGAAATAGCGCCGCATCGCCGGACTGCTCCCGCCACCCGGTCCGCCATGCAGCACGATCACTGGCACCCCATCAGGACGGCCCGATTGCTCCATATAGACGCTGTGCCCGTCGCCCACATCCAGCATTTGCCGGTCGAAGGGTTCGACCGGAGGATGAAGATACTGCACTGCGCTCTTTTGGCCTGAGAATTTGTCCATGAATGTCCTATATAAGCCGCGAGACCAAAAGAGCATATGGAGAGCAGAATGCAAGCCGCTCAGAGCACGATTGACCCCACAGAAGTTGCCAAGTTCGAGGCGATGGCCGCCGAATGGTGGGATCCGAACGGGAAATTCAAACCGCTGCACATGCTCAACCCCTGCCGACTGGATTATATCACAAGCCAGATCGCAGCAGAATTTGATCGGAACCTGAAAAGCAATACGCCTTTCACCGGGCTTCGGATCCTCGATATCGGCTGCGGTGGCGGCCTCTTGAGCGAGCCGATGGCGCGTCTGGGCGCGACCGTGGTCGGAGCAGACGCCGCCCCCCGAAACATCCCCGTGGCACAGGTGCATGCGGCCCAATCCGGGCTCGACATCGACTATCGCAACACCACCGCCGAGGATCTGGCAGCAGCGGGCGAACAGTTTGACGTGGTGCTCAACATGGAAGTGGTCGAGCATGTGGCCGATCCGCTGACCTATCTCACCGCCTGCCAACAGCTATTGAAACCGGGCGGGCTGCATGTCTGCTCGACCCTCAACCGCAACCCCAAGAGCTATGCCATGGCCATCGTGGGCGCAGAATATGTCATGCGTTGGCTGCCTAAGGGCACGCATGACTGGTCCAAGTTTATCACGCCCGATGAGCTGTATGAACTGCTGCGCAACGCCAGGCTGGTGCCGGTAGACCGCAAGGGATTCGTGTTCAACCCGATCACCTGGGGCTGGCGCCTGTCCGACAGGGATCTCAGCGTGAATTACGTGACCACGAGCCTGAAACCGCGCTAGATCAAGTGCCCGGCTCCAGCCGGGCGCGCAATTCGCGCAGCACCGGCAGGCTGGCGCGAACCCGGTCCTCGCCCAAGTCCCGAATCAGGTCCGAGACCATCGGCGTAATCGCGGCGATGGCGGCATCGCGCGCCTGACGGCCCGAGGGGCTGATTGCCACCATTTTGCGCCGCGCATCGTCCCAATCCGGGCGAATATGCACATATCCCGCCCATTCAAGCTTGCTCAGCGTATTGGTCATCGCCCCGCGCGTGACGTGAAAGCTTTTGGCCAATTGCGCCGGGCTGCGCTCGTCCCCGATCCGCGCAAGGTGATTGAGCACCGAGAAATGCGAAATCTCCATGCCCTTTGGCAAAACCTTGGTCAGTCGATTACGAATCAACTGCTCATTCGTGAGGATCTCGCTAAAGAGCGCCACGGCAAGGGAATTGCTGGTCGTATCGGTCATTCAGGGCCCGTCAAACGCTCGATCGTGGCGCAGCGAAGGCACGCGCCTGCGCGCTTGTGCCACCGCATCGGGGTCAAGATCAACCATCACGATGCCCGGCTCGACGCCGCCATCGGCCAAAACCTCGCCCCAAGGGGCCACAACCATGCTGTGGCCATGGGTCTGACGGGTGCGTCCGGTTGTGGCGGCATGGGTGCCGGTTTGGGCCGGAGCCAGAACAAAACAGCCGGTTTCAATAGCCCGAGCACGCAGCAGCACCTCCCAATGCGCCGCGCCCGTAACATGCGAAAACGCAGCTGGCACAGCAAGAACGCTCGCCCCCGCCTGCGCCAAACAGCGGTGCAGATGTGGAAAGCGAATGTCGTAACAAATCGTCAACCCCAGCTTGCCCAGCGGCATATCGGCCAGCACGGCGCGGCTGCCCGGACGAAACCCGTCCGACTCGCGATAGGTTTCCTCAGGCGTGACATCGACGTCGAACATATGGATCTTGTCATAGCGCGCGACGATGCCACCATCCGGCCCAATCAAAAACGAACGGTTGGCAAAACGCCCGTCTGGGTCCTCGGTCTTGAGCGCGAGCGATCCGATCAACAGCCAGACACCCGCCTCAGCCGCACGGGCACGCAGCGCGGCGAGTGTCGGATCGTTGTCTTCGGACTGCAGCACCGTTTTTTGATGTGTACGACTGCCTGAAACGCAATTGGTGACCTCAGGCGTCAGGATGAACTCGGCGCCTTGGGTCAAGGCGTCATCCATCATCGCCAGAACAACCGCCAGATTGGCCTCTGGATCATCGCTGCTGTTCAGCTGAAGAAGAGCCGTGCGCATACCCATCACCCGCGCAGGAGTGAATCAAGTTTGCCCGCCTGCTCTAGCGCATAGAGATCGTCACAACCGCCAACATGGGTATCGCCCACAAAAATCTGCGGTACGGTGTGACGCCCATTCGCCCGCTTTAACATCTCGGATTTGCGCGCAGGCTGCGCAAGTACGTTAATTTCAGAGAAATTGACGCCCTTCTTTTGCAATAGTCGCTTGGCTGAGTGACAAAAGCCACACAGCGGTGAAGTATAGATTTCAACTGGTTTCATGGTTGGGTTTCCCGGTTCGCTTTCGCGCGAACTTAGGCATCCTTGGCGGCGCGCGCCAGTGTCAGAATACTCACATCCCCGGCACCAGCTGAAAAACAGGCCTGAGCGGCGACCGAAAGCGTCGCACCAGAGGTCATCACATCATCAACCATCAGGATCGACCGGTCTTTGAGGCGCGCGGCATGCCGGGGGTTCAGCCGGATTGCATCGGCCAGCATCGCATGGCGCGCCTCAACGCCCATTCCCTTTAGCGTTTGCGTGCGCTTGGGGCGAATCAGGAGGTCTGGGCAACAGGGCAGCCCGGTCTCGCGCCCGAGCGCCTGCGCTAAAAGTGCAGACTGATTGAATCGGCGCGACAGCATCCGCATCCAATGAAGCGGGACAGGCACGATCAAGGTATCTGGACGCAAGAGCGGTTGCGCCGCGCGCGCCATCCATTTTCCGGCAGGGCGCACCACATCATGCCGGTCACCATGTTTCAGCAGCAGCACCAGTTTTCGGCCATTCTCGTGATAACGCATCGCCGCGCGCCCCTGTGACCAAGGCCGCGCCAAGCGCAGACAGTCATCGCAATGCTCTGGCATTTCATGAGCTTCACCGGGCAAGGGCACACCGCAAGTGTCGCAGACCAGACCAGAGATAAACGGCGTATCACGCCAGCAGGGACCGCAGAGTCCGAAATCGCTGTCCACCACCACGCCGCAGAGCGTGCAGCGGGCTGGATAGACCATGTGAACCGCCGTTTGAAAAGCTGCTGTCAGCACTCTATCCTAGCCCCATGAAGCAAACACCCCTGACCGACCGCACCGCCCTGATCCGCAACCGCCAGCGCGCCCAGCGCACGCCGGCCCTCTTCCTGCACGAAATCGCTGCCGATGAGGTCAAGGATCGTCTGAGCTTGGTTAACAAAACCTTTACCGCACCCGCCGTGGTGACAGGTTTTCCACAATTCTGGCAAACCCAACTGCCAGAGGCCCTAATCGTGCCGGATGATGAGGTTTTGACGCTGGAGCCGGGCGCACATGATCTGGTGATTCACGCCCTCTGCCTGCATTGGGCCAACGATCCCGTGGGCCAGCTCATTCAGGCACGCCGCGCCCTGCGCCCCGATGGGCTCATGCTCACGGCGCTCTTTGGCGGCGGCACGCTCAGCGAATTACGCAGCGCTCTGGCTCAGGCCGAGGCTGAGGTCAGCGGTGGTCTCTCTCCGCGTGTCCTGCCTATGGCGGAAATCCGCGATCTGGGTGCCTTGATGCAGCGCGCGGGCCTCAGTCTGCCGGTGGCCGATAGTCTGCCGCTCAGTACCAGCTACGCCAATCCGCTGGCGCTGATGCGCGACCTGCGCGCCATGGGCGAATCCAATGCCATGACCGCGCGCCACAGGGGTCTGACCCGACGCCAAGTGCTCAACCGCGCCTGCGACATATACTCAAGAGCCTTTGGCACGGGTGACGGGCGCATCCCCACCACCTTCGAAATGATCTTCCTCACAGGCTGGGCCCCCGACGCCAGCCAACCCCAGCCACTGCGCCCCGGATCGGCCAACGCCCGGCTTGCGGATGCCCTTGGCGCAGTCGAAAATCCGCTGAAAGATTGACCTTTCAAGCATAGCCTATATGTCACCTGTGTTGCGGAACTCACAGGATAGACCCTCGCCATGCTTGATGCCAGCCATGATGCCGCCCGCCCTGAACATGCCACCGCCGACCACCCCAAGGTGCCGCGCGCGAAAACCGGCGTGCTGCTGGCCAATCTCGGCACACCGGATCATTATACCTATTGGCCAATGCGCCGTTATCTGAACGAGTTTCTGTCAGATCGCCGGGTAATCGACTACTCCCCTTGGAAATGGCAGCCGCTGCTACAGCTCATCATCCTGACCAAGCGTCCCTTTACCAGCGGGCATGCCTACAAATCCATCTGGAACGAGGAAAAGGGCGAAAGCCCCCTGATGACCATAACCCGCGATCAGACCGCCAAGATGGCAGCATCCATGCAGGACCGCTATGGCGATCGGGTGATGGTGGATTTCTGCATGCGCTATGGCAATCCCTCGACCAAATCCAAGGTGCGCCAGATGGTCGAGGCAGGGTGCACCCGTATCCTGTTTTTTCCGCTCTATCCGCATTACGCTGGCGCCACCTCGGCCACCGCGAATGACCAGTTCTTTCGCGCACTGATGGACGAGACATGGCAGCCCACTGCCCGCGTGGTCGAACCCTATTTCGAAAACCCGCTCTACATCGAAGCGCTCGCGCAGTCGGTCGAGCGCGCCTATGCGCAGGTCGAAAAGCGCCCTGAAATCCTCGTCGTGTCTTATCACGGCATGCCGAAACGCTATCTGATGCAGGGCGATCCCTATCACTGCCAGTGCCAGAAAACGACGCGCCTTCTCAAGGAACGGCTGGGATGGAAGGACACAGAGATCACGACGACATTCCAATCGGTCTTTGGTCCCGAGGAATGGCTCAAGCCTTATACGGTGAAAGAGGTCGCGCGTTTGGCTCAGGAAGACGGTAAGAAGCGAATTGCCGTCATGGCCCCGGCCTTTTCCGCCGATTGCATCGAGACACTGGAAGAGATCAACGAAGAAATCCGTGAAAGCTTTGAAGAGGCGGGCGGCGAGGAATTCACCTATATCCCCTGCCTCAATGATGACGACGCCCACATCCGGGCGTTGTCGTCGATCATAGAGTCGAACCTCAGGGGCTGGCACGACTGATCACAGACGCGCCGGACAAACAAAAAAGGCAGTGGTTTCCCACTGCCTTTTTCATTTGGTGTCGATGCTGTATTAGTCAGCTGCGACAACAGCTGCGACGATTGCCAGCAGAACCAGCGGAACCCAAACGCCAGCGGCGGACGAGCTTGCAGCGGTTTCTTCAACAACCACCGGTGCCTCGATGACGGGCTCGGACAGGTTGCCAGCGAATGCGGTCGAAGCGGCAGCGCTCAGGGCAGCAGCGAGAACGAGTTTCTTCATAAATTATCCTCCAGATATTGGCCGGACGCTGCAATACACAACGCCAAGCACCCAAGACTTACCTCGTAGTATTTTCTAATCAGCAAAACTGAACGATTGCAATTACATCTTAGAAGAACAACCACATAAACCGCCTATTTTTCGTCAAATTAGCAACACTTGTGTGCCAACCTTGGTCAAGCTGAAGAGTTCGGCAATGTGTTCATTGTAAAGACCCACACAGCCATTGGATGACCTGCGCCCGATCTTGCGCGTGTCATGGGTTCCATGAATGCGATAATAGGTCCAACTCAGATAGAGCGCGTGCGTTCCCAGGGGATTATCTGGTCCCGGCGGCACAAATGCCGGCCATTCCGGATTACGCTTGAGCATTGACGGCGTCGGACGCCAGCTTGGCCCTTCGACCTTGCGCACAACCGCAGTGCGGCCGCGTCGCGTAAGATCCTCAGTCAACGGCACCGAAGACGGGTACAGCCTGTAGATGGACTCATCCGCGCTCCAGAAATGCACAGCACGCGAATCGACATCGACCAGAATAGCGCCGTTGTTCAGGTTCGAAAAATATGGCCGCCAATCCAGCATCCGAAAGCCGGAAATATTGCGCCTTACGGTTTCCTCAAGATCGCGCTCCATTTCGACGGTGTCGTCGCTGTCAAGGCTTTGCGCAAGCGCAGGCGCGCCCATCAAAGCTGCGGCACCCGTCAGAAACATGCGCCGGTTCCATGAAATCCCAGAGTTCTTGGTCATCTGCGTATCTCCAGTCGGGTAAGCCAATACAATTCAGCAATATATGGCGCGAAGGACGCAGTCACAAATCAAACCATGCGCCACAGGCAATCTTATGCGCATGTGGGTTTGAATCGCAACGCAAGCCGGGCTAAAGCGGGATCAGAAACAATTTCGGGTGGTTCTGGATCATGGCGCGTCTCTATATCCTGCTGGTGTCGGCTCTTTTGGCTCTTTCGGCCTGCGCCGCCCCGCCGCCACCGCAACTCGGCTCTGATGGCAAGCCTTTGCCCCGTGTCTATCGAATCAAGCCGGGTCAAACCTCCGAGATTCAATTCCGCATGCTCGATTCCGTCAATTCCCTGCGACATGCAGCCGGCCAGGCCCCGCTCACGCTTGATTCATCGCTGACCGCCGCTGCCGCAACCCATTCACGTGACATGTCGGTTCAGAACCGGCCATGGCACTTCGGCTCAGACGGGTCATCGCCGCTCGACCGTATTCGCCGGGTCGGATACTCTGGCAATCTGGTGGGTGAAACCATCTCGGAAACCTATGAAACCGAGCTGCAAACCCTCGCTGCATGGATGGAAGAAGAAGGCACGCGCCGCGTGATACTGGCGCCCGAGGCCCGGAATATGGGGTTTTCTTGGCTTCAGGAACCGGGCGGCAAAATCTGGTGGACGATGATCCTTGGCAACTGATCACGCATAGATCGTGATCGGCGTCCCATCGCGAACCATCGCATAGACATCCTCCATCTCTCGGTTCAGCACCGAGATACATCCCGCCGTCCAGTCCGGCTTCATAAAGGCGAGTCTGGTCGGCTCGCCATGGATAAAGATGTCCCCGCCGGGGGATTTACCGACCGCCTTTGCATAGGCGATATCCGCCTCATTCGGATAGGAAATCCCCAGTGACAGATGGAACGCGCTGTTGGGGTTCCGCCGATCAATGAAATACTCACCTTCCGGCGTGCGGCCATCCCCCTCGAATTGCTTGTGACCTGCGGGCGCAAAGCCCAAATCAACCTTGTATCGCTTGAGCGGCCGGTCGTGATGCAGCAAAAACATCTCGCGCTCGCCCTTGTTGACGATCACGCGCGTTACTTCGGGGCCGCGATAGGTCCGAAATTTGGATTGGGTCGCACAGGCCGACAGGGCCGACAACCCTGCCAACACCACAAAACGCCTCTTTAGGTTCATTGGTTTTGATCCGCTCACTGCTCGGGTCTTTTCTACCTCAAAACCGGGGTTCTGTGGTAGAGGATTTTAAACAAGTCAGGTTTTGGCCAGCGAGAATCCGGCAACCAGCTCCACATGCGACGACCAGCGGAATTGATCCACCACCTTCACCGGCCCCATCGCATAGCCCGCCGCAAGCAGCGTCCTCGCATCTCGGGCAAAAGTCACGGGATTGCACGACACATAGGCCAGGCGCGGCAGCCCGGCGCGGGCAATCTCGGCGACCTGCGCCTCGGCCCCTGCGCGCGGCGGGTCAATCACCGCCGCCTCAAACTTGGATAGCTCATCCGGCAAGAGCGGGCGACGAAAGAGATCCCGTGCCTCCGTGCTCAGCGGATATAGTCCCTCGACACCGCGTCGACCGACATTGAGCGCCTCTAGCATGGTGGCATCGCCCTCTACCGCATGCACCTGCGCATGCGCCGCCAAGGCAAGCGCAAAGGTGCCGCACCCGGCAAAGAGATCCAAAATACGCCGCGCACCACTCAAAATAGTCTCTGTTTGCGCCAAAAGCGCCGCTTCCCCCTCTGCCGTAGCCTGCAAAAAGGCACCGGGCGGCGGGATCACCCGTGCTCCCCCAAAGATCTGCACCGGCGCGCGGCGCGTCACCACAACCTCATCCCGCCAGCCAAGCCGCGCCAGATCATGCCGCTCTGCCAGCGCCGCCAGCGCAATCCGCAACGGGCCGTCCAGCGGCTTGCCGTCAGCCACTACCACATCAAGCCCAGCACGCGACTGCGTGACACTGACCGCCAGCGATGCCTTACGGCTTGCCCCCGTCGCGGCCAGATCACAGGCAATCGTGAGGCCGCGCATCACTTCGGGATGCAACAACCGACAATCCGGCACCTCGATGACCACATCGCTCCCACGCGCATGAAACCCCGCCATCGCCCCGTTTTTCGTGCGTTTGGCCGTAAATGTCGCGCGGCGTCGGGATTGTGGCGGCGAAACATGGATCGGCAGAAACTCAGCCGTGATGCCATGCGCCGTCAATGCTGCCCGCACCACCTCCTGTTTCCAATTGGCGACAAACCCATCCGAGGCATGTTGCACCTGACAGCCGCCACAGGACCGGAAATGACGGCAAGGGGCGGTCACGCGATCCGACGAGGGGGTGACGATCCGCACATCCGTCAGGGTTTGGCCCACCAAACGGCCAGAAACCCGCTCTCCCGGAAGGGTCAGAGGCGCATAAACCGGCCCATCGGCAATGCCGTCGGCTTGGTGGCCCAGTCGGATGATGTCATGTTCGCTCATGGATGCGGCTTTAACCTGCAACGGCGCGGTGCGAAAGCCCGCTCAGATCAGATCTTCACGCCTGAGCACAAAGCCCGAATCTATCCAGCGCCGCTCCAACGCCTGCAAGCGCGCCCCAAGCGCCGGACCTGTGTATTCCGGCATAAGGTCTGCCGCCGCGACAGGAAAGCGCGCATCGGCCCCTTGGGTCAGCCCCTCAACAGCCTGCGGATCGGGCGGCATATCCAGCAATGCGGCGCGCAAGAGCAGGATCGCCCTCCCGTCCTCAACACCATACCGATACCCAAGCTCTCCAGCCCGCGCCCCTCCGACAGCCGCCTCTCGCAATAGACACACCCGCCGCGCGTCCGCCTTGGACAGGCGCAACCGGTCGGCGACAGCCTCTCCTCCCAGTGCTGTAAGGCGCAAAATCGCATCTGGGGCGATGTTTGTCTCTGATTCAAGGTGCACCATCACGGTCAACGCGCGCCCATCCGCCCCCGGCAAGATCGCGTGCAACACCCCCGCTGCCTGCATCGCCGCCAGCGCTGGCGCCGGATCAGGCGCCGCAAGCAACTTGCGTATTTCAGCGCCCACACGCTCGCGCGACAAATCCGCAAGCCCGTCGAGATTGCTTGCGCAAGCGGCCAATCCGTCCGGGTCAAGCCCGCCCGCAGGATCGCCATACCACGCGTGAAACCGGAAAAACCGCAAAACCCGCAGATAATCCTCACGAATACGTTGATCGGCATCTTCGATGAACCGCACCCGTCGCGCGCGCAGATCCTCCAGCCCCCCCAAGGGGTCAATTACCGTACCATCAGGGCGCGCATAGAGCGCGTTCATAGTAAAATCGCGCCGCCGCGCATCGGCGTGAATGTCGGTGGCAAAGGCCACGACCGCATGACGGCCAAAAGTTTGAACATCCTCGCGAAATGTGGTCACCTCATGCGGGATATGACTCGAGATGACGGTAATCGTGCCATGTTCGAACCCCGTCGGCACTGGCTTTAACCCGGTCGCCGTGGCCAGATGCGCCACCACCTCGGGCCGCGCATCAGTGGCAATGTCGATATCCCCCACCGGCGCACCCAAAAGCGTGTTACGCACACAGCCACCGACAAATAGCGCCTGATACCCGGCCTCGGTCAGCATCCGGCACACCACTTGCGTTGCCTGCACCTCGATCCATGCGCCCGACAGCTTCATTCTGACCCCGCCAGATCGGCGAGATTGCGC
>NZ_JBLXFE010000004.1:0-284982 GCF_048262375.1 Roseovarius sp.
TGCGAGCCAAACCCGTATGACCCCTCAGCAATGCGCTCCCTCTCAAAATCGCTAGGCCGCGGGACGGCCCAGCGATCCGCGCGGCGGCGCTACGCGCCTTGATTCCGCGCGGAGGAGATCCAATCCCCCCTCCCTTGACGCCCCCACCCGAAACCCCCACTGTCCGCCCACCCCGACCAAGGAGCCGGAATGGCCAGAACGCCCGCCCCCTTTGCCGCCTTCGAATGGATGATCGCCTGGCGCTATCTGCGCGCCAAGCGGGCCGAGGGCGGCGTCAGCGTGATGACCTGGATCAGCCTGATCGGCATCACGCTCGCGGTCTTTGCCCTGATTGCCACGCTGGCCGTGCGCTCAGGCTTTCGCGCCGAATTCGTCGATACAATCCTCGGGGCCAATGCGCATGTGACGGTCTACAATTCTGGCGCGGTCGATGCGGCAGGACGGATTGACCGCAGCCTTGAGGATTACGCCGCCATGGCCGAACGGGTGCGCGCGGTGCCCGGCGTCACGCGCGTCGCCCCCTTGGTCAAGGGTCAGGTCATGGCCAACGCCCGCGACCGCAACGCCGGCGTGCAGATCTTTGGTATTGCGGCGCAGGATCTGGCGACGATCCCGCGCGTGGCCGATCCCGAGACCGCACAGGGCGACATCACGCGCTTTGCCGACGGTATCGCCATCGGCTCTGGCGTGGCGCAGGAATTGGGCGTCACCGTGGGCGACCGGATCAAACTAATTTCCCCCAACGGGGTCAAGACACCGCTCGGCACCAGCCCGCGCGTCAATGCCTATGAGGTGGTCTATATCTTTTCCGCCGGGCGCTATGATATCGACCGGGTGCGCGCCTATCTGCCGTTCGAAGAGGCGCAGAGCTTTTTCAACCGCGACGGGCGCGCCGACGAGCTTGAGGTGATGGTGGCCGAGCCCGAGCGCGTGGACGCGCTCACCCTGCCGCTCCTGCAAGCGGCGGGCGAGCGGGCGATGCTCTGGACGTGGCAAGACGCGAGTGGCGCGTTCCTGCGCGCGCTCGAGGTTGAGGATAACGTGATGTTCGTGATCCTCTCGATCCTCGTGCTGATTGCGGCGATGAACATCACCTCCGGTCTGATCATGCTGGTCAAGAACAAGGGCCGCGACATCGGCATCCTGCGCACCATGGGCCTGACCGAAGGCTCCATCCTGCGGGTGTTCTTTATCTGCGGCGCGTTCACCGGCATGATCGGCACGGCGATGGGTGTAATCTTCGGCTGTCTCTTTGCGCTTTATATCGACCCGATTTTCAGCTTTGTGAACATGGCGATGGGCGGTCAGGTCTGGGATCCGTCCATACGCGGCATTTACCGGCTGCCCGCGCAACTGCGGGCCGAGGATGTGCTGTCGGCAGTGACGCTGTCGCTGGGCCTCAGCTTTGTGGTGACGATCTTTCCGGCGCGGCGTGCGGCGCGGATGAACCCGGTAGAGGCGCTGCGCTATGAGTGAGGCGGTGTTGCGCCTCACAGGCGTCGAGAAAATCTACAACCGTGGTCTTACCAGCGAGGTGCGGGTGCTGAGCGGTGTTGACCTGACCTTGGCGCGCGGCGAGATGGTGGCGCTGGTTGCGCCCTCTGGCGCGGGAAAATCGACGCTGCTGCATATCGCGGGGCTGCTTGATACCCCCGATGCAGGCCGGGTCGAGATCGGGGCCGAGGACATGACCGGCCTCAGCGACCGGCGCCGCACCATGGTGCGGCGGCAAGAGGTGGGGTTTGTCTATCAGTTCCACCACTTGCTGCCCGAATTCACCGCGCTTGAAAACGTGGTGCTGCCGCAACTGGCCAATGGCGTGGCGCGGCGGGACGCAGAGGCGCGCGCGCAGGCGCTGCTGGATCAGGTGGGCGTGGGACCGCGCGCCGGACACCGGCCCTCGGCCATGTCAGGGGGCGAGCAACAGCGCGTGGCCTTCTGCCGGGCGCTGGCCAATTCCCCCCGCGTGCTTTTGGCGGATGAGCCCACCGGCAACCTTGATCCCGGCACCTCGGATCAGGTGTTCGAGGCGCTGGCGGGGCTGGTGCGCGGCACCGGCCTTTCCGCGTTGATTGCCACCCATAACCTTGATCTTGCGGCCCGGATGGACCGTATCTTGCGGCTGGATCAGGGGCGGGTCGTACCGGGCTGAGCTTTGGCAAAACTGAACTCTGCTTCAGAAGGATTGGATTGACCACGCCCCCGCCCCGCGCCCATAGCTGCGGGGCAGTCAAAAGGGGGGGCAAAATGGCCGATATTTCACTGAACGAGATCGAAGAACGCACCGCCAACGCGCTGATACGGCATGGCGCAACTCCTTGGATCGCGGCAGAGGTGGCGCGCGCGGTGCGGGCCGCAGAGAGCGTCGGCAACCGGATTTGCGGACTCTACTATCTCGAAAGCTATTGCCAGCAATTGGTCACGGGCCGGGTCAAGGGCAAGGCAGAGCCAGTGGTGACACAACCACGTCCGGGCGCTGTGATGGTGGATGCACGTTACGGCTTTGCCCAACCCGCCTTTGCACGCGGCATCGCCCCGGCAGCAGAGGCCGCACGCGCCAATGGCGTGGCCAGCCTTGCCATCGGACATGCGCACACCTGCACCTCGCTGGGCTATTTCACCGAACAGATTGCACGGCGCGGCTTGATCGGCCTTGGGATGACCAATGCTTCACCCATCGTGGCCGCTCCGGGTGGCAAGACGCGGGTCATCGGCACCAATCCGATCGCCTTTTCCGTGCCTGATGGTGCGGGCGGCATCGCCATGCAATTCGACCAATCGACCACCGTGGTCGCCTTGGGCAAGATCACCATGGCCAAGGCGGCAGGCACCCGCATCCCCGAGGGCTGGGCCGTCGATGCCGATGGACACCCCACCACAGACCCCGAGGCGGCCCTGGCCGGATCGCTGATCAGCATCGGCGGCTACAAGGGCTGGGGTCTGGGGCTGATGGCGGAACTTCTGGCGGCTGGCATGACCGGCGGGGTGGTCAGCCGCGCGGTCAAACCGCTCAAGGCCCCCGAAGGACCGCCCCATGATCTGGGGCAGTATTACCTGCTGATGGACCCCGACCTGTCGGGCGCGTTCTTTGACCGGCTCGCACAGGTGGCCGAGGCTGCGGCGCAGGATCAGGGCACCCGGATGCCGGGCCAAACCCGCACGGCGCAAGACCCGGTCAACGTGGCTGATCCCCTCTGGGCACAGGTGCAGCAGCTTGCGGGTTGATGTCGATCAAGGTGCAAACGCTTGCCTTGCGGTGATATGATGTGATGTCATCATCACGTGTCACAGCAACAAGGACAGCTCTCATGCGCGCGACATTCCCGACCTTGGCCCTGATCGCTCTCGGCCTGATGCAGCCTGCGCAGGCGCAGGACCTTCGCGCCGGCACGCAGACCTACGAACGGTATTGCGCGGCCTGTCATGGCCGCGACGGCACCGGGCACGGCCCGATGCGGGCGGTGCTGACCCTGCTTCCCGCCGACCTGACCGCGCTTGCGGCCACCAATAACGGGCATTTTCCGGTCGAACGGGTGGTGCGCCGGATCGACGGGCGTGATCCGCTTGTCTCGCATGGCAGCCCGATGCCAATTTATGGCGCGTTCTTTGAGGATCGCGATGTCGGGCTTCGGACCGAGCGGGGCCAGACGATCCTGACCAGCCAGCCGGTGGTCGATCTTGTGACCTATCTGCAAACCCTGCAAAAACCCTGACGCTTGACGCGGGTGGGCGCGGGGCTACCTCAGGATCAAATGGAGGACTGCCATGCGATACCTGATGCTGTGTCTGGCCCTGACCCTTGGTCTGGCCCACCCCCTGCGTGCAAATGAGGCGGCGCGCGCCGTGATCTCTGCACAGCTTGAGGCGTTCTTGGCGCAGGATGTGGCCCGCGCCTACAGCTACGCCAGCGGCTTCATTCAGCAGAAGTTCAGCAGCCCCGAACAATTCGGGGCCATGGTGCGCGACGGTTATCCGATGGTCTGGGCCCCCTCCGATGTGACCTTTCTTGACCCAAAGGAGATTGCCGGAAAACTGTGGCAGAACGTGCGTTTGCGCGATGCGGCGGGCGCGGGCTGGATCGTTGAATATGAAATGATCAAGACGGACGAGGGCTGGCGCATCAACGGCGTGCGGGTGCATGCGGCCCCTGACGCCTCTGTCTGAAACACACCCCGCGGCACGCGAGCCCTCTCACCCCGCCTTGACCCCGCGACCTTGCCCGCTTACCTCACCGCCTCAACACCGCGCGCAATCCCGAGGTCACCATGCCCTATTATCGCCCGATCCCCCGCACTGATCCCGCCCGCCCGACCGGCGCGCTGCCCCTTGCGGGCGGCTGGTGCTGGTTCGATACGGTCGAGGTGCTGGATCGCGATGCCCCGCCGCGCCTGATCCCTGCCACGGACCTGCCAAGCGACGCGCTGCATCGCCTCACCGCCCCCCGCGCGCCCATCGCCACGCTGGATATGGCCACGCCCCAGATCATGGGCATTCTCAACGTCACCCCCGACAGCTTTTCCGACGGCGGTCAGCACTTTGACCCCGAAATCGCCCTTGCCCATGCGCGACAGATGGCAGCCGATGGCGCCACAATCCTCGATGTGGGGGGCGAATCCACCCGACCCGGTGCCGCGCCGGTGCCCATTGAAGATGAGATATCCCGCACCGCGCCCGTCATCGCCGCCCTGCGCGCCGGGATCACCACGCCCATCTCAATCGACACACGCAAAACGCCAGTGGCCAGTGCGGCCCATGCAGCGGGTGCGAACCTGATCAACGATGTGGCGGGCTTCACCTACGATGCCGCCCTCGCCCCCTATGCCGCCAGCCACGCCCTGCCCGTCTGCGTGATGCATGCCCAAGGCACGCCCGAAACCATGCAAGCCGATCCGCGTTACGACAACGTGTTGCTTGATGTCTACGACTGGCTCTCGGACCGGATCGAGGCACTCACAGCCTTGGGAATCCCACGAGAGCGGATCGTCACCGATCCCGGCATCGGCTTTGGCAAAACCATCGCCCATAATCTCACGCTTTTGCAGAACCTCGCGCTCTTTCACAGCCTCGGCTGTCCTATCCTGCTTGGGGCCTCGCGCAAACGCTTCATCGGCGAAATAAGCAACACGCCCCATGCCGCCGACCGTATGCCCGGCTCGCTCGCCGTGGCCTTGGGCGGCGTGGCGCAGGGAGTGCAGATCCTGCGGGTGCATGACGTAGCCGAAACCCGCGCCGCGCGCGACCTGTGGCGCGCGACCCTCGCGGCTCCTCGGTTTTAGGCTTGTCCAAAGCGAACCTTTTAGCTCCAGACAAGCACAGCTATCTGCTAAAAAGTTACCAGAACCTTACATCACCGGCCAATGGGGGCGGAGCTTACATTTCTCCGCAGATCTTGTAAGTTTTGTAAGGCTCACCGTCGGCCAAAAACCCGCCGCAACGCCCCCCATTGGCTCAACCCGACACCGCCCAGAATGAGCGTCATCGCCGCCAGCAAACTTGGCGGCAACGCCTCGCTGAGCACGACCGCCCCGAGGATCACCGACCATACCGGCACCATGTAATTGACAAGGCTGAAAAAACTCGGCCCCGCCTCGCGGTTGACCTGCACCAGCAACAGTTGCGCCAGACCGGTCGGCAGGATTCCGAGGTAGAGCATTGCCAATAAACTGTTCACATTCAATGCATTAGGCAGACCCTCAACAATCAAGGCCACCGGCGCAATGATCCCCGCGGCCAGCGTCAGCACCAAGGCCGACAGCGACAATCGGTCCACCTCCGGCGAAAGCCGCGTGGCAATAGAGCCGATCGCATACCCCCCTGCCGCGACAAGAAGCGCCAATCTTGCCAAGGATTCCATATCCTTACCGGTCGAAGTGAAGGCATCCGGCCCAATCAGCACCACAACCCCAACCGAGCCAAGAACAAAGCCCACCAGCCTGCGCAGGCTCATCCGCTCTCCCGGCACCAAAAAATGCGCCAAGGGCAGGATCAAAAGCGGCACAGCCGCCATGCAAACCCCGGCAAACCCAGAGGCCACCGATTGCAGCGCCCAAGCCAAGAGAATAAAGGGAAAAACATTTGAAAACAACGCCATAATTAGGGCAAAGGCCCAGATCTTCGGGCCATCCTTGCCCCGAAAATGCGGCAATTTCCGTCCCTTGATCCGCAACAGGCACAGCAAGAACGCCGCCCCCAACACGATCCGAACCGCCGCCACAAAGAACGGCCCCGCACCGGTCAGAGCCACCGACGCGAACAAAAACGAGGCACCCCAGATTATGCCCAAGACCCCGATCTTCACCCAATTCTTCGTGGAAATTTCTTGCATGGTTCGGCCCTCAGACACAAAAGGGCACCCCAAAGGGATGCCCTTTCCCATTATATTTCAATGGGTTCAGTTCTTCTCTTGATCCACCAGCTTGCCTGCGGAAATCCACGGCATCATCGCGCGCAGCTTCTGGCCGACTTCTTCGATCTGATGCGCGTCGTTCATCCGGCGCGTGCCTTTGAAGAACGGCTGACCCACGGCATTTTCCTGCATGAAATCACGCACGAACTTGCCGGTCTGGATGTCGCGCAGAATGGCCTTCATCTCTTTCTTGGTCTGCTCATAGGGCAGAACCCGCGGACCGCTGACATATTCGCCATATTCGGCCGTGTTCGAGATCGAATAGTTCATGTTGGCGATGCCGCCTTCATAGATCAGATCGACGATCAGCTTCACTTCGTGCAAGCACTCAAAGTAAGCCATTTCAGGGGCATAACCCGCCTCGACCAGCGTCTCAAAGCCCATGCGGATCAGTTCAACCAGACCGCCGCAAAGCACCGCCTGCTCACCGAAGAGGTCGGTTTCGCACTCTTCGCGGAAGTTGGTTTCGATGATCCCCGAACGCCCGCCGCCGATGGCCGAGCAATAGCTGAGGCCGATTTCCAACGCCTTGCCAGACGCATCGTTGTTGACCGCCACGAGGCAGGGCACGCCGCCGCCCTTGACATATTCACCGCGCACGGTGTGACCGGGGCCCTTGGGCGCCATCATGATCACGTCCACGCCTTCTTTCGGCTCGATCAGGCCAAAATGGATGTTCAGGCCGTGGGCAAAAGCGATCGCCGCACCGGGGCGGATGTTGTCATGCACATATTTGCGATAGGTCTCACCCTGCAATTCGTCGGGCATGGTGAACATCATCAGATCGCACCAGGCTGCGGCCTCGGCGATACCCATAACCTTGAGGCCCTCGGCTTCGGCTTTCTTGGCCGATTTCGACCCTTCGCGCAGAGCCACGACAAGATTTTTTGCGCCTGAATCCCGCAGGTTAAGCGCGTGGGCATGGCCCTGGCTGCCGTAACCCAGAATGGCGACTTTCTTGTCCTTGATCAGGTTGATATCGCAGTCACGATCGTAATAGACGCGCATGGCGTTCTCCTCTTTGGTTTGATGGGTGCATCATAGGCATCACGCGCAGAGAGAGACCGGTGATTTTAGTTTATTTTGAGAATATTTCAGAGTAATCATTCGCCAATCAGTGAAAATTGGTGAAATTCATGCTCGACGACACCGACCGCCGCATCCTGCGTCACTATCAGCACGCGCCCACCCTCAGCCCCGCCGATCTGGCAGAGCGCGCGGGCATCACCCCCGCCACCTGTGCGCGGCGGCTGGAGCGGATGCAGCACGAAGGCGTGATCCGTGCCAACCGTGCCGTGATCGACTGGCGCGCGCTTGGCTATGAGGTCGAGGTATCCTTGCGCATCACGCTGGACAAAACGCAGGCCCGCGCCTTTGACGAATTCATCGAGGCCGCGAGAGGCGTGCCAGAGGTCATTGAAATACAAACATTTTTAGGTCGGGTCGACCTGCGCCTCTCGGTCATTGCCCGCGACATGGCGCATTATCAGCAACTCTACCGCAGTGCGATCCTGACCCTGCCCCATATCGCCGATATCGAAGCGCTGATGCATGTGGCGCGGATCAAATCCGACGAGGCTCTACCGCTATGATCGAGTTGGACACAATTGACCGGCTGATCCTGCGCGAACTGGTGCGCGACGCGACCCAATCGGCAAGCGGCATCGGTCGCGCACTTGGCTTATCGCAACCAGCGACGTGGCGGCGCCTCCAACGCCTGCGCGAGACCGGAGTGATCAAGGGCCAACGCCTTGATCTTGATCATGAAAAACTGGGTTTTGGCGTCACGGTATTTCTGGGCGTGAAACTCGCCACCAAGGGCCGGGTCAGTCTGGAGGATTTCGAACGCGCGGTCTCAGCCATCCCCGAAGTGCAGACGGTCGAGCATATTCTGGGGCTTTATGATTATCGCCTGCGCGTCGTGGCGCGTGATATCTCAGATTTCGAACGTGTCTTGCGTCGTCGGATCATGACCCTGCCGGGAGTGGGCGACCTTGAGGCAAATGTCCTTCTGAGCGAGGAACGCCGTCCGGGACCAATTGGCTAGGCATGGAGCCGCAAGGCCTGTGCTTCGAAGGCGCGCAGCGTGTAACGCGAGGTATCAAAGCTGTAATCATCATCCGCAAGCATCGGAAAATACGCTAGAATCTCATCCCTTTCCACCTCTCCAACAGCGTTAAGAGAGTGTTGGCCGGGGAAAAGGCTCTCTGTTGGAGCGGCCTCGGCGAACACCACATGGTGCTGGTCCAGCAGAAAATGCCAATAGACAACCCCTGCGCAGGGCTCCACGCGGATCGTGCGATCATTCACCAGATGCTTGGCGGCGACCAGGACTTGATGCTCGCCAAACAGCAACTCCGCCTGTGGCCCGGTAATCAGCATCCGATGATTTTGTGACACGCGCAGATCTCGCACATTACCCAACGCCCCGCGCATGATCCGGATCGGTGCATTCGCCCCCGTCCCGACAATGGATTGCGCACCGATCCAACGGACCGGTTGCGGCCCATCATCTAGCGTATTGACCAGATCGCCCTCTCGCAGCGTTTCCACCGGTTGCGGTCCCATCGGGGTCTCGATCAGCGTGCCTTCCGCAAAACAGACAATGTTGTTTTCTGTCAGGATGTTGAGAGCGCTTGAAAAACTCGCGTCCGCGGCCTCTTCAGGGGAAATGATGCCATCGCCATTCAGGTCGATATTCTCATTCGTAGGTACGACAAGCGGGCCAGTGGACGTGGCCAGCGTTCCCAGAATATCCACCCCGGCCACCGCCGCGAGAGTCCCCAAGACCGGTGCGCCCTCATCTGCCGACACAAGCGAGGAGGCATCAAGTTCTAGATACCGGTCCCCCATGGTATCGCGGCCAAAGTCGATATCCGCCCCGCCCCCCGGTAGGGCCTCGTAGGTATAAAGCGGGATATCGTTAAAGTAATCCGACGCATTATCATAGACAATGACCCCGACAATGACCGAGTCATCGGTCAAAACACCATTTTCCGTCGCCCCCTCAACAAGGAAGACGACGATATCATTCGCTTCAAATATAGCGTCACCATCATGGATCATCAGATTACCACCCGCGCTTGCGTTGGTGTTGGTCTGAGGGTTTCCAATGATGCTGAAGCCGTTCAACAACAGCTTAGTCTCAGCCATGCCTGCCTCATTATGTTTCGGATCTTACGCCCGAATATCTTTTGCGCTCGTCAAGCCACTCTTTCGATATGCGGCGGAAATGTGGCGTAACTAAGGCATCACAAGGCGGCATTGTTCCTTTGCGATTTCCGCCAAGTCAGGCTAGCAGTTGAGAGAACAGACAGGAGATGCCTATGACTGCCCTTCTTGACCACATCGATCCCGACGGCTTGTTGGAATATTCGGTTGTGTTCACCGACCGCTCACTCAACCATATGTCCGCATCTTTTCAAGAGGTTATGCGTGACATTTCATCCATGCTCAAAGACGTCTACACCGCAGACGCCGTGGCGCTGGTGCCTGGTGGCGGCTCTTATGCGATGGAAGCCGTTGCGCGTCAGTTTGGGCGCGGCGCGCATGCACTGATTGTGCGCAACGGCTGGTTTTCCTTTCGTTGGACACAGATTTTCGATGCGGGACAATTCACCTCAGACACGACGGTCTGCATGGCGCGGCAAACCGGCAATGGGGCTCTGGCACCGTTTGCACCCGCCCCCATCGACGAGGTGACCGCCAAGATCCGCGAAGCCAAGCCCGATGTGGTCTTTGCTCCGCATGTGGAAACCTCTGCTGGCCTCATCCTGCCAGATGACTATATCACAGCACTTTCTGAGGCTGCGCATGAGGTGGGCGCGCTTATGGTGCTCGATTGCATCGCCTCTGGCTGTGCCTGGGTTGATATGCGTGCGACCGGCGTTGACGTGCTGATTTCCGCCCCGCAAAAAGGCTGGTCGGCCTCGCCTTCCGCCGGTCTCGTAATGCTGTCAGAGCGTGCCCTGGCCCGGTTGCCGGAAACAACCTCGGACAGTTTTGCGCTCGACCTCAAGAAATGGCGCGCGATCATGCAGGCTTATGAGGATGGTGGCCATGCCTATCATGCAACCATGCCCACAGACGCGCTGCGCGGCTTTCGCGATACGATGATCGAAACCCGCGACTATGGCTTTGAGAAACTGCGTCAGGCGCAGTGGGAATTGGGCGACGGCGTGCGCGCCATGCTGGCCGCACGCGGCGTGACCTCGGTTGCCGCCGAAGGCTTTGGCGCGCCGGGGGTGGTGGTCAGCTACACGAGCGATCCCGACATCCAGAACGGCAAGAAATTCGCGGCAGAGGGCATGCAGATCGCCGCCGGTGTGCCGCTGCAAGTCGGAGAGCCAGAGGGATTTCGCACCTTCCGCCTGGGGCTTTTTGGATTGGATAAGCTCTACGACGTGCCCGCAGCCCTAAACCGGCTGGAAACGGTGCTGGACCGCGTGCTCTAGCCTTAGCCGCGCGCGCCAAGGCCCATCTGCATCAAGGTCTTGCGCACCGGGGCGAGCGAATAGATCGCGCTCAGCGCCTGTGCGCGCGCATCCCGCAGGGGCTGCGCGCGCAACATTGAGGCGCGGTTGAGCAGGTCAATGCCCGTCACTCGCGCCCGCACCTCCAGATGGCGACGACGGTGATAGGTCTCAAGCATCTGGCGGTCCCCCAATCGCTCTGGCGCGGCCTCGGCCAGTTCCAGCAAAACGCGCATGTCGCCAAGGCTCATGTTCAGCCCTTGTGCCCCGATGGGGGGCACCACATGCGCGGCCTCAGCCACCAGCGCCACCCGCTCGGCAGACATACGCTCAGCCACTTGGCTGATGATCGGCCAGACGCTGCGGCGCGACGCAAGGGTCAGGGGCCCAAAGAGTTGGCAGGATCGCACATTCATTGCCGCCTCAAACTCTGACACCGGCAGCGCGGCAAGGCGTTCCACCTCTGGTCCTTCTTCCATCCAGACGATGGCAGAGGACGGCTGCCCCTCATGGTCGGGCAAAGGTACGAGGGTGAACGGCCCGCCAGAGCGGTGAATTTCGGTCGAGACATTGTCATGCGGGATGGGATGCGTGACAGCAAAGGCAAGCGCCTTTTGCCCATACCGTGTTGTTTTGACCGCAATTCCCGCCGCCTCGCGGATGGGTGAACTGCGCCCGTCGGCGGCGATCACCAAGCGGCAGCGCACACGGCTGCCATTGCTCAACCCCACCCGCGCCTCCGCCTCGCGGGTAAAGAGCGTGGTTGTGCCGGTGCCGGGTTTAAAGGTGACGGACGGCAGACTGTCCAGATGCGCGACCATTTCACGGCGCAAGAGCCAGTTGGGCAGGTTCCAGCCAAACGGAAGCTCGGAAATGTCACTCGCGTTGAATTCGCGCACGACGCGCGGTTCGGCCACTTCTCCGCCCGCATCGACAATCCGCATCACCTGCAGGTCGGTGGCATGCGGTGCCAGACGCGCCCAGAGGCCCGCCCGATCCAACAGCGCCTGCGCCGGCTGCAAGAACGCCGTGGTGCGCAAATCGGACCCTGCGGCGTCGCGCGCGGTCACCGGCGGCGCCGGATCAACGCAGAGTACGGAAAATCCCGCACTGCCAAACACCGCCGCCGCTGTCAGGCCAGCAACACCGCCGCCCGAGACCACGATGTCATATTCTGCCTGCGTCATTCCGAAACCCTCCGATGGGTATCAACCGGGCCGATCTAGCCCCGCGAGATCCAGATCAGCATCACCCACATCACCGGCACGAGCGCCAGTGCCGGGATATAAAGCCCCGGAATACCCCAGAGCGCAATGCTCGTCGCCCATCCCGCCAGAAAAACCGCCACACTCAACAGAATCGGGCCAACGGCGGCCGCATCCGGGTCATGGCTCTTGGCCGGGGCATGGGGGGCGGTAATGGTCGCGGTGGGGGTCATATCGGGTCTCGCTTTCAAAAGGTGATTTTGTAACCCGATAAATATGTGCCATCGCGCGCCTTCAAAGGGACGTATCGCCGCAGCACCGCCAATCTCAGATCAAACGCGCCAGAAATCCGCTCAGATCATCCGTGTGATGGTGGATGTGATCCGCCGCGATCCGTTCAGGTGCCACATGCACGGTACGCATGCCCATGGCATGCGGTGCCGCCAGATTGCGCGGCTCATCCTCAAACATCGCAGCAAAATGCGGCTTACTGCCGTCGCGCGCAAGGATGGCTTGAAATGCCTCGGCTTCAGGTTTCGGCCTGTAACCGGCATGTTCGACGCCATAAACCGCATCAAATGCCCCACTCAGCCCGCGCACCGCGATCACCCGTTCCGCATAAGGGGCAGAGCCATTGGTATAGACGATTTTGCGCCCCGGCAACGCGCAGATCGCCGCCTTCAGGCCCGCGTCCGGCTCCATGTGATCGAGCGAAATATCATGCACCGCCTCAAGATACGGCCCCGGATCAAGGTCATGCATCCGCATCAACCCCGCCAGCGTCGTGCCGTGGTCACGCCAGTATTGATGCCGCAACTGATCCGCCTCAGCATGGGTCACACGCAGCATCTCCATCACAAACCGCGTCATCCGCGCCTCAATCTGATCGAAAAGACGCATCGAGGGTGGATAGAGTGTGTTATCCAGGTCAAAGACCCATGTTTCGACATGAGAGAAATCTGGCTTGGGCATGGCGCAGATATAGGTGGGCGCGACATTGCGCGCAATCGTCCAAGGCTTGATCCCGCGCCCAAAGCGCGTAAGGTTCCCCACCAACATACAGAAAAAACGGAAATGCTGATGAAACCGCCCCCTACCGATGCTTATTCGCTGATTCTTGAGGCGATAGATGTGGGCATTTTCAAGCCCGGAGACCGTCTGGTCGAGAGTGATCTTGCCGAACGGTTCGGAGTTTCGCGCACTCCAATCCGTGAGGCGCTTCAGCGGCTTGAAACGCAATCCATGCTGACACGCGACGGGCGCAGCCTGATCGTGTCGTCACTCGATTACAACCAGTTGGCAGAGCTTTATGTGGTGCGCGCCGAGTTGGAGGGGCTGGCCGCAGAACTGGCCGCGCGCCACGCCACCCCCGAAGAGGTGCGCGTCCTGCGCGACATGGTCGATGATGATCGGGCCCTCATGGGCAAGCCCGTGGAACTGGCCCGCGCCAACCGCCGGTTTCACAAGCAGATTCACCTCGCCTCGCACAACCGCTTTCTGGTGCAGCAGCTTGATCTTGTGCATCGTTCGATGGCGCTTTTGGCGACCACCTCTCTGGCGGCGGTCGGTCGCGATGAGGATGCCCTGCGCGAGCATGACGCAATCGTCGCGGCGATAGAATCGCACGATGGCAAGGGGGCGGCACAGGCCCTGCGCGACCACATCTCAAAGGCTTTTGTGACCCGGCTCAAGCTTGATTCCGGTGAGGTCAAATCCACCGTCTGAGGTGCGCTGCCCTCGAGCAGCGACCGACAGACCGTGCACGGTCTTATCCCAAAAGAACGGCTTGAGAATCAGCTCATAGAGCGCCTTGTAGGCCGCGACCGCCCCAAGCGGCGCGTAGAAATGCATGGTTGGGGCCCATGCCATCAAATGCCTGTGGCGGGCCCCCGCAACAGAGGCCATGTGAATGCAGATATTCAGAACCTCAACCATCAGAAAGAGGCTGCCCAATCCCACCAGCATGGCATGCGGCAAGACAGGGGTGAGCGGGTGCGGCAGACCAAACAGCACCAGCCAGAAGGACCACAAAAACGGCGCCAGCAGGAATTGCGAGAGCGCCGAGACAAAATGCGCCTGAAAGCCCCAGAACTTGCGTGGGCCAAGTTGCGCATAGAGCAGGCCGGGCTGGCGCATATGCACCAGATAGGTTGTCATATACCCCTTGAGCCAGCGTGAGCGCTGCTTGATCCATGGCCAGATCCGGCAATTCGCCTCTTCCTCGGTCACGGTGGCGATCATTTCGGTCCTGTAGCCATGTCGCGCAAGGCGAAAGCCAAGATCGGCGTCCTCGGTCACATTATGTGCGTCCCAGCCGCCCAATTCCTCAAGCACATCACGCCGGAAATAGAGCGTGGTGCCTCCGAGAGGAATAGCCAGCCCCAGCCGCGCCATACCCGGCATCAGGGTGCGGAACCAGGTGGCGTATTCGATGGTGAAACACCGCGCCAACCAGTTCTGCGCAGGATTGTAATAATCCAGTATCCCCTGAAGACAGGCCACCTTGCGGGGCACTTGCTGAAACCGGCGTGCGACAATCGTGATCTGATCAGCTTCGGGCGCGTCCTCGGCATCAAAAATCCCGATGATATCGCCTTCGCAGAAATCCAGCGCATAGTTCATCGCACGGGGTTTGGTCCGGGGTTTGCCATCGGGCACAATGACAGGCCGCACCCAAGTCGGAAGATCAATACCCGCCAGTGTCTGACGGGTCAGGGCATCCTCTTCCTCCAGCACCAAAATGACATCAAGCAGGCATTTCGGGTATGTCAGGCGGCTCAGACGGGCAATCAGCGCATGCGCGATTTCGGTCTCACGAAAAAGAGGAACCAGAATCGAGACCTTGGGCAAGGGCTGCATCGGCCCTGAGACCGGCGATGGAGGGGTGGTTTTAGCCGCGCTCTGCGCGACAAATGCCGCAATCTTGAGTCCCGCCGAGACCACAAGGGTAAAGCAGGCCCAAAAGGCAAGAACGGCAAACACCGCGACCGGAAACGCAAGACTAAGTGCCGCGATCCCGGCCAAAGCCACCACCGTAAGGCGCACTCGACGGCCAAAGCCGCCGCCCCAAGTGCGACAACTTTCAATCTCCGGCACGCGGGCCTCCGCCATCTCGCGCAAGCGGTCACGGTGCTCGAGTGCGATGCGGTCCTGAATGGCATGGCGGGGTGCCACGACCGCAGCTGCGCGCCGGAGCGACTTGGGCAGAGAGGGACGGAGTGCCCACAGGCTTTCTGGTCGGCCGGTCGCCAGCACCACAGCGCCAGAGACAGAGGTCAGAGGCAGGACGCCGTGTTTCACCAGTTTGCGCGGGTCGATTTCGGTTGCCACGGTTTCGGCGGTCGCCAATTCTTCTGCCGTCATTCGATTGCTGGATAGACGGCGGGCATGCGCCGCCAGAAGGTCCTCTTCACTGGCCAGCCCCTCTGCCTGCAGGATCCGGTCGAGGGAGGTATCGCAATGTCGTCGCACCATCTCGGCCAAGGTGGCGTCGGACCGGGTGATCGCACCGGCGCGGATCAACTCCTGGCCCAGTGGATTTATTGGCATCCGGGTGTAAGCTCCGGTCGCCCCCATGTGGCGTAGCTCAGAAATCCCCATATCGCGTTCTTTCCCCTTACGGTTGCAAGAACGCTAGCGCGCTGTTGGTTAACGATGTTTTAACGAGTGGTTAACTCCGCACAGAATTTCTGCGGTTTATACCGCCATCGAGGCCGCAAAGCGCTCGAACAGGTAGAAACTGTCTTGCGGTCCGGGGCTTGCCTCGGGGTGGTGCTGAACCGAAAAAACCGGCCGGTCCTTGACCCGGATACCACAGTTCGACCCGTCAAAGAGCGAAACATGCGTTTCCAGAACCCCAGCCGGAAGCGATTGGCTATCAACGGCGAACCCATGGTTCATCGACGTAATTTCAACCTTGCCGGTTTCCAGATCCTTGACCGGATGGTTGGCGCCGTGATGACCGTGGTTCATCTTGATGGTCTGCCCGCCCAATGCGAGCGCCAGCATTTGATGCCCCAGACAAATACCAAAGAGCGGCAGCCCTGCATCCAGAACGCCTTGGATCATCGGCACGGCATATTTTCCGGTTGCCGCCGGATCGCCCGGACCATTTGACAGGAACACTCCGTCCGGCGCATGCGCCAGAACTTCCTCTGCCGTCGCCGTCGCCGGCAGCACGGTCACATCGCACCCGGCACTGGCCAGACAGCGCAGGATGTTGCGTTTCGCGCCGTAATCAATTGCAACCACCTTATGCCGCGCCTCGGTCTGACGCAGATACCCATCCGGCCATGCCCAGCGCATTTCATCCCAGCGATAGGATTGCGCACAGGTCACATTCTTGGCAAGGTCCACACCCTCCAACCCGGCAAAACCGCGCGCCTGCGCCACAAGGGCCTCGACGTTGAAATTGCCGTCCGGATCATGCGCCAGAGCAACGTGCGGTGCGCCTTGCTGCCGGATGGCGCGGGTCAGGCGACGGGTGTCGACGCCTCCGATGGCGATCCGTCCGCGCCGCGCAAGCCAGCTGGTCAGATGCTCTTGCGCACGCCAATTGCTGGGTTCGGTCGGGTCCCATTTCACCACCATACCCTCGGCGACCGGCTCGGCTGTTTCATCATCCTCGATATTGACACCGGTGTTGCCGATATGCGGAAAGGTAAAGGTCACGATCTGCCCGGCATAGCTGGGGTCGGTCATGATCTCTTGATAACCCGTCATCGCGGTGTTGAAGCAAAGCTCTGCCGTGGTCACGCCCACCGCACCAAACCCGTAACCGTAGAACAACGATCCATCCGCAAGGGCGAGGCAGGCGGTGGGGCGGGGGGATGACGCGTGGGCCATGGGGGCGAGTCTCCGGCTCGTGCAAATTTGCGCATACCTACGGGCGGGCACTGGTCGGGTCAAGGGCCAGATCATGATGTCACAGGTATGCAGGGCAGTTGCCTTCACAGCCGGTTGAGGTTAGGCTCCCTCTCTTGTGAAGGTCATGGGGATGAACTGGAATGGAATTGCGGACCCGGGTCGATCAGGCCCTGAAACAGGCAATGCGGGACAAGGCTGCCAATCGGCTGGCCACGTTGCGCCTGATCAACGCTGCGATCAAGGATCAAGAAATCGCAGGCCGTAGCGCCGATGGCACTACCCCTGTAGGCGACCCGGAAATCATGGCCATTCTCGCCAAGATGACCAAGCAGCGGAACGAAAGCGTGCGCGCCTATGAAGAGGGCGGGCGTCTGGACCTGGCAGAGCGGGAGCGTGACGAAATCAAGGTCATCGAAGAATTCCTGCCGCGACAATTGGCCGAAGACGAGATTGCAGCAGCCATTGACAAGGCGATCAGCGATGTCGGTGCCAGCACGATCCGTGACA
This sequence comes from Roseovarius sp., assembly GCF_048262375.1. Lineage (GTDB taxonomy): Bacteria > Pseudomonadota > Alphaproteobacteria > Rhodobacterales > Rhodobacteraceae > Roseovarius. The sequence continues at coordinate 17,457 of NZ_JBLXFE010000004.1, forward strand.
TGGGCAAGATCATGGGCAAGCTCAAGGAACGGCACGCCGGGCAAATGGACTTTGGCACCGTCGGCCCACAGGTCAAGGCACGATTGGGCTAGGTGCACCGCCGGCGTTATGTGGCCAGCATCGCTCTTATGTCGTGGTTCGATGGCATCGGCCCGCCGCAGTGATCCGCGCCCTGCGCAAACTCACCCCACCCTCGGCGCGGGCAGGTGCAGCGCATCTGCCAATTCGCCAAACAACGCCTTGCGCTCGTCCTCGGATAAAAACGCCCCGATCTCGACTTCGCGACCGCAGCCCTTGAGCGTGAGGTAATACGCGACCGGGCCACCGTTGGGATGCATGCTCACTTGTGCCCAATAGCGGTTGCAGGCCCATTCCTGCACGTCTCCGCGCGGATTGGTCCGCACCAGATGCACCTCTTCGGGGGTAATGGTCAGCACCTCTGTCAGCCGCGCGCTGCGATAACTGTGTTCCAGCGCCCACCACACGCCCCCGAAAGCCAAAAGCAAGAACGGCAACACGCCCCAGAGCACGACCGTGCCCAACAGCGGATATAGCGGCACGGTGATCAGCATGAAGGTCGCCAGCACAAAGGCGGCAAAGCCCCGACGCGGCAAGGACCGGTGCGGCCAGAGGGACAGGGTGGTGTCTGCGTCGGCCCCGGCACGAGGCATGGTCCATTCATAAGGCATGTCAGGGTTTTAGCCTGACTGTCGAAAATGAAAAGAGCGCGCGGAGGGCCTGTAAGCCGGATTCTGTCCAGGGGTTGCCCCCTTGGATGACCATTCCTCTTGAGACGTTGTTGCCAACGCCCCTCTAGCTGCCAACCCGGACCACTGGGCCAAGACGTGCCTGCGGGCGGTATCGGTTGCCCGACCTGCCCCGCGCGCGGTCCCTATTTGGCATTGCTCCCGGTGGGGCTTGCCGTGCCGGTCCGGTTGCCCGTCCCGCGGTGGGCTCTTACCCCACCGTTTCACCCTTACCCGTGCGCAGTCTCCCTTGGCGAACCGCAGGTGCGACGGGCGGTCTCTTCTCTGTGGCGCTTTCCCTTGGGTTACCCCAGCCGGGCATTACCCGGCACCGTTGTCTTGTGGAGTCCGGACTTTCCTCGTCACCCCTTGCGGCGTGCCGCGGCCATCCGGCCCTCCGCGCAAATCCCGATTTAGGCGCTCGGACAGCCGCGGTCAACGGCGAAGCGTGCAGCAAGGTCCGCCATCATGGCGCAATCTTTTGCGGTCAGAGGACCAGAGACACCGGGACGAAATCGCAGGCGAAAGGCGTTCAGGATATCTTGGTCGGTCACGCCTTCGGACTTTCGATAACCAAAGCGCTCTGCCTGAGCCGAAAACTGATCTGGCCGCGCACCGGCCTGCTCCCCCGGCCAGACGGACAGCCCCAAGAACGCCAGCCGACGCCAGTCAAACCGCGCACCGGGGTCAAACTTGCGCGCCGGGGCCATGTCAGAATGGGCAATCACCCGCTCGGGTGGAATACGCCAACGGGACAGCAGTCCCGCCATCAGCCCTTCAAGCGCCAGCATCTGAGGCTCGGAAAACGGATGCGTGCCGCTATTGGCCAATTCGATCCCGATAGAGCGCGAATTGACATCCGTCACGTCGCCCCACTGCCCCGCACCGGCATGCCACGCGCGCTCAGTCTCCTGAACCAGCTGCCAAACCCGACCCTGCTCGCAAATGAGATAATGCGCCGACACCTCGGCGTACGCATCACACAGCCGTTCCAACGCCGCCTCTGCCGTCGCCATCGCCGTGTAATGCAACACGATCATGTCCGGCCGTGCCCCGTCCCGACGCGGACCGAAATTGGGCGAAGGGTGCAGGATCACGTCCCAGTCAGCCGCGCACCGCATTACGGAACGGGCGCGGGTCCCAGCCGCAGGCATAGCCATCACCATCGGGGTCAAGACCCAACCGATCCTTCTCTGGCCCACCCCGACGCAGGAAATCCAACTGCGCCTGATCAGCCGAGGGGTATTGCGCACAATTGCGCTCGAACTTGCTCGCTGCGTTCAGGCCCAGCCTGCGGTAAACCGACGTGCCCACAGGTTGTTTGCTGCTCAAAGCATATTCTACAATATTCGGGCCAACATCATTCGGACGGTTGCCAATCGCCTGCGGCTGGACCACCTGATACTGGGCGCGATTGTTGGCGATCCGTGCGGCGTCCTCTGCGATCGACCGCTCCGCGCCAACAGCCTCAAAGTTGTTTTCTTCGGATATCCCGACTGCATTTTCAATCGCGGGCGCCGGGTTGGACGGGCTCGCCTGAAGCGGTATCACCCCCGAATTCGCCGCAGCCGCGTCAAGGGCTGCGCGCGCCTCTGCGGCGATGGTGGCGGCATCATCCGAGGCAGACGCCGACGCGGCCTGTCCGGTGGCACTCAAGGGCTCGCTTGACACGGCGTCGGGCGGCGGCAAGGCCCCCCGCGCAAGCGCTGCGTCACGCGCCGCCTTTTGCTGCTCATAGGTGCTGTAGTTCTGAAACCCAACTCCTGCACCGCTGTCGGGCACAGCGGGTGCGCAAGCCGCAAGCGCCGCAAGGGCAACCAATCCAAGAGTGAAGCGCATCTGTCTCATCCTGCAAAAACCTGTGTTGCGACGCGCTTTACCACCATTTCGCGGGCTTTGCCACAAACCCTGCGGCCTGTTCCAGCGCATAGGCGGTATTGAGCAGATCCCCCTCTTCCCATGGCCGCCCAATAAGCTGCAGCCCCAAAGGCAGCCCCTGCGCATCCATCCCGGTGGGCACGGCGATCCCCGGCAAACCGGCCAGATTGACCGTCACGGTAAAGACGTCGTTGAGATACATCGCAACCGGATCGGCCTCTGTCATCTCTCCCAACCCAAAGGCGGCGCTTGGCGTGGCAGGGGTCAGGATCGCATCGACACCGGCCGCGAATGCCTCGTCGAAATCGCGCTTGATCAGCGCGCGCACCCGGCGGGCACGGTTGTAATAGGCGTCATAGAACCCCGCCGACAGAACATAGGTGCCCACCATGACGCGGCGCTGCACTTCGGATCCGAACCCCTCAGCGCGGGTTTTCTCATACATCTCGGTGATGCCATCGCCCTGCGCCAGCTTGGCCCGGTGGCCGTACCGCACCCCGTCATAGCGCGCGAGATTGGATGAGGCCTCGGCGGGGGCAATCACATAATAGGCAGGCAGCGCGTATTTGGTATGCGGCAGGGAAATGTCGCGGATCTCTGCGCCCGCATCGCGCAGCATCGCAGCCCCGTCCGACCACAGCTTTTCGATCTCGGCGGGCATGCCATCCATCCGGTATTCCTTGGGAATGCCAATGACCTTGCCACGAATATCACCGGTGAGCAGCGCCTCGAAATCCGGCACAGGAATATCGGCCGAGGTGCTGTCCTTGGGATCATGCCCGCACATCGCCTCCAGCATGATCGCAGCATCCCGCACCGTCTTTGTCATCGGCCCCGCCTGATCGAGGCTCGAGGCAAAGGCCACGACACCCCAACGCGAACACCGCCCATAGGTGGGCTTGATGCCCGTAATGCCGGTAAACGCCGCAGGCTGGCGGATCGAACCGCCAGTATCCGTGCCGGTCGCCCCAAGACACAAATCCGCTGCGACCGCACTGGCCGACCCCCCTGACGAGCCGCCGGGCGTCAGCGCCGCCTCGTCATTGCCACGCCGCCACGGGTTGACGGCATTGCCATAGCAAGAGGTTTCGTTGGACGATCCCATGGCGAACTCGTCCATGTTGAGCTTGCCCAACATGACCGCACCCGCATCAAACAGGTTCTGCGATACGGTCGACTCGTACTCGGGCAGGAAGCCCTGAAGAATCCGGCTCGCGGCTTGGCTTGGCACACCTTTGGTGCAGAAAAGGTCCTTGATGCCCAAGGGAATGCCACACATCGCCGGCGCATCGCCGCCCTGTATCCGGGCATCCGCCGCCTGTGCCTGCTGTCGCGCCAGATCCGGCGTGTGATGCACAAAGGCATTGAGCGCCCCCGCGCTCTCAACGGCCCCAAGACAGGCCTCGGTCAACTCGACGCTGGTCACCTCGCCGTTTCTCAGGGCATCGCGCGCATCGGCAATCGTCAGTCTGTTCAACTCGGTCATCATTCAACCACCTTCGGCACGGCAAAGAACCCCTCGCGCGCATCCGGCGCGTTCGACAGAATTTTATCCTGTTGGTTGCCGTCGTTGACAACATCCTCGCGCCGCCGCAGACGCATTGGCGTAACAGAGGTCATCGGCTCGACGCTGGTCACATCGACCTCGTTCAACTGTTCGATGAAACCAAGGATCGTGTTGAATTCATCGGCAAGCGCCGGAAGCGCCTCGTCCTTGACGGCGATCCGTGCCAGCTTTGCCACCTTGGCGGCAGTTTCTAGATCAATCGACATGAGCCTCTCCCATGATCCGTTTGCCCTGCGTTTAGCGCCGGGGCCGCGCGGGCGCAAGCGGATCGCGGCGCGCAGGGCCATCCGCCCCCTTTCCTTGGGCGGCTGGCCCGCTAAGGTAAACACACCAAGAAACCAAGCGGAGATGACAATGCAAATCACATGGCTCGGCCACAGCTCTTTCCGGATCGAGATCGGCGGGCAAGTTCTGCTGCTCGACCCTTGGCTCAACGGCAATCCGATGCTGGCCGAGGATCAGCACGGCCCCGCCACACAAGGGGCCACCCATATTCTGCTCACCCATGCGCATTTCGACCATGTGGCCGATGTGCTGCCGCTGGCCAGGTCCTTGGGCGTGCCGGTTGTTGGCCAATACGACCTCATGTCTCACTGGGAGGCCAAGGAAAGCATCAGCACACAGGGCTTCAACAAGGGCGGCACGGTGGATCTGGGCGGCGTGCAGGTGACAATGGTGCACGCGACCCATTCCACCTCAATCGCCACCGATGCCGGACCACAGGTCACCGGCAGCGAATGCGGTTACATGATTTCTGGCGAGGGCCATACGATCTATGTCTCGGGCGATACCGATGTGATGGCCGATATGGGGGTGTTCAACGCCCTGCATGCGCCCGATATCGGCATTCTCTGCGCAGGCGGCTATTTCACCATGGACATGCGCCGCGCCGCCTATGCGGCCAAGACGTTCTTTGATTTCAAGACGGTGATCCCGTGCCATTACCGCACCTTTCCGATTCTGGAACAATCCGCCGAGAAACTCGCCGCCGCGCTGCCGGGGGTCGATGTGATCGAGCCGCAAGTGATGCAGCCGATCACGCTCTGACCGCCCCGCCCCTTCCCCCGCCGGGAGGGGGCACCGCCCCCGCCCCTTTCACTGTTCCCAAAATACTCAAATCCTTGTCCCGCCCGTCCGGGCCACCTCAGCGTTTGGCGCGTCGCCATCCTGCCGCGCGGGCCTCGGCCTCGGAACAGAACCAGCGCTCGCCCTTGGCCTCGGTGATAACCGTCGCGTCGTAATCCGCCTGCCCCGGCATGTGATAGATGCGATTACCTGATCCGCTGCGGTTGCCCTTGATCACACAGCCCGCTTGCGGCGCGGGGGCCTCGGTCTTGGCCTTTGCCGCGCGCTCTTCGCGCACTATGCGGCGGTGATCCTCGGGGCGGGTCATCAACACCGCATGCAGGCCACGCCCGGCGATCACGGCGGCCTTTTCCTCCAGATCATAAGCCATGGAATATTTGCGATAGGCCAGCGCCAGACCGTCCGTCACCAGCATCCGGCCCACGTCCTGTCCGGCCACCTCGCAGCGTGCAACGGTGCGGCCATATCTATCGGCTTCCACCGCCTGACAGCGCGCCGCTCGGGTCTCGATCCGGGCGCGGACCTCTTCGGCCACCCATGTGCCGCAATCCCATGTCCCGCCATCGGGGTTGGTGCAGATCTGCCCCAACTCAGGCGCGTCAATGCCATGCAGACGCACGCGGGTCGTTCCAACATCAAGCGTATCGCCGTCAATAACCCGCACAATACCGCCAAATGTCTGCGCGCCCGCAGCAACCGGGACCAGACCGAGAACGATGAGTAAACAAATCCTTAACATGCCCCCTTATGCAAGCGGCCATCCCCGGCCCGCAAGACGAAAGGTGAACAAAAGGTTAATGGCTCAGCGCTGGCTCAGCGCCCAATCGGAATGCATCCACGGCTCGGCATTCTCGGGCGGCAGCGGGTCACGCCCCAGAACGGCATCGGCAATCTTTTCGCCCACCATGATCGAAGGCGCGTTGAGATTGCCATTGGTAATGCGCGGAAACAGGCTCGAATCCGCCACGCGCAGCCCCTCGACGCCAATCACCCGGCCTTGCGGATCAACCACCGCCATCGGATCGTCCGCCCGCCCCATCTTGCAGGTGCCGCAGGGATGATAGGCGCTCTCGGCATGTTCGCGGATGAAATCGTCAAGTTCATCGTCGCTCTGAACGCCCGCGCCGGGCTGAATTTCGTGCCGCACATAAGGCGCAAAGGCGCTTTGGGCGAAAATCTCGCGCGTGAGGCGGATACATTGCCGGAAATCAGCCCAGTCTTTTTCCTCGCTCATATAGTTGAAGCGGATCACCGGATCGTCAGCGGGATCGGCGCTGCGCAGGGTCACTGCGCCGCGGGACGGGCTGCGCATCGGGCCGACATGCGCCTGAAAGCCATGCCCCTCAGCGGCAGCCTTGCCATCATAGCGCACAGCGATGGGTAGGAAATGATATTGGATGTCGGGATAGTCCACCCCGGCGGCTGACCGGATAAAACCACAGCTTTCGAACTGGTTGCTGGCCCCCGGCCCGCTCTTGGACAAGAGCCACTGCGCCCCCACCCACGCTTTGCCAAAGAGGTTCCAGTATTTATAGAGGCTGACCGGCTGGCTTGCGGCCATCTGAATGTAGAGTTCCAGATGATCCTGAAGGTTCTGACCCACGCCGGAGCGGTCCGCCACCACTGCGATGCCATGCTCCGCCAAATGTGACGCCGGACCAATGCCAGACAGCATCAAGAGCTTGGGCGAGTTGATCGACGAGGCGGCAAGGATCACCTCGGCCGTCGCGCGCACCACCTGCCGCTCCCCCTTGACGATCACCTCGACGCCCGTCGCGCGCCCCTCTTCCATCACCACGCGGGTGACAAACCCCCGGACCAGATCGCAATTCGCGCGTTTCAGCGCCGGTTTCAGATAGGCATTGGCCGCTGACCAGCGCTGCCCCTGCCAGACGGTCATCTCAAAGGGGCCAAAGCCCTCTTGCTGATGACCGTTGTAATCGTGGGTCTGAGGATAGCCCGCTTGCACCCCCGCCTCGACAAAGGCGCGCACCAACGGGTTGTCGCGCCGTCCCCGGCTGACATGCAGCGGGCCGTCGCTGCCGCGCCAACCCGCATCGCCGCCATGGCCGCCGTCGTGCCAGTTCTCCATCCGCTTGAAATAGGGCAGCACATCGGCATAGCCCCAACCGTCACAGCCCAGATCGCGCCAGTGGTCATAGTCGCGGGCGTGACCCCGCACATAGACCATGCCATTGATGCTGCTGGAACCGCCAATCACCTTGCCACGCGGACAGGCGAGGCGGCGACCTCCCAAATGCGGCTCGGGCTCGCTCAGATAGCCCCAGTCATAGCGCTTCATGTTCATCGGATAGCTCAGCGCGCCGGGCATCTGAATAAAGGGGCCGGCATCCGTGCCGCCATGCTCGATCACCAGCACGGATTTACCCGCTTCGGCCAGACGGTAGGCCATGGCACATCCCGCGCTTCCTGCGCCTACGATCACATAATCGGCTTGCATCAATGTCTCTTTCCTTACGCACAGTTCCCGCCGAAACCGGCGGAAAATGAGTATTTACAGACCGGTGAACGCCTCATTCCCCCCGTGGGAAACGCTTGCTTTCTTCCAGCACGTTCAGGTCCATGTGGTTGCGCATGTACCGCTCGCTGGCCTTTTGCAGCGGCTGGTAATCCCATGGGTAATAGCCGCCCTTGCGCAGCGCCTCATAGACCACCCAACGGCGCGCCTGGCTCTCGCGCACGGCGGCATCAAACGCCGCCAGATCCCAGCGCGCCTCGGCCTTGGCCTGCAATTGCGCCAGCGTGCCGGCATGGGCGGGGTCATCCGCCAGATTGGTCAATTCCCGCGGATCGGCCTCAAGATCAAAAAGCTGATCAGGGTCGAGCGCGCAGCGGTTGAACTTCCACTTGCCATAGCGCAACGACACCAGCGGCGCGTATGACGCCTCGGCGGCATATTCCATCGCCACCGGCGCTTCGCGTTTGCCGCCCTGCCCGAGATAGACCAGCGATTGCCCCTCGGTCCACGGGGCCACTTCGGACATATCGGCCCCGGCCAGATCGCACAGCGTCGGACAAACGTCGATATTGCTGACCGGATCGGTCACCAGCCCCGGTGCCATGCCGGGGGCGGAAATCATCAGCGGCACGCGGGCCGATCCCTCATAAAAACACATCTTGAACCACAACCCGCGCTCGCCCAGCATATCGCCATGATCCGAGACAAAGAGGATGATTGCCTCTTGCCGGGTGGTTTCCAGCGCCTCTAGGATTTCACCGATCTTGTCGTCGAGATAAGAGATATTGGCGAAATAGGCGCGGCGTGAGCGGCGGATGTCATCTTCGGTGATGTCGAAATTGCGCCAGTCGTTGGCGTCAAAGATACGGCGCGCATGGGCGTCGTGATCCTCGTAGGCCATGGCCGGGATCTCGGGCAACAGATGCGCGCACTCCTCGTAGAGATCCCAGTATTTCTTGCGCGCCACATAGGGGTCATGCGGGTGCGTAAAGCTGACAGTCAGGCACCATGGCCGCGCATCAAGGCCGCGCGCCAGATCATAGACCTTGGCCCGCGCGTTATGCGCGACCTCGTCGTCATATTCCATCTGATTGGAAATCTCAGCGACCCCCGCGCCCGTCACAGACCCCATGTTGTGATACCACCAGTCGATCCGCTCGCCCGGTTTACGGTAATCCGGCGTCCAGCCGAAATCGGCGGGGTAAATATCGGTGGTCAGCCGTTCCTCGAATCCGTGCAGCTGATCGGGGCCGACAAAATGCATCTTGCCGCTCAGGCAAGTCTGATAGCCCGCGCGCCGCAAGTGATGGGCATAGGTGGGAATGTCGGCGGCGAATTCGGCGGCATTGTCGTACACCCGGCTGCGGCTTGGCAACAGACCCGACATGAAGCTGGCACGCCCCGGCGCACAGAGCGGCGAGGCAGTGTAGGCATTGGCAAACCGCGTGGATCGCGCCGCAAGCCGCTTGAGATTGGGCGCGTGCAGCCAATCGGCTGGACCATCGGGAAAGAGCGTTCCATTCAGCTGATCGACCATAAAAATAAGGATGTTTGGGGCGCTCATGTTCTTTCCTCTTGGGGCAGGCTGGTGTCGAGATAATGCAACAAAACATCTATGGCAGTGTCAGGGCGCATCGGACCCTCGCGCAGGGCCTGCCGGATATAGAGCCCGTCGATCATCGCCGCGAGGCCGCGTGTCAGCGTGCGCGCGTCCGAAGGGGCGAGCGCGCGAAAGGCATGGTGCAGATTGGACCGCAGCCGCCGCTGGTAGATGTGCAGCAGACGGCGCGCTTCGTCCGAGCGATGCGCCTGAACATAGAAGTTGAGCCAGGCCGACACCATCTCGGGTCGAAACTGGGCTGGCGTGAAACTGGCGCGAATGATGGCCTCGATCCGCTGGCGCGGGGTCTTGGCCATGATCAGCGCGCCACGCACCTCGGCACTATAGAGCGTCAGGATATGGCGCATCGCGGCCACAAACATCTGCTCCTTAGAACCAAAGTAGTGATGCGCCAGCGCGCTTGACATGCCGGCACGCCGGGCAATCTGCGCTACGGTCACATCGAGACTGCCGCGCGCGCCGATCTCGGAAATCGTGGCCTCGACCAGCGCGTTGCGCCGGATCGGCTCCATCCCAATTTTCGGCATGCTCCCCTCCAAAGACCAGTTGCCAGACTGGCCTAATCGTGTTTAATTGACTCGTCAATCAATAAAAAATCACGAGGGACCGCACCGTAACATCCTGAACCTCTGCCAGAATGGCGTTGTATTTCATGACAGCGTCATATTAGCCTTGGCAGGTATAAACCAACCGCCACGCGGCAAGGGGCCGTGGAGATCTCAAAGAGGCAATGGACGGCTTGGGACAACAAACCAAAGGGAGAAGATCAAAATGACCATTCTAAATTCAGGCCGCCTCAACCGACGCGGTTTTATGGCCACCACCGCAGGTGCGGCGCTCATTGCGGGCCTGCCGCTGCGGGCCAAGGCGGCCCCGTCGCGCGGCGGGCATCTGCGCGCGGCCATCGGCCATGGCCAGACCACTGATGTGCTTGATCCGGGCACCTATTCCAACAGCTTCACCACCTCGCTGGCCTTTGCCATTCACGGGCGCCTGACCGAAGTGGCCGCCGATGGCGCGCTCATCCCCGAGGTTGCCGAAAGCTGGGAAGCCTCGGCCGATGCCTCGGTCTGGCGCTTCAAGTTGCGCTCGGGTCTGACCTTTCATTCCGGCAAGGCTGTTAACGCCACCGATGTTGCCAATTCGATCAACTTCCACCGTGGCGAGAATTCGACCTCGGCGGCAGGTCCGCTCGTGGCTCCAATCACGGATATCGCGACCGAAGGCGATGACACGGTCATCTTTACTCTCGATGGCGGCAACGCGGACTTCCCCTTCTTCCTCAGCGACTATCACCTCGTGATCTGCAAGGCCGACGGAGAAGGCATCGACTGGAAATCGGGCGATGGCTGCGGCAGCTATGTGCTCAAGGATTTCAATCCCGGCGTTTCCTACGCGGTCGAGCGCAACCCGAACCACTGGCGCAGCGATGTGGCCTGGTTCGACAGCGCCGAGGTTCTGGCCATCGTCGACCAGAACGCGCGCACCACGGCGCTTGTCTCGGGCGATGTGGATGTGGCCGACCGTCTTGACCTCAAAACCGTGGGTCTCTTGGCGCGCAACCCGAACATTCAGATCAATTCGGTCGCGGGCACGCAGCATTTCACCTTTGCCATGGACACGCGGGCAGAGCCCTATAACAACCCGCATGTGCGCCTTGCCCTGAAATACGGCATCAACCGGCAGGAATTGGTGGACAAGATCCTGTTCGGCTATGGCTCGATCGGCAACGACCATCCCATCGGTCAGGGTCAGCGCTATTTCAACACGGAGCTGGAGCAAAAGAGCTTCGATCCCGACAAGGCCAAGTTCCACCTCAAACAGGCAGGACTCGACAGCGTGGATGTCAAGCTTTCGGCGGCGGACGCGGCCTTTGGCGGCGCGGTCGATGCAGCGGTGCTCTACCAGAGCTCGGCAGCACAGGCAGGTATCAACCTGACCCCCGTGCGCGAGCCCAACGACGGCTATTGGTCGGACGTCTGGATGAAAAAGCCGTTCTGCGCCGTCTACTGGTCGGGCCGCCCGGTCGAGGATCAGATGTTCGCCACCGCCTATAAATGCGGCGCGGCATGGAACGACAGCTTCTGGTGCAACGAGCGTTTTGACGAGCTGATGGTCAAGGCCCGCTCGGAACTCGACGAGGCCAAACGCCGCGAGATGTATTTCGAGATGCAGGCAATCTGTAGCGACGATGGCGGCGTGATCGTGCCGATGTTCGCCAACTACGTCTTTGGCAACTCGTCCAAAGTGGCGCATTCCGACACCCTCGGCGCCAACTGGGATGTGGACGGCATGCGCTTTGTCGAGCGCTGGTGGATGGCCTGATCCATCCAGCCTGATCTGACTGCATGGCCCGGGGGTTCTTTCCTCGGGCCTTTGCCAAACCGGACACTGCGCCGGAATAACCACTCACGGGAGAGACCTGCCATGACCTTCAAGAAAACCCTGACCGCCATTGCGCTCGCCACCGCCGCCGCCGGACCTGCGATGGCCAATTGCGACAGCGTGACCTTTGCCGATGTGGGCTGGACCGACATCACCGCCACCACAGCCGCAACCTCGGTCGTACTCAATGCTCTGGGCTATGAGACCGAAACCAAAGTGCTGTCGGTGCCCGTGACCTATACCTCGCTGGCCAATGACGACATCGACGTGTTCTTGGGCAACTGGATGCCCACGATGGAGGCCGACATCGCCCCCTACCGCGATGCGGGCACCGTCGATACCGTGCGCGCCAACCTGACCGGCGCGAAATACACGCTCGCCACCAATGCCGCCGGAGCGGCACTTGGCATCACCTCCTTTGGCAGCATCGCCGAGCACGCCGAGGCCCTCGACTCGACCATTTACGGGATCGAGCCGGGCAATGATGGCAACCGGCTGATCCTCGACATGATCGAGGCGGATGCCTTTGGTCTCAAGGGATTTGACATCAAGGAAAGCTCCGAACAAGGCATGCTGGCACAGGTGACACGCGCCGACCGGCGCGAAGAGCCGATCATCTTTCTCGGCTGGGAACCGCACCCGATGAATGCCAATCACGACATGACCTATCTGACAGGCGGCGATGACTGGTTCGGTCCCGATCTGGGCGGCGCCACGGTCTATACCAACACCCGCGCAGGCTATGTCGCAGAATGCCCGAACGTGGGTAAGCTCTTGGAAAATCTCGAATTCACGCTTGCGATGGAAAACGAGATCATGGGTGCGATCCTCAATGACGGGGCCAAGCCTGAAGACGCCGCAGGCACATGGCTCAAGGCCAACCCGGACGCCATCGGCCCCTGGCTCGACGGCGTGACCACCAAGGATGGCGGCGATGCCGTGGCAGCGGTCAAATCGGCGCTCGGACTCTGAGATCGGCGGGGCGGCGCAAAACGCCGCCCTTTTTCTCTCTTCGGACTGATCAGATGTGAGGCATCTCCATGGAATGGCTGAGCGACCACAAGATCCCCGTGGGCAATTGGGCCGAGGGATTTTTTCTCTGGCTTCAGGACAATGCCGCCGCGTTCTTTGACACGCTGGCCGTTCTCATGGAGGGGCTGATCGACGCCTTTCTCTGGGTGCTCCAGACACCGCACCCTCTGGTCATCATCGCGGTGTTCGTGGCCCTGACGTGGGCGCTGCAACGCAGTTGGAAAACCTGCCTCTTCGTGCTCCTCGGCTTTCTCTTCATCCTCAATCAGGGCTATTGGGAGGAAACCACCGAGAGCCTGACATTGGTCATCTCGTCTTGCGTCTTCTGCATGGCACTGGGCGTGCCTCTGGGCATCGCCGCCGCCCACCGCCCCCGGCTTTATGACGGAATGCGGCCGGTGCTCGACCTGATGCAAACCTTGCCACCTTTCGTCTATCTCATTCCAGCGATTGTGTTTTTCGGTATCGGCATGGTGCCGGGGCTGATCGCCACGGTGATCTTTGTCGTGCCCGCCCCCATTCGCCTCACACATCTTGGCATCTCCAACACCCCCCAACCGCTGCTGGAGGCGGCGCAGGCCTTTGGCGCCACCAACCGCCAGACCCTTTGGAAGGTGGAACTGCCCTACGCCCTGCCGCAGATCATGGCGGGGATGAACCAGACCATCATGCTCTCGCTCTCGATGGTGGTGATCGGCGCGCTGGTGGGGGCGGATGGCCTCGGCGTGCCGGTGCTGCGCGCGATCAATACCGTCAATATCGCCCTTGGCTTTGAATCGGGACTGATGATCGTCGTCGTGGCCATCGTGCTTGACCGCATGTTGCGGATGGAGGGGCGCAAGTGACCGACACGATCGTCAATTTCAACAAGGTCTCCATCGTCTTTGGCGACGCACCGGAAACCGCCCTAGCCCTGATGGACAAGGGGCAATCGCGGGCCGAGATTCAGCAAAGCACGGGTCAGGTTCTGGGCGTGCATGACTGCGACCTCTCGGTTGCACCGGGCGAAATCCTCGTGCTGATGGGCCTGTCGGGCTCTGGCAAATCCACACTTCTGAGGGCGGTCAATGGCCTCAACCCGGTGGTGCGCGGCACGGTCGAGATTCACGACGGCACCGGCATGGTGGATGTCACCCACGCCAACCCCGCCACCCTGCGCCGCTTGCGCCAGCACCATATCGCCATGGTGTTCCAGCAATTCGGCCTCCTGCCCTGGCGCTCGGTGCGCGAAAATGTGGGGCTTGGCCTCGAACTCGCAGGGATGCCAAAAGCGGAGCGCGCGGCGCGCGTTGATCGGCAACTGGCGCTCGTCAACCTCTCCGACTGGGCCGAGCGCCGGGTGGGCGAGCTGTCGGGCGGCATGCAGCAGCGCGTGGGCTTGGCGCGCGCCTTTGCCACCGATGCGCCGATTCTTCTGATGGACGAGCCGTTTTCGGCGCTTGATCCGCTGATCCGCAATCACCTTCAGGACGAACTCATCGACCTGCAAAAGACCCTCGGGCGTACCATCATCTTTGTCAGCCATGACCTCGACGAGGCCTTCAAACTGGGCGACCGCATCGCCATCATGGAGGGCGGGCGCATCGTGCAATGCGGCACGCCGCAGGATATCTTCACCAACCCCGCAACCGATTATGTGGCCGAATTCGTGGCCCATATGAACCCGCTGGGCGTGCTCTGCGCCCGCGATGTGATGGAGGCGGCAACCGGCACCCCGGACACCTGCGTCGGCCCGGACGCCAGCATTCAGGATGTGATGGAATGCGCCCAAGGCCATGACCGCCCTGTCGGCGTGACCGAGAATGGTCAACTCTTGGGCCAGATTACCCGCAACCGGATCTTGGCCAAGCTGCTCGACCCGCGCGCCTGAACCCGGGCGCGCTCAGACTTTGGTGGCCGAAACCGTCGGCGTGATTCGCCGTTTGAGCACCGCCTCGCGCCAACTGATGAAACTGACCGCGCCCACGATCACCGTGCCGCCCAGCACCACGAACATATCCACCCCCTCGCCAAAGACCAGCGCCCCCAAGAGCACGGCCCACACCAGTTGCAGGAACGTGACCGGCTGCGTCACCGCCAGAGGCGCCGCGCGGAATCCGAGCGTCATGGTGTAATGCCCCGCCGTCGCCAGCGTGGCCACCGCAAACAGGATCGCCAGTTCCCAAAGGGTCGGCGTGACCCAGACCGCCGCCGCCAATGGGGCAAGGCCAATCGTGACGGTGATCGACAGCATCGCCACCACCACGCCGGGGCTGCTGCGCCCCGACACCACCTTGGCGATCAGGTAGGACGCGCCAAAGAAGATGGCGGTAAAGATCATCGCAAGATGTCCCGGCCCGACCTCGCGAAATCCGGGCCGCAGAATGATCAGCGCCCCGATCAGCGCCACCCCCACCGCCAGCACCCGCCGCAGCGCCAAACGCTCCCCGAGAAAGAGACCCGCACCCAGCGTCACATAAATCGGGGCGAGATAGTTCATCGCGGTCACATCCGCGATGGGAATGCGCGCCATGGCAAAAAACCACAGCGCCACCCCAATGGTATGCACCGCACCGCGCACCGCAAAGAGACCCCAAGTGCCGCGCCCCAGCCGCAGTTGCCACAACGGCCGCAGCATCGGCACCAAAAAGACCAACCCCATTGCATAGCGCAAAAAGGCCGCCTGCGGCGCGGGCACCCGCGTGCCCAAGATCTTGACCAGCGCCGTCACCCCCACAAAGAGGATACCCGTCACCACCATCCAGAAGATGCCCCAGCCCGGTCGTGCCGTGACTTCTGCCTTGCTTGCCTGCTCTGCGCTCATGGACGTATTAGGTCACGCCTCTCGCCGCCTGTCGAGGCAGGCTTGGCGGTTTTTCATGCGCCAGGCGCAATTCACCGTCCCCCCTGACGCATAGCTCATCCCAGAATCAGCCCCGCGGCGATAGACCACATCACCCCCCCCACACCCGCATCGAGCCCCCGCCAACTGGCAGGGCGACGAAAGAGCGGCGCCAACAGACGCGCGCCATAACCCAGCGCAAAGAAAAAGATGAAACTGGCACAGACCGCCCCCAATCCAAAGGCGAACCGATCCGCATATTGCGCCGACACCGAGCCAAGCAAAACCACCGTATCAAGATAGACATGCGGATTGAGCCAGGTCAGCGCCAGACAGGTCAGCACTGCCCGCCGCAGGTTGCCCGCGCCCGCGCCTGCCTCCAGCGCCGCACCGCCGCGCCACGCGGCAAGGAAACTGCGCGCACCGTAGATCACCAGAAATGCAGCCCCGCCATAGCGCATGATCCGCTCCAACCCCGGCACCGCCTCGGCCAATGCGCCAAAGCCCATGACCCCCGCCGCAACCAGAACCGCATCCGAACAGGCACAGACCAGCACCACGGCCAGCACATGCTCACGCCTCAGGCCTTGCCGCAGCACAAAGGCGTTCTGCGCCCCGATCGCCAGAATCAAACTCAGCCCCAACGCAAATCCCGCCAGCCCCGCCTGCATACGCCTGCCCCTTCATCGTTCTGCAAATACTCAAATCCAACTGCGTCACCGGGGCTTGCCTATCGTTCGGCGCGACATTACTCAAATTTTATATACTTATTTGGAATTAGAATTTCTAATGATACTGCCACCCGATCATCTCACCACCCTGACCGCCATTCTGCAAACCGGCAGCTTCGAGGGCGCGGCCCAGAAACTTGGCTTGACACAATCGGCCATTTCCCAGCGGCTCAAGGCGCTGGAAACCCGTGTCGGCGCGCAACTCATCCACCGCAGCAGCCCCTGCACGGCCACGCCCGTCGGTCAGCGCCTTGCCGCCCATGCCGACCAGATCACCCTGCTTGAGGCCCGGCTTGGTGGTGATCTCGCCGGGCTGAGCCCAACAGCCCGCACGCCTCTGCGTCTCGCCGTCAATGCCGACAGCCTCGCCACATGGCTGCCCGACGCACTGGCCAGCCTGCCCGACCACCTTTTTGACCTCGTGATTGACGATCAGGATGTCTCTCACGACCGGCTGATGCGCGGCGAAGTTCTGGGCGCGATCACAACCCGCGCCAGCCCCCTGCCCGGCTGCGATGTCATACCCCTCGGACGGCTGCGCTATCTTGCGATTGCCAGCCCGGGATTCCTCTCCCGTCATTTTGCCGACGGGATTACCCCCGCCACACTCGCCACGGCACCGATGCTGCAATTCAACAGTCATGACCGGCTGCAACATCGCTGGATCACCGAGGCAACCGGCGCGACGCTTGCACCGCCCTGCCACCGGCTGCCCTCATCCGAGGGGTTCGTGACCGCCGCCCGCCTCGGCCTTGGCTGGGGCATGGCCCCCGAGACCCTCGTTCAGCCAGACATCGCGCGCGGCACCCTCAACCCTTTGCGCCCCGATTGCCCTCTCGACACGCCGCTCTATTGGCAATGGGGACGGCTGCTTGGCGCAGCCCTCGCGCCGCTGACCCGCGCCCTGAAGCGCAGCGCGCGGCGCAGCCTCCTGCAGGGTACATAATCCGGCTTATTTTGTAAGGTCCGTAAGGTCTGCAATGTCGGCAAGCGCCTGCTCGATCAACTCCGGCCCGGCCCCGGGCTGCGCCACACCCTCGGATAACTGCCGCCGCCACCCCCGCGCGCCGGGCCGCCCGGCAAATAGGCCCAACATGTGGCGGGTGATCTGATTCAACCGTCCACCGCTTGCCAGATGCGCCTCGATATAGGGGAGCATGGCACGCACGGCCCCTTCTGCGGTGCTGTCCGGGCCCGTCCCGCCAAATACCCTCCGATCCGCCGCGCAAAGAATATCTGCCGGTTGATGATAGGCCGCGCGCCCGATCATCACCCCGTCCAGGCCTTGATCCAGCAGCGTAACCGCTTGATCCAAAGATGTAATTCCGCCGTTGATCGAGATATGCAGGTTGGGAAACAGCATCTTCATCCGCTGCACCAGATCATAATCCAAGGGCGGAATTGCACGGTTTTCCTTGGGGCTCAACCCCTGCAGCCACGCCTTGCGCGCATGGATCGTCACCCGCTGAACACCGGCGGCAATAACACGCGCCAAAAACTCGGGCAGCACCTCCTCGGGGTTCTGATCATCCACGCCGATGCGACATTTCACAGTGACTTCAACAGGTTGCTCAGAAATCATCGCGGCGCAACACTCTGCCACCAGAGCGGGCTCAGTCATCAAAACCGCACCAAAACTACCCGATTGCACCCGGTCTGAGGGACAGCCGCAATTAAGGTTGATCTCCGCATATCCCGCCTCGGCCCCCATACGCGCCGCCTGCGCCAACTCCTTGGGATCCGACCCACCCAATTGCAGCGCAACCGGATGCTCTGCCAAATCATGCGCCAATAGATGCATAGCCCCTCCACGCACCAAGGCCGGGGCTGTCACCATCTCAGTGTACAGCAACGCCTCACGACTGAGCAGCCGGTGCAGATACCGGCAATGCCGGTCTGTCCAATCCATCATCGGGGCAATGGAAAGTTTGGCGTGTTGATTTAATTGCATTTTTTGCACATTCAGACTGTTACGGGGCGTGTTCCTTACATGGGAATACCTTCGGACATCCCCCGATTTGCCCTTTTTCAACGACTCATTGCACAGGCAGCGCACACGATATGGCCACGAATAGCAAGCGGCCCTCCGGTGGATGACCCAAATCCAGATCGGACGCAAGGATGGCGCATGCCGGAGAAACCTACCACCTCCGCAATGCCGCACCGTCGACGCAGAGAAACAAGCGTCGCGCCTGCATTACTCCGCCAGAGGCCTCGTTACACCGGCAGATTGTTCAACACCAAAAACACCAGCCCTGAAATCAGCGCCGTCGCAGGCACCGTGATCACCCAAGCGGCAATGATGGTCATGAAATGGGATCTGCGCACCAGTTTGCGCCGCCGGCGTTCTTCGGGTGCGATGCGCAATTCAGGTTCGCTCATCACCTTGTTGTTGCGCAGGCGGCGTTCCGCATCCCATTCGCGAAAGAATCCAACGCCAAACACACCGCCGACAGCGATATGAGTCGAAGATACCGGCAGACCAAGCCAGCTGGCCACGATAACTGTGAACGCCGCCGACAGCGCTACACAATAGGCGCGCATCGGGTTCAGTTTCGTGATCTGTGACCCGACCATGCGGATGAGCTTGGGCCCGAACAAGAACAGACCAAACGAAATTCCGAACGCGCCGACGATCATCACCCAAAGCGGGATCGAGACCTTCGCCGTGACAGTGCCAAATTCCGCGGCATGGACAATGGCCGCCAGCGGACCCACCGCATTCGCCACGTCATTGGCGCCATGCGCAAAGCTCAGAAGTGCCGCAGAAATCACGAGTGGCGCACCGAACAGCACCTTGAGAGATTTGTTGCGGTTTTCCAGCCCCTGCGCCTGCCGTTTGATCAGCGGGATTGTCACGATCCATGCGATAACACCCAACACCAAACCGACCATAACGGCGGTGTCGAGCTCGATCTTGATGACCCGCTTCAGCCCTTTTAGCGCCAGATAGGCCGCAAAAGTCCCAACCATGATCCCAACTAGGATCGGTACCCAGCGACGCGCAGCGGCAATTTTATCGTCGCGGTAGATGATCCGCGATTTGATCAGCGCAAGGAAAAGCGCCGCGATGACACCGCCCAACACGGGAGAGATCACCCATGACGCCGCTATCGCGCTCATCGTGGCCCAGTTGACGGCGGCCAACCCGGCGGCGGCAATTCCGGCGCCCATCACACCGCCAACTACGGAATGCGTGGTCGAGACAGGTGCCCCGATCCATGTGGCAAGATTGATCCACAGGGCGGCTGAAATCAGCGCCGCCATCATCGCCCAGATAAAGACCTGCGTATCGGCGACGGTCACAGGGTCGATGATGCCACTGGATATGGTTGAAACCACGTCCCCGCCTGCGATAAGCGCACCAAGGGTTTCAAAGATCGCCGCAATCGCAATCGCACCGCTAAGGGTCAGCGCGTTGGCCCCCACGGCAGGGCCCATGTTGTTGGCCACGTCATTGGCCCCGATGTTCAACGCCATATAGGCCCCGAACACCGCCGCCGCGATCACCACAAAATTGATCGGAAACTCACCAAAAAAGATCGCCGCCGCAAGGCCCGTTACAACAATAAAGGCCAGTGCGATGCCGGGTGCCACCATCGGGCGGGCGACATATTGCGTTGCAGCTTCCAGATGGGAAAACCGCTGAAGATCCCGGTCAAGGGTTTCAAGATGATTGGCGTCGTTTTGCGTATCGCTCACAGCGTGGCCCCCTGTGCATCGCTCGCAGCGGGCATAAGGAACCTAACCCGTAGCATCAACCGATTCCGTCATAAAACTGAAACAATTTTATTACATATCGCGCAGGATTTGCTGTAATTCCGGTTCTTGCACCATATTCGCGGCGGCGGCAGGGGTGACCCATTTCCGGCGGCGTTCGCCGACTTCGGGATACTCCGCTTCCATTTTGTCCACCTCGACCGCAAACACCAGCGTTTCCACCGGCACCGGCAATCCTGTGGATAGTTCCTTTTCATAGCAATAGATACCAACCGCCTCGCTCGTCACGCGGCCCGAACGCACGCCAGCCTCTTCCCACGCTTCTTGCATTGCCGCACCCGGCGCATCCTTGCCGTCGATGGGCCATCCTTTGGGAATGATCCAGCGCCCCGTGCCACGTGACGTGATCAGCAACACCTCTTTGCAGCCATCATCCTCGCGATAGCACAGCGCCGCGATTTGAAGCCGTCGAGGTCGCCTAAATAAGGGGCGCACCAGTTCTCTCCATGCCCTACGCATAGGTGATGTCATTAGAAGATCTCCGACCCTGCTCAATTTTTTATATTTATTCAGATAGTTGTACAGAAATCTTGAGGTAAATGCAAATGGCGCACAAGACAGGCGCAAATGCTGCCGTTCGGGACACGCCCAGCCCAAGACATAGGCATTTTGCGGGGTGATTGGAGATGAGCGTTACGGGACAATATGCCCATTCGCAGAATTAGACGGCGGACGAGTATATCTGGGAACACGACCAGGCCGATAAGAGAAAGCTCCGGGGAGGCTCCGAACCTGCACGGATGCCGCACCCACAATGTCTGACGCACTTATCCGTGCGGGACAGCGCGTCAGACGCTCTTTCGTCGGCAAACTGACGCTGCGGCTCTGGGATGTCGCTCGACCACTCCAGATCACTCGGGGAAGGACATCTCAGCGCAGATCAGACCAGCAAACCGACCCATGGGTAAAAATGACCGAAAAAACAACGCCTCGAGCCTCTCGGTAGGGTCATCCATACGCTCGTGACCCAGAGCAGTGGTTGGTGCGGGCGGTGGGACTCGAACCCACACGGGCATACGCCCCTCAGATTTTAAGTCTGGTCTGTCTACCATTCCAGCACGCCCGCACAGAGCGTAGTCGTCGAACTCCAATATCGGGCCCGTGTGTGGCCGTCAACAATCAAACGTGCAACAAGACTTTGTAATCTTTATACTTTTCCGCCAGAAAAGCCGGACTTCAAGCCTCATGTGCCGACCATTCCACCACATGGGTAGGGGGATGCGCGCGGGGGACAATATCCACTTTGGCGGGGGTGTAAAGCCAAAGGCAGCACCGCCGGGTCTCCGTCGGTTCAGATCACATCCGACAGTGCGTTTTCTTTGACCGCCTGCATCGCTACATATGTCGACGTATTGGCCAGATGCGGCAAGGTCGAGATATGTTCCGCCAGAACCCGCCGATAATCGGCCATGCTCTGAGTTCGGATTTTCATCAGGTAATCGAAATTCCCGGCAATCAGATGCACCTGTTCAATCTCTGGGATCTTCGACACCGCAGCGTTGAATTCCGCCAAGGCGGCCTCGCGCGTGTCATGCAACCGCACCTCGACAAAACTGACATGATCGAGCCCAAGACGAATAGGATCAAAGAGCGCCCGATATCCGGTAATCACACCGTCACGCTCCAACCGGCGCAGCCGCGCCTGAGTGGGTGATTTGGACAATCCGATCTCACGCGCCAATTCGGTCACACTTATCCGACCATCCCCCGCCAGAACCCGCAGAATCGCCCGATCGAAGCGATCCAGATCGAGCTGTTCGTTTTGATCCATTTTCAACTCCAAATTCAAACCAACTGGCCTGAATTTCGACTCTAATCAGGAAAAGTCACTTGTTCAATGATGCTATTATGAACCATCCAACCATTGGGGACCTCCATGCCATACGACACCGAAATTCGCCGCACCATCGACTTTGCCACCTATGCGGACGAGGCCGAGACGCTGGCGCGCCTGACTGCCGCCGCCGCCCTCTCGGACGAGGATCGCGCGCGGATCTGCGCGCGCGGCGCGGATCTGGTGCGCGCTATTCGCGGCCAATCCAGCCCCGGGTTGATGGAGGTGTTTCTGGCTGAATATGGTCTTTCGACCGATGAAGGCATTGCCCTCATGTGTCTGGCAGAGGCGTTGTTGCGCGTGCCCGATGCTGACACGATTGACGCCCTGATCGAGGATAAGATCGCGCCCTCGGACTGGGGCAAGCATATGGGCCATTCCACCTCACCGCTCGTCAACGCCTCGACTTGGGCGCTCATGCTGACCGGCAAGGTGCTCAAGGATGAAAAACCCGGCCCCGTGGGCCATCTGCGCAGCGCCATCAAACGATTGGGCGAGCCGGTGATCCGGACCGCCGTGGGGCGCGCAATGAAAGAAATGGGCCGCCAGTTCGTGCTCGGCGAGACCATTCAGGGCGCCATGGACCGCGCGGCGGGGATGGAGAAAAAAGGTTACAGCTATTCCTATGACATGCTGGGCGAGGCGGCGCGCACCGATGCGGACGCGACCCGCTATCATCTCAGCTATTCCCGCGCCATTACCGCAATCGCCAATGCCTGCACCAATGCGGATATCCGCAGCAATCCCGGCATTTCTGTCAAGCTTTCGGCGCTGCATCCCCGCTATGAGGTGGCGCAGCGCGATCAGGTAATGGCGGTGCTGGTGCCACGCCTGCGCAGCCTCGCACTCTTGGCGAAATCCGCCAAGATGGGCCTCAACATCGACGCCGAAGAGGCGGATCGCCTGTCGCTCTCGCTTGATGTGATCGAGACGGTTTTAGAAGAGCCCGCGCTGGCCGGTTGGGACGGCTTTGGCGTGGTGGTACAGGCCTATGGCCAACGCGCCAGCCATGTTCTTGATTTCCTCTATGATCTCGCCACCCGGCTGGATCGCCGGATCATGGTCCGTCTGGTCAAGGGCGCCTATTGGGACACCGAGATCAAGCGCGCACAGGTTGCAGGGATCGACGGTTTTCCGGTCTTTACCTCCAAGGCTGCGACCGATGTGAGCTACATCGCCAATGCGCGTAAATTGCTGTCGATGACCGACCGTATCTATCCGCAATTCGCCACCCATAACGCCCATACCGCCGCCGCCATCCTTGATATGGCCAGCGACAAGGGCGCGTTTGAATTCCAGCGCCTGCACGGCATGGGCGAGGCCCTGCACGACATCGTGCTGAAAGCCGAAGGCACCCGCTGCCGCATCTATGCCCCTGTGGGCGCGCATCGTGATCTCTTGGCCTATCTGGTACGGCGCCTGCTGGAAAACGGCGCGAATTCGAGCTTTGTCAACCAGATCGTGGATGAAGAGGTCACCCCCGAAGAGGTCGCCCGCGATCCGTTCATTGCCGTGACCGAGCCGCAACCGCATCTGCCCAAAGGCCCAGATCTATTCCAGCCCGAACGCCCCAATTCGCGCGGTTTTGACCTGCGCCACCAACCGACCCTCGACGCCCTCGAAGCGGCGCGCGCGCCCTTTGCCAATCAGGCCTGGCAGG
This sequence comes from Roseovarius sp., assembly GCF_048262375.1. Classification (GTDB taxonomy): domain Bacteria; phylum Pseudomonadota; class Alphaproteobacteria; order Rhodobacterales; family Rhodobacteraceae; genus Roseovarius. The sequence continues at coordinate 41,077 of NZ_JBLXFE010000004.1, forward strand.
CGGTGCCGCTTCTGGCTGGCAAGGCCAACCCCGAGCCGCCGACCCGCGTCGATAACCCTGCCGATCCCGCTGACAGCCCCGGCACCGTGGCGTGGGCCAGCAAAGCCGATATCGAAACCGCCCTCGCCGCCGCCAAACCTTGGGGCGCACCCGCTGCAGAGCGGGGCGTGATCCTCAATCGCGCGGCCGATCTTTACGAAGAGAACTACGGAGAGATTTTCGCTATTCTCACCCGCGAGGCCGGAAAATCCATCCCCGACGCGGTGGCCGAATTGCGCGAGGCTGTGGATTTTCTGCGCTACTACGCCGCCCATGCGCCTGAATCCGGCGCGGTAGGCGCGTTCACCTGCATCAGCCCGTGGAACTTTCCTCTGGCGATCTTCACTGGCCAGATTGCAGCAGCCTTGGCCGCAGGCAATGCCGTACTCTCGAAACCGGCAGAGCAAACGCCGCTCATCGCCCATGTCGCCGTCAGCCTCATGCTGCGCGCAGGGGTCCCTGCCGCCGCACTCCAACTTCTGCCCGGTGCCGGGGATGTCGGCGCGGCCCTCACCTCTGATCCCCGCGTCGGCGGTGTGGCCTTCACCGGCTCGACGGAAACCGCCCTGAAAATCCGTACAGCCATGGCGACAAACCTTGCCCCCGGCGCGCCGCTGATCGCGGAAACCGGTGGCATGAATGCGATGATCGTAGACAGCACCGCGCTTCCTGAACAGGCGGTGCAGGCAATTGTTGAATCCGCATTTCAATCCGCCGGTCAGCGCTGTTCCGCACTGCGCTGCCTCTATGTGCAAGAAGACATCGCACCGCATTTCACCGAAATGCTCACCGGGGCGATGGATGCGCTCTGCGTCAGCAACCCTTGGCACCTCTCGACCGATTGTGGCCCGGTGATCGACGAAGAGGCACGCGCTGGCATCGCGGCCCATATCCAACAGGCCCGCGCCGAGGGGCGGCTGTTGCATGAGTTGAAGACGCCAAATGCGGGCACCTATATCGCACCCAGCCTGATCAAGATCAGCGGCATCGGCGATCTGGAGCGTGAAATATTTGGCCCGGTTTTGCATATTGCTACGTTCAAATCAGGTGATCTCGACCGCGTCATTGATGCGATCAACGCCACCGGCTATGGGCTGACCTTTGGTCTGATGACACGGATCGACGACCGCGTGCAGCACGTGACCGAGGCGGTCCATGCTGGCAACATTTATGTGAACCGCAACCAGATCGGCGCCATCGTGGGCAGCCAACCCTTTGGCGGTGAAGGCATGTCCGGCACGGGACCAAAGGCGGGTGGTCCACATTATCTGACCCGCTTTACCGCCCGCCCGGCCGCGCAAAAGGGCCATAAATGGACCGAAGCCATGTCAGTCCATGCTGCGCAAAAGGCGCTGGACGCCGCCAATGCCGCAGCCCAAAGCCCACGAGCGGCCCTCGTCCTGCCCGGGCCCACGGGCGAGTCGAACCGGTTGACCACACATGTCCGCCCTGCCCTGCTCTGCATGGGACCGGGGGCGGATCTGTCGGCGGCACAGGCACGCGCGGTCGAGGGGTTGGGCGGTGTGGCCGTCACCGTCACGGGCCGGATCGACCCCGAAGCGCTTGTAACTATGGGCGGGCTCTCGGGCGTGCTCTGGTGGGGCTGCGAGAGCGAGGCACGTGCCTACGCGCAGGCCATGGCGCGCCGCGCCGGTCCGATCCTGCCGCTGATTACCGGCCTCCCCGACACAGGCCACGCCCTGCATGAACGTCACGTCTGTGTCGACACCACGGCGGCAGGCGGCAACGCAGCACTCTTGGGCGGCATGTCCTGATCACGCTGCCTCCTACATCAGCAGCATCCAGACGGCCACGGCCCCGAGGATCAGGCCGAAACCCATGTTCAGTGCCCGCGCGCTCCCCGCGCGGGCAAACACAGCGCCCAACCGTGCGCCCATGAGCGTCCAAACGGTGAATGCCAACAGATTATTGAGTGTGAACAGGGTCGTGATCCCCAGAACCAGCAGAGTCCGGTTCACCCCCGGCACGCTCAGAAATTGCGTGAACATCAGCGCGATGATCACATAGGCCTTGGGGTTTAGCAACAAGAGCATCACACCATCCCGGAACGAAGCCGGGCGCGCTTCTGCATCCATATCCTGCACCCCGGCGCGCAGCAGTCCCGATGCAATCCACAGGACATAGAGCGCTCCGGCCAACTTGAGCATCACAAAGACCACCGGTGCCGACTCAAGCGTGCGCAAAAAGCCAAATCCAATCGCGGCGGTGACCGACCACGTTGCCAAGTGATAGCCTAGACTGGCAGGAAGTGTCGCCCACACCCCAAATCGCGCACCATTGGCAGCAAAGAACAGGTTCCCCGGGCCGGGGCTATAGGCCAGTGGAAAAAGAAACAGCACAAGGGCAATCGCGGTCTCGACCATCGGCATCTCCTGTTGACCTGTGCAGAATGATCACCGGTTGCTGCGCGGCGCGACCCGGTTCTTGCGCAAATCACACCAGTGCGTGCAATCACTGCCTTTCCGTCACCATTGAACCGCGCTAGCTTTCACCCATGTTCCCAATCCGCGATCATAACCCCTCGGGGCGGACGCCCTTTGTCACCTACGCGCTGATAGCCCTCAACGTGGGAATTTTTATCGCGTACTGGCCGCTCTTTGCAGATGAGCGCGCGCTCAACTCCTTCTTTTACAATTGGGCGATGATCCCCGCCAAAGTCACCCAGACAGGGGCCTATTCCGGTCTTTTGACATCGATGTTTCTGCATGGCGGGGTCATGCACCTTGCAGGGAATATGCTGTTTCTCTGGATCTTCGGTGACAATATGGAGGATCGGATGGGCCATCTGCCCTATCTCGCCTTCTATCTCGGAACCGGCATCGCGGCAGGACTGGCCCAAATCTTGGGCGGTCCGGGCTCAATGGTGCCAACCGTCGGGGCCTCCGGTGCGATTGCCGGGGTGATGGGCGGCTATCTCTTGCTTTTCCCCAAGGCTCGCGTCGATATTCTATTGATTTTTTTCGTGTTTTTCCGCGTCATCACGATTCCGGCGGCAATCATGCTCGCGCTTTGGTTTGTCTTTCAGATCGTTGCCGGACTCGGCAGCAATTCCGAAATGGGCGGGATCGCTTATTGGGCGCATGCGGGCGGGTTCGTCGCGGGCGCGATCTTAACTCTGCCAGTCTTTTTGCGCTTGGGCGGGCCGCGCTTTTGGCATGAGACCCACGGCACGCCCCCCCATCCCAAGACCGATTACCGACTACGCCGCAGTTCCATCCCAACCGTTCGGAGACGTCGATGACCCAGCCCCAGATAGCCACATGCCATTGCGGCGCGGTTGAGTTGCATGTCACCCTTACCGACGGGCTCTCGACGGCGCGGCGCTGTGACTGTTCTTTTTGCCGCAGGCGTGGCGCGGCGGCGGTATCTGCACCGCTCGACGGGCTTAAAATCGTCAAAGGCGCCGACAATCTCTCACTCTATCAATGGGGCACGGGCACCGCAAAGCACTATTTCTGCAAGACTTGTGGCATCTACACTCATCATCAGCGGCGATCAGACCCCAATGAATACGGCGTCAACCTTGGCGCGCTTGCGGGCGTCAACCCGCGCGACCTAGACCCGATTGGATGGGTGGACGGGGTCAATCACCCCTCGGACCGCTAGATATTTCATCTGGCCCGCAATACCTCGGGGGAGTCCCGGATGAAATCCGGGGCGGGGGCAGCGCCCCCTAATCGCACTCAGCCCCGGATCACGCCCGCGAACTTGTCGAAAATTGCCTCATTGGCGCAGATCACCTCGCCATCGGCCAAAATATCGCCACCGGGGCGTAGCGGTTCGACAAAGCCGCCCGCCTCGCGCACGATGATCACGCCCGCCGCCAGATCCCAAGCGTTCAACCGCCGCTCCCAGAACCCTTCGTAGCGGCCTGCCGCCACATAGGCCATGTCGAGCGCCGCCGACCCCCACCGCCGCACACCCGCGCAGGTCGGCATCAGCCGCGCCAGATCCTGCAAGGTTTCGGGCAAATCCGCCCGCCCGCCAAACGGCAATCCGGTGGCAAAGATCGACTCGATCATCTTGTGCCGCCCAGAGACGCGCAAACGGCTCTCATTCATCCAGGCGCCCGCGCCTTTCTCGGCAAAAAACGCCTCGTCCTTGCTGGCGTCATAAATCACGCCCGCGACCACCTCGCCTTTGTGTTCCAGCGCGATGGAGACCGCCCAATGCGGCAGGCCATGCAGGAAATTCGTCGTGCCATCCAGCGGATCGACAATCCAGCGGCGGGTTGGGTCCTGTCCCTCTTCTTCACCGCCCTCTTCGGCCAGCCAGCCATAGGTCGGACGCGCGCCCATCAACTCGGTCTTGAGGATCTTTTCCGCAGCGATATCGGCGCGGCTGACGAAATCACCGGCGCCTTTCATGCTGACCTGAAGATTCTCAACCTCGCGGAAATCCTTGGCCAAGGCCCGGCCCGCCTTGCGCGCGGCCTTGAGCATGACATTGAGATTGGCACTACCTACCATGGGACGGACTCCTTTTGGGTCAGGCCGGGGCTATACGCCGCCCGTCCGCAACAGACAAGGCCCGATCAGGTAAAGCGGTTGTCACGGGGAAAGCCGCGTGGCGCCATACGGCCCGTTCCCGCACGTTTGCCCAGCCATTCCTCAAGATTGCTCTCGGTGCGGGTGCGACCTGCCGGATCAAGCCATGTCAGCCCCTCCGCCAGATTAAAGGTGGTGGCATCAGACAGCCCGCCGTCCTTGTATTTCTGGAGCCGCACACCCTTGCCGCGACCCAGCTCCGGCATTTCGTCGAGCGCAAACACCAGCACCTTGCGGTTATCGCCTACGCAGGCGACGTGATCGCCGGTGATCGGGCGACAGACCAGCGCCCGCGCCGGATCTTTGAGGTTCAGCACCTGCTTGCCACTGCGGGTCTGCGCCACAACCTCATCCTCTGGCACGATGAACCCATCCCCGGCAGACGAGGCCACCAGCAGCTTGCGGCCCGGCTTGTGAATCAGCAAATCGACAATGGCCGCCTCGTTAGGCAAATCGACCATCAGGCGCAACGGCTCGCCCATACCGCGCCCACCCGGCAGGTTTGACGCACTCAGCGTATAGAATCGCCCGTTGCTGCCAAAAACCAGAATGCGGTCGGTGGTTTCGGCATGGAACATAAAGCGGGGGCCATCGCCATCTTTGAACTTCAACTCACGGCTCAGATCAAGATGCCCGGTCATCGCCCTGATCCAGCCCATCTGACTGCACACCACCGTAATCGGTTCGCGGTCGATCATCGCCTCTAGCGGCACCTCCTCGACGCTGCCCGCCTCGGCAAACTGCGTGCGGCGCGCGCCGATGGGATGGGACTTGCCAAAGGTCTTCTTGACCTCGCGCAACTGGTCGGCAACGGCAGCCCATTGCAGGCCAACATCGTCGAGCAGATCTTCCAGCCCCGCGCGCTCTGCCATCAGCGCGTCACGTTCGCGCTTCAGCTCCATCTCTTCTAGACGGCGCAAGGACCGCAGGCGCATGTTGAGGATCGCTTCGGCCTGCACCTCGGTCAGCCCCGCCTCATCGGTGGGGGCAGGCGGCACATAATCCGCCTCGGACATGGCACGCACAAATGTACGTCCCCAATCCTCGCGCATCAGCGCCGCCTTGGGGTCCTCGTCATAGCGGATGATGTCGATTACCCGGTCAAGATTGAGAAAGGCGACGATCAGCCCTTCCAGCACCTCAAGCCGATGGTCGATCTTTTCCATCCGGTGCGCCGAGCGACGCAACAGCACCTCTTGGCGGAAATCGAGAAAGGCGCGCAACACTTCCTTGAGCGAGCACACCTTGGGCGTCACCCCGTCAATCAACACATTCATGTTGAGCGAGAACCGCAACTCCAATTCGGAATTGCGATACATCATGCCCATCAACACCTCGGGATCGACATTCTTGGAACGCGGCTCAAGGATCAGGCGCACATCATCGGCGCTCTCGTCGCGGACATCGGCGAGGATCGGCACCTTGCGGGTCTGAATGAGCTCGGCAATCCGCTCGATCAGTTTGGATTTCTGAACCTGATAGGGGATTTCGGTCACGACAATCTGCCATTGACCACGCCCCAGATCCTCAATCTCCCATTTGCAGCGCAGCCGGAACGCACCGCGCCCCGTCAGATAGGCCTGTGCGATGCTCTCGGCGGGCTCGACGATGACACCGCCGGTGGGGAAATCCGGGCCGGGAATGTAATTGAGCAAGGTCTCATCGCGCGCATCGGGCGTCTTGATCAGATGCAGACAGGCATCAATCAACTCGGCAATATTATGCGGCGGAATATTCGTCGCCATGCCCACGGCAATGCCCGACGATCCATTGGCCAGAAGGTTCGGAAAAGACGCAGGCAGCACCACCGGCTCGCGCAGGGTGCCATCGTAATTGTCGCGGAAATCAACCGCATCCTCGGCCAGACCATCGAGCAGCGCCTCGGCAAAGGCGGTCATGCGCGCCTCTGTATAGCGGCTGGCGGCCGGGTTGTCGCCGTCGATATTGCCAAAATTACCTTGCCCATCCACCAGCGGATAACGCACCGCGAAATCCTGCGCGAGACGCGCCATCGCATCATAGATCGCGGCATCACCGTGCGGGTGATAGTTGCCCATCACATCGCCCGAGATCTTGGCGGATTTACGGAACCCCCCGCTGCTGGACAGCCGGAGTTCGCGCATCGCGTAGAGAATCCGCCGATGCACCGGCTTCAACCCGTCACGCGCGTCCGGCAAGGCGCGGTGCATGATCGTGGACAAGGCATAGGTCAGATAGCGCTCGCCAATCGCGCGGCGCAGCGGCTCCGAGACAGCCTCGGGCTGCATATTGGGGTCGTCCAGCAAATCACTCATGGATATGGTGATAGCCGCGCCGTCTTTCGGCGTAAAGCACCCACAGAGCACGGGGTCCAAACTTTTACGATTTCCCCCCGACGCCGGAGGACGAATCGGCTATACTACATTGGCTGCCAAGCATTTTTTGATTGTATGGTTTAGGGGGGGACGCGCGATGTTGCGCTTTATAATCGTGAGCTTTGCATTTTTGGGGTGGTCTTTTTATGTCTTGAGCGGTGGCGCTGATTATCGGCCCTCTGCCAATTCCATTCAGGCACGCGCAATGCTCGACAATCAGCGCCCCAAACCCCGCCCGCTCCGGATCAATGTGATTGAACTGGCCCAAGATGTGTCACCTGATCCTGACGCAAAGGTGACGCGCACCCTCACCTCCCTGCATGATCTGGCTCTCAGCATGGGGCAAAAGGGGATGGTCACCCTCGCCTCCGCCGAGGCCTCCGCTGTGGTCGCACCCAACCACCTGCATCTGCCAACGGTCCAAATTGCCTTACCGCCTCCTGTGCCGACAACGCCTAACGTCGCCGAAATCGCAGGGCGGCCCATCCCAGCCGACGAACAGCTGAACCTGTCCCCCGAGATTGGCCGGGTTTCCGGTCACTCGGTCAATTTGCGCGCCGGACCGGGCATTAGATTTGAACGTGTCACCAACCTCAAGCGCGACACCAAGGTCATTATCCTGAGCAATCCGGGTGAGGGCTGGATCAAACTGCGCGTGGCCGAGACCGGGCATATCGGCTGGATGGCCGAGAATCTAATGACACGGGTCGCCGACTAGCGCTTGCATAGCACCGCGACGCGCGCCACAACGTCGCGCATGACACAACGCTCCATCCTGATCACCGGCTGTTCCTCAGGCATCGGCTATGACGCGGCACATGGCTTGCGCGCGCGCGGCTGGCGGGTGTTTGCGGCCTGCCGCAAGCAAACCGATTGCGACCGGCTGCGCGCCGAAGGCTTCGACAGCCCCCGCATCGACTATGAGGATGAGGCCAGCATCGCGACCGGTTTGGCGGAAGTGCTAGACGCAACCGGCGGGCGGCTGGATGCGCTCTTTAACAATGGGGCCTACGCTATTCCCGGACCGGTCGAGGACGTGCCGACAGAGGCCTTACGCACGATCTTTCAGGCCAATCTCATCGGCTGGCATGATCTGACACGCCGACTGATTCCAGTGATGCGCGCGCAGGGACATGGCCGGATTGTGCAATGTTCCTCTGTATTGGGACTGGTCGCCATGAAATGGCGCGGGGCCTATGTCGCGACCAAATTCGCGCTTGAGGGGCTAAGCGATGCGATGCGGCTAGAACTCTCGGGGACAGGGATTGAGGTCTCGATCCTCGATCCGGGTCCGATCGAGACGCTGTTTCGCAAGAATGCAATCGCCCAATTCGACAAGTGGATCGACTGGGAAAAATCCGTTCGTGTCGACGAATACCGCGAGAGCCTGCTTGACCAACTCTACAAGGGAAGCAGCAAAGGACCGCAATGGCCGGCGTCTGCGGTGACGAAAAAGCTCATTCATGCACTGGAGGCCCCGCGCCCAAAGGCACGGTATTATGTGACAACACCCACATATGCGATGGGGAGCCTGCGCCGATTGCTGCCAACGCGCGCTCTGGATTGGGTGCTGAACAAGGGCTAGCAGCAGTTAACCTGCGTCACATTTTCCCTTTCGCTTTTTCCCCCGCGCCGCCTAGATGTGCCTCAGAACCAATCCCGAAAGGACGCGCCATGTTGCAAGATCCGCTATTCATCCTCGTGGCCGTGGGCTGCCTCACGGTGGCGGTGATCCTGATCCGGGGCATTTCCACCTTTGGCAAGGAAGGGGTGGAAAATGCCAAACGCTCGAACAAATACATGCAGTGGCGGTTGATCGCGCAATTCATAGCGATCATCCTCATTTTGATCTTCGTCTATTTCCGCAGGCAGGGGGGGTAATCCCATGGTCGTTCTCAACAGAATCTACACGCGCACCGGCGATGCGGGCGAGACCGCGCTCGGCAATGGCACCCGTGTCGCGAAACATTCGGCCCGCGTCACCGCCTATGGCACTGTGGACGAGGTGAACGCGACCGTCGGTCTGGCGCGGCTCTATGCCAAGGATGAAACCGATGACGCCTTGGCGCGCATCCAGAATGACCTCTTTGATCTTGGCGCCGATCTCTGCCGCCCCGAAATGGAACGTGACGCGGATGCCGAATACCCGCCACTGCGCATGCTCCCCAGCCAAGTCGACCGGTTGGAGGCTGAAATCGACGCCATGAACAAGCATCTCGAACCCCTTCGCAGCTTTATTCTGCCCGGTGGATCGCCCCTGGCCGCGCATCTGCATCTGTGTCGCACCGTGTCGCGCCGGGCCGAGCGTTTGACCGTGGAACTATCGGCGCTCGAACATGTGAACGCGGCAGGCCTCAAATATCTCAACCGCCTCAGCGATTGGTTTTTTGTCGCCTCGCGTATGGCCAATGACAGCGGCCGGGCCGATGTTCTGTGGGTTCCGGGAGCGAACCGTTGAAATACTCTGGCAACATTGTTGCGTGCAAAACCCAAAACGCGACGTCGCCGGACTCTAACGTGACGATTTTGCCCTGTTTCATCCGCGCCTGACCCGGTATCAACGCGCAGGATAGTTAATCCGAAGAGTCGTAGCAGCTCTTCAACACCATAAGGGAGACCATGCCAATGAAGGTGCTAGTGCCTGTCAAGCGTGTGATCGACTATAACGTGAAGGTTCGCGTGAAGGCGGACGGGAGCGGTGTCGATCTTGCGAATGTGAAGATGTCGATGAACCCGTTTGACGAAATTGCCGTGGAAGAGGCGATCCGTCTGAAGGAAGCGGGCAAGGCCAGCGAGGTGATCGCGGTCTCAATCGGCGTGAAACAGGCGCAGGAAACGCTGCGCACAGCGCTGGCGATGGGTGCGGACCGGGCCATTCTGGTGGTGGCCGCCGAGGATGTGCACACTGATATCGAGCCGCTCAGCGTGGCTAAAATTCTTGCGAAAATCGTCGAAGAAGAGGCCCCGGGCCTCGTGCTCTGCGGCAAGCAGGCGATCGACAATGACATGAACGCCACCGGCCAGATGCTCTCGGCGCTGCTCGGCTGGTCGCAGGCGACCTTTGCCTCTAAGCTCGATCTCGACGGCGACTCCGCGCTTGTCACCCGCGAGGTCGATGGCGGCTTGCAGACCATCAAGGTCAAGACGCCCACCATCGTCACCGTCGATCTGCGTCTCAACGAGCCGCGTTATGCCAGCCTGCCCAATATCATGAAGGCCAAGAAAAAGCCTCTGGATGAGAAAACCGCCGCCGATTACGGCGTTGATGTGACACCCCGGCTGGAAATCACCGGCACCTCCGAGCCCGCAAGCCGCGCGGCCGGTGTGATCCTCGGCTCGGTGGACGAGCTGGTTGCGAAACTCAAGGAAGTGGGAGCCGTATGATGTCTGTTCTTCTTCTCGCCGAAGTCACCGATGGGGAACTGGCGCTCGACGCCACCGCCAAGGCGGTTACCGCTGCGGCCAAACTGGGCGATGTGACCGCGCTTTGCTGTGGCGCTTCGGCTGCTGCGGCTGGGGCCGCTGCGGCCAAGATCGCCGGCGTGAAAAAAGTGCTGGTGGCCGAGGATGCCTCGCTGGGTCACCGTCTGGCCGAACCCACGGCGGCGCTGATCGTGTCGCTTGCGGGCGATTACAGCCATATTGTCGCCCCCGCCACCACCGACGCCAAGAACGTGCTGCCGCGCGTGGCGGCGCTTTTGGATGTGATGGTGATCTCCGACGCCTCGGGCGTGGTGGATGCCGACACGTTTGAGCGTCCGATCTATGCCGGCAATGCGATCCAGACCGTGAAATCGCGTGACGCGAAAAAGGTGATCTCCTTCCGCACCTCGACCTTTGACGCGGCAGGCGAACAGGCGGCAGCGCCCGTTGAGACCATCGCGGCCACCGCCAACCCCGGCCTCTCGGCATGGGTCGAGGACAAGGTCGCGGCCTCGGACCGCCCCGAACTGACCTCGGCCGGGATCGTGGTCTCGGGCGGGCGCGGTGTCGGCTCCAAGGACGATTTCGCGCTGATCGAAAAGCTGGCGGACAAACTTGGCGCCGCTGTCGGGGCCTCCCGCGCCGCAGTCGATTCGGGCTATGCGCCGAACGACTGGCAGGTCGGTCAGACCGGCAAGGTCGTGGCCCCCAACCTCTATGTCGCCGTGGGCATCTCGGGCGCGATCCAGCATCTTGCGGGCATGAAGGACTCCAAGATCATCGTCGCCATCAACAAGGACGAAGAAGCGCCGATCTTTCAGGTCGCCGATTACGGCCTCGTCGCCGATCTCTTCACCGCCCTGCCGGAGCTGGTCGAAAAGCTTTGAGCCAAACCATACCAAGAACCGAAACCCGCGCCCACCGGCGCGGGTTTTTCATTTACCCAACAGCGCCTCCAGCACCGGCGACACCGCCCGCGCCGCCTCAGAATGCGCCAAAAGTCCAGGCAGATCGGCGGCGACGCTTTCCTGCATCGGGTCAAACCGCATGCCGCGCGTGCCCTGCGCACAGGCCTCTTCGCTGATCACCACCTCGACCACTTTGGCCGCACGGCTGCCAATCGCGCGCAGCATGGCGCGGCTGACAAAGGCCGGATCATCCGCCACTCCCGTCGCGTCATGCCCAAGGCCCGGCACATGCCGAGATAGCCACATCAGGACCACCGGGGCCTCGATCTTTTGCAAGAGCTGCTGCATGCGCGTCACCCAAGCCTCTTGCAGGCTCTCACGCAGCACGGCAAACCGGTCATGCGATACATCCGCAAACGCCTGCATCATGTGTCGGGTAAAGTGGAATTCGGTGAAATCGACCTCGGGAAACAAGCGTCGCAAGCGCGGCGTCGCTTCGACAAAGCGGTCATTACGGCGTGGATGCACTTTGTAGAAGGGATTGCTGAAATTCACCGCACCGGGCACTTGTAGCACCACGGCACGCCCTCTGGAAGCAAGCCGCAACAGCCCTTCATCCTTGAGAAACGCGTCCACCCCTGCGTTGGGCCAGCCAAAGTTGACACAAGACATCCCTAGCGACCGCTCCATCAAATCGGGATAGGGCCGATCAATAAAGGTGCCATAGGTTTCCGTTCCCCCAAGACAGGCGATGAAATCCCCCGCCAATGTGCGCTGCGGACCTCGAAACACCAGTTTCGACCCGTCATATTGAACAGGTCTATAGTCGAGGGGCCTATGCCCCATGCGTTCATATGCCATGAAACCCACCTTGAAATACTCACCCGAAGAAAGTGTTGGGCGATTCATCTTGCTAAAAAGCTAAACGGCCAATTCGCCGTTTATTTTACCTGTCTGCGGCCCTTGCGGCCTGCCCCCGCCGAAGCCTATGCTTGCGCAGCAATTGGACGGGGATTGGGCAGATGGAAATCGAGCGAATCGGAGTGGTCGGCGCGGGCCAGATGGGCAACGGCATCGCCCATGTCATGGCCATCGCAGGCTATGACGTGCTGCTCAACGATATCAGTGCCGAGGCGCTAGAGCGCGCCTTGTCCTCGGTTCGCAAGAATATGGAGCGTCAGGTCAGCCGCGGTAAGATCACGCAAGGCGAAATGGATGCGGCCCTCGCCCGTATCATGACCACACAAACCCTTACCGATCTGGGCAAGACCGATCTGGTGATCGAGGCGGCAACGGAACGTGAGGCGGTGAAACAGGCAATTTTCGACGAGCTGTTGCCGCATCTGCACCCCCATACCATCCTGACCTCGAACACCTCGTCGATCTCGATCACGCGCCTTGCGAGCCGCACTGACCGTCCCGAGAAATTCATGGGCTTCCACTTTATGAACCCGGTGCCGGTGATGCAATTGGTAGAGCTGATCCGCGGCATCGCCACCGACAAGGACACCTATAACGCCTGCCTCGCCGTGGTCGAAAAACTGGGAAAAACCGCTGCCAGCGCCGAGGATTTTCCAGCCTTCATCGTCAACCGCATCCTGATGCCGATGATCAATGAGGCGGTCTATACGCTCTATGAAGGGGTCGGAAACGTCAAATCCATCGACGAGTCACTGAAACTCGGGGCCAATCATCCAATGGGACCGCTCGAATTGGCGGATTTCATTGGTCTCGACACCTGCCTTGCGATCATGAACGTGTTGCACGATGGGTTGGCAGATACCAAATACCGCCCCTGCCCGCTGCTGACAAAATATGTCGAGGCAGGCTGGCTGGGGCGCAAGACCGGTCGCGGGTTCTACGATTATCGCGGCGAAGTGCCGGTGCCCACGCGCTAGACCAGATCGCCGCACGGCACCGCCTTGCGACATGATTTCAAACCGGAGACTTTGGTCAGCCTGGGCTGAAGCCGCATGGTAGGGGCGGTGACAACCTCTGATGTTCTGCAACCACTCGCCATTTCGCTGCCGCGACAGACAGCCGTCGATTTCTTCAAAAGAAATCGGCCCGAAATCCTTTCAGGATTTCGGCGCACATGGCAGCAGCCGACCTTCAGTCCCCCAGCGAGAGCGTATGCGCGCGCAGCCATTCCATGAAACCGCGCGGATCACTTTCCAGCATCGCCATCCGCTCGTCGCTGATCGGCGCGCCCACCACCGGCTTTTGGGGACGATTGCAGCTGTGCACGACCTCATGCAGCAGCAATCCCTGCCGCAACGTGGCCGAAATGCAGTTCGCCGCCTGATACCAGCGGGAATTGGCCCCTGGGAAAAAGATCGGCACGACGCGCGCGCCGGACCTACGGATCATCTGCGCGGTAAAGACATTCCATTCCCGCTCTATCGCGGGGCCGAACATCGTATCGCTCGAGGCCACGACCCCCGAGGGAAAGACGCTGATTACCCCGCCGTCCTTGAGATGCGCCATCGCTTTGGCTCGCATTTCAACTGATTTACGCTGTGCGTCGGGTTCGTGCGGAAAGGGCACGGAAATCATGTAAGAGGCCGCCACCTCGTCAATCCCCGTGAGCAGCGCGCGCGTCAGGATCTTGTAGTCACTTCGCCGCCGTCCGATCAGATCCGCGAGGATCATCCCGTCCACCAGCCCATGCGGATGGTTGGCCACCACCACCACAGGCCCCTCCGGTGGGATATGCGCCACCTCTTCATCCGGTGTCAGCAGCGGAATGCCCATGGTATCGAGCGCGGCGCGCCAAAAGGCCTGTCCCGTTGGCGCGCCGCGCTTTTCGAACTTGCGGATCATGCGGACAATAGAAATCTTGCCGGTCATCCACTCCATGGCGCGGATGATCAATGAAGTCATTCCACTATCGAAACTGTTCGCATAGGTCAGGCTGCGGCGGTCATATTTGGTATAGAGAACCGTTTCACCGGCATCGGCGTCGGGCTCTGGCTGTGCCTTGGTGTTCACTACTTTGTTCCTGTCCCGCTCATGTCACCAGCGCCTGATCCCGCGCGCTCACATGCTCTCGCCGAATCTGTCCGCAACCAGTGCCGCAACCGCCTCGGCCAACGGCGCTGCGTCCGGGCCGACGATTTCGACGTCAATAGTGGTTCCTTTGGCTGCTGCCAACATCAAAAGGCCCATGATACTGTCTCCAGAGGCCGATTGCCCATTACACGTAACCTCGGCGCGCGCGTCAAAGCCCTCGACCACTTCAACCAGTTTGGCAGCGGCACGCGCATGCAGCCCCTTTTCGTTGACGATCTCCATCCGGCGCGTCACCTTGTCCATGCTCACCCTGCCCTCCTCACTCTTCTGATACATTATGACTGTCGATGTATTTCCGACCAGCCTCGAGTGCTGCGCGCACCGCATCAGGCAGCGCCATGTGTCGGCTCTTGGCAAGCTTGATCAGCATCGGCAGGTTGGCCCCGTAGAGAATGCGGCGATCATTTGGCCGACAGGCGCGCAGCGACAGGTTCGAGGGCGATCCGCCAAATATATCCGTGACCAGCACCACACCGCCACCTGTGTCGACCGCATCAGCAGCGGCGCAAATCTCGGTCTGCTTGGCCGCGCGATCATGATCACTCTCGATCGAGATGGCAAGGATACCGGTTTGCGCGCCGACCACGTGCTCGACGGCCTTGAGATACTCACTGGCCAGCCCGCCGTGCGCAACGATCACAATCCCGATCAAGACTGCCTCACTCCTCAGACATCAGGCGTGTCGTCCGGGGCCTCCGCCCTGCCACGCCGTTCCAGTTCCCGGTGTCTTATTGACACCTGCCAGCCATCTTTCGCAAGGGTCGCCGCCAAAGTTTCTGCCATGGTCACGCTGCGATGCTGCCCGCCCGTGCATCCGAACCCGATCGACAGATAGGCCTTACCCTCGGTCTCGTAGGCTGGCAGCAATAACGCGATCATCTCCGTCACTTGCCGACGAAACTCCGTAAAAAGCGGATCATCCCCAACATAGGCCGCCACCTCTGACGCCCGCCCATCCAGTGCCCGCAATGCAGGCTGCCAATACGGGTTGCGCAAGAACCGACAGTCAAAAATCATATCAAGACCACGCGGCAACCCGCGCTTGTAGGAAAAGGAATGCACCGACACCGCAAGACTATGCCCGTCTCCCGGCCCGTACCACCGTTCCAGCTCCGCGCGCAGATCATGGGGTGACATATCCGAGGTGTCGATCAGCATATCGGCCCGCGCACGCACCGGGGCCAGCAGATCAAACTCGCGAATGATCCCGGTTTCCGCGCTTTCGTCCGGGGCCAGCGGGTGGCGTCGTCGTGTTTCCGAGAACCGACGCTGCAAGATTTCAGCGCGGCAATCGAGATACAGAACCTGCAAGGGTACACCGGGATGCCACTCGCTCCGGTCGATCACCTCTATCAGCGCATTGGTCGAGAAATCCCGATTGCGCACGTCGATCCCCAGAGCCAGAGGTTTGTCTGGATGCGGCCGCTCCAACAATAACGGCAAGAGCGACAGGGGCATGTTGTCTATTGCCTCATAGCCGATATCCTCCAGCGTGCGGATTGCCGTGCTGCGTCCGGACCCGGACGGGCCGGTGACCAGCACAATACGATTGTGCGGCTCCTGCGGGTCGGGGCGTGACTCAGACTCGGCAGACATGATCGGCTCCTTCAGACCAACGTCCCATGCATCAGATATAGCAGGATCGCCGCCGGAAAATGAGAATGCGCGGTGTTTTTGACCACTGACACTGTCTGACCCAAAATCTCGGCCCGTACCAGCGGCGGCATACGTTCGGTGCACTCAGTATCCATATCGACAATCAGGGCAACCGGCTGTGGTCCAACGCACGGCAGGCGCAAGATGCCCATGCCACGCGCCTCGATCTGCCCTCGGATGGTTTCGGGTGCGTCTGCCATGATCTGCCCATCCGCGGCCCAAATCCGGGTGCGATCATCCGCAACCAAGCCCGCCCCAAGCGCCAAAAGCTGCAGCGCCAGTCCGGATTTCCCACGTCCCGACGCCCCGCGGATTAGAACCGCGCGGCCCGAATGGGCCACGCAGGTGGCATGCAATATCTCATCTTGAGGGGAAACCGGGTGCGTCACCGGCTCAGACCGGCAGGCCTACGACAAACCGTGCGCCCAGCGGGTCAGAGGTGGCATCGGCGTGGGTGGGGCGGATATTCTCCGCCCAGATCACCCCATCATGCGCCTCGACAATCTGTTTGGAGATTGCCAGACCAAGGCCGGAGTTATTCCCGAAATCCCCTTCTGGACGCTCAGAATAGAACCGCTGAAACACCTTTTCCAGCGCCTGTTCAGGAATGCCCGGCCCAGTATCCTCGACAACAATCAGCACCCGGTTGGCACGCCTGCGCGCCCAGACCCGAATAGCATCGCCTTCTTCACAAAAACTGATGGCATTAGTGATAAGGTTGACGAAAACCTGCGCCAATCGCCCTTCAAGCCCAGTGATGACAATGGCCTGCGACGGGAAGTCCATGATGAACTCAATCCCGCTCTTTTGCGCCTCTTCTCCGAGGTAATTGCCCAGATTTTCCAGCATCTTGAGCAAATCGAACGCTTCTTGCTCTTCTTTGACCAATTCGCTGTCCAGCCGCGAGGCGTTGGAAATGTCGCTCACCAGCCGGTCCAGTCGTCGCACGTCATGTTCGATCACTTCCAGCAACCGCTCGCGCTGATCTTCGCGCTTGGCGATGCGCATGGTTCCCACAGCTGAGCGCAGGCTGGCCAGCGGGTTCTTGATCTCATGCGCCACGTCGGCGGCGAATTGTTCATTGCTGTCGATCCGGTGATAGAGCGCAGACACCATGCCGCGCAGCGCCCCGCTCAGGCGGCCAATCTCATCCGGCCGCGCAGTCAGATCGGGAATGCGAATGCGGCCCTTGGCCCCTTTGCCACGGTTGCGATCGCGGCCGATTTCGGCGGCGGCGGCCAAATCGGCCAATGGATTTGAAATCGTTGACGCAAGGATCAGGCTGAGACCGACCGACACAAGCGTGGCGATCAGGAACATCTGCAAAACGCGCTCGCGTTCCACCCGGGCCAGCTTGTCGATCTCGCCGCTTGCACTGGAAAGCGCCACCACCGCGACCGGCGTGTCCCCCTGCATTACCGGGGCTGCCACAGTCAGCACGATACCTGTCAAAGTCTCAGCGGTGCGCATTTGCACACCATCCCCGACCGTCAGATCAACCATGTCACGCGCCACATCGTCGACACTGCGGGTCCGTTCGGCGCGATCTCCACCCGCAAACGGGTCTGAAATCCGGTCCCAAACGCGACTCAGAAAATCGGTCATCGGCGTCGCGGGCAGGTCTGCCGAACCGTCCGCCCGAACGCTCTCGCCCTGTTTGCGTCCGACCAGCACCCCGGTGCGATCAAACAGCAACAATTCCGTTCCCGATTGAATATCGAGATGCTGCAGCGTGGCGGCCAAATCCACACCGTCACCAGTGACAAAACTGACCGGCGCACCATCGGGAATACGCGCCTCGACCACATCAGCAATCAAGGCGGTTTGCACCTGCAGACTATTGGCGCGCTGCATCGCCAAATTGTCGCGTGAGGAATTGAGATAGAGGATGCCCATAACCAGCACGTTGAGGGCAATCAGATTAAAGGTGATGATCTTGCGCGTGAGCGAGGATTCACGAAAACTGAACCAGCCGCGCTTTGCGCGACGGGCATTCAGTTCGCCCTCGTCCAGACGATCAGGCGCCACGAAATCATCGCCAAGGACAAGGTCATTATCCTTACGCGGCTGCATATTCCGCACCCCTATACTCTCCGCAAGAGCCATTATTCTTCGTTGTACCGATACCCGATACCATAGAGTGTCTCAATTGCCGAGAACTCTGGATCGACCATCCGCAGTTTCTTGCGCAAGCGCTTGATATGGCTGTCGATGGTGCGATCGTCCACATAGACCTGATCGTCATAGGCGACATCCATCAACTGATCGCGGCTCTTGACAAAACCGGGTCGCTTGGCCAGCGCCTGTAGCAGCAGGAACTCGGTCACTGTCAGTGACACATCCTGCCCTTTCCAGGTGACTGAATGGCGCAACGGATCCATCAACAGATTTCCGCGCTCGATCACTTTGGTTTCTTCGGTCTCGACCACAACATGCCCGTTGACGGCATCCTGACGACGCAAAAGCGCCCGGATCCGCTCGACCAGCAGGCGCTGCGAGAACGGTTTTTTCACGTAATCGTCCGCGCCCATGCGCAGACCCAAAACCTCATCAATCTCATCATCCTTGGAGGTGAGAAAGATCACCGGCATTTGGGATTTCTGCCGCAACCGCTGCAACAGGTCCATGCCATCCATGCGCGGCATCTTGATATCAAGCACCGCCATGTCAGGCAGCTTCTTGCTAAAAGCGTCAAACGCCTGTTGGCCGTCATTATAGGTCTCGACCTCAAAGCCTTCGGCCTCAAGTGTCATGGAAACGGATGTCAGAATATTCCTGTCATCGTCCACAAGGGCGATCTTGGACATAGCTCTATTCCTTTTACTGCTCAGTTTGCCTGCATTTTTTATGCCACTATGCTCTGTTTCCCGCGACCTTATCAATTCAAATCTGCGAATCATCCGCTTGAGGATGTGCTATTAATGCAAAAAAATCTTGATAATGGCTAAATTGACTCACTTTATACGCCAGAGCCGAGCCGCGACCACCCCAACCCCCACTTGGTTGCGCTAACTTGCGCTTGGTTGCGCTAACTGCATGAAACCGCCCTGTTATTTTACTTAAGCGCTATGTTAAGAGCCGCGCAGCCGGGCAAATCGCCCGACCGACGCCGCGCGGCGGCGCCTGAAATGACACCGTATATTTTACGGGTCTGGCAAAACAGGAGCATGGCATCATGACATTTGGACGGGTCAACCCGCAATTCCGGCTCGAAGATCAGGGGATCTCTGAACTGGGAAATGTCTACTATAATCTGATCGAACCGGCGCTGGTCGAGGCCGCCCTAAAGCATGGCGAGGGCACCTTGGGTCAAGGTGGCACGCTGCTCGTGACCACCGGCAAATTCACCGGTCGGTCGCCCAAGGACAAGCATATCGTCAAAACCGATAGCGTTGCCGATACGATCTGGTGGGAAAACAACGCGGCCATGTCGCCTGAGGGCTTTGACACTCTTTACGAAGACATGCTGACCTATCTCAAGGGCCGCGACGTCTTTGTGCAGGATCTGATCGGCGGGGCCGACCCCACCTATTCGATCAACATGCGCATGATCTCGGAACTGGCGTGGCACAGTCTCTTCAACCGCACCATGCTGCGCCGCCCAGAGCGCGCCGCGCTCGACAGCTTTGTCGCTGATTTCACCGTGATCAACTGCCCCGGCTTCAAGGCCGACCCCGAGCGCCACAACTGCCGCTCGGAAACCGTGATCGCCATGAATTTCGACCGCAAGCTGATCCTTGTAGGCAATACCGAATACGCAGGCGAGAACAAGAAATCGGTCTTTTCCCTGCTCAACTACCTCTTGCCGGAAAAGGGCGTCATGCCGATGCATTGCTCGGCCAACCACGCCAAGGACAATCCGGTCGATACGGCGATTTTCTTTGGCCTGTCGGGCACCGGCAAGACCACGCTGTCCGCCGATCCCAACCGCACCCTTCTGGGCGATGACGAGCATGGCTGGTCCGATCGCGGCACGTTCAATTTTGAGGGCGGCTGCTATGCCAAGACCGTCAATCTCAGCGCCGAGGCCGAGCCGGAAATCTATGCCACCTGCTCGATGTTCGGCACCTTGATTGAAAACATGGTGTTCGACCCCGAAACGCTTGAACTGGATTTCGAGGATGACAGCCTGACGCCCAATATGCGCTGCGCCTATCCGCTGCACTATATTTCCAACGCCTCGGACACGGCGCTTGGCGGGCATCCCAAGAATGTCATCATGCTGACCTGCGATGCCTTTGGTGTGCTGCCGCCGATCTCGCGGCTGACGCCTGCACAGGCGATGTATCACTTCCTGTCGGGCTTCACCTCAAAAATGGCGGGCACAGAGCGCGGGATCGACGAACCGCAGCCGGTGTTTTCCACCTGCTTTGGCGCGCCCTTCATGCCGCGCCGCCCCGAGGTCTATGGCAACCTGCTGCGCGAAAAGATCGCCAAGCACGGGGCAACCTGCTGGCTGGTTAACACCGGCTGGACCGGCGGCGCCTTTGGCACCGGCTCGCGTATGCCGATCAAGGCCACGCGCGCGCTCTTGACCGCAGCGCTCGACGGCTCGCTCAATGATGTCGAATTCCGCAAGGACCCGAATTTCGGCTTTGAGGTGCCCGTGGCGGTTCCCGGCGTGGCCGAAGTCCTGCTTGATCCGCGCCGCACTTGGGCGGACCCGGCAGCCTATGACGCGCAGGCGGCCAAGCTGGTTGCGATGTTCGCCGACAATTTCGCGCAATATGTGCCGTTCATCGACGAAGATGTAAAAGCGGCTTCGCTCGGCTGATCCGCTCGACACAGGGCCCTCGCTGTCAATGGCGGGGGCTCAAACATCTGCTGCTTGCCGTCCCTAGCTGCCCTTTACCAATGGCACAATCGCAGGCTCGGTCTCGGGGGCCAATTCCTCGAAATCGAAATTGTCCAGCCGCCGCGCCCGCCGCCCGGCCTTGTCGGCTGAAATCTTGATCTCCGCCACATCCTTGGATGCCTGACTGAAATGCCGGTCGAGGTTCTCGACCCGCGCCCCCAAGCGATCCACATCGGCAAACAAAAGACCCAACTCCCGCCGGATCGCCCCCGCCTGCTCGCGCATCCGCGCATCCTTGAGGATCGCGCGCATAGTGTTGAGCGTGGCCATACAGGTGGTGGGCGACACGATCCAGACCCGCGCGGCAAACCCATCGCGCACAACCTCGGGGAAAGTGGCGTGAAGTTCCGCATAGACCGCCTCGGAGGGCAGGAACATCAACGCGCCATCGGCGGTCTCGCCCTCGATGATGTATTTCTCAGAGATATCCTTGATATGCTTGCGCACCGCCGTGCGCATGCCCCGCGCCGCCTCGGCCAGTTCGCCATCGGTCTTGGCCCGACGCAGGGCCTCATAGGCCTCCAGCGGGAATTTGCTGTCGATACAGATCGGCCCCGGCGGATTGGGCAGGTGGATCAGACAATCCGCCCGCCGCCCGTTCGACAAGGTCGCCTGCAAAGTATAACTGTCGGACGGGAGCGCCTTGGTGACGATATCGGTAAGCTGGATTTCGCCAAACGCGCCGCGCGTCTGCTTGTTCGATAGAATATCCTGCAAGGACAGAACATCACCCGAGAGTTTGGTAATATTGTCCTGCGCCTTATCAATGACCTGCAACCGCTGCTGCAATTCCCCAAGGCTTTGTGCCGTGCGCCGCGAAGTGCCTTGCAGGTTCTCGGTCATGGCGTTGCTCACCTGCGCCAGCCGTTTTTCCATCAGTTGCAACAGATGCGATTGCGCCGCCGCCTGCGCTTCGGACACATGATTGAGCCCGCCCGCCAGTTGATGCTGGCCGTCGCTCAATCCCTGCACCCGCTGACCCAACTGCCCCACCTGATAGGCCAACGGCTCTGCCATCCGCGCCGACCGCGCTGCCGCCCGCACCGCCATGATCAACAGCACGAGGATCAATACCAACACCGCCGCCCCGAACAGCACCGCCAGAACCAGAGGATCATCAAAGGCGTAACTCTGATCACCGATCTGAATCATGTTCGGCCAAACAAACGTTCAATGTCCGTGAGCTTCAGCTCGACATAGGTAGGGCGTCCGTGGTTGCACTGCCCTGACATCGGCGTGCGCTCCATCTCACGCAAAAGCGCATTCATCTCATCGGCACTCATCCGGCGACCAGACCGCACCGACCCATGACAGGCGACGCGGCTCAGGATTGCGTCAATCCTCGATTTCAGGGTGTCGCTCGCCCCTTGATCCTGCAATTCGTCCAAAATATCACGCAAGAGCGCCCCGGCATTGACCTGCCCCAGAATGGCCGGGGTCTCACGCACGGCCAGACTGCCCGGCCCGAACGGTTCGACCGCCAGACCAAGCCGTGCGAGGTCCTCGGCATGTTCCATCAGACACGCGCAATCGGCCTCTGACAAATCGACGATCTCAGGGATGAGCAGCGCCTGCGACACGATCCCACGCTCAGCCATCTGGCGTTTCAGCCGCTCATACACCAGCCGCTCATGTGCCGCATGCTGATCAACGATCACCATGCCGGTCTCGGTCTGCGCGATAATATAGTTTTCATGCACCTGCGCCCGCGCGGCGCCCAAGGGCAGCGCCGTGGCGGGCGGCTCTTCTTGTTGCGCCTCCGGCGGGGCCTCGACCCGCGCGCTCCACTCCGCGCCCATATCGGCAAATCCGGGGGCCTGCGCGCTATAGGCCAGCGTGCGCGCCTGCGCCGAAGGCCGATCCATCTGATACACCCGAGCGCCCACAGGCTCGGCTCGAAACGCGCCCAAGGTAGCCCCCGCCACCGTGGTTGATGCCCGATGCCCCGCCTCGGCCAGCGCATGCCGCAGGCCGGACACGATCAGCCCCCGCGCCAGCCCCGGATCGCGAAACCGCACTTCGGATTTCGCCGGATGGACATTCACATCGACCAACGTGGGATCACAGTCCAAGAACAGCGCCGCCGCCGGATGCCGGTCCCGGCTCAGCACGTCCTGATAGGCGGCCCGCAGCGCCCCGTAGAGCATCTTGTCCCGCACGGGGCGGCCATTGACAAAGAGATACTGCGCCACGGCTGATCCGCGCGAATAGGTCGGCAGCGCGGCATAGCCGGTCATGCGCAGCCCGTCGCGGGTGGCCTCGATCCTCAGCGCGTTTTCGGCAAACTCCGCGCCCAAAACCCGCGCCAGTCGCCCATGCAGCGCGTCGAACAGATCCCCGCTCTCGGCATCGGCGCGAAACACGATCCGCCCCTCGCCCCCGCCCGACACATCGCGCAGGGTAAAGCCCACGAACGGCTCTGCCATCGCCAAGCGCTTGACCGTATCGGCAATCGCCTGCGCCTCAGCCCGGTCCGTGCGCATGAACTTGAGCCGCGCGGGCGTGGCGTAGAAGAGATCGCGCAGCGTCACCACCGTGCCCGCATTGAGCGCGGCAGGTTTCACCGCCCCCATCTGGCCACCGGCGACCGTGATCTCCGCCGCCTCATCCCCCGCGCGTGAGGCAATCGTCAGCCGCCCGACCGCGCCCAAAGATGGCAGCGCCTCGCCCCGAAAGCCAAAGGAGTGAATATTGAGCAGGTCCGAGCCGTCGATCTTGGACGTGGCATGCCGCGCCAGCGCCAGCGGCAGTTGATCCGGGGCCATGCCACAGCCATCATCGCTGACCCGGATCAGCGTCTTGCCACCATCTGCAAAACTCACCTCGATCCGGGTCGCCCCGGCATCGAGCGCATTCTCAACCAATTCCTTGACCGCTGAGGCAGGCCGCTCCACCACTTCACCGGCGGCAATCCTATTGATCGCCGCCTCGTCCAGCTGACGGATCTGCGGTTGAAATGCGCGCATATTGGGGCTCGGGCTGTTCATACCCCAAGACTTAGCATGGATCGCGGCGATTCTGCCAGAGACGCAGATCACCAGCGCCATAGAATTCCCACCATAGAAAAAACCCGGGCGCGAACGCCCGGGCAAGTTCTCACAAGATCTGTCAGGAAGGAGAAGGATCAGCCCTTGGAGAATTCGGGATAGGCTTCCATGCCCATTTCCGCCATGTCGAGCCCGTTGATCTCGGTCTCTTCATCGACCCGCAGACCCATCGTCGCCTTGATGATCAGCCAGACCACGGTCGAGACGACAAGCACGAAGGCACCGACGATCACGATCGAGATGATCTGCGTGCCAAAGCTGGCGTCCGAATTGGTCAGCGGCACCGCAAGCGTGCCCCAGATACCGGCCAAGAGGTGCACCGGGATCGCGCCGACCACGTCGTCAATCTTGAGCTTGTCAAGCATCGGCACCGCAAAGACCACGATCACGCCCCCCACGGCCCCGATCAGGGTCGCCATGCCAAGGCTCGGCGTCAGCGGCTCTGCCGTGATCGACACCAGACCCGCCAGCGCGCCGTTGAGAACCATGGTCAGGTCAGGCTTCTTGTAGAGGATCTGCGTCAGGATCAGCGCCACGATAGAGCCGCCAGCCGCCGCCGCATTGGTGTTCGAGAAGATCCGGCTTACGTCCGCCACATCGCCCACGCTGCCCATCGCCAGCTGCGATCCACCGTTGAACCCGAACCAGCCCAGCCACAGGATGAACATGCCAAGGGTTGCCAACGCAAGGTTGGAGCCGGGGATCGGGTTGACGCGGCCATCCTTGCCATACTTGCCGATACGCGGCCCAAGGATCAGCGCGCCTGCCAGTGCGGCCCAGCCCCCCACAGAATGCACCACGGTCGAGCCTGCGAAGTCGAGGAAACCCATCTCGTCAAGGAACCCGCCGCCCCATTTCCAGCTGGCTTGCAGCGGATAAATCACGCCGGTCAGGATCACGGTAAAGACAAGGAACGGCCAAAGCTTGATCCGCTCAGCCAGCGCCCCAGACACGATGGATGCGGTCGCGGCACAGAACATCAGCTGAAAGATGAAATCCGAACCCGTTGCCGCATAGGAAATATCATCAGCCTCTTCAGCGGTGATGCCCACGGCCTCAAGCACGCCCGGCCCCCAGACACCCGACAGAATGCCCTCAACCGACCATGTGCCCAACGGGTACATGAGGTTATAGCCGATCAGCCAATAGAAAATCGCCGCCAACGAAAACAGCGCCACGTTCTTGGTCAGCTGCATGGTGACATTCTTGGACCGAACCAGCCCTGCCTCCAGCATGGCGAAACCGGCGGCCATGAAGAACACCAACACCCCGCCAAAGAGAAACAGCAGCGAGTTGAGAATAAACACCACATCGGTCGGCACCGCGGCTGGCACCGCAGCCTCGGTCGCTTCGGCGGTCGCCGCGGCCTCCTGGGCCAGGCCAAGCTGCGGCAGCGCGATCAGCGTTGCGGCAAGGCCGAGTTTGAGCATCAAAGTCATGGATATGTCCTTTCCCCTGCGCGCTCAGAGCGCGTCATCATTGGTTTCGCCGGTGCGCACGCGCACGGCTTGCTGGATGTCGAGCACGAAGATCTTGCCGTCACCGATCTTGCCAGTGCGCGCGGTCTTGGTGATGGTCTCGACCACCTGATCGGCCATCCCGGCAGAGACCGCGATTTCCAGTTTGATCTTGGGTACGAAATTCACGGCGTATTCCGCACCGCGATAGATTTCCGTGTGCCCGGATTGCGAGCCGAAGCCCTTGATTTCGGTCACCATCATGCCGCGGACGCCGATATCGGTCAGCGCTTCGCGGACCTCTTCCAGCTTGAACGGCTTTATCGTTGCAATGATGAGTTTCACGTCTGCCCCTTTCGGTTTGCGGTGTCTCAGCGCGTTGTTTGCACCTGCAGAAAAGGCGCTGACGGCAGAGTCTGGAAGGGTGAAGGCGGGAAATAGCGGGCAAAATCGCCCCCAAACGCACAAACTTTATGCGGTAAAATATTTATGCCTAAAATTTAGACACATCAGAAATCACGGCACATGCGCGCGAGGTCTCTACTTTTGCGATCACGCACTATAAACTGCGCCAAAGACACAAGGCCGAGCAGGGCAAGCATGAGCACGACAGGACCAAGAAAACCGCCTTTGGTGGCCCCCAAGCGCACGCGAAAGGCGCCAACCAAACCTGCACGCAAGACCAAGAGCGCGCCGCGCCGCGGTCGCGCGCGCAGCAGCAATCCGATTGTGCGGTTCTTCGGTGGCATTATCCGCTGGGCGCTGCGCCTGATCTGGGGCATCGGCTGGCGATTGACGGCGCTTGTGTTGCTCGTGGTTGGCAGCTTCGTGGCCTATACCTACACCACGCTGCCCGAATATCAGA
This sequence comes from Roseovarius sp., assembly GCF_048262375.1. Classification (GTDB taxonomy): domain Bacteria; phylum Pseudomonadota; class Alphaproteobacteria; order Rhodobacterales; family Rhodobacteraceae; genus Roseovarius. Next base: position 67,321 of record NZ_JBLXFE010000004.1, read on the forward strand.
CCTTGATGGACGGACGGGCCAAGGGCTCTGTCACCCTGCTCGATGACAAGGGCGAGGTCTTTGCGTGGCGGGGCGATCAATTCGGCGGCGTCGTCACCGCCGATACCGTCAGCCGGCACCTCAAGAACGCGGTCATCGCCACCGAAGACCGGCGTTTCTATCTGCATCCCGGCGTTGATCCTATCGGCATCGCCAGCGCCATTCGTATCAACCTCAGCGAAGGGCGCGGCCCGCTCTCGGGGAACGGCGGCTCGACCATCACCCAGCAAACCGCAAAACTTCTGTGCTTTGGCAACGCCTATTCCGAGAGCGACTGGAAGAGCGAGGCTGACTATATCGCCGATTGCCGCCGCACCTCATTGGTCCGCAAGGCGCGCGAGGCGATCTACGCGATGGCGATGGAGGCGAAATACACCAAGGATCAAATCCTCTCGGTCTATCTCAACCGCGCCTATCTGGGTGGTGGCGCCTATGGTGCCGAGGCCGCGGCGCAACGCTATTTCGGCAAATCCGCAGCCAACCTAAATCCCGCCGAGGGGGCGATGATTGCGGGCCTGCTGACCGCCCCTTCCACGCTTGCGCCCACAGCGAATCTCGAACGCTCGCGCAACCGCGCTTCGGTCGTGATCGGCCTCATGCGCCGTCAGGGATATCTGAGCGATCAAGAGACGGCGCTGGCGCTCGCCAATCCGGCAGAGCTGTCAGAGGCGGCAGAGCGGCAGGCGGGCGGCTATTTTGCCGATTGGGTGATGTCCTCCGGCCCCGAGTTCTTTACCCGTGACACCACCGAAGACGTGATCATCCGCACCACGCTTGATCAGCGGGTGCAACGCGCCGCAGAGGACGCGCTAACCTATATTTTCGATGAGAAAGTCCGCGAAGGCTCCAAGGCACAGGCCGCCATCGTCGTGATGTCCGCCGACGGCGCAGTGCGCGCCATGGTCGGCGGGCGCAAGACCAAGGTGGTCGGTGCCTTCAACCGCGCCACGCAGGCCAAACGGCAGACCGGCTCAGCCTTCAAACCCTTCGTCTATGCCACCGCCCTCGAACTTGGCAATTCCTACGACTCGATCGTGGTGGACGAACCGTATTGCCTCAACATCCCCGGTTCTGGCCGCTGGTGCCCGGAAAACTACACGCGCAACTACAAGGGCCGCGTCACCCTGACCGAATCCCTCGCGCAATCGCTCAATATTCCGGCGGTCAAGATTTCCGAGAGCGTCGGGCGCGACCTCGTGCGCAAGGTTGCCAGCGATTTCGGCATTGAAAGCGATCTTGCGGCGGGACCGGCCTTGGCCCTTGGTGCCTCCGAAAGCACGCTTTTGGAAATGACCGGGGCCTATGCGGGCATTCTCAATGGTGGCTCTTCGGTCACGCCCTATGGTCTGGTTGAGTTGAAACTCTTGGGCGAAGACGAACCGCTGATGGGCACCGGCGGCGGCATCGGAGAGCGCGTGATCCAAGAAAGCGCGGCACAGGAACTCATCTACATGATGACCAAGGTGATCGAGGGCGGCACCGGCGGCCGCGCCCGCCTGCCGGACCGCGAGGCCGCAGGCAAGACCGGCACCACACAGGCCGCCCGCGATGCATGGTTTCTCGGATTTACCGCCGATTATGTCGCCGGTGTCTGGATGGGCTATGATGATAACACACCGCTCAGCGGCGTGACCGGTGGTGGCCTACCGGCGGAAATCTGGCAGGAAACCATGATTCGTGTGCACGAAGGGCTTGCCCCAAAACCCCTGCCGATGTTGCGCCCCAAACCGCGGCCGGCCCCGCCCCGTCAAGAGCCACAGCGCCGCTCGCCTTTGGCCGGGAACAATCCGATCGAGAATATCCTGCGCAGCATCTTCGGCAGAAACTGAAAACGGCGCCCGCATCGGGCGCCGTTCAGGCAAGAATCGAACAGGAAATACCCTCACCCGGCCTTCTTGAGATCCGCGATGAGCGCATTCACGTCACCATTGCGCAGGTCCAGCATTGCGCCAATCTCGGTGCGCTCGCTCAGTCGCAGGCTGATCCCTTCGATGATCATGTCGAAAAACAGATCCTTGCCTGACCGGTCCGACACCAGAAAGCTGACCTCGAACGGCGATTGCCCGCGCAGATAGGCGGTGGATTTCACCTCATGCCAGGATTTCACCTGCTTGACCGAGTTGACCTCGATCCGCCCCCCCACGAATTCATTGAACCGCTTGCCATACTTGCGGGCAATATAGCCGCGGAATGCCTGGACAAACGCCCCCATCTGCGCCGACGAAATACGGTTGGCATCTGCCCCAAGGGTCGAGCGCGCGATAATGTTCACATCGGCATAGGTGTTAAAGATATGCTCAAAGTCCGCAATCATTCCCGACAGGGGCTTGCCCGACGCAATGACGCGGTTGATGTTCACCACGACCTCATCCACCAGTGTCCGCGCGCGCGCATCGTCCAGCGCCCAACCGGCACCGGGCAGCGCGGCAAGCCCGGTGATGGCCAGCCCTGCAGAAACAAAATGACGACGGTTCATGTTATTCAACATTAGACTCCTCCAATGTGCCGGACGGTTCGAGAGCACCATATGGATCATCATACACTCGATCCGACGTTCCACCCAGTTCGAAGCGGCGATTTTGCAGGTAGATTGAGCGTGACTGCGCGTAACTGTCTGCACTCTCATAGAGGATTGCATCAATCGTATCGCTGAACTTGCTACGCTTGGACAGACCCGCAGCCACCCCCGCCCCGGTCCCGATCAGGCTCTCCGGCGATTCGACGATATAGCTGAGCGGATTGGTAAACAGATCAACGGCAATACCCCATGTGTCGCGCTCGGTTGAGGGGCCCAAGAGCGGCAGTTCCACATAGGCCCCCTCGCGCGCGCCCCAGACATGCAGCGTCTCGCCGAAATCGGTATTTGTGCCCTTTGGCATGCCCATCTCGCTCGCAGGGTCAAACAATCCGCCCAACCCGACCGTGGTATTGACCAAAAGCCGCGCAGTGTCGTGGAACGCACCCCGCATGTTGAGCTGCAGAACACTGTTCACAATGTCGCTCGGCAAGGACAGGTTGGTGGAAAATCGCCCGATGACGGTCTCGATGTCATCGGGAATCACTGTGCTATAGCCCTTGGCGACGGGCCGCACCAAGGCCCGGTCCAGTCCGCGGTTGAATTCGTGCATCCCTCGGTTCTGCGGCTCATAAGGGTCAAACACGTCCCGTGTCGCCTCTGACGGATCAGGACGGGCACAGGCAGCCAACAGGGACACCCCTATCAACGCGATCAGGCGCAATGCCGGTTTGGGCGGGAATTTGAAACTGGGCAATAACAATGGGGTATCCGTTATTTAACGAGTCGCAGATTTACATAAACCATCGCTTGGACAAACCCATCATCCTACGCCCGGAGTTCACAATGCTGTGGCAGAATGGTGACATAGGCTATAAGGCAGAGCAAGACCGCTTTGGCTCGTGCCCACACTTAAACTATGACGACAGGACATGCGATTGGATAAGTTGAAATTGGAAACGGGTCGCGAAGAATTGCGCGCCGCACGCCGTGAAAGCCGCGGCCTCTACTGGTTCGTCGGCATCTTCAGCTTTTTCGTCAACCTTCTGATGCTGACCGGCCCGATCTACATGTTGCAGGTTTACGACCGCGTTCTCGGCAGCCGGTCACTCGAAACACTGATCGCACTCTCGGCGCTTGTGCTGTTTCTCTACACGATGATGGGACTGCTTGATTACGCACGCGGACGCGTCATGGGCCGGGTCGGCGCACGGTTTCAGGCGCGGCTCGACCGGCGCGTGTTCGATGCCGTGATTCGCAAATCCGCAGTTCAGCCGGATGCCAACACCGCCACCGGCCTGCGCGATCTCGAAGCAATCCAGCGGTTGATGATCTCACCTGTGCTGCTGTCGATATTCGATATGCCATGGGCTCCGTTCTTTCTGGCGGCGATCTGGGTGTTTCACCCGTGGCTCGGCATTCTCGCGCTGGTCGGCGGCGCGCTGCTGGTCGCGGTCACGATGATCAATCAGGTGGTCACCCGCCTTCCGACAGGTCAGGCCAACAGTGCGAGCGTTCAGGCCGAGGCAATTTCAGAGCAACTCCGCAACGAATCCGAAATGGTTCAGGCGATGGGTATGCGCGACGCGGCGTTTGACCGCTGGCAGACGATGCGTGGCCGCGCCCTGTCGACGGCCATAGAATCCGCCGATCTTGGCGGCAGCTTCACCACCACGACCAAGGCCATGCGCCTTTTGCTGCAATCGGCGATGCTGGGCCTTGGCGCGTGGCTCGTGCTGCGCGGCGAACTGACACCGGGCGCGATGATCGCAGGCTCGATCCTGATGGGGCGCGCGCTGGCCCCCATTGAACAGGCGATTGGCCAATGGGCGCTGGTGCAGCGCGCAATGAAAGGCTGGCAAAGCCTGGCTGAACTATTGGGCACTGTCCCCCCCGAACAGACCCGCACCCCCTTGCCCCGCCCCAAAGCACGGCTTGAGGTGCAGCAATTGACCATGGTCCCCCCGGGCGAGAGCCACGCCGCGCTCAAGACCCTGAATTTCAAACTCGAACCCGGTCAGGCGATGGGGGTCATCGGCCCATCAGGGGCTGGAAAATCCACCCTCGCGCGCGCGATTACGGGCGTGTGGCGGCCTGCCGGTGGCAAAGTCCGGCTCGATGGCGCGACGCTCGATCAATACGCGCCCAGTGTTCTGGGCCAACTCATTGGCTACCTGCCCCAGCGTGTGCAGCTCTTTGACGGCACCATCGCGGATAACATCGCCCGCCTCGCCGCCCAGCCCGACGCGGCCAAGATCGTCGAGGCCGCGCGCAAGGCCGATGCCCACGACATGATCCTCAAACTGCCCAATGGCTATGACACCCGTGTCACCGGTAACGGCGGGCGGCTCTCAGGCGGACAAATGCAGCGCATTGGTCTGGCGCGTGCAATGTATGGCGATCCCATGATCCTCGTGCTGGACGAACCGAATTCCAATCTCGACAACGAAGGCAGCGAGGCGGTCAATGCCGCAATCCGGGGCTTCAAGGCCGAAGGCAAGGCAGTGATCGTGGTCGCACACCGTCCGGCCGCGATCAAGGAATGTGACATGCTCCTGATGCTAGAGGCCGGCGTGATGCGCGCCTTTGGCCCCCGTGAAAAGGTGCTCAAAGAGGTGCTGCAAAATCATGAACAACTGGCCAATGCGACCGGCGCAGGAGGTGTCCAATGAGCGCCCCCAACGACGGCGCATGGTCCGCCCGCAGACCGCTGATAATCGGGTTGATCGGGCTTGTTCTGCTGGTGGGCGGCTTTGGCACATGGGCGACCTTCACCCAGATTTCCGGCGCGATCATTGCACCGGGCCGCATTGAGGTCGATCAGAACCGGCAGGTCGTGCAGCATCCCGACGGCGGCGTCGTCGCCGCCATCGAGGTCAAGGAAGGCGATAAGGTCAGCGCCGGTCAGGTGCTGGTGCGGCTTGACCCCACCGACTTGCAATCTGAACTCTCGATCATCGAAAACCAACTTGCCGAACTCATGGCACGCCGGGGCCGCCTTGAGGCCGAGCGCGACGGGCGCGCCACCCTGATCTTCGATCCGCTGCTGATAGAAATTTCGGCCCGCAACGCCGATGCCGATGGTCTCATGACCGGGCAAAAGACGCTGTTTGAGGCCCGCACCCAGACGGTCGCGGCAGAGATCGACCAATTGCACAAGCGGCGCGGTCAAATCACCAATCAGATTGAAGGGATCGAGGCCCAGCAAGGGGCGCTCGCCCGCCAACTCGAACTGATCGAACTGGAATTGACCGACCAGCAATCGCTGTTGGATCGCGGCCTTGCACAGGCCACCCGCGTCCTCAGCCTGCAACGCGAACAGGCGCGCCTCAGCGGCACCATGGGTGATCTCGCCGCCCAAAAAGCCGAGGCCGAAGGGCGCATCACCGAAATCGAAATCACCATTCTAAAGCTCGGGACCGACCGGCGCGAACAGGCGATCACCACTCTGCGTGACCTGCAATTCCGAGAGTTGGAGTTGCGCGAACAGCGCCGCGCCCTGATGGAACAGATGGGACGCCTCGACATCACCGCACCGGTGTCTGGCTTGGTCTACAACCTTCAGGTCTTTGCCCTGCGCTCGGTGATCCGCCCGGCTGATCCCGTGCTTTTCATCGTCCCGCAGGACCGTCCACTGGTGATCAACGCCCGCATCGACACAATCCATGTGGACAAGCTCTTTCTGGGCCAAGAGGTAACCTTGCGGTTTTCCGCCTTCGATCAGCGCACTACCCCGGAACTGTCCGGGCACGTCAGCCAGATTTCTGCCGATGCATTCGAGGATCAGGAAACGCGCGCCAGCTACTACCGCGCCGAAATCGTGCTGAGCGAAGGCGAACAGACCCGCCTGCCCGAAGGCACCACCCTCATTCCCGGCATGCCGGTCGAGGCCTTCATCCGCACGGCTGACCGCACGCCACTGGCCTATCTGGTCAAACCCTTCACGGATTATCTGGCCAAGGCATTCCGCGAATAAGCCAAATCGCGCCAGGGTAAGATTTTCGATTTTCTTCCCCGCGTTCTGCGGCTAGCGTCGCCGCGACACAACCTGCAAAGGAGACCTAGATATGAGCCAGTTCGAAAAGAAGCTTGCCGAAATGGGCGTGACCCTGCCCGACGCCCCGGCCCCCGCCGCCAATTATGTGCCTTATGTGCTGGCGGGCGACATGCTCTTTGTCTCGGGCCAGATCGCCAAGGAGGGCGACACGCTGTTGACCGGCAAACTTGGCGATGATCTCGATGTGGCTGCCGGGGCCAAGGCCGCCCGCGCCTGTGCGATTGCCCTTCTGGCGCAGGTCAAAGCGGCCTGTGGCGGCGATCTCGACCGGCTGGTGCGCGTCGTCAAGCTTACAGGTTTCGTCAATTCCACTGCCGATTTCACCCAGCAACCCGCCGTCATCAACGGTGCCTCCGATTTCATCGGCGAGGCCTTGGGCGAGGCTGGCAAACACGCCCGCGCCGCAGTCTCCGCCCCCTCCTTGCCGTTCGGCGTCGCGGTCGAAATCGACGGGGTGTTCCAGATCAAATGAGCGCCCTGCCCACCGCGTTCCGCCGCATCCCCTTGGCTCATCGCGGGCTGCATGACGTGGCCCGAGCCCGCCCTGAGAATTCGCGCGCGGGCCTCAGCGCGGCGATCGCCGCAGGCTATGGCATCGAAATTGACCTGCAACTCAGCCGCGACGGTCAAGCGATGGTGTTTCACGACTACGACCTTGCGCGCCTGACCCCGGAGAAAGGCCCCATCCGGCAGCGCGATGCGGCGGATCTGGCGCAGATCCCGCTTTTGGGCGGTGATGAGGGCATTCCAAGCCTGTCCGAAATCCTCGCCCTCGTTGCTGGCCGGGTGCCATTGCTCATAGAGCTCAAGGATCAGCACGGCCAGATGGGCGAGACCTGCGGCACGCTGGAGACGGCCGCCGCCGCAGCCCTTGCACAGTATAAGGGCCCCGTCGCGGTCATGTCCTTTAACCCGCACATGGTCGCACGCATGGCCGAAATCGCCCCCGATACACCGCGCGGCATCGTCACATGCGCCTATACCTCCGAGGATTGGCCGCTCCTGAACGCACAGACCCGTGCCCGCCTGCGCGACATTCCAGATTACTGCGCCACCGCCTCCAGCTTTGTCAGCCATGACATCGACGATCTCGACGCACCCCGCCTTGACGCCCTGCGCACCTTGGGGGCCGCGATCCTCTGTTGGACCGTGCGCAGCCCAGAGGCCGAGGCATCGGCACGCCTGCGTGCCGACAACATCACGTTTGAGGGCTACTTGCCCAGCCGGCCCGCTTGATCCGCGCCGCGCGCAACCCAGATAGATCATCTGATAAAAGCAGTCGGGACAAGGGCACTCCGGACAAATGACGCAGGAGACGATCACCATCAGCCTGCACGAGCGCCTGTCCGACATCGGACAGGCCGCATGGGACGCCTGCGCCTGCCCCGAGGCCGCAACAGGCCGCCCCGACGACCCGTTCACCACCTATCGTTTTCTCAAGGCCCTTGAGGCCAGTGCTTCGGTCGGCACCGGCAGCGGCTGGCAGCCGCATTACATGACCGCCGAACAGGGCGGCCAAGTCATCGCCTGCGCCCCGCTCTATCTGAAATCCCATTCTCAGGGCGAATACATATTCGATCACAACTGGGCGCATGCCTATGAGCGCGCGGGCGGGCGCTATTACCCGAAATTCCAGATAGCCGTGCCCTTTACCCCGGCCACCGGCCCCCGCCTGCTCACCCGTCCGGGTTTCGAAGAGATTGGCCGCGCCGCGCTGATTGAGGCAGCCTTGGACGTGGCCAACCGCAACCGGCTGTCGTCGCTACATCTCACCTTTTGCACCGAATCCGAGGCCAGCGCAGGGGCAGCCCTTGGCCTGCTGCCCCGCCGGACCCAGCAATATCACTGGTTCAATCGCGATTACCCGGATTTTGACAGCTTTCTCGCGGATCTGTCCTCGCGCAAGCGCAAGGCAATCCGCAAGGAACGCGCCCGCGCCGCAGAATTCGGCGGCCAGATCGTGACCCTCACCGGCGATCAGATCCAGCCCGAGCACTGGGATGCGGTCTGGCAGTTTTATCAGGACACAGGCGCGCGCAAATGGGGAACGCCTTATCTCACCCGCGCTTTCTTTGACCGCGCCCATGAAACCCTGCGCGATGACATCCTGCTCGTCCTTGCCTTGCGCGACGGTCAGCCGGTGGCGGGGGCCATGAACCTGATCGGCGCATCGGCGCTTTATGGCCGCTATTGGGGCTGCATCGAGGATCACCCCTGTCTCCATTTTGAACTCTGCTATTACAGGGCCATTGATTTCGCCATTGAACAGGGGCTGCAAAGAGTGGAGGCTGGCGCACAAGGTGAACACAAACTGGCCCGCGGCTATCTTCCGGTGCCCACCCATTCGTTGCACTGGCTGCGCGATCCGGGCTTTGCCGAGGCCGTGGCGCAATACCTCAAGGCCGAACGCGCCGCCGTCGACGAGGATATCGATATCCTCACCACCTACGGCCCCTTCCGCAAGATCGAACAGGAGGATCACGAATGACCGAAAAACTCAGCGAAACCGCCCGCAAGACCACGCTTGCCCCGCTGTTGGAAAATGGCTGGGCCATGGTCGAAGACCGCGACGCGATCCATAAAACCTTCAAGTTCACTGATTTTACCGAGGCCATGGGCTTTATGACCCGTGCGGCCCTGTGGTCCGAGAAATGGAACCACCACCCCGAATGGTTCAACGTCTACAACCGCGTCGAGGTGACGCTGACCACCCATGACGTCAAGGGCCTCAGCAGCCTCGACGTGAAACTGGCGCGTAAATTCGACGGGCTTGCCGCGCAGTCCTGAAATGAAAGCGCCCCGGCACTGGGCCGGGGCGGGGATCAGATCGGCTCGGGACAGGCTCGGCGTAGAGAGGGGGCCAAGCCTGCGCCTTGTCTCAATGTTTGCGTATTTTCCGGATCGCGTCCAACTCCGAAGCGCTGATTCCGGTGTTGCGGGTGATACTGTCCTGTTTTTGCCCGAACCGCGCCATGTCGATGGCCTGCTCGATCATCCGGTCGCTGACCAGCCAATCAAAATCGCGGCGCATCTCGTCCATCCGGTCGGCGATGCTGACCAAGGACGCTTCACTGCTCAGCCCCAGCTTGTGGCCCAGCCGCTGCGCGACCTGCTCGATCTCCGCTTCGCTCAGTCGCAGCACCTGACTGCGCAGACAAGAAAGCATCCGCGCCATCCGGATCGACAACGCAAGCATCAACGGCAATGCGACCATCAGCAGCGCGGCGAGCGAATAGAGGGTAATTTCGGAATAGGTCATGCCTCAGTCCTCGTCTCAGCGCGTCATAGCGCTGTAATCTTGAAAAATGCTATCGGCGATACGCTTGGCGTCCACCGGGTAATTGCCGTTGGCAACAGCGTCCTTGATCCGCGTGACGCGCTCGGCGTCAAACGGCGGCCCCTGTTCGACCATACGCTCGATCACGCCGATCGAGGCAGAGGTACTAAGCTTGACGGAATCCACCGAACTGACAGGCTGATGCGCCCGTGTGCCGCTGGCGCCACCCGGCGCGCTCTCGGTCGAAACCGGCATGAGCCGCGGTCGTGCGGCATGGGAAGAATTGACTGAATCGACCATCTGATCTCTCCGGTGGGACGCCATCGGGGCGCGTTTCTTATAGGGAAGAACGGCACAGGCTCAGCGTATGTTAGGCCGCACCGTGACTTTGTTGCGCCCCGTCACCGTCACATGTACCACCTGCCCGCTTGTGGCATTGGTGACGCGGATATCCTGCCCCAACTGTCCGGGCTCAAGCGCGATCCCCGACGCCTCGATCCGAATTCCGCCCACCGCCGTGACAATTGTTACAGGCCCGTCCGGATCGACCAGCCACTCATACTCCAGATGCCGCGCCAAGAGCGGCTGACCGGCGCCGAGATTGCTCTTGAGACGGCGACCCAGCGCAGTTTGCATCGACTCCACCAGATCACCCTGAGCGTTTGCGGCAATCCCGGCCACGCGCAGATGCTCTGCCTGCAACACCGTGCCACGCGGCAGGCTCTCGGTCAGCATCAGCGCGGTGCGCTGCGCCACCTCAGAGGAGCCGCCGGGCAGACGGGCGGCGGCTTGTCCACCCTCAATCCGGATCACGCGTGTCCATCCTCCCGGCCCTTCACAGCGCAGGCTGACTGCCTGCCATCCGCCGCGATGCGGGGAAACCTCGGGCGGCATCGGACAGGAGGGAAACCCCCGGTTGGCCGAGAGCATCGCTTGTCCCCCCTGCCCGGCATCCGCCAAGGCCTGCTCAACAAGCGCCTGAACCTCACGCCCCTCCAGCGCCACCGCTTCGAGCGGCACCAGAAACGCCATCATCAAACCGAATCCAACCCGGATCACAGCCCCGCCTCGACAAAATAGACTCGCAATCCGTTGAAACTCGCCGGTGCGCGGCTCGGATCGAGCGGGCGCAGCGTGGTCTCTCGATTGCCCAGCACCACCACCTCCAAGAGGCCAAAGCCGTCATTGGGATCATCCACAAACGCAAGACTCGCCCGCGTCAGCCCATGGCGCCGCCCCAGCGGCACAGTCAAACCATCACCGCTCAGCACCAACCGCGCCTCGGCCGGTTGACAGGCCAGACCGTCCAGCATGGCGCGCACCTCCTGCAACACCCCGGCAGTCAGTTCCGCTTCCGCGCGGCTGCGGTTCTGCCCCGCGACAAATCCCACGACCCCACCGCGCGGTGCCTTGGCCTGACGCTCGATGCGGCGTTGCAGGGCCGTGCCATCAGGCCCGATCAACGCCAGATCAAGGGTCAACCGCAGCACAGCGCCTTGGCGATCCACTGTAATGCTCTGGGTCATCCGATGATCACCCGCCGCGGGCACCGATTGCCCACGGGTGAGCGCGGTGTAATCCAGCGCCGCCGTGACCGCCGTGACCGCAACCGGGGCAATCCGCTCCAGATCCGTATCAGGATGGGCGCGCAGCACCTCCATCAGATCCCGCGCAAGCCCCTGCGCCAAGGGCTCTGCCCAGGCCGAAGCCTCGGGCGTTACCCGGATCTGCGGCAGCGTGGCGCTGACCGTCAACCGCCGACGCGATGCGCAGGCCCCGACCGGCATCGGTCCGACCTCGGCCGCAACCCGCACCAGCCATTGCCCGTCCTGCAACGCAGCAGACAGAATGCGATGACTGAGAATGCGCCCCGTCGGGCGCAATATCGTCAGATCAGCGGTGATCCGCCCCTTGGTCATCGCGGTATGACCGCGCAGGCTTGCCCCGCCCGAGAGCGCCGCCGACACCAAGGCCTCGCCAACCGCCCGGCGGCGGGCGGCGTCCTGATCATCAGGGGCGGTCACATAGGCCCGCCCCTCGGCCTCGACCCAGAGCCTCGCGTCCTTCGCCCCGGCAGCGGCGCAGACCAAACTGCCCAACAGGACCAACAGCCAGAATTGCGGCCGTAACGCATGCCCCCACATGGCCTAACCCCGCTGACGCACAGCGCGCAGGATATAGCTGACAGTGTCGGGATCAATAGCCATCAGCACCTCAAAGGAATCGTCCCCCTTGGGGGTGATCCGCAGCGTCCGCGCGCCCCGGATTTCCCCGGCGACCACCGCGCGCACCGTATCGCTTTTCAAGACCTGATCATGCAGCGTGCTCTCAGAATTGATCCGAATACCGTGGATTTGCTCGGTCAGATCGCGGATCGCTTCCATCCGTGCGGCGCGGATTGCCATCAAACGACGCTCGTTGATCGACGATCCCGGCTGGGTTGAAACCTGCGACAGGCCAAGCCCGGTAAATTGCACCGCTTGTGGCGCGGTGGCCGCGGCCCTGACCGGCACACCCGACAGATCATCCTTGAGCTGCGCCACAGCTTGGGTGCGCGCACTCGCATTCTCGGGCAGGGCATCCACCGCACGTGACGGGGCCATACATGCCCCAAGCGGCAGCAAGACCAGCGGCAGAAAAACAGAGCGGAGCATCTTGGATGACATGGGGAACCTCTTTCGACAGGGCCGGACAGGCCGGATTTTCAACGCTCGACCTGCAAGGCCCGTGCCACCCCTGACCTGCCCCTGCCCGCCGCGGTCCAACTTCCCGAATTGGCACGCGATTTGCACCGTTCACCGCAATGCCACCCAACACAAAGGACGCCCAATGGCCGCGCTGAGCCCTGCCTCATACCGCCCAAATCTCGGGGCCAGTCTGTTGCCTGTGGGTATTCTCGCCATCGTAGCGATGATGGTGCTGCCGCTGCCTTTGGCTTTGCTGGATATCTTCTTTGTTTTCAATATCCTGCTGTCGCTTCTGGTGCTGATGGTCTCACTCTATAGCTATCGCCCGCTGGATTTCTCGTCCTTTCCGTCGGTTCTGCTGATCGCCACCGTGCTGCGGCTCGCCCTCAACGTGGCCTCGACTCGGATCGTGCTCACCGACGGGCACGAGGGCAGCGGTGCCGCGGGCAAGGTGATTGAGGCTTTTGGCAATTTCGTGATCGCGGGCAATTTCGCCGTCGGCATGGTCGTGTTCATTATTCTTGTGATCATCAATCTCATGGTCATCACCAAGGGTGCAGGACGCGTCTCTGAGGTCTCGGCCCGCTTCACCCTCGACGCCATGCCCGGCAAGCAGATGGCTATCGACGCCGATCTCAACGCCGGAATTCTGACCCCCGAACAGGCCCGCGCGCGGCGTACAGAAGTGGGCGAAGAGGCCGATTTTTATGGCGCGATGGACGGCGCTTCGAAATTCGTCAAGGGCGACGCGGTTGCGGGCATCTTGATACTGGCTGCCAATATTCTGGGCGGCATCGTCATCGGCACCTCGCAACACGGGCTCTCGATCGGACAGGCGGCTGAAACCTATGTGCTTTTGTCCATCGGGGACGGCCTCGTAGCCCAGATCCCATCGCTCTTGTTGTCGATCGCCACGGCGGTGATCGTGACGCGCGTGGCCTCGACACAGGACATGGCGGGCCATATCGGCACCCAGATCGGCATGCACCGCGCCTGGCTGCCGGTGGCGGCGGTGATGGCCATCATGGGCCTCATTCCGGGCATGCCCAACCTGCTGTTTATTCTCGCGGCACTGGCCGCCGGTGGCGTGGCTTGGGCCACCCGCAAGCAATCACCTTCCGATGAAACCGCCGCAACGCCTGCCCTTGGGCAGCCCCCGCGCCGCGCGGCCCTGCCCGCCCCCGGCAACGGCGGCGCCAACCAACCGGGCGCACGCCCCGACAGCGGCGGCGCCATTACAGCCGAAGACGTGACCGATTACGCGCCCATCACCATCCAGATCGGCTTTGGCCTCATTCCGCTGATCGAAGAAGGCTCGGGCGGCGCGCTGGTGTCGCGGATCACCGGCATCCGGCGCGAGGTCTCGACCGCAATGGGCTTTGTCATCCCCGGCGTGCGCATCCGCGACGACATGGGGCTGCCAGCCAATTCTTACCGCATCCGCATCCGTCAGGCCATCGTGGCCGAGGACGTGGCCTATCCTGACCGCAAGCTGGCGCTGCCCGGCGGCGGCACCACCCGCAAACTGCGCGGGATCGAGGTCAAGGACCCCTCCTTCGGCATGGATGCCGTCTGGATTCAACCGCATCAACAAACCGAGGCCGAGGCGGATGACTATGTGGTTGTCGAACCCGCCTCTGTGGTCGCCACCCACCTCAGCCAGATGCTCTATGCTCATGCCGCCGACCTGCTCGGCGCGGATGATGTACAGGGGCTTTTGGACAATCTCGAACGCTCTGCCCCGACGCTGGTGGAATCCGTGGTGCCAAAACTGGTGCCGCTGCATGTGCTGACCGCCGTGCTGCGCGCGCTCTTGCGCGAACGCATGCCCATCGCCGACCTGCCCCGTATTCTAGAGGACCTCGCCGGCATGTCGGCCCGCCTCAGCGAACCGCAGGACATGGCCGAAGCGCTGCGTCCGGCGCTGGCCCCGCAACTCCTGCAACAGATCGCACCGCTCAGGGAGAGCCTGCACCTGATCACGCTCGCCCCCGATCTGGAGGACCTGCTGACCCGTTCGCAGCACGACACCGCCGGGCTGATCGTCGAACAGGGGCTGACCCGTCAGATCCTGAGCCAATTGAACGAGGCGCAGGAAACCCTCGCCGGTCAGGGCCGTCAGGCTGTGGTCGTGGTCTCCGCCGCATTGCGCCGCGCCTTTGCCGCCTTCCTTCGGGCCCATGCGGTCGAAGCCATCGTCATGGCTGTCTCCGAACTGCCCGACAACCGCCGTGTAGAAATTGCCGCCAGCATTGGCAGCGCCAGAGCCACCCCCCCGCGGGCGGCAAGCTGAGGATGTAATCAATGAGCACGATGACCTTTCGCGCCCGAGACAGTGTGACTGCCCTTGAACAGGTGCAACGCCGGTTGGGACCGGATGCGCTGATCCTGTCCAATGACCTGATTGACGGGCAGGTGGTGATCATCGCCAGCGATGATGCGCCCGACAGCCTTGCGCGGCCCATGCCCCGGTTTCGGCCCGTGCCCGTCCCCGAGCCAGAGCCAGAGCCAGCACTCGTACCCGTACCTGCCGCCGCGTCCGTGGATATCGTGATCGATGACCCGATTGACCCGATCGCGCCGCACGCCCCCGTGGCGACAACGGCCGCACCTCGCCTGCCCAGCTTTCTCAGCCCAGATGCCCCCAATCCCTTTGAACGGATGCTGGACAAGGCCAAAGCCACCGAGCCAGCGCCCCCTCACACCCCCGAGGACCCGTCCCCGGCCCTGCCCGATCCGCTGATCCTGCGCGACCGGCTGCTGAATGCGCCCCGCATCGTTCTGGTGGGACCGGCGGGTGCGGGCAAATCTCAGGTGGCGTTGCAACTGGCGCTGACACGTCTCGCGCGCAAACCCGCCAGCACGGTGAAATTCTGCTTTTGTGGCACGGGATCGCATAGCGACGGGGCCTTCTTGGCACAGAAATCGCATCTGCTGGGTATGGAAACCCTGTTTGAAACCCCCGACACCCTCGCCGCCCCCGAAGACGGCACCCTCCAGATCGTCGTGATCTCGGGACGCGGTGGCGATGGCCCGGCCCTTGGCCGCGCCGCGCTCAGCTTGCCCGAGGCCCGCGCCGCCATGGTGATGCCGGTCGGGCTGCGCCCGGACCGGATCAAGTCCCTGAAACAGCGATGGGCGGGACTGACAGAGGCAGCGATCCTTTCGGATACGCAAGACGCAACAATCGACGCCGAGGATCAGGCCGCATTAAGCGCCGCCGGGCTGGTGCCGCTCTGGGACTCTGTCCCCGATCAGCTGGTCGAGGGGCTGCACGTGATCGAGGATACGCCCAAAATGGACTCTTTCCCGTCGGATACTGACATCGGCACCGACCCGAAATCACCCGTACTCTTTCGCCGTCACGGCACAGAGCCGGAGGCACGGACATGATCGCCCCACAGAGCTATGCAGAACAACAAACCAACCCGGCCCGGCTGGTTGAACAGCACATGCCGCTGGTTAAACGTCTGGCTTGGCATTTTCACGGCCGCGTGGGACGCTTCATCGAAATCGACGACCTGCTTCAGGCCGGGTATCTGGGGTTGATCGACGCCTCTCAGCGCTATTCCGTTTGTGACGGGGTCAGTTTCGCAGCCTATGCCGCAATCCGAATTCGCGGCTCGATCATCGACCATCTGCGCCGCAACTCGAACCTGTGCCGCAATTCGATCACCATGCGCCAAAAGATCGAAGCAACCCGCCGCAAGCTTTCGCAACAGCTGGGCCGCGAGCCCGAAGTGCCTGAAATGGCCAAAGCGCTGGAGCTTACGACCGATGCGCTGCAGGACTGGGAAAACCGGTTCCAGACCAATCAACTGCAATCATTGGACGAGGTCTATACCGATCATTCGCTCCTCTTCAGCGACAATGCCACCACACCCGAGGATGAGGTCGAGCATCGGCAACTCAAGACGTTGCTGCAAAACGCGCTCGAAGATTTGCCCGAACGGTCGGCACTGGTGCTGCAACTCTATTATGTCGAAGAGCTGAACGTCTATGAAATCGCTGCAATTCTGGATGTCACCACGGGGCGCGTTTCACAGATCAAGAAGGCCGCGATCAACCAGTTGCGCGACCTGATGCAGGCCAGGCTGCACAATCACGCGGCGGAATGATCCCGCCGCGTCCCGCAGCCTGACACGCGTGACCGCTTAGCCGGCCAACCGGATCTCAGGCTCTGGCGCTTCTTCCGGCCACAGCCCCAGCGCGCGCCGGGTATGCCGCATATTGAGAAATTGCGCGGCACTCGGATAGGCTTTGTCACCGTACCCCGCAGCGGTCAGCGCCGCGCTCACATCGGCACGACCGACTGGATCAAGGCTCAGCAGCGCCTGTTGGCCGGGATAGAAACTCTCGACAATCGTGCCATTGGCAAGAATGAGCGCGTGCCGATCCAGCAAAAAATGGAAATAGCGCACTGCGCCCTTGGGATGCGCCCGGCGAATGCCCGGCATCCCGACAAACCCAAGTGCAGGACCGATACAGAGCCCATCCTGCGCCCCTTGTTCCGGCAGGGGCACGCGGTGTTGCGGGGATAGTTTCAAAGGGCGCAGGGGCTGCCCCGGCCCCAGCGCGCCCACTTCGAAGCGGACAGGGGCGGCCCCGTCGAATGCCATCTGATCAAGATCAATCTCGGTTGACCCGGTGCAAATGATAGCATGCTCTTGACCGAAGATATCCAGAACCCGGTCTCCGATGGCCAGCGATTGAACATTCCGTTCGCCTGTTGGACATAAAATCGACGTGCCAGCCACAAAGCCGACCGGCCCCTCCGCGCTCAGCCGATAGCCGACCGGCTCCAGATCCACCACCAAGGCAATCGCCCCAAGCAAATTGGGCACACCGTTCGGATAGACAAAAATGACCTCTCCGGTTTGGTCATGGCTGAAGATCAGCAAATCAACGACTATGCCTGTCGGAACCACAAGCCCGCTCTGGGAAATCCCCGGCTGCGCCGTGCCCGACCCCTGCATCGTATAGTGGACGCCGTTGATCAGGGTCTGCTCTCCGACATCCAACGTGCCGCTGTGATCCGACAACGTGGCAGAAACCGCCTCATCAAAGATACCCGGCAGGATCGTCTGACGGGAGGACAGCAATTGCGTGACCAACAAAGCCCCGTAATAGGATTTGTACACAATATCATAGTCAGCCACGGCATTCGTCCTCTTGCGTTCGGCAGATCGTTGGCACTCCCATGGTGAACGCCCGCCACAAAGGCTGCGCTCAAGGCGACCGGATCAGCCGCTTGCAAGTGGGGCCAAACAAATCAGTTATTCGAGTTCCATCCATCAACCAGATCCCGCAGGTAGTCTCCGGTCGAGTTGAGTTGCGTGACGATCAGTTCCATTTGCGTGAACTGGCTCAGATAGCGCGTGCGCACATCCTCTGAGCGCAGATCCAGCGCCTCCAGCGCGGTGGTCTCGGTGGCGATCGAGGTATTCAGCGCCTGCTCACGCTCTTCCAGCGCACTGCCATCCGCCAGCACACCCGACAGATAGGATTGCAGACTGCTGATCATGCTAGGCGCATAGGTGATCTCGGCCAGATCCGTCCCGGCGGACACGGTAAGCGTGAGACCCCGCATCGGCCCTGACGGAACACGGTAAGTCCAGTCGCCATTTTCCTGCTCTGCGCCGAATAGTGTCACACCCGACAGGGTGGCGATCCCGGTGGCCGGATCGCGCGTCAGCGCATAACGACCAGCGGCCGGATCGGTGGCAAGGCTGCCACTGATCTGCACATCACGCCCGTTCAGATCGTCGCGGATCAGCGGATCGAGCAGCGCAGGATCTGCCGTCAGCGCGGCACTGAAACGCTCTGCATCAAGCGTAAGGCTCCCGTCGCGCTCTGTCCGGATACCGATATCCGCCAGATGCGTGCCCCGGACGCCAAACCCACGCCCCAGAACCGACTCGATTCCGCGCAAAACACCATCGGCCAGACTGTCGCCTGCCAGATCACCTGCCACCCCGGCATCCCCGAACCCGCGCGCGGTCAGCGATTTCACAAGGGTCTGCGTGGCATTGATGATATCGACAAAACTCTGCATCACCTCAAGCGCGCCCTCAGTATTGGCACGCGCTGACACCTTGGCATCAAATGCCGTTGTCGTATTCAGGTTCACCGTAAGACCGGGCAAGAGATCATCAATCTGGTTGCTGGCGCGGGTCACGGCAATTCCGTTGAGGCTGAGCTTTGCATCCTGCGCGCGCTGCACCTGCGCCGTGCCCAGATCGGTGCTGATGTCAAAACTGGCCAGCCCCGGATCTGCACCCGCAGCCACACTCAGACGCAAGGCGTTCTGTTCCCCTGTCTCGGAAATGATGCCAAGCGAAAATGTGCCGTCGCCCACGTCGATGACCCGCGCCGACACGCCTTCGAACGTGCTCAGCGCCTCGGCCATATCGGCAAGACTGCTGCCGGGTTGAAAGGTCACCGTCTGTCCACTTCGCGTGCCAGCAGTAAAAACCGGCGGGACATCCTCGGACCAAGACCCGAAATCGACAGTCAGAACGCCGCTGCCAATCTCTGCCGCAGCGTCGGTGAACCCGACAAAACTGAGCACTTGCGCCTGCGCCAACTGCTCGACCCCGATCCGCGCGCCCTGAAGATCAACCGCAGTCGGATCGCTGACCGTGACCGACACGGCCGCGTTGTCGCTGCTGACGCTGCGCGGGGACAGGCCCTGCATCAATCCCAACGCGTCGTTCACCTGCTCTGCCTGCCCGCGCAGCCGGTCATAGCCCGACAGGCGCAGCTCCGCCCGGTCGATCCGGTCCGCAATCAACGCCCGGCGGGGGGATATCTCCGCCTGCGTCAGTGAATCCGCCAGTTCCGCGATATTAAGGCCGGTGCCACCCCGATTGAGCGCGGTCAGAATCTCGTTTTCCATGATAAACCCTCTTCACCCCTGACAACGGCACACGGAGCCGGGCTGTTAGCCCTGCCGCCTCAATAGGTGATCTCAATCTCAATCCGGCGGTTGAGCGCCCGACCCGCCGCCGTGTCATTGTCACTGACCGGCAGGGATTCGCCCCGACTGGTCGCGGTCAGGCGCTCAGGCTCGATCAGCCCCGACACCGACAATTCGCGCACCACCGAAGAAGCCCGCGCCGCCGCCAGCCCCCAGTTGTCACGATAGGGCGACGCCCCGTTCAGTGGCACCGAATCCGTATGCCCAGTCACAACGATCTGGCTGGCCTCGCCCATGGCGGCAAAGGCCAGCCGCGCCATCACATCGCGCGCCTCGTCGGTCAGATCCGCCCCGCCGGACGGAAAGGCGCCGCCTTCCCCGACGGTGATGATCACCTTGTCCTCACGCTGTTCGACTGAAACCAACCCCTCGCCGATCTCCTGTTGCAAGGCGACCCGCAATTGCGCATCGGCAATGGCGGCGTTGCGCGCGGCTTGACCGGACTGCATTTCGGCCTCCGCCTCGGCCTGCATGGCCTCGGCCATCGCTTGCAGATTATCCGCCAACCCGTCGATCATCACATCGGATGTGGATTGCCCCGTCGCCTCTGCGGCCTGTTGCAGGGCCTCTGCCGCCTCGGTCAACTGCCCCGGCAGGCTCTGGGCATCGGGGGCGTCAAAGGTCATCACCACCTCGCCATCGCGGGTCTCAACCTTGACCTGCCCCTCTTGCAAGGCCTCTTGCAACGCTTGCGCCAGTTCGCGCGCCTCGGATTGGCCGGGCGCATCCGCGCCCTCGCCTTCAGCAGCACCCTTGCCATCCTCTTCCGTCACCGGCCGCTGGATGTCAGGCTGCTCGGTCTCGGTCGTATCCTGCGTCATCTGTTCGGTGACGGACATTTCCGGCGAGGGGCTGAACGACAGGTCAAGGATCGTCGTGCCTTTAGGCTGCTCCATCACCGGCACCTTTCGCTGCACGCCAAACGCCATGCTGAGCGACCCCGCCACCATCTTGAACTTGGGTTGGTTGAATTCGGCAAAGGACAGGATCAGCACGAAGAACGCCATCAAGAGCGTGGCGATATCAGCAAAGGTCGCCATCCACGCCGGAGCGCCTTTGGGCGGGCATTTCGGACATTCGTCGGGGGGAACCTCAATGGGAACCGGCAGGGGAATGGGTTTGCGCGACATCTCTCTGACCGCCTCAGGCTGCCAACAGCTTGGTTTGCAGCTTGGGCGGCATCACCGCAACCATCTGCTCTTGCACATTGCGCCCGGATTCACCGCGCGCAATATTGCGCAACCCCGCGACGACCATATCGCGATAGGCCGCCTCGCTCTCGGTATAGCTTTCCAGCTTGGACAGCACCGGACCGAAAATCACATTGGCGACAAAGGCACCGTACAGCGTGGTCAAAAGCGCCACCGCCATGGCCGGACCAATCGCCTTGGGGTCAGCCATGTTGCCCAGCATCTGCACCAGACCAATCAACGTGCCGATCATGCCCATCGCCGGGGCAATGTCGATCCAGCCGCGCAGCGCCTCGTGCACCTCACCGTGGCGGACCTTCATCGCCTTGATCTCTTCCGACAACTGCTTGACCAGCTTGGATTCGTCCGCGCCGTCCACCAGCATCTGTAGCCCCTTGGAAAAGAACTTGTCCGGCACTTCCTGATTTTCCAGCGCCATCAACCCGCTCTTGCGCGCCACATCCGACAGCTCAACCATCTTGGTGATCAGATCTTCCTTGCTTGCCGCCTTGGGCATGAACGCCTTGCCCATCGCACCAAAGCTGCGGAGAAAGACGGGCATGGTGCATTTGTACATGACCGCAAAGAACGTGCCGCCAAACACAATCAGGATCGAGGCAACGTCGATGAACGGCCCAAGACCACCCGCAGCCAACATCGAGCCAATCACCATTCCAATTGCACCGATCAGACCGATGAGCGAAGCAATATCCATTGACGGGTCTCCTTGAGCTAAGCGTGGCAACCGGCAACGCACCGGGCATCGCCCATAGTGGGGCAAGAACCATACCAAGCCAGAGACGGTCACAGCCGAAAGAATTTATTTATTAAAATACATGCACTTAATACGATTTCCGGAAATCGCGCTAAACATTTTCCGAGGCAGCCGTTGCTCTTGTCAAGCGCTGGACAGCGTATCCAGACAAGCGCTGACCAACGTAACACGGCAACCCAGGAGACTGATAATGACCACGATCAATACCAACATGAGCGCGATCACCGCACAAGCGAACATGACCCGCGTCAACGATGACATGAACGCGGCCATGAGCCGCCTCTCGTCGGGCCTGCGCATCAACGCCGCCAAGGACGACGCCGCTGGCATGGCCATCGCGGAAAAAATGACCTCGCAGATCACTGGCCTCAACCAGGCGGTCCGCAACGCCACCGACGGCAAGAACCTGCTGGACACGACCGAAGGCGCACACGTCGAGGTCTCGAACATGCTCCAGCGTCTGCGCGAACTGGCCGTTCAGTCTTCGAACGACACCAACACCGCCTCGGACCGCTCGAACCTCGGCGCAGAAGCCAAGCAGCTCGTGACCGAAATCAACCGCGTCGCCAAAGACACGACCTTTAACGGCATGAACATTCTCGACGGTTCTTTCGCCAGCAAGCAATTCCAGATCGGCGCGGACTCGGGTCAGGTGCTCAACATCAGCGTGGACAGCGCCGCCGCCACCGACATCGGCGCGCATACCATGAACTCGAACGTGTCGCTGGCCGCTGGTGCCGCCACCACCGACACTGGTATCGCCGCAGCGACGACCATCAACATCACCGGCTTTGCCGGCAGCGCCGAACTGACCACCACTGCAGGCCAGTCGGCTCAGGAAATGGCAGCCGCAATCAACAACGTCAGCGCCTCGACCGGCGTAACGGCATCGGCTGAAACCAACCTCGAACTGTCGGGCTTCTCCGCAGCGGACACGGTCACCTTCGACGTGAACGGCGTAAACATCGGCACCGTGGCCATCTCTGACACAGCCGACCTGCGCGGCGTTGCCACTGCGATCAACAACCAGTCGGGCCGTACCGGCGTGACCGCCACCATGGGTGATGACAATTCGACGATCAAACTGACCGACGCCACCGGCGCCGACGTCCTGATCTCCGGGTTCACCACCGGCACCGGCACCTCCACCATGGACGTGACGGCCCAGAACGCTGACGGCACCGCCTCCGGGGCCACTGCGGGTACTCATACCGCAACTCTCACCGATGCTGCTGGCGACGCCGCCATCAGCGGTCAGGTGGAACTGAGCTCGACCAAGCAGTTCTCGGTCGGCACCGATGTGACCACCGCCGGCACAGTGTTCTTTGAGGACGCAGCCAGCACATCCGAGCTGAGCTCGGTGGCCGAGATTGACCTGACGACGCTGGAAGGTGCTGCAAGCGCACTCAAGGTGATCGACGTCGCATTGCAAAAGGTCAGCCAAGCCCGGTCCGACCTCGGTGCCGTGTCCAACCGTCTCGACAGCACGATCTCGAACCTGACCAACATCACGGTCAACGTTCAGGCGGCGCGTTCGGGGGTCATGGATGCCGACTTCGCCAAAGAATCGTCCGAGATGGCACGCTCGCAAATTCTGTCTCAGGCCAGCACCGCAATGCTCGCTCAGGCCAACCAAGCGGCCCAAGGCATGCTCTCGTTGCTCCGGTAAACGTCGAAATCTCGACAGTATCTAAAGAACCCCAACGGTATCGTTGGGGTTTTTTCAATTTAATCAAAGTGGGTTAGACGATTTTTCCGTCGTCACGTCGACATTGGCGAGAGCGTCGAATTCCGAGTCTTCAGTCTAACGGCAGGCCAGATAGGTATTTAAGCAAGAGATTGGAGAAAACACGATGAACATGCAAATTTCTCAGCGCACCGCTCAAACTCAGGGCCTTGTGATGACCGGCCACATGCAACAGGCGATTGCCCTGCTGCAACTGTCCAACACTGACCTGCAGCGCTATATTGAACAGGAAGCCGAGGAAAATCCGTTCATCGACGTGGCCCGTTCGGATCGCGCCCTGCCCAGCCTGCCATATTCCGGCGGCAAGGGAAATGACGGCGACGATGCCAGCAGCCGCGTTGCCAATCACCCGCTCTCGCTCTACGCGCATGTCGCAGCCCAGTTCGATCTGATGTTCACGTCGGCTCAGGACCGCGCCATCGCGGACCGCTTTCTCGAAGCGCTCGATGAAAACGGCTGGCTGGGCGAACCGCTCGAAGAGATCGCCTTTGCCTGCGCCCTCGACATGGATGAGGCCGAACATATGCTGCTCGCCGTGCAGGCGGTCGAGCCGTCGGGCCTCTTCGCCCGCAACCTTGCCGAATGCCTTGCCCTTCAGGCCGAGGATCAGGGCCTGATGACCCCCCTCTTTCGAGCCGTGCTCGACAATCTCCCGCGCCTCGCCGCCGCTGACCTGACCGGTCTGGCCCGCGTTTGCAACTGCGCGATGGACGATCTGCGCACCACTCTCAAGCAGCTGCGCAGCCTCAATCCCAAACCCGGTGCGGATTTCCTGATTGGTGACCTGATCGAACGCGAACCCGACCTGATCGTGACCCGTAGCGCGACCGGCTGGAAGGTGGAACTGAACCGCTCGACCCTGCCCGCCGTTCAGGTGGACGAGGCCAGTGCCGCCATTGCCACCCAAGACAAACGCGCCCGCGAGTATGTTGGCGAACGCCTTGGCGTGGCCCGCTGGCTGCGCCGCGCGGTCGAACACCGCAACCAGACCGCGCTTGCCGTGGGGGCCGAAATCGTCCGCCGTCAGGCCGCGTTTCTCGAACATGGCCCGGCCCGTATCGCTCCGATGACACTGGCGGATGTGGCGCAGACAATCGGCGTGCACGAAAGCACTGTCAGCCGCGTGACCACGGGCATCATGATGGTCACACCACAAGGCACCATGGGCCTCAAGCGGTTCTTCAGCACGGCCCTGTCAAGCGATGCGGACAGCGAAGGCGGGGCCTCTGCCGCCGCCGTGCGCTACCGCATCCAGAAAATGGTTGCCGCCGAGGACCCCGCCAATCCGCTCAGCGATGACGCAATCGCCCAGATGGTCAGCAAGGATGGTCCGATCCTCGCCCGTCGCACCGTCGCCAAATACCGCGACATGCTGCATATCCCTTCGTCGTTCCAACGCAAGCGGCAGGGCAAACTGAACGCGATGTAATCCGGGGCCGGGGCGTCAGCGCGCCTCGACCCCTGCCAGAACAGCGCGCTCCGCTGCGAAAAAGAACCGCAGATCCGGCGCAAGCCCCACCATCTGACGATGCAAATCGCGCTCCGAGCGGGCCGCAACCACCCGCCACAGGCGAAAGCCGCGCGCCATGCGATCCGCACGCACCAGCATCGGTGCCGCACGCCAGAAATAGATACAGATCAACGCCTGAAGCGCGCCGCCGGCAATCACCCCCAATGGCACACAGAGCACCGACAGCGCCGCCCAGATGGCCAGCGGTGTCCAGAGCCGCATCTGAAGCATATAGATCGGCGGCAGCAGCCCCAGAACAGATGGCTTTTGCGACTGTGCATCATAGATGTTGTCAGCGTTACAGATTACTTCGAAATTGCGCAGCTGCGCCGCAGGCAGAGGCGCCGGCAATGCTCCCGCCGCGTCAGGCACGGACACTGCGCGCCAGCGCCCCAGGATCGCCGTGCAGGACAGAACCGCCCAGACCTCCGCACCGCGCCGCAACCAGAGCACGCGCGGGCGGTCCGGCTGGTGCTTGAACAGGGCCAATAGATCCTTGGTTTGCCCGTCAACCGCATAGGCATCAACCCGCAGCAGGGTATCCCCGGGCCGCAGCCCGAGCGCCTTGCCCTGCGGATTGACCGAAGCAAGCGCCAACGCAGTCGTCGGCTGGCCTGTCGGAGGAACGTCAGAGGGGCTCATGCGCATGATATCCTATGGAAATCCAAAAGGATTGGTCTCGGCGCGCGCCTGCGGCTTCTTGCGTGACGGCGTCTTGGCCGTCGATTTGGCTGGCGCGGAGCTGACCTGCGGCGTCGATTGTGCCGTATCGTGCCGCTCCACCAACATCCGGCTCATTGCCAACTGCAGATCCGACAACCCCTTTGCAAAGGTCTCACGGGTCTCAATATGGCTGGCTTGCATGCTCTCCGACAGGCTGCGCAGCATCTGCGGCGCGACCGGATCTTTATCATTCTGGCCTGACATCGCGTCGACAAGACGCGCGGTCTCTTGGGTCATTATGGTCTCAAGACGCTCAATTCCGGCACCCTGTGCCGCCTCTATAGCGGTCACAGCCTCCGCAAGCCCGTCAAGCGCCGTCAATTGCGCCTGCAAATCGCCCACGGATTTGGAGAACACCGTCAGCGCCTCGATCTGCGTGGCGGTTGCGGTGCGCATGTCCGACAGGGTGCGCAGATAAACCAGCCCCGCCAAGGCAATGCAGAGCGCAGCAGCGGCCACGACGCCCAAGAGAAGCGGCTTCATTCCCTTGGCAAACGCGTCCAGACGCGCGGCGGCGGCAAGAGTATCAGACGAAAGACGCGCGACGTCCTCGGCGCTGTCATTGGCGGCTGTTGCCGCCTCAAGGGCCAGTTGAATGCTGTTTTCCAGCTCGGCGGGTGTGGTGCTCATGCCGCATTCCTTTGGGTGTTGCAAACCGCCGGACATTCCGGCTTTGTCCTCACCGTGCAGAGTTCATGCCAAGTACCGGGCTAAAATCTCAGAGCGACAGGTCGTTGAGAGAAGCAGACCCCAACCGATCATTGAGAACCGCACATGCACAGCCAATCGCTTATGACCGACACGATAGCTCCCCAGGCCGATTATCGACCCCGTTGCGCAAGCCACGGGCATGTCTGTCGCGCCGAAACCCCCTTTGCGCAGCTGTCCATCGGAACCCGCAACTACGAAATTGCCGAGGCCACCGGCGAGATCGAACGCCTCGCCTTTCGCGCCGAGGGACAGCAGGAATGGTGCGCCCTAGACCGGCGCGTCACCGAAGGCTGGGTGGAAATTTCCTCTGACATCCTGTTGCTCGACCCGGATGTGCTATTTGATTTTCTCCATACCCATGCGCTGCGGATCAGCACGGCCCAGGAACCGCCGTATGAGATGCGGTACGACACACTCGGGATCAAATGGACAGCGCGGCTCTTGCAGGACCGCGATGGCGAGGTTTGCTTTGAGGATGGGATCTGGCATTATGCGCGGCTGGGTCTCAGGGCTCCGTCTGACGGGCGCGAGCGCGCAATCATGGTCCTCTTGGCCGCCATCCCCGATGCCCGTCTGCGATTCGAACCGCATATTACGGAATGGGCGCATCGGATCGCGCGGGGCGTGCGCGTCATACCGATCATGTGATGCCCAGAAAGACGGCAGACCATAAAGATGACACCCCAGTTCATGTATTTTTTTTCGCACCCAAAAATCGGGTGAGTCTGATATTTTACAAATACTTAGTGTGTCCGGATCTATCTTAAGATACCCGGATAGCTTTAGATATTGCCACCCATCCGAAAAACTCTGCTATCTAGAATGAGCCAATTTGGCCTTGTTATGGCATCCAAAAGAGACACATCATGAACCGTAGAATCTTTATGACCCTATCCGCCGTTGGCTTTACGCTGGCACAATCCATCGCGGGCTTCGCAGCAGATACTGACGTGATCCTGACCGTGAACGATATGCGCTCCGGCGTCACTACAGAGTTCACCGATGCTGACCTTCTGGCCCTGCCGCAACAAAGCTTTGTGACCACTACGATCTGGACCGAGTCGAAGCCCAAGAAATTCTCGGGCCCTGCCCTGAAAACGATCCTCGACGCCGTCGGCAGCGAGCCCGGTAATCTGCGTCTCCATGCAATCAACGATTACAACGCACTCTTCCCCATATCGCGCATGGAAGATTCGGTGCCAATCCTCGCCATGCGGATTGACGATGCGGCGTTTTCAGTGCGTGAAAAAGGCCCGCTCTGGATTATGTTCCCCTTTGACTCGGAATCGCGCTACCAGAGCGAAGAATATTTCACGCTGAGCGTTTGGCAACTTAAACAGATTGACATCCTCGCCGAGTAATTCGTGATACCCTCAAACCCCAAAGACGGCAAACCAGACAAGGTCTTTAATTCGACCAAGCGCCTGTCTGCGCAGATTTTGCTGTCCTTGATGCTCATCTCTAGCATCGCGCTGCTTGTCAGCGCGATGGCGTTTCAAAAACGCCTGGACTCAACCCGCTCGGCCTCTACCGACAATAGCGGTTGGGTGGTTGCGCAGTTGGAGGTGGACCATCTCAGCCTGATGAAAGAGCTGGATCAGGCGGTGCTGAAATCCCGGCCTGAAGTCAGAATACCACTAGAGCCGAACGCTCTGGCGCAAGTCAAAAAAGAGTTCGACATCTTCTACAGCCGGATCGACATCTTTACGTCGACCCTGCACCGCATGGAGGTGTCCGATTCCCTGCTGGCGCAGGTGGACGAACTCAAGGTTGTCCGAGAGAGACTAGCCAATTGGATTGATGCGATTGACGCAACGGATCCAATCGCACTCGAATCTTTTCGTGACAAAGTGCAGAGTTCCTACCCTACGATACGCCAAGTCGCAGTAGCGGGTCTGCAAGAGATCACCACCGAAACTACCCATCTGCGCGAAGAGGAACAGAAACTCTTCGTCCGCTTTTTCGTGCAATCGCTGGTCTTGTTCGTCCTGATGGGGGCTGGTGCGGTCCTCGCCTTGCGCCTCTGGCATGAACTGGAACACCGCACCGCCCAGACAGGCCGCATCGCGGCAATGCTCTCGACCGCCTTCAACTCGACCATGAACGCGGTGATCGTGACCGATCCGCAATCGCGCATCCTTTTCAGCAACAAGCGCGCGCACCTCATTCTGGGCTACACCGCAGAAGACTTGCAGCAGATGCATGCCGAAGACATCCTCATCCTTGAACCAACCATCCCCCATGATCAGCTCGACGCGCTCAGCCTGCTCGACAAGGCACCGTTCGTACGTGCCTGCCGCAGCTCGGTCGGGCGCGACATTCCGGTGGATCTCTCGATGGTCAAGGATCACGATGTGTCCGGCAATCCGATCTTCATCCTTTTCATCCGCGATATCTCGGCTCAGGTCGCGGCGGAAACCAATCTGCGCGCCGCGCTCATAGAGGCCAAACAGGCCGCCCGCGCCAAAAGCATGTTCCTCGCCACGATGAGCCATGAGATGCGCACACCGCTGCATGGGTTAATGGCCTCGCTCGGGCTGATGGAAGAGGTGCAGATGTCTCCGGAAAACCGCGACCTGCTCAAGACCGCGCGCGATTGCAGCGCCCGCGCGCTTGAACAGGTCGATGATGTGCTGGAACTGACCCGGCTGGGCGAGAGCACGGAAAAGCCCTCACTCTTCAACCCGGCCCGCATCGCCGCAGATATCGTCGACGAATTGCGACCGCTGGCTCAGAAATCCAACAACCGGATCGAACTCATCACCCAAGGCGCATTCGACGACCACCGGCTCGAAGGGCTCCCAAGCGCCTTTTCCCGGACGCTCTATAATCTCGCGGGCAATGCGGTAAAATTCACCAAGAATGGCGTCATCTCCATCCGTCTCAGCCTTGGCGGTCATGCCCCCGAGAACCTTGATCTGACTGTCGAGGTCAGAGATACCGGCATCGGCATCGCTCTGGAGGATCAAAAACGCATCTTCGAGAGCTTCGAAACCGTTGACCGCAGCGAGGTAAACTCGACAATGGGCACTGGTCTGGGCCTGCCCATTGCCCGGCTCGCCATTGAACGGCAGGGCGGCGCATTGGGGCTCAACAGCACACCCGGTATCGGCAGCTGCTTTTTCTTTACAATCCCATTGCGGATATCACAGGCCTCCGAACAGGTGTCCAACCCAGAATTCCCCGAGGCCGAGATCCAGATCGAGGATACGCCGCGCCGCATTCTTGTGGTCGATGACAACGATATCAACCTGACCCTGATGGCCGAAATGGTACGGCGCATGGGCCATGTGCCCGACACCGCCCAGAACGGCCAAGAGGCGGTGGACAAGGCGCAGGCGTCGGCGTTTGATGTGATCCTCATGGATTTTTCTATGCCGGTAATGGACGGCCCCACGGCCGCCGCCGTGATCCGTCAGTCACGCGGTCCGTCGGCTCAGGCGGTGATCATTGGCGTCACCGCCTTGATCGGGGCCCAATCCGGCGACGCACAGGCCTCTGCCATGGACAACGTTCTGAGCAAGCCTGTCAGCCAACATCATCTCGCCCAAGCGATCCGCGACACAACGCATGGCCAACCGTTTGACGCAGCCCCCGCCAACGCCTTGGCAGAAACCCCCATAACCGAAAGCGACGATGCCGCGGCCAAAATGCGTGAACTGGGCGAACTGGTGGGACAGGAAACCGCAATCCGGCTGCTACGCGCCACGCTGACAGATGCGCAGCATGCCTTTGCGGCGATGTCCGATCCCGACCTGTCGCTTGAGGACAAAGTCCAGATCATTCACAAAGCGGTTGGATCGACCGGGGTTATTGGTCTCGACGAATTGACAGAGACCCTTTCCGAGGCAGAAACCTTGGCGCGTGACGGCGTTGATCCCGCCAATACCGCTCTCGTTCCTGCCGCGCGGACGCTCTTGCTGGAATTTCAAAGCGATTTTGAGCAATACCTCACCCCGTCCCAAGACGACGAGGACAGCCCCCTGTCAGAGGCTGTCTGACTCAATTCCCAGCTTTTGCATCCGGCTGATCAGCGTGGTCCGCTTGAGCCGCAGCATTTCCGCAGCGTGCGTCACACGGCCTTGGCTTAGTTCCAGCGCCGATTGGATCACCTTGACCTCAACCCGTTGCAGCATGGTGCGCAGGTCAAGCGATCCGGTCTCGGACAGCATTTCCTTGAGATCAGGCGCGCCCACCGGCAGCGCCTCCTCGATCGGTTCGGGTTGGGCGGCGGTGCTCGATGGAAAACTCAGGTGCGGCACCATGGCGACGCGCGCTTCTTCTTCGGTGATCGTGCGGTTGCGGAACAGGATCTGCGCCCGGTCGTGAAAATTGCGCAGCTCGCGCACATTGCCCGGCCACTCATAAGCCATCAACAGCGCCAGCGCACCCGGCGTCAGTTGCAGCATGGTTCCCCCCCGATCACCCTGCTCCATTATGCGCAGGATCTGGGGGATATCCTCTGGATGCTCTCTCAGCGCGGGCATGCACAGGCTGAAAACCTCGATCCGAAACAGCAAATCCTCACGGAACCGCTTTTCGGCAACGTCTTGGTGCAAATCGCGGTGCGTGGCGCTCAGCAGGCGAAAGTTCACCGCAATGGGCTCTCCGCCACCCACCCGCTGAATGGTCTGCGTTTCCAGCGCGCGCAACAGCTTGACCTGCACATGCAACGGGGTCTCGCCAATCTCATCCAGAAAAAGCGTGCCGCCTTCGGCCTGTTCAATCAGCCCGATCCGCCGATTGAGGGCACCGGTGAACGATCCCTTTTCGTGACCAAACAGTTCGGATTCCAACAGGTCAGCGGGAATGGCCCCACAATTGACCGGGATCATCGGGCCAGCGCGACCCGACATGAGATGCAGCGCGTTCGCCACCACTTCCTTGCCCGCCCCTGTCGGGCCGGTGATCAGAACCGGCACATCGCTCGGGGCTATGATGTTGATGGTCTGCTTCACCCGCCGCATTACGGGCGACTCGCCAATCAAGAGGGCATCAAGCCGCAAATCAATCGGAAATTGTTCCGTGAGCGAAGATGCAGTCCAATAACTTGCCATATTGCGCGATCCAGTATCCTTTGATGTCACATACACCCTAACAGCATCTGTTGTCTCCTCAGAGTGTGCAAGAGAAGACAAAGATTACTCTAAAGATACTAAATTAGCCCAAGTGCTCTCCTGAAAGAGATCACTGACGGCGCATTTTCGGGATGACCCGGTCCGGCATTCGCGGAAACGCCCCTTCCGGCAGCGCCGAGGCGTCCCAATATCGCACCTCGCCGGCCACCGTCACAAGCGGTCCACCTCCCGAAAATCGCCGGTCCTCTCGGCTCACCGGAGCCGCAAGTCGCGGCGCGACGCGCGGCGGCAAGGCCAGCTCTGATTGTGTACGCTCACCGCGTACATACTGGACACTTTGTACACTTTCTAGGGTCGGCTCAACCGGGCCAAGCCGCGCCAGAACCTTGCGCACCCGTCCCAGATAGGCCGCGCCACGCGACGGATCGCGCGAATGGTAATACCGGGTTGCGCCGTCCCAACTTCCTGTTTCCGAACGTAACTCACTCAGATATCGGGCGGCATAATCTGTGTTCTGAGCGGGGTCGATCATATGTTCCAGATCGTCAAACTTCTCACCATGCCAGCGATAGTTAAGCTGCATGCACCCCACATCAAATTCTCGCTCCCCCCGCGCCACCAGTTGCCGCAGATGCCTGAGAGCCTCATCTTTGCTTTGATAATAATAGCTTTTTCCCCGCACGTTCGCGGTCCAAGCCCAGGCACGAGTACCCGATTCACCCTGCGCACGCCCCGATTCCGTCCGCGCGATGGCGCTGAGCAGCCCCCCCGGCAGCCCGTAACGCTCTGCCGCTTGCGCAGCGAGCCCTTCACAATTCACAGGGGCGGCCAAGGCCGCAAACGGCAGCCAAAGCGCCACCAGCATCAAGGAAATTACGCGTGTCATGCCCCCACTTTGCAAGCGGCGGGCCAAGTCAGCCTATCGCGTTCCGCAATTAACTCCGCCCCAGAAAGACGTCTTAGTTCTTTGATTTATCTCAGAAAATCAAACAAGCTCTGTTGCGTGATCCGCGCATAGGTCTGTTGCGCGGCATCCCGTGTCAGCATGGCTTGTTGCAACCGCGTCAACGCATCTGGAAGATCAAGATCTTCCAGCCCCGACACCGCGCGGTCCATCGCCAGCCTGCGATTGTCGATCACATCCGATTGCCGCTCAGCATCCGCTGACAGCGCCCCCAATTGGGTGCGTTGATCAATCACATAATCGGTTGCGTCCTGAAGCCGATCAATCAGCGCATCCCGCGTGCGCCCACTGGGCACCAGCGCCTGTGTCCTCCCTTGAGCATCTTGGACAGACACCAGGACCCCACCGGGCTCCGGCTGACTTGAAACCTCTGACACAGTGATGTCCCCGGCAGCAGTCAGGATCAGACCGCCGTTTTCGGGATCAAGTGCGGCGCTTATTCCTGTCGTCGCCGTTTGGGCGTTGATCGCCTCGACCGCCCCGGACAGGACACCCTGCGCCGCCTCGTAGCTGACCGTTGCCCGCCCCAAAGGCCCTTCGACGGTCATGTTCCATTCCGCAGGCGTGCGGCTGAGTGCCGGTTGCAGACTAAGTTGCCCCTGACCTGAGGCACTCGCGCGTGGTGAGGCGCTGGCCGTTGCCAGAGACCCGAGAAAATCATCAATCAGGGCAAAGATATCGCCGCCCTCAGCCCCCATACGAAACACGGCATCGCCGCTCAGGCCTGTGGGCAGACTGATGGATTCCGACACCTGCAACCGTGATTGCCCGCCGTCCCCCTGATAGACAATGCCCCCCGCCCCATCGCGGAACGGGTCAGATTGCGTACCATATCCACCAAAGAGCGCGCGACCGCTCTCGTCACGGGCATTGGCCAGCCCAAGCAGGCTTGCGCGCAAGGCCCGTACTTCGGTGCCGATGCTGTCGCGCTCTGTCGCCGTTGCCGTATCCGAAGCCGCACGCAGCGCCAACTCGCCCACCCGGCGCATGACATTGCCGACCTCGCTCAAAACCGTGTCTGCCTGATCCAGCCGTGCACCCGCCCGCTCAAGATTGGTCGAATAACGGTCAAGCGCCTGTTGCTGCTCTTGTGCTGCCGACAGACGCAAGGCGCGCACCGGATCGGCCGAGGGGCGCGGATCATTGACCCCCGAGGAAATCTGTCCCTGAAGATCAGAAATTCGCTCATTGACCTGTGACAGGTTGCGCGTGGTGACGTTGTGGAAAAGGGCTGTACCGATGCTCATTCAGAACCTCATATCGCTTGGAGCAGGGTGTCGAACAGCGCACGCGCGACCGACAGAACCTGTGCATTGGCCTGATAGGCCTGTTGCTGTTGCATCAATTGGGCTGCCTCGGCGTCCAGATCGACACCGCTCAATTCGGATTCCGCACGCGCGGCGCTTTCGACCTCGGCCTCAGCGGTGGCAACCCGGCTTTGACCGGCTGTCACCTGCGCGCCCGCGCGCTGCTGCAGACTGGCAAAGCTGGTGGCATATCCGCCCTGCCCCGTCAGCCCGTCACGCTGGCGCAGATTGGCCAGCGCCTCGATACTGCGCCCATCACCGGCACCGCCTGCATTGGGTGTCAGGACATAGCTGTCACCCGTGACTCGCCCGCCGCCTAGCGTCACCTCCAGATCACCAAACCGCGCGGTTCCCGCCGCATCAAGCGTGCGAGAGGCCAGATGTGCGCCACTTTCACGATCAAAGAGCCCGACAAGGCCGGTGGCTGCATCGAGAACCCGCAATTCGCGGGTGCGCTCTGTGGCGCTGTCCGCGCCAATTTGCCCGGCCAGACGCAATGCGCCAGAGCCCCCCATCACCACCAAGAGATCTTCATCCGGAATATTGGTCAACCGCAGCACAGAGCCGCTTTGTCCCGCGACACTCTGCACCGACAGAACACGATCATCCGTAGCCGTCAGCCGCAGCGTGCCATCGGACACATCCGTGCGAAGCCCAAGGGTGTTGAACCCCGCCGCCACCGCCCCCTCTTGGGCGTTGATCATCATCTCACCGCTATGAGCGCTGAAATAGATCTCGACCCGACCAAAGGTTGTATTGATGTGGCCCGTTCCCGGAAAACTGGCGGGCAGAACAACACCGCCCGCGGTCACACTGATCGGATGCTCCTGCCCGTCAAGTGTGATGCTAAAACTGGTCGGCAGGTTGCCCGCATCAAACGGTTGACCGATGATGGTCGCGACGGGTGCATCACCAATCCCCATGCCAAACCGCGCCGCCTCGCCTGCATCCGCAGGCAGGCGCAGCGCCGCACCATCCAGTGTGCCGCCCTGCGTTTCCAGAACAAGTTGGTTGTTCTCATCAAATCGCGCCGTGATACGGCCTGCTTCTGGCCCGCTGACAACCGGTTCACCACCACTCATCCGGATCACATAATCCTGCGCCCCAAGACTGACGCGCATCTGCGCCCCCTCGGGCGGCAGCGCGGCCAGGGCAGCACCGGTGATCCGGCTGGCAGGTGCCGTGGCGCGCAGATCGGCGGCAAGCGCCGCTGCCATCGCGGCCCCGGTACCAAGCGCCGGATCGGCCTCGGCGGTCACGACGCGCCCATCAGACCCGGTGACCGCGATCCGTCTCAGGCCGAGATCCCCCGGCCCCGGCTCTGCCGGGGTCAGGATCACGCGCGCACCCGCATAATCGGTTTGCCGCGTGATCTGCCCGTTGGAAAAGCCATCAGTCTGTGCAGTCTGCAAGACACCGTTCTCGGTCACGCCAAAGGCCGCCGTGCCGCTAAGACGGACCGTTCCGGAAACCCGCACCGCATCCGGACCGGCTGCGCCAAGGCTCACGGTCCCAAGCGCCGCACCATCCGGGGCAAGACGAGTCACTGTGACGGGCTCCGCGTTGGAATGCGCGAGCTGCGAAACCGTGATGTCGGCCCCATCGGCCTGCACCAGCACCAGACGGTCACCATTCGGCGACAGCTCAGCCCGAATCCCCGTGCCGCCGGATTGTGCGTTGATCGCGGCTTGTAGCCCCGCAGCGCCCCCGGCGCCAAGATCTGTTTGGATCGTAACCGGCGTCAGGTTTTGTCCGGTCAACCGCAACGACAAGACACCGCTTTCCGGCAGATCCAGCGCAAGCCGTGTTTCAGCCTCGGCTCGCACCGGAAGGGCATCCGCCAGTTCCTGTTCCGCCCAAGCCGCACTGGCGCCATCCGGCAGACGCAGGGTGCTCGATTGCGCACCCCCTTCATACGCAATGACAGCACCAGACGTTTCCGGCGCAGGCGTAGAGCCCGTCCAGGTGGCAATCCCTCCCGCTTGCCCCAAGAGGGCCGAGTAATCGCCACGAACCGACTGACGCTCATAGGTCAGCCCGCCATAGGGGGCTGCGGCCTCTAGGTAATCCGCGCGATAGACGGCATCGGGGTAAAATCCATTCTCCGTCGTCAGCAAGGCAGCGGCCTCGTCCGCGCTGAGCGGTGGACCCGAGAGTTGCCGACCGTCACGGGTAAAAACCGAAAGCGTTGCCGCCGGGGCCGCATCTGCAACCACAACCCCGGTCACGGTGCCCAGATCGGTCGCAAGACTGGCCGCACTCGGCAGCGCCGCATCGCGCGCAAGCAGGGTCAATGTGCCACTCGTCGCCTCTGCCACAAGGCCCAGATCGCTCAGCTTTTGACCCGATGCACTCTCAAGCGTGCCCGCATTGAGCGCCTCCGCCAGCGTTGCCGCATCAAGGCCCGAAGGCAGGTCGAACACAACCTCGCCCTCGACAGGCATCGTCAGGCTCAGGGTCTGTGGGTCTGCCCCTGATGGCAGGGCCAGATCCATCGCCGCAAGGCGCGGCTGCACCGAAAGTTCGGCACTGCCCGTGCCCGACGGGATCACCCCGACAACACCGGCGCTCAGAAACTCAACCGTCTCGCCCCCAAGAACACCCGAAAGATCAGTAAGCCCGGTGGCGCTTGGGGTCAGCGTAGTGGCGCTCAGCGTGGCCGTGCCGCGATTGCCGGGAACGGAACTCACGGTCAGCGTTCCCGCAGCCGCAATGCCCTGAGGATCGTCCAGAACCATTTTCATATAACGTGCAGATGCATCATGCCGCGTCAGCGCGATCCGGTCACCGTCGAGTGGCACACCACTCATATCAATCCGCAAGCCCGGCAGGCTGAGAGTCTGCGCACCCGTCGCCAGCACTTGTCCCGCCGCATCGCGTGCCTGCCACAGCCCTGTGGGCGCATCATGTACCAATGCCAGAGGCCCCTCGGGCATCTGGCTCGCATCGGTGATGGTGATCTTGGCAGATCCAGTACCGCGCATCAGCGCCCCCGGCTCGGACTCCCAGCCAGAGAGCGAAAAAAGCGTGGACCCATGTTCGCCCGAAGGCGTGAGGCCCTTGGCATGCAC
This sequence comes from Roseovarius sp., assembly GCF_048262375.1. Taxonomy (GTDB): domain Bacteria; phylum Pseudomonadota; class Alphaproteobacteria; order Rhodobacterales; family Rhodobacteraceae; genus Roseovarius. Next base: position 103,951 of record NZ_JBLXFE010000004.1, read on the forward strand.
CGCATTCGTTTGCTCAACCAAGCGCGCAGCCCATTGGTCGAGATCGGCCCCGGCCTGAGCAATGGCCCCCGCCGCATCGGCCAGCCCACCCAGAATGCCCCCCACGGCAAAGGTCTGCACCTCTGGCGCCTTCGGATCTACCGGGGTAACGGTCAGACGCCCCGCCGTGCCCTGCTCCAACCGACCGGCACGGCCCCCCTCAAGGATCGTCGGCCCGCTACCGTCCGCCCCAAGCCGCACCGTCGCGCGGCCCGCATCATCCAGCGTCACATCGACGGCAACCAGTTCCGACAAATTGACCAAGAGCCGGTCACGCTGATCCAACAGCGGATTGCGTGCGCCCTCGTCGGTGATCTGCGACAGTCGTAGCTGCACCTCTGCCAAACCGTCGAGGATGCTATTGGCCCGGCCAACGGCCTGCTGGGTCTCATCGCTGACGTTGCGTGCCAGCACGTCGATCCCTTCTGCGAGGTCCGCAACACCCCCCGCAAGGGCGGTGCCCGCACTCAGCACCGCCTGCCGCAAACCCTGATCATCCGGGGCAAGCGACAATCCGTCGAGCGCATCAAAAAAGCCGTCCAACAAATCCGGCAGGCCACCCTCTCCCGGCAACAGCCGGTCCTCGAGCGCCTGCACATGGCTGAGTTGGGTCTGTGCCGCACCAAGCGTGCTCTGGGCGTCGCGGCCGCGCGCGGCTATCAGGCCGTCAAAGGCCCGGCGAATGTCCACGACCTCTACGCCAGCCCCAAGCCCAACCTCTTGCGTCACCACATCCCGGCGGCGATAGCCTTCGGTATCGACATTGGCGATGTTTTCGCCGGTCACGCCAAGCGCCGAGCGATATGCCAACACCCCGCCGCGCGCGATATCCAATAAATCGACCATAGTTTACTCCTGCGATCCGCCCAGATGGGCAGAAAACTGGCGGTAAATAGCCTCGGACAGGCCAAGACCCGCACGCCCTGCGCCCACGTCGGTCAGCGTGCTGTCAAGCAGGGATTGGGCGGTCTGGGTTGCCGAACTTTCCGTCAACGAGTCTCCAAACGACGCAGCGCGCCCGGATTGTAGGATCTGATTGAGAAAAAGCGCCTCGAACCCTTCGGCGGCCCCGCGCAAACGATCCTCTTGCCGCAAAGCCTCGGCAGCGATCTTGGCATCTGACAGCTTGGAGGTCTGACCAAGATCAAACGCAGAGGAAACCGGTGGCAGGGTCATTTTGCTGTGCTCCTCAGATCACGATGAGTTCGGCGCGCAGGGCGCCAGCCCGGTGCAGCGCTTCGAGAATGGCCACCAGGTCAGCCGCACTTGCCCCCACCGCGTTGATTGCATCGACCAGCGACGCCAGCGAGACACCCGGATCGAACACAAAGGCAGGGTTATTCTCTTGTGCGACCTGAATCTGGGTGTCCGGCGTCACCACCGGGTTGCCCGGCACCACCACGCCGCCATCCCGACCGTTCACAACCGTAGCGGCTTGATCGACATTGAAATCCTCATTGACCCGCACCGTCAGCGACCCATGCGAAACTGCGGCGGGCGTCACCCGAACCATGCCGCCGATTACCACCGTGCCGGTGCGTGCGTTGACGATGACCTGCGCCGGCGGGGCGGCGGGATCAACCTCGATATCCTGCAACAGCCCCATGAACGGCACCCGCGCCGCCGGGTCGGCAGGCGCGCGCACCCGCACTGAACTGCCATCAAAGGCCACGGCAACGCCTGCACCGAACTGTGCATTGATCGCATCGGCCACGCTTCCCGCCGTCGAGAAATCCGGGCGGTTGAGGTTCAGCACGAAATATTCGGTTTCCAGAAAGGAGGTCTCGACCATCTGCTCGACCGTGGCCCCGCGCGGGATACGTCCCACGGTGGGCACATTGACCACCACCGACGATCCATCACCGCCCTGAACGCCCAGACCACCGACCACAAGATTGCCCTGAGCAATCGCGTAAACCTCTCCGTCAGCGCCCATCAACGGCGTCATCAACAGCGTGCCGCCCTGCAACGACTTGGCCTTGCCCGCGGTTGAAACGGTCACATCCAGAACCTGACCCGGCTTCAAAAACGGCGTAAGCTCTGCTGTGACCATCACCGCCGCCGCGTTCTTGGCATCAAGATCATTGACCCCGACCTCAAGCCCGAGGCGCGAGATGATGGATTGCATGGATTGCCGTGTCAGCCCCGAATTTCCATCACCAGAGCCGTTCAGACCCACCACCAGACCGTAGCCCACCAGCGGGTTCGACCGAACCCCTGCGACATCCGCCAGATCCTTGAGCCGGTCCGCCGATACCGCACCCGGTATTAGACAGGCAATCAAGAGAAGAACGCGCAGCATGCCCGGCCCGCTCATAGCGGCGACACGGTTTCAAAGGCGCGGCGCAGCCAGCCTTGCTTGGCGGTATCGGCCACATCGCCCGCGCCGACATATTTGATCTCGGCATGGGCGATCCGGTCGGACCGCACCACGTTATCCGCCGAAATATCCGTGGGTCGTACCACGCCGTGCAGCCGGATATATTCCTGACCGTTGTTGAGCGTCAGTTTCTTTTGACCGACGATTTCCAGATTGCCCCCTGGCAGCACCCGCACCACCGAAACCGAGACCCGGCCCGTCAGCGAATTGGACTGCGTGGCATTGCCCCGTCCGGCATAGCTGCGCGTGGTGCCACTTGTCAGACGCGAATCGTCAAACCCAAAGGACAGCACATCCGGCAGGTTCAGCTCGAAACTGTCGGTCTTGCTCGATCCGGCAGCCTGCGATTTGCTGGCGGCAAAGCGTTCCGAAAACTCAACCGTCAGGATGTCACCGACAGCGCTTGCACGGCGATCGGCTACGAACAATCCGTTGGAAAAGCCAGAATAGATTGCGCCAGAGGGCATCAGTCTGGCCTGCTGAACCTCTTCAACCGGGTAGACCGGCGCATAAAGCTCTGACTCGGCCTCTTCGATCTGGGTAGAGCAGCCCGCAAGCGCAATCAGCGCGGCGGTCGTGCAAAGAATACGATGCATCACAAACCCTTTCAGAGGTTGTTGGCGAGATAGCTCATCATCTCGTCCGAGGCCGAGATGGAGCGTGAATTGATTTCATAGGCGCGCTGCGCTTCGATCATTTCGACCAGCTCTTGCACCACATTCACATTCGAGGTCTCCAGCGCGCCCTGAACCAAGGCGCCCATGCCATCCTCAAGCGGATTGCCCACGACGGGCGCGCCACTTGCGGTGCTCTCGACCACAAAGGTCTCTCCCACCGGCTCCAGCCCGCGCGGATTGGTAAACTGCGCAAGGGTCAACTGCCCCACTTCCTGTGCCTCGACCGCGTCAGGCAAGGTCACGCTGATGATGCCATCGCGGGACATGCTGATGCTGGTGGCCTCGGCGGGGATCTGGATTTCGGGCTGCACCACATAGCCGCTGGCTGTGGTCAGCACGCCATCGGCATTTTGCGAGAAAGTGCCGTTGCGCGTATAACCGATGCGCCCGTCAGGCATCAGAACCTGAAAGAACCCCTTGCCATCAATCGCCATATCCAGCGCATTGTCGGTGGTGGTCAGGTTGCCTTGGGTATACATCTTCTCGGTGCTGACCAGCCGCACGCCAGTGCCCAGCGTGGTGGGCGCGGTCTGTTCTGTGGCCTCCGAGGTCTGCGCCCCTGCCGGGCGTAGCGTCTGGTAGAGCAGCGTCTCGAAATTGGCGCGGTCGCGCTTGAACCCGGTGGTATTAACGTTGGCCAGGTTGTTCGAAATCACCTGAATGCGGGCCTGCTGGGCGTTAAGCCCGGTCTTGGCCACGTGCATCACGTTCGAGGACATCGGCTCTGCCTTTCCTGAGGTCTCTGTTTGACCTCAGGCTGCAAGCCGCGTGCCAGCCCGGCGCGGCCCTACGGCCAATCCACCGACAATTTTAGGGCGGAGGGTAATATTGGCCTCTAACTGATGTTGGCGCCAAATGATAAGCCCCGCGGTGCCCGCCCGCCGGGCGGGCGCGGCAACGTGGTCGGTTGGCACTACTTGCTTGCCAAATACTTCTACGTTCTCAATGCGTTACGACGTGGCAAAAACGCCCGCCCGGCAGGACGGAAGGGCGCTGCGCACCTTGATTCCGCGCCTCGGGGATTGCGACCAATGTCAGCAACAGCTCAAAACCAGCCAGGCCTAGCCCTCGGGCGCCTGCATCATCCGTGCGCCGCTCTCATCCAGTTCGCGTGCGGTCAATACCATGCGCATGCCCAACTCGAAATTGCGCTGCATCTGCATGGTCGACAGCAATTCCTCGACCGGATTGACGTTACTGCTCTCAAGCGTGCCTTGCAGTATTTCAGCCCGCTGATCGGGTGGCGGCAAAGCGCCGTCCACAGCCCGGATCTGACCATCCGCACCCTTGGTCAGCGCGACACCATCCGGTGGGATCACCGTGGCCAGAACCCCCGCCAGCACGGCCTCACCCTCTGGGTCATCCAACGGTTGAATATAGATTTCGCCAATGTCGGTGATGCGGATATTGCGATAGGCGGGCAGTTGAATAGGCGCCATGCCTGGCCCAAGCATCGCATCGCCCGCGCCATTGCGCAGCGTGCCATCCATGTCACGGCGCAGATCGCCCCGACGGCTCAGCGCCGGATCACCATTCTCAGGCGAGACATAGAAATAGCCAAGATCGCCAATCGCGACGTCAAGTTCCTCGTCGGTGCGCGTCAGCCGCCCCGGTTCCTCCGAGAATCCGGCTGGACCCGTTTCGACCTGAAAGACGCGGGTGGTCAACCCTTCCATCATGTCAAGAAACCGCGCCCCGCCCTCATTGGGCAGGTCGCGGCGATAGCCCGGCACGGTCTGGTTGGCGAGGTTCTGCGCCTGCGCCACCTGACTGTCACGGTTCACGCCCAGAGCGTTGAGCGCGGTATAAATCATCCGGTCCATAGCTGCGCCCTGCCTTAGCTGCGGATGTTCAGGACCGTGTCGGCCAATGTCCCGTTGGTCTCAAGCGCCTTGGCTGATGCCTGATAATTCCGCTGCGCCATGATCAGATTGACCAGCTGCTCGGTCAGATCCACGTTCGAGCGCTCCACAGATCCGGACCGGATCGCGCCGAAACCGCTCGATCCGGGCACGCCCAGCCGTGCCTCACCGGACTCACGAGAGGCGAGATAGGTTGCACTGCCGATATTGCCCAGCCCCTGAAGATCAGAAAAATTTGCCACTGCCACCTGCCCGACGGCCACAGAACGCTCGGCCCCATAACTGGCCCAGACCGTCCCGTCTTCGCGCACTTCCACAGAGGAAAGTTCGAGCCGTGGATTACCATCTTGTGAGACGGAGATCGCACCAAATGCTGAAGTCGACACACGAGAGCCACCCAGATCAAGACTGAGCGTTTGCTCCCCAAGCGCAAAGCTCATCGCCTCCAACCCGCTGGTCTGCACACCGCCCGCATCAAAGGAAAGCGTGGCCAAAGGGTCCGCAGGTTCTGCAGTGACCCCATCGACCACAAGCTGCAACGTATAAGACAGCCCGCCATCTTCGGCATCCGGCGCGTCCGACATGACAAAGAACGCCTGCGCCGGCACGGCCTGACCTTCGGCATTGAGCACCGGAATCTGCGTGGTTGCCGCATAAGTGCTGGGATCGGCCGGATCAAAGAGCGCGGCCGGAATGGCCGCCTGCGTGCCCAGACCCCCATTGTCCGACAGTGACAGGTTGAACGACAGGTTGACCGCTGTCGTCGCCTGCGGCGTCCCGTATTGCTGTGGGATATTCAGGCGTTCGGTTTGCGTCGTGGTCAACGGGTCACCGTTCTCGGAGGTGGGAAACACATTCAGGAAATGCCCGGCTGCATTGGTGACGAACCCGTCCCGGTTCATACCAAAGGCACCGGCGCGGGTATAGCCGAAACCAGCCTCCGCATCCGGCCCGGTGCGCACCTGAAAGAACCCCGGTCCCTGCAAGGACAAATCCAGCACATTGCCCGTCGCCGTCAGCGAGCCTTGTTTGTAATTCACCGCAATCTGGCTGACCTCGGTGCCCGACCCGATCTGCGAGGCCGGACGGCTAAAGGGGCTGTTGGTGTAGATGTCGGCAAATTCCGCGCGGCTGCCGTGAAATCCCAAGGTGCCCACATTGGCGATGTTGTTCGAGGTCACGGAAATATCGGCCTGCGCGGCATTCAGTCCCGAGAGTGCAGTGTGAAAGCTCATTGATTTTTTCCTATCAAGTCATTGGTGTTTCGATATTTCAGCGTGATTACAGACGAGCCTTGCAAAACCCGCCCTACCGAATGGCGTTGATTTCCAGACTGCTGCGCAGCCCGTAATCCTCGACCCGAAGGGTCATGTCTTGTCCGGTTTCAGGCATTTGGACCCCGACCACCCGCGCATAGACAAAGGGCTCGGCGGGGGCGGTGCCATCCACTTCGATCGCCACCCGTACAGCACTCCGCGCCTGCGTGATTTCAGGCGGCAGATCGTCCCAATCAAACCCCATCAGCCCGGCGGGCTGTGCGCCCATATCCTGCCGATGCAGCTCCGCACCGGTCTTCGCATCGGAATAGATCACCGTGACCGCATTCGCGGCCTCTGGCAGATCAGCGACGCCATGAACCCCGCCAGACGCATCAGGCCGCGCCAGTGCGCCCGGCACCAACACCTGTTGACCAAGCAGCGATGACGCGGTGGCTATCCGGTTGCCGCCGATCTGGCTGCTGATCTCCCCCAAGGTCGCATTCACAGTATCCAGCCCCCCCACAGTGGAGAACTGCGCCATCTGCGCCAGAAACTCACCGTTTTCCATTGGTGCAAACGGGTCCTGGTTCTGCAATTGCGCCGTCATCAGGGTAAGGAAATCTTGTTGGCCAAGATCGCTGCTGCCGGTCCGTGTTGGAGCGGCAGCAGCTGCGGCAGCGGCTGTAAACGTGGCACCTGCACCGGTTGCTGTGTTGATATCGGGCATCGCGGCGCTCCTTAGCCTTGACCCATCATAACCGTGCGCGCCATCAGCGTGCGCAGGGTCGAGACGGTCTCTAATACGTTTTGGTACTGGCGGCTGGCCTCAACCATCTCGACCATTTCTTCATCGGTGTTGACCACGGCCTCGTAGACAAACCCCTCGGCATCGGCCATCGGATGGTCGGGCCGATAGGCGCGCACCGGCTCTCGATCGAGTTGAATCACGTCACTGACGCGCGTGGTCGATAGCCCCTGCTGGCCAGTCTGATCGGCGTAAACAGTTTCAAACACCGGCCGCAGCGGGCGAAATGCCTCGTCTTTGGTGGTACTCACCGTCTGGGCATTGGCCATATTCGAGGCCACGGTATTGAGCCGCACCATCTGCGCCGACATGGCAGAGCTGGCAACGTCAAAGATATTTCGGATCATCATGGCTCATTCTCCCTTGATCGCTTGGTTCAGGCCAGAAATGCGCCGATTGAGCAGTGTCAGACTGGTCTGATAGCGCAGGCTGTTTTCGGCAAATTCCATCTGTTCCACGGCCAACTCGACCGTGTTGCCATCCAGTGACGGGTTGACCGGCACGCGGTAACCGGCCTGTCCAGCACCCTGAGTACTGGTTGCAAAATGACGGTTGTTGCTGGTGGCCAACGCCCCATGGCCGGTTTCAGCGTTCAACATCGCTTGAAAATCCATGTCGCGCGCTTTGAAGCCCGGAGTCGCCGCATTGGCGATATTGGAGGCCAGCATTGATCCACGCTGCTCACGCAGGGTCAGAGCAGAAGAAAACAGGCTCAGGTGATCGCGAAACGCATCAGTCATTGCGCGGGCTCCTCTTGAGTCGTGTTGCGCGGTTGGTCCGGTCCTTGCAGGGGCTCATGCATCACGGATGCAAGCGCCCTGCCCGCATCCCTGCAATTCCGGTGCCAACCGGCCCAAGATAAGGAAAGCTTATGTCAGAGACCGCCCACCGCCCCTCGTCGCGCAAGCCGCTGACCCTGCCACGCAGCTTTAGCCGCGTGTTGGGCCGATTGCTGACCCTACCCGCATCCGAAAGCCTGCCAGTGGCCTGCGCCGCCTATGCCCAGACAAGCCACCCGATGCAGCGTATTCTGGCCATGCGCCTGCGCCTGCGGTTGTTGCAAGAGGCCCTGGATGCGTCGAACAAACCCGCCCCGCCGCCGGTCAAGGTCAAACCCGATCCCCTGCCGCTTCCCACACCAGAGCCAGAGCCAGAGCCGGAACCAGCTCCCCCTCCCAAACCGGCCAAGGCCAGCAAACTCGTCAGCCTCGATCTGGCGGGGGGCGCGCTCAGCATGATGATGAGCGAACTGGGTAGTGATGAGGACGAGGATGATGACTTCTTTGGAGATGACTAAGTTGTTGAAATTTCTTGTATCTTTGGATATCAATTTTATCTTTTTCCACCACGGAAAAACCTTTGCGCGCTTTATATTGCAGCGGGATCATGGGATTATGACTGTAGTTTCAAGGCGACCAGGAGATACGGAAGTGAAACAGTCTGCATCGCAAATGACCCTGAACCATACGCATCGTATGAGGCAAGACACCAATGCCCCCCTCCATCTCCCCAGTGGATGGTGGATTGCCCCGATGATCGGTCTCGGGATCGCGATGTGGTACTGGATCATTTCCGGATTTCTCTCACTTTTGAGCTGATGCTCCCTCCAGAGTTGACAACAGTTGTCGCCCGGTCGCTCCAAACGACCGGGCGTAACTTTTTTGATGACAGGATTTGCAAGCGACTGGCGATACTGCGGTCTAATTTTGCCCGCAGGTCTCGGGGCGAACGTCGCGCGGCACCTTTGCACACCATGTGGCAAATTCAACGCTCGCGCGCTCCTGCACCACAAGCCGCGCCTTGGCATCCAGCCCATTCATGGCAAATTCGCGCAACGCGAGCGCGCCGCGCTCTTCAAACGCCGCCCCTAGCGTGAACCACAGCGCGGCCACGTCCATGCGCGGCGGGTTGCGCAACTGCACCTCGACCCGGCCAATCGCCGCAAACTGGTCCGGCATGCCGGTCTCAGCCTGCACGGTCAGATCATGGATCAGCCGATCCGCCAACTTGGTGCGGGCCGCATCCGTAAGACGCCCGAGCAAAAGGTCACTGAGTGCAATCGCCCGTATCTCACCCGCCAGCCGCGCCCGCCACGCCCAATAGGCCGCCTCTTGATCATCCTGCGGAAGACCCTGCCCTTTGGCTTGCAACACCGCAAAGTTGACCTGCGCGGCCCGGTTTCCATCATGGGCGAGATCGGCAAACATCGCCGCTGCCGCTCCGGCCTTCCCGTCCCGCGCCAACGACACCGCCTGATCAAAGCTGGGGGTCGACCCGGCCGTCGCCATGGCCCCAGTCAAAACGACCGCAGAGGCAAGCACGAAACGTCGCATCTATTTTCCCGCCATCATTACAAGTTGCAGATACATCACCCGCCGCCGGTCTCCGCCTGGGCGTTGTTCATAGACCACAAGGCGATGCCGCTGTGTCTGGGTCATTTCCACCTCGATACTCACCGTGTCTGGCAGATGAATATCATGATTGGCCAAGAGCCCCTTTGGGTCGGCCAGCAACGCGGTACTGAACGCGCGATCAATCCAACTGCGCGCCAAGGCGCGGCCAAGGATCTCGGGCAAATGCCGCTCGACCAGCGTGATATCGCACAGGTTGGTACTGCGGCGCACCAGCGGGAATTCGTCCGACACCCGTCCGGGCGCGGCCTGCCCCGCGTCTTTGCGAAGGTTCCTGAATCTCGACAAAGCGTCTGCCAACCTGCCCGATCCTTTTGAGTCCATCCTGCCGATCCTGCGCCTGTCCGCGAACCGAAAACCGGCCCCGAAGACGATAACGGCAAAAAATCCGGCCAGTTTAGGGGCGCTTGGCCCGATCCTTGCTGTTCAGGGATCATGACTGAGCTTTCTTCCCGCTTTCGGCTACTCGCCTTTGTGTTGCCTGCAAGTCTCGGGCCAGTTGTGCTTGGGCTGGCAAGTGTCTGGGTCATGCACGAGACTCCACTCTTATCATTCCCTTCAGAAACAACCGAAATCGCAGAAGATCCCCCCCACCAGCCAGAGCCACGCCGCTATCTGGCACTCGACCTGCCTGTGACGGCATCGCTCGCCAATGGCGGCGGCACGCTCACTGTCAGCCTCGGCATCGCGCTCCGCGAAAAGGGCAGTCTGGCGCTCATGGCCCGGCTCAGCGACCGCCAACAAGAGGCCCGGGCAGGGTTGGCCGATGCTGTGCTGCGCACCGCCGAAGGACTTGCGCCCGAGACCGGGCTGGATGCGCTTCGTGCAGCCTTGCCCGAACGCCTCATGCAGGTGCTGAACGCAAAATTGGTCTCAATGGGCGAAGCGCCCGCCATTCTCGAAGTTCTTATTCTCGAATGGGCGCACGTTCCCTGATTGGCAAGCTTCTTGCAGCCCTTTCTCAGATCCAAGCCACCGAAAAGGACCTCCCATGATCGCCCTGCGCCAAACCTTCATTCCCACCCCCGGCACCGATCCGCACAAGGTCGGGGTCGAGCTTGTGCTTTGTGACGAAAACGGTGCGCCCCGGCGTCAACGTGTCTGGGGTCTCATGCGCCTGCTGCGTCGCCGCGGCTGAAAAGCTGCGCAAACCTGCACAGCGATTGTCAGATCAGACCACGGCGCGCTCCTGCCGCCTGTGCCGCAAATGATGGCGCATGCGCCCCGCGAACACCAGCGCAGCCACGCCGCAAATCATATATCCGATCACCAGCGGCGATGGCATCAGCCGCGCCACGCCCATGGCCCAGCTTGGCTGTAGATACAGCCCGGTGATCAGAGCCCCTGCAATGGTCAGAAACCAGCGCAGCCGGTAGCATGTGGCACAGGAGGGGCCGCCCCGCCCGACGCTCATTTACCCGGCCCGGCTTTGCGATCACACTTGAGATAGACCAGATTGGCGCGTCCTTGCCCGACCTTGCGGGCGGCTTGCGTCGACAGCAAATCGGCCGTGTGTTGCACCGCCTCCAGCGCTTCGGTCAGGATGGCGATGCGCTCTTGCGCCCCATCATCCGTCAGAGACGCACCACCCACCAATGCGATCACCGCAGATCGCAGCGCGTGATCGGCGCGCGAAACCGCCGCAAGATCCCCCGTCTCGACCACTGCGATCAATCTCGCCGTCAAGAACCGGATTTGATCGCCCATGACACTATCGGTCATGTACTGCACAACGTTCGTCATAGGGCTTGTGATCTCACGTCAGAACCGATCTGTTCCCATGCGCCCAGAATGTCGCCCATCGCGGCGGCGGCCTCGGCCAAACGGGCATCTGTCTCGCCGCGCATGGCCTTGAGAACATGGAACCGTGCGAATTCATAGAGCTGGAACAGATCACCTGCCAGATCGCCACCCGCCTCAAAATCCAGACTGGATTGCAGGATGTAGATCGCGGTCAGCACCCGATTAACGTGATCCGACGGCAAGGTGCGTGCTTCCTGTTGCGTCCGGGCCAGCACGACCAGCGAGCGATTCAATTCCCGAAGCGTCACGAATATGATGTCGTAAGGGTCCTTGACCGATTCTTGCACAAGTGTCTCGGCCTGACGGTAACGGGAACGGGCGAAGGCGAAACTCATTGAAACTTCCTTTGACATGATTGCCGGGTCTGTAAATGAAAACGGCAGATCGCGTCCGGGTGTTAGCCCCGGTGGTCAATCCACCGGGGGTTTCGTCTCAGGCCGCAACGGAAGACGTAGAGGATGTTCCGGTCGCCAAAGCGCTGACCGCGACAACCATGCCGACCCCGCCGCCCGACAAGATGGCAATGCCGCTCATGTCGCGCATGCCTGACAGCACGCCCTGCAACGGGCGCAACATCACCAGTTGCTGTCCCAACAGCTCGTCCACCGGGATCGCCAGACGGACGGCATTGCTGTTCACGACCACATAGAGCTGTTCCGCTGCCTCAGTTTCCGCAAGGCCCGGCACCAGAGGATGCACCGGCACGAGAGCGCCTTCGTCGATGTTGAGCATGCGGGTTGCGCCAGAGGCCGAGACCGGCAACAGACGGTCGGTCTGCAGGATCCGGTGAATGGCATCGACCGGAAGCACGTAGCGCACATGCCCGACCCGCACCACCATGCCATCCAGCACGATCATGTGCTGCGGCACCCGCAAATGGAACCGTACTCCGGCCCCGGCTGGCAGACTGACATGGCGCAACGCGCCCTTCTTGCGGGCCATCTCATGGCCAATTTCGGCATAGGCAGCGGTCACCGCAGGCTCGGGACTGTTGTCGGTCAGTTCGACCCGCACATGGTCGCTCTCTGCCTCGACCGAAACATGGAACCGCGTTGCCGGATATTCCCCGGCCAGTCGCAGGTTGACCAGCGTCTTGAGCGGACCACGCAATTCTTCGATCAACATCTGATCGAGCATCGCATCCCCCCCCACATAGGTCAAAGAGGCATCAACGCCGATCTTGCGCGCACGCGTCGCCACATAGGCCTTGAGCGGACGCAGCAGCACTTCAGCCGGACGTGATCGTTGCGCCACACTCTCTTGTTGCAGATGCGACAGTTCCGCCGAGAGCTGTGCACCGGACTCGCTGATCTCCTGCAATCGCAAATTGTGCTGCTCCAGCCGGTCGCGCAACACCGAGCGCACCCGTTGTTCCAACTCGTCCACGCCCGCCGCGCGCAGCGCCTCCATCACATCTTGTACCAGATCGACCGAGGCGAGCTGTGTCAACTCATGCTCCAACTGGGCATGACCAGCCGAAATCGCCCCCACCGCTTCGAGCAGCGCCAGACTGTCGCCTGTATCCGAGAGCGGAATCAAATCCATGGTGTCCGACTCTGCCGCTTCAGCCTCGGGGGCCTCACGCACCCGCAGAGCCCGCGCCATGGACAGGCGCGCCCCTAATGGATCCAAAAGCGCGAGCCGCTCGACCATCCGGTCCTCTTCCAGGGTCGAGGCTACGAGGAAATCGAACAGCGTCGCCTGGTCGAGGAAAACAGTGACGTTGGTGATCATCCGCACCACGCCCGTGGTGATCCATTCCAGGAAACCCTGCGCCAGCGCATCGTCGTCATTCAGATCGGCCCGCAGCACATAGAAATGCAGCCCCTCCTTGATCGCCTCATGCGCGGTCTTGACGCTCTCGGGTGACATCACCCGATGGAATTCGGGCGGCAGCCCCAACCGGGTTTCGATGGTCTTGGCGGTCATCACGCCACTGGCCACGAAACAGGCGTTGGTCGCCTCCTCGAACATCTTTTCAATGCGCGAGGTATCGGGCGTGTCGCCCTGATCCAGCGCATCAAACACCAACTCCATCGTATCGACAAAGCCGCGTCCCATCTGGAGCAGGATCACATCTGGTGCCTTGTTATCCACGCGGACGCGGGCAAACAGGTCGATCAACGCCATCGTCAATTGCGACGCGGTGTCGATACGGTAGTTCAAACAGGCAAAGTGAACCTGCCGCATCAATGCGTCAAAGGTCGGAAACCAGTCTGCGCCATCTACAGGAGTCCGCGCTTCAAGCCCGGTACGCAAGCTGTGCAACGTCTCGAAAATATGATCCGCGCACCAAACACCCAAGAGCTGACTCGGGGCCATCAAATCATCGCCGAACACCGTCGCAGGCAGGCTGCGTTCGATGGTGACCAACTGTTCGTAGAGCCCCAGTTCAGCGGCGCGATATTGCAGGCCCGGCGGTTGCTCGGACAGGTTGACGGCGCTGTCCACCAATCGGACAAACCCTCTCGGAGCGGCCAGATCGGCAATCCGCTCGGCAAGATCACGTCGCTCCGCCAGTGTGCAGGGGGCATCCCCTTCCATCCGCATGCCCTGCTCGGCAATCAACGGATAGAGCGCAGTCATGGCCACAAAGAAAGCAGCGCCGTCTGCTGCGGGATCAAGCGGCTTTGACGACGGATCGGCAGCCTCACTGTCAGGCTGAAAATCACTCTGATAGCGCGCGCGCATCGCCGCGATATGTTTCATGGTGCTTGCGCGGGTGATCTTATCGGATGCGGCGAACGCATCAAGGGTCGCAACCCAATCGGCTAGGTTGATCTGGCGTGCGGCATAGCTCAGATCATCAACCTGCTTGCGTGCGATGGCTGGGCTTTTCGCCTCTGACCAGTCCCCGCAGAGCGCGTCCAGCGTATCGAGGGTCTTGGCCGTCATTTCGGCGAAAATCTTGTGATAGGTCGGATCTGGACGCAGTAAATTGCCTTCTGCGACCTCGGCCACGGGTTTGGCCACGGGTTTGGTAACCGGCTTGGGATCTTGCACGGGGTCCGGCACAAGCTCTGGTTCCCCTGTGGCAACACCCTCTGGCTCCACATTCACTTCTGGCGCGGGCTCGACAACATCTTCTGGCTCTTGTTCTGCGGCGTCTTGCACCTCAGGCACAGCCTCTTCGCCATTCAGCAACCGATCCAACGCGGATATCAGATCGCGCGTCAGCGCAGGACTGATTTCGCTGGCCTCCAGAAAAGGCTCCAACGCAGCCAGCCAATCGGCCAGACGCAACTGTCCTGCGGCATAGCAGAGATTATCCGCCTGCTTGCGCGCGGTGGCGGGGCTTGTGTCATCCGACCAGTCCGCAACAACACCGTCGAGCGCAGCCAGTGTTTTGACCGCCATATCCTTGAAAATCTGGTGATGCACCGCGTCAGGGCTCAGCAATGTTCCCTCCGTGACTTCAGCCACGGTCTTCACCTTCGACGCCGGGGCAGTTTCCGGCTCGGGTTCAGAGGTCACAGCCTCTTGTTGCTCGGGCTCGGGCTCAGGTTCAGGTTCGGATTCAGGTTCGGCTTCCAGTTCAGGTTCGGCTTCGAGGTCATCATCCTCAAACGCATCAAAATCCGCACCATCGCCTCCGTCAAGCTGATCCAGAAGCCCCGCCAAACCCATATCCAATCCGGGCATCTTGGGCTTGGGCGTCGGGGCTGGTGCATTCACCTCAGGCTCAGGTGCCTCTTGAGGCACAGCAGGCTCGGCCTCAGCCTCTTCCGGCTCGGCGCTTGCCTCGGGCGCTGCATCTTCGACGGTCTCGCCGGTCAGTCGCCCGATCATCGAACGCAAATCCTGTTTCAGCCCGGCGGTTGGTCCGGGGTCCACATCGGCGCGGGTGTCAGCGGTTTCCTCCAGCATTCCGCGCAACGCATCGCCGGTCCGCATCAGAATGTCGGTGATCTCGTCACTCAGCGGCACGCCCTCGTCGCGTACCAGTCCGATGAGATCCTCGGCCAAATGGGCCAACCCTTCGACCTGCGCCAAGCCCAGCACCCGCGAGTTGCCCTTGAAAGTGTGGACCGCCCGAAACAAAGCGCCGATATGCGCGCCCATATCGCCCACACCACTCTCCAGAGCATCCAGCGCCGCTTCCATCGCGTCTAAGGACTGTGCGCCATCATCGGCATACAGCATCCAGATTTCGTCCATCTCATCCATCATGGTATCACTCGCCCAGTGGGTTGAATTCTGGCCCTCAGGCCCCGACCAGTGCCCGCATCACGCGCGTCAACTCATCTCCGGTCTTCTCCTCAAGATCGTGCGACACTGTGCCGGAAGGCTTGGAAACCACCCCATCCGCACCCAGTTCGCGCGCCTTGGCCGCAAGCGGGGACCCCTGCACCGTCACCGAGGACAGCATGCAGATCTTGGCCCGCGTCTTGAGCTTGGCATGGCGCAGGAATTCCAGCCCATCCATCACCGGCATCTCGATATCGAGCAGGATCAGGTCCAGATCCGGCAGGTCCGGCAGCTTGTCCAGTGCCTCTTGCCCATTGGCGGCCTGTGCCACCAGCTTGAAATCCTTGCGAGACTTGAGAAAACTGGAAATGTAGAGCCGCATCATCGCGGCATCATCCACCACCATTACATTGTAAGCCATTGTTATGTCTCCGAATTGATATGCCTGGGGCTGGGCGGCACGAGGCCGCCCGCTCCGACCTTAGAAGCCGTGAAAGCCGCGCGCATCAACGTCAAGCGATCCCGAACCATTGCGCATTTCCTTGCCATTCGGCTTACCGTTCAGCATTGCCTGAATCTGCGCCATCATCTCGGGGGTCAGACCGTTCAAACCGGAAATCGGCATTGCAGTCGCGGTCCGGCGCAGTTTGAAACGGCCGATCTCGTCCTTCATCTGCTCGGTTGCCGCACTCATCTCGGCAGCCCCGGCCGCAAGCTCATCCGCCTGCTGGCTGGTATCCAACGCCGACTTGGCGATTTCGGTCATGGCCAGCGAAATCTGTGCCACGCCACGCGATTGCTCGGCTCCGGAACGGTCGATTTCCTCGACGATGTCCTTGACCTGCGTGATCTGCTGCGAAATCCCGGTAAAGGCCTCAGAGGTCTCATCCGCGATGCGCACACCGGCATTGACCCGGTTCGAGGCGTCCTCGATCAAATCCGAGGTCTCGCGCGCCGCCTTGGCGGAACGCCCGGCCAGATTACGCACCTCTTGTGCCACCACGGCGAACCCGCGCCCATGTTGACCGGCCCGCGCCGCCTCGACCGCCGCGTTGAGCGCCAGAAGGTTGGTCTGGAACGCGATTTCGTCGATCACCTTGATGATCTTGGCGATGTCCTGCGACGAGGTCTTGATGCCATGCATGGCGGTGACCATGTCCTTGATCTTGGCCGCACCACGATCAGCAAGACCCACAGCGCTGGTCACGAATTCCGACGCTTTCTGAGTAGAGTCGGTATTGGCGCGCACCTGTTGATCGGTCTGGTTGACCGAGGCTGAGACCTCTTCAACCGAGGCCGAAGAAACCTGAGAGTTGGTCGAGAGAGTCTGACTGGAATGCGCCACCTGATTGACCGTGGTCGCAACCTGATCCACCTGCTCGGCGATCACAGAAAAGGCACTATTGAGGCTGCTAAAGGCCTGTTCGAACGACTCGATCACGCTGCGGTATTCGCCATTGAACTTGGACAGGTCCGCCTGCACGTCAAGATTGCCCGCAACGATGGAGTCAGACAGACCGCGAATTTCGCTCACCACCTCGCGGAAATTGCCGCGTACCTTTTCGATGACGTTGTTGAGGAACACTTTCTTGCCCGGCATCTTCGGGAAAGGCGCATCGAAATTGCCGTTGCCGAATTCCTCGATCACGCCCATCGCCAGTTTCTTGGTGTCGATATGCGATTTGACCATCGCGTTGGTCGTCAGCGCCGCATCGCGAATTTCGGCGCTTTCGAACAGAGAGGCATCGATATAGACGTCGATATCGCCCTCTTCGTGCTTGTTCGACATATTGGACATCTGCTGCAAAAGAAGGCCGAATTGCGCCTTGACCTGCGCATTCTCGTGATCCAGCGCGACAAAGCGGGTGCGCGCGGTCTCGATGACCTCGTTCAGGAATGCTTTCTTGCCCGGCTGCTTAGGGAAGGGCGCCTCGAAATTGCCAATGCCAAACTGCTCGATCACGCCCATCGCCAGCTTCTTGGTGTCGATATGCGCCTTGATCATGGCGTTGGTCTTCACGGCTGCGTCGCGGATTTCGGCACTCGCGAACAACGAGGGATCGATAAAGACGTCGATGTCACCTTTTTCATGCTCGCGGGACATATGCTCCATCTGGGACAACAATAGGTTGAATTGCTCCTGCGCCACCTGGTTGTCATGAGAGATTTTTTCGCGCTCGGTCACATCGCGCCATTCCACGAGAATGGATTGCAGTTTGCGCTCGGAATCGAAAATTGGCGTTGCGGTGAATGCAAGCGAGATGCTCCCGACCTTGAAGTTGCCCAGATGTGGCTTGCGCAGGCCGTCCATGATGCGCCGCTGGTAAGAGGGGTTCTTGTGGAATATGTCCACGTTCTGTCCCACCACGGAATTCGCCCGGAAATGCGGCAAGTCGATTTGGATATCTGCCTCTATGCGGCGGAACATCGTGAATGCCGCATCATTGCAATAGATGATGTTGTAGTCCGGGTCGGCAACCATAACTGGGTTGTCTTGCGCGGCGAGGATTTCCACTGCGCTCATCCGCTCGAACATATTCCCGCCGCCATTGCCTGCAGGGCTATCGGTTTCCGCATTGGTCAACGGGTTTGTAATTTGTTTATTCATCTGATCTTTCCTTTCGGTGTCACCGGCTGACTGCTCCGGCGAGGGCTGAGGGGCTGAGACGTCCGTGCTCGGCAGGGCTGGTGCATGGGACGAAAATACGGGCTCGTTTGTGGAAGGTTTCTGAGTGGGCGTGGTTTTCTTCTGGGTTGCCATGGCTCAAACCTCGGCGAGTGCAGACGGGATGAGGGCATCATCCTCGACCAGCAGTTTGACATCGAGCAGGATCGCCACCCGCTCTTCCAGACGGCCAAGCCCCAGCACAAGGCTGCGGCCCTCGGCACCCGCGAAACTATGCGTCCGGTCAATCTGCTCGCCGGGAATATCCAAGACCTCATTGACGCCATCGACGATCAGCCCCACGGGCGCATCGTTGACCTGCAAGACGATCACGACGGTGCGGTCGTCGTAATCTTTTTCCGGCATACCGAACCGCAGCCGCACATCCATCAGCGGGATCACCTTGCCACGCAGGTTGATCACACCCTTGATGTAATGCGGCACATCCGGCACGCTCATGATGCGTTGCAGTCCAACGATCTCGGTCACGACACCGATCGACACGCCATAAAGCTCGGACCCAACCGGAAAGGTCAGATACATGGTTTCAATGGAATCCGACGGCTCGGCCTGAACCTCGGTCTGCGGCGTCTGCGCGTCGGCAAAATCAGTTTTAGTCATGGTCAGACTCCTCTGTGGGTCATTCGGGGGGCCGGGATGGCGGTTGCCCGGGGGTTTGCAGATGTCGTGCCAACCGAGGCCAGCAGTTGTGCCGCCACCTGATCGAGCGGCACCTGTGCCTGCGCGCCACCTTTTTCCCAGGCGCGCGCGGGCATCCCGTAAACGAGCGAACTGGCCTCGTCCTGAGCAAAGGTTTTCGCCCCGGAAAGACGCGCAGCCAACAATCCGTTGGCACCGTCGCTGCCCATACCGGTCAGCACGACGGCGCTCAGCCGAGGCGCGGCCACCTGCGCAGCAGAATTCAACAGCACATCGACCGATGGGATCGAGAAACAAACCGGATCGCCCGCCACCAGATCAACCTCAAGCCCGCCCCGCGACGTGGCGCGCAGCTTCATGTGCCGCTCGCCACCCGGCGCGATCAGGGCAACACCGGGACTAAGACGGTCGCCTTGCTGCGCTTCGCGCACTTCAATGGCGCAAGTCATGTTAAGCCGCCGGGCAAAGGCCCCGGTAAAGCCTGCGGGCATATGCTGCACGATCACCACAGGCGGACAATCGGCAGGCAGGGCATGCAACACTGTGCCCAGAGCCTGCACGCCGCCGGTCGAGGCCCCGATCGCAATCACCCAATCGCGCGCGGTGGCCGTGGCAAATGTCATCGGCACGGCCTTGGCCTCGACAGCTTGCATTCCACGCAGATTGACCCGCGCCACCGCGCGCACCCGCTCGGAAATGGCGCCCAGCGCCAGACGATCCGCCGTGCCCGGTGCCAGCCCTCGCGGCTTGGGCATAACGTCTACGGCCCCCGCCTCAAGTGCTTCGATGGTCCGCTTTGCCCCGCGCTGCGTCTGCGACGACACCACGATAGTGGGAATACGCAGCCGGGCCACGGTTTGGCGCAAAAACTCCAGCCCGCCCTGGCCCGGCATTTCCAGATCGAGCGTGATCACATCCGGTCGGCGCGCCATGACAAAGGCACGCGCCTCTTCGGCACTCCCGACCTCGCCGATCACCTCAATGGCCGGATCAATGCTCAGCGTCCGCGTCAGGAACCGGCGAAACACCAGTGAATCGTCAACAACAAGCACACGAATAGGTGCAACCGCCGCAGTCATCATGACGTCCTCCGATAGAGACCGGTTGCCACAGGCTCCCATAGGGTGCCAAGTTGACGGACGGACTCGGTGACCGAGGTCACCAGCCAGCCGCCCGGCTCGACAACGTCATAGAGTGCGTTCACCGTAGCGATCTGATCGGCCCGGTCGAAATAATAGAGCACGTTGCGGCAGAACACCGCCTGAAACGGGCGGGTAAACGGATAGGGCGTGGCCTTGAGGTTCATGCGGCGAAAGGTGCAAGCCGTGCGCAGTTCCGAAGCCACCCGGTATTGGTCAAGGCCGGTGGGCTGAAACCAGCGCTGCACCACATTCGGATCAGTCTGGGCAAACTGGCGGCGTGGGAAAATGCCCAACTCTGCCCGTTCGACCACCGGATCACTGATATCGGTACCCAGAATATGGGTCCGGTTCAGCACGGACGGACCAAGCCGCGAGGCCAGCATGATGGCCAGCGTATAAGCCTCTTCGCCAGTCGAACACGCCGCTGACCAGAATCGGAACTCGGACCGCACTTGCAATTCGGGCAGCGCAAGATCCATGAACCGGTCCAAAACTTCGGCCTCACGGAAGAAATATGTATGGTTGATCGAGGCGGCATGCAGCACCGCAAGCTGTACCTCCTGCGCACCCGTCCGGCCAAGTTCTCGCGCCAGACAGTTGAGATCGGGCAAATCAAACCGTCGCAACACCCGCGCCATACGCTGACGCAACAGATCGGTTTTCGACGGTGCAAAGGTGATCCCGCACCGCTGACTCAACCAGTCACGCAATTGATCAAACCCTGCCTGATCTGCATATACCGACATCACCGCTCGCCTCCGTTTGCCAGACGTTCGCAATCCAGCACCATCGCCACGTCACCAGAGGACAACAGGGCAAAACCCCAGCTGGCCCGCACGCGGGTCAGCGTGCCTTCGAGCGGCTTCATGACCACCTGCTGACGATCAAGAATTTCATCAACCGGCACTGCGATCGGCCCAGAGCTTGCCTCGAAGACGATGAACACCATCTCCGACAGGGGCGGCAGATCATTGCGCATACCCTGAAAGAAGTTTTCCAAGCGGCACACCGGAATGAACCGATCCCGCAGCCGCAGCATCTCGCGCCCGCCCTCGGCGGCCAGCGCCAAATGATCGCCCTCGCCGGGCTTGGCGATCTCGGCAATATCTTCAATCGGCACACAATAGAGCTGCGTGCCCAGCCGCAGGATCACGCTGTCAAGAAAGGCGAGCGAGACCGGAATATGCAGCGACACGGTCGTGCCCTTGCCCTCTTCGCTATGCACCCCGATCCGGCCGCGCAGATCCTTCATCGTGGTGTTCAGTACATCCATGCCCACACCGCGCCCTGACAGCGTGGTCACCGCCTCGGCGGTCGAAAAACCGGGCTCGAAAATCGCCTTCCAGACAACCGCATCCTCGGGTTCTTCGGTTGGACCGAACAGGCCGCGCTCACGCGCTTTGCTCAGAATCTTGCCACGGTTCAAACCGCGCCCGTCGTCGATCACCTGAATGCGCACTTCACTGCCCACTTGGGCCGCTGACAGCACGATCCGCCCGGCCGGCTTCTTGCCGGCGGCCTCGCGTTCCTGCGACGGCTCCAGCCCGTGATCCGCAGAGTTCCGCACCACATGCAGCAAGGGATCATAGAGACGGTCCGCCACCAGCTTGTCGATGGCAGTATCCTCGCCGCGCAGTTCCAGGTCGATCTGCTTGCCGGTTTCCCGCTGCAACTCGCGCACCATGCGCTTGAGGCGGCGAAACACCTCATCGACCGGAACCAGCCGCAATTCGCTGGCGGCGTCCTGCACCTCCCCAACGATCATCGTCAACCGATGCGCGGCGGCTTCGAACCCGACCAGATCGAGATCCGCCAGTTCCGGCGCATTGATGGTTTCCGATACAGAAAGCGACAGCTCTCCGACCAGATCCATCAGCCGTCCGATCTTATCCGACGACACGCGCAGCAATGCGCCACTGGACGCCGTGTCCTGTATTTGCTCTGCCCGTGCCGTCATCTCTGAAAATCCTTCAGAGGACACAGCTTTTTGGGTGACGCGCTCGCCATGGGAATTGGTCTTTCTGATCCTGTCAGCTTGATTGTCGGTTACATCTGCACGCAGCAATGCAACCGGCGTGCCAGACTAGAACTTTGCCTCAGGCTGCATCTTCTGCATTGCCATCAAAATTAAAGATGCAAACCCCTTCAAAGCCTGTGGAACGAAACAGAAAGGTCTTCTTCATTGTCTGAATGAACCCTCCATGTTTCTTCTCAAAGTTCTTGAGGTCCGCGATGCTCGGAAAGAACAGGTTGACAGAAATGTCCCCCTCTTTGCCGATCATGACTGTCAAGCCAGAGATGCGACATTCCGGAATCGCATTCCCCAGAATCTCCGTGATGAAAGGGGCCGCGATCTGCGCTGCGTCGAGGCTGGGAAATTTGAGATGATACGTTTTCGATAACATTGTTGCCTACCAGTTGAGCTCTTCTGATTAAGCAAACGGACCCTCGCCCAAAAATGTGAGTGCGGTCGTGATATATCTCCGTTGTATCTTTAGCGCGTACATGGTCGCTTTTGACGCACATCCGATCTGAAAGTATCGGATCCCCCCAAGGACAGCGACGGCGCGCCATGCGGTTGACGATGCGCCGACACCCGACGGTCGACACCCCCCGATTTTCGTCGATTTTGTGACGATTTCCCGATCTACGCGCCTGTTCTGACCCAAAAAGCCGCCCGACAGGGCAAATCCGGGCCGAAAATGGCCCAAAAACCGGATGGCACGATCTCTGCTTACTGTTTTTTGTACCGCAACCAACGAGGTTTGACATGGCTGACATCTGCATCACCGCTCCGAATTTCCCCCAGGCACAGACCCTCAAGAGCCTGCTTGATGGGCGTCGCCTGAATGTCCGCATCGGCTATCAGCCCACCTGCCACACACTGGTTCAGGGCACCCCCGTGACCGACCAGCGCGCGCTGGTGGAACTGGCACGCAAGCTGGGCGCAAAACGGATCGTGGTGATCGACGGTCAAGCCACCGAATTTGCAGTGCGCGAGGATATGGGCGGACGCATGTTGACCGTGTCTCTGCCCGATAGCGGTCTGCCGGCATTGCGCGATGCCGCTCTGATGGCGCTGGCCGATCTTCTGGCCGCCCCCTTTGCCGCGATGGTTGCCGCCGACCCAAAGTCCGGCGCATTGATCGACATGGCCCGCCGCGTGGCCCGCTTTGATGTCAGCGTCTTTATCAACGGCCCCACCGGCAGCGGCAAGGAAGTTCTCTCGCGCCTGATCCATCAGGCCTCGCCGCGCGCCGACAAGCCTTTTGTCGCGATCAACTGCGCCGCAATCCCCGAGAACATGCTCGAAGCCATTCTCTTTGGTCATGAAAAAGGTGCCTTCACCGGCGCCAACACCGCCAACAAGGGCTTTATCCGCGCGGCGGACGGCGGCACCCTGCTGCTCGATGAAATCTCGGAAATGCCGATGGCGCTGCAGGCCAAACTGCTGCGCGTGCTGCAGGAAAAGGTCGTCACCCCGTTGGGCAGCCAGACCGAAACCCCGGTCAATGTGCGCATCCTCGCCACATCCAACCGCGACATGGATGCCGAAATTGCCAAGGGCACCTTCCGCGAAGACCTTTATTACCGCCTCAACGTGTTCCCGCTCGAAACCCTGCCGCTCGCGGCCCGCGCTCAGGATGTGCCGGTTCTGGCACAGGCCATGTTGCTCCGCCATACGCCCGAAGGAGACACCACACCGCTTCTGTCGCCCAAGGCCTGCGATATCCTCGTCAACCATTCCTGGCCCGGCAATGTTCGCGAACTGGAAAACGTCATGCAGCGTGCCCTGGTGCTGGCCGATGACAAGGTGATTGAACCTGAGCACATCATGCTTGTTGCCCGTCCCGTCGCCCTTCCCACCTCGCTTGCCGCCTGATCCTGATTTGACATGAGCCTGACCGGCATCTCCTCTTCCGTCAGCATGATGCACGCCTCACAGGCGGCGCAGCGACCTGACCCAATCGTCCGCCCCAGCCCCACGGCCGAGGCGCAGGGTCCGGGCTTTGCCGAACGGTTGGGCAAGGCGGTCGAGAGCGTGAACACCCAACAAGGCAAGGCTTCGCAGGCCGCGCGCGACTTTGAAACCGGACGCACCGAGGATCTGGCCGCCGTGATGGTCGAACAACAGGTCGCCTCTCTCGGGTTTCAGATGACCATGCAGGTCCGCAACAAGGCTCTGACCGCTTACCGCGACATTATGAACATGCCGGTCTGACCCCCGGACCAGAAATACGGAAAGACCTACAATGGACGGAACGCAAAGCACCCTCCCGGCACAAGCTGGCGCCACCTCGCTGGCTCAGCGGGCGCGTCTCGCGCTTTCGGGCATGGATGGCTTTATCGCTCAGCCCGCCCTGCGCCGCGCCCTGCCCGCCATCGGCGTGCTCTTTGTCGTGACGCTCGGTCTGGCCGCCTGGCTGCTGCTCGCCCCCGCCGACCGCGTAACCCTACAGGCCGGCCTGCCCGAGGCCGAGAAATCCCGTGCCCTTGACGCCCTGACCGCCGCCGGGATTGACGCCAACCTTGATCCCTCCTCCGGCGCGCTGACCGTGGCCGCCGACCAGTTTCACAGCGCGCGCATGCTCTTGGCAACCCAAGGCCTGCCGCAAGGCGCGACCGACGGCATGACCGCCATCGACGAAATGCCCATGGGCACCTCGCGCCAGATCGAAGCCGCCCGCCTGCGCCGGATGCAGGAACTCGACCTCGCCCGCTCGATTCAGGAATTGCGCCCGGTGCGCGCCGCCCGCGTGCATCTGGCCCTGCCTGAACGCAGCGCCTTTGTCCGCGACAGCCAGCCGCCCCGCGCCTCGGTGTTTCTTGAACTGGCCCCCGGCATGCCCCTCGATCAGGCGCAGGTGCGCGCCATCGTCAGCCTCGTCGCCGCCGCCGTGCCCGACATGCCACGCAGCAATGTCTCGGTCGTGGACCAGACCGGCGCGCTTCTCACCAGCCCCGAAGAGGACCCGGTACAGGCCGAGGCCGATCGCCAGATGCAGCACCAGCGCCGACTGGAAACCGTCTACAGGGATCGCGTTCTGGCGCTCTTGACCCCTATCGTGGGTGTGGGCAATGCCGCCGTCGAGGTGACGGTCGACATGGAGTTCACCCGCTCCGAGATCACCAGCGAAGAATACCTGCCGGATACCGCTCTGCGCAGCGAGCAAAGCAGCAGCCAGCAAACCGGCGGATCAAGCGCGGGCGGCGTGCCCGGCGCCGTGTCAAACACCCCCCCGACCGAGGCAAAACTGGTCGAGGCCACCACCCAGGCGGGCAAGAGCGGCACAACCAACAGCTCCACCTCATCGACCCGCAATTACGAGGTCAGCCGCCGCGTCGAGACCCGCCAGCCCCAGACTGCACGCATAAACCGGGTGCATGCCGCCGTGCTGCTGCACCGCCTGCCCGCACCTCTCCCCACCGAGGGCGATACCGCGACAGCAACCCCCGACGCCGTTCCGCTTGAGGAAATCGAGGCGCTGACCCGGTCTGCAATCGGCTTTGACGACACCCGCGGCGATATTGTCACCGTCGCCAGCGCTCCTTTTGTCGTGACCCCCTCCATGATACCTGCCGATCACTGGTATGACGCGGCATGGCTGCCCACTCTGGGCCGCACCTTTGCGCAACTGGCGCTCTTTGGCATCATCGTGCTGGGCGTGGTGCGCCCGCTTCTGAACCGGCTTCTGCCGCCGGTCGGTGCCACGGCGGCAACCGGCATGACCTATGGCGACGCCATTGAGGTTCCCCGCGGCGAGAGCCTGTCGGCCCTGCGCCAACGCCTTGAAACCGCAGCCCCGAATGCCGAGGATCTCAACGGCGCAATCACCTATGAGGAAAAGATCGACCTCCTGCGGCAGATGGCCGGATCCGAAACCAACCGCATCGCCGGCGTCTTCAAATCCATGATCGCCCCAACCAATGGGGACCGGCCATGACCCTCGCGCTGCCCTCCCCCTCCAGCCGCCCCGGCGCGGATCTGACCCCGGTGCAAAAGGCCGCCATCCTGATGATGGTCTTTGGCGAAGACACCGCCGCACAGATCCTGCGCGCCCTCTCCCCCTCCGAAGTGCAGGTTCTGGGCGAGGCCATGTTCACCGTGCAGGGCGTGGATCACGACACCGTCGATGCCGTGCTCAACGAATTTCTGGGGCTGGTCAGCAACCAGACCGGGCTGGGCATTGGCGCGGGCAACTATGTGCGGCAAGTGCTTGATCAGGCGCTTGGCGCGCACAAGGCGCAATCCGTGCTCTCGCGTATCGTACCCACCAACAGCGAACGCCCGATCGAGATTCTCGACTGGATGGACCCCTCTGCCGTGGCCGAGCTCATTCAGGATGAACACCCACAGATCATGGCGCTGGTCATCGCTTCGCTGGATTATGCCCAAGGTGCCGAGGTGCTCAAGCTGCTGCCGCCCGAGGCGCAGCCCGAAATCATCCGCCGTATCGCCACGCTCAACACCGTTCAGCCCGAGGCGCTGCGCGACCTCGAAGAGGTCATGCGCGCCAAATTCAGGGCAAACACCACCCTGCGCGCCTCGCAGATCGGTGGGATCAAGGCCGCCGCGCGGATCATGAACTTCACCCGTCAGGACATGGAAGAGCGGATCATGAAGGACATCCGCAAGGATGACAAAACGCTCTCCGAGGACATTCAGGACAATCTCTTCGTGTTCGACTACCTGATCAAATCCGACGAACGCGCCCTGCAAACCGTGCTCCGCGAAGTCGAGAGCGAAATGTTGGTTCTGGCCCTCAAAGGTGCCAACCCGTCCCTTCGCGACAAGCTCCTGAGCTGCATCTCACAGCGCGCCGCCGCCAATATCATGGACGAAATGGAAGCGATGGGCCCGGTCCGCCTGAGTCAGGTGCAAGAGGCCCAGAAACAGGTCATCACCATCGCCCGCCGCCTGTCGGATGAGGGCAAGATAACGCTCGCCGGACGCGGCGGCGAAAAGATGGTCTGAGACAATGAGCGCCATGCCCGCCTCTGATCATTCCCCCGAAACAGCCGCGCTGACCCCCGAAGACCTTCTGGCTCTGGTGCGCCGTTCCTCACAGCAATTCCAGCGCCGCGACACGGCCATCCCCATAACACAGACCGAGAGCGGATTTGCCCCGCATCCGGTGGTGCGCCCCCTCGACACCCCCAGACCAGACCCCGCGCCCGAGATCGTCGAGACAACGCCCGAACCGGTCGCACCCGCCGCCACCTTTACCCCCGCTCCGCCGCCCGCCACCCTCGACATCGAGGCCGAGCGCCGCGCCGCATGGGCCGAAGGCCACGCGGCGGCAATGCAAGAGATCGAGACCGCCCGCGCCACAGCCCGCGCCGAGGCCTTCGAAGAGGCCCGCGCAACCGCAGCTCAAGAAATCATCGAGGCGCGCGACATCTTTGCCGCGACCCTGACCCGCCTCACCAGCGCCGAACACGAGCGTCTGGCGGATCTGACCGCTAAACTCGAACGCGCCGTGCGCCAACTGGCGACCCAACGCGCCGGGCAGAAAATCGACGAGGCTCCGCGCCCGTTTCTGCGCCGGATCGAAAAGATCACCCACCAGATCGCAGAAGGGGCCGAAACCACTGTCGTGCTGATGAACCCCGCCGATCTCATGGCGATCAAGCCGCATATCAAGGACTTCAGCCCGCTGGCCAAGGGGCGGCTTTCACCCGATACCACGCTGGGGCGCGGCGATCTGCGCATCCGCATGGAGGATATCACCTTTTCCGACGTGATCGCCGAACGCGACGGGGGGCTGGCATGACCGATCTTCTCAGTCGCCTGACGCAGGCCACCGAAACCATGGCCGCTATCCCAGCCCCCGGCTATTCCGGTCAGGTGCTGCGCTATGACGGGCTCATTCTGGAATGCGCGGGCTTCCCAGCCAGCCCCGGCACCCTCTGCCGGATCGAGACCGAGGACGGCAAGGGCGCCACCGGCGAAATCGTGGGCTTTGCCAATGGCCGCAACCTGCTGTTTCTCGACCAGCCCGGCGCACGCATCACCCATGGCTGCACCGTCCACAAACTGCGCGGTGGCCATAGTGCCGCAATGGGCCCGGCGCTGCTCGGACGTGTTCTTGATGCCGAAGGCGTACCGCTTGATGGTCTCGCCGCCCCCGATTGCCCGGAAACCCGCCCGCTCTCGGGTCGCGAACAAAACCCGCTCGCGCGACAGCCAGTCGATGCCCCGCTCGATGTCGGCGTGCGTGTGATCAACGCCGCCCTCACCGTCGGGCGCGGCCAGCGCGTCGGCATCATCGCAGGGTCTGGCGTGGGCAAATCCGTGCTGATCGAGATGATGACCCGCTACACCTCGGCCGATGTGATCGTCGTCGGGCTGATCGGGGAACGCGCCCGCGAAGTGGGCGATTTCGTCTCCAAGGTGATGACCGGCGAGAACCGCAACAAAACCTGCGTCGTGGCCGTGCCCGCCGACCGCTCGCCCCTCCTGCGCCTGCGCGCGGCGCATCGCGCCACCGCAATTGCCGAATATTTCCGCGATCAGGGCAAACAGGTCATGCTGATCATGGACAGCCTCACACGCGTGGCCCATGCCCGCCGCGAAATCGGTCTGGCGCTTGGCGAACAGCCCACCGCCAAGGGCTATACCCCCTCGGTGATCTCGATGATCCCTGGCCTGATCGAGCGTGCCGGTCCCGGCCTGCCCGGTCAGGGCAGCATCACCGCCTTTTATACCATTCTGGCCGATGGCGACGACACCACCAACGATCCCGTGGTGGACACCGCCCGCGCCATTCTCGACGGGCATTTCGTCCTGTCCCGCAATCAGGCGCAGATGGGCATCTATCCCGCCATCGACCTCACCCAATCGGTCAGCCGGGTGATGAAGGATATCGCCGAGAAACCGCACCACGCGGCCGCACTTCGCCTGCGCCGCCTCATTGCCCTTTACATGGAGAACCGCGACATGATGCTCATGGGTGCCTATTCCCCCGGTCAGGACGCAACGCTGGACGAGGCCGTAGCCCTCTGGCCCAGGATTGAGGCATTTATCCGCCAAGAGATGGACGAACCCGCCAGCCTCGACGACAGCATTGCAGCCCTCTGCGCGCTGACAGGTGGTGCCGCATGAGCGCGCGCCAACACCGTATCCTGTCGCTGATGGCCCGTCAGGAAAACCGCGAACTGGGGCATTTGTCGATGCAGCTTGGCTCTTTGCGCAACCGTGAGATGCAGGAATTCGACATGGCCGACCGTCTGGGCCAGATGCTGGATCAGACCGCGCAGGCCCCGGCCCAACCGATGACCACCGGCCAGCTCAGCACCGTGCATTTCATGGGCCGTACCCTCGTGCAACAGCTTGAATCGACCCGCAGCCAAATGGCCCGCACCAAAGAGCAGCGCGTGGCCTTGGAACAGGATTTCTCGCAGCACCAACGCCGCCAGCAGATCCTGAATGATCGCGCCGACCAAAGCCGCCGCGCCCTGCTTTCGGCGCGCGCAGACGCGCAGGAAAACACCACCCTCCCGCGCCGGACGCGGTAGGCACAAGACGTTTGGCGACACGCCTCTCGCGGGGCTTGCGCCGCGGGCGATGCGCCGTGCCCTGAGCCAGCGGTTCGATGCCTGCGGCACAGAGTCCGCACAAGGTCAACAGACGCCCTGCTTGGCACAGACCTTGCAGCTTCACACCTGACTTCAACGGAGCGCCCCTGCATGTTCGCCTTGGCATCGACCACCACCCCAGCCAACACAGGCCCGGCCCCCAGCCGCGCCGCGCCAACGCTTGCTCAAACCCCAATCGCGCCCGCTCAGGACTTTACCGCACTTTTTGACGCGGCCCAGACAGCCACCCCGGACAAGAGCCTGATCGCTCAACAAGCGGCACTCTCTCCCCCCGCGCAAAGCCCGGTGATCGCATCCCAACTCTCGCCTCAAAGCGCCGTTGATATCAGCGCGCAGAGCATGCCTCAGGACGGCCCCCAGATCACCGCTCAGGGTGAGGCTCTGACCGCGCAACCCACCACAACCGCTCCCGAAAACGACCGTCTTGTCGAACCGCAGGATGCGGGCCAGATCCCCGGGCAGATCGCGGAACAAGCCGAGCCTCAGACCAAAGAGGAACGCGCCGCCGAGGGAACACACGACGACCAAATCGCGCCCGCAGCCACAGGCACGGACAC
Organism: Roseovarius sp.; assembly: GCF_048262375.1. GTDB lineage: Bacteria > Pseudomonadota > Alphaproteobacteria > Rhodobacterales > Rhodobacteraceae > Roseovarius. The sequence goes on from NZ_JBLXFE010000004.1 coordinate 133,999, forward strand.
CGCCACAGGCACAGACACAGACACAGGCGCAGGCACAGACGCAGGCACAGACGCACGCATGAACGAGGGCGCGTCCGCGTCCCTGCCAACGCAGGTCCAATCGGCACCGCGCGACACCGCGCGCAGCAGACTTGATCCGAAATCCTCGCCGGACATCGCAGCCACAGACGAAAACTCAGATCTCTCCACCCTGCCCGAAGCCCCGGCCCCGGCCCCGGCCCTCTCGCCCGTGGCGCTGCCAATCGCGGCCCCCCTCACGCCCGGGACCACGCCACAACAGCCGCTGACCTCTGCAGAGGCCCCCATCGCCACAGCATCATCCGCACCAGAACCGGCGGTGATCGCGCCCGACGCGCCCATGCCAGCCGATGTCAGCCCGGCCGCTCTCGGGTCCGGGCTTGCCAGTGCAACCGTCCTGCCGCAGCCCGCAACCAGCACCGCTGCCCTTGCCACAGCGATGACGCCCTCTTTGTCTCAGCCTCTCGACTTTTCGGCGCCCTCTTGGCCCGAACAGATGGTGCAGGACATTCGTCACAGCACCGTTGGCGACATCGACGCCATGACCATTACCCTCACGCCGGAACGGCTGGGCACCCTGCAAATCCGGCTGGAGATGCAGGATGGTCTGACCCATGTCCACATCGTCACCGAAACCCCCGAGGCCGCCCGCGCCATCGCCGAGGCACACCCCCGTCTGGCCGAGGCCATGGCCCGCGCCGGGCTGGAGATGGGCAATCAATCAACCGGCACGATGGGGGGCTCCGGCACCTCTGGCGGCGATGCCAACCCCCGCAACGGCGGCCAGCCTGCGGCCGACTCCGGCATAAACACCGCCGCATCCGAACCAGATGCGGCCCCGACCCAGACCACGGCCCCGCGCCGTTCCTCGCTCTCTTCCATTGACCTGATCGCCTGAGGTTTCCCATGACCGATGCTGCACTCCCCGATCTCGACGCCCGCCCCAAGGGTAGATTCCTAAAGAAAATTCTAATGTGGCTGCTGTTCGCACTCCTGCTGGGCGGTGGCGGCTTTGGGGCTGGGTTCTATGTATCAGGCGGGCGGCTCTCGCCGTCGCAAGAGGTGCTGCGCCTGATCGAGCTGGAAACAGCCATAGCCGATGCAGACACGGAAACCGGCCCCAAACGCATCCCCCGGGAAAAGTCGGAAACCACCGCCTTTGAGACCCGTTACCACGAATTCCCCGATCCGCTGACCACCAATCTCAAGGGCTCTCGCCGGTTCCTTCAGATCGGCGTCGGGGTCTCCACTCAATATGACGAAAGCGTCATCGCTCATGTGGAAACCCATGCCATGGCGCTGCGCTCGGACATGCTGGCGGTCATCTCTGGTTTTAGCGAAGAGGATGTCGAGGGCACCGCAGGCCGAGAAGCGCTGGCCGACGCGCTCAAAACCGCAATCAACACCCGCCTCGAAACGCTCGAGGGCTTTGGCGGGATCGAAAGCGTGTTCTTTCCCTCCTTCGTTCTGCAATAGGTTCCACCATGGCCCGTTCCACCACCAACGCCACCCACAAGCTCAGCTCCAACGAAGTTGCGGCCCTCGTCGATGGCCTGCTCGACATGGAGAAAGAGCAGAGCCACGGAACGGAAAGCGTCAAGCGCTACAAGTTCGGCTCCGACAACCTGTCGATCATGGGCGATTACCACGGGCTGCGCATGGTCAACGAACGGTTTTGCCGTCTGGCACGGCCGGTGTTTCTGCCCTTCCTGCGCATGCACCCGCGCATCTCGGCCTTCCCCCCCGAGGTCAAGAGCTTTACGCATTACTGCGATGAACTTGAGAATTTCGTAAGCCTGACAACGGCCCGCGTCGACGCACTGCGCAGCAATCAGCTTATCATGCTCCCACCCAATTTCGTCTCGTTGCTGACGAATGCCTATTACGGCGGCAATATCGCCTATCTGACGAACGGGCGCGCAGAATTCACCGCCAGCGAGAGCCGGGTGATCGAGATCGTGACCAAGGGCATCTACCGCGCTCTCGAAGCGGCATGGCGCGATCTCGTGCCGCTGACCTTTGCCAGCCCGGTGCATGAGGACAATCTGCAATTCGCCACCTTCGTCGAAAGCGAAGAAAAGGTGGTTTGCTGCTCCTTCATCATCCAATTGCCCGAGGCCGACCCCGCCACGCTCGACCTCATTTACCCGCTTCAGGCGCTCAAACCCATCGCGGCCCGGCTGCGCTCCCGGATGCAGTCGGATCAGGTTGCGGACGATCTGCGCTGGCGCAGCCGCCTGCGCGAGGCGGTGATGGCGGTGCCGCTGAATGTCACGGCGCGTCTGGCCGAACCCAACGTGCCGCTCAGTGCGCTCACAGGATTGCGCCCCGGACGGGTGGTGCCGGTCGATCTGGCTCCGCGTCCGCAATTGCTGGTCGAGGGCACGCCGCTCTTTGACGCCGAACCGGGTGCCCAGAACGGGCGCGCCGCTCTCTCGCTGTCCCGCCGCATAAAACCCTGATCCCAAGGAGATCTCCAATGATCGACCAAACCCCCGACAGCACGACGAACGATATGCCCGACATGGAGCCGCACAATGTGGATCTGGGCCTTCTGGCCAATGTCCGCGTCAGCATGACCGTCGAAGTGGGCAACACCCAGATCACCCTGCAAGATCTCTTGCGCCTCAACGAAGGCTCGGTGGTCGAACTGGACCGCATGGCGGGCGATCCGCTCGACATTCTGGTCAATGGCACCCCCATCGCCAAGGGCGAGGTGGTCGTCGTCGGTGAGAAATTCGGCATCCGCTTTGGCGATATCGTCGATCCGAAACAGCGCATCGAAACCGTCTGACCCCACCGCACCGCGTGGCACGAAACCTGCAGGGATTGGATCAACCATCCCTTGCAGGAGAGACCCACGTGGAACTGCTGACCCCCGAGCGCATCCTGACCCTGGCGGGCTTTCTGGGCCTTCTCGTCCTTATCTGGGCCGCTATCCGCCTCAACCGCGCACCGCTTGCGGCCCGGCTTGGCGCAGGCCGCAGCCTTGAGTTGGCCGAAACCCTCAACTTGGGCGGCGACAGCCGCGCCGTTTTGTTGCGCGCCCAGGGACAAACCGTGCTGGTGGTGATGAGCCGCAAATCCGGCACGGCCCTCACCCTCCTGTCACCGGCCCCCGTGACGGAGGACGCAGCATGATCCGCCTCGCTGCGCTTTTGACCTTTGTCCTCTTGCTGCCCGCGCCGGTGCTGGCGCAACAGGGCCTGCCTGCAATCACCCTCTCGGATGAGGGCGGCACCACCTATTCGCTTTCGTTGCAAATCCTCGCGCTGATGACGGCGCTCACGGTGCTGCCGTCGCTGGTGCTGGGCATGACCGCCTTTACCCGCATCATCATTGTCCTGTCGATCCTGCGTCAGGCCATGGGCACCCAACAGACACCCCCCAATCAGGTGCTGATCGCCATTGCGCTCTTTTTGTCGTTCTTCGTCATGCAACCGGTTCTGACAGATATCTACGAGACCTCGCTCAGCCCCTATCTCGACGGCCAGATGGCCCCGGATCTGGCCATTCGCGGCGCTTGGGACAAACTGTCAGGCTTCATGCTCGCCAATACCCGGCAAAATGACCTGCTGATGTTCTCTGAACTGGCAAGTGATGCGCCCTATGCCAGCGATGCCGAGGTGCCGGTCGCAGTGCTCTTGCCCGCCTATATCACCTCGGAACTCAAAACCGCCTTCCAGATCGGTTTTTTGCTCTTCCTGCCGTTTCTGGTGATCGACATGGTGATTGCCTCGATCTTGATGGCGCTCGGCATGATGATGCTCTCGCCGATGATCGTATCACTGCCGTTCAAACTGTTGTTGTTCGTGCTGGTCGATGGTTGGGCGCTGACCATGGGCTCGCTCGCCTCCAGCTTTCAAGGGGCGCTCTGAGCCATGGATTTCGACGCCAACATAGAACATCTGCGCATGGCCTACTGGAATATCCTGCTGACGGCGGGACCGGTATTGCTGGTGGCGCTCGCCGTGGGTCTTGTCATCGGCATCCTTCAGGCGGCCACCTCGATCAACGAATCCACGCTCAGCTTCGTGCCCAAAATGGCCATCGTGATCCTGACCATGGGGCTGATGTCGGGATTCATGCTCAGCACGATGTCCGATTACTTCCTGCATGTGTTCGACACCATCGCGACGATGCACTAAGATGCTGCCGGATTTCGCCCCCTCCGCCACTGGCCTGCCAGGTCTGGAACTGACACAGCTGACGGGGCTGGCACTGCAATTTCTCTTTGCCATGCTGCGCATCGGGGCCTTTGTCCTCTCGGCACCGCTGTTTGCGGCACGCTTTATCTCGTTGCCGGTGCGCATCATCATCTCGGTTTGCCTCACGGTCCCGCTTATGGGACAGGTTCCGATCCCGGACCCCGATACGCTCGCCTCGCTCTCAAGTGTTGTCTTTGCGATGCGGGAACTGGCGATCGGGCTTTCGGCCGGGATGGTGCTGCAAATCCTCTTTGCTGCGGCGGTCATGGCCGGGGACCGCATCGCCAATACCGCCGGTCTCGGTCTCGCGGCACAGGTCGATCCCTCCACCGGCACGCAATCGCCGGTGATCGGGCAATTCTTCACGCTGCTCTTGCTCGCGATCTTTGTCACCGAGGATGGTCATCTCACCGCCATTCGCCTCATCCTCGACAGTTACCGCTTCATTCCAATCGGCACGCCGATCAACGGCACTGTGCTTTTGGATGCAGGCATGACCGCCACAACCGCCATGTTTCTCAATGCGGCGCAATTGATGATGCCGGTCGTGTCGGTGCTCTTGCTGCTGAACATGGTGATCGGCGTGATCACCCGCTCCGCGCCCTCGCTCAATATCTTCGCCTTTGGCTTTCCACTGACCATGACAGCAACGCTGCTGTTGCTTTTTCTCACTGTCACCAGCCTTGGCCCCGCCCTTTCGGAACGGGTGGCACAAGCCTTGCAGCATCTCTTGCAGATGTTGAACGGATTACCCAATGGCTGACGCAGACGACGGACAGGAAAAAACCGAGGAACCAACCCCGAAACGCCGCCAAGAGGCGCGCGAAGAAGGCCGGATCACCACCTCGACCGAAGTCTTCGTGCTGGTCACGATGGGCATGGGCGCGCTCGTCCTGAGCGCCGGGCAATGGGCGTTGCCGGGCCTGACGGGGGTCTGGGCACAGGGGCTGGTCTTCGACGGGGCGCAATCGCTGGACGCCATGATGTTCGAGCGCACGCGCAGCATGATGCTCTGGATGCTTGCGGCCGGGCCGGGGTTTGGCCTGTCGCTGCTCGCCGCCGTTCTGGTCGCGCAAGGCGCCATGGGCGGGCTCAACTTCGCCCCCAAGGCGCTCGGCTTCAAGCCTGAAAAAATCAACCCGATGACCGGGCTTGGGCGCATGGCCTCAATGAAATCGCTTGTTGATCTGCTCAAGGCCGTGCTCAAGGTCACGCTCTTGCTGACGGCAGGCGTGCTGATGCTTAAACCTCTGCTGCCCGCGCTCGAAAGGTCATCCTCCCTTGCCACTGGTGATGCGATGGTGCTCTTTGGCACGGCGATGCTGCGGGTTCTGGGCGGGCTGCTGATCGGCCTCGTGGGGATTGCCGCGCTCGATCTGGGCTGGCAGATCCACTCCAACACCAAATCAATGCGCATGTCGCGGCAGGACATCAAAGACGAATCCAAGGAATCCGAAGGCTCGCCCGAGCAAAAAGGGGCGATGCGCCGTCGCCAGATGCAGGCCTCGCGCCGCGCCTCGGAACGCAAGGCGCTGGCCGATGTGCCACTGGCCACCGCCATCATCACCAACCCCACGCATTTCGCCGTGGCCCTGCGCTATGAGCCGGGCACCGATTCCGCGCCGCGCATCCTTGCCATGGGCAAGGGGCCGATGGCAAAGGACGTGATCCGCCGGGGCCGCCGCGCAGGCGTGACCACACTTCAGGTGCCGCCATTGGCCCGTGCGCTTTACTTTACCGGCGCAATCGGCCGCGAAATCCCCGACGCTCTCTTTTCCGCCGTGGCTGTGATCCTCGCCCATGTCTGGCGACTGGAACAGGGGCAGCCCGCCCCGATGCCCGATGTGGATCTGCCACCCGATCTTACCCTCGACGAATTCGGTCGCCCCCTCAAATGGAGAACCCAATGACACACCGCCGCCGCTCAACCGGAGAGATGATCTCGACCCTCTGTTTCATCGGTGTGGGCCTGTGGTCGCTGGGCACCGCGCTAGAGGCTCCACAACCCAAGGCCGTGCTGCTCATCCTGTGTGCCGTGGCCTGCCTTCTGGGCGCCGCACGCCACCTGATCGCCCGACAGTTCGACCGTAGTTAGACCACACCACCCCTATATTTCGCCCCCTTCCCCGAATAAATCGCAACAGTTGCCAAAGGATTCCCCCCCAGCCGCACCGAAACTATTGAACTTCACCCAAGAATAGCTATCAAATGGATTAGGTTTACGGTGTGCAGGGCTGGGGTAGTGTCACTAGGCCGAGATTGAAAATATAGCGCAGGACAACCCAGGCAATGTCTATGAAAATTCTACTTGCAGATGACCATAACCTTCTGGCCGAGGCCGTGGGCAACATGCTCAACGCGCAGCCCGGCAACGTGGCGATCACCACCGATTCTTATGATGGCATTCTCAGCCTGCTGGCAGAGCATTCCGATATCGACATCGTGCTTCTTGATCTCAAGATGCCCGGCATGGTCGGCCTCGCCAGCGTCAAGAGCGTTATCGAAAAATCCGCCCCGGCCAAGGTGGTGCTGTTTACAGGCATGGTAGACCGGCATTTCCTGCAAAGCGCGCTGGAACTTGGCTGCAAGGGGCTGATCCCCAAAACCATGCCACTGCAATCCCTCAACAGCGTGTTGCAACTGATCATGTCGGGACAAACCTTTGTGCCGATGGATGCAGGGACACCCAGCCTCGACAAATCCAGCCACGATCACGACCTGTCGGAAAAAGAGTTGTTCGTACTGCGCCTCGCAGCCGATGGCCTGACCAACAAGGAAATCGCGCGTGACATGAGCACCAACGAGGTCACGGTCAAAATGCACATGCGCTCGATCTGCAAAAAACTGGGGGCCCGAAACCGCGCCCATGCCGCGATGATCAGCCGAGAACGCGCGCTGATCTGAGCGCGGCCCGGCCAAAGCCAACGCACAGGATGCTAGTCCGTCAGTGAGCCCGCGTGAAACACCATCTCGCGGCCTGCGTCATTGGACAGGATCAGGATATCGCCCATGACCTCGACCAATGTCATGTCACTCAGGGCCCGCAGATACCGCGCCTCAGCCTCCAATTCCGGACAGGCCCTCTTGGTGACGGTGACAGCTTCGGCTGAAAACCACGGATAGGGTGCGGTCTGTCGCCCGGAATAGCTGTTGCAGGGGGCCGTTCCGGTCAATGCACCCTCATCCGGAAGGCTCAGCGTGGCCTGCGCCGCAAACGCCACACCATCAATGCTCTTGAGCCGCCAGATTACATCAGCCCCGCCATGTCCGGTGACGGTCTCATCCTTGCAATAGCCCAGCATCGACAGGGCCATGACCGCTAGGGCCAGCCGCATCCGCCCTACCTCAGCGCCAGAATAAGATCGACCAGCGATCCGATCGCCGGGGCAGCCTGATCCTGTGCCGGATCGCGCATCGCCTGCATGCCAATCGCCGACGCATAAAGAATCCGCGCCATCTCGGCATTGCCGATGTCGCAGGCGGACAACAGCCGATGCAACCGCTTGAGCCGCATGTCATCCACCGCACGCACCGCCTCAGCCGCAAGGGAATCTCCCCCCGCCCAGGCCCGGATTGCTGATTCGGCCCGCAATGCCAGACGGTCGCCCTGCGCAGTGGCCGCAATGCGTTGCACGGTGTCGCGCAGCTGCGCGGTATCCGTGCCCGCCTCTGATGCGGCGTCCAACGCGGTGGCCGCATCCGCCTGCCACATGGCCAAAAGCGCCCGATGATAGGCGGGAACATCGACAAAATGCCAGTAAAACGAGCCTTTGGTGGCCCCCAAGCGCCGCGCCAGGGGCTCTGCCCCCAAGGCTCCCGGACCAGCCTCGCACAACGCTTCGAACCCGGCCAATAGCCAGTCATCTTGCGTCAAACGGGGGCGGCGGATCGCACTCATGGGCTCAGCCATACGCAGCCAGCCCTTGGGCCGCAAGGGGCGGCAGTGTCACGGCCCGCCCGCACCCCCTGCCCGGCCAGCGCCACAGGACGGCTGTGGCGCAAACGCCACCGCAAGACCGAGAGCCCAAACCGACAGGCGGCCATAGAATGAGTATTTTTGGAACGATGAAACGAGGGAGATCCGCCATTTCCTGCATCTGCGCGCCGAAGTTTGCCGGAAGCGCGGGAAGAGGAAATGCAGGAATTCAGCGCGCCGTACCGCGTTGGCATCATCAACCCGAAGCCGCTTTGACAAGGGCGAAATCGGCGCGCATAACGGGCGCAACTTCAATCGCTTGCCCCGGAGGCCCCGATGACCCAACCGCTGTTTTCCTTGCCCAGCCCCCCCTTGGTGCCGATCACAGGCCAAGACAAAGGCTACCCGGTGCAGCGCATCTTTTGTGTCGGGCGTAACTATGCCGCCCATGCGCTTGAAATGGGCAATGAGGTGGACCGCGAGGCGCCCTTCTATTTCAACAAAGCGCCGCAAACCCTCTGTTTGAGCGGCGCCAGCATCCCCTATCCGCTGGAAACCTCGGATTGCCATTACGAGATGGAATTCGTCGTGGCGCTCAGCGCCCCCGCGTTCCGCGTCAGCGCGTCCGAGGCGATGGACGCGGTTTATGGCTATGCCTGCGGCATCGACCTCACCCGCCGCGATTTGCAAGGCGTCGCCAAGGAAAAACGCCGTCCGTGGGACATCGGCAAGGATTTTGAAAACGCCTCGATCATCGCCCCGCTCACCCCCAAAGCCGAGTTTGGTGCCATCGCCGATCAGGCCATCCGCCTGAGCGTGGACGGACGCACCCAGCAAGAGGCGACACTGGCCGATATGATCTGGTCCGTGCCCGAGATCATCGCGCATCTGTCGCGCTTCTATCATCTGGAACCGGGCGATCTGATCTATACCGGCACCCCGGCGGGCGTGGGTCCGGTGCAACCCGGTAACGTGCTCTTGGGCGAAATCGACGGTCTGGCGCCGCTGCATCTGACCATCATCGCCCCAGAGTGATCGGATGACCGAACCGGCCCAATCCCGCCTGCAATATGTCCCGGTCACGCTCTTTACCATCGTCATGGGGCTCTGCGGCTTTACCCTTGCCCTGCGCGCGGGCGAATCGGCATTGGGCCTCTCCCATGCGGCCTCATGGGCGGCGCATGGGTTGACCATGACGGTCTTTGCCGCCGTAGCGCTTGGCTATCTCGCCAAGGCAATCCGCCACCCCGGCGCGGTGGCCGCAGAATGGCGCCATCCGGTCAAACTGGCGTTCTTTCCGGCGATTTCGATCGCGCTGGTGCTGATGTCCACCGTCATGCTGGCCCCCGCACCGGGCATTGCGCATGTCATGTGGCTGACCGCCGTGCCGATGCAACTGGTCCTGACCCTTGCCGTGGTCAGCGGCTGGATCAGCGCGCGCGCCTTTCAGCACGGACATCTCTCACCGGCATGGTTCATCCCGGCGGTGGGCAATGTGATCGTGGCCATCGCGGGCGTGCCGCTCGGCTACCCCGAGATAAGCTGGTTCTTCACCAGCATCGGCCTCGTCTTCTGGATCGTCCTGCTCACGCTGGTGATGAATCGCCTGATCTTTCACGATCCGCTGCCCGAGCGCCTGCAACCCTCGCTGGTGATCCTGATCGCGCCCCCCTCGGTCGGGTTTCTGGCATGGGTGCAACTGGTGGGCGGCGTCGATGCCTTTGCCCGCGTTTTGCTGAATTGCGCGTATCTCTTTACGCTCGTCGTCGCGGTGCAACTGCCAAAGCTTTTGAAGTTGAAGTTCTCTCTGGCCTTCTGGGCGCTCAGCTTTCCGATGGCGGGCGTCACCATCGCCAGCTTTACCTATGCCGAGGCAGCGGGATCACCGGGACACCGCCTGATCGGCCTCGCGCTCCTCTTCGCGCTCTGCGTGATCATCGCGGGCCTTTTGTGGCGCACGCTCAAGGCGTTGCAGGCAGGTGCGATCTTTCAACCGGACTGAGACGGGCGCAGGCCCCGATCGAGGAGCCGCGCATTTGAGACCGGCACCAGCCCCTTACCCCAGCAACCTGCGCGCAATCACCTGCGCCTGAATCTCTGCCGCCCCCTCAAAAATATTGAGAATCCGCGCGTCACAGAGAATCCGGCTGATCTTGTATTCCAGCGCAAAACCGTTGCCGCCGTGGATCTGCAACCCGTTATCCGCCGCAGCCCAGGCGACACGGGCCCCAAGCAGCTTGGCCATTCCTGCCTCCAGGTCGCACCGCCGCCCGTGATCCTTTTCCCAAGCCGAGAAATAGGTCAGTTGCCGCGCCACCATGATCTCGACCGCCATCATCGCCAGCTTGCCCGACACGCGCGGAAACGCGATCAGCGCGCGGCCAAACTGCTTGCGGTCCTGCGCATAGCGCATCGCCACATCCAGCGCTGATTGCGCAACCCCCACGGCGCGCGCGGCGGTCTGAATCCGCGCACTCTCAAAGGTCTCCATGAGCTGCTTAAAGCCCTTGCCCTCTTCGCCACCCAGCAGGTTCTCGCCCTTGACATGGAAATTGTCGAAACCAAGCTCGTATTCCTTCATGCCCCGGTATCCCAACACCTCGATCTCGCCGCCGGTCATGCCGGGGGTCGGGAACGGCACATCATCCGTGCCGGGGGTTTTCTCAGCCAGAAACATCGACAGCCCGCGGTGATCGGTGGTGTCGGGCACCGTGCGCGCCAGAAGCGTCATCACATGGGTGCGCGCGGCATGGGTGATCCATGTCTTGTTTCCCGTCACCTTCCAATCGCCTGCCTCGTCCTTGACCGCACGGGTGCGCAGACTGCCCAGATCCGATCCGGTGTTGGGCTCGGTGAAAACCGCCGTCGGCAGGATTTCGGCGCTGGCCAGCTTGGGCAGCCACTGCGCCTTCTGCGCGTCCGTGCCGCCGCAGAGGATCAATTCGGCGGCAATCTCGGACCGGGTACCCAGCGACCCCACCCCGATATAGCCCCGGCTCAATTCCTCGGACACTACGACCATTGACGCCTTGCTGAGGCCGAACCCACCGAACTCCTCGGGGATGGTCAGGCCGAATACGCCCATCTCCGCCAATTCCTCGATGATCTCCATCGGAATGAACTCATCCTTGAGATGCCAGTCATGCGCATAGGGCTCGACCTTCTCGACCGAAAACCGCCGGAACTGCTCGCGGATCATTTCCAGCTCTTCATCCAGCCCCGTGCGCCCCACGGTGATCTCGGCGGCGCGTTCCTGCATCAACTCCACCAACCGGCTGCGCGCGGCTTGGGTATTGCCTGCCTGCATCAGCAATGTGGCAGCGGGGTCCATCATCAGCTCCGCATCGTCCGGGCCAAGGCCCAGATCCTGCAGACGCACCATCTCACCCTGATTCATCTGAATCCCGCCAGCGATCTGGCTCAGATACTCACCGAACGCGATTTGCAGGATCAGCTGTTCGACCTCGCCAAACTGATCCTTTTCCTCCAGCCGCGTGGCCCAGTTCTGCATCTGCCGCAGCGCCTCGACATAGGTCGCCAGCCACGCCAGCCCGTGTGCTGCGGTCTGGTTGGCCTCGATCGCAGCCCCCGATACGCGTCCCTCGACAGTGACCGTTGCGCGCACAGCGTCCTTGGCCCGTTCCAACAGCGCCTCGGCAGGGACAAGCGCTACACTGGTCATCGCCAGCAGGTCGCCCAGAATGATCGGTTGTGCCATCGCAAGATCCTGTCCGTCATGTGCCATGAATCGCATCCTTTTTCTAATCTCGTGCCTTTTATCTATTATGCAGGTGCAGCGCAACTATTATGCCTTTTGTCGCAGGTTTTTGTTCTAAAGTTGCGCGTTTATTTTCCGCACTGCAGCACTACCCACGGGCCAAAGCCCTGTCAGACCGGGTGGCAAAGGCGATCAGTTCAAAATTGCCTATCCCCATGGTGCCCCGCATGTTGAGGGTTTCACCGGAACGCCGAACATCTATAAGACTGCCACATGGAAGCATTTTTTGACATAGACCCAACTTGGGGTTGGACCTTGGCCTTCATCGTGGCGCTCTGCGCCGGGATGGTCAAGGGCGTGGTGGGCTTCGCCATGCCCACGGTGATGATTGCCGGGCTCAGCACGGTGATGTCCCCGGAACTCGCACTTGCCGGGCTCATTCTGCCGACGCTGGCCACCAATCTCTGGCAGGCGCTGCGACAAGGCGCAGGCCCGGCCGTGGCCTCGGTCACCCGCTTCCGGGTGTTCCTGATTGCGGGCGGCGTGGTCATGGTCTGCGCGGCGCAACTGGTGCCGGTGCTGCCGCCCTCGGTGATGCTGCTCTTCATCGGGCCGCTGATCACACTCTATGCCGCGTCCACCCTCCTTGGGCGCGGCCTGCGCCTGCCCCCGGAACCGGGGCTAAAGGGCGAGGCAGGCATGGGCGCGCTCGCGGGTCTCTTTGGTGGACTCTCGGGCATCTGGGGGCCGCCCACCGTCGCCATGCTGATCGCGCGCAGTACCGAAAAGACCGAACAGATGCGGGTGCAGGGCGTGATCTACGGATTGGGTGCGCTGGTGCTGCTTGGCTCGCATATCGGCTCGGGCGTGCTGCGTGCCGAAACCCTGCCACTCTCCGCCGCCATGGTCGCCCCGGCGCTCCTTGGCATCTGGATCGGGTTTCGACTTCAGGACCGATTCGATCAGGCCACCTTTCGCAACATCACCCTCTGGGTGCTGCTGATGGCCGGGCTCAACCTGATCCGGCGCGGGGTGATGCTGCTCTGATCCCAAAGACCTTACAAAATACGGCTCAAACCTTACAGAGCTTACACCGTCTCAGCCCCGCTCAACCCGCGCCGCCATGCGGGCCACGAACCGCGCGCGCGCCTCGGGCAGCGGCTTATTGCCCATCTGCGGCGCCAGATGGGCACTCAGAAAATGCCCCGTCACGGTAAATCCTTGCAGGATTTCCGCATCCGGTGCTGGCCCGTGCCCCATCAGACACGGCGGCAATGGCAAGAGCCTGTCCACCCATTCCCCCGCCCCTGCACGCGACACCGCGCGCCCGGTTTTGGGTGATATGTAACTGAGATCATTTGCCTTTTCTCCCATTACCGCACAGGTGCTCAGGTCCAGACCGAACCCCAAGTCCTCCAATAGCGCCAGTTCCCAATGCAGATAGGCCAGTGGCCAGACCTCTGCCTCCGCCAACAGATCGAGAAGGGTCTCGGTGCGCCGATAGAGCGCGTCATGCGCCTCGCGTTCGGGCAAGGCAAACAGCAACAGCGCACAAACCGCATTCAACCCGGCAAGGGTCAACGGATTCCCCAACACCCCCGCCCGCGACCGAACAGGCTCCACCCGGAATGTTCCGATATGATCCTCCAGCCGCGCCCGCCATTCCAGATCAAGCTGCGCACCGGGCTGTAGAACAGGGGCCATGCGCCGCGACGCGCCACCGCGCACCACACCCGCATGACGCCCGCGCTCCGGCGTAAAAACCTCAATGATAATAGAGCTTTCCCCGTGGCGTCTGCTGCTCAGAAGGATGCCCTGATCGCGCCACTCCATCGGTTTCTCACGCCTCCAGCCCGTCATGATCAAGCAGGTGACGCCCCTCCCGGTCCTCTACTTCGATCACCCAGAGGTCGGGATCATAGCCCCGCTGCCGGAGAATTGCGGCATCGACCGCAGCCTCATCTCCCTCAGCCAACACAACCCAGACCCGCGCGCCGGTGCTCAGATCAAACGACCGCTGCCAGACCCGCGCCTGACCGTTGAGCGTGTTGAGCTTGACCAAAACCGCGCCGCCGGTGTCATCGCCATGCGCCACCACAAAGGCCGGAATCCCCATCAACCTGAGCCGCGCCAGATAGGCATCGACCCAAAAGCGCGCGATCAGCCGGGCCATGCCACCCCGGCCACAACCTGTGTCGCACGGTCGAACTTCAGTAATTTCACGAGCAAGACCAAGCGCATACGCCTAGTTCCCATCCTTGAAATCCAACCCCATTTCGGAATACCGCTCGGATTCTTCCTGCCAGTTTTCACGCACTTTCACCTGAAGAAAGAGATGAATGCGGCGACCAAGGAATTCTTCCAATTCCTCGCGTGCCGCCTTGGACACGGCCTTGATCGTCTCGCCCTTGTTGCCCAGAACGATACCCTTGTGCCCATCCCGCATCACATAGACCACCTGATCAATCCGGGCCGACCCATCTTTGCGTTCTTCCCAATGCTCGGTCTCGACGGTCAGCTGATAGGGTAATTCCTGATGCAGCCGCAGCGTCAGCTTTTCACGCGTCATCTCGGCGGCGATCATCCGCATCGGCAGATCGGCGATCTGATCCTCTGGATAGAGCCACGGCCCCTCGGGCAGCTCGCCCGCCAGCCAATGCCGCAGGTCGTCCACCCCATGCCCCTTTTCAGCGGAAATAAGGAACGTCTTTTCAAAGGCAAAGCGCTCGTTCATGTCCTTGGTCAGGGCCAGCAGAACCGGCGCCTGCACCCGGTCGATCTTGTTGATGGCAAGCGCCACCTTGCGCCCCTTGGCAATGCCGGTCAGCCCTTCGAGGATCCGTTCCACGCCTTCGGTCACACCACGATGCGCCTCGATCAAGAGGACCACCACATCGGCATCCGACGCGCCCCCCCAAGCGGCGGCAACCATCGCCCGATCCAGCCTGCGGCGCGGTTGAAAGAGGCCGGGTGTGTCGACGAACACCAGCTGACTCTCACCTTCCATCGCCACGCCCCGAATGCGCGCGCGGGTGGTTTGCACCTTGTGGGTGACGATGCTGACCTTGGCCCCCACCATGCGATTGAGCAGGGTGGATTTGCCCGCATTGGGCTCTCCGATCAGGGCAATAAATCCGGCGCGGGTGGTCATGGGATGGGTCTCGACTGTTATGATTGACAGGCTCTAGCCGATTTGACGCGCCACGACCAGAGCCGAGCGTCAGTTCCCACAGCCAAAGGGCACAAAGGTGCGGGGCCCGCCCCCATTCATCGTCAGCTTGGCGCGCATCTCCACGAGCGCGCAACGCAGCGCCCGGACCCAGCACTTGATCGTCAGCCCGCGCAACAGGCCCCCCGGCAACAACCGCACGGCACTCACCTGCAAGCGGCGCATTGCCTCAGTCCGCCTGCAACTGCCCAAGCAGCGCCTTGGCGGCTGACTGCTCCGCCTGCCGCTTGGACCCGGCGGTTGCCTCGGCGCTCTCGCCGCTCTTTAACTGGGCCGAAATGGTAAACACCGGCGCGTGATCCGGCCCCTTGCGGGCCAGCTCGACATAGTTGGGCGGCGGCAGGCCGCGCGCCTGCGCCCATTCCTGAAGCGCTGTCTTGGCATCGCGCGCATCTTTTTTGACCGCACCGATCCGCGCGCCCCAGAGCCGGAGCACAACGCCGCGCGCCGCCTCGAACCCTGCATCGAGATAGACGGCAGCGATCACCGCCTCCATCGCGTCACCCAAGAGCGCCTCTTTGCGCCGCCCGCCCGAGAGCATCTCGGAGCGCCCCAGCTTGAGCACGGCCCCGAGATCAATCTCACGCGCCACCTCGGCACAGGCCTCTTTGCGCACCAGAGCATTGAACCGTGGTGCAAGCTGGCCTTCGGTCGCCCCGACATCATGCGACAACAGCGCCTCGGCCATCACCAGCCCCAGCACCCTGTCGCCCAGAAATTCCAGCCGTTGATTGTCATCCCGGTTGGCCGTCACCATCGAAGAATGCGTGAGCGCGCGAATGAGCAACTCCGCCTTGGTGAACGCATGCCCAAGCCGCGATTGAAACGCCTTTATCTCAGCCGATAACTTCACTCCAACCTCTTGAAGAAGCGGTCACCGCGCCATGTCCAGAATGCCAGCATCGAACTGCCCCCGGATGAGAAGATAACCCGATTGGCTCGACCGATCAGGTTCTCGAACGGCACAAAACCAACACCGCCAACCGCCTGAGGAAAGCGCGAGTCGGTGGAATTGTCCCGGTTGTCACCCATGAAGAAATAATGCGCCTCGGGCACGGTAAAGACGCCGGTGTTATCGGAGCGTTGATCACCGATATTGATGATCGAATGCGACCGGCCATTCGGCAGGGTCTCGGTCTGGCGCGACTTGATGCAATCGGCCCCTTCCCCCACCACGCCGTTTTCACAACGCGGGCGGATGCCCATCGGCCCTTGCCGCGCGAATTCCTCGACGAAATCACCGGCAGGTTCCAGCCCGACAGCCACGTCGTTGATATGCAACACGCCATCCCGCATCTGGATGCGATCCCCCGGCAGGCCGATCACCCGCTTGATGAAATCGGTGCCGTCGGTAGGCTGACGGAATACGATGATATCACCGCGCTCGGGCTCTGAACCAAAAATGCGGGTGTTGTCGCCGTCAATGAAACCGCAGATATCCTGCGCATCAATATTGAGCCCCGCAAAACGGATCGATGGGCAGGACGCATAGGAATAGCCATAGGCCATTTTGTTGACAAAGAGGAAATCGCCAATCAGCAGCGTGTCCTTCATAGACCCCGACGGAATCCAGAACGGCTGAAAGAAGAGCGTGCGAAACAGCCCCGCGATCACAAGGGCCCAGAACACCGTCTTGACGGTTTCCCAGATAGAGCTTGATGTTTTGCCTTCGGCGGCCATTTGGCGTCCTCCGCTACCTCACCGGCGCTACATGCGGGGCCGGGACGAAGGTGTCAAGCCAGTGGCAAGGGCGCGCAGGTGTTGCGGGCCCAAATTCCTTTGCGCTCTGCGGATAAGACCGGGGCGGTCACCGCCAACGACGACCGCCCCGCGCAATCAGAAGGCCGCCTTCCATTGCTCCGTATCGATAAACCAGCGTTCTTCGGCAATCTTATCGCCTTCGAACCGAAACAGCACCGCAAGACTGCTGCCACCCGGTAGCTTGTCACTGGTCCAGTCCACGATCGACACCACCTCACCCATCTCACCGATCTGCCGGATTGAGGCGATGGCGAAACCAGCCGGCAAAGCCGCACCCAAAGAGTCGAGCGCGTCGCGAAACGCCTGCCGCCCCTTCAGGACATCGCTCTGCCCCGGCATGATGAAAACCATGTCCTCGGTGTAATCCGCGATCAAGACGTCCCAATCCCCGCGTCCAACCGTTGCCCACCCCTGCGCGACAATCTCGGCATGAGTGGTCGTTGTAGTCTTCTCCATGGATTCCATGACCGTTCCCCCCTGTTTTGAACATGATCTCACATTAAGGCCGTGCCGCCCACAACAATTGAACCCCAATTGTTCGCTGGCCTATTGCGGCCCTGGCACGGTTCCGGGTCTTGTGGGCCGGGTTGATGAGGCAATTGAAAATCGACGGATCGCATTCCGCTCAAGAACGCGGTGAAAAGGAAAGAGTTTCGCGATGGCCTGCGCCGGGCGGGTCTTCCGGATTAGCCCGCCTGCACCGGCCGCGCCTCGATCACCACAAAGGCCTGTGCCCAAGGGTGATCATCGGTCAGCGTCACATGAATGATGGCCTCGTGCCCTGCGGGCGTCATCTCGGCCAGACGGTCCGCCGCCCAGCCTGTAACCCGCATCACCGGCTGCCCCGTGGGCAGGTTCGTGACCGCCATATCCTTCCACGCAATGCCCATCCGCAGACCGGTGCCAAGCGCCTTGGAACAGGCCTCTTTCGCCGCCCACCGCTTGGCATAGGTGCCCGCCACGTCGGCGCGACGCTCCGCCTTGGACTGCTCCACCTCGGTAAAGACCCGGTTGCGGAACCTGTCACCAAACCGCTCCAGCGTCCGGGCAATCCGCTCGATATTCGCCAAATCGGTACCAATGCCCAAAATCATCCCTGCCCTCCCAGAGCAAACAGCGGAATACTGACGCCAAACACCCAGACGCGGATGCGGCCACGCGCGGTGCCCGCGCTCATCACCCTTGCCTCATTGCGAGACCGAAGACCGCAGCAGCGATACCCCCGCCGCCCCCAGCGATTGCAGCCCGAGCCACAAGAGATAGACGCCGCCCATAATCTTGAGTCCGGTCAACGCCAAACCCAGCGCAAACCGCATGCCTTTGGTGCGCCCGGTGGCCATGGCCACACTTGCCGCCGCCAGATTGGCCGGACCGGGCGAGGCGGCGATCACCGCAAAGGCAAGCGCGGCAGAGAGAAAGCCCAGCGGCTCAGCCATCGCGCGCCTCATCCATCAGCCGCCGCATTTCGGCAATGGCCGGTTGCAGCCCGCGAAAAATCGCCTCGCCAATGATGAAATGCCCGATGTTAAGCTCCATCACCTCAGGGAATGCCGCGACCGGCTGCACGGTTTCATAGTTCAAACCATGCCCCGCATGCACCTCCAGCCCCAGTGAATGGGCATAGGCCGACATCTCGCGCAGGCTCTCCAGCTCGCGGTCACGGGCCTCAAAATGGCCCTCGGCATGCGCATCGCAATAGGCACCAGTGTGCAATTCGATCACCTCGGCCCCGATCCGGTGCGCGGCGTCGATCTGCCGCTTGTCCGCAGCGATAAAGATCGACACCCGGCAGCCCACCTCGCGCAGCGGTGCGATGTAATGCGCCAGCCGGTTTTCCTCGCGCGCAACCTCCAGCCCGCCCTCGGTGGTGCGCTCCTCGCGCTTTTCCGGCACGATGCAAACCGCATGTGGGCGGTGCCGCAGGGCGATGCGCTGCATTTCCTCGGTCGCCGCCATCTCGAAATTGAGCGGCACCGTCAGCACCTCCATCAGCCCGTCAATGTCCGCGTCCGAGATATGCCGCCGATCCTCGCGCAGATGCGCGGTGATGCCGTCTGCCCCCGCATCTTCCGCCAGCTTGGCCGCGCGAAGCGGATCAGGATAGGCCCCGCCGCGCGCGTTGCGCACTGTGGCCACATGGTCGATATTTATACCAAGACGTAACTTATTTGCTGCCGACATCGGCCTCTCCCGTGATTGCACTGCGACTCATGCGAACCTAGTCCGAATTGCCGCCACCGTCAGCCTCAAGCGCCTGTTTTTCCTTGGCGACCTTCTTTTCCTTCATCGCAGTCCATTTCGCCTTGAGCGCGCCTTTGCGGCGATGCTGATAGGCGGTGATCACCGGCAGGCTGATGTAATAGACCGCAAGTCCGGTCACGATCCCCGGAATGACGCCGCCCACCAGATAGGGAAAGAACACCTCGTCATAGAACACCTTGAGATTATGCCAATCCGCCGAGTGATCCATGAACATCGCGAGAAAGTTATTCTTGAGATCCTCGCCCGCATCCAGAAACTTGCCCCCGAGCGACCGGCTGATCTCGTCTTCGCCCAGCGTGCTGCGACCGAGGATCGCATGGCCCGTCTGAAGCGAAATCACCCCGATCGGCACATAGGTGAGCGGATTACCAAAGAATGTTCCCAAAAGGGCGGCCGGAATATTGCCGCGCAGAATCCACGCCAAGGTGCCGGCGACCACGAAATGCATTCCATAAAACGGCGTAAACGTGGTGAAAACCCCGGCAAAAATACCCCGCGCGATACGGTCGGGGGGATCGGGCAGACGGTGCAGCCGGTGCTTTACATAGGTGAACGCCCGCCCCCAGCCGCCTTTGGGCCAGAAAAAATCGGCAATAACCTTCCACAAGGGGCGTCTGTCACGACGTTTGAATACCACCTGTGCGGCTCCTAGGGTTCATGGCTCAGCCCGCCCCTACACGGGACGGATCACGATAGCGCTCTACTGCGGCGACATCGCTTTCCGCATCAAGCGCCGAGAGCACGCCGTGCAAATGCTCGGCATCGCGCAACTCGACATCAATCAATAGACGATAGAAATCCGGTTTTCGGTCAACGAATGTCAGGTCCGAGATATTGGCCTTCTGCTCGCCGATCAAGGTGCAAATCCGCCCCAACACCCCGGCATCGTTGCCAATGGTGAGGTCAAGTGTCACGTCATAGGCCGCCGGATGCGTGCCGGTGTGCCAATGCAGGTCCATCCAGCGATCCGGCTGTTGATCATATTGCGACAGGGTCTCGCAATCGATGGCATGGATCACAACGCCGCGCCCGCGATAGGTGATCCCGACAATCCGCTCGCCCGGCAGCGGCTGACAACAGCGCGCCCGCTCAAAGCTCTGATCCGCGCCCAGACCGATCACTGCGCGGTCGCGGGCCACCTCGTTACCCGACTCGGGCACCAGATCGGGATAAACCGCGTTCAACACCTGATGCGCGGTCAACTCGGCACTGCCAAGACGCGCGCGCACCTCATCGGCATTCTTCAGGCGCAACGTGCGCGCGGCAGCCTCCAGCGCCTTGTCGGTGGCCTTCTTTCCGACATGTTCAAACGCCGAGCGCGCCAATTCGCGGCCCAGCTTGATATACCGGTCGCGGTCCAACTCGCGCAGCGCGCGGCGAATAGCGGCGCGCGCCTTGCCAGTGGTGGCGATATCCAGCCATGTTGCCTGCGGTGTCTGCCCGTCGGCGGTAATTACCTCGACCGATTGGCCGTTCTTGACCCGCGTCCAGAGCGGCACACGCATGCCGTCCACCTTGGCCCCGACACAGGCATGTCCGATCCGCGTATGGATGGCATAGGCAAAATCAATCGGCGTCGCCCCGCGCGGCAGCTTGATCACATCGCCCTTGGGGGTAAAGCAAAACACCTGATCGGCATACATCTCCAGCTTGACCGCCTCGAGGAAATCCTCGTGATCTTCCTCGGCGTCGAACTGCTCGCTGACTGATGAAATCCACTTGGCGGGATCAACGGCAAAGGGATTCTCAGAGCGCACCCCATCACGATAGGACCAATGCGCGGCCACGCCGGTTTCGGCCACATCATGCATCGCCTGCGTGCGGATCTGCACCTCTACCCGCTTACCATCACGCCCCGAGACAGTGGTGTGAATGCTGCGATAGCCGTTGGATTTCGGCTGGCTGATGTAATCCTTGAACCGCCCCGGCACGGCGCGCCAGCGTTGATGTATTGATCCGAGCGCGCGGTAACAATCGTTCTCGGAGCGGGTGATCACGCGAAAGCCGTAAATGTCCGACAGCCGCGAAAACCCCATCTCCTTTTCCTGCATCTTGCGCCAGATGGAATAGGGCTTCTTGGCACGGCCAAAGACATCTGCCATGATGCCCGCCTTGTCCAATTCGTGCCGCATGTCGCTGGTGATCCGCTCGACCACATCGCCGGTTTCGCGTTGCAAGGTAATGAACCGGCGGATGATGCTGGCCCGCGCCTCGGGGTTGAGCACCCGAAACGCCAGATCCTCCAACTCCTCGCGCATCCACTGCATACCCATGCGACCAGCCAGCGGCCCGTAAATATCCATGGTCTCGCGCGCTTTTTGCGCCTGCTTGTCCGGGCGCATCGCCTTGATGGTGCGCATATTGTGCAAACGGTCGGCAAGTTTGACCAGAATGACCCGCAGGTCCTTGGACATCGCCATGAACAGCTTGCGAAAATTCTCAGCCTGCTTGGTCTCGGAACTGCTGAGCTGCAGATTCGTCAGCTTGGTGACGCCATCCACCAGATCGGCCACCTCGTGGCCAAACGTGTCAGAGACGATCTGGTAGGACGCCTTGGTGTCCTCGATCGTGTCATGCAACAGTGCTGTGATGATTGTCGCATCATCCAGCCGTTGCTCGGTCAGGATCGCGGCAACGGCGACGGGATGGGTAAAATAGGGCTCGCCGGAATGGCGAAACTGCCCCTCATGCATCGCGCGGCCAAAGTCATAGGCCGCGCGGATCAGCGCCTCATCTGTGCGGGGGTTGTATTGGCGTACCAGCGTGATCAGGTCGTCAACAGCGATCATCAGCTAGTGCCTTGGCTCAGTGGGCAATGCCGGGGCTCAGCCCTGACCCTGTGCTTCCATAAGGGCGCGCAACAGCTTTTCTTCTGACATATCGTCAGTGTCGGGCTTGTCCACATCGCCCCCCATCAACAGGGCCATGGAATCCTCTTCGGGTTCATCCACCTCGATCTGCGTCTGATTCGATTCGATCAAACGCTCGCGCAGCTCATCCGCCGACTGAGTTTCCTCGGCAATCTCGCGCAATGCCACAACCGGGTTCTTGTCGTTGTCACGATCCACCGTCAATGACGATCCGGCCGCAATTTCGCGGGCTCGGTGCGCAGCGAGCATCACCAGATCAAAACGGTTCGGAACCTTATCAACGCAATCTTCTGTGGTAACGCGGGCCATACGACCTCCGGAAGGGTTAGGGGCAGATTTTAAGAAGCCCTGTATTTAGGCTGTCAAGCCGGGATTTACAAGCAGAGAATCAAAGCGCTTTCACCTCATCGCGCGCGGCCTGCGGCAGGTCTTCCAACAGTTGACGAACGGAGCGTCCCAGCACCGGATGCACCCAGTCCGGGGCCACATCCGCAAGCGGAACCAGCACAAAGGCGCGGTCTTGCAGGCGTGGATGGGGCAGGATCAGCCGATCAGGCGCATGGCGCTGCTGCGCCTCGGGCGCCAGCCCGTGCCATGCCTCGAACCCGGCAAGATCCGGCAAGATCTGCGCGCCAATCGCGATCAGGTCCAGATCCAATGTGCGCTGTCCCCACCGCACTGCGCGGCTCCGGCCAAACGCCGCCTCGACCCTGTGCAACAGCGCCAGAACCTCCTCTGCGCTGCCAGCCACCCGCAGCACCGCCGCGGCATTGACGAAATCCGGCCCCGCCCCGGCAGGAAAGGCCGGTGTGCGAAAATATCGACTCACCGCCGTAATTTCGGCACCTTCACGGCGCAACTGCACAAGCGCATCCGACAGGGTTTTTTCGGGTCCCCCCCCATCAAACGGCGAGTTTCCACCCATTGCGATCAAGCATTGTTGAACTAAAGTCATCAGGCTCCTATCCTCTCCCGACGTAACATGCACTTGCATGAATACTTCGAAAGCCGTAATTCATTCCGACCATTGTCCTGCCTCCATCACTCACACCACTCACACCACTCACACCACTCCCAGGCTTGACATGACCATTCGAAAGGACATTTAAGATGTTTTACAAGGACGAGCGTTTAGCCTTGTTCATAGACGGCTCAAACCTTTATGCCGCTGGCAAGGCACTTGGTTTTGACATCGACTACAAACTGTTGCGATCCGAGTTCATGCGTCGTGGCAAATTGCTGCGCGCCTTTTACTATACAGCCCTGCTAGAGAATGACGAGTATTCGCCAATCCGGCCTTTGGTCGATTGGCTGCATTACAACGGCTATTCCATGGTTACCAAACCGGCCAAGGAATATACTGACAGCCAAGGCCGCCGCAAGGTCAAAGGCAATATGGATATCGAACTGACGGTCGACGCGATGGAACTCGCGCCGCGCGTCGATCATATTGTACTGTTTTCCGGCGACGGCGATTTCCGCCCTCTGGTCGAGAGCCTGCAACGTCAGGGCGTGCGCGTATCGGTCGTCTCGACCATTCGCAGCCAGCCGCCGATGATCTCCGACGAATTGCGCCGTCAGGCGGACAATTTCATCGAATTGTCGGATCTCAAGGACGTCATCGGGCGCCCCCCGCGTGAGGGTCAGAGCGACCGCCAAGAGGCCTATGCCGAACAGTAATGTTCTCATCCTGAACTGGCCCGGCAACAACGCCCGGATCTGCCGCACATGAGCGTGACAGATCCGGGTGTTTTGTTGCAACTGGCCGGGTTGTTCGCGGCAGCCTTTGGTGCGGCCACCATCCTGCCGTTTCAATCCGAAGTGGTTTTTGTCGGGCTGCAATTGGCGGGCACCGCCACGCTCACGTGGCTGATCCTTGTGGCCAGCATCGGCAACACGCTGGGCGCGGTGGTCAATTACGCGATGGGACGCGGCATCGAACGCTTTCGGCATCGCCGCTGGTTCCCCGCCAATGCCGCCCAAATAGCCCGCGCCCAAGGCTGGTATGCCCGCTGGGGCGTCTGGACCCTGCTGCTCAGCTGGGCCCCTTTGGGCGATGCTTTCACCGTGATCGCAGGGGTGATGCGCACGCCGGTCTGGCTGTTTGTGGTGCTGGTCACGATTGCCAAGACCGGGCGCTACATCGTGCTGGCCTGGATCACAACGCAGGCTGCGGGCTGAATCCTGGGGCATATTGCTCGAAAGCAAAGAGCGATTTTGAGCAACACGCCCTAGCCACCGGCTTCGGCATTGATCCGGTCATGCAACTGGATCACCCGCGCAGGCCATGTCGACTTGATATAGGCCAGCACCTCGCGCATCTCTGCTTCGGTTAAAACCCCGGCATAGCCCGGCATCCGGCTCTCATAACCCTGCCCGACGACCGCCGCTGTTCCGCGCCGCACGATATCGAGCAAAATCCGGTCGGGGTGATGCCAGGTATGACCGCTCTCATCATGCGGCGGCGCAGGCAGATACCCGTCGGCATCACGCGTCTGCCAGTCGGCCTCGCCCTGCAACGCCGCGCCGTGGCAGGCCGCACAGGTTCTGGCATAGATCTGCGCCCCGCGCGCCACCGCGTCGCCATCTCGGTAGGGCAATGGCCCCACAGCCCCTGCCATCGTCATCCCGGCCCACTGGCCCGCCAAGAAGATCACCATACCGATGCATTTCCGTCTCATGTCGATCCTTTCCCGATTTCGGCCTCTCTGATGCCTTCCCCCACAGGAAGGTCAAGCGACATATCCGGCAAATTTCCAACGCTCCCTTTACCTGCCGCCTCCCCTGCCTTACCTCTACCCCAAGCAGGAGACCCGCGATGACCAAGCCCCCCCTCACCCTCTATCTCGCTGCCCCGCGCGGCTTTTGCGCCGGTGTGGACCGCGCCATCAAGATCGTGGAACTGGCGCTCGCGAAATGGGGGGCGCCGGTCTATGTGCGCCATGAGATCGTGCATAACAAATATGTGGTGGACGATCTGCGCGCCAAGGGGGCTGTGTTCGTCGAAGACCTCGATGACTGTCCCACCGACCGACCGGTGATCTTTTCTGCCCATGGCGTGCCCAAGTCGGTCCCGGCAGAGGCGGCTGCCCGCCAGATGCTCTATGTCGATGCCACCTGCCCGCTGGTCAGCAAGGTGCATATCGAGGCCGAACGCCACTTTGAGGCCGGCCTCCAGATCGTGATGATCGGCCACGCGGGTCATCCCGAAACCGTCGGCACCATGGGGCAATTGCCGACAGGCGAGGTGCTCTTGGTCGAAACCCCCGCCGATGTGGCCACGCTCGACGTGCGCGACGCGGCCCGGCTTGCATTTGTCACCCAAACCACTCTCTCGGTCGATGACACCGCCGAGGTGGTCGCAGCCCTCCAGACCCGCTTTCCCGCCATTGTCGGCCCGCACAAGGAAGACATCTGTTACGCCACCACCAACCGCCAGGAGGCGGTCAAGGCCATGGCCGCCCATGCCGAGGCGATGTTGGTCGTGGGCGCACCCAATTCGTCGAATTCCAAACGTCTGGTCGAGGTCGGCGCACGCGCGGGCTGCGCCTATGCGCAGCTTGTGCAGCGCGCGACCGATATCGACTGGCGCGCGCTTGCGGGCATCTCCTCTATCGGCATCACCGCCGGGGCCTCTGCCCCCGAAGTGCTGGTGAACGAGGTGATCGACGCCTTCCGCGCGCGCTATGACGTGACGGTAGAGGTGATCGAGACCGCACAGGAAAACGTCGAATTCAAAGTGCCAAGGGTGCTGCGGGAACCGGCCTGAACCGCGCCGGGGCGCGCTCATTCCAGACTGCGTGAAATTCAGCATCTGTGCGATACTGCGCCGTCAACGGGGGAAGGACTGGCACGATGACATCAACCGGGCAGGATTATTTCGGCACCCAAGAGCAGATATCCGTTTTGCGGCGCGGTCGCGCGCTTTTTGATCTCATCGATACCGATCCGCAAATGACCTATTATGGCCGGACCGTCGGGTTGGCCGATCCCGACGGGCAATCCATGAACCGGCTGGTGTCGCTGATTAGCCTGCAAGGCAACGGTTCGATCGTTACCGTCGAGAATGGCGATATCAGCCATTGGCAAGCCGAGGCCCAACGCCGCGGCCTCACGACAACCCACTACGCCCGCTAGCGTGGTGCCCAAGACGCGACCCGTACCGCCCGCGCCGTGCTTGATCGCCATCCGTTGCCACAGGATCTCACTGTCGTGCGCCTCGGCCCGGACGCCCCGGCCGGGACCATGGCGCAACTCGCGGGCGTCGCCCTGTCCTGCGGTGTTCTTCCACCCTCGGGGGCGGTCCTGCGCGGAATTCGCAAGCCCGGCCTTGGCCTTGTGGCTCTCGACCAGAGCGGCAAGGGTGTCGCCTGTGCCGGAGCGGCCAGCTATCTGCACCCCGATCATCCGCTTGGGCGGCGGCAATGCTGGTGGGGGATGCTGGCCACCCTGCCCGAACGGCGCGGCGAACGCCTTGCCCTGATCCTTGGCGCCATGGCCCTGATCGAGATGCAGGACCGCTATGGCTTTGACGAGGTCTTTACCGGCGTCACACCGGGGAATGCCGCCTCCGAGGCGGTCTGCGCCCGCCTTGACCTGCGCGCTGAAACCACCAGCGTGTTGGCCTTTTCCGATCCCCGCCAACTGCCCGGCGGGCGCCTGACAAAATAGCCCTTCGCGCACAACGCGCTCATTGTGATCGCCGCCTTTCGCACCCGCTATGAACTGAGGCCATTGAACAGGTCGAAACCGCGCAGGAAACCATCCCATTCAAGGCGCCCAGCGGGCGGCGTCAGGCGCGTTGACCCTCACTCGGTGTCGCGCAACCACGCAGGCCGCAACACCACAATGGTAGGCCGGTCCGGCAGGGTGCGGAGCGACACTTCGATCTCGCTCACACCGGGGCGCGCAATGGCAAACTCCCCCTCCATCGCCGCCAGAAATCGCTCCAGCGTGCCATCACCAAACCAATGCATCGGCAGCACGATCGAGGCTTTGACCCGCCTGAGCACGTTTATCATGTTTTCAATGCTCATGGTGAATCCGCCATCGACCGGCGCCATCACCACATCCATCCGCCCGAGTGCCGCATATTGATCGTCCGACGGCTCGTGATGCAGATGGCCCAGATGCGCGATGCACAGACCCTCGGCCTCGAACACGAAAATCGAATTGCCCTTGGTCTCCACCCCGTCCCCTGACCGAATGTCAGTCGCAACATTGCGAACCAGCAAACTGCCCAGATCAAGGTGATGTGCGACCCCCTCGCCAAACGGCCCCCACCCCGGCAAGACATGCGCAATCGCCGGGTCAGGATAGGCGGTCCAATGCGTGTCATGCGCATGATTCATGGTGACCACATCGGGGATCAGATCAGCACTGCCAATAAACCCGGTGAAATCCGTGATCGCGTTATAGCCCCCCGCCTGAATGAGAAACGAGGCATGCGCGATGTAACGCAACCGCACGGTATTGGCAGGCAAGGGGCTACGAAAACTGGCGGGGTGCAGGTATTGTATCCCCGGGGCTGCATCGGCCAGCGCGATGCAATGGCTCGGACGGCGGTCCTGCGCCATGGCGGGTGCGGCCAGCATCAAGACAAAGACGATTAGTCGGA
The DNA here is from genome assembly GCF_048262375.1 of Roseovarius sp. Taxonomy (GTDB): domain Bacteria; phylum Pseudomonadota; class Alphaproteobacteria; order Rhodobacterales; family Rhodobacteraceae; genus Roseovarius. The sequence goes on from NZ_JBLXFE010000004.1 coordinate 161,598, forward strand.
TCATCGGCAGCCCTCCTTTCGTTGAAAGGAACATAGCACGGTTTGGCGCGGCGTCAGGGTCTTGGGGGCAAGACGAGGTCGCAGCAGCATCGAAGCCGCTGAAAAATAAGTCGCTCCTAGCCTAGATCTGACCTTGGCCCCACGCGCCTGCGCGCAGGATCAGGGCGCGCGGCGACCCGCCAACATCACCCGACATCCGTCCGCCCGCGCCGGTCCGCCCGCAGCGAAGCATAAAGAACATGCGTCCGCCAGCGCCCATTGATCTGCAAATAGCTCTGGGCGACCCCTTCGTATTTAAAGCCGCACTTTTCCAACAACCCGCGCGAGGCATGGTTTTCCGGTAGACAGGCGGCCTCGATCCGGCTCAGGTCCAGCCGGTCAAAGGCGTGATGCACCACCCCGGCAATCGCCTCTTGCATATAGCCCTGCCGCGCATGGGACTGCCCGATCCAATAGCCCAGCGTGCCCGCCTGCGCTGGCCCGCGCCGGATATTGTCCAGCGTGATCGCGCCCAACAGCACCTGATCCTCACGCCGGACAAGAAAGAGGGGCATCGCACTGCCGCTGGTAATCGACCGCTGTGCCCACCAGACCCGGTTGGAAAACCCCTTGCGCGCCAAATGATCCGCCGCCCAGAGCGGCTCCCACGGTGTCAGGAAATCCGCGCTCCCTGCTCTCAGACTGCTCCAGTCGCGAAAATCACCGATGACCGGCTGCCGCAGGGTCAGACGCTCTGTCTCGATCCTGAGCTTACGGCGCGGCAAGAGCATCATCAGGCCGCACGCCGTGCATCAAGGGCGGCCAGCGTCGGCGCCTGCTCGACCGGGCCGTAAAGCGCCAGCGCGGCAGGCGCACGCGCCACCGTGCTCTCGGCCAGCCGCCGCACATCCTCCAGCGTCACCGCATCAATCCGCGCCACCACTTCCGGCAGATCTGGCACCCGGCCCCAGATTTGCAGCATCCGCGCCAGGCGTTCGGCGCGATTGCTCGGGCTCTCCAGCCCCATCAGCAACCCGGCCTTCATCTGCGCCCGCGCCCGCTCGATCTCGGCGGCGCTCATGTCTTCGGCCGCGCGCTTCATCTCGTCGATGGTGATCTCCGCCAGATCGCCCAGCTGTTCCGCCGAAGTGCCGGCATAGATCGTCATCATCCCGGTGTCCGAATAGGCCCCGGCCTGCGCATAGATCGAATAACACAAGCCCCGCCGTTCGCGGATCTCCTGAAACAACCGCGATGACATCGACCCGCCAAGGGCCGAGGCATAAATCTGTGCGGTATAGATATCGGGATGCGCATAATCCGGGCTTTCAAAGGCCAGCGCGAAATGCGCCTGCTCCAGATCCTTGACATGCCGTGTCTCGCCCCCCGCAAACCGCGCAAGAGGCGGCTCGATCGCATTGCTTGGGATCATGTCGCCAAACATGCCCTCAGCCATACGCACCAGCGCATCATGATTCACCGCCCCCGCCGCCGACAGAACCATCTGACCGGGCCGGTAATGCTGATCGACGAACCGCTCCAGATCAGGGCGGGCAAAGCCGCGCACGCGCTCTTCAGCGCCCAGAATGGTGCGCCCCAAGGGGTGATCCGGATAGGCCTTTTCCTGCAACCAGTCGAAAATGATATCGTCGGGCGTATCCGCCGCCTGCCCGATCTCTTGCAGGATCACGCCGCGCTCGACCTCAATCTCGCGCGGATCGAACACCGGGTTGCGCAGGATATCCGCCACCACATCAAGCGCGAGCGGCACATCCTGCTTGAGAACGCGGACATAATAGGCCGTGACCTCGCGGCTGGTATAGGCGTTGATATAGCCGCCCACATCCTCAATCGCCTCGGCGATCTGCAGGGCCGAGCGCCGCTTGGTCCCCTTAAAGGCCATATGTTCCAGAAAATGTGCAATGCCGTTCTGGCTCGCCTCTTCATGGCGCGCTCCGGCCAAAACCCAGACGCCGATGGCCGCCGATTGCAGCCCCGGCATATGCTCGGAAACGATACGAAATCCGTTGGGCAGGGTGGTCAGTTGGACACTCAATGGGCAATCCGTTCCTTGATCAAAGTTTCGATGGCAGCGAGGTCATTGGCAACCCGCGTCACGCGCTCATCCCGCTCACACAGGTCCGCCATACGGGCGGGCAAGGGGGGGTGAATGGCGCTTGCCTCCTCAACCGCCGCCGGAAATTTCGCGGGGTGCGCCGTGGCCAGCGTGATCATCGGCACACCAGCGCTGCGATGGGCCTCCGCCACATGCACGCCCACGGCGCCATGCGGACAGAGCAGCTCACCACTCGCGGCCCATGTGTCACGGATCGCAGCACGGGTCTGATCCTCGTCACAGCGACCACTGTCAAACGTCTCGCGCAGCGCCTCCAGCGCCCCTTGGCTCACCGTGAACCCGCCCGCCTTCAACTCGGCCATCACCTGCGCCACAGCGCCACCATCCTGCCCATAGGCATAAAAGAGCGCCCGCTCAAAGTTTGAGGACACCTGAATATCCATGGACGGGCTGATCGACGGGGCCACGCCATCAGGGCGGTATGCGCCCGTGCTCAGACAGCGATGCAGAATGTCATTCTGATTGGTCGCCACCACCAGCCGGTCAATCGGCAGCCCCATCCGCTTGGCGATATAGCCCGCGAACACGTCACCGAAATTGCCCGTGGGCACGGTGAAACTCACCTTGCGGTCGGGCGCACCAAGGCTGACAGCAGAGGTAAAATAATACACCACCTGCGCCAGAACCCGCGCCCAGTTGATGCTGTTGACCCCGGCCAGCCGCACGCCGTCACGGAACTCGAAATCGTTGAACATATCCTTGACGCGCGCCTGCGCATCATCGAAATGCCCGTCGATGGCCAGCGCATGCACATTGCTCTCGACCGGCGTCGTCATCTGCCGGCGCTGCACCTCGCTGACGCGGCCATGCGGATAAAGGATGAACACATCCACCGCATCAAGGCCCCGAAACGCCTCGATCGCCGCCGACCCGGTATCGCCGGAGGTCGCCCCCACAATGCTCACCCGATTGCCCGAGCGTTTGAGCGAAAACTCGAACATCTGCCCAATGAGCTGCATGGCGAAATCCTTGAACGCCAGCGTCGGGCCGTGGAACAGTTCCAGCAGGAAATGCCCCGGTGCCAACTGCTTCAAAGGCGCCCGCGCCGCATGGCCAAACCCGGCATAGGCCCGCGCGATGATGCCGCGAAACTCCTCGTCGGTGAACGCATCACCGATAAAGGGCCGCATCACCCGAAACGCGGCCTCCTCATAGCTCACCCCTTCCAGCGCGCGGATGTCCGCATGGCTCATCACCGGAATGCTTTCGGGCAGATAAAGCCCGCCATCGCGCGCCAACCCTGTCAGCATCGCCTCTTCAAAACTGAGCGTGGGGGCCTGCCCCCGTGTCGAGATATATTTCACGTCTTGCCTTTCTCTGTCTGTCGCATGCGCCAGATGAAAACCCCGGTCATCGCGGCCCATATCGCGGCCAGCGAAAACCATGTGATCGCGTAACTCAGGTGATCGTTCGGAATCCCGCTCGTGTCGACCGGCAAGGGCGACACGCCCGCCTCCGGCACCGACAGCGTGCGCGCCACCACCAGCACCGGTTCGGTGCCCAGTACTTCGGCCATCTGCGCGATATCGCGGGCAAACCACATATTGCCCGCCACATCGTTCTCGGGCGTGGAACTCAGCCGATCATCAGGCCAGTGCAGATTGCCCAGCACTGTCACCATCCCCTCGGGCGGGGCCGGAATAGTCGCGCTCACCTTGACAAAGCCACGATCCAGCAGCACCCGGCGCCCGTCGGTGTCGAGCGCGGAAATCACCCGGTATCCCGGACCCACCTGCTTTTGACTGACCAGCACCCGCAGCGCCGCGTCGCCGATCCGCCCAGTCACTTCAACCGGCAGATAGCGATCCGCGTGCCGGTCCATCTCGCCCGGCAGTTGCACCGGCGGCGCACTGATATGCGCCGCGATATCAGCGAGCACACCCTCTTTCCACGCCAGCCGCTCGACCTGCCATTTACCCAAGCCAAGGAGTACCGCCACACCGGCGATGCCAAAGATCAGGGGGATCAGAACGCTTTTCCGCATGTTTCACTCTCAAAAGGAAAATGCGGGGAAAGGAAACCCCCCGCATCTTCTTCTTGGTTCAAATACTCGGGCGCGCCGCGCCGATTTTTCTAAGAAAAATCTCAGCTGCCCCAGATGTAGACGGCGGCAAACAGGAACAGCCAGACCACATCCACAAAGTGCCAGTACCAGGCAGCGGCCTCAAAGCCCACATGCTGCTCAGGCGTGAAATGCCCCTTCATCACCCGAAGCAGGCAGACAAAGAGGAAAATCGTGCCGATCACCACATGCGCGCCGTGGAACCCGGTCGCCATAAAGAAGTTGGCGCCATAGATATTCCCGGAGAAGCCAAAGGCGGCGTGGCTGTATTCGTAGGCCTGAAACACGGTAAAGATCGCGCCCAGAGCAATCGCGATGATCAGCCCGCTCTTCACGTCTTTGCGGTTGTTCTCATGCACCAGCGCATGGTGCGCCCAAGTGGCGGCACAGCCAGAACAGAGCAGGATCAGCGTGTTGATCAGCGGCAGGTGCCAGGGGTCAAAGGTCTCGATCCCGACAGGCGGCCAGACGCCATCGACCATCGGAGAGTTTTCGCCCATCGGGTACATGGCATGCTTGAAAAAGCTCCAGAACCATGCGGCAAAGAACATCACCTCGGACATGATGAACATGATAAAGCCGTAGCGCAGGCCGATCCGCACGACGGGCGTGTGATCGCCGGTCTGTCCCTCATTCACCACATCGGCCCACCAGCCGAACATGACGTAGAGGACACCGACAACACCTGCCAGAAGCATCCAAGGCCCATGGTCATGGAAAAACAGGACCGCCCCGAAGAGCATGACGAACCCCGCCAGCGCGCCCAACAGCGGCCAGATGGAGGGGGGCAGAATGTGGTAATCGTGGTTCTTTTCGTGTGCCATCTTTGTCTTATCCCTCGTCGAAGGCTCAGTTCAGTTTTTTGTCGTTTTTGCTGTCCTGCTCAAGTGCAGCATGCGTCTCGGGCAGGTCAATCTCGTAGAACGTATAGGACAGCGTGATCGTGTGAACATACTGCCCCTCACGGTCGCTGACAATCTCGGGGTCGACGTAAAAGGTTACGGGCATCTGCACCCGTTCCCCCGGCTGTAGCACCTGCTGCTCGAAACAGAAACAGTCGATCTTGGTGAAAAAGCCGCCCGCCTCGTAAGGCGTCACATTATAGCTGGCCGATCCGGCCACCACACGGTCGGTGGGGTTGTAGGCCTCATAAAACGCCAGGCCGGTCTCGCCGATGCGCAGCTCCATCTGGCGCTGCATCGGTTTGAACTCCCACGGCATGCTGCGCTCTTTACTGGCGTCGAACCGGATTTTGACGGTCTGATCCAGCACATCTTCGCTCGCCACCTCAGAAACGCCCGTCGCGCCGCCAAAGCCGGTGACACGGCAGAACCAGTCATAAAACGGCACCGACGCCCAAGCGAGCCCGCCCATCAAAACAACCACGCCAACAGTCTGGGTCACGGTCTTGGTTTTCGGGTCGAGCGCCATCAGTTCGCCCCCTGTTCGATCTTGGGCACGGCAAAGGAGTCATTGGACACCTTGGCAATCGTCATCCCAAACACAAGGGCTACAAACCCTGCCAGCACCAGCCCAAGACCCAGATTGCGGCCAAACCGGCGCTTGTGCAGCTCATGCTCCTCGCGAAAGCTCATGCCCAACCTCCCAGACCCAGACCGCTCAGCGCCGCCTCGGTCAGAATCGCGGTGAAATGCGCGAAGAGATACCAGAGCGACAGGCGGAACGCCCGCCTTTCAACCCGGTAGTTGTCGGCCTCGGCCTGATCCTCGTCCCGCCGCCAGATCGCAATCGCATCGCGCAGGAAAAGCGCGTTGAACACCACCGCAACGGCCAGATAGACCGGTCCGCCGATGCCGGTAAAGGCCGCACCAATCGCCAGCGCCGCCAAGAGTATCGTGTAGACAAGGATATGCACCCGTGTCGCACGGCGGCCATGCGTCACGGTCAGCATCGGCACGCCCGCTTTATCGTAATCGCCCCGCATGAACAGCGCCAGCGCCCAGAAATGCGGCGGCGTCCACATGAAAATGAGCGCGAACATCAACACCGATTCAAGGCTGATTGATCCCGTCGCCGCCGCCCAGCCGATCATCGGAGGGAACGCACCCGCAGCGCCGCCAATCACGATATTCTGCGGCGTCCAGCGCTTCAGACCGATGGTGTAGATCACCACATAGAAAAAGATCGTAAACGCCAGAATGCCCGCCGCCAGCGCATTCGTGGCCAGCCACAGCATGACAACCGACATCACCGCCAGCGTGATCCCAAAGGCAAAGGCCTCGTCCCGCGTAACCTTGCCCGCCGGGATAGGCCGCTTCTGCGTCCGCTTCATCAGCGCGTCGATATCGGATTCCCACCACATATTGAGCGCGCCCGCAGCCCCCCCGCCCACGGCGATAAAGAGGATGGCGGCAAAGCCGATCACCGGATGCACACCCACCGGCGCGGCCAAGAGGCCCACCAGCGCCGTGAACACCACCAACGTCATCACCCGCGGCTTGAGCAGGGCAAAGAAATCGCCAAACCCGGCCTCACCCTCTTGGGTGCGGCTCACGGGGCTGGCTGTGTTCAGGCTCGCATCGCTCATCTGGCTCTCCGGTCGGGATGCACAGCGCCTGCACATCCCGGAAATGCTCGGTCGGGTGCGCAGAGACTGCGCACCCCTCTCGTCTTAGTTCGCCAGCGCCACGTCAACGCTGCGCGGCGTGCCGGCATATTCCTCGATCGCGCCGTCCAGCCACTTGGCATATTCCTCTTCGCTCACCACCTTGACGGTGATCGGCATATAGGCATGCGACTGACCGCAAAGCTCGGAACACTGGCCGAAATAGATGCCTTCTTTCTCAGCCTTGAACCAAAGCTGTGCCAGACGGCCCGGCACCGCGTCCTGCTTCACGCCAAACGCGGGAACGGTCCAGCTGTGGATCACATCGGCGCCGGTCACGGTCATGACCACGGTTTTGCCGACCGGAACCACAACAGAGGTATCTGTCGCCAGCAGGAACTCATCCTTGCCGAAACCCGCCTCGGCCAGCTGCGCCTCGACCTCGGGGGTCATGCGATTCTCTCCGCCCGTCGCCGGTGCACCGATCATATAGCTGTCAAAGGCGAAATCATGGTCGGTGTATTCATAGCCCCAATACCACTGATAGCCGGTCACCTTGATATTGATCTCTCCTTCGGGGATCTCCTGCTGCTTGAACAGCACCGGCAGCGAGAACGCGCCGATAAAGACGAGGATCACGATGGGGATGATCGTCCATGCGATTTCCAGCGGCGAATTATGCGTGAAACTCGCTGGTTTTGCATTGGATTTGCGGTTGTAGCGGATCATCACGACCACCAAAAGAGCGCTCACAAACAGCACGATGGAGATGATGATGACATTGATCATCCCGTCCAGCCATTGCAGATCCCGCGCAAGCTCGGTCGCCGCAGGCTGAAAGCCCATCTTGCCCTGTTCGGGCTTACCTATGATTTCAAGCCCCTCTTGAGCCATGGCAGGAAGGGTGAAGAAGGCGGTCATGGCCGCCATAAGGCTGGAAGTTAGTCGCATTTTACACCCTGATCGGTTGAAGCGGTTCATGTCTTTTTGCGAAGGTGGTCCCGCAGAGCGGCGGAATCCCATTGTCTCGGTGTCGTCTAAAACCATATTCTGCCCGAAACGACAAGAAAGACCATTGCGGCAAACGGACGCTTTTTTGATTTAAATCAAATTTACGCCCGCCTGAGGACCGCGCCGCAGAGAAAGAACCGCCATGACTGATACATCCTTTCGCCCGTTTGAGACCCTTTTGGACCGCTCAACCGCCCTCGCCCGCCTGCAAGACGCCACGCAAGGTGCCGACGATGGCGAGCTTTTTCTGGAACGTCGACGCGCCGAGGGGCTGATGTTCGACGACGGACGGGTCAAGACTGCCTCTTATGACGCCTCAGAGGGGTTTGGCCTGCGTGCCGTGCGCGGCGAGGTGACAGGCTACGCCCATTCCTCCGAAGTCACAGATGCGGCCCTGCGGCGCGCGGTAGAAACCGCGCGACTCGCGGTCGGTGCGGGTGGCGGCACGCTGGCCGCAGGTCCGATGCCCACGAATCGCCGCCTTTACACGGATGAAGATCCCATTGCCGGGGCGAGCTTTCCGGTAAAACTCGACACTTTACGCGAAATGGATGCCTTCGCCCGCGATCTCGACCCCCGCGTCGTGCAGGTCACGGCCTCGATTGCCGCCTCGTGTCAGGAGATTGTGATCCTGCGCCCCGATGGCACAGAACTCAGCGATACCCGGCCCATGACCCGCGTCAATGTTTCGGTGATCGTCGAACAGAACGGTCGCCGCGAGAACGGCAGCGCCGGAGGCGGCGGGCGCGTGGGCCTGGACGGCCTGCTTGATCGTGCCGACTGGCAGGCCAAAATTCTGGAGGCGCTGCGCGTGGCCCTCGTCAACCTCTCCGCCGAACCGGCACCTGCGGGCACCATGGACGTGGTGCTTGGACCGGGCTGGCCCGGCATTCTCTTGCACGAGGCGATCGGCCACGGGCTTGAGGGCGATTTCAACCGCAAGGGCTCGTCGGCCTTTGCCGGGCTGATGGGCCAACGCATCGCCGCCCCCGGTGTCACCGTGCTGGATGACGGCACCCTCCCTGATCGGCGCGGCTCAATCACCATCGACGACGAAGGCACGCCCTCGGCCCGCAATGTGCTGATCGAGGATGGCATTCTGGTGGGCTACATGCAGGATCGCCAGAACGCCCGCCTGATGGGCGTGGCCCCCACCGGCAATGGCCGCCGCGAGAGCTACGCCCATGCCCCGATGCCCCGCATGACCAATACCTATATGATGGGCGGCACCGCGACCCCCGCCGATCTCGTCGCGGAATTGAAAGACGGCATCTATGCCGTGGGCTTCGGCGGCGGTCAGGTCGATATCACCAACGGCAAATTCGTCTTCTCCTGCACCGAGGCCTACCGCGTGCGCAACGGCCAGATCGGCGCCCCGGTCAAAGGCGCCACCCTGATCGGTGACGGTGCCACCGCCCTCAAACAGATCCGCGGCCTGGGCAACGACATGACCCTCGATCCCGGCATGGGCAATTGCGGCAAGCAGGGCCAATGGGTGCCGGTGGGCGTGGGTCAGCCGACAGTGCTCATCGGCGGGCTGACCGTGGGCGGATCTGCGGCGGGGTAATTGTCTCCCCGCCCCCACCCCATTCACCGTTCCCAAAATACTCAGTTGCGCCCCGGCTCGGGGTGCGTACGCAAAGTGCGTACAGGCGGGACACTTTGTACACATTTATATTCCACTGATTTTAAATCCTGATCTCAAAGGCTTATGCGAATTTTTGAAAATTCCGGCACAGGGCGCGGTTTGGTTTACCTCCCATTAACCAACCGCGCGCTATCACTGATCCTGCAAGCAGGCGAGGTCACGGATGCCCGAAGTTACTCATCCTTCCACTCACCCCTCACTCCCACCCACCACGGAAGATGATCGGGTGTCGTGGCTTCGCCTCTTGCGCTCACGTCGGGTCGGCCCTGCTACATTTCACCGGCTGCTGAGCGAACATGGCAGCGCTCAGGCGGCCCTTGCCGCCCTGCCCGAGGTGGCCCGCGCCGCCGGTGTTGCAGATTACGCCGCCTGCCCCCTCGGCGTGGCAGAGGCGGAATTGCGCGCCGGTCGGGCCGCAGGCGCTCGGATGATCACCTTTGCAGATCCGGAATTTCCCATAAGATTGAAGGATTTATCGGATGCTCCCCCGCTTTTTTGGGTCATGGGCGATCCAGCTCTGCTTGCCCGCCCGATGATTGCCTTGGTGGGCGCGCGCAACGCCTCCTCACTGGGTACCCGCATGGCCAGATCGCTCGCCACGGATCTGGCGGCGCAGGGCTATATCATCGTTTCGGGCCTCGCACGCGGGGTCGATACAGCCGCCCATCTGGGCAGCCTCAAGGGCGGAACAGTGGCTGTCATGGCGGGCGGGGTTGATGTGATCTACCCTGCCGAGAACACAGGGCTGGCAGGCGAAATTCTGGCCAACGGCCTGCGCCTCTCGGAACAGCCCATCGGCCTCATCCCTCAGGCCCGGCATTTCCCAAGCCGCAATCGCTTGGTCAGCGGCCTCGCCCATGCTGTGGTGGTCGTTGAGGCCGCTACCAAATCTGGGTCGCTCATCACCGCCCGCACCGCCCTCGATCAGGGGCGCGAGGTGATGGCCGTGCCGGGCCACCCGATTGATGCGCGCGCCAGCGGCTGCAACATGCTCATCCGCGACGGGGCCATTCTGGTGCGCAATGCCCAAGACGTGATCGACGCCCTCCCACAGCTTCTCGCGCCCAAGGCGCCACCCCCGCCGCAGACCGAAATGCCCCTTGCGCCCGTATCACATCCCGCCCGCAGCCTGCGTGACATAGCCAGCCTGCACGCACAGATCCTCAACCGACTTGGCCCCTCCCCATTGGCCGAGGATCAGCTGATCCGCGATCTTGCCACCCCCGCGCACCGCGTCGCCCCGGCACTCCTTGATCTTGAACTTGACGGGCGCATCACCCGCCATCCCGGCGGGCTCTTGGCATTGGCACGTTAGGACCAAACGGCAGGCCCTATCGGCCTTATGATCTCGCAAAGCGCCAAATAGGGCCATAACGTCGCGGTTTTGCAACCCTTGCGGCAAGATTGACAATTCCCCTTGCCAGCCCACATGGTGCCCCGCCATAAGCCTCGACCAGAGTCGGAAGGAGTGTCCATGCCCGTTGTCGTTGTAGAATCGCCCGCCAAAGCCAAGACAATCAACAAGTATCTGGGCGACGGTTACACGGTTCTGGCAAGCTATGGCCATGTGCGCGACCTGCCCGCCAAGGACGGGTCCGTCGATACCGAACACGGCTTTGAAATGACATGGGAGATCGGCGCAGACAGCCGCAAGCACGTCAAGGCCATCGCTGACGCGCTCAAGGATGACAATGCCCTCATCCTCGCCACTGACCCTGACCGCGAAGGCGAGGCGATCAGTTGGCACCTCGAAGAAACCCTGCGCAAGCGCAAGGCGATCAACAAGGATACCCCCGTCAGCCGCGTTGTCTTTAATGCGATCACCAAATCCGCCGTAACCGAGGCGATGAAAAACCCTCGTCAGGTCGATGCCCCGCTGGTCGAGGCCTATCTCGCGCGCCGCGCGCTCGATTACCTCGTGGGCTTCAATCTTAGCCCGGTGCTCTGGCGCAAACTGCCCGGTGCTCGCTCGGCCGGACGAGTACAATCCGTCTGCCTGCGCCTGATCGTCGAGCGCGAGCTAGAAATCGAGGCCTTCACAGCGCGGGAATATTGGTCTGTCAAGGCCCAGCTCACCACACCACGCGGTCAGGAATACGAAGCGCGTCTGGTATCGCTCGCAGGCAAGAAGCTCGACAAGTTCGATCTGGAAAACGCCACACAGGCCGAATTGGCCGTGCAGGCCATCACGTCCCGCGCCCTCTCCGTTACGTCGGTCGAGGCGAAACCAGCCAGCCGTAATCCCTCTGCCCCCTTCATGACCTCGACCCTGCAACAAGAGGCCAGCCGCAAATTTGGCATGGGGGCCAAGCAATGCATGAGCGCAGCGCAACGCCTCTACGAAGCAGGCTACATCACCTATATGCGTACCGACGGGATCGATATGGCCCCCGAGGCCGTCATGGCCGCGCGCGACGCGATCAAGGATCGGTTCGGCCCAGAATATTTGCCGAAATCGCCCCGCATGTATAAAAACAAGGCCAAGAATGCCCAAGAGGCGCATGAATGTATCCGACCGACCGACATGACCCGCGATGCGGGCCACATCAAAACCTCGGACGCGGACCAGCGCAAGCTCTACGATCTCATCTGGAAACGCACCCTCGCCTGCCAGATGGAGGCGGCAAGGATGGAGCGCACCACCGTTGAAATCGGCAGCGCCGATGGTCAGGTGGGCCTGCGCGCCACCGGTCAGGTGATGCTGTTTGACGGCTTTCTCAAGGTCTACGAAGAGGGCCGCGATGACGTCACGGGGGACGATGACGACCGCCGCCTGCCGCAAATCATGCAAGGTGAACCCGCAGCCTTTGCCAAATCCTCATTGCGCGGCGAATTCGCCAAGGCGAACGAGGGGGCCGAGACAACCGCCGCCGTGCTTGCGCCCAACGAGGCGGTGCTTGGCCTTCAGCACTTCACGCAACCGCCGCCCCGCTACACCGAGGCGACGCTGGTCAAGAAGATGGAAGAATTGGGCATCGGACGCCCCTCGACCTATGCCAGCGTCCTGACCACGATTCAGGACCGCGAATACGTGCGCAAAGAGCAAAACCGTCTTTTCCCCGAGGATAAGGGACGGATCGTTACGGTCTTTCTGATCAATTTCTTCCGCAAATATGTGGGCTACGAATTCACCGCCAATCTTGAAGAGGATCTCGACCGCGTCAGCGCGGGAGAGGCGGATTACAAGGAAATTCTAGAGCGGTTCTGGCGCGATTTTTCTGCGGCGATTGCCGAAACCTCGGAACTCCGCATCACCGAGGTGCTCACTGTGCTCGACGCAGCCCTTGCGCCCACGCTCTACCCGCCCCGCGAGGATGGCAGCGATCCTCGTCAATGCCCACTCTGCGGCACCGGGCAATTGCACCTCAAAACCTCGCGCTCCGGCGGCTTTGTCGGCTGCGGCAATTACCCTGAATGCCGCTATACCCGGCCCATCGGCGGCGATGCCGGGGAAAACGGCGACCGCATCCTTGGAGAGGATGAAAACGGCATCGAAATTGCCCTGCGCTCTGGCCGCTTCGGGCCCTATGTGCAGCGCGGCGAGGCAACAGAAGAGAACAAGAAGCCCGACCGCGCCAGCCTGCCCAAGGGTTGGAAAGCCGAAGAAATGACGCTGGAAAAGGCGCTCACCCTGCTGAGCCTGCCGCGCGTGGTGGGCGATCATCCCGAGGGTGGCACGATTGCCGCCAATTTTGGACGGTTCGGCCCCTATCTCATGCATCAACTTCCCGATGAGGCCAAGCCGGTCTATGCCAATCTGAAGGATCCGGCGGATGTGTTCGACATCGGCATGAACCGGGCGGTAGAGCTGCTTGCAGCCAAGCGGGCAAATCCCGGTGGGCGCGGACGCGCCGCAGCCAAGGCGCTGCGCGATCTGGGCGAGCATCCCGAGCATGGCGGGCCGATCCAGATCCTAGAGGGCCGCTATGGCCCCTATATCAAGTGGGACAAAGTGAATGCCACCTTGCCCAAGGGGACCGAACCCGAGGACGTGACGATGGAGATGGCAATCGAGTCCATCGCCGCCAAAGCGTCCAAATCCGGCAAGGGGCGCAAGACGGCGGCCAAGAAACCTGCCAGCAAATCCACCACCGCCAAAAAGCCGGCAGCAAAGAAAACCACCATGAAAAAGCCCGCAGTGGCCAAGGCAACCGCCAAAAGGGCAGCTGCCGGGGAATAGACCCCGCGCAAAGCAGGCTCCGTGTCTAAGTAGAAATCCCTATTTCGCGACGATGCGGGGCGGGGCGCGTTGACTCGCATCCAGCTTGCACCGCATACGGGGGCAAACCACTGTCTGGAGGAGGTTCCACATGAAAAAGGTATACGGCTCGGCCGCCGAAGCGCTGGACGGGCTCTTGCGCGACGACATGCTGATCGCAGCGGGCGGCTTTGGCCTCTGCGGCATTCCCGAACTGCTCTTGGCCGCGATCCGCGACTCGGGCGTCAAGGATCTGACCTTCGCGTCCAACAACGCAGGCGTCGACGATTTCGGCATCGGCATCCTGTTGCAGACGCGGCAGGTGCGAAAAATGATGTCCTCTTATGTGGGCGAGAATGCCGAATTCATGCGCCAGTATCTCAGTGGCGAGCTGGAGCTGGAATTCAACCCGCAGGGCACGCTGGCCGAGCGTATGCGCGCAGGCGGCTGCGGCATCCCCGGCTTTTACACCAAAACCGGCGTTGGCACACAGGTGGCCGAGGGCAAGGAGCACAAGGACTTCAACGGCGAGACCTACATCCTTGAGCAAGGGATTTTTGCCGACCTGTCGATCGTCAAGGCATGGAAGGCCGACACCACCGGCAACGCGATTTTCCGCAAGACCGCGCGCAACTTCAACCCGCCCGCCGCCATGTGCGGCAAGGTCTGCGTGATGGAAGTCGAAGAAATCGTCCAGCCGGGCGAACTGGACCCCGATTGCATCCACCTGCCGGGCATCTATGTGCACCGCCTCGTTCAAGGCACACATGAGAAACGTATCGAACAACGCACCGTGAGGGCTGCATAATGGCTTGGGATCGCAATCAGATGGCCGCACGCGCGGCGCTCGAACTCCAGGACGGGACCTATGTGAACCTCGGGATCGGTATCCCGACACTGGTGCCCAATTTCATCCCCGAGGGCGTGCATGTCACGCTGCAATCGGAAAACGGCATGCTGGGCATGGGGCCCTTTCCGGTCGCGGGCACCGAGGACGCGGACCTGATCAACGCAGGCAAGCAAACCATCACCGAATTGCCTGACACCAGCTATTTCGACAGCGCCTCCTCCTTCGGCATGATCCGGGGCGGCAAGATCGCTATGGCGATCCTGGGCGCGATGGAAGTGGCCGAAAACGGCGATCTCGCCAACTGGATGATCCCCGGCAAGCTGGTCAAGGGCATGGGGGGTGCCATGGATCTCGTGGCGGGCGTGGGCCGCGTGGTCGTGGTCATGGACCACACCAACAAGCATGGCGAATCCAAGGTGCTGAAATCCTGCACCCTGCCGTTGACCGGCACGGGCGTGGTCAACCGGATCATCTCGAACCTTGGCGTTCTGGATGTGGTCGAGGGCGGGCTCAAGATCGTCGAGCTGGCCGATGGCGTGACCGAGGACGAACTGCGCGCCGCCACCGAGGCGACCATCGTGAACTAAAACCCGAGGGTCGGACGCTCTGAGTGTCCGGCCCTTACTTCATCGCCAAATTGAGCGCGCAGGCATCGGTAATCAGTTCCGGCTGCGTCTTGCACAGCCCGCGCGCCACCTCATAAGCGGCCAGAACCTTGGGAATGTAATCTCGGGTCTCGGCATAGGGCGGAACACCGCCATGCTGTTTGACCGCGTTCTCACCCGCATTATAGCCCGCCAAAGCCAGAACCACATCCCCGCCAAATTCCGTCATCAGCCAATCAAGATAGGCAACTCCGCCCCGGATATTCTGTGCTGGTGACAGGATATCGGTCACGCCAAACCGCCGGGCGGTGTCTGGCATAAGCTGCATCAACCCCTGCGCACCGGCGCTGCTGACCGCCGCCACTTGGCCAGAGGATTCAACCGCGATCACCGCGAGCACCAACGCAGGCGAGATTTGCGTGCCAATGGTCTCGCTCAGGATATGACGGCCCTCAGACAAGGCAATCTCCTGCACCGATTGCAGCCTTGGCGCAATAACCGCCTTGCCAGCCGGCGGTTTGCTCAGATGGTCCATCGCACTGCGCAGGCGCAAGATGCGATCCGCATCCCGATCTGCGGGCACGCCATCCCAAAACCAGCCATAAGCCGCGTCGTACGGGGCGCGCGGCAGGGCGGGCGCGGCACTGCTTGCCGATTTGCGCGGGGCTTCAGGGGCCAGCGGTGTCACTTGCACCAAAGGACCACGCCGCGCCCCAGACGCAGGGGCTTTTTCTCGTTTAAACGTAAAATCGGCAAAAGGCGGCGGTTCCTGCGCCACAATTGGCCCGGCTCCTGCTAGAATCGCAGCAGACACCAAAAGATTTAACAATTTCATAGCGGGCGCTGCTCTGCCTCTGACTGATTGTCAGCAGTATCGCAAAAATCCACACCTGACGCCAGCATTGTTCCAAATGGCGGTACCGCCCACCCACAATTGCGCCACAATTGAACCGTCAAACTCTTTTTTAGATAGATTATCAGACTTTCTTTTGATGTTTTTCAGTATCTTAAGATTTTTCATGTACTTTTGCGCAAACATTCGAAAATTGGTCCAATGACGCCAAATTCCCGCCTGATTTGCCCGGCTATATGGCATCACACCACGACGGCAGCGGGCCATAAAAAAACTGGGGGCCCAAAACCGAAGCGGGTGTGACAACACAAGCAACTGATCCTTTGGAGGGACCAAACCATGATTAAATTCTTCAAAAACTTCTCGAAAGACGAAGACGGCGCCGTAACGGTTGACTGGGTCGTTCTGACCGCAGCTGTCGTTGGTCTGGGTGTTGCTGGCGTGGCATCGGTTAATACCGGCATCACCGGTCTGGCCACCAAAATCGGAACCGAAGTCGGCACCACTGCTACGGTCACAAGCTTGGGCACGCTGGGTCAGTAATAATCTGACAAGGTCAGTATGACCTCACAAGCAATGGCCACGGATAGATCCTATCCGTGGCCATTTCCGTTCATGCCCATCTGCGTCCGCAATCCGGCCCAAGAGCGCGATATCGCCGCCGCTTGTCCCTGATTTTGACATAATCCCTCGATATTCAGGCTTTTGATTACCGGTATCGCGCCGGAACGTATCATTCGAAGGAAAGGATACCCCATGCGAGTTGTTTTCGGATTGGTGCTGATGTTAGGCCTCGGTCTCGCGGGTTTTGCCGTCTATATGGCCAAGAGCTATATCGACGGGTATCAGCGACAGCTGGCGGCAGAGCGCCAGCAACGCGCACCCAACATCGAGACCGTTGACATCTATGTTGCCAATCGCGCGCTCAAATATGGCGAAGCCCTGGACAAAGACGCCGTCCGCCTCACAGCTTTCCCGAAGAATTCACTTCCTGAAGGCGTATTCCGTACTTCAGAAGAGCTCTTTCCTGAAGGCGAAGCTGTCAAACGCAGAGCGTTGCGACGCATGGAACCGAACGAAGCAATCCTCGCCGTCAAAGTGACAGCCCCCGGTGAAGAGGTTGGTATCACCTCTCAGCTGGAGCGTGGCATGCGGGCCTTTGCCATCAAGGTGGATGTGAGCAGCGGCGTGTCAGGTTTCTTGCGTCCGGGTGACACAATCGACGTCTACTGGACTGGTAGCATCGGGGGCAACAATCTGCGCACCGAAGGCAATTCGACCGGAGAGGTGACCAAGCTGATCGAAACTGGGGTCAAGCTGATTGCCGTGGACCAAGTCGCGGACATGGATATGTCCGAGGCCGTGATCGCACGCACCGTAACTGTCGCCGCCAAACCACAACAAGTGGCGGCTCTGGCTCAGGCTCAATCGACCGGGCGGCTGTCTTTGTCTCTGGTCGGCGCGCTGGACGATACAGTGGCAGAGGCCATCGAAGTGGATCAGCACAGGTTGCTCGGAATAACGGCCGAGGCCGTGATCGAGCAGGCCCCGGTTTCCGAGACCTGCACCATCCGCACGCGACGCGGTGCCGAGGTGATCGTGACACCGATCCCCTGCACGAACTGAGACTGGCCCAGAAGGTCATGCAAGGCACCCGCGCTTGGGTGCCTTGCATGACAAAGTGATTTGGTCACACAAATTAGAAAAATAGACAAAACAGCATTGATTCTTGAAAAAAAAACGAAACTACCGCAAAGTATGTGAAATGCGGGCGAGAAGACCCGAAAAATGAGGCGTGATCGGAAAGGCAGGTCACATGAAATTGCGTGGATCTTTATACGCGGCCTTCTTTGGGCTGGCGTTGGTTGTCGGTCATGTGCCGCAATCTGCACAGGCGGAAAACATCCGGGTGGTGCGCAACGGTACGTCCAGCGTCCTCAGCGTCGCGATGAACAGAGCCGTGGTGGTTGAAAGCGAAACTCCCTTCGCGGAGCTTAGCATTGCAAATCCGGCCATTGCCGATTTCTCTACCCTGTCGGACCGTACAATCTATGTTTTGGGCAAGACACCGGGGCGCACCACACTCAGCCTGTTTGACGGCGTGGGCCAACTCATAACCAATATTGACGTGCACGTCAGCACCGACATCGAAGAGTTCAAGGAACGGCTGAAACAGATTCTGCCCAACGAGCCCATCGAAGTGCGCAGCGCCAACGACGGTATCGTGATCTCTGGCACTGTATCCAGTACGTCGCGCATGCAACGCGCTTTGGATCTGGCAGAGCGTTATGCCCCGGAACGGGTCTCAAACCTGATGTCGGTCTCCGGCAAGCAGCAGGTCATGCTCAAGGTCCGCTTTGCCGAAATGCAGCGCAGCGTATCCAAGGCGCTCTCCTCTTCATTTTCCCTCGACGCGCGCGGAGCCAATCAGGTCGGTGTGATCGGTGGCACCAACACAACCAACACCCAAGGGGGCGTACTGGGCACATTGGCCGGCGCCATTCCAGGCGTAAATGAAAACAACGCCGCTTTTGCCTTCGGCTTTGACGTAGGCTCGGTCGAGGTGGGCATCCTGCTGGAAGCGCTCGAAACCAAGGGCGTCGTGCGCACCCTGGCAGAGCCGAACCTGACCGCGCTGTCGGGACAAGAGGCCAAGTTTCTCGCGGGTGGCGAATTCCCGGTGCCGGTGGCACAGGACAATGACACCACCTCCATCGAATTCAAACCCTTCGGTGTCGAGCTGAACTTCGTGCCACGCGTTGTCGACGATGGTATCATCAACCTCGAAATGGCCGCCGCCGTTTCCTCCATCGACACGGCCAACTCCTTGGTTTCCAATGGGTTCGCCATCCCGGCCTTCCGCCGCCGCGACACCTCGACGACCGTGGCACTTCGGGATGGTGAGAGCTTTGCGATTGCCGGCTTGCTTCAGGATGATTTCCGCGACAACGCTGGTCAGGTGCCTTGGCTGGGTGATGTGCCCGTGCTGGGCTCCCTGTTCCGCAGCGCCGATTATCAGCGGTCTCAAACCGAGTTGGTAATCATCGTTTCCGCGCATCTGGTGTCGCCTGCTCGTGGCGAGGCTCTTGCGCTGCCGACAGATCGTGTAAAACTGCCCTCGGAAAAGGATCTTTTCCTCAATGGTCTCCTCGCCAAGGGCGTCAACGACCGTGGTGCTGTGGGTGAGGTGGCCAAGCAGGATTTCACCGGATCCTACGGCTATGTGATGGATTGAGCAGGGGACTGGAAATGAAACATGTTCTCGCAATCGTTGGCCTGATCGCCACCGCTGCCTGTATGCCGCAAGGCTCTGTATACCGCTCGTATTTCAGCGAAGCAGGCTCGCATGTGGACAGCGGCCATTTCGGAGAGGCGGTGATGAACAACCACCTCGTGATGACCGGCGACCGAAGCTATAGATTTGATCTGGCAAACCGCTTTGCCAACGAGGTGCTGAGCACTGTAAACTTCGCCTTCAACTCGGCAGAGCTGGATGCGGGCGCACGCGATACATTGCACGAGCAGGCCAACTGGATCCGGCAATTTCCCGAAGTACGCTTTCGTGTTTACGGTCATACGGACGCTGTAGGGTCCAATGCCTACAACAAGAGCCTCGGCATGCGCCGCGCTCAGGCCGTGGTCGCATTTCTCACCAGCCAAGGGATAAGCCGTGCACGGCTCGAGGCTGTCGCCTCCTTTGGCGAAACACAGCCGCTGATCGTGACCCAAGGCCGTGAACGCCGCAACCGGCGCACTGTCACAGAGGTCTCTGGCTTTGTCGACTCGCATCCGATCATCATGGATGGCAAATACGCAGAGGTTGTGTACCGCGAATACATAAGCAGCGCAGTGCCACGTTCAGATCTACTGATGGTTGAGGCATCTGGATCGACCACTTCCGAATAATAGTGTAAACACCCGTTTCTCCCTGTTCGGCTCTGTCGGACCCCCTCAAACCCGCCCCAATTGGGCGGGTTTTTTGTATCTTAACATCGCACAATTACGATCTTTTGGCCTAAATGTCGCCAATATTCCCGCGCATGTTCCCCAAGAGCCAAAAGTTTCCGTCGCAATTGGTGCTCAGCTGAATGGCCCGTATTTCCATATCCAGCAGGGATATTGGCTATCACCACCAAGCGATGGCAAAAACAGGACCAAGAGAATGACGAGTAACGTTATAAAACAGTCTGACCCTAGCCCGATCGTCGCCTGCACCATTAGCCGCGACGTACAGAACTTCGACCTGCTGATTGAGGACATGGAAGCCGCCTTGGGCGAGGCCTGGGGGGATCTCGGATTTGCCGAGGCCCTAGCCTTTTTCAACCAGCCGGACGCTGAGTTGCTGGAATTCATGGCCATCGCAATCGACGAGGCCGACGAAGAAGATCTCGTCATGTTGGGCGAAATCATCGCCTTGGCCAATAGAAAAGGGATCAAGGTCATTCTGATCGCAGAGGACGTGAGCCCCGCAGCATTGCATCAACTACTGCGTCAAGGTGCCGACGAATTCGTCCCCTACCCCCTTCCCGAAGGCGAGTTGCAGGCAGCGATTGAGCGTTTAAGGAACACCCCCGCGCCGGTTCATCTCGCGCCGGTGCAAACTCATGCGGCGCTGGCGTCCCCGACCGCCGGGGATGGCGTGATACTTTCGGTACAAGGTCTCTCAGGCGGTACTGGTGCCACCACTTTGGCTGTCAACCTCGCCTGGGAACTGGCCAATATCGAGAAAACCAACCCCCCTCGCGTCTGCCTGCTGGATTTCAGCCTGCAATTCGGTTCGGTATCGACCTACCTCGACCTGCCACGCCGGGATGTGGTGTTTGAAATGTGGTCCGACACAGAGGCGTTGGATGATGATGTCTTTCGGCAGGCACTGGTCGCCTTTGAAGACAAACTTTGGGTCCTCACCGCCCCGTCGGATGTTCTGCCGCTCGATATGATTTCATCGGACGACGTG
Organism: Roseovarius sp.; assembly: GCF_048262375.1. Lineage (GTDB taxonomy): Bacteria > Pseudomonadota > Alphaproteobacteria > Rhodobacterales > Rhodobacteraceae > Roseovarius. Next base: position 182,464 of record NZ_JBLXFE010000004.1, read on the forward strand.
AACAAGGTACTGGCCTTCGCACGCAAGCATTTTGACTATGTTGTCATCGATATGCCGGGAACATTGGTTCAATGGACCGAAGCGGTGCTGCATGCGTCGCAGGTTTACTTTACCACGCTTGAGTTGGATATGCGCTCGGCCCAAAACGCTTTGCGGATCAAACGGGCCCTGCAATCAGAAGATCTGCCAGTGGACAAGCTGCGCTACTGCCTGAACAAATCCCCGAAGTTCACGGATTTGAACGGCAAGAGCCGGGTCAAACGCATGGCCGAGAGCCTTGAAATACGGATCGAGATATTATTGCCGGATGGCGGTCGGGCGGTTTGCCAGAGTTCGGACCACGGTCTGCCGCTGGCGTCGAGTTCCGCCAAGAATCCATTACGCCGCGAAATCGCCAAGCTCGCCAGCTCCTTGCATGCTCTTGGCAAGAGCGACGCCGAAGCCGCCTAGAACAAGGGTAGAAACAGATGTTTTCCCGTTACAAGAAATCTGCTCCCAGTCGGGCACCCGCCAATGCAGCGCCCGTAGAACCTGCGAAAGCCGCTCCGGTCGAGGCTGTTCCACTGCAGTCTTTCCGCAAACCCGCCCCGCTTGTGGCCGCGAAACCTGTCGGCATGGACAAGGAGCGCAAGCGCAAGGAGCGGATCAGCGAAATCAAGATCGAACTGCACCGCGCCATGCTGGATCATCTCAATCTCTCCGCCCTCGACACGGCGACAGAGTCCGACCTGCGTGCGGAAATCAGCTCTATCGCGGGAGAAATCCTCGAGGAACAGGGCATCGTTCTCAACCGTGAGGATCGTGCTCAACTCACCCAAGAACTCTACGACGAGGTCAAGGGTCTCGGCCCGCTCGAAACCTTGCTCAAGGATGATACGGTCAACGATATTCTCGTCAACGGCCCGCATCAGATTTTCATCGAACGCGCGGGCAAGCTGGAACTCAGCGACGTCACCTTCAAGGATGAAAGACACCTCCTGCGCATCATCGACAAGATCGTGTCGGCGGTGGGTCGTCGGGTGGACGAATCCAACCCCTATGTTGACGCGCGCCTCGCCGATGGTTCGCGCTTTAACGCCATGGTGCCTCCCGTTGCGGTCGACGGCAGCCTCGTTTCGATCCGGAAATTCAAAAAGGACAAACTCGGGATCGACGATCTCGTGCGTTTCGGCGCGTTTTCCGAGGAGATGGCCGCCTACCTTCAGGCCGCTGTCGCCACGCGCCTCAACGTGATCGTCTCGGGCGGTACGGGTTCCGGTAAAACCACCACGCTCAACGCGCTCTCGTCCTTCATCGACAACGCCGAGCGGATTCTGACCATCGAAGACACCGCCGAATTGCAACTGCAACAGATCCATGTGGGCCGGATGGAAAGCCGCCCGCCAAACGTTGAAGGCAAAGGCGAGGTCTCCCCGCGTGACTGTCTCAAGAACGCGCTGCGCATGCGTCCTGACCGCATCATCGTGGGCGAGACGCGCGGCGAAGAAGTGATCGACATGTTGCAGGCCATGAACACCGGCCATGACGGGTCAATGACCACAATCCATGCCAACAACCCCCGCGACGGCATCAGCCGACTCGAGAACATGGTCGCCATGGCCGGACTTGAAATGCCGCTCAAGGCGGTGCGCAGTCAGATCGCCAGCGCCGTTAATCTCATCGTGCAGGCCAGCCGCCTTCAGGACGGATCGCGCCGGATGACTTCGATCACGGAGATCACAGGGATGGAGGGCGATGTCATCTCAATGCAGGAAATTTTCCGCTTCCAGCGTGTGGGACTCAGCCCCGAGAACAAGATCATCGGCCATTTCACCGCCACTGGTGTGCGCTCGCACTTCTCCGAACGCTTCCGGCTCTGGGGCTATGACCTGCCCCCCCATATCTACGAACCGATCGCAGCGGAGTAACGCAATTGACCCTCAGTGCAGAACCGATCATCTATGCGTTGATCTTCGTCGGCGTTCTCGTCCTTGTCGAAGGCATCTATCTCACCGTTTTTGGCCGCTCGATCAGCCTCAACAACCGCGTCAACCGCCGGCTGGAAATGCTCGACAAATCGGGCAACCGCGAAGAGGTGATGGAAAAGCTGCGCAAGGAAATGCAGCAGCACCTCAAGGCGCGCAAGCTGCCGCTTTATGCCATTCTATCGGACAAGGCCCAAAAGGCGGCGATTGCCTTTACTCCCAAACAGCTGATCATGTTGATGGTCGGGCTCAGTGTTCTGGCCTTTGTCGGCCTCTCGGTCGGCACCGACACGGCCGTTCCAGTGCGCGCCGTGGCGGCTGTGGGCATCGGCGTGGGAGGCATTTTTACTTGGATCAGCATGAAGGCGTCCAAACGTATGGCGTTGCTCGAAGAGCAACTGCCTGATGCCATCGAATTGATGGTTCGATCCCTAAGGGTCGGGCATCCGTTTTCATCCGCCATCGGCATCGTCGCAACCGAGGTCGGCGACCCGCTTGCCACTGAATTCGGGATCATCGCGGACGAGTCCGCTTATGGCCGCGATATGGGCGAGGCGCTCAAGGAAATGGCGGAACGGCTCGATATGCAAGATCTGCGTTTCCTCGCCATGGCGGTCACCATTCAGCAGCAATCTGGCGGTAACTTGGCAGAGATCCTTGCTGGTCTGGCCAAGGTGATCCGCGCCCGCTTTCGCCTCTTCCGCAGGGTCAAGGCAATCACTGCCGAGGCCAAATGGTCTGGCAAGTTTCTCTCAGGCTTTCCAATTCTGGCCCTGATCATCATCCAACTGATCAAACCTGACTACTATGACGAGGCGATGCTTCATCCTTACTTCATACCTGCGGTACTGGTCGTTGCTGTCTTTCTGGTCATGAACCTGATCGTGATGCGTGCCCTTGTGAACATCAAGGTCTGAGGAATAAACCATGGAAACTCTCTCTACCCTCAACGACATACTGACTGGCGCCCTTGGGCCGTTCGGACCTTTGATCGTGGTCGGCGGGCTGGGCGTGATGCTTGTGCTCGTGACCATTCCGATGATGCTCCGGCAAAAACAAGATCCACTGGAAAAACTCAAGCAATCGAACAGTCGCGGCACAAGTGAAACGAATAAGGCCAAAACCAACCTGCGTGCCGGAACGCAAAACAAAAAGCTCGATCGCTACGCCACTTTTCTCGAGCCGCAGGATGAGAAACAACTGAGCCAGATGCGTCTTAAACTGATGCAAGCAGGCTATCGGCATCGCGACGCGGTACGGTATTTCCACTTTGCCCAATTTGCACTTGGAATTGGCCTGCTGATCTTGGGCGTGATCTACTATGTTCTGTTCAAATCGGGCACAGAGACCAGCACGCAAGAAACATTGATGTACATCCTCGGGCCTGCGGGTGTCGGCTATATGATGCCTAAGTACTGGATAACCAAGCGTCAGCAGAAACGGCAGGAAGAAATCCAGGACGGCTTTCCCGACAGTCTCGACATGATGCTCGTCTGCATCGAGGCCGGTCAGTCCATGGATCAGTCGATCATCCGTGTTGCCAGTGAAATGCGCGCGTCCTACCCGGCCCTTGCAGAGGAATTCGAAATCGTCGCGCTTCAGATCAAGGCCGGGCGCGACAAACCTTCGGTACTGGGGGAAATGGCAGAGCGCTGCGGCGTTCAGGATATCTCGAGCTTTGTCACCGTATTGGTGCAATCGCAAACATTCGGGACATCGATTGGCGAGGCCCTGCGCGTCTACGCTGGCGAAATGCGTGACAAACGCGTCATGCGCGCCGAAGAAAAAGCCAACAAGCTGCCGACCAAGATGACATTGGCCACGATGATGCTTACAGTCCCACCATTGCTGATCATTCTGGTCGGGCCATCGGTTCTGGGCATCATGGAACTGCTCGCCATGGCCCAAAATTAAACGAGGCGACATGATAGGGCGGGCGACAGTACTTTTCATGTGCAGTTTGGCGCTTGCAGGATGTTTGGCGCCGGCACCGCCAGAGGGCCCCTACGCCCCCGGTCTCGCGTCCGGGGGCGAAGCCGTTGACGGCCTTGTGGTTGGTCACCGCCTGATGGATGCTGGCGAATACGAATTGGCGCACCAGGCCTTTACCCGCGCTGCGGTCAGCCATGGTATGACCGCTGATGTGCTCGCAGGTCTGGGCAGCGCCAATCTTGCGCTTGGTCGCCTTGGCACCGCCGAGCGCTTGTTGCGTGAGGCAATAGAATTGCCCGATGCCACTCCGGAAACCTGGAACAATCTGGGTGTCGTGCTGGTCGAACGGCGCCAATACCCCGAAGCAGAACAAATTCTGCGCCGCGCCTATGCGCTCGACAATGGCGAAAGTGACGCAATCCGTGACAATTTGCGCTTAGCGCTCGCAAAATCAGAAAATTCCGATTATGATGTTGAGGACGAGCAAGACTACAAACTGGTACGGCGGGGCAGTGGCGACTATCTGATCCGCAAGATACCGTGACGAGGCCGAGGCAGTAAAAGGACGCAAAAATGCGCCACCCTATTCTTGTTTCCCTGTGTGTGGCAGGCGCATTCGCCCTGTCCGCGTGTGAGCAGTCCAATGGAAATGACGTTGATCGCGCCTTTCAGGACATCAACGTTGTGGACGAAACCAATCTCAACGATGTGATGCTGACCGCCAGCGATCCGAATGAGGCGGTTGCCTATTTCCAGCGGGCAGTTGGAGAGAAACCAGACCGCATCGACCTTTTGCGAGGCATGGGCAAATCTCTTGTGCGCGCCAAACGCAATACCGAGGCTGTGGCGACATGGACCCGCATCACCGAGCACAAGGACGCCACTGACGAAGACCGCGTTGATCTGGCCGATGCCCTGATCCGCAACAACGAGTGGGAGCGCGCCGACACTGTGCTCGACAGCATCCCGCCCACCCATGAAACCTTCAAACGCTACCGGCTTGAGGCGATGATTGCCGACAGCAATCAGGATTGGAAAAAATCCGACAGTTTTTATGAAATTGCCGTCGGCCTGACCACGCAGCCCGCCAGCGTGATGAACAACTGGGGCTATTCGAAACTGACTCGCGGCGATTTTTCCGGTGCAGAACGGCTCTTTACCGATGCGGTGCGTCAGGACCCGGCCCTCTTCACCGCCAAGAACAATCTTGTTCTGGCACGCGGCGCACAGCGTAATTATTCGCTGCCGGTCCTGCCGGTTAGCCAATCCGAACGGGCGCAACTGCTCTACACCCTCGGTCTTTCGGCCATCAAACAGGGCGACACCACAATTGGTGAGGGTCTGTTGCGCGATGCCATCGAAACCCACCCACAGCATTTCGAGGATGCAGTGCGCTCTCTGCGCGCCCTTGAAACCAACGTGGCAGGCTAGGGTCGCCAGATGACGCTTGAGATTACGGCGCATGCCGCGCTTTGGTTCTTGCCGTTTGTCCTGCCGGTTTGCGCCTGGGTTGCCGTCAGCGATCTGCGCCGGATGAAGATCCCCAATACCGCTGTTCTGACGCTGGCGGGGATCTTTCTGGTGGTCGGGCTGATTGCGCTGCCGCTGGCCGATTACCCATGGCGGCTGGTGCAGCTGGCGGTCATGCTGGTCGCGGGCATTGCAATGAACGCCGTCGGTCTGATGGGGGCCGGTGACGCCAAATTCATCGCCGCCGCCGCCCCGTTCGTGGCGCTTGGCGATGCGGCCTCGCTCTGCCTGATCTTTGCCGCCACACTGCTCGGGGCGTTCGTGACCCACCGCATTATCAAACATAGCCCCCTGCGCCGTCTGGCTCCTGACTGGCAGAGTTGGGCCTCCGGCAAGAAATTCCCGATGGGTTTTGCCTTGGGCGGCACGCTCGCGATCTATCTGGGCCTCGGTGCTCTCTACGGGATCTGAACGCCTCAGGTCTGCCCGACGCTCTCCTTAATTTTTGCACCTTTGCATGCGACGGTTGCGCTATCGCAGTCCGACGCAGCACAGGCAGACCTCATGAACATGCAAGCCAGCACTGGCGTTCAGCCGCCCCCCCCCCCGAGTCGGCTGGAGGACATGCAATTACCTGTGGTGATGATGCGGGACATCCTGCTCAAGACCATGTTCCGCAAGAACCTCGATCTGGCCACGGACATCGCCGAGGCAGTTTGTTTGCCGCGCGCTGTCACACAGGAATTGATCGACATGGCGCGCAGCCAAAAGCTGATTGAGGCCACTGGCACGCTCAACGCCAATTCAGGCGGCGAAATGGGCTATCAACTGACGGATTCCGGAAAATCCCGCGCCCTCGACGCGCTCAGCCAATCGGAATATTTCGGCGCAATGCCGGTGCCGCTCGCGGTCTACCGCGAACAGGTCAAACGCCAGTCGATCCGAAACATTCAAATCACCCGCGAACAACTGACCAATGCCATGGGGCACCTGATCCTGCCCAAGTCCCTGCTCGATCACCTTGGCCCTGCGGTCAGCGCCGGGCGCTCGATCCTGATGTATGGCCCACCCGGCAATGGTAAATCCTCGATTTCGAATGGCATCCGCGACGCCATGGGCGACAAGATCTACGTGCCCCGCGCCATCGAATATTCCGGTCAGGTGATCACCGTCTATGATCCCATCGTACACTCAAAGGCCGAGGTCGAAATCGACGATCCCCATAGCCTGCGCCGCAAACGCACCTTCGACACGCGCTATGTCCGCTGCGAACGCCCGACCGTGATCACCGGCGGCGAACTCAGCCTGTCGATGCTCGATCTGGTCTACAACCCCACCGCCCGCACCTATCAGGCGCCGCTGCAACTCAAATCCACCGGCGGCATCTTTATCGTCGACGACCTTGGCCGTCAGGCGGAACCGCCACAGGCGCTGGTCAACCGCTGGATCGTGCCGCTCGAAGAGTCCAAAGACATTCTCGCCCTGCAATCGGGCGAGAAATTCGAGGTGCCGTTTGATACGCTGGTGATCTTCTCGACCAACTTTCACCCCAACGCGATCTTTGACAAGGCCGCGCTGCGCCGGATTTTCTATAAGATAAAGATCGACGGCCCCTGCCAATCCGACTTTCTCAAGATCTTTGCCATGGTCGCCCGCAAAAAAGGCATGCCGCTGGACGAGGCCGCGCTGATCTATCTGATCAAGGAAAAATACCCCACGATCGACAATGCCTATGCCAATTATCAGCCGGTGTTCCTGATCGACCAGATGATCTCGATCTGCAACTTTGAGGGCATTCCCTACCAGATGACCCCGGAACTGATCGAACGCGCCTGGGCCAACATGTTCGTGCGCGAGGAAGAGATTCTGCATTAGGCAACGCGCGGCCTGTTGCTGAGCGCTCATCTGCCCCCGCGCGGATCGCCTGAGATCAACGCCAGCCCCAATTGAGAACATTTCGTGAACACGTTATCCTCTCCCCATGACGATTCCACTTCTCACCCGCAACAGCCCCCGCCCCGCCCTCCGTCTTCTGGGCGCGCTTGATCTGCCGCTCGCCCGCCTGCACGAATGCTGCGGCCCCGCCCGCCATAGCTTTGCGATGCTGCTCCTAGGTGCCCTGCGCGGCCCGGTGCTCTGGATCACCCCGGCATGGGCGCGCGACCACCTCAACCCCGATGGCATCTGCGCCCTCACCGGACCGGAAAACGGCCCGGAAAAACTGATCTTTGTCGCGCCAGAGCGGCGCGAGGATCTCTTGTGGTGCATGGAAGAGGCGCTGCGCAGCGGTGCCGCCCCGCTCATCATCGCCGACCTGCCAGAGCCGCCCGCCCTCACCCCGGTGCGCCGCCTGCATCTCGCCGCCGAAGAAGGCACCACGCGCGGTCACCACCGCCCCTTGGGCCTGATCCTCACACCGGGCGAAGGCGGCGCACCGGGGGTGGAAACCCGCTGGCACATGGCACCGGCCCATGTGCCGGGCACCGACCGCTGGCACCTTACCCGCCGCCGCGCGCGCACCGCACCTCCTGCGGCATGGGCACTCGCGGGGCGACCCGGCGCATGGGCACTCAAGCAAACGTGACCGCCATTTAGCCGCATAGCGCGTATCCTGCCCCATGATCCGCTGTTTCGCCCTCGCCCTGCTCCTCATAGCAACCCAAGCCACCGCCGCCCCAGAGGCCTATCGCCTTGATGTGGCGCGCTCCACCGTGGGGTTTTCCTATGACTTTGGCCAAGGTGACAATCGTGGCACCCTGCCGATCAAATCGGCGGATATGCGGATTGATCTGCGCGACCTTGGCGCCAGTCAGCTCGCTGTAACGCTGGATGCGACCGGCGCACGGGCCGGGTTCCTCTTTGCCACGCAGGCGATGAAAGGGCCCGAGGTGCTCGACACCGCCCACCACCCCGACATCACCTTTCGCTCGACCGAAATCACCGGCACACCGCAAGCCGCGCGGATCACCGGCCTTTTGACAGTACGCGGAGTGACCCGGACGATCACCCTTGACGCTGGCCTCTACCGCCAACGCGGCACCGACCCGGATAATCTCGACCAACTGACGGTCCTCCTGACCAGCACGATCAACCGGAATGCCTTTGGCGCAAGCGGCTTTGCCACCCTCGTCGGGCCGATGATCGGGTTGCGGATCGTGGCACGGGTGGAGAGGTAGGGGCCCTCAGAAATGGAGAGCGCAGATTTAATTTGTTGATGGCAATGACCGCATTTTGCGGGCATTGACGATTATAGCACAAGGCCTTTTACAAAAGGATTTTCAATGGCAACGCCCCAATATCGTATTCGCAGACTGCGATGATCGAACCCTCTTTGACCTTCTGAACAGGGGAAAAGACACTGCGGACCTTGCGGCTCTTTTGGGAATGTCTGCGGCTGTCAAAGCCGGGTCGAATGGCTTGGAAGCCAGCTAGGACAAGCGCGGTTTGCGAAAGATAGCCCACCCTACAATTCGCTCAATGACCGGACCCGGTACGAGAATCCAATCCCCCGCCACCCTCCCAATTAACCGCCCACCAAAATCCCGTGATTTCCGCATCTTAACCTTGTTTCACGCGCGCCTGCCCGAAATCGACGCGGCCATGTCGAAAACGTATGGTCCCCCGCCCCTCGTCCTGCCATGGTAGCCGCACCATGCGCCTGATGATTTCCTTTGCCGCCCTCTTTCTCTCTGTCGTTCTGCTCCAGCTCTCGACGGGCGGCGTCGGCCCACTTGACGCGCTGTCCGGCCTTGCACTGGAGTTCACCACGGCGCAGATTGGCCTTCTGGGTTCGGCGCATTTCGTGGGCTTTTTCATCGGTTGCTGGTTCGCCCCCCGCCTGATGGGCACCATCGGCCATTCCCGCGCCTTTGCCGCCTTCACCGCCGCAGGCGCCATCGGCCTCTTGGCGCATATGCTGGTGATTGACCCCTATGCATGGGCCCTGATGCGCGTGGCCTCGGGTCTCTGTGTGGCGGGCTGCTACACCGTGATCGAGGCCTGGCTTCAGGCGAAGGTCACGAATGAGACCCGTGGGCGCACGATGGGTATTTACCGCGTGGTGGACATGGGCGCGTCGCTGGCGGCCCAGATGCTCATCTCTGTCCTCGCGCCGGCCTCTTACGTCTCCTACAACCTTCTGGCACTGCTTTGCTGCGCGGCCCTTCTGCCCCTCACCCTGTCGCGTCTGCGCGAACCTGAAACACCGGACGCGCCGCGCCTGCGCCCCCTGCTGCTCATCGCCTGCTCGCCTCTGGCCGCAGCAGGCGTGCTGGTCGCGGCCCTCTCCAGCGCCTCGTTCCGCATGGTGGGGCCGCTCTATGGCCAACAGGTCGGCCTTGCCGTCGACCAGATCGCAGGCTTTCTCGCGGTCTTCGTGCTGGGCGGGGCGGTGGCGCAATACCCGGTGGGCTGGCTCGCGGATCGCTATGATCGACGCTGGGTGCTGATTGGCCTCTCGGTGGCGGCGATCCTGTCCTCGGTCTCGACCGCCATGACCGAGAACCTCGACACGTTCGGCATCCTGATGACGGCCTTTTTCTTTGGCATGACCACCTTTCCGATTTATTCGGTCAGCGCCGCACATGCCCATGACTTTGCCGAGGCGCATGAACGGGTGGAACTCTCCGCCGCGCTCATGTTCTTCTTTGCCGTGGGCGCCATCGCCGCCCCGCTGATGGCCTCGACCCTGATCGAGGTCTACGGCCCCCCGGCCATGTTCGTGATGATTGCGGCAGGGCACGCGCTCCTTGTTGTCTTCGGCCTTTACCGGATGCGCGCCCGCCCCATTGCCGAACGCCGCACAGCCTATGTCTGGTCGCCGCGCACCTCTTTCCTGATCGGACGCCTCACGGGTCGCAGCCGCGACAAAGACGGGAACGAACGCTAAAGTAACGTCGGAAAGCGATAACAGCGCTTTCGGTGCGAAACTGCGGCAAATCAACAATCTACTACGTGACCGACGATTCAATGAAACGCCGAAACGCTGTAGAACTGCCCGCCAAACCGCGTTAAACGGGGCCAAACCGTCAAGGAACAGGCGCGACATGGCACGGCATCTCATCACCTCGGCAATTCCCTATATCAACGGGATCAAGCACCTCGGCAATCTCGTGGGATCACAGCTTCCGGCCGATCTCTTTGCCCGCTATCAGCGCAGCAGGGGCAACGAAGTGCTCTTTCTCTGCGCAACCGACGAGCACGGCACCCCGGCAGAGCTTGCCGCCGCCAAGGCGGGCAAACCGGTGGCCGACTACTGCGCTGAAATGCACGGCGTGCAGGCGGAAATTGCCCAAGGATTTCGGCTCAGCTTTGACCACTTCGGACGCTCCTCCTCGGTGCAGAACCACAAGCTGACCCAGCATTTCGCCAAACGCCTCTTTGAGGAAGGATTGATCCGCGAAGTGTCGGAAACCCAGATGTATTCGCCCACCGATGGGCGCTACCTGCCCGACCGTTACATTGAGGGCACCTGTCCCAATTGCGGCTTCGAGCAGGCACGCGGCGATCAGTGCGACAACTGCACCAAGCAGCTAGACCCGGTCGACCTGATCGACCCGCGCTCGGTGATTTCGGGGGCCACCGATCTTGAGATGCGCGAGACCAAGCATCTCTACCTCTGTCAGTCGCGGATGAAGGACGAACTCGAGGCTTGGATCGATAGCAAGACCGACTGGCCGGTGCTCACCACCTCGATCGCCAAGAAATGGCTGAATGACGGCGACGGCTTGCAGGACCGCGGCATCACCCGCGATCTCGATTGGGGCATCCCGGTCAAGCGCGGCGACGAGGATTGGCCGGGCATGGAGGGCAAAGTCTTTTACGTCTGGTTCGACGCCCCCATCGAATATATCGCCTGCGCGCAGGAATGGGTCGATGCGGGCAAGGGCACAGATTGGGAACGCTGGTGGCGCACCGACAAGGGGGCCGAGGACGTCCGCTATACCCAGTTCATGGGCAAGGATAATGTGCCCTTCCACACGCTCAGCTTTCCCGCCACGATCCTTGGGTCGGCCGAGCCGTGGAAGCTGGTAGATTACATCAAATCGTTCAACTACCTCAACTATGACGGGGGTCAGTTCAGCACCTCACGCGGGCGCGGCGTGTTCATGGATCAGGCGCTCGAAATCCTGCCTGCCGATTACTGGCGCTGGTGGTTGCTCAGCCATGCTCCCGAAAGCTCGGATTCAGAGTTCACATGGGAGAATTTCCAGGCCTCGGCGAATAAGGATCTGGCCGACGTGCTGGGCAATTTTGTCAGCCGCGTCACCAAATTCTGCCGCTCAAAGTTCAACGAAGAGGTGCCCGCTGGCGGCTCTTACAGCGATCTGGAAGAGGCGCTGATCGCCCGTCTCACGACCCGCATCCGAGAGTATGAAGGCCATATGGAGGCGATGGAGGTCCGCAAATCAGCAGGCGCGCTGCGCGCCATCTGGGTGGAAGGCAACGAATATCTGCAAGAAGCAGCGCCCTGGTCCACGTTCAAGCAAGATCCCGACCGCGCCGCCATGCAGACGCGGCTCGCGCTCAACCTCATCCGCCTCTACGCCGTGCTGAGCGCGCCCTTCATTCCCGACGCCGCCAGCGCGATGCTGGAGGCAATGCAAACCAGCGACGATAGCTGGCCCGACGATGTGCCTACCGCCCTCGAATGCCTTGCACCGGGCCATGCCTTTACCGTGCCCGAGGTGCTCTTTACCAAGATAACCGACGAGGCGCGCGAAGACTGGCAGGAACGGTTTTCGGGAACGCGCGCATAAACGCGCAAGGCGGCACAACACCGCCTTGCGCGCCTCATCTCTCAGGCGGCTGCGGGAACTCTGGAGGAGTGACGCCGCAGCTTGCTCAGAGAGACAAAGTGAAAGGCGAGGAAAATCGCCACGAAATAACCCGGAAACATCGCCAATGGATGCAGGTTGATGATGTTAGGAGTCGCATGCGCCATCAGATGCGCGAAACCTTCCGAGGTGGTAATCCCCACCAGCACTGCGACCACGAAATCCCCCAGCCCTATGATATTGGCGCGCAGCAGCTTGGCTCTTGCGTCCGGTGCGCCTTGGGTACAGGCGCGCCACGCCCGGTAGCCCTCGACCCCGGCCCAGATATCGCCCAGCCCGGCCAAAAGCGCGAATTGCCAAGGGATGACACCCGCCACCCAGCCTATCAGGAAAATCACCCCCATGATGCGCGGGATCTGAAAAGCGATGAGCAGCCCCGGATCGGTCTGCGCCACAATGGCCTGCCCCGTCCGAGTCCGCGTGGCCAAGAGCCAAAGTGTCCCGGCGCCACCCAGCATTGAAAGGAGAACCAAAGGCGGCTCTCCCATCGTCGCGGGCACCATGAACCCACCCGATTGCGACAGCGCCATTGCCGCAGCACCCCAAAGCGACAAGACACCCGCAGGCCACAGCACCGCCCGCGCAAGTGCAGCCCCGTCCATCCCTGCGCGCACGGCACCGACGGCCACAACAATCAGCGCGAGCGCCGGCAATAGAATCAAGAATGCATGCACATAGGCGAGAAAGATATCAAACATCAGCGAAACCTCCATTTTGATATCTTTTTGGTAGTTACTATTTATTTTATAGTCAATTCCTATTTTGAACCGAATAGCTATACTCAAACCTATGACGACACCCAACCGTAACAATTGCCCGATCTTGCGGGCCACGAATGCCATGGGCGACCAATGGTCGATCCTTATCCTGCGCGAGTTCTTTCTCGAAGGCCCGCGCCGTTTTCAGGATTTACAGGACATGCTCGGGCTTTCACCCAACACCCTCTCCAACCGGTTGAAAAAGCTGGAAAGCGCAGGAATCCTTGCGCGCCGCACCTATTCTGCCAACCCGCCACGCTCTGAGTATGTGCTGACCGAAACGGGCCGCGCACTCGGACCGGTTATGGGGGCGCTACGCCAATGGGGCGAGATATATACACGAGATCTGGAATAGTGCAGTGGTCTGGCAGGAACGGTTTTCAGGAACGTGGGACTGACCGTCGCCTCTCTGAAAATCGCTGTCCTGAAAATATAAAACGCGCAAGACGGTTTCGCCGTCTTGCGCGCGTCGGTCAATAAATCTGCCTCAGGCAGTAAGCCGACGATAAATCTCATCCTTCAGCGCCGCGCGCTTCTTGCGAATCTCGACCTCGGTCAGCTCTTCCACTGGCTCAACCAGCGTCTCAGCCCGATGCACGGCACGGTTCAGCTCGTGATATTCATCCGCCAATCGGGCGAAATGCGCATCCGCCTGTCTCATTTCGCTGATCTTTTCGGCCAGTTGCGGAAACTCTTCCAGCAACTCGTGGGGGGTATTGGACATCGCGCATCTCTCCTTCTTGATTGCTCGCCCTCAACCCTACGGATCAAACTCCGCCGTCTCCTTGATCCGGATCAACAAAAATCACTCTTGCATTCACCTTGGCAAAAAATACTCGGGCGCAACCCGGCTCAAAGCGCCGCCTGTTCAGCGCCGCCGCCGCTGCGGTTTGGGCCGGGTGGGCTTGGCCTCCACGGCCTCGGGCTCGTCTTTCATACCCAACTGATCGCGCAGCACCCGCGGGCGGATTTCCTCGACCGCGCCCGGCTTCAACTGTCCCAACTGAAACGGCCCATACGACAGCCGGATCAACCGGTTCACCACCAGCCCCACCGCCTCCATAGCACGCCGGATCTCACGGTTTTTACCCTCCCGGATTGACACGGTGATCCAGGCGTTTGCCCCCTGCTGACGGTCCAACGTGACCATCATCGGCTGAAACGCCTCTCCCTCCACCACCAGCCCCTTGCGCAGCGGCTCAAACGTGGCATCCGTGGGTCGGCCATTCACCCGCACCCGGTAGCGCCGCAACCAGCCGGTCGAGGGCAATTCCAGCTTGCGCTTCAGCTCGCCATCATTGGTGAGCAAGAGCAAACCTTCAGAGTTGAGATCAAGCCGTCCGACGCTCATGACCCGCGGCATATCCTCGGGCAGATCGTCATAGATCGTGCTGCGGCCCTGCTCGTCGCGCGTCGTGGTCACAAGGCCGGTAGGCTTGTGATAGAGCCACAGGCGCGGCGGCTCCGGCGCATCGAGCGCCCGACCATCGACCACCACCTTATCCGCAGGCGTGACATTCAATGCCGCGCGCAGAACCTTTTGACCGTTGACGGTGACGCGCCCCGCTTCGATCAGGCGTTCAGCCTCGCGACGGCTTGCGATACCGGCACGGGCAATGACCTTGGCGATTCGCTCGCCCGGCGGAGTGGAGTGGGATGTGTTCATGGGATGAGGCCATAGAGCAAACCGTTGTCTGGAAAAAGACCCTATCAGCACGCCGCCCCCGTCGCTATGGTTTCCACGCACGACGGAAGGGGGCGATCAATGGATTGGCAGTTTGGGCTTTCGATCGGGATTCTGGTCTATATGGCGTTCGTTTTCGATTTTTTCGGCTTTCTGGCGCGGGACGAGTTGCTCTTGCGGCTGCTGATGCTGGCGGCCAGCGTGCTCTATCTGTTCTACTACTATCATGTGGCCGATACGCCACTGTGGGATGCGATCACCACCAATGCCGTGCTCGGTGCGGCCAACCTTGCGATGATCGGGGTCGTGATTCTGGAACGCACGACCTTCTCGATGTCCAAGGAAACAGAGGCGCTCTTTCAACAGTTCCCGATGCTGACACCGGGCCAATTCCGGCGCTTGCTGAAATCCGCGCGGACGATCGCGGTGACCGCGCCGCGCACCCTGACCATGGCCGGCACGCCGGTGAAGCGGCTCTGGTATGTACATGAGGGGGCCTTGCGCATCGACAAGACCGGACAGGAAACGCTGGTCGAGGCACCGATGTTCGTGGGCGAGCTGGCGTTTCTGACCGGCGCGCAAGCAAGCGCCTCGGTCACGGCAGAGCCGGGCGCACGCATTCTGGAATGGGACGCGGCGGAACTGCACCGGCTCTTGCGCAAATCCTCCAAGCTGCACGTTGCCCTTCAGGCCCAGTTCAACGCCGATCTGGTGCGCAAGGTCACGCATTCCGCACCATTGGCCAATTGATCCTTCGGCGGATTGGACACATAAGGCGGCATGAGAGACACGACACATATGGACCGGGCGCTCGATGAAGCGCGGGCCGCCGGTGCCCGTGGCGAGGTGCCAGTGGGCGCGGTGGTGGTCGATGCCGCGGGCCGGGTCGTGGCGCAGGCGGGCAACCGCACCCGGGAACTGAGCGATCCCACAGCGCATGCGGAAATTCTCGCGATCCGCGCCGCGTGCGTAGCACTGGGATCAGAGCGGCTGGTGGGCCATGACCTCTATGTCACGCTCGAGCCCTGCGCCATGTGCGCAAGCGCGATATCCGCCGCGCGTATCGCCCGGCTCTACTACGGCGCGGATGATCCCAAATCCGGCGGCGTTGCCCAAGGGGCACGGGTATTCACGCATCCCCAATGCCACCATGTCCCCGAGGTGTATGACGGAATCGGCGCGCGGGCCTCCGAGGTGCTACTCAAGACATTCTTTCGCGACCGCCGCACGGCTTCAGAATAGCGACAACCCATCGGCCAGAAACGGATGCCGGGCCACGATGGGCGCCACGATCGTATCGCGGAGGATCGGCTTGAGCTTCTCCGCCAGCGTCGCAGGCATATCCTGCAATATCCCCTTGCGCGCGATCACGCTGATCGTGCGCGTGAGCGGCGCCATCGGCAACTCAAACACGTCGATCTGATCGGCAAAGCGCCGCGCCCGCATCAACGCCAGCGGCGTCAGGATCGACCACCCGGTCCCCTGCCCGACCAGTGCAAGAATGGAATGATAGCTGTCCAATTCAAACCGGTGCGGCAAGCTTAGGTTCTGTCGCGCCAGATGTGACGAAATCAGCCGCCCCATGTAATGCCGCTGCGTGTATTGGATAAGCGGCAGACGCTTGAGCTGCCGCAGCACGTCGCGCTCGGGTCGGATCACACCGCGCGGAGCCACCACGGCAAAGCCTTCACGCAAGACCGGATGTACCTCAACCCAATCCGCCTCGCCGCCCAGTTCCGCCGCCACGATCACATCCAGCGCCCGTGCGTCCAACTGGTCATACAAATGATGGCTTGCCCCGGTTTCCAACAGGAACTGACAGCCTTTCAACTCTCCGGCCATATGGGTCAAGAGCTGTGGCGTCACATCCGCCTCCAGATCCTCGATCATGCCCAGTCGAAACCGCGTCAGGGTCGAGAGATGCGACATGGCCAATTCTGCCCGCGCCTGCGCCGCTTCGTTCAGAATGACAAGCGCGCGCCGGTGCATGATCTCGCCTGCCGGGGTCAGTCGGATCGGCCGCGCGTTGCGCTGCAACAGCGTAGCCCCCACCGCCCCTTCGAGATTGGTCAGTTGCTGGCTCACCGCCGACGGGCTCGCCCCCAACCGCCGCGCCGCAGCCGAGATCGAGCGTTCATCGGCCGCCGCCATGAACACTTCGATCCCCCAGAGGGTTATCCGCCCCGGGCTCTCAACCATGCCAATCTATTTGCCCAATTTGGACAGTTTGTCCTGCAATTCAGCCAGTTGTTTCTTGATCTCGTCGAGACCCTCGTCACTCGCCTCCGAGGGTTTGCCACCTTGCGGCGAGGTGCTGCCCAGTCCCTTCAGCCCACCGGTCATCGCCTTCATAAAGGCTTCTTGCTGGGCACGCATCGCCTCCATGCCGGGCATCGCGGCCAGCGGACTGGCCTTGGTCAGGTTCTCCAGCATCTTGGATTGGCCGTCCCGCAGCATGTCGAAACTGGCCGCCAGAAATTCCGGCACGATGCTGGTGGCTTGCGTGGTATAGCTGCGCACCAGATCATTGAGCACATTGATCGGCAGCACGCTCTCGCCCCGGCTCTCATGCTCTGCAACAATCTGAAGCAGATATTGCCGCGTCAGATCATCCCCCGATTTGAGGTCAATGATCTGGACTTCACGCCCGTCGCGGATGAACTCGGCGATATCCTCAAGCGTAACGTAATCAGATGTTTCGGTGTTATAGAGCCGCCGGCTGGCATAGCGTTTGATCAGCAGCGGTTTTTTGGGGTCAGCCAAGGGGTATCCTCCCGGATAATGCAGCGCTGCAGCAGAGCTTAGACGCATGTGCAGAAAAAAGAAAGGGCGAGCCGCATGGCTCGCCCTTCGCAGTCCACACCCCTCAAGGGAGGGGATCAGGGTATGGGTCTGCTAACCTTACTTGGCCGCTGCGGTCGCCTTTTGGGTCGCTGCGGTTACGTCGTCTGCGGCTTTCTTGACAACCTTGGTGGCGTCTTCCTGAATGGTTTTGCCAGCGGCCAGCATCAGCTCGACGGTTTCCATCTGAACTTTCTTCGCCACTTCGGCAAACGCTGCCATGTTCTCGGCGGCCACTTCTGCATTGGCCGATGCGAAATCGGTCATCGCTTTGGCGTAATCAGCGGGCTCAGCTTTGGCTTTGGACATTTCGCTCAGCTTGGCGAGAGTGTCTTTGGTCCATTTGTTCGAGATCTCAGCCGATTTCTCAGCTGCGGTCAGAGCAACACCCGAGAGCTTTTCGCTCAGGGTCGCTTGGTTTTTGAATGCATCTTCCATTGCCTTGGTGTCGACAGGAAAGGTGCCCATGACGTCTTTGAACATCGTGGTGAAATCTTGTGCTTTTGCCATTGGTTCGGTCCTTTTAGCTTCTGGCGGGATGTTCCGCCGTTTCTGCAACTGCAACAACATATACATGCTGCAGTGCAGCATTTCAAGTTTTTTCTGCAGTGCAGCATTTCCCTGTCCCACGAAAGGAAAAAGCGCCAAAGATCAGAGAGTTGCCTTTTTGCGCACATAGGTTCCGGGGGACGGAGCCAGTGCCGGATGCTCCGAATCGCCCGGTTCCCGCGCCGCAACCATCTTGCCGGACCGCTTGGCCAGCCACGTTTCCCACCGAGGCCACCACGATCCCTCGTTATACTGCGCCCCCGCCATCCAGGCCTCGGCATCTCCGCTCAGATCGTCATTGGAGTAATGACCATATTTCTTCTTGGTCGGCGGATTGACGATCCCGGCAATATGCCCGGATTCCGAAACGATAAACGTCCGGTCCTTAGAGCCGGTCTGCTGAAAACCGCGATAGCAATCCTTCCAGGCCGCAATATGGTCGGTCTCACAGGTCACCGACATCAGCGGCACCTTGACGTCGCGGATGTGCAACCGCTCGCCACATAGATCAAAGCCATCGGTCACGAACTTGTTGCTCTGACACAGCCCGCGCAGGTATTGCACCGTCATCTTGCCCGGCAAATTGGCCCCGTCCCCATTCCAATAGAGCAGGTCAAACGCCGGTGGCGCTTCGCCCATCATATAACTGCGCACCGCGGGCTGATAAATCAGATCGCGCGAGCGCAGGAACGACATAGTGCGCCCCATGATGAACGACCGCAAAACCCCCTGCTGTTTCACCTCTTCCTCGATCCCATCAATGAAATCATCCTGAAGAAACGGCGTGAATTCCCCCTGTTCGGAGAAATCGGTCAGCGCGGTAAAGAACGTGGCGGATTTGACCGATTTGTCCCCGCGCTTGGCCATCAGCGCCAACGTCATGTGCAGCGTCGTGCCAGCGATGCAATAGCCAACCGTGTTGACCTGATCCTGCCCGGTGATCGCTTTGGCCTCGCGAATCGCCGTCAGGAATCCTTCTTCGATATAATCTTCCATGCCGACATCGGCATGGCTGACATCCGCATTGACCCAGCTGACCACAAAGAGCGTATAGCCCTGATCAACCACCCATTTGATAAGAGAGTTATCCGGCTTGAGATCGAGAATGTAGAACTTGTTGATCCACGGCGGGAAAATCACGATCGGGATTGCATGCACCTGCTCGGTCGAGGGGCTGTATTGAATAAGCTCCATCATCCGGTTGCGATAGACCACCTCGCCTTCCGTCGTGGCGATGTTTGCGCCCAGTTCGAATGCCTTGTCATCGGCCAGGCGCACCACGAGTTCGCCGTGATTGGCCTCCAGATCGGCAATCAGATTCTCCAGCCCTTTGACGAGGCTCTCCCCCTCGGTCGCGACGGCCCGCTCAAGCGCATCCGGGTTGGTGCCCAGAAAATTGGTCGGTGACATCATGTCGATGATCTGATGGGCGAAATAATCCAGCCGCCGCTTGTCTTTGGGGGGCAGATCCTCGACATCGCCCACAGCTTTCTCGATCGCCTGCGCGTTCAGCGCATATTGCTGCTTGATGTATTTGAAATACGGATGGCTGTTCCACAGCGGATTGCCAAAGCGCTTGTCCCCCGCCAACGGATCGGGCGCGTCCTCTTCGGCCACCGGCTCGCCCCGCAACATGATCTGCTGCGCCTCGATGAAATGCCGCACCGATTTGCCCCAGTATTCCAACTGCTGCTCATAGATCTTGCCGGGGTTTTCAATCGCCTCGGCCCAATAGGATTTCGCCGCCTTGGCAAACAGCTCTTGATTGGGACCGTTCAGCGTCGGGTTCGCAGGTTTACGCGCCGCAAGAGCTTGGATCAAACGCTGCGACAGCTGTTCGACCTTGGCGAGGTTCTCATTCAGTTTTTCCAGATTTTGCCCTGCGACATCGTCTTGCGTTGCCATTTTAAATATTTCCCCTTAACATTTTCTGCTATGCAGCATAGCGTCGCACGAACCGGAGGGGACCGCGCGACGAATAAACCGGGCCCATTGCCCGAACAGGAGACGAACATGCGCTACATGGCCACATACGACCTGATGGAATCCCTCCGAAATACCAATCAATGGTTGGGTGCCTCCGCCCTCTCCCTCGCATCTTATCCACTTTTCAGTATGGTGCCAAATCCTGCTTTGCAATGGATGGCAGCTTGGGGAGAAGTAACCGAACGCAGCTTCAAGCGTATGGTATCCAAGCCCGATTGGGGCATCCGCACCTTTACCCATGAGGATGGGCGCGACCACCTCGTCAACATCGAAACAGTTGTCGCGCGCCCGTTTGGCGATCTGATTCATTTCAACGTGTCGGGCCGTGAAGAACAACCACGCAAGATTCTGCTGGTGGCACCGATGTCGGGCCATTACGCGACGCTGCTGCGCTCGACCGTCAAATCCCTGATCGTGAATTGCGAGGTCTATGTCACCGACTGGCATAATGCGCGTGATATTCCCGTGTCCGAGGGTAAGTTCGACATCGAGGATTATACGCTCTACCTTGTCGATTTCATGAAGGCGCTCGGCCCCGACATCAACGTGATCGCCGTGTGCCAGCCCGCACCACTGACACTCGCCGCAACCGCCTATCTGGCGGAACTCGACCCGGACGCGCAACCCAGCACGCTGACCCTGATCGGCGGGCCGATCAACCCCGATGCGACCCCCACCGATGTGACCGATTTCGGTCGCCGCGTGACCATGGGCCAACTCGAAGAGACCATGATTCAGCGTGTTGGCTTCAAATACAAGGGCGTGGGCCGTCAGGTCTATCCCGGCCTGCTGCAACTTGCCTCTTTCATGTCGATGAACGCCGAACGCCATTCGTCGGCCTTTTCGGACCAGATCCTGCGCGCCTCGCGCGGCGAGGCCAGCGACAACGACGCCCATAACCGGTTCTATGACGAATATCTGGCCGTCATGGACATGACCGCCGAATTCTACCTCTCGACCGTGGAGCGGGTCTTCAAAGGCTTGGAAATTGCCGAGAACAGGTTTTATGTAAACGGTCACAAGGTGGATCTGGGCAAGATCACCCGTGTCGCGGTTAAAACTGTTGAAGGTGGCAAAGACGACATTTCGGCCCCCGGCCAATGCGTCGCAGCTCTCGATCTGTGCACCGGCCTCCCTGACGCCCTCAAGGCCAGCTATCTGGAACCCGAAGCGGGTCACTACGGCATCTTTGCCGGTCGCTCATGGCGCAACAACATCCGCCCCTTGGTGCTTGACTTCATTGACGCCAACGCGCGCAAGGCTCCTAAGCCTGCAAACAAGAACACGCGCGCTTCGGCCTGATAAAACGGGCGGCGGGTTTGCCTGCCGCCCCGCTCTTCTTCACGCATCCACCCGCCGCTGCAACACCAGAGGTTGCCGCAGCCAGCCGCGCAGCGCCGCCGTCGTAACGTCGGGCCGTTCCAACACCGGCAAATGCCCTGCCCCTTCGACCACCACCAGATTGGCGTAGGGAATGAGATCAGCCATGAACCGATGGCGTTTCACTGGGGTCAGCCCGTCTTCCTCACCGCAGAGCACCAGAACAGGCACCTGACAACGCCGCAAGACCGCCTGATAATCGCGTCGCCGTTGCAGAGCACGCACCTGCCGGATGATGGTTTCAGGCCCCAATGCCTCGGCCATACGCACCACCTCAGCCATCACCTCGGCACGCTTTGGCCCAGACGCCAAAGACTCAGGCCGTAACAACATCTGCGCGGCCTCGGCCACGGCCCCGGTCTTGAGCTTGATGATCAAGGGCTCATAGGCCGTCGCAGATTGCGGGGTCTCGGCCAGCGCATTGGTGTCCATCAGCGCCAGACGCGTCACCCGGTCCGGGGCGCGGCGCAAGATCTCCATTGCCACGATCCCGCCCATCGACAGCCCGGCCAAGGCAAACCGTCGCGGCAACACATCAAGCAGGTCCGAGGCAATCTCTTCAATCCGGTCGCCCCCGGTGATCGGTGCCACGGTCACAGCCATGTCCGGGCTAAGCGCTGTCAACTGCGGCGCAAAGAGGCGCGCATCACACATCATTCCGGGCAGAAACACCACCGGCTCACTGCTCATCCGTCACTCCTGCCTCTGACCCGTCTCACTGAGCCTGCACTCGGGCACCACAAAACACCAGTTGCGCGACCCCGGCAAGGCGCACGCCTCATGCCGCGCTCACCTCCGCAACCGCCGCGCCAATCAGCGCCAGACATCCGGCATCAGAAAAGCGATGATCCGCTCCCTTGACCAGCGTCAGCCGTATATCCGGCCCACGCGCATGGTCCAAAAGCTGCAAAGCGACGGACTTATCCACATCCATATCGCAGGTTCCTTGTAGAAATCGAACAGGAAAGGGCAAATCCAACGGCGTGCGCAAAACCAGATTATCGCGGCCCTCCTCAATCAGCCGCCGCGTGATCACATAGGGTTCGCCATACTCCGACGGCAGCGCCACCTGCCCTTCTGTCATCAACGCCCGCCGTTGCGCCGCGTCAAAGTTGCCCCACATCGAATCCTCGGTGAAATCCGGAGCAGCGGCAATCGTCACCAGCCCCGCCACGCGCCGCGGCATCGCCCGCACCAGCAAGAGCGAAATCCAGCCCCCCATCGACGAGCCAACCAAAACCTGCGGCCCCTCGGTCAACGTCTCGATCACTGCGCGCGCATCCGCCGCCCAATCGCCAATCGCGCCAGCCTCGAAATCCCCCGACGATTGCCCGTGCCCGGAATAATCGAACCGCAGAAACGCCCGACCTCTCTCGCGCGCCCAATCCTCGAGCCAGAGCGCCTTGGTGCCCTGCATGTCCGACTTGAACCCGCCAAGAAACACCACACCGGGACCATCCCCCGCGTGCCGGTGATAGGCAAGCCTGCGGCCCTCAGGCCCATCCAGATAGTCAGGGTCCGACATCACATCCTCCGTTTCAGCAACAGTGCGATCATGCACGTCGCAACCGGAAGGATCAAACCAGATTTACCCGGCCCCGCGTTCAGCCGCCGATATAGGCACCGCGCCGTGGCCGGTAGAATACTTTTTGATTGTGCAGACGCCCCAACAGATCATGGATCTGGCGCAGCGCCTCATCGGGATTGCCGAGCGTATCCGCCAGCGCGTCAGGTTGCCCCGACAGTTCCGCCTTGGTCTGGCGCAATGCGGTCTCGATCAGGTCCATATCCTCGACCGACAATTCAAATCTGGAATTATACTGCGGCATTTTTGGCCCCCATCTGATTGAGAACATAACAATTTACATGTCCGATATACGGCATCTAGGGACTCAAATCCGACATGTCCACAGATTTCTCCTGACTCGCAGCAAAAGGGAGAACGTATGCTTTTGCATGCAAATTTCGGCATCAAAACGCCCTCCTATTGACCTTGCGCGTTGAAGAGGGCATGTGACACAGGACAAACCCGCAACCGGGCGTTCCGTGGGCGCCAAACCGACGAGGAGCCAAGCAGATGGCCCAGATTTCCCTCACCTTCCCCGATGGCAATGCACGCAAGTATGACGCGGGCGTAACCCCTGCCGAGGTCGCCGCCAGCATTTCACCCTCGCTGGCCAAGCGGGCAATTTCCGCCCATGTGGAGGGCGCGCATTGGGATCTGCAATGGCCCATCGACCGTGACGCGGCCATCGCCATCAACACGATCAAGGATGACGCGCCCGCGCTCGAACTCATCCGCCACGACCTCGCTCATATCATGGCCCGCGCGGTGCAAGAGATTTGGCCAGATGTGAAGGTCACCATCGGCCCGGTCATCGCGAATGGCTGGTATTACGATTTCGACCGCTCAGCCCCCTTCACGCCCGAAGATCTCAATCTCATCGAGAAAAAGATGAAAGAGATCATCAACCTGCGTGACCCCGTGCGCACCGAAATCTGGGATCGCGACCGCGCGATCCAGCATTATCGCGACACCGGCGAACCTTATAAAATCGAACTGATCGAGGCGATTCCCGGCAATGAGCCGCTGCGGATGTATTGGCACGGCGACTGGCAGGATCTCTGCCGGGGTCCGCATCTGCAAAACACCGGTCAGGTGCCCGCCGACGCCTTTAAACTGATGAGCGTGGCCGGGGCCTATTGGCGCGGCGACAGCACCCGTCCGATGCTGCAACGCATCTATGGCGTGGCATTTCAGAACCGCGATGCCCTCAAGGATTATCTGAACTTTCTCGAAGAGGCAGAGCGCCGCGATCACCGCAAGCTTGGCCGCGAAATGGACCTCTTTCACATGCAGGAAGAGGCCCCCGGTCAGGTATTCTGGCACCCCAACGGCTGGACCGTCTACACCACGCTTCAGGATTACATGCGCCGTCAGCAGCGTCGCGGCGGCTATGTCGAGGTGAACACCCCGCAGGTGGTCGATCGCAAGTTGTGGGAGGCGTCAGGCCACTGGGAGAAATATCAGGAAAACATGTTCATCGTCGAAGTGGACGAGGACCATGCCCGTGAAAAGGCCGTGAACGCACTAAAGCCGATGAACTGCCCGTGTCATGTGCAGATTTTCAATCAGGGTCTCAAATCTTATCGCGAGCTGCCATTGCGCATGGCCGAGTTCGGATCATGCAACCGCTATGAACCCTCGGGCGCTCTGCACGGCATCATGCGCGTGCGCGGTTTCACCCAAGACGACGCGCATATCTTCTGCACCGAGGATCAGATCGAGGCGGAAACCGCGCGTTTCATCGCCTTCCTGTCCGGCATTTACCGCGATCTGGGCTTTCCGGATTTCGAGGTGCTGTTTTCTACCCGCCCCGATGTCCGCGCGGGTAGCGACGAGGTCTGGGACAAGGCCGAGGCGGCCCTCCTGTCAGCCACCCGCGCCGCCGGGATCGAACCCAAGGTGAACCCCGGCGAGGGGGCGTTCTATGGGCCCAAGCTGGAATTCACCCTAACCGACGCCATCGGGCGCAAATGGCAATGCGGCACGCATCAGGTTGATTTCGTCCTGCCCGAACGGCTGGACGCAACCTATATCGGCACCGACGGGGCCAAGCACCGCCCGGTGATGCTGCACCGCGCCGTGTTGGGCAGCTTCGAGCGCTTCATCGGCATCCTGATCGAGGAACACGCCGGTCGTCTGCCTTTCTGGTTGGCCCCGCGTCAAGTGGTGGTCGCCTCGATCGTCTCCGAGGCGGATGACTACGTTACAAAAGTCGCCCAACACCTTACAAACCTTAACATCCGCGCCGAGGCCGATACCCGCAACGAAAAGATCAATTACAAGGTCCGAGAGCATTCCGTGGGTAAGGTGCCGGTGATCCTCGCCTGCGGCCCGCGCGAGGTCGAGGACGGCACCGTATCCCTGCGTCGTCTGGGGGAAAAGGACAGCCGCGTGGTGCCCTTGGATCAGGTCGCCGCAGAACTGGCGCGCGAGGCGACACCGCCAGACCTGTTGTAATCGCAGGGAAATTCAGCGCTGCGCCGGATCAGAGGCCACCCGAACCAACCGCGTGAGGCTACTAAGGCTCTCGCGTTGGTGCCCTTCCGCGTCGAAATTGGATGGGTCAAGCCACAGCGAAAACGCCTCTTTCAACGCGGGCCATTCGGCGTCAATCGCGGCAAACCATGCCGTGTCGCGATTGCGGCCTTTGACCACTGTCGCCTGGCGGAAAATCCCTTCGTAACTCAACCCCAACCGCTGCGCCGCTCGTCGTGACGGCATGTTCAGCGCGTCGCATTTCCACTCGAACCGGCGATAGCCCGCCTCAAAAGCCCATTGAATCAAAAGGAAAATCGCCTCCGTCGCGGCGCGGGAGCGCTGCAGGCAGGGGGCGAAATTGATATGCCCCGCCTCGATTGTGCCCGCTTGCGGCGTGATCCGCAGATAACTGGCCACACCGCCCAGATGCCCATGATCGAGGTCGGTAATGGCATAAAACAGCGGGTCGCTGCCCCCCGCCGCCTCCCGCGCCCATCGGTGCAACTGCGCTGCTGACGAGAACGGCCCATAGGGCAGGTAATCCCAGATCGTATCATCTACAGAAAACGCGCGGTGCAAATCCGCCGCGTGTCGGTCCGCATCCAGCCGATCGAGCCGCGCATAACGCCCCACAAGGGGCGCGCCATCCGGCGCGGGCGGCGGTGTCCAGTTCGTCAGCTTTGGTCCAACTGGCCGATTTTTAGTCATTTTTTTGGGCCTTGCACAAGTTCCTTGGCGCGACTTTGCCCGAATATCGCGCCAAGGGAAAGCCCCACCTAGTCTTGCGGTATGACCCGCAGGCCCAGTTCCATCAACTGATCCGAGGTCGGGTCCGACGGCGCGTTCATCATCAGGTCTTCGGCTCGCTGGTTCATCGGGAACATGATCACCTCGCGGATATTCGAGGTACCCGCCAGCAGCATCACGATCCGGTCAATGCCTGCGGCACAGCCCCCATGCGGCGGCGCCCCGTATTGGAACGCGTTGACCATGCCGCCAAAGCGCTTGCGCACCTCTTCCTCGCCATAGCCTGCGAGTTCAAACGCCTTGATCATGATGTCGAGCTTGTGGTTGCGGATCGCGCCCGAAACCAGCTCATAACCATTGCAGGCAAGGTCATATTGATAACCCAGAACCTTGAGCGGATCGCCATTCAGTGCCTCGATCCCGCCCTGCGGCATCGAGAAGGGGTTGTGCGAGAAATCAATCTTGCCGGTGGTCTCATCGGCCTCATACATCGGGAAATCGACGATCCAGGCAAAGGCAAAGCGGTTTTGATCCGTCAGCCCCAATTCATCGCCAATCACGGTGCGCGCCTTGCCTGCGACCCGCTCGAACGCCTGCGGCTTGCCACCAAGGAAGAACGCAGCATCGCCCACGCCAAGCCCAAGCTGCGCGCGAATGGCCTCAGTGCGCTCAGGGCCGATATTCTTGGCGAGGGGCCCTGCGGCCTCCATCGCGCCATCAGTTTCTCGCCAGAAGATATACCCCATCCCTGGCAGACCCTCTTTCTGGGCAAACGCATTCATGCGGTCACAGAACTTGCGGCTGCCGCCCGTGGGGGCGGGAATGGCGCGGATCTCGGTACCATCCTGTTCCAGCAGCTTGGCAAAGATGGCAAAGCCGGACCCTCGGAAATGTTCAGAGACATCCTGCATCTTGATCGGGTTGCGCAGGTCGGGCTTGTCGGTGCCATACCAAAGTGCTGAATCCGCATAGGAAATCTGCGGCCATTCGGTATCAACAGTCGCCCCCGCGCCAAACTCTTCGAAAATGCCCTGAATGACCGGCTGGATTGTGTCGAACACGTCCTGCTGCTTGACAAAGCTCATTTCAAGGTCGAGTTGGTAGAAATCGGTGGGCGAACGGTCGGCACGCGGGTCTTCGTCGCGGAAACAGGGCGCGATCTGGAAATACTTGTCGAACCCGCTGACCATGATCAGCTGTTTGAACTGCTGCGGTGCCTGCGGCAGGGCATAGAACTTGCCCGGATGCAGGCGGCTCGGCACCAGAAAGTCGCGCGCGCCCTCGGGGCTGCTTGCCGTGATGATCGGCGTCTGAAATTCACGGAATCCTCTATCCCACATCCGGCGGCGCATCGCGGCCACCACATCCGAGCGCAGCACCATATTACGCTGCATCGCCTCGCGGCGCAGATCGAGATAGCGATAGCGCAGGCGGGTCTCCTCGGGGTATTCCTGATCGCCGAACACCTGAAGCGGCAATTCATTGGCTGCTCCAAGGATTTCCATGTCGCGGATGAAAACTTCGATCTCGCCGGTGGGGATCTTGGCGTTGACCAGTCCCTCATCACGAGCTTTCACCTCGCCATCGATTCGGATGCAGAATTCGCTGCGCAGTTTCTCAACCTGCCCAAAAACCGGGCTGTCGGGGTCACAGATTAACTGCGTGACGCCATAGTGATCGCGCAGGTCGATGAACAAAACCCCACCATGATCGCGGATGCGATGCACCCAACCGGCAAGGCGGACGGGCCCGCCTACGTCTGTTTTGGTCAGATCTGCGCAGGAATGGCTGCGATATGCGTGCATGTTTGCTCTCCGGTCCCGGGTCTGGGGTATCGTCTTGGGTTCGGGCCGATACACCTTGGCAGGGCGGCAAAGTCAAGGGTGCGGCGGGGGCCGTGACCGCAAAACCGTTTACACAAAAGGCAATCTGAGTAAAAATACCTGACACATGAGCAGTGACGCCCGGAAAACACGGGCAACATGACTGGTTTGGTACGCCGTTGAAATGCGCCACGGTGGGTGCGGGGAAATGGGGTGTTGTATGTGGACCAAGGCTCTGGATGGGTTGCTGACCCATTTTTTTAAACAAGGACACCTGAGCGTGACCTATCCCGACGGGGTCTCGCGGCACTATGGCGCGGGCACGGCTGGTGACAGGATTGCGGTGACGCTGCATGATCCGACCCTGCCCCGGCGCATCGTACTGTCGCCCGACATGGCGGCGGGCGAGGGCTATATGGATGGCACTCTGACCATTGAAGGCGATGATCTCTATGGGTTTATCAGCCTAGCTATGATCAATATCGCGGCGCAGGGACAGCCATGGTTTAGACGCCCGCTGGAGGCGGTACGCTGGTTCAAGCGGCGTCTGGATCAATTCAACCCGGCACCACGGTCGCGCGCCAATGTAGCCCATCATTACGACCTTTCAGGCGAGCTATACGATCTCTTTCTAGACTCAGACCGGCAATATTCCTGCGCCTATTTTGCTCAGCCGGATATGACCCTGGAAGAAGCCCAAGCCGCCAAAAAGGCACATATTGCGGCGAAACTGCTCATCGAGCCGGATATGCGGGTGCTCGATATCGGATGTGGCTGGGGTGGAATGGGGCTTACGCTGGCACGCGATTTTGGCGCGTATGTGACAGGGATCACGCTCTCGCAGGAACAGCATACGATTGCCAATCAGCGGGCGGAAATGGCGGGACTCGCGGACAGGGTGCGCTTTCATCTGATGGATTACCGCGATGTGAAGGGACAGTTTGACCGCATCGTTTCCGTTGGCATGTTCGAGCATGTGGGCGTGCCGCATTACGACGCCTATTTCGCCACGGTCGAGCGGCTGCTGGCCCCTGATGGCATCGCGCTCATCCACACCATCGGGCGCGCGGGACCGCCGGGAGCGACAAGCCCCTGGATCCTGAAATACATCTTTCCGGGCGGATATTGTCCGGCCATGTCTGAAGCGGTGGCAGCCGTCGAGCGGCACAGGCTGATCACAACAGATGTCGAAGTGTGGCGCCTGCACTACGCGGAAACCCTGCGCCATTGGCGCGACCGCTTTGAGGCCAATATAGACAAGGTGCGCGCGCTTTATGATGAACGGTTCTGCCGGATGTGGCGCTACTATCTGATCGCGAGCGAGCTTACCTTTCGCCTCAATGATCAGGTCGTGTTTCAGTTCCAGTTGGCGCCGAAACAGGACACCGCGCCGTTAACGCGCGATTACCTTTACTGCCCAGAAAATGCGCCGCTGCGCCACGCGGCCGAATAGATCAGGCCGGGACTCGGGCCAAGGCGCGGGCAAAACGCGCTTTCCACAGCGCCTCTTCATATTCGCCCGCTGCCGTGCTGTCATAAACCACACCGCCGCCGACGTTGAGGGTCGCGTGCCCATCGTCAACCATCAGCGTGCGAATGCCGACATTGAACTCAGCGCGCCCGTCAGGGGCCGCCCAACCAATTGAGCCACAATAGATATCGCGAGCACGCTGCTCCAGATCTGCCAAGATCTGCATTGCGCGCAATTTCGGAGCGCCCGTGATGGATCCGCAGGGAAAGAGTGCCCCCAGAATCTCCGACAGGCCCATGCCCGGCATAAGATCAGCAATGATAAGCGAGGTCATCTGGTGCAGGGTCTCGTAGGTCTCGACCGAGAAAAGCTCTGGCACGCGCACCGACCCCGGTACGCTCACGCGGCTGATATCATTGCGCAAAAGGTCAACGATCATCAGATTCTCGGCCCGGTTCTTGGCATCTGATTGCAGAAAGAACCGGCGGCGGGCGTCCTCAGCGGCATCCGGACTGCGCGGCTGCGTGCCTTTCATCGGACGGGTTTCTATGCGACCGTCGGCATGAGTTCGAAAGAACAGCTCTGGCGAACGTGAAAGAATCGCAGGCAAGCCAACCGCCTCAACCAAAGCGCCATAGCGCACAGGCTGAACATCGCAGAGCGCAGCATAAAGCGCCTGTGGTGTACCCTCTACGGTCATACGCAGAGGAAAGGTCAAATTGGCCTGATAGATATCACCGGCACAAATATAGTCATGCACTGCCTGAAATGCCCGTGCATACCGCGTCTGATCCCAGTCGGGCACGAAATCACCAAGTGACGCCAACCCGCTCTTCAAAGATGCCGCAGCGCTTGGTGGCGCGTATGCGCCGAATTGCAAAAGCGGCAAACGGCGACGCACGGGCATATAGGGCGCAAGCCGTGGTTCCAGCGCATAACCCAGTTCATAGCTTGCAAACCCGGCCAGCCAATGTCCCTCTGACCGCGCCTCATCTAGTGCTCTGAGCGCTTGTGGAACCTCTTCGGGCGTGTGCGCCACGATCAAGCGATCCGCCTGCGCGAACTGGCAGGCATCCCCATCAGGCCCATGATCGAAACGAATCTGCACAGCGCATCCTCTTGGCAACTGTTTCGTATTTAGGCCTGCCAAGCGCAAAGCACACCCTTAAATACGTCGGTTTAATCCAGTTTTGCGGTCCGACGCCCGCTTGACAGACTAAGGCAGGCGGGGGACGCTGATTTAGCAATGGACAAGAAAGGGCCTGAAAATGCGGCAATGGATCGGCTGTGTTGTTTGCGTCTGGCTCTCTGCCACTGCCGCCCATGCCGGGCAGGTGTCCATCGGTTTCGAAGGTCCCGGCGAGGGCAAAGCCCCTGTCGAGATGCCTGAAGACGGATACCGAATCGTCACCCGCGACATCATGATCTCAAGTGCGGCAAAATCTGGTGACGGCACTGATGGTCCCAATGAAGTCGAGAGCGAAATGAACGCAAGGGGCGCGATTGCGGTCCTGCGCGAGACCCCGTTCACCTTTATCTCACTCGACTGGCAGTCCGAAACCGGGGCGCCGCAGATTGTGGTCGAGGGATATTCTGGCGCGGTGATGGTGGCGCGGGACCGGTTCGTGGCAAGAGGCATCGGGACAGGCTTCTCGACTTTTGCCGCAGACGCGCTCCGCGGCCATTCGATAGACCGGCTGATCCTCTATCTGCAACGCGACGGCAGCGGCATGGGCGCTCTCGACCGGGTCATTCTGGAAGATGCGGCAGAGTTGCCCGAAACCTCCTGAGCAAGGCGCGGGTTTGCCCCTTGCACCCAAGCCTGTGATGGCTATAACCCCACCAATTTGCGCAGGTGGGGCGGCCCCTCCTGCCCTTCCAGCTGCCCGGGGATCGATATGCCAAAAAGAACCGATATTTCATCCATCATGATCATCGGAGCGGGGCCCATCATCATCGGACAGGCCTGCGAATTCGATTATTCCGGCGCTCAGGCCTGCAAGGCACTGCGCGAAGAGGGATACCGGGTGATCCTCGTCAATTCAAACCCCGCGACGATCATGACCGATCCAGAGCTGGCAGACGCCACCTATATCGAGCCAATCACCCCAGAGGTCGTGGCCCGGATCATCGAAAGGGAACGCCCCGACGCGCTCCTGCCTACAATGGGCGGCCAAACCGGGCTGAACACCGCCCTTGCGGTGGCGGATATGGGCGTGCTGGAGAAATTCGGCGTGGAATTGATCGGCGCCAATCGACAAGCGATTGAAATGGCCGAAGACCGCAAACTCTTCCGCGAGGCGATGGATCGTTTGGGGATCGAGAACCCCAAGGCCACCATCGCCAACAACATGGAAGAATGCATGGCGGCGATTGATTATGTGGGCCTGCCCGCGATCATCCGTCCGGCCTTTACCCTTGGCGGCACCGGCGGAGGTGTGGCCTATAATCGCGACGATTACATTCATTACTGCAAGACCGGGCTTGATGCCTCGCCCGTCAGCCAGATCCTGATCGACGAAAGCCTCTTGGGCTGGAAAGAGTTCGAGATGGAAGTGGTCCGCGACAAGGCAGACAATGCGATCATCGTCTGCGCGATCGAAAACGTCGATCCGATGGGCGTGCATACCGGCGATTCGATCACCGTGGCCCCGGCGCTGACGCTGACCGACAAGGAATACCAGATCATGCGCAACGGCAGCATTGCCGTTCTGCGCGAGATCGGGGTGGAAACCGGCGGCTCCAATGTGCAATGGGCCGTAAACCCCGAAGACGGGCGCATGGTGGTGATCGAGATGAACCCCCGCGTGTCGCGCTCATCGGCTTTGGCTTCCAAGGCGACCGGGTTTCCGATTGCCAAAATCGCGGCCAAGCTGGCGGTCGGCTATACGCTCGACGAGTTGGACAATGACATCACCAAAGTCACGCCCGCGTCATTTGAGCCGACCATCGATTATGTCGTGACGAAAATCCCGCGCTTTGCCTTCGAGAAGTTTCCGGGGGCCAAGCCCAATCTGACCACGGCAATGAAATCGGTCGGCGAGGCGATGGCGATTGGCCGCACCATCCATGAGAGCCTGCAAAAGGCTCTGGCGTCGATGGAAACCGGCCTTACCGGCTTTGACGAGGTCGAGATCGAAGGCGCGCCCGACAAGGCCGCCGTGATCCGTGCGCTCTCTGTGGCCACACCCGACCGGATGCGTACCATCGCGCAGGCGATGCGCCACGGCCTGAGCGATGATGAGATCAACGCCGCGACCGCCTTTGATCCGTGGTTCCTCGCGCGTATCCGCGAGATCGTCGAGGCCGAAGAACGCATCCGCCGCGACGGGCTGCCTATGAACGAGAACGGCCTGCGGCAACTCAAGATGCTAGGCTTTACCGATGCCCGTCTGGCCAAGCTGACAGGCCGCGACGAGGCTCAGGTGCGCCGCGCGCGCGTTAATCTGGGTGTGCGCGCCGTGTTCAAGCGGATCGATACCTGCGCCGCAGAATTCGAGGCACAGACGCCCTATATGTATTCCACCTACGAGGCCCCGATGATGGGTGAGGTCGAATGCGAGGCACGCCCCTCGAAAGCCAAGAAGATCGTTATTCTTGGCGGTGGTCCGAACCGGATCGGTCAAGGGATCGAATTCGATTACTGCTGTTGTCATGCCTGTTTTGCGCTGTCCAAAGCCGGCTATGAAACTATCATGATCAACTGCAACCCCGAGACCGTGTCGACCGACTATGACACCTCGGACCGGCTCTATTTTGAGCCGTTGACCTTTGAGCATGTTATGGAAATCCTGACCAAAGAGCAGGAGAACGGCACATTGCATGGCGTGATCGTGCAGTTTGGCGGGCAAACGCCGCTGAAACTTGCGCGCTCACTCGAGGCTGAAGGCATCCCGATCCTTGGCACCACGCCCGACGCCATTGATCTGGCCGAAGATCGTGAGCGTTTTCAGGCGCTCGTGACCAAACTGGGACTAAAGCAACCTCATAACGGCATTGCCAGCACCGATGCGCAGGCGTTGGCCATTGCTGAAGACATTGGGTTCCCGCTGGTTATTCGCCCTTCCTATGTGCTCGGCGGCCGCGCGATGGAGATCGTGCGCGATATGGCCCATCTGGAACGCTACATCAACGAGGCTGTCGTGGTCTCGGGCGACAGCCCGGTTCTGCTCGACAGCTATCTTTCCGGGGCCATTGAATGCGACGTGGATGCACTTTGCGATGGCAAGCGGGTGCATGTGGCCGGGATTATGCAGCATATCGAGGAGGCGGGCGTGCATTCCGGCGACTCCGCCTGTTCGCTGCCCCCCTATTCCATGAGCGAGGCGACCATTGCCGAGATCAAGAAACAAACTGAGGCGCTCGCGTTGGCGCTTAATGTTGTGGGGCTGATGAATGTGCAATTCGCGGTCAAGGGCGAAGACATCTATCTGATCGAAGTCAATCCCCGCGCCAGCCGCACCGTGCCCTTCGTCGCCAAGGCAACTGACAGCGCCATTGCGTCGATCGCCGCGCGCCTGATGGCGGGCGAGGCAATGGAGGCGTTCCCGTTCCGCGGCCCCTACCCCAAGGACACCAAGCCCGGCACCCTGCCGATGGCCGATCAGATGACACTGGCCGATCCCAACATGCCGTGGTTCTCGGTCAAGGAGGCGGTACTGCCCTTTGCCCGCTTCCCCGGCGTCGATACGATCCTTGGGCCCGAAATGCGTTCGACCGGCGAAGTGATGGGCTGGGATGTGTCCTTCCCGCGCGCCTTCCTCAAGGCGCAAATGGGTGCAGGCGTTGACCTGCCCGAGAGCGGCCGTGTGTTCATCTCGATCAAGGACATGGATAAGCAACCGCAGATGATTGAGGCCGCTCAGGTTTTGGTGGACCTCGGGTTCGAGATCATCGCCACGCGCGGGACAGCAGCCTTTATGTCTGAGGCGGGTATTGCCTGCGAGATCGTGAACAAAGTCTATGAAGGCCGTCCCAACATCGTGGACATGCTCAAGGACGGGCAGATTGCACTTGTGATGAACACCACAGAGGGCACTCAAGCGGTCGAAGACAGCCGCGAAATCCGCTCTGTCGCGCTCTATGATAAAATCCCCTATTACACGACCATGGCCGGATCCCACGCCGCCGCCTTGGCCATCAAAGCTCGGCAAGAGGGTGAGTTGACTGTGCTTCCGTTACAAGGAAGTGCTGCCTAAACACTGCAAATGACTATCTGATTGAAACGGCTCGCTTTTGGCGGGCCGTTTTTGTGTGTCCGGCGGTCATCAACGATTATTTACGATGCATATGAATCGCATAGATCTATAGGATCAAAACTTGATTGCTGACGGCCTAGATGCCAAACGGATCATGCACTAAAAAAGATCACAAAGACAATCAGTTGATCCTCCGCATCCAAGGAACAGGTCGCAACTGACAACAGTTTACTCGACAGGAACTACAACATGTCAAACTTGAATGATATTTCCGGTATCGGCCCCTCAATAGCCACAGGCCTCGCCAACATAGGAATCACCACGACAGAGCAACTGAGCAGCGCCAAAGCGGGCAGTCTTATTCAAGTGCGCGGAATTTCCGAACGGCGTGCACAGAACTTCATCGCTATGGCCAAGACACTCTTGGCAATACCCGAACACAAGGACGACATCGCTGAGAAAGCCTCCAAGGCAGAGGTTAAAGCAGCAGAGACGTCAAAGCCTGCGAAAGAGAAGTCAAAGTCGAAAAAAGCAAGCAAAGCAAAGGCCAAAAAAGACAAGGCCAAGAGCAAGATAAAGGCGACTGAGGGTAAGCAATCCAAGAAGGGCAAGGTCAAGAAGGCGGGCAAGTCAGCCTCGGACAAAAAGACCAAGAAGGCCAAAAAGAAGACGTGACGTCAACCGCGGCGCACCGGCGGATCAAACGGTAGAAACTCGACCGCCGACTGTTTGATCGGCGCGGGATAGAGTTTCATCAGGTCGAGCACCTCTGTCGGCAGGCCAACTTGGATGGGCAGCCCCAGTTCAGCGGCTTCAGTGGCCGTCAAAGCATAATCATGCGTCCATATTCCCGACGCAAGCGTTTCGGCCAGTGCCTCGGCCTTGGCTTGTTCCATGCGCGGCGACATCAACTCGATGGCACCACGCTTGACCTGACGGATGGCCTTGTCACTGATGTCAGCCAACACAAGTGTGACATCTGAAACATGTGCAATCGGTTTGGCGTCTCGAGCGGCGAGGATCGAGGCCGCAGACACACCCATGATCTGCGGATCAATCGGCCCCAACATAGAGAACTCTCCCATCACGATCTCATCGGCAGCAAGAGCAATCAGCGTCCCGCCGGACATTGCATAGATCGGCACAAACACCGTCACCTTGGCTGGATGGGCCTCGACCGCGCGGGCGATCTGCATGGCAGCCAGGACCAAACCACCGGGCGTATGAAGCACGATGTCAATGGGGGTGTCATGCGGTGTCGTTTTAATCGCAGAGATAATGGATTGGGCATCCTCCAGCCCGATCATGTTCGTCATGTTGAACCCAAAGATACTACGCTTCTCCTGACGATGAATCATTGTGATCACCCGGCTTTTGCGCCGCCGCTGGATTGCACGGATTGCTTGCTCACGGCGAAAGGCAAATAGCCGCCCCGTCAACAGCGGTTGCAACATCAGGACGAGAAACGTCAAAAAGATCAGATTGGAGAACGAAAACTCCATATTAAATGGCTCCTGCGGTTCGGGGTTGGCACAAGTGACCTGCAACAACTGTCGCAGTCTCAGGCAATGTTGTGAATTGAAAATTCCGCTATTTTCAGGCAAACATCCCTGCACAACAAAGGCCCGGAAAAGGGCAGAGTAAAAATAGCAGAGGCACAGGCAATGAAGCGATGGATGATGCTGAGTGCGGTTTTGGCACTGACTGGTTGTGGCGGGGCCAATGGGTTTCGTGGCGATACCGGCAGTGTGCCGATGGCCACTGGCCCGATCAGCACGGCCTGCATGCAATCCGACCGCAAGGCACGAACACGCACCCTCTGCGGATGTATTCAGGCGGTTGCAAACGACACGATGAGCGGAACACAGCAGCGCCGGGCCGTTCGTTTTTATCGCGATCCACAGGCCGCTCAGGATATCCGGCAATCCAAACGCTCCGGCGACGAGCGGTTTTGGGAGGCCTATAGTACCTATGCTCAGCGGGCTGAGCAGGTTTGCCGCTGACATTTCTGGTGGCGGGCCGGCCCGGGACGGGCCTCCGCTTCAATGCGAATGCCTGTGCGTAACCGCATACGATCCGCATTGCGAGCCGAACTCTTAGAATAACGCATGTGTAGTGCTCATATTTTCGGCAGATGGTATCTCTTTTTGAGTAAAGCAACTTATAGTTGTTTTATGAATCAGTTTAATAACCTAAGATAGATTTCGTAGCGCTGAGAAACGAGCGAGGTAATTGGTGTGAACTGATCGGAGGCTTGTCATGACATTCCAATTGTCGATTTCGGACATCGCCGCGACCCCTTATTCCAGCGCTCATTTTGGCGGAAACCTTCTTGCTACCAGTGATATCGTTGGAGAGAATGGCACCTTTGATGACACGGCTGCGGCACTCAACATCACGTTTCTTCGTTATCCCGGTGGCGCCCTCACCGAGAGTTGCGCCTGCATTTATGAAGCAGATCGTCTGACAGGCGAACAGGGTCCATCTGACACGTCAGAAGTCCTGCTCCCCCTTACTGAAATGT
The DNA here is from genome assembly GCF_048262375.1 of Roseovarius sp. Classification (GTDB taxonomy): domain Bacteria; phylum Pseudomonadota; class Alphaproteobacteria; order Rhodobacterales; family Rhodobacteraceae; genus Roseovarius. The sequence continues at coordinate 219,672 of NZ_JBLXFE010000004.1, forward strand.
TCGCCTACGCCAGCGAGGTGGTCATGGCCCTGACCATTGTGTTGCCAACCCGTGAATTTCTGAGCGAAGAGACTGACGCGAGTGGAAATCGTTTAGCCGCTGTTGACGAAGATGGAGTCCGACAATTCATAAGGGATGTGGCGGAGGGAAAATTCGGGACCACCCCGGAAATTCAAGCCTTTGAAATTGGAAACGAATACTGGGGCAGCGGCGAGATGAATGCCGTTGAATATGGTCGCGTCGCCACAAAGATGGCTGTGATCGTCAATGACGAACTGTCCCGGCAACCAAATGCCGATAGTTTTGCCGCGACGGATATTCTCGTTCAGATGGGGGCCAATATTGGGGCTTCTGACCTGTCCGAGATGTTTGACGGCACGGCAGAACAGCAACTTGCCGCTGCGAGCCAGACCTTTGATCTTTCACTTTCCGGCAGCAAATACATTTATTCCTCGGGCGAGGTCGCGTGGACCAAGGTTAATAACGCAATCATCATGAGTCAGTTCGACACCGAAACGGAACGCGACGCCATTGATGGGGTCGTCGCACACATCTACTCGCGCGGTGAAGACGTTCCGGGCAGCCGATATTTCGAACTGTCGCAGATCAAGGACACATGGCTCGAAGAAATGCCCGAACTGAGCGTTTATGCCACGGAATGGAACCTCAAGCGCTCGGTCGGGGAGACCCGCAATGACGAATTCGGGCTGAAACAGGCGCATGAGATGCTCAACATTGTTGAGGCCTTTGAATGGGGTGGCGTCGACGCAGCCCATGTCTGGGCTGTTCAGTTGAACAGCCGCACAGCGCTCGCCGGCGTCGAGGGTGAAGCAGATATGCGCGTAGCCGGGGAAATGTTCCGGTTAATGAACAAAACCCTGCCTGGCACGCGCCCGCTCTCCCTCGATGGCAGCCAAGGTCGCGAAACAGAACTTGAGGGCGTGACTGCGGATGTTCATGTATTTTTTGCTGATAACCGCCTTGTGACATTCCTCGCCTCAACCTCAAATGAAACCGAGGAACAGATCGTCGACTTCAACAATCTGGTGACAGATGCCGGGCTGGTTTCGATCACGCGCCTCGGGGTGGCACCGGGAGAGAACCCTACAACCACCACCGCAGAACCGCAGGTGACAGAGGAGAACACAGGCGCGTTATTCAGTGATGGCGTTTTGATAAGCGATCTCGCACCTCGGGAAATTCTCGTGATCGAGATGTTTGACCCATCCTACACAGAGGACGTGCTGAACATTAGCGGAGGACCGGATCAAAGAGACGACGATCTGGACCTGCCGATAATCCCGCCAGAAGAACCAGAAAGTAATCTGGGAAATCCCCCTCTCGAGTCAGACGCCGAGAGCGGCGGAGATGACGCGGGGCTTTTCTCTACCTTGATCGGCGTCTTGCCACTTCTGCTCTTTGCCGGATGATCCGCTTTCCCGTCCAACCCAGCATGGCTCAGGCCTTAAGCCGATAACCCGTGGCCAGCATACGCCAAGCAATCAGGCAAATCACCAGCGTTGACCCAGCCCCCACCGCAAGCCCAAGCATGGGATCACTGTCAGACACTCCGATAACGCCATATCGAGCCCCATCGATCAAATAGAAAATCGGGTTGAAATGGGTGATCGAATAGAGCACCGGCGGCAGGGCCTCGACCGAATAGAAGGTGCCTGAAAGGAACGCCAAGGGGGTTACGATAAAATTGGTAATCGCAGCCATCTGATCAAACTTGTTGGCAAAAATTCCTGCAACGATGCCAATCCCGCTCAGAAACCCCGCCCCGAGCAGCACAAAGCACAGCGCCCAGAGCGGGTACGCAAGACCAATCCCAAGGAAAATCCATAGCCCAAGCCAAATCGCGACGGCAACCAACAGTCCGCGCCCGATCCCCCCGGCCAGATACCCCAAAACCAACTCTCCCGCGGAGAGAGGCGGCATCAGCGTATCAACAATGTTGCCCTGCACCTTGGAAATCACGATCGACGACGATGTATTGGCAAAGGCGTTCTGAATGACGGTCATCATCAGGATACCCGGCGCAATGAACGTGGTGAACGGCACTCCCATCACATCACCGCGTGTTGGTCCTATAGCGATACTGAAGATCAGCAGAAAAAGACCGGCCGTGACCAGAGGAGCCATAATCGTCTGGGTCCACACAGCCATAAAGCGGCGTGTTTCGCGTTCGGCAAGGGTCGCCAAGCCCAGCCAGTTGACCCGTCCAAATCGCCGCGCGCCCATTACCGCCGGTGTAGGCATACCGCCGCGTTTTGCGTGATCTGTCATTTGCCACTCCCTGTTTCCGCAGTTTTAGGCTCTTTTCCGGATGTTTCTCCGACGTCGGGCACCCTGCCCACGATTCGATGCCTTGTAACTCACACGCCAGTGACTAGAATAGGGCCTTGATCAGATTTGCAAGGCGGCGGGCCCGGGGCCCGGTCCGCCTTTTGACCGAAGGAAACCCCGATGTCCTGGAACGACGAACGCGTTGAATTGCTGAAGAAGATGTGGGGCGAGGGTCAGTCCGCAAGCCAGATCGCAAAGGAGTTGGGCGGCGTGACCCGCAATGCGGTTATAGGCAAGGTCCATCGCCTTGGACTGTCCAATCGCAACGGGACAGGCTCAACCGCGACAGCGGCCCCCAGCACCCCTGATTCCAAGGCCAAGCCCTCGGCGCCCAAGGCGGCCGAGGCCCCGCAACCCAAACCAAGCCCTAAGCCTGCAACCAAGGTGGAAGCCAAGCCTGAGGCTGCGAACGATCCTCTGCCTGTAGCCCCGGTCAGCCGGGTCAAGGCGATCATCCCTGCTGGCCAACCCTTGCCCCCGCAACCCTCCGCCAATGAAATTGACCCCGAAGCCTTGGCAAAGGTAAGCGAGGTCGAGAAGAAGGCCAAAAAGCTGACGCTGATGGAGTTGACCGAGCGCACCTGTAAATGGCCTGTGGGCGATCCCGCCACGCCGGATTTCTGGTTTTGCGGTCTACCTGTGCAATCTGGCAAGCCCTATTGTGAGGCCCATGTCGGTGTCGCATTCCAGCCCATGAGCAGCCGCCGCGATCGCAAACGCTAAAGCGGTTCCAATATCCTACAGCGTTTCGACTATCTTAGCGGGAAACTCAAACGCTGTGGGATTTGGTGTCCTTCAGATCACGCGCTGCATCCACATCCTGCAAGGTATCGACCAACCCAATGCGTGCACCGCCTAGGGTGTTGATCGTGTCACTTAACGCATGCGCAGTTGACCAGCGCACGCCCGCAAAGAGGGTGGCAGGGATGGCGCGTGATCGTTTCAATCCGACCAGCCAATAGCCGCCGTCAAGGGCAGGACCTAAAACGGCATCATTGGGCCCAAGCGCCGCGAAAGCCTTTGCGATATGTCTCCGGGTTACGCCCGGTATGTCCGCGCCAATAATACAGACCGGACCGGGCGGCATCCCGCGCAAGATCCGCCCCATCCGGTCCCCCAGATCCCCGGCCTTTTGCGCAACACGCGGTAAATGCGCTGGCCAAACCCGGCTGAGCAGCCCAGCTCGGTCAGGCGAAACGGCAAGCACCACCTGCCAACGTGGATCCTCGATCTGACGTAACAGACGCGTGACCTGATGCCGAAACCACCAAGCGGCCGCCACTATGCCAATATCGCGCCCGAGCCGCGTCTTGACCCGACCGGGACGCGGTTCCTTGACCATAACTACGAGGTATCTGCGCATCGCGATCGATCAGGCAAAGAAATCGCGCAGAATTCGCGCGTAAATCGCCTTGAGCTGATGGATTTGCGCTACCTCGACCCGCTCATCCACCTGATGCATGTTCTGCCCCACAAGGCCAAACTCCACCACTGGGCAATGCTCCTTTACGAAGCGCGCATCTGAGGTGCCACCTGTCGTCGAGAGCACAGGCACGACGCCGGTTTCCGTCTCCACCGCATGTGCAACCAGATCAGAGAGCGCTCCCGGCGGCGTCAAAAAGCTCTCGCCGGAAACCTTGACCTGCATTTCACCGCTCACGCCGAATTCCTCACTCACCTTGTCCAGCTCACGTTGCATCCAATCCATCAGCTTCGCGCTGTCATGCGCATCGTTGAACCGGATGTTGACGGTGGCGCGACATTGTGCGGGAATCACATTGACAGCCGGATTGCCGGTATCGATTGTCACAACCGCCAGTGTAGAGGGGTCAAAATGCGCAGTGCCCTCGTCAAGGGTGTGTGAGGCAAGCCGATCCATCAACCGCGCCATGGCGGGGAGCGGATTTTTAGCCCGGTGTGGGTAGGCGGAATGGCCCTGCACCCCCGTCAGCGTGAACCATGCCGACAGAGAGCCGCGTCGCCCAATCTTGATCATCTCCCCCATGCGTTCAGGACAGGTGGGCTCCCCCACCAGACAGGCAGTCATGCGTTCACCATTGCCTTCCATCCAATCCAACAGGGCCACCGTGCCGTCCACTGCATCGCCCTCTTCATCCCCGGTGATTGTCAGGATCACAGCACCGTCCGGAGGCGTGTCACGCACAAAATCCACAGCCGCTGCAACAAAAGCCGCCACGCCGGATTTCATATCGGTGGCTCCACGTCCCCAGAGCATGCCATCCTTTTCAACCCCGTCAAACGGGGGTACGGACCAAGCCGCAACATCACCGACCGGCACGACATCCGTGTGACCGTTGAAACCAAAGCTGCGGGCGGCTCTCTTTTCCCCCCAACGTGCAAACAGATTGGCAACCCCTCCGCGATCCACGCGAGTGCAGAAAAAACCCGCTTCGGTCAGCACCTTTTGCAACACCTGCAAGGCACCCCCTTCTTCTGGCGTGACAGAGGCGCAACGGATGAGATCGACAGTCAGTCGGGCGGGGTCGAGTGGCGTATGTGGCATGGATCATTTCCTGTCAGTCGGGTTTTCCAGAGGCGTAGCGCGGATCGCATCCGAGCGCAAACCAGACAGCAGCAGGAGCGCGCGCGCAACAGATCGCAACGGCAGAGACAACTTCAGAGAATAAAACTTAACAATCCAGAAATTGTTTGCTATCCGAAAGGATATAAAAAGAACCCGAGGCAGGGCATACATACCACGTCAGGGCCGCCAGATCCGCAAAGGACAGCAGGCCCGCGACATTCGAGCTGCAAAGCGCATTACAGGCAATGAACATGCGCATTTGCATCCGGAATCGGGCGGTCTAATTGAGCGTCTGGGTTAATGAATGCGAAGCCTCTGACATCGGGGCGGGCAGTAAAATGGTTGCAGACGTAGAAATTCCCATTGATCGGAATGCCTCTGCGGTTGAGATGGCAGAGACTATATTTGACGATGGGGTCCAGGTGATAGGGGCCTCTTATACCGGAGACCGCAATTCATCAGGCATCTACAGTAACGGCGAGGCGATTTCTCCCGGCATAGTTCCCAGCGACACAGGCGTGATGTTATCAACTGGCGATCTACGCGGGGTCACCAACAGCAATATATTTCAGTCAAACCAGAACGCCAGCACGACAACATCTTCCAGTGGACCAAATGGGGTCGCCGATTTCAACGCCGCCGCAGGTGCGAAGACATTTGATGCCTCTTACCTTGATGTGGATTTTATACCCACCGGAGATGTGATGACGATGCAATTCGTCTTTACCTCCGAAGAATATCCCGAATTCTCTGCGGCAGCGTTTCAGGATTTCTTTGGCGTCTGGATCAATGGCAGTCTCGTTCCACTCAGCGTCAGCGATGGAGACATCGACCTCAATAACCTCAATGCAGGATCCAACGGCAACCTCTTCATCAACAATTCGCAGGACCAATTCAACACTGAAATAGACGGCTTTACCGTCACCATGACGCTGACCATCACGCAAATAAACGGCAAGGATGTGGTGGCTGGGGATATCGTTATCCTGAATTCCGGTGAGCAAAATCAGTTGAACGCCGATGGCACCATCAAGGTGATCGGCAATGGCGATTCTGAAGTTTTCAACTTCACCTATGAGGAGCAGAGCAGCACAGGCCAAACCGATGTAGGCTTTGTCACGGTCAATTCCGTGCCCTGCTTTGTCGCAGGCACATTGATCCGTACGTCAGTTGGCGAAGAGACCGTAGAATCGCTGCAGCCCAGCGATCTGGTGATTACGCAAGACGAAGGTCCGCAGCCATTGCGGTGGATTGGGCGAAGGCGGGTGGCGGCAATGGGCGCATTCGCCCCGATCCACATTGCAGCCGGAACGTTCGGGCGACACCGCGAATTGCTTTTGTCACCATTGCACCGGGTGCTGATCTGCGACAGCCTGGCAGAGTTGCTCTTTGGCGAACACGAGGTGCTTGTAGCCGCCCGCGAACTGGCCAATGATCGCTCGGTGCGCCATCTAGAGGGAGGTATGGTCGACTACGTCCATATCCTATTTGATCGGCATCAGCTGGTGTTCTCCGAGGGTTTAACCACGGAAATTTTCTTGCCCGGACCACAGACCGCCCAAAATTTCGAGGCAGAGATCGCCGCTGAAATTTGTGCACTTTTCCCGGAATTTGATCCAGAAACTGGCGCAGGCTATAGTCCCGCCAAGCGCAACACCCTCAAGAGCCATGAGGCAAGGCTCTTGGCGGCGCAGGGACTCGCGGCCTGATCGATGGGGTGGATTGGCATCTCCGATCAGACCGGCGGACGGTTCGCCATGGGCGGGCTAGAGGCAACGCAATCAAATGCGCCCCCGCCGCATGATTGCGCCCTGATGTCACGCGGCACCCTCATGATTGAGACCCGCCTGTCATCCGAGGGCCGCCCTCAAACATTATTGGCCTTCAGCCGCAGTCATCCCTGGAGTGGGGGGTTTTCCATTCAAGCATTGCCGAATGGTGGGATCGTCCTGATCGAGACACAGGCCGGTGACGTGCGTCATGCCACCTTGCCATACCATGCCGATGACCGCACAGACACCCTGCGCCTGACCTATTCGTGGGATGCACCGGCCCGGTGGGGGCGGCTTTCGCTGGAGCGACCAGAGATGGACCGCGTACACAGCATCGCGCTCCCACCGCCACATCCGATGCCACTTGCGGACTTACGCACGCTGCTTACCGATCCACGACAACGGCAATTGGACCCCGATGTCATCTTTGTCGCGCTCTCGAACCGGATTGAGCCAATTGGCCCGATGCCCGGCTTGACCGAAGGCGTGCCGGTCTACACCCCGCGCGGCTATGTGCCAGCGGGTCAACTCAGGCGTGGCGACTTGGTGGATACGGACGAGGGGGGGATTGTGCCGGTTCTGCAGACCGTTGCGCGGCGCGTGCCCGCCATGGGCAGTTTCCGCCCCGTTCGCCTGCGGGCCCCCTACTTCGGCCTTCGGCATGACATCGTTGTCTCACCACAACAAAGGCTGGTGATCCGCGGCTCCGAGGTAGAATATCTGTTCGGGTGCGAAGCCGTTCTGGTTCCGGCGCGCCATTTGGTCAACGGCTTCTCAGCGCTCTACGTCGAAGCCCCTGACATTATCAGCTATCATCACCTGCTCTTGCCTGGGCACGAAGAGATCATCGTGGCAGGCACTCGCACCGAGAGCCTTTACATCGGACGGCTTCGGCGCAATGCTGATTTACTTCAGGCCAGTGTTCTAGCCGAATTCGACCGTGCCCGCCTGCCCGAACATCCTCGCCCGATCTGGCCGGTGCTCAAACCTTATGAAGCAATCACTCTGGCGATGAACCGCGCAGCCTGAAGATGTCTTATGACGTGACCTCATCAAACGCGGCCGGCAATTCGATCCAGACCTGCGCGCCGCTTGGAATGTCGAAATCTATCCCGGCGGAACCGGACATAGCCTCGGCCTTGATCCGGGCGAGCGCGAGGCCCATCCCCGCCCCAAAAGTGGTACCTGTGGCGTGCCCAAGACGCTCAAACGGCGCAAAGGCCAGTTCCGGATCGACCGCGCCAAATCCGGGGCCATTATCCGCGACAACGATACGGTGATAGCCGGGCCGCACATTACTGACCCGTATCGAGACAGTACCGCCCGCACCACAGTAGCGCACGCCGTTTTCCACCAACTGCCCCAATGCATTCTCGCATAAGGTACGATCTGCAAGCACGGTGCCTGAGATATCGTCGACCTGAAGTGTAACCCCCTCGCGCTTCGCCTCACCTTGGTAGGATGCCGCAACCTTATCAACCACCTCTGATAGACGCACCGGCGCAAGCGTCACCACTGCGCGCCGCGTGGCGATATCGGCAAAATGCACCGTCTTATCCACCGTCGCCAACAGGGTCGCTCCTGCCTCCATGATGCGGTTAGCATAGTCGACCTGTCGTGCATCGCCATTGCGTTGCGCGTCATCCCGCAACAAATCTGCCAAACCGATCACGGCATTCAGAGGCGTGCGCATTTCATGGCTGATACCTGAAAGCAGTGCAGTCTTAGCGCGGCTCGATTGCTCGGCATCGCTCCGCGCACGTTTGATTTCCATGGATTGCCGCGCCGAAACGACAGCGAAAAAGAACACGGGATAGACAATGATGCTGAACGCCGTCAAGGCCGCCATCGGCGCATAAAACTGCGTGGCCGTAACCTCATCGATGACAGGAGACCAGGAATCGCGCCAAAAAAACCAAGTGCCCCACAAAACGATGGGCAATGCCTCCGTCGCGGCAATAAGGAGCTTATCCCGATAGATCGAAAAAACGGCAAATGGGAAACCCACCATCGGAATCAGCATGATGTCGACATGCCCGTCGGCATGCACAACGCAGGCCCCGAGAAAGATCGCAACATTGGTCGTCGTCAGCCAGCAGGTATTGATCAAAGCCAGCGGCAAGCGGTTCTTGAACAAAGTCACAAAGGCAAAACCGCCAAAAGCAAGGGCCGCGATCAAAAAGACCTCCAGCTCACCGATTAGCCCCGTGAGCGCCATCCAGCCCGACGAGAACACCAACCCAAGCCGGACAAAGGCAAAGGACAACTGGCGGCGGCGCCTGCCGGCCATCGCGCCGCTTTCGATTGTGGCCTGTTCTGTCATTAGAACTGCTGCCTTTTCGTTACTTTAAAACCACACGATATCTAATAGGGCAGAGCCCACATTATCAACTCTAGTGACTTGGGTCCAAACTTTGGAGAAATCAATTACCACTCTAATACGTTCCAAACGACAGATGGGAAACGGAATTTTATTCCGCGTCACACGCCATTTGGCAACAATGTCAGAAACATGCACAATGACACACCAATAAATTGAGCGAACACGCCACACAGGCAAACCAGCGCGACCCTTGGTAGAGTTTACGCTAGGGAAACAACGTCGGCGTTGCTTCACTTGGCCGCAGATCAGCCGCTCGCCCGATCAGTTCGCCGCTCAGTGCACCTCCGGCAAGATCTGCAAGCGCGGTGCCCGATTAGTCAAAAAATGGCGTCATCTGCGCGACAATGACAGAATTTTCATCCAGAGCGCGTTGCATCAACGCACGTTCGTCCTCGGAAATGTCGTGACCTTCGGCTTCGCGCTCGGCCAAAGTGCCATAGCCAGACACGTCAAGCGGCGCGCAATCGGCCTGTTTCAGGATTGCAACGGTTTCACGCACCGCTTCGGCCTCGTCTACACCCGAGGCGTATATCATGAGAGCGGCCCCCGTGGCCTTGTCCGGCAAACCATCGCCTGTCTTGCGGCCAATTTCGACCAGCAGCGTATAGACCTGCTGGCGGTTAGGTTTTTTTTCCGTGTCGCTCATACCTGACCCTCCGTCGCGCGCAGCCCTGATCCAAGCAAGGCCCAAAGTCAAGCCGCGCCGGGTTTTCATTCATCGCCGAGGACGCTAGCCTGCCTTGCAAGCAGACAGTGAAGGATAAGCAGGTGAAACGGATCAAGGACATGGTGGCAGAGGCGAATGCGGTTATCCCCCACGCGCCAGCCGCAGAGATGCTGGATTTATATGGCGCAGAGGGCGTGACATTTGTCGATTTGCGCGACCCGCGTGAATTGGAACGCGATGGCATGATCCCAGGCGCGTTCCACTGCCCACGCGGCATGTTGGAGTTCTGGATCGACCCAGAATCCCCTTACGCCAAACCGCAATTTCAGAGCGGCAACCGTTTCGTGTTCTATTGCGCGTCCGGCTGGCGCTCTGCCCTGTCCGCGCGCACCGCGCACGAGATGGGATTGGCAAACGTCAGCCATATCGACGACGGCTTCAAGGGCTGGCAATCAGCCGGCGGCGCGGTGGGCGAAAAGCCAAAGAAGAGCTAAGCACAGCCCTTGCATTCCTACGCCGCGTTGCGCAACGTGCCACCCAACTCCATCGGGGATAGCACATCATGTCGGGCAAAATCATCGTCATCGGCGCGGGCATCTGCGGATTGAGCGCGGCCATTTGGCTGCGCCGCGGGGGCCATGAAGTTACATTGCTCGACAAGGATGGACCGGGTGCTGGCGCATCTTTTGGCAATGCCGGGCTCTTGGCGCAATGGGCCATCGTGCCAGTCAACACGCCCGGCGTTATCGCAACAGGGTTGAAATACGCGCTCAATCCGCGCAAGCCGCTTTTTGTGCAATGGTCCTATTTCCCGCGCCTGCTGCCTTGGCTGATGAAATTCGCGGCCAATGCCAATGATACCGACACCCGTCGCATGGTGACTGGACTCACGGCCATTATAGGCGACAGCCTCGATCAACATCTTGCGCTCACACGCGGCACTCGGGCTGAGAAATGGGTAACCTCAAGCGATTTCAGCTATGCTTATGAGAGCCGCGCGGATTTTGAGGCCGACGCCTATGGCTGGGCGCTCAAGCGCGAGGCTGGGTATGTGCCCGAGCTGCTGGAGGGGGGAGCGGTGCAAGAGGCAGAACCGATGCTTGGCCCAGCAATCCGATGTCTGGCCACACTCAAGGGCCATGGCCATATCCTTAACCCCGGGGCCTATATGGCGGATCTGGCGGCAGTCCTACAGGATGAGGGTGGGCATTACATGCAGGCCGAGGTGCGTGACATCACTCTGACAGATGGTCGGATCGTCGGCGTCGAGACTGATCGCGGGTCGATGCCCTGCGATACCGCCGTGCTGGCGGCCGGAATCTGGTCCAAGCCTCTGATGCGCAAGCTTGGCATGAACGTGCCTTTGGAGGCCGAGCGCGGTTATCACCTGCATTTCGTGGGCCCCTCACAGATCCCACGCAACCCGATGATGATCGCCCGCAGCAAATTCGCCGTAAACCCTATGTCACATGGCCTGCGCTGCGCTGGCACGGTTGAACTGGGCAGCATAGACAAGGGACCATCCCGTGCACCCCTCAATCTAATTCGCCAAGGCACGGCGCGGGTCTTTCCAGACCTGACGTATGACGGTGTTGAGGAATGGATGGGGTTTAGGCCCTCTACCCCCGACAGCCTGCCGCTGATTGGCGAGATTGGGCAAACAGGTGTGCATGCCGCGTTCGGCCACCAGCATATTGGCCTGACTGCGGGCCCCAAGACAGGCCGCATCTTGGCCGACCTCCTGAGCGGCAAACGTCCGAATATCGACCTTGCTCCTTATAACGCCAATCGATTTTCCTGAACGCATGCGGGCAACCGCGATCTTGAAAAGATCGCGGCCCGAAATCTTTTCAAGATTTCGGTACCCTCAGTCGTAGCTGCGCAGATCCTCAATCACTTTGCCATCGTTGGGCAAACTTCCCGGCGGTACGATCTCGATCCGCCCCTTGAGCTTGAGCGTTTCAGTGACCGATCCGGCGAATTGCTCTGCCTCACCGCCTTCAGCCTCGATCCGCACAGTCATCACGTCGGTCTCGCCCTCGCGACTGGCGATCACGCGCGCGCGCGCGATGCTGTCGTGCCGCGCCACAAGGGCGGCCACCTGTTCGGGGCGCACGAACATACCCTTGATCTTGGTCGTCTGATCGGCCCGGCCCATCCAGCCCTTGATACGCATATTGGTGCGCCCACAGGGGCTTGGCCCAGCCATAACCGCGCTGAGGTCTCCGGTGGCAAATCGGATGAGGGGATAGTCAGGGTTGAGGGTCGTAACCACAACCTCTCCCACCTCTCCGGGCGCGACCGGATTGCCGGTGCCTGGGGTCACGATCTCAACGATAACGCCCTCATCGACGATCATCCCCTCCATTGCTGCGCTTTCATAGGCGATATTGCCCAGATCGGCAGTGGCATAACATTGCAAACAGGTGATACCGCGATCAGCATATTCCGCGCGCAACGACGGGAATAGCGCGCCTCCGCCAACTGCCGCCTTGGTGATCCTGAGTGGCAGCCCCATCTCTTCGGCCTTGTCGAGAATGACCTTTAGATAATCCGGCGTCCCGGCATAGGCAGTGATGCCAACATCATGTGCCGCACGCGCCTGCAATTCAGTCTGCCCCGTACCAGCGGGCAGAACTGCCGCGCCGACGGCGCGGGCGCCATTCTCAAAGATCATGCCAGCAGGCACCAGATGATAGGAAAAACAGTTCTGCACGATGTCGCCCCGACCCACGCCGCAGGCATGCAGAAAACGCCCCATACGCCACCAGTCAAGGGACGTGCCACCGGGCTCATAGATGGGTCCCGGCGACTGAAAGATATGGGAAAAATCATGTGCGGCACGGCTCGTTAGCCCACCAAAGGGGGCCATATTGCCCTGCGCACGTCCCATGTCAGATTTGCGCAGCACCGGCAGACGCGCCAGATCCCCCACCTCGGTGATCCGCGCCGCCTGAAACCCATCCAGCGTTCCGGCATATCCGGTCAAACCCTGAGCACGGGCAATCTGTTCGGGCAACGTTTGGGCCAAAGCCTCGGAACGTGCTTCTGGGCTACGGGTTTCCAACGGGTCGAAATATTGGGTCATGCCATCATCCTTTGGCGCGATGTCGTGCAAACGGGATTACTCGCGTCACGCCAGCCAACGCTTACGGCGGCGATAGCTGCGCACATCCCGGAACGATTTACGCCCTTCATCAGACATACCCAGATAGAACTCCTTGACGTCCGGGTTCTCGCGCAAGCTTTTGGCATCGCCATCCATCACAACCCGGCCCGATTCAAGAATATAACCGTAATGGGCAAATCGCAGCGCTACGTTGGTGTTCTGTTCGGCAAGCAGGAAGGTATACCCCTGATCCTCATTGAGCGATTTCACAATGTTGAAAATCTGTTCCACCAATTGGGGCGCAAGGCCCATGCTGGGTTCATCCAACAAAATGGTCTCTGGGCGCGACATCAAAGCGCGACCGATCGCTACCATCTGCTGCTCGCCGCCCGAGGTATAGCCCGCCTGTGACTTGCGCCGCTCCTTGAGGCGCGGAAAATAGTCATAAACCATGTTCAGATCTGCGTCGATCTCGCCACGGCTTGCGTCGCGCGTATAGGCGCCGGTCAGCAGGTTCTCTTCAACGGTCAGATGCTCAAAGCAATGCCGCCCTTCCATCACCTGTACCACGCCTTTCTTGACCAGATCCGAAGGCACCAGATCTTGCACCCGCTCCCCGCGATAGGTGATGGTGCCCTTTGTCACCTCGCCGCGCTCGGATTTCAACAGGTTGGAGATCGCCTTGAGCGTCGTCGTCTTACCAGCACCATTGCCGCCCAATAGCGCCGTGATGCCGCCTTTGGGCACGTTGAGGCTGACCCCCTTGAGCACGAGAATGACGTGATTGTAGATCACCTCGATATTATTGACCTCTAAAAGGGTCTCGTCACGTGGGGAAGCATCCAGCATCACAGCTCTCCGTCTCGAAAAAACAGGGCGCGCCCGTCTTCATCTTGTCAAAACTAGGAATGGTCCCTTGGTCGCGGCACGCACCGCGACCAAGGATAGGTCACCGGCTTAGCAGCCCGGCGTGATCCCGTTTTCAGCAGCAAAGGCTGCGCTGTCCTCGGCGACGAGCGCCGAGATGACCTCTTGATCTGACTGGAAATAATCAGTGATCAACTTGAACTCACCGGCCGCGGCATCCCACTGCGACACGGCACCAAAGCCATTGCCTCCGTGGTTTTCACAGGACACCTTAAACTCCGGGCCAAATCCAGGCAGGCCAAGGCCAGCCATCTTGGCTTCGGTTATCTCGAGGTTTTCCATGCCATCGCGCATTTGGGCTGCGTTGATCACAGTCACGCCATGCATTTCCTGTGCGGTCTTGATCGCCTCTGCGGCCAACATCGCGGCATACATGCCCCGGTTATAGAGCACCGAGCCAATCTGATCGCCGGCGCCAGCGGCCTTGCCACCATCCACCACAAACTTGCGGATGTCGTCATAGACCGGATAGTCGTCACCAAGATTGTGGAAGGTCAGCGCCTTGTAACCATTGGCCCCTTCGCCCGCCGCCTTGACATCGTTCTCGGATCCCGACCACCAAATTCCAATGAACTGGTCCATCGGAAAGCGGATGTTCACAGCCTCCTGAATGGCGACTTGGTTCATCACGCCCCAGCCCCACATGATCACATTGTCTGGCTTTTCGCGGCGGATTTGCAGCCACTGCGATTTCTGCTCCTGACCGGGGTGATCCACCGGAAGAAGCGTCAGCTCAAAACCATGCTTCTTGGCCAGCTCTTCCAGAGTGCGAATTGGTTCCTTGCCATAGGCAGAGTTGTGGTAGACCAGTGCAATCTTGCGACCTTTGATATCGCCGCCATTCTCGTTCAGAATATGCGTGATCGCGTGGCTCGCTCCATCCCAATAGTTGGCGGGGTAATTGAATACCCATTTGAACACTTCACCATTCTTGGCCGAGGTGCGGCCATAGCCCATCGTGTGCAACGAAATTCCATCCGCTGTTGCCTTGGGGATGAGCTGATAGGTGATGCCAGTGGACAGCGGTTGATACACCAGAGCGCCGTTACCCGAGCCCTTGGTGCCCTCGTAACATTCGACCCCCTTCTCGGTGTTGTAGCCGGTCTCGCATTCCACGAGGTTGATTTTTTCCCCGCCAATGCCGCCGTCACGCTCATTGAGCAAGGTGAAATAGTCCTGATAGCCATCCGAGAACGGGATGCCATTAGCGGCATAAGGCCCGGTGCGATAGCTTGTGTCAACGACCGTCAACTCGGCCAGCGCCGGGCTTGCGACCAGCATGGCGGCAGTCAAGGCCGTCATAAGTCTCTGTTTCATCGGTTTATTCCTCCCTTGGTGTTTCCGACGTCTTTTCTTGAACGCGGTTTCATGCGCCCAATCTCGTAGGGTGGGCATCAGCCCACCATGGCCCCACCCTCAATGTGGAAAGGGCCAAAGCCTTAGTTTTTCCTTGGCCACGCGCCATAGCTGCGCCAGCCCATGCGGCTCTGCGATCAGGAAAACGATGATCAGTGCACCGACGATCATGAACTCCAGATGCGCCGCCAGATCCGTAGGCCAGCCCAAGCCGCCGACCAGTGTGTTCTTCAGGAGCACTGGCAGAAGCACCAAGAACGCTGCCCCGGCAAAACTTCCAAAGATCGAGCCAAGCCCGCCAATGATCACCATGAAGAGTACGAGGAACGACTTGTTGATGCCAAAGGCCTCGCCCACTTCGACTGCGCCGAGATAGACCGAAAAGAACAACGCCCCCGAGATGCCCACAAAGAACGAACTAACAGCAAAAGCGGTCAACTTGGCCTTGAGCGGATTCACCCCGATGATCTCGGCGGCGATGTCCATATCACGGATCGCCATCCATTTACGCCCCGCCATACCACGCGTCAGGTTACGCGCAATAATCGCACAGGCCACGACAAACACGAGACAAAACAGATAGGATGCCCAAGGCGCGGTTTCCGCCCCGGTCACGGGCACGCCCAGAAAAGAACGCTCGGGCGCGCTGATCTGACCCGAGGCCGAGTAATTGTAAAACCATGGGACCCGGTTGAACAACCACACCAAAAAGAACTGCGCCGCCAATGTCGCCACCGCAAGGTAAAAGCCCTTGATCCGCAGGGACGGCAGACCAAACAGAACCCCCACACAGGCTGTGATGCCGCCGGCAAGAATGATGTGGATAAAAATGCTCACCTCGGGAAAGCTGGTCATCAGTTTGTAGACCGCATAGGCCCCCACTGCCATGAACCCACCGGTGCCAAGCGACACCTGCCCGCAATAGCCCACAAGGATATTGAGACCGATGGCGGCAATCGCATAGATCAGGAATGGCAGAAACACCGCATTGACCCAGTAGTCATTGATCACGAACGGCACCACGGCAAAGGCCGCGACCAGTACCGCATAATAGCGGTAGCGATCGAACTTGATCGGAAAGGTCTGACTGTCGTCGGTATAGGAGGTCTTGAAATCCCCCGCCTCACGGTAAAACATCTATAGAACCTCCCCATGAATCTCGTCGTCTTCGCGCTTGATCGCGCGATTTGCAGGCTTGGCATAGCCAGTGGTCTCGGTGTGGCGCACCAGCCAGAGATAAGCGAGCATGCCCACCCCCCCGCCAAACGCAGCAAGGATTGCGGCCGTGATCATCTGGCCAGTGTTTTCAACCTGTGCCGACAGAGCAAGATAGCCAAAAGACCAGAAGCCAGCCCAAGCGATCACGTTGACGATGGCAATCAGCTTTTGCATGGCTTCATACCCTCTCGATGATCTTTTCGCCGAACAGACCCTGCGGCCGAAACACGAGGAAGAGGAGTGCCAGCACATAGGCAAACCAGTTTTCAGTCGCTCCGCCCACCATCGGACCAATCGCGAATTCAAAGAGCTTTTCGCCCACCCCGATGATCAACCCGCCCACGATCGCGCCCGGGATCGAGGTGAAACCGCCCAACATCAGCACCGGCAGCGCCTTTAGGGCAATCAACGACAGCGAGAATTGCACACCCGATTTGGTACCCCACATGATGCCTGCCACGAGGGCCACAAATCCCGCAAGCGACCAGACCATAACCCAGATAAAGTTGAGCGAGACGCCTACGCTGAGCGCTGCCTGATGGTCATCCGCCACCGCGCGCATCGCCCGGCCCTGCTTGGAATATTGTGCAAAGACAACCAATGCGATCACCAGAAGCGCCGCCACCACCGTCGCCACAAGATCGAGGTTATCGATGAAAAAGCCATAACCGAAAATGTTGAACGTGGTCTCGTCGATGATCAGGTTGATCCCTTGCGGCAGGCCCACGTCAAGTTTCTTGATGTCACTACCCCACATCATATCCCCGAACCCTTCGAGGAAATAGGCAAGGCCAATCGTCGCCATGAAAAGGATGATCGGTTCTTGATTGACCAGATGCCGGAAAATCAGCTGGTTCACAATCCACGCTAGCACCACCATGATCGCCATGGTCAAGAGGATCGCGGCAAGCCCCGGCAAGTGCCAGCCGAAGTGGTGGACCTCGGTGCCAAAAACCGCATTGATGAGGTGGCTGAAGGGCACCCGCCCTTCCATTATCCCCACAAGCGTCATCGCGGCAAAGAGCGCCATCACCCCTTGGGCATAGTTGAAGATGCCCGATGCCTTGTAGATGAGCACAAAGCCAAGCGCGACCAGCGCATAAAGCACCCCCGCCATGAGGCCGTTGAGCACGACCTCCATCCCGAAAATCAACTGATCAGGCATGGGACAGCCCCCCTTTGCGCTGCGTGAATTGCGTCTTGGTTTGGCGTGGCCTTGCTCGGCCATATGCCTTTATTTCAGACGGGTATCGTGCGGGATGTCTAATCATGTGCGACCCCCAGATAGGCATCGATCACGTCTTGATTGTTGCGCACCTCGTCGGGTGTGCCGTCACCGATCTTCTTGCCGTAATCCATCACGACCACCCGATCGGAAAGGTCCATGACCACGCCCATATCATGCTCGATAAGGGCAATCGTGGTGCCGAATTCGTCATTCACGTCTAGGATAAAGCGGCTCATGTCCTCTTTTTCCTCGACGTTCATCCCCGCCATCGGCTCGTCCAAAAGCAGGATCGACGGCTCAGCTGCAAGTGCCCGCGCCAATTCCACCCGCTTTTTCAGACCATAAGGCAGACGCCCCACCGGGGTCTTGCGGATGTGCTGGATTTCGAGAAAGTCGATGACTTTCTCCACGACTTCCCGATTTTCGACCTCTTCGCGCTCGGCACGGCCCTTCCAGAGCGCCTGTGCGAACAGCCCCGCTTTCATCTGACGGATGCGGCCTGTCATCACATTGTCGAGCACGGTCATGCCCTCAAACAGCGCGATATTCTGAAAGGTGCGCGCAATGCCTTGCCGTGCCACCTCATAGGGCTTCATCTGGGGGCGCCGTGCACCCTGATACCAGACTTCTCCCTCTTGCGGGTGATAGAACCCGCTGATGACATTCAGCATCGAGGATTTACCCGCCCCGTTCGGCCCGATAATTGCGCGGATTTCACCCTGACGGATGTCAAAGCTGATGTCCTTGATCGCCACCACGCCGCCGAACCGCAGAGTGATGTTCTTCATCTCCATCACTACGCCGCCGATTTTGCGACCGTCCTCAGTGGTATATCCTTCGGTCGCGTCAAGCATGACAACCTCCCTCATATCCCAGACCGCTCATTCTGCAGCTACCTTCTGAGGCGCTGTTACCGTGGCCACCTCGGCATCGATGATCTTGAGCGTCGCGCTGATAGCCCCCTTGCGACCATCCTCATAGGTCACTTCGGTGGTGGTATAGATCTCATCCGATCCATCATAGAGCGCCGTCAGCAGGTCTTCGAACTTGTCGGAAATCACTCCACGCCGGACTTTGCGGGTCCGGGTCATCTCGCCATCATCGGCATCCAACTCCTTGTGCAGCACAAGAAAACGATGCACCTGACAATGCGAGAGCATCGGATCAGAGGCCAAGGAGCGGTTGACCTCTTCCACATGGCTCTTGATCGTCTCCAACACCTTGGGATGCCCTGCCAATTCCTGGTAAGAGGCGTACCCGATATTGTTGCGCTCAGCCCAGTTGCCAACCGCTGTCAGGTCGATGTTGATAAAGGCAGTGCAGATGTCGCGCTCGTTGCCAAACACGACTGCCTCCAGAATATTGGGATAGAACTTGAGCTTGTTCTCAACGTATTTCGGCGCGAACATCCGGCCATCGGCCATCTTGCCCACATCCTTGGCGCGGTCGATGATCCGCAGATGCCCCGATCCTTCCTCAAAGAAGCCGGCATCGCCTGTGGCAACCCAACCTTCGGCATCCTTGGTAGACGCCGTGCTTTCGGGGTTCTTGTAGTAATACTCAAACGTCCCCGCAGAGCGATAGAACACCTCACCTTTTTCACTGATGCGGATTTCCACACCGGGTGCCGGGATGCCAACGGTATCGCTTCGGACCTCGCCATCGGGTTGTAAGGTAATAAAGACGCTAGCCTCAGTCTGACCATAGAGCTGTTTCAGGTTGATCCCCAAAGACCGATAGAAATCAAAGATTTCCGGTCCAATCGCTTCACCGGCTGTATAGCCGACCCTCACCCGCCCCAAACCCAGCGTGTCCTTCAACGGGCCATAAATAAAGAGATTGCCAAGCATGTATTTCAACCGGTCCAAGCCGCCAACGGACTTGCCGTCCAATATGGCGCCACCGACCCGGCGAGCATGTGCCATGAAATAGTCAAAAAGCCATTTCTTGAAACGCCCCGCGTCCTCCATTCGGATCATCACATTGGTCAGCTGTGTCTCGAACACACGCGGCGGGGCGAAATAGTAGGTTGGACCGATCTCGCGCAGGTCGGTCTGCATGGTCTCGGGGCTTTCGGGGCAGTTGACACAGAATCCACACCAATAGGCCTGCCCGATAGAAAAGATGAAGTCGCCCACCCAAGCCATCGGCAGATAGGCCAGAACTTCCTCATCGCGCTGCAGATTGTCAAACCCGACCGAGGATCTCGATGCCTCGATGATATTGCGATTGCTGAGCACCACGCCCTTGGGTTTACCCGTGGTGCCGGAGGTGTAGAGCATCACGCAGATGCTGTCATACGTCAGTTTCTCGCGCCGTGCCTTCAGGTCCTCGATCCACTCGTAATAGGCCGCGCGCCCCTGCTCCTGAATGTCGATGAACCGGTGCAGCTTGTGATGGTCATATTTGCGCAACCCTCTGGGGTCGACATAGATCATGTGTTCAAGCTGGTGCAGCCCCTCCTGCACCTCAATCAGCTTGTCGACCTGCTCCTGATCCTGAACGATGGCAAAGCGCGCGCCACAGTGATCCATGACATAGGCCATCTCGGGCGCGGCGGCGTCCTGATATAGTGGAACGGGAATCGCACCAACCGATTGGGCCGCGACCATGGCCCAATAAAAATGCGGCCTGTTCTGCCCGATGATGGCGATAAAATCGCCCTCATTCACGCCAAGATTGATGAGACCCAAGGCCAACGCCTCGATCTCCTTTTCCGCCTCAGCCCAAGTCCAGCACTGCCAGATGCCGTATTCTTTTTCGCGATAGGCGGGTTTGTCCGCAAATCGCGTGGCGTTACGTTGCAAGAGCGCCGGAACGGAATCCATCCCGTCCGCCGCCTGTGACGACTGTGCCAAATTCTATCCTCCCTTTGCCCGCTTGCGCGAACATCTGACCGCCTTGAAGCGATTCTCCTCGCCCTAGAGGGTGCGAGAATCACCGTCGCCGTCAACTTTTTCCTGAACATTTCGCAATTCTTACGAATTGCAACAGGCTGACGATTAGCCTTTGCGGGCCCGTTTTCAGGTGCTAGCCAGTGATCAGGAGGAGAGTTGAATGTGTCCGAAGCGCGCGGGTCACGACGCCATGACCATGGCCGGGCTGAACCTAATTCAGCAGGCCCTGACAATCTATGACCATAATTTACAGCTTGCCGTCTGCAATCGCCGGTTTCAGGAAATGTTCGCCCTGCCCGATGCGCTCGTCACGCCGGGTGCCGATTTCGCCGATACGATCCGCTATCTGGCCACGCGCGGCGATTACGGCAACGTCGGTGATGTCGATGCATTCGTCACCACGCGCGTCGAGATCGCAAGTGCTTTCGAACCGCATTATATGGAGCGCGCCCGCGCCAATGGCCGCACCATCAGCGTCGAAGGCTCTCCCTTGCCACAAGGGGGCTGGATCACAGTCTATACCGACATCACACGTACCAAACGGCAAGAGGCATTATTGCGCTCGCGCTCAGAAGAGCTTTCTGATCAGTTGGTTGAATATTCCGAAGAGCTCTCGGCCACCAATCGGCAGTTGGAGGCGACGATCACAGCTCTCGAAGAAGCCAAGCGCCAGATTTCCGAGGCCGAGGCCCGCACGCGCCTTACGGCGGAAATGATGCCCGCCCATATCGCACATGTTGGGCGGGACCGCTGCTATACCTACTCAAACCGCCGCCTCACATCTGTCATGCCGGGCTCGCGCACGGATATCATCGGGGTGCACGCATCCGAGGTGTTGGGACCACAGACATGGTCCATCATCGGCCCGGAACTGGACAAGGTCTATGCCGGACAGTCGTCGGTGTTTGAGTTCACCCACGAACCCAGTTCCAGACGCATCCGGGTTGCGCTTACACCTGATCCCACGAGCGGCGGCGCCTATATCCTGTCGATGGACATCACCGAGGAAACCCAGACACGCGCCGCCCTGCAACAGACCCGCCGCCGCGAGATGGCGGCGCAATTGACCTCTGGCCTTGCCCATGATTTTTCTAACCTGCTGACGATCATCCTTGGCATGCAGTCCCGACTCGGGCGCATGGCCTTGCCACCAGAGGCGCAAGATCTCGTCAACGCGACACTTGCCGCCGCACGACGTGGCGGCGGCTTGCTCAATCGCATCGCCGATATGACTGGCCCGCGTGAACACGAGCCGGTTCCGACCGACCTGTCTACCTTCTTCAACGATCTTGAAACCCTGGCTCGCTCGGCCCTGCCCCCAAGCATGACTTTGCGAATCGAGACCGACGGCATAGCCGACCGCTACCTTCTCGACCCCGGCATGCTGCAGGACTCGCTGCTCAATCTCGTGCTGAATGCTCGCGATGCCTGCGGTCAAAGCGGCGAGATTACGGTCACCGCTCGCCCGTTGCAGAACACATGGCTCGAATTCGCCGTGACTGACACAGGTGCCGGCTTTACCCCTGAGGCACTTAAACATGCGCTGGATCCGTTTTTTACGACCAAGGGCGGAGAAGGATCGGGGCTAGGCCTGCCAATGGTCTATGACATGACCAAGCTGGCGGGAGGGCGTATCATCCTTGGCAACACCGCTCAGGGGGCGCGCGTCGCCCTGCGTTTGCCGCTTCGGACCGCAGGCGCCGCGCGCGCGCCCGGCCTCGTGCTTTTGGTCGAGGACAGTCCAGATCTGCGCTCGACCTTACGCGACATGCTGCGCGGTGCCGGTCATAGCGTGATCGAAGCGGTCAGCGTCGAAGAAGCCGCCGCCCTTATCTCTGAGCTTCCCGAGATTTCTGCCGTCCTGTCGGATATTGTGCTTGAGGGGGATCGCACCGGGCTTGATCTTGCCGTTCTGCCCCGGCGTGTTGATTGCCCGCTCGTTCTGATGACATCATTGCCGCCCGATGACCCGTTGCACCGCGAGGCCACGCGATTGGCATCGGTGCTGCGCAAGCCCTTCACCGCCGCACAGCTTGAGGCGGCACTTAATACCGGAGAGACGCCATGACCGCGCCGCTTGTGACGATTCTTGACGATGAACCTGCGATCCGCTCGATGTTGGCCGAGGCACTAACCGAGGCCGGATTTCGCACCATGACCTTTGGACGTGCCACAGAATTCGAGGCAGCGCTACGAAGCACCACGCCAGATGTCTGCCTTGTCGATCTGTCGCTGCCGGACCGCGATGGGCTCAGTCTTGTGCACCGTCTGGCACTGGAACAGGGTGCCACGGTTATCATCATCTCGGGCCGCGCACAGGTGCAGGATCGGGTGACTGGG
This sequence comes from Roseovarius sp., assembly GCF_048262375.1. GTDB lineage: Bacteria > Pseudomonadota > Alphaproteobacteria > Rhodobacterales > Rhodobacteraceae > Roseovarius. Next base: position 242,463 of record NZ_JBLXFE010000004.1, read on the forward strand.
CTGGAACTGGGCGCGGATGACTACATTATCAAACCGTTTGATCCTGCCGAGGTGGTTGCCCGCATCCGCGCCCGCCTGCGTCGTGGCACACCTGCACCGCAAAGCGGCGAGATTGCGCACTTCAACGGATGGATTGCGCATTTCGACCGCTACATGCTTGAGGATGAGAGCCGCGTTGAAACCCCCTTTTCCCACGCCGAGGGAGAGGTGCTGCGGCTCTTTCTTGAACGTCCCAAACGGCTTATTTCCCGGCAAGCGATGCAAGAGGCACTTGGCGGTGCGGCGGGCGAGAGCTTTGACCGGGCGATGGATGTGCGTATCTCGCGCCTGCGCACCAAATTACGCGAGGACCCCAAAAACCCAAGGCTGATAAAAACGATCTATGGCGCGGGCTATATTTTTCTGGGTGATGTCATCTGGGGTTAGGCTAGAAACTCTGCCTGATGCTCGCGGAAATACGTCTTGAGCAAGGTCCGAAACGCACTGACCTTGGCACCGGGCCAGACATCGGCATGCGCTACGACCCAGATCGGGGCATAGGGGCTTGGCTTCATCGCCGGTACCTGAACAAGGCCAGGCGTGCCGCGCCCGATGAACATCGGCATGCGCACCACCCCGAGTCCGGCCTGTGCTGCACCAGTCATCGCAATCATGTCGTCAAACCGCGCCCGCACAAAGGCGCGCGGGTTATGCGTGAGCGCTGCGGCGGGGACGCCATTGGCTTGGCCATAGACGATCCAGCCGATCGGGCCCTCAGGGTCCTCAGCAATACGGCAGGCGATTTCTGGGCTGGCATAGGCCGCCATATGCTGTTCACTCAGGCGCAGCCCGGTCAGGGTATCGCCGGGGCTGGCACTCACGCGGACCGCTAGATCAGCCTGCCGACGCCCTAGATCGACAAGGTCATTGGCAGAGTTCACCGACAGGTCGACCTCGGGGTGAAGCGTGCAGAATTGCCCGATCACATGCACCAGATGCAATTGCAGCAATATCTGCGGCGCGGTGACTACCAGCGGTCCCCGCAGAGTGTCATCGCGGCCCTGCAATTGGCGCATGAGGGCGTCTTGATGCTTCTCCATCTCTTCGGCATGACCCGCTGCCAAAAGCCCAAGATCGGTGGGACGATACCCCTCGGACAGACGCTCGAACAGTTTTTGACCAAGGGCGGTTTCGGCACGCGTGATGCGGCGCGCAATAGTGGTATAATTCACCCCAAGCGTTTGCGCGGCGCGGCCAAGCGTGCCTTCTCGGACCACCGCGAGGGTGGTTTTTAAATCTTCCCAGTCAAGATCCATACATGCGTATTCGCATGTATGATGTGCAAATACACGCGTTTTTGCACTTCCAATTTGGCTTTATCTAACGCCCACACCACTCACGGAGACCCAAAAAATGATTTATGCCTATGTTGCCTTGACCATCACCAACCCCGACTCGCTTGCCGCGTATCGTGAAAAGGCGGGGGCGGCGCTTGCGAAATATGACGGCACCGTCGTCTCAGCCAGCAAAGAGACCGCAGTGCTTGAAGGCACGCCAACCCTGCCTGATATGGCGGCAATCCTGTCCTTTCCGGATCGCGACTCCGCACTCGGCTGGATCAACGATCCAGAGCTGGCGGATGTCCACGCGTTGCGCCGGGGCGCGGGGCGCTCGGATACTATTCTGCTGGGCTGATTCGGGTTCAAACTGGCGCGGGCTGACAGACATGGCTGACAAGTGGCACACCCAAGCCGAGCGCGCGCCCCATGATCTCATTGGCAAAGCGGTGATTGGAATCGCGGTGACGCGCCGCATCGGAGCGCACCATGATCAACACGCGCTCTGCCCGCGATGGCCGCCCAATGCGGATAAAGGTCACCAGATGCATCCGCTCATGCCCGGCCCCCTCCAGCGATTCACTGATCAGGCCTTTATCGTCCCGGATAAGGCGAATGGTTTTTGAGATGGCGCGACAGGCCCGGGCCATGCCCCTCTGTCTCAAGTACATGTTCCAGCCGAATCCACGTTTCTCGGGCCGGTTCAATCGTTCCCCACCAGCGACCATCCGCACAAATCCAGCAGCCTCCACCGGCCTGCATCAAAGACGCTGACTGGTCTGGGCAGGCCCTGACGCAATCACCGCAACTGGTACAAAATTCGGCAAGCGGTCCCGCAACAGTGCCTTATGGACATTATGCGCAAAGACGCGCCACCGCGCCCGCCAGCACCTTGAGGCCCGTAACCAGATCGGCCTCATCTGTATCCTCGGCAAAGGCATGGCTGATCCCGTTTATGGATGGCACAAATAGCATGGCGGCAGGCATAAGCCGCGCCACATTGGTTGCATCATGCAGCGCGCCCGACTGCATCTGCCGCCAACGTCCCGGAGCCACGGCCTCGGCGCTCGTATTCAGCGCGGCACGCAGATGCGCGTCCATCGGCACCGGCTCCAGCCCCAGCATCTCACCATAGCTCAGACCCAGTGCCGCCTCGCGTGCAACCTCCTCGGCGGTTTCACGAATGATCGTTTCCATCCGGCGCAAACGATCGGACTCTCCGTCGCGCCATTGCATCGAGAACGTCGCCCGGCCCGGCACGATGGAATGCGCGTCGGGATGCAATCTGACGTGGCCAATGGTCCAAACCGTTTGAGGTGTCACAACATTGCGGAACCGTTCATTGATCAGCGCATTAAACCGCGCCACGCCCTGGAACGCATCGCGGCGGCGGTGCATCGGGGTGGTTCCCGCATGATTCTGCTCACCGTCAAAGGTGATCCGCATGTCACGGATGCCTACGATGTCGCTGACCACGCCCACGGCTTCTTTCGCCTCAAAGAGCCACGGACCCTGCTCGATATGCATCTCCACAAATCCGGTGAACCGCGATGGGTCGACAAAATCTCCAGACATATGCGCCATTGCGGCGCGCGCCTCGGCAAAGCTGACACCATCACGGTCGCTTTGCCGATCCGCCACCTCTAGCGCCAGATTGCCCGACCATATCGCGCTGCCGGTGGTCACACCGAACCGCCCCTCTTCGTCCTGAAAGGACACGACTGACACGGGAGGCCCCCCTGCTTCGTGCGCCGCGCGCGCAATCTCAAGCCCCGCGATCACGCCCAATGCCCCATCCAGCCATCCGCCCTCGGGCTGACTATCGCTATGTGAGCCAACCAGAAGAGATTGCCCCTGAGCAAGTCCGAACAAATTACCGACAGGATCAAAGCATGGCTCAAGACCAGCAGACTGCATCTGTTCGGCCAGCCATTCGCGTGCCGCAATATCGGCAGTACCAAAGGCCGGGCGCACCACGCCCTTGCCCACACCCGCCGCGCCGAATTCGCGCAAGCGATGCAGGTCGTCCAAAAATCTCACGCTGTTGACGTTAAGCATCAATATTCTCCCGTTCTCTGGGCTCAGGTTACAGGCGCACCATTCTGCTGCAAAGCACTTCTCCACTGCCGGGTAAGGATTGAGACGCTGGACGGTCACCGCCCATCCCGCTTCTGCACAGTCACGCCATGTCGCTCGAACTCGACCGCTGCAAGATCGCAACAGTCTTCGCCACCCTGTCCTTGATCGCCGCCAGCATCAAAGGTGCCCGGCCGCGCCTTGCTCGCCGCATAAGACCGAGACGCACACAAATAAACATGCGGCCATAAGACAGGTTTGAAACTTGGAAAACTGGTGCTGCTGGGGAGGATTGAACTCCCGACCTCGTCATTACCAATGACGCGCTCTACCACTGAGCTACAGCAGCACGCTGTGGCGGGCTGATTAGACGCTTATTGCACATGGCGCAAGGGGTAACTGGACGGTTTTTCGCACCTCCTGTAAGAGAGGGGTCATGAACAAAAAACAAACACCGGATACAGGCGCTAAACAGGGTCAGAGCCGTGAAGACAGGCTGAAATCGGCATTGAAGGCCAATCTCGCGCGGCGTAAGGCGCAGACGCGCGCGCGGGCCGATGAAACGTCGGACTCTAAGACAACCGACGACAAGGATGAAGGGTAGAGCAGATGGATTCGATTATCGTAACCGGCAATGGGCCTTTGAACGGGCAAATCCCCATCGCAGGTGCCAAAAATGCCTGCCTTACGCTGATGCCTGCCACGCTCTTGAGCGAAGAACCGCTGACTCTGACCAATGCACCGCGCCTGTCGGACATCAAGACGATGACAACGCTCCTGCAATCGCTGGGGGCCGAGGTGGCGCAAATGCAAGGCGGTCAGGTGCTGGCGCTGTCTTCGCACGCGCTCGACAATCACGTGGCCGACTATGACATCGTGCGCAAGATGCGCGCCTCGATCCTTGTGCTTGGGCCGATGCTGGCGCGGGATGGGCATGCGGTGGTTTCACTGCCCGGTGGCTGCGCCATCGGCGCGCGACCTGTCGATCTGCATCTGCGCGCGCTTGAGGCAATGGGCGCTGAATTGGATCTGCGCGAAGGCTATGTGCATGCCCGTGCGCCCGGTGGTCTTAAGGGCGGCACATTCGAGTTTCCGATTGTCTCGGTCGGGGCCACGGAGAATGCGTTGATGGCGGCCACACTGGCCAAAGGTACGACCGTCCTCAAAAACGCCGCGCGCGAACCCGAGATCGTCGATCTGGCGCAATGCCTGCGCCGCATGGGCGCGCAAATCGACGGCGAAGGCACCAGCACGATCACCATTCAGGGGGTGGACCGCTTGGGCGGCGCGACCCATCCGGTTGTCGTCGACCGAATCGAGCTTGGCACCTATATGCTCGCCCCCGCCATCTGTGGCGGCGAGGTGGAATGCCTTGGTGGGCGGATGGATCTGGTGGGGGCGTTTTGCGAAAAACTGGATGCGGCGGGCGTCAACGTCACTGAAACCGAGAATGGCCTCAAGGTTAGCCGCAAAAACGGCGTGGTGCGCGCTGTGGATGTAGTGACCGAACCCTTCCCCGGATTTCCCACAGATCTGCAGGCGCAGATGATGGCGCTGATGTGTACCGCCGAGGGCACCTCGGTGCTGGAGGAACGGATTTTCGAGAACCGCTTTATGCACGCGCCCGAGTTAATACGCATGGGGGCCAAGATCGACGTACACGGCGGCACGGCCACCGTCACAGGGGTTGAGCGCCTCAGGGGCGCCCCGGTGATGGCCACCGATCTGCGCGCCTCTGTCTCGCTTATCCTCGCGGGGCTGGCGGCAGAGGGTGAAACCATCGTCAACCGGGTTTATCACCTTGATCGCGGCTATGAGCGGGTCGAGGAAAAGCTGGGCAATGTTGGAGCGAAAATCGAAAGGATCAGCGGCAAATGACCCAAGATGCCACCTTCGAGGACGGCCGCGAAGCACCGCTCAATCTGGGCGCGGTGGATGCCGACGACCTCAAGATCATCTCTTCACTCACACAGGATGCGGTATTCCCCATCACCGAAATGACTTGGCGACCGGGCCAACGTCGCTTCGGCCTCCTGCTCAACCGCTTTCGCTGGGAAGATCGGGGCCGCGACCGGCACGGACCCGAACGGGTGCAATCCTTGTTGGTCGTGGACAATGTGCTGGGCGTGGCAAGCCAGGGTATCGACCGTCGGGACAAGGACACGATCCTGTCCCTTCTGGCGCTTGATTTTGAGTTGGGGACAGAGGATGCGGGCCATGTCCTGCTGACGCTTGCGGGCGACGGCGCGCTGCGTCTCGCGGTTGAAGCCCTTGAGGTCACGCTCAAGGATGTGACCCGTCCCTACCGCGCCCCCTCAGGCAAGGCGCCTGACCACGATGCCTGACCGCGTGGCACGCGGCGGCATCAGAGTATTTGACCCCAGGCAAACTCAATAGACTTGAGACGCCCCCCGCGCCCCGCTATGTCCCCAGGCGAAAGGAACCGCCATGCCGATCATGCTTGACGCCACCGCCCCCGATTTTGAGGCCTGTTTTACTGCCTTGCTCAGTGCCAAGCGCGAGGACAGTCCCGATGTGGACGATATCGTGGCAGGTATCATCGCCGATGTGCGCGCCCGAGGAGACGCGGCGGTGATCGCACTGACCGAGCGGTTTGATCGGCTGACCCTCACGCCTGATACGTTGCGCTTCTCTGCGTCCGAGATCGCGGCGCTGGTCGCACAGGTGCCACAGGCCGAGCGGGATGCGCTAGAACTGGCCGCCGCCCGCATCCGTGCCTATCACGCGCGTCAGATGCCCGAAGACGCAAGCTGGATTGAGGAGAGCGGCGCGATGTTGGGCTGGCGCTGGACGCCTGTCTCGGCGGCGGGGCTCTATGTGCCCGGCGGCCTTGCGTCCTATCCATCGTCGGTTCTGATGAACGCCATTCCCGCCAAGGTGGCGGGGGTGGACCGTTTGGCCATCGTCGTTCCCACGCCGGATGGCAAGGCCAATCCGCTGGTCCTGTTGGCGGCGCAGATCGCGGGCGTGGACGAAATCTATCGCATCGGCGGCGCGCAGGCGATTGCGGCGCTTGCCTATGGCACCGAGAGCATTGCCCCGGTGGACAAGATCACCGGCCCCGGCAATGCCTTTGTCGCCGCAGCCAAGCGCCGGGTGTTCGGTAAGGTCGGCATTGACATGATCGCGGGGCCCTCAGAAATCCTCGTGATTGCCGACCGGGGGCAAAACCCGGACTGGATTGCGCTCGACATGCTGAGTCAGGCAGAACATGACGAAAGCGCTCAGGCCATTCTAATCACCAACGATGCCGATTTAGCCGAGGCGGTCGGCAACGCGATTGACCGCCAGCTTCAAACACTGGAACGCCGCGCCATCGCAGGGGCAAGCTGGCGCGACTATGGCGCAATCATTCTCGTGCCGGACATGGCCACCGCCGCAACCCTCTCCAACCGCATCGCACCCGAGCATTTGGAGCTGTGCGTGGATGATCCTGATGGCCTGTCAAAAGAGATCACCCATGCAGGTGCAATCTTTTTGGGGGCTTGGACCCCGGAGGCAATTGGCGATTATGTCGGCGGCCCAAACCACGTCCTGCCCACGGCGCGCTCTGCCCGGTTCTCGTCCGGCCTGTCGGTGATGGATTTCCTCAAGCGGACGACACTGGCCAAGATGACCCCAGAGGCCCTGCGCGCCATCGGCCCCGCTGCCGAGACCTTGGCCATATCCGAGAGCCTTGAGGCGCATGGGCTGTCGGTCCGCGCGCGGTTGGACCATCTCAACACCTAAAGCGGCGGTTTGACGCTTGCCCTGCCGAAACATACCCTTTCACCCGAGCGGTTCGACCACTATAAGAGCAGACGCTCCGGACCCCGAGTCGCGGGGCTAATCAGCATTTTAGGCGACAGGGCACAGGCGCATATGTCTATATTTGATAGGATTCCCAGTCTGTTTTCGTCGGACATGGCGATCGATCTGGGAACAGCAAACACGCTCGTCTACGTCAAGGGGCGCGGGATTATCCTGAGCGAACCGTCGGTCGTGGCCTATCACGTCAAGGACGGCGTGCGCAAAGTGCTGGCGGTGGGCGAGGATGCCAAGCTGATGCTCGGACGCACGCCCGGCAGCATCGAAGCGATCCGGCCGATGCGCGAGGGCGTGATCGCCGACTTTGACACAGCCGAAGCAATGATCAAGCATTTCATCCGCAAGGTGCACAAACGCTCGACCTTTTCCAAACCCAAGATCATCGTCTGCGTGCCCCATGGCGCCACACCGGTGGAAAAACGTGCCATCCGCCAATCGGTGCTCTCGGCAGGCGCACGCCGCGCGGGCCTGATCGCGGAACCCATCGCCGCGGCCATCGGTGCTGGCATGCCCATCACCGATCCCACCGGCAACATGGTGGTCGACATCGGCGGCGGTACGACCGAAGTGGCGGTGCTTTCGCTCGGCGATATCGTCTATGCGCGCTCTGTCCGCGTCGGGGGCGACCGCATGGATGAGGCGATCATCAACTACCTGCGCCGCCAGCAAAATCTGCTGGTGGGCGAATCGACCGCCGAGCGGATCAAGACCAGCATCGGCACGGCGCGCATGCCTGACGACGGGCGCGGCACCTCGATGCATGTGCGCGGTCGCGACCTGCTCAACGGCGTGCCCAAGGAGATCGAAATCAGTCAGGCACAGATCGCCGAAGCGCTCGCAGAACCGGTGCAGCAAATCTGCGAGGCGGTGATGACCGCGCTGGAGGCGACACCGCCCGATCTTGCGGCTGATATCGTCGACCGGGGCGTGATGCTCACGGGTGGAGGCGCTCTCTTGGGCGATCTCGATCTGGCGCTGCGCGAACAAACCGGGCTGGCCGTGTCTATCGCCGAGGACAGTTTGAACTGCGTAGCACTTGGCACTGGCAAGGCGCTCGAGTTTGAAAAGCAGTTGCGGCACGCGATTGACTACGACAGCTAGTACGCCCACCTTTGCCTAAAAGGGGGATCCCGTGGCCAAGGACCGGGGACAAAGCGAAGATTACAGCGGCCCGCTGAAGCGTCTGCTTCTGGGGGTTTTGCTACTATGTCTTCTGGGTTTTTTCCTGCTTTGGCGGATAGACAGCCCGCGCGTGGAACGCTTTCGCGCCCAGATCGTGGACCGTGTCGTCCCCTCATTTGACTGGGCAATGGCCCCTGTCACCGGCGCGGTGAATATCCTTCAGGATTTTCAGAGCTATCAGCGGATGTATGAGCAAAATCAGGATCTACGCCGCGAACTACAACAGATGAAGGCGTGGAAAGAAGCCGCCCTGCAACTCGAACAGGAAAACGCCCGCCTGCTCGACCTAAACAATGTTCAGCTTGACCCCCGGTTAACCTATGTCACTGGCGTGGTCTTGGCCGACAGCGGTTCGCCCTTTCGTCAATCGGTGTTGATCAACGTCGGCGCGCGCGATGGCATCATGGATGGCTGGGCGGCGATGGACGGGTTGGGGCTGGTCGGGCGGATATCAGGCGTTGGACGCAATACCGCGCGGGTGATCCTGCTAACCGACACCTCCAGCCGCATTCCGGTAACAATCCAGCCTTCGGGCCAACGCGCACTGATTATCGGTGACAATTCCATCGCACCGGTTGTCGATTTTGTAGAAACCCCAGACCAAGTGCGTCCCGGCGACCGGGTATTGACCTCAGGCGATGGCGGGGTATTTCCCGCCGGGCTGCTGATCGGACAACTGGCCGAGGACCCGGGCGGACGGATGCGCGTGCGCATCTCAGCCGATTACGAGCGGTTGGAATTCCTGCGCGTGCTGCGCAGCTATGAGAATGAGCGACTGACCGACCCCGGACAACTGATTGCACCCGCCACTCTTCCCGGTGCGGAGAATTCCGAGAATGCGCCCGATGCGGCCAAAGCCGCGGAGGCCGGAAATGGCTGAGGTGCTCCTGCCACGCTCTTGGATCATGCGCGCGCTCTATCTTGGGCTTTGCGTGTCGCTGCTCTTTCTGCACCTTCTGCCGCTCGAGCATTTGCCGCCAAAATGGGCCGGGCCCGATCTTGTGATGGCGCTGACCTTTGGCTGGGCGGTACGGCGCCCGGACTATGTGCCGGTGCTTCTGGTCGGATTTGTCGCGCTCGGGCTGGATCTGATGTTGCAGCGCCCGCCAGGCCTCTGGGCGGCGCTGATGGTGATTGGCACGCAGACCCTGCGCAGCCGTGCACCATCATTGCGCGATCTCACCTTTGCCGCAGAATGGGCCTCAGTGGCCAGCACCATGATTTTGATCACCGTTGCCAATCGCGTAGTCTTGGCAATCTTGATGGTGGATCAGGCACCCTTGGGCCTCAGCCTGATGCAGCTGCTCTCAACTTTGGTCGCTTATCCGGCGGTCGCGGCTGTATCACACGCCCTCTTTGGTGTACGTAAACGCGCGCCCGGCGACCTCGATACAACAGGCCTGCGCTCATGAGACGCCCCCCCCGCGACACCGCCGAAAGCCAGCGTCGGATCACCCGGCGCGGGCTGGTCGTGGGCGGTTTGCAATTGGGCGTGATGAGCGCGCTTGCGCTGCGCATGCGTTACATGCAGCTTGATCAAGCGGATCAATTCCGTCTGTTGGCGGATGAGAACCGCATCAATGTGCAGCTTATCCCGCCCACCCGCGGCCGTATTTTCGACCGTGAGGGCCGGATCATTGCCGAAAACGTACCAAGTTACCGGATCACAATGGTCCGCGAACAAGCGCACGACGTGGACGAGGTTATTGCCCGACTGGCCAAACTGATCGAACTCGACCCCGGAGAGCTGGAGAAAGCTCAGCGCGAACTGACCGAGCTGCGCGGCGATACCCCCGTGACAATCGCAGATCGCGTCACATGGGAAGAAATCAGCCGGGTTGCCGTCAACGCCCCCGCCCTGCCCGGCGTACATCCCGAAGTAGGACTGTCGCGCCGATACCCATTGCACGGCGATCATGCACATGTGGTGGGCTATGTGGGCCCAGTCAGTGACCGTGATCTTGACCGTATCGACGCCCCCGAGCAGCTTTTGCGCCTGCCCCGTTTTCAGATTGGCAAGATTGGGCTTGAGGCGCAGCGCGAGAACCTGTTGCGTGGCTCTGCCGGCACCCGCCGGGTCGAGGTGAACGCCGCTGGTCGCGTCATGCGCGAACTTGATCGACAAGAGGGCAAGCCGGGGGCGGATATCCAACTGACGCTCGACAACGAGCTGCAATCCTACGCCAATGCCCGCCTTGATGGCGAGAGCGCGGCGCTGGTGATGCTTGACTGCGAGAGCGGCGATATACTGGCCTGCGCGTCCTCACCCAGCTATGATCCCAACCTGTTCGTGCGCGGTATCTCGGTGGCGGATTATCGTGCCCTGCTCGACGACCCATATCGACCTCTGCCAAACAAGGCGGTACAGGGCATCTACCCCCCCGGTTCGACCTTTAAGATGGTCACGGCCCTCGCCGCGTTAGAGGCAGGCGATGTGTCGCTACAGGACACCGTCTATTGTCCGGGTCAAATGGAAATCAGCGGTCGCCGCTTTCATTGCTGGAAACGTGGTGGCCATGGCAACATGGATTTGCATCTGTCGCTGCGCGAAAGCTGCGATGTTTATTATTACGATCTGGCAATGCGCACCGGCATCGAAAATATCAGCGCTATGGCCGAACGGCTGGGCCTCGGGGTGCAATTCGACCTGCCGATGACCAGCGTCGCCAAGGGGCTCGCCCCCACGCGCGAGTGGAAAGTGGCCAATCGAGGCGAGCCTTGGGTGGTGGGCGACAGTGCCAATGCCTCGATCGGGCAGGGTTTCGTGCTGGCCTCACCCCTGCAACTGGCGGTGATGACCGCGCGTCTGGCCACCAGCCGCAGCGTGACGCCACGCCTTATCAAATCGGTGGACGGGGTCGAACAGCCCTCTGGACATGGCGAACCGATGGGCCTGAATGAAAACCTGCTGCGTGAGGTCCGCCGGGCGATGTTTGCCGTCTCCAACAGCAATCGTGGCACCGCCTATCGCAGTCGGATCATCGAGGACGCCTTTCGCATGGCGGGCAAAACCGGCACCAGCCAAGTGCGCAATATCTCGACCGGCGAGCGGGCGACGGGGGTGCTCAGCAACAATGCCCTGCCACGCGAACAGCGCGATCACGCGCTCTTTGTCAGCTTTGCCCCCTATGACGCGCCGAAATACGCCGTGGCTGTGGTGGTCGAACATGGCGGCGGCGGATCGACCGCAGCCGCCCCAATTGCCCGCGACATCACGCTTCAGGCCCTCTATGGCGAGGACCCACCACTGACAGCATATCCCGAGGCCGACCGCCCCCGTATCAAGACGCAACAGGAAAAACTGCGCGAGGCCCGTCCCCGGTCCGGCGCAGAGGACAGCGACCGCGCATGAGCTATCTTGAACATTCCATCAAGACCGCCCCCTCGGGTGCACGCAAGATCCTCTTTCTCAATTGGCCGATTGTCCTTTTGCTCTGCACCGTTGCTGGCATCGGATTTCTCATGCTCTACTCGGTCGCGGGCGGAACCCTGTCGGTCTGGGCGGAACCTCAGATGAAACGCTTTGCGCTTGGCCTTGCTGTGATGCTGTTTGTGGCCATGGTGCCAATCTGGTTCTGGCGCAACATGTCGTTGGTTGCCTATCTCATCTCACTTGGGCTGCTGATCGCCGTGGCCCTAGTCGGGGTCGAAGGCAAAGGGGCGCAGCGATGGATCGATCTGGGATTCATGCGGTTGCAACCCTCCGAACTGGTCAAGATCACGCTGGTGATGTTGCTCGCGGCCTATTACGACTGGCTGCCGATGTCGCGCGTGTCGCGGCCCGTTTGGGTACTCATTCCGGTGACCTTGATCCTGTCTCCTGTTGCCCTCGTGCTGCGCCAACCCGATCTTGGCACGTCGATCCTGCTCTTGGCAGCGGGGGGGGTAATGATGTTCGTCGCAGGTGTGCATTGGGCCTATTTCGCAACCGTGATCCTTGCGGTGGTGGCCCTGATCTTTGCTGTGTTCGAAAGTCGCGGCACCGACTGGCAACTTCTTGAAAACTATCAATATCGCCGGATCGACACCTTTCTCAATCCCGAGAATGACCCACTTGGCGCGGGCTATCACATCACCCAATCCAAGATCGCCCTCGGCTCTGGTGGCTGGACCGGGCGTGGGTTCATGCAAGGCACGCAATCACGGCTCAACTTCCTGCCCGAGAAACATACTGACTTTATCTTTGTGACGCTGGCCGAGGAATTCGGCTTTATCGGCGGTATTTCCATTCTCGGGCTCTACACCCTTATCCTTGTCTTCTGCATTTCCGCCGCGTTCAGCACCAAAGACCGCTATTCCTCGCTGCTGATCCTCGGGGTCGCCATGACGTTTTTTCTGTTTTTTGCAGTCAACATGGCCATGGTCATGGGCTTGATGCCCGTGGTCGGCGTGCCTTTGCCGCTGGTCAGCTATGGCGGATCGGCGATGCTTGTGCTCATGGTGGGCTTTGGCCTTGTTCAGAGCGCCCATATCCACAAACCAAGGTAGAAACGATGCCCGTGAACATTCTCTTTGCTGCTCGTCCAGAGCAATGGAAAATCTATGAAAACCCTTTGAAGTCAGCACTATCCGAGGTTGGCGTGACGGCAAATCTTGCCCTCGACATGGCCCCGGACGCGGTGGACTACATGGTCTATGCCCCTGACAGCGCGGTGCAGGATTTCACCCCCTATACACGCCTCAAGGCGGTGTTGAACCTCTGGGCCGGGGTCGAGAATATCGTCGGAAATCAGACGCTTCAGGTACCATTGGCACGGATGGTCGATCATGGTCTCACGCAAGGCATGGTGGAATGGGTCACGGGCCATGTGCTGCGCCATCATCTGGGGATGGATGCGCATATCACGAAACAGGACGGTGTCTGGCGCAAGACGATCCCGCCCTTGGCCGAGGATCGCCCGGTCACGGTGCTGGGTCTGGGCGTGCTGGGGCAGGCCTGCTCCAAGGCGCTGAGCTGTCTCGGATTTCCGGTGACAGGCTGGGGGCGCAGACAACGGGACGTGCCGGGGATTACCTGTCTCTCAGGCGATGATGGGCTACGCGCAGCGTTGCAAAGCGCTGAAATTCTTGTGCTTTTGCTGCCGCTGACAACCGAGACCGAAAACCTGTTGAATGCCGAACGGCTGGCGCTGCTGCCCAAGGGGGCAATGATCGTCAACCCCGGACGCGGGCCCCTGATCGACGATGACGCCCTCCTCGGCGCGTTGGACGCAGGGCATATCGCCCATGCCACGCTGGATGTGTTCCGGGTAGAGCCGCTGCCGCCCGCGCATCCCTATTGGGCGCATCCGCGCGTGACGGTGACGCCGCATATCGCCTCGGAAACCCGGCCGATCACGGCGGCGCGGGTGATCATCGAGAATGTGCGCCGGGGCGAGGCAGGAGAGCCGTTCCTGCATCTGGTAGATCGCAGCAAGGGCTATTGAGCCGACGCTAACTATTTGAGAATGGGCGGTTTATCCGGGTCAGAGCCAGGCGCGCTGCGTGGTTCTGGCCGAGGGGATTCCGGCAGGTCAAACCGCAGCCCGCAGCGCGCCAGCCGCGCCGCTGCCGGATCGGAGGCCGCGAAGAACGTCACATCCAAGGCTGCTGCCTCTAGTCCGGAAAAAATCAGCACCTCTGACACAGCGCGTGCCAAGGCAGGCTGCGCATGGGGGGCCGCATCGACAAACCCCAGCAAATGCCCCTGCGCACCGCTGTCATAGGTCACGCCAACCAAATAAGCTAGATCCGCAAGCCCCGCCATGGCGGCCAGTCTTGCATCCAGCGCCAAGAGAAAGTTCTCAGGCAAGCCCTTGGGTGCGCTGAATTTTTCTACTCGTGCCTCAATTTCTGACGGGGCATCAGACAGGGTTTGCGCCAACCAGTCCACCGCCTCGGGTGGGATCAGGATCGACGACGGGGCGACATCGAGATTGACGCCAAGACCCACCCCCTGTCCAGCCAACATGGACGCGATACTGCGCCCGCTGAGCGCCGCATAGGGCACGATCCGGCCCGCGAATTGCGCCAGGCGGTCCTCGCGGTCGAACACCAGAACAAAGGAATGGTCCGATAAATCAAATACTTCCGGGTCGAGTGTGTCGCCCTCCGCTTCGGATTTGAGCAAGAGGTACAACTCGCTTGCGGCCAAGGTTTCGTAGAACCGCAAGCGGGCCTGCGATTCCTCTGGGGCTGTCTCCATCGCCATGTGCGCGGTATCGAGACGGGTCAGGTCAGTCATGGATAACCCTTTGAACTTGTGCGCGTAATTCTGGCAGAACCTCAGCCTCGAACCACGGATGTTTCCTGAGCCAAGCGGTATTGCGCCACGAGGGATGCGGCAAGGTAAAAAGCCGCGGTGCATGGTCGCGCCACGCCTGAACGGTTTCGGTCACGCCGGTCTTGACGCCAAGGTGATATTTATGCGCATAGCCTCCCACCAGAACGGTTAATTCTACCTTTTCGAGGGCTTGCATGACGCGACCATGCCAAGTGTTCCCACAGATGCGCGGCGGCGGCAGGTCTGCGCCCTTGGCATCATAGCCAGGAAAGCAGAACGCCATCGGCACGATTGCAACACGGGATTTATCGTAGAATTCACAATCGCTTAGCCCCAGCCAATCCCGCAGCCTGTCGCCTGATGGGTCATCAAATGGCTTGCCCGACTGATGCACCCGCAGGCCCGGTGCCTGCCCGGCGATGAGCACCCGCGCCGAGGGTCTGAACCATGCCACCGGGCGGGGCGCATGCGCGGTATGGGTGGCCGCAAACCTGTCCGTGCAGAGCGTGCAGGCGCGGATTTCTGAGGCAAGGTCAGACATTACAAACCTTACGGTTCAGCGCGGATTTTGTAAGGTATCCGCTCACAAAAGGCTCACGCCTGCCGCGACCATCCCCGCCTCTGCCACCGCCAGCGATCCGTCAAGATCAATCGCCCGCGTCAGATCCCGCCGGACGCTCACCCGGTAGCCCAATCGCGCCGCATCCACCGCTGAAAAACTGACACAGAAATCGGTGGCCAGCCCCACGAGGGTCAGGTCGGTGATGCCGCGCGTCTGCAAATAGCCATGCAGCCCGGTTGGCGTTTGTTGGTCATTCTCGAAAAACGCTGAATAGCTGTCGATGGCGGGGTTATAGCCCTTGCGAAGAATGAGATCGGCGCGCGATGTGTTCAGCGCTTGGTGAAAGGCCGCCCCATGACTGCCTTGTACGCAGTGATCAGGCCAGAGCACCTGTGGCCCATAGGGCATCTGGATCATGTCATAAGGGGATTTTCCGGGATGCGACGAGGCGAAAGAGGAATGCGCCAAAGGGTGCCAGTCCTGTGTCAGAAGCACCGCCCCGAACGCATCCATCAGCGCATTGATACCCGGCACGATCTGATCCCCCGCTGGCACGGCCAAGGCCCCACCGGGGCAGAAATCGTTTTGCAGGTCGATCACGATGAGGGCGGATGTCATGGCGGGTCTCCTTTGCCTTATATGGGTAGGCAGAGACGCAACTTAGGTCAATGGCGGCGGAATGTCCTCTTGCGAGCCTGCGCGCAGGGGCGTAAATCGCGCGCCATGTATAAAATTGCAGCTCTCTATCATTTCACCCGCTTTGAAGATCCCGCCACCGTGCAGGGGCCGTTACAAACGCTGTGCGACGCCGAAAAGATCAGCGGATCGCTTCTGCTCGCGCGTGAGGGCATCAATGGCACGATTGCCGGGCCTGCGGCGGGAATCGCGGCGGTACTGGCGCATATTCGCGCCCTGCCCGGCTGTGACGATCTGGAATGGAAAGAGAGCGAGAGCGCGGCGCAGCCCTTTCGCCGGATGAAGGTGCGATTGAAGAAAGAAATCGTCACCATGGGGCAGCCGGATGTCGATCCGCGCGCATGTGTTGGCCATTATGTCGAGCCGGCCCAATGGAACGATCTGATCCGCAGCCCCGATGTGGCGGTGATCGACACGCGCAATGATTACGAGGTCGCGATTGGCACCTTTGAGGGGGCGGTAGACCCGCAAACGCCCACGTTCCGCGATTTCCCCGCGTGGTGGGAGGACAACAAGCACCGCTTTCACAACAAACGGATTGCGATGTTCTGCACCGGGGGGATTCGCTGTGAGAAATCCACCAATTACCTGTTGGGGCAAGGGGTTGAGGAGGTCTATCACCTCAAGGGCGGCATCCTGAAATACCTCGAAGAGGTGCCCGAAGCGCAGAGCACATGGCAGGGCGACTGCTTTGTCTTTGATGGACGGGTGTCAGTGGGTCACGGGCTGAAAGAGGGGCCGCACCGGCTGTGTCATGCCTGCCGCCGTCCGATCCTGCCTGCTGATACAGCCCGGCCCGAGTATGAAGAGGGCGTGTCCTGTCACCATTGCGTGGCCGAGACAAGCGACGACGACAAGGCCCGGTTTCGCGAGCGGCAAAAGCAGATGGCCTTGGCCGAAGCGCGGGGCGAGCGGCATATAAGGATCGTTCACGAAGGGTGAGGGGCGGTGCCTGCGGCACTTTGATTCCGCGCTTTGGGATTTGGGGCTACGAATGAGTGCCCCACTCCGCCCCCTACCCCTTATCGCCGATCCGGGGCTCTGTCCCGGCCCTGATCCGGGCAATGTTGCTGCGATGCCGCCAGAAGATCAGCAGCGACAGCACAAAGGCCAGCACCATACCCGCGCCATGGCCCAGCACCACCATCCAGCCGGTCGAGAGCGCCGCCGCCATGATCGCCGCCTTGGACGATACCCGCGTCACCAGCGCCGTCACCAGCCATGTGGCGCAGCTTGCCAGACCCACGGGCCACGCCAGCGCCAGCAGGATGCCGAGGAAGGTCGCCACCCCCTTGCCGCCGCGAAAGCCGAGCCAGACCGGATAGCAATGCCCCACAAATGACGCGAGCGCTGCCAGTTGTGCCGCGTCCTCGCCCGCCATGGCGCGCGCCAAGAGCACCGCCACCGCTCCCTTGCCACCATCGAGCAGGAGGGTGAGCGCCGCAGCCAGTTTGTTGCCGGTGCGCAAGACATTGGTCGCGCCGATATTGCCCGATCCGATCTCGCGCAGATTGCCAAGGCCCATGACCCGCGCCAACACCATGCCAAAGGGGATGGAGCCCAAGAGATAGCCGATCACGGTCCAGAGGACGAGGAAGGTGGCAGAGGTTTCGATCAGGGGCATGTGTCGGCCTCATATACGCGTGTGCCTGCAACATAGGTCGCACAGACCTTACCTTGCAGGCGCGCGCCGTCAAAAGGGGTGTTCTTGGATTTTGATTTCAGCGCGAAGCGGTCCAGAACAAAGGGTTTCATGGGATCGAACAGCACCAGATCGGCCGGTGCGCCCAGCGCCAGCCGCCCCGAGGTCAGCCCCAGGCGTTTGGCGGGGTTGAGGGACATGGCGCGAAAGAGCGCCGGAAGATCAAGCGCCTCGGCATGATAGAGCCTGAGCGCCACGGGCAGCAGGGTTTCGAGCGCCACGGCACCGCTGGCCGCCTCTTCAAACGGCAGGCGTTTGGATTCCTCGTCCTGCGGCGTGTGCATGGAGGAAATGATGTCGATCAGCCCTTCGCGCAGCGCCTCTATCACGGCCTGACGATCATCCTCAGAGCGCAGCGGCGGCTTGACCTTGAAGAAGGTGCGATAGTCCGACACATCGAGCTCATTGAGCGTGAGGTGATGGATCGACGTGCCCGCCGTGATATCGAGCCCGTTCTTTTTGGCGCGGGCCAAGGCAGGCAGGGCGCGGGCGGTGGTGATCTGATCGGCGTGATAGCGCGCGCCGGTCATTTCCAGAAGCGCTATGTCACGGTCCAGCCCCATCCGTTCAGCCATGGGCGACACGGCAGGCAGGCCACGCAAGCTCGCGAATTTGCCAGAGGTTGCCGCCGCGCCAGCAGAAAGGCCCGGATCCTGTGGATGGCCAATGACCAATGCGCCAAGGCTGCGGGCATAGGTCAGCGCGCGGCTCAGCACCTTGGTATCGCTGACCACATGGTCGCAATCGGTAAAGGCCACGGCGCCTGCGTCCATGAGAAAGCCGATTTCGGTCATCTCGCGGCCCTGCCGCCCCTTGGTCAGCGCCGCCATCACCAGCACGTTGACGGGTGCTGCCTCATTGGCGCGGCGGGCGACGAATTCAAGCACCTCGGGGCTGTCGATGGCGGGGGATGTATCGGGGCGCGTCACCATGGTTGTGACCCCGCCCGCCGCCGCCGCAAGGCCCGCAGAGCGATAGCTTTCCTTGTGCCGCTCGCCCGGTTCACAGACCTTGACGCCAATATCGACGATGCCGGGGGCAAGGCAATGGCCGCCGCAGTCGATCACGGTCTCGGCCTGCGGTGGGGCATCGGTCCCGCGCGCGGCAATCACGCCCTTGTCGATCAGAAGCCAGCCGGGGGCGTCCGTTCCTGCCTCGGGATCAATCAGGCGGGCATTGGTGAAAAGGGTTTGGGTCATACTGTCATTTTCCTCTGGCTCCGGCCTCTGGCTCTGGCGCGGCTCATCCTGCCACCCAGACCATCAGCACGGTCAGCGCCACGATCACCAGAAGGGCCGCCATGGCGATCTTGCCGGACATGCGTGGGTCTTTGGGTTCCTGCATCCTGTCCTCTTATAGTCCTGCGGCGGCACGAATCCGCGCCTCGGTGCCTGCGCGGTCGGCCTGATACTTGATCAGGTGCTTATCGCCGGTGGCGGTGATCACCTGCACGGCGCTGCCCAAGCCCCGCACTGTCCTGATCTCCGACAGCCGCACCGCCCGCGTCTGTGGCCCCAAAAGCCGTCGGTCGGTCAGGTCCCAGCGCGCCTTCATCTCGTCCGAGGCAACATAGAACCCCCGCACGGCAATCGCCGCAAGCCCGCCCACAGCACCTGTCCAGGCGTGCGGATTGCCAATCGCCCAGAGGATGCCCATGCCCAGCGCCATCGCCGCCGCCGCAAGCCAGGCGTGGTCGCGCCAATAGGCGGCACGGTCGGGATGAAACCTATGCACGACCTGCTCGCCCTCGGCCAGCGTGGTGGTGGGCGTCATCGCATAGATCAGCCCCTCGCTCACAGTTTTACCGCCAGTCCAATGGCCAACGCCAACCCGACCGCCAAAAGCGCCAGCACCGAAAATGCGATCAGCCGCAACCGCCCTGACCCGCGTGGGCGCGCATTGGCGCGGGCGGTGATAACGCCCTCCGCACCGCCTGTTGGTAACGTCGTGAACCGTACCGGCGCCACGTCCTCGGAAAACCGGCCGATCAGGCGCAGCGGCGTGCGCGGCCGCATCTCTTGTGCGTGCCCCTCAAAGGCACGCGACGGCAGGATCAGCACGCGCCCCCTGAGGCCGTTGACCTGCCCCAGCATCGGCGCAATCTCGGAGGCGGCAATGCCATGACCCTCGGTCAGATAATCCGAGAGCGTCATGGCCTGTAGATCGGCCAGATCGAACAACTCGATTTCCTCGGTCTTGAGCGGGCCTGCGCCCAAGGCTTTAAGAATCTCCTCATCGGCACAGGGGGCGGCGTGGTCCTCGTCCACGGCAAAGAGGCGCACGACATGCGCCTCACCCGGCGGAATA
The DNA here is from genome assembly GCF_048262375.1 of Roseovarius sp. Classification (GTDB taxonomy): domain Bacteria; phylum Pseudomonadota; class Alphaproteobacteria; order Rhodobacterales; family Rhodobacteraceae; genus Roseovarius. The sequence goes on from NZ_JBLXFE010000004.1 coordinate 262,394, forward strand.
CGCAGCACCGTGCTCATGCTGCGGCCCGCCGCGCACGCAGGTTGCGCGCCAGCAGGTCCATTGCCGCCATGCGCACCGCGACGCCCATCTCGACCTGATCCTGAATCACGGATCGGTTGATGTCATCGGCAATCTCGCCGTCGATTTCGACGCCCCGGTTCATCGGGCCGGGGTGCATGACGATGGCATCAGGCTTGGCATGCGCCAGCTTTTCGGCATCAAGCCCGTAGCGGTGGTAATATTCGCGCTCCGAGGGGATGAAGCCGCCGTCCATGCGTTCCTTTTGCAGTCTCAGCATCATCACCACATCGGCGCCCTCCAGCCCGCGGCGCATGTCGTCATAGACCTCGACCCCAAAGGCGTCGATGCCAGCGGGCATAAGCGTGGGCGGGCCGATCAGGCGCACCCGGTTTTCCATGCGCCCGAGCAGGAGGATATTCGAGCGCGCGACGCGGCTATGCGCGATGTCGCCACAGATGGCCACGGTCAGCCGGTGCAGCCGTCCCTTGGCACGCCGGATCGTCAGCGCATCGAGCAGCGCTTGGGTGGGATGCTCGTGGCGCCCGTCGCCCGCATTGAGCACCGCGCAGCGTACCTTTTGCGCCAGAAGGTCGACCGCGCCGGAATGCGGGTGCCGCACCACCAGCAAATCGGGGTGCATGGCGTTGAGCGTGAGCGCGGTATCAATCAGGGTCTCGCCCTTCTTGAGGCTCGACGCCTGCATCGCCATATTCATGACATCCGCGCCCAGACGTTTGCCCGCCAGTTCGAAACTGGCCTGCGTGCGGGTGGAATTTTCAAAGAACATATTGATCTGTGTGAGTCCCGCCAGAGCGTCGCCATGTTTGGTGGCGCTGCGGTTGAGGGTCACATAATCCTCGGCCAGATCGAGAATCGCGGTAATGTCCGCCGGGGACAGTGGCTCGATCCCCAAGAGATGCGCGTGTGGAAATGTCATGCCGCCCTCCCGAGCCTGTTCCGTCTGCTTTGTAAGACCGCGGGTGCGGCAGGGCAAGGCGCGGATTGCGCGCAGCCCCCTGCCTTTCATCGTTCTGCAAATACTCAAATCCACCGCCGACCTCTGCATGCGCCATCATCGCTCTTTCACAGGCCCGCGCCACAAGGTAGCGTCACGCTCATGGAATCGATGCAGAGCCCCCATGACGCGCTGGCCAGTCTTGTCTGGCAGATCGAACTTGGCGCGACCGAGGCGATTTGTGATGCGCCGGTCAATCGTTATGATTTGCCTGACAAGATCACCAAACCCGTCGCCCCCGCTGCCTCTCCGGCGCAGGTAAAGCCCGCTGCGATGACCGCGCCAGTCGCCGCCGTCCCGACCGATCCGGTGGCCGCCGCCCGTGCCGCCGCGACCGGGGCTGCCAACCGCGACGCCCTGCGCGCAGCCCTTGCCGCTTATCCGCATTGCGAGTTACGACTCGGGGCGCGCAATCTGGTGTTCAGCGATGGCAATCCCGCCGCACGGGTGATGATCATCGGCGAGGCGCCGGGGCGGGATGAGGACCAGCAGGGTCTGCCTTTTGTGGGGCGTGCCGGGCAGATGCTCGACCGGATGTTTCAGGCGATAGGCCTTGCGCGCGGAGCGGACACCGCAGATGAGGCCGTCTATATCACCAATGTCCTGCCGTGGAGGCCACCGCACAACCGTGACCCGGAGCCGGCCGAGATTGCCATGATGCGGCCCTTTGTGGCGCGGCATGTAGAGCTGATCGCCCCCGATCTGATCGTGCTCATGGGCAATATCAGCTGTGACGCAGGTCTGGGCAAGCGCGGTATCACCCGGTTGCGCGGGCATTGGACCGAGGCCTATGGCAAGCCTGCGCTGCCGATGTTTCATCCCGCCTATCTCTTGCGCAACCCTGCGGCCAAACGCGAGGCATGGGCCGATCTTTTGGCGCTCAAGGCGCGTCTGCGCGCGGGGGCGGGGACGGGGGCCGAATGATCGTCGATCCTCTGATCCTGTTGGCCTTCATTCCGGCGGGCCTCGCGCTCAACCTCACGCCCGGTGCGGATATGATGTTCTGCCTCGGTCTGGGCCTGCGCGCGGGGCCGCGCCCGGCGCTGGCGGCCAGTGCCGGGATTTCGGCGGGTGGCATGGTGCATGTAACGCTGGCGGGGCTGGGGCTGGCCGCCGCGATTGCAGCGCTGCCGGTGGCCCTTGACGTGATCCGCTGGTTGGGTGTGGGCTATCTCTTGTGGTTGGCATGGGGGGCGCTGCGCATGGGGCCGCTGCGCCCGGATGCGCCGGTTCTGAGCGTGGCGCGGGCGTTTCGCGAGGGGATGCTGGTCAATCTGCTCAACCCCAAGGTCATTCTCTTTGTGCTGGCCTTTGTGCCGCAATTCGTCGATCCCGCCCGCGCGATCCTGCCGCAGTTTCTGATCTTTGGCCTGATTTTGGCGGTGGGCGGGTTTGTCATCAACGGGGCGGTCGGGGTCTTTGCCGGGGGCTTGGGCCGCCGGCTGGCCACCTCGCCGCGGTTTGCCCGTCGGCTGGGCATCGCCTCGGCCACGATCTTTACCGCGCTGGCCGTCCGGCTCGCGCTCATGCAAAGGAGTTGATCCATGTCGCGTATCGACGAGAGCAAGGACTTCATTCCCGTCCGCATCGCCGTTTTGACGGTTTCAGACAGCCGCGACATGGCCAGCGACCGTTCCGGCGATACCTTGGTCGAACGGATTGAGACGGCGGGGCATATCCTTGCGGATCGTATGATCGTGCGCGACGAGCGCGATCAGGTGGCCGAACAATTGCGCGAGTGGATCGCCCATCCCGGTGTGGATGTGGTGATCTCGACAGGGGGCACCGGCCTGACGGGGCGCGATGTGACGGTCGAGGCGCATCGTGACGTCTATGAGAAGGAAATCGACGCCTTCGGCACGGTCTTTACCATGGTCTCGATGCAAAAGATCGGCACTTCGGCGGTGCAGAGCCGCGCGACGGGCGGTGTGGCCGGAGGCACTTATCTCTTTGCTCTGCCCGGCAGTCCGGGGGCCTGCAAGGATGCTTGGGATGAAATCCTGAAATATCAACTCGATTATCGCCACCGGCCCTGCAATTTCGTGGAGATCATGCCGCGTCTGGACGAGCATCAGCGCCGGAAGTGACGGGCGGCGGCGTATGATCCCTGTGCCGCGCTTGGCATTTTGCAGGCCGGGGTTACATTACACGGGACATCCAGCCAACCGGGCCGGTTCAAGAGGTTACGCATCATGCGGTTTCTGCGTCAGGGTCTGATCGGGCTTTTTCTGGCCTCCCTCGTCTTGGGACTGCTGGCCTATGCCGGACAGACCATAGTCAGCGCCGTGCAAGAGCGCATGGCCCGAGAGCTGCACGTGCCGGAGCGCAAAGAGCGCGCCTTTGCCGTGCGCACCGTGCGAGCCATTGAGGCCGAGATCACCCCCACCCTCACCGCCTATGGTCAGATCGAGAGCCGCCGCACGCTGGAAATCCGCACGCAGGCCACCGGAATCATCACCGAGCTTGCGCCCGAGTTTATCGAAGGCGGCGTGGTGCGCGCCGGGCAGTTTCTGGCGCGGATCGACCCCGCCGATGCCCAGAGCGCGCAGGAGCGTGCGCGCACCGACCTGATGGATACGCGCGCCGAGGCGCGCGAGGCGGCCCGCGCGGTCGAACTGGCGCGGGACGAATTGGCGGCGCGCCGTGAACAGGCCGATATTCAGGAGCGCACGCTGGCGCGGCAACGCGACCTTGAGGCGCGCGGCGTGGGCACGCTGACCGCCGTCGAAAGCGCCGAATTCAATCTGGTTCAGGCCCGTCAGGCGGTGCTGGCCAGCCGTCAGGCACTGGCCCTGGCCGAAGCGCGCATAGATCAGGCCGCCACTGCGACAGCGCGTGCCGAATTGGCCCTGTCCGAGGCCGAGCGTCGTGTGGCCGAGACCCGCATCACCGCAGGGTTTACCGGCACGCTCAGCGAGGTGAGCGTGGTCGCGGGGCGTCTGGTGGCGGCCAATGAACAACTGGCGCAATTGGTGGATGGCACGGCGCTGGAGGTGGCGTTTCGTGTCTCGACCGCGCAGTATGCAGAGCTTTTGGATGCGGGCGGCGCGCTGATCAATGCGCCGGTCACGGTGACGCTCGACACCGGCGGGCTGGATCTGACCGCCACCGGGCGGATCACCCGGCAAGGCGCGGCGCTGGCCCAAGGCGAAAGCGGGCGGCTGGTCTTTGCCACGCTGGAGAGTGCAGCCGCGATGAAACCCGGCGATTTTGTCACCGTCACGGTGCAGGAGCCGCCAATCGCTGCCGCCATCCGCCTGCCTGCCACCGCGCTTGGGTCCGATGGCCGGGTTCTGGTGCTGGGCGCCGAGGATCGGCTGGAGGCGGTAGACGTCACGCTGTTGCGGCGTCAGGGCAATGATATTCTGGTGCGCGGCGCGGGATTGGCGGGGCGCGATGTGGTGGCCGAGCGCACGCCGGTTCTGGGCGCGGGCATCAAAGTGCGCAGGCTGGCGGGTGCAGAGGCCGAGGCAGAGCCAGAGGCAGGCACCGTGACGCTGACACCCGCCCGGCGTGCGCGGCTCCGGGCCTTTGTGGAGGCCAGCACGGATATGCCCGAAGAGGCCAAGCGCCGCTTGCTGGCGCAGTTGGAGCAGCCCGAGGTGCCCGCCCAAACGGTGGAACGGCTGGAACGCCGGATCGGAGGCTGAGCGCCATGGCGGGCGTCATTTCATGGTTCACCCGGCATCGCACGGCGGCCAATCTGCTGTTGGTGCTGATGGTGGCGCTGGGCCTCTTGGCGCTGCCGCGCATGCGGGCGCAATTCTTTCCCGATGTGGTGATCGACAATGTGAGCGTGTCGGTCGTCTGGGAGGGGGCCAGCGCCGAGGATGTGGACGGGGCCATCGTGCAGGTGCTGGAACCGGCGCTCTTGGCGGTCGAGGGGGTCGAAGGTGCCACCTCGCTCAGCCGCGAGCGGAATGCGCTGATCACGCTGGAATTCGAACCGGGCTGGGACATGGGCCGCGCGGCGGACGAGGTGCAGGCGGCGCTTGATATCATCACCACCCTGCCCGATGAGGCCGATGAGCCGGTGGTGCGGCGCGGCGCGTGGCGCGATCAGGTGACGGATGTGGTGATCACCGGCCCGATCGGCACCGAGCAATTGGCGCGGCTGGCGGATGAGCTGGTCACGCGGCTCTTTGATGCGGGTGTCACGCGCACCACGATCCAAGGCGTGGCCGCCCCCAAAACCGTGGTCGAAGTGCCGGGACAGGCGCTGATTGCCAATGATATCACCATGGCCGAAATCGCCGCCGCCATTGCCGCCGAGATTACAGCCGACCCGGCAGGGGATATGACCGGGGCCAATGCCCGGTTGCGCACCGGCTCGGACAAACGCAGCGCGCGCGATATTGCAGGCGTCACCCTGCGGATCGCCCCCGATGGCAGCGCGCTGCGGGTCGGTGATGTGGCACGGGTGCGGGTCGAGGGTGCGACGCGATCGCTGGCCTATTATGTGGGCGAGGCCCCGGCCATGAAAGTGCGGGTGGACCGCTCGGCACGGGGCGATGCGCTCGAGATCCAAGCAAAGGTGCAGGGCGTGGCCGACCGCATGGCTGAAACCCTGCCCGAAGGTGTCAGCATCGACCTGATCCGCACGCGGGCCGAGGCGATCTCTGGCCGGATCGAGATGCTGCTCGACAATGCGCTGACGGGTCTGGCGCTGGTGGTGGGGCTGCTGTTTTTGTTTCTCAACGCACGCACGGCATTCTGGGTGGCGGCGGGGATTCCGGTGGCGATGCTGGCGGCGCTGGCGCTGATGTATGCCGCCGGTCTCACGCTCAACATGATTTCACTCTTTGCGCTGATCATCACCTTGGGGATCGTGGTGGATGATGCCATCGTGGTGGGCGAACATGCCGACGCGCGGCACCACAGGCTGCGCGAGCCACCGATGGTCGCGGCAGAGCGGGCCGCCGGGCGCATGGCCTTGCCGGTTTTCGCCGCGACACTGACCACGCTGATCGCGTTTTTCGGACTGGCCGTGATCGGCGGGCGGTTCGGGGATCTGATCTATGACATCCCCTTTACGGTGATCGCCGTGCTGGTTGCGAGCCTGATTGAGTGTTTCCTGATCCTGCCCAACCATATGGCCCATGCCCTGACCCATTCGGTCAGGGATCACTGGTATGACATCCCAAGCCGGGCGGTAAACCGGGGCTTTGGCCTGTTCCGCGACCGCGCCTTTCGCCCGCTCATCGCGCTGGTGATCCGGGCGCGTTATGTGGTTCTGGCGGGGGCGGTACTGCTGTTGGCCACGCAAGTCGCAAGCTTTGTGCGCGGTGATGTGACATGGCGGTTTTTCAACGCGCCCGAACAGGGCAGCGTCACCGGTAATTTTGCCATGCTGCCGGGGGCCACGCGCACCGACACTCTGGCGCAGATGCAAGAGCTGCAACGCGCAACCGAAGAGCTTGGCGCGGATTATGAGGCCGAGTATGGCACCAACCCGCTGAGCTATGTGGTGGCGCAATTGGGCGGGGCAGCCGGGCGCGGGCTATCGGGGTCAGAGACCCGCGACGCCGATCTTTTGGGCGGGATTTCCATCGAGCTTATTGACGCGGATTTGCGTCCCTATTCCAGTTTCGCCTTTGTCGCCGATCTGCAAGAGCGGGTCACGCAACTCCCTCTGACCGAGACCCTCAGTTTTCGGGGTGGGCGCTCTGGTCCCGGTGGCGATACGCTCGACATTCAGCTCTATGGCGCTGAGGCGGATCGGCTCAAGGCGGCTGCCGAGGCGCTGAAAACCGCGCTCGGGCGCTATCCCGAGGTGTCAGGGCTGGAGGACAGTCTTGCCTATGACAAGGTCGAATTGATCCTTGATCTGACAGCGCAAGGCTCCGCGCTTGGTTTCACCATCGAGGATCTGGGCCGCACGCTGCGCAACCGCGTGAACGGTATCGAGGCGGCGACCTATCCCGACGGGCCGCGCTCTGCCAAGGTGCGGGTGGAACTGCCCGAGGATGAACTGGCCGCAGATTTTCTGGAACGCATGCAGTTGCGCACGCCGACGGGCCAGTATGTGCCGCTCGCCGATGTGGTCAGCGTCGAGACGCGCACCGGATTTGCCACGGTCCGGCGGGAAAACGGCCTGCGGCTGGTGACGGTGACGGGCGATATTTCCGAGGATGACCCGACCCGCGCCGCCGAGATCATGCGGACACTGGAGACCGAGATTCTGCCAGATGTCGCCGCCACCCATCAGGTCGAATACCTGCTTGCGGGCCTGTCAGAGCAAGAAGACGCGTTCATGTCCGATGCGCGGCTGGGCCTGATGAGCACGCTTTTGGGAATTTATCTGGTGCTGTCGCTGGTCTTTGCCAGTTGGACCCGGCCAATCGTGGTGATGGCGATCATCCCCTTTGGCCTGATTGGCACGATCTGGGGGCATGCGCATTGGGATGTGCCGCTGTCGATGTTCACGGTGGTCGGTCTCTTGGGGATGACCGGGATCATCATCAACGATTCCATCGTTCTGGTTACATCCATCGACGAACATGCTCGGGCGCGCGGGTTGATCCCGGCCATCATCGAGGGCACCGCCGACCGGCTGCGCGCCGTTCTGCTGACCACGCTGACAACCGTTCTGGGCCTTGCGCCGCTGCTGTTTGAGCGTTCGACACAGGCGCAATTCCTCAAGCCGACGGTGATCACGCTGGTCTATGGTCTGGGGTTTGGCATGCTGCTGGTGCTGATGCTGGTGCCCGCCCTTCTGGCGATCGGGCGTGACCTTACGCGGCCTTTGACCGCGCTGCGGCGCGGATTGCGCGGGCGGCGCGCGGGGCTGCGGCCGGTTTTGGGCGTAGGGCTGGCGATGCTGCTGGGGTGGTTCGCGGCGACGATGGGTTGGGTGCTGGCAACCGGCGCGCTGCCGGAGAGATTGGCGGGGGTGTTGCCGCTGCCGCCCATGGGGGCGGCGTTGGCTCTGTTCGTGCTGGGCAACGGTCTTGGCCTCATCCTGATCTATCTAGGCGCTGCATTGCGCCGCCCGCGCCGCGCCTGAACGCTCTTGCACAGGCGGCGTTGCGGCGCTACCCCTCTGGCCATGCATATCATCCGTGATTACACCTATGTCACCGACGCCGACCGGGGCGCGAGCGCCGCCATCGGCAATTTCGATGGCGTGCATATTGGCCACCGTTCGGTGATCGAACTGGCACGCACAGCGGGCGCGCGGATCGGCGCGCCCTTGGGTATTCTGACCTTTGAGCCGCATCCGCGTGAATATTTCGCACCCAACGCCCCGCCCTTTCGCCTGATGGGCCGCGAAGCGCGGGCGCATCGGCTGGAAAAACTGGGGGTCGAGCGGCTCTATGAGATCAATTTCAACGCAGGGCTGGCTGCGCTGACCCCCCGTGCCTTTGCGGAAAACGTGATCCGCGATGGGCTGGGCCTGCGGCATGTGGTGGTGGGCGCTGATTTCTGCTTTGGCAAGGGACGGGCAGGCCATGCCACAATGCTGCAAGAGTTTGGTGACGAGATGGGCTTTGGTGTGACCATCGCCACATTGCTGGAGGGCGAGAGCGGTCAGGTTTCCTCGACCGCGATCCGCGCGGCGCTGAGCGCGGGCGACCCGCGCGCCGCCGCCGCCATGCTGGGCCATTGGCACCGGATCGACGGGCCGGTGATTGGCGGCGAACAGCGCGGCCGCACGCTGGGCTATCCCACCGCCAATATGTCGATCAAGGGGTTACACCCGCCCAAATTCGGCATTTACGCGGTGCTCGTGGATGTGCTGGATGGGCCACACAAGGGACAATATCACGGCGCGGCCTCGCTCGGGGTGCGGCCGATGTTTCAGGGCGAGGAAGCCAATATCGAAACCTTCATCTTTGATTTCACCGGCGACCTCTACGGGGCCAACCTGTCGGTCGGGCTGATCGAGTATCTGCGCCCCGAGGCAACATTTGACAGCCTTGAGGCGTTTATCGCGCAGATGGATGCCGATTGCCTCAGCGCCCGCACCATTCTGGCCGCATTATGAGCGATGCCATCGACCGCAGCGGATTGCGCCCGCGCTATTGGGAGACCACGCGCCTCGACCGGATGACCCGCGCCGAATGGGAGGCACTCTGCGATGGCTGCGGCAAATGCTGCATGAACAAGCTGGAGGATGAGGAGAGCGGCGAGGTGGCCTTTACCCGCGTGGCCTGTCGCCTGTTTGACGATACCAGTTGCCTGTGCGCGCAATACCCGATCCGGCATCAGTTCGTGCCCGAGTGTATCACGCTCAAACCCCATACGATCGAGAGCCATGCCTATTGGCTGCCGGAAACCTGCGCCTACAAACTGCTCTACGAGGGCAAGCCGCTGTTTGACTGGCACCCGCTGATTTCCGGCGACCCGGCCAGCGTGCATGACGCCGGCGTGTCGATGCGGCACCGCACGGTGCCGGAATTCGAAGTCCCCGAGGACGATTGGGAAGATCACATCATCGAGGAGCCGCTCTGATGCAATTCGCCTCTGACAATTCCGGCCCGGCCCTGCCTGCCGTGATGCAGGCGATGGCCGACGTCAATATCGGCCATATGCCATCCTATGGCGGTGAGGCCCCGATGGAGGAGGTCCGCGACCGGCTGCGCGCGCTGTTTGAGGCTCCGCAGGCCAGTGTCTATCTGGTGGCGACCGGCACGGCCGCCAATGCGCTGGCGCTGGCGACGCTCTCAGAGCCGTGGCAGACGGTGTTTTGCACGCCGCTGGCGCATATCCACACCGATGAATGCAACGCGCCCGAGTTCTTTACGGGCGGCGCGAAACTCAGCCTTGTGGGTGAGGCGGATATGATGACGCCTGAGGATCTCAGCCGTGCCATCGCCGCATGGCCTGCGGGCGATGTGCATAATCCGCAGCATGGGCCGCTGGCCTTGACCCAAGCGACGGAACGCGGGCGGATTTATACCTGCGCCGAGATTTCCGCGCTGACCCAAGTGGCGCGCGATCATGGTCTGCCCTGCTATATGGACGGGGCGCGGTTTGCCAATGCGGTGGCAGCCCTTGGCTGCACGCCCGCCGAAATGACATGGCGGGCGGGCATTAACGCGGTTTCCATGGGCGGCACCAAGAATGGCTGTCTTGGGGTCGAGGCGGTGATTTTCTTCAACCCCGAAAACGCATGGGAATTTGAGTTGCGCCGCAAACGCGCGGCGCATCTGGTGTCGAAACATCGCTATCTCTCGGCGCAGATGCTGGGCTATCTGCACGATGACCTGTGGCTGAAGACCGCGCAGCAGGCCAATGCCCGCGCCGCGATACTGGAGGCCGGGTTGCGCGATATTCCACAGGTTGAGATGGTGTTTGAACGCGCGGTCAACATGATCTTTGCCCGCCTGCCCCGCGCCACCCATCAGCGCCTCAAGGCGGCGGGCGCAGTCTATGCGCTCTATGAGGGGCCGTTGGAAAATGGCCCCAAGGATGAGCCGCTGATGGCGCGGTTTGTCTGTGACTGGTCCGTGAGCGAGGCACAGATCGCGCAGTTTCTGGAAATCGCGCGGGGGTGATTTGCGCGCCTGGGCGCTTGGGGGCAAGGTCCGCTCGGGGCCATATTCCCCTATGCCGCCCCGCCCCCGGCCATCGCCCGGCGCGCGCCCGCGACGAGCGTTTCAGCCCCTTGGGACGACCTAAAGCTCTGCACAACACGGGCGCGCCCGGCCTTGGACATGCGCGCGCAGAGGCTGGAATCGGCGGCAAGCGTGGCAATCGTCTCAGCCAGCACTTGCGGAGACTTGGGCGGCACCAGAAGTCCGTTTTCACCGTGATCAATCAATTCGTGCACACCGCCGGCATCGGTGCCGATGGTGGGCACGCCACAGGCCATCGCCTCCATATAGGCAACGCCAAGGGGTTCGTGCCAACTGGCCAGCACGAACACATCCGCGTCCAGCAGGTGGCGGCGCACTTCGGCCCCACTGATGGCCCCAAGCAGGCGGGCATGTGACCCAAGGTTGAGCGCCTCAAGATGGGCCTGCAATTCGCGACGGTAGCCAGTGCCGCCCGCGTCATCCTCGCCCGCGATATCAAGCTGCACGTCGATCCCGCGATCCAAGAGCAGACGCAGCGCCGAGAGCAGATCCTGATGACCTTTGACCCGGTGCAACCGCCCGCAGGTGAAAAGGCGCAGCGGCGCACCGGGTGCAGGTGGCAGATAGGGCGTATCGCGCTTGAAATCCTCGGTATCCACGCCCATCGGCTGTACCATGACATCGGCGGGCAGATCCGGGCCGAGAACGTCACGCATTTCGGCCATGAGTTTATGGGTGATGATCGTGGCAAAGCTGGCGTGCCGCCATTTAAAGCCCTGACCGGGGCCATAATCCGACAGCGCGCCATGCAGCGTGAGGCTATAGCTTGGCCCGCCCATGAGCCGGGCAAGCGCGCAGATGAGGGCGGCGCGACCACAGGAATGGGCGTGCATATGAGCAATCGCGCGCGCGCGGCATTCTTGGACAAGGGCGCGCGCGGCGGGCAGGCAGATCGCCACATCCTTGAGAAACGTGCCCCCCTGCGCTTCGCGCAAGATGGCGCGCCACGGGGCCAGAGCCAGCCCCGAAAGCAGGTGACCCGGCGTTGGACGCCCAAGATAGGTGGTGCGGGCAATAGCCGCCTCGGACCAGTCATGCGAAATCAGGCCGGGGGGCGGGGGGCGCGTACTCAGAAGATGCGGAACCACCCCCAACCGTTCCAGATCCGCAATCTCGCGCCAGAAGAAAATATGCGTTTGACCGGGAAACTGAGGGACGAGATAGCCGAGGTTCAGGGGATCGGGCATTTTCAGTTCCGCTAGTCGCCAGTTTGTCGGATAAGGTGTAGCACGCCGCGCAAGCGCAGGACAGGCAGACGGCTGAATGAAATGGAAACCATGTGTTGACAGAAGACCACGCGCCGCGGCTGAGTGTCATCATTCCTGCCCATAATGAGGCAGGGATGATCGGGGATTGCCTGCGGGCGCTCTTTGCCTCGGACCCGGTGCCGGGCGGCGCGGAGGTGATCGTTGTGGCCAACGGGTGCCGGGATGCAACCGTGCAAGAGGCCAAGGCCTGTCAGGAGCAGGCGCGCGATTGGGCGCTCACCGTGCTTGATCTGCCGCAGGGGGGCAAGCCCGGCGCGCTCAACGCGGGCGAGGCAGTGGCGCGGGGCGCGGTGCTGGCCTATCTGGATGCCGATGTTGTGGTTTCGCCCGCGCTGGCCCGACGCATCGCCAAGGCGCTCGAAGGTCCAGAGCCGGGCTATGCCAGCGGTCAGGTGGTGATCCCTGCGCCTGCCAACCGCTTTAGCCGGGTCTATGCGGGGTTCTACCGGCAGGTGCCCTTTTTTCATCATGGCGTGCCGGGTTGTGGGGTATTCGCCATGAACCGGGCGGGGCGTGTACGCTGGGGCGCTTGGCCCGAGATCATATCGGATGACACCTTTGCGCGGTTGAATTTCACGCCCGAAGAGCGGCATGTGGTGCCCGCGACCTATCTATGGCCCATCGTCGAGGGGTTTGGGGCACTGGTGCGGGTGCGCAGGCGTCAGGATGCAGGCGTGGCCGAGATTGCACAACGCTACCCTGCATTATTGGCCCATGACGATGCGCGGCCAAGGGGGCCGGATTGGGTGTTGCGCGCAGCGACCCGCGCACCATTGGGGTTTTTGGCCTATGTCACGGTGGCAAGCGCGGTGCGGTTACGACCGGGCGGGACCGGCTGGGCACGCGGCCGATAAGCCTCAGTATCTAAACGGAGACGCGCGAAATTGACGCAAACAACGGCCAAAGAACACAACGGGGCAAGCGACGCATGCAGCGGGTGACGGCAATATTCTCGGGTGAGGGTCTCTTGGCGCGGGCGCTGCGATCCTCGGCGCTGACGGTGGCCGGTTTCGGCGGTTCGCAGGTGCTGCGGCTGGCGTCGAACCTGATCCTTGCGCGGCTGCTCTTTCCCGAGGCCTTCGGCCTTATGGCGATTGTCTCGGTCATTATTCAGGGCCTCATGCAGTTTTCCGACGTCGGGGTCAGCCCCGCGATCATGCAGAGCAAGCGCGGCGATGATCCGGCGTTTCTGAACACCGCCTGGACCATTCAGGCACTGCGCGGCGCGGGTCTCTGGCTGGTGGCCTGCGCGCTGGCTTGGCCGGTGTCGGTGATCTATGACGACCCGCTCCTGATGCAGCTTTTGCCGGTGGCGGGGCTGTCGCTCTTGATCACCGGGTTCAATCCCACCGCCCTTGATAGCGCCAAAAGGCATCTGCGCTGGGGCCGGGTGACGGGGATCGAATTCGCCGTGCAGATCACCGGCATCGTGGCGGCCGTGGCGCTGGCGTGGTGGTGGCAATCGGTCTGGGCGCTGGTGGTGTCGGGTGTGCTGAGCGCGGTTGTGGCGCTGGCGCTGTTTCGGATGTTTTTACCGGGGGCAGACAACCGGATGCGGTGGGACAGGTCCGCAGCCAAAGAGCTGATAAACTTTGGGAAATGGATATTTCTCAGCACAATCTGCGGGTTCCTGTTCAATCAGGCGGACAAGTTAATCTTGGGAAAATACCTGAGTATTGAGGTCTTTGGCGTCTATAACATCGGGTTTTTCCTCGCGTCTTTTCCGATGCTTCTGGGGACGATGCTGACGTGGCGTTTGCTGATCCCGATCTACCGGGAACTGCCGCCCCATGAGAGCGCGGCCAACTTTGCCAAGCTCCGGCGTATGCGGTTTGTGGTGACGGGCGCGTTGATGGCGCTCACTGCCGGGTTTGCGGTTCTGGGCGTCTGGCTGATCGGGATCATGTATGATGAGCGGTATACGATGGCGGGGGCCGTGGTGGTGCTGGTGGCGTGCATGCAGATCCCGCAGATTATCGTGATGACCTATGATCAGGCGTCGCTGGCTGCGGGGGATTCGCGGCGGTTTTTCACTCTGACATTGACCAAGGCGGTGGCGATGATTGCCGCCCTCTTGGCCGGGCTGGAATGGGGCGGGCTGATGGGGGCGCTCTTGGGGTATGGCGCGGCGATGCTGCTGGCCTATCCGGTGGTGATCTGGCTGGCACGGCACATGCGGGCGTGGGATCCGCTGCACGATGCGCTAATGGCCGGTCTGGGGCTGGCGCTGATGGCGCTGGCGGTCTGGCTCAATGGCGAGGCGCTGGCGGATCTTGCGCGTTTCTCGGGATGGTGAGCGATAAAAACACTATTATCGCCAAGGGCCTGCCGCAAAACAGTCGCATTGTCGGGCGACGTTCTGGCAAGTATAATGTGAGCCGTGGAATTGATGGCGGATGATATGACACAACCGTCGCCCGACGGCGCAGACATCGCAATTGTTGGCATGGCGGCGCATCTGCCGGGCGCGCGGAGCGTGGCCGAGTATTGGCAGAACCTCTGCGCAGGGCAGCGCGCCATTCGGCGGATGAGCCAGGCTGAGTTGCTGGCGGCAGGCGAGAGCGCGCAAAGGGTCCGTCGCCCCGATTATGTGCCCTATGCCGCCCCTCTCGACGGATTTGAGATGTTCGATGCCGAGTTTTTTGGCTTTGGGCCCAAGGAAGCAGCGATTCTCGATCCACAGCACCGCCGGTTTCTGGAGGTGGCATGGGAAGCGCTGGAGGATGCAGGCCATCCGCCCGAGCGGTTTGACGGCCCCATCGGCGTCTTTGCGGGCTGCGGCATGGGCAGCTATTTCTATTTCAACCTCTGTTCCAATCGCGATCTGGTCGAGGATGTCGGCCTGTTCCTGTTGCGTCACACCGGCAATGACAAGGATTTTCTGACCACACGGCTGAGCCATATCCTTGATCTCAAGGGACCATCCCTGGGCGTGCAAACCGCCTGTTCCACCTCGCTGGTCGCGGTGCATCTGGCGGCGCAATCGCTGCTCAATGGCGAATGCGACATGGCGCTGGCGGGGGGGGTCACGATTGAGCTGCCGCAGGGGCGCGGTTATCTCTACAAAGAGGGCGAAATTCTCTCGCCCGATGGCGAATGCCATGCCTTCGATCACCGCGCCCAAGGCACGGTCTTTGGCTCTGGCGCAGGGGTCGTGGTGCTGCGGCGCCTTTCGGACGCTCTGGCCGATGGCGATCACATCTGGGGCGTGATCAAGGGCTCTGCCGTCAATAACGATGGCGCGGCCAAGGCGGGGTATCTCGCGCCGTCAGTGGATGGTCAGGCAGCTGCGGTGGCCGAGGCGCAGGCGGTGGCGGGCATTCCCGCCGACACTGTCGATTACGTCGAATGCCACGGCACCGGCACATACCTTGGCGATCCGATTGAGGTGGCGGCCCTCACTCAGGCGTTTCGCAAAACCACCCAAGCGGTCGATTTCTGCCGCATCGGCAGCGTCAAGACCAACATCGGCCATCTCGACACGGCGGCAGGTGTGGCCAGCCTGATCAAGGCGACGCTGGCGGTCTATCATGGGCAAATGCCGCCCTCCTTGGGCTACGAGGCCCCAAACCCGGCCATCGGGTTCGAGGGCAGTCCGTTTGCGGTCAATGACCGGCTGAGCGACTGGCCGCACCGCGACCATCCGCGCCGGGCGGGGGTGAATTCGCTGGGGGTGGGCGGGACCAATGCGCATGTGGTTCTCGAAGAACCGCCCGCGCGCGCCGCCCCCGAGGCCAGCGATTGGCCGTTTCAGCCGCTGGTGATCTCGGCCCGCTCCAAGGGGGCGTTGGAGGACAGCAGCGCACGGTTGGCGGCGCATCTGCGCAGCCATCCCGAACAACCGCTGGCCGATATTGCCTGGACCCTCAAGCAAGGCCGCCGCGCCTTTGAACGGCGTCGGGTGGTTGTGGCGGCCAGCCATGACGAGGCGGCAACGCTGTTGGAAAAGGGCGATCCGCGCCGCGTTTTCACCCATGAGGCGCTTGATACCCCGGACGTGGTCTTTATGTTCCCCGGCGGCGGAGCGCAATATGCGGGCATGGCGCGCGACCTTTACGAGACCGAGCCGGTGTTTGCCGAATGGATGGACCGCGGGCTGGCGGTTCTGGCACCCAAACTCGATTACGACATTCGTGCGCTCTGGCTGCCGGAACCCGGTGATATGGCGGCGGCGGCGGAACGTCTGAAACAGCCGTCGGTGCAATTGCCGCTGATCATGATCACGGAATATGCGCTGGCGCAGCTCTGGCAGAGTTGGGGGGTCACCCCCGCCGCCCTTATCGGGCATTCCATGGGCGAGAATACCGCTGCCTGTCTTGCGGGGGTCATGAGCTTTGAGGATTGCATCGGGTTGGTGCATCTGCGCGGGCAGTTGTTTGACAGCATCGACAAGGGCGGCATGCTGAGCGTGCCGCTGTCCGAACCAGAGTTGCGGCACTATCTGGGCGACACGCTGGATATCGCGGCGGTCAATGCGCCGGGGCTGAGCGTGGCCTCTGGTCCACAGGCCGCGCTCGACGATCTGGCCGCAAGGCTGGCCGACGCGGGCCTCGAGGCACAGCGCATCCCCATCGACATCGCCGCGCATTCCCGCATGCTGGAGCCGATCCTGACACGTTTCGGCGATTACTTGCGGGCCATTTCGCTTCATGCGCCGCAAATCCCCATCCTGTCGAACCGCACCGGCGATTACCTTACCGCAGCCGAGGCCACAGACCCCGCCTATTGGGTCGGCCACCTGCGCAACACGGTGCATTTCGCCGATGGGCTGGGACGCTTGGCCGAAGGCAAGCGCCGCGTGTTTCTGGAGGTCGGGCCGGGCAAGGCGCTGGCGTCTCTCGCGCAGGCACATGGGGCCATCAGCGCCAATCAGGTCATCGGCACCCTGCGCCACCCCGACGACAGCATCGCGGATGATGCCTATTTCATGGCAATGCTGGCGCGGATGTGGGCGGTGGGCGTCGAAATAGACTGGGATCAGATCTGGGGCGAGGCGCGGCGCAACCGGGTGCCGCTGCCCACCTATGCCTTTCAGCACAGGCCCTATTTCATCGCCCCCGGCAAGGTGCGGGATACCGCCGAGAGCGACTGGCCCACACGGCGCGACGATCTGGCCGACTGGGGGTATCTGCCCCATTGGCGGCCGCATCTGGCCGAGATCGAGATCGCCTCTGACGCCGATCTGGCGGGCATGCCACCCGAGACTTGGCTGATCTTTGAGGATGATACCGGGCTCGCGGCCAACGTGGGCAAACGGTTGGAGAGCGCGGGACATACGGTCACCTATGTTGTGACGGGGGACGCCTTTGCCCAACTCGCGCCGGGGCGCTACGCGCTCTCGCCCGAACGCGGGCGCGAGGATTACGATACGCTCGTCCGCGCGCTGGTGGCAGAGGGGCGGGCACCGACGCGTGTCGCGCATTTCTGGTTGGTCACCCGCGACGCGCGGCATCGTCCGGGATCGAGCTTCTTTCACCGGGTGCAGGAACAGGGGTTCTACAGCCTGCTGTTTCTGGTGCAGGCGATGGCCGATGAAGGCCTGCTTGGCGCGCTGCATATCACGGCGGTGACGACAGGCGCGGCGCAGGTCAAACATGAGGCGCTGACAGACCCGGCCAAGGCAACCGTGATGGGGCCGCTGCGGGTGATCCCGCGCGAAATGCCGGGGGTGACGGCGGCAAGCCTTGATCTGATGCTGCCCGCGCGTGGCAGCGCCGATGCCGCACTGGTGACGCAGGTCCTTGAGGATCTGATGCAGCCGCCGCGCAGCCAGGTGGCGGCACTGCGCGGCAACCGGCGCTATGAAATGGGCTGGCGTCCTGCAGCGTTGACGCCGGACGACGGCCCGCGTGGACAGGGTGAAACGGTGCTGATCACCGGCGGCTTTGGCGGCATTGGCCTGACGCTGGCCGAGGATATGATCACCCGGACCGGGACCCGGATCGCACTGATGGCACGCAGTCCGCTGCCGCCGCGCGCCGACTGGCCGCGCGTGATCGCCACCCGTGGCGCAAGCGATCCGCTGGTGCGCCGGATTGCAGCGGTCGAGCGGTTGGAGGGCTTGGGCGGTCAGGTCATGGTGGTGGCAGGCGATGTCAGCAATATCGAGGATATGCAGACCGCCCGCGCCGAAATCGAGACGCGGTTTGGTCCCGTCAACGGCGTTATCCACGCAGCAGGCGTGATCAAGGATGCGCCGCTCCTGAGCAAGGGGCCGGACAGCATCGAGGATGTCTTCACCCCCAAAATCCATGGCACACAGGTGCTGGACGAGGTGTTTCCCGACGGCACGCTCGACTGGCTGGTGCTGTTTTCGTCCAGTTCGACCGCCACCGCCCCCGCCGGGCAGGTGGATTATGTGGCGGCCAATGAATATCTCAATGCCTACGCCTGCGCGCGGGCGGGCGGGAAAACGCGCGTCATCGCGCTCAACTGGGGCATCTGGGCCGAGGTCGGCATGGCCGCCGAGGCGGTGGCGCGGCAGAGCGGCGATCTGATCGCCGCCCCCCGCCTGCCGGTGGCGTCACCGCTGATTGACGAGGCCAGCCATGATACTGACGGCAACCGGGTGTTTCATGCACAGTATGACGCCGCGCTCTGGGTGTTTGATCAGCACCG
Organism: Roseovarius sp.; assembly: GCF_048262375.1. GTDB lineage: Bacteria > Pseudomonadota > Alphaproteobacteria > Rhodobacterales > Rhodobacteraceae > Roseovarius. Next base: position 280,897 of record NZ_JBLXFE010000004.1, read on the forward strand.
GACCAAGGGCGGTCAGGCGCTCTTGCCCGGCACCGGCTATCTGGAATTGCTGGCCGAGGCGCTGAGGGCGCAGGGCGAGGAAGGCGGGTTTGAAATCCGCGATCTGTGGTTCCTGAGGGCCTTTGACATGCCCGAGGGGGGCGCGCGCGACATGCGGCTGAGCCTTGCACGCAGCGATGCGGGCTATAGGGCACGGATCGAGGGCGATCATGCGCAGTCCGGGCGTCACGGCTGGGTCACGCTGGCCGAGGCAGGGCTGAGCCTCTTGCCGGTGGTCCCCCCTGCGGCACTGGATCTTTCCAGCATACGCAATCGCATGAAAAACTGGCAAGAGGCGGGGGAGAGCGCGCTTGCCGCACCCCAAGAGGTGCATCTCGACTTTGGCCCGCGCTGGCGGGTGTTGCGCGCCATGGGGCTGGGCAAGGGCGAGGGGCTGGCACATCTGCACCTGCCCGAAAGCGCGCGGCGCGATCTGGCGGCGGGCTATCTCTTGCATCCCGCGCTGATGGATATCGCGACCGGCTGGGCGATGGGGTTGATTGATGGATATGACGGTGCCGACCTCTGGGTGCCGATGTCCTATGGATCGGTGCGGGTGCACGCGCCCTTGGGCGCCGAGGTCTATAGCTGGGTGCGCAATGCGACCGACAACCGGGCGACGGCAGAGGTGGCGCGGTTCGACATCACGCTTTGCGATGCCACTGGCCGGGTGCTGATCGAGATCACGGATTTCGCGATCCGGCGGCAGGCGGGCGGCTTGACCATCGCGCCCCCCCGCGCCGGCGATATCCGGTTCGAGGGCCGCGCCGAGAGCGCCCCCGCAAGCCCTGCCGAAGAACGGCTGCGCCACAATCTGCGCGAGGGGATCCCCCCCAAGGACGGGGCCGAGGCATTCCACCGCGCGCGGGCGCGGGGCCTGCCACAGATCCTCGTATCCTCGCTTGACCTGACCGCGCTGATGGCGCAGGCCGAGGCGGGCGCGCAGGCGGTCGAGACCAGCGGTCACCGCTTTGAGCGCCCCGATCTGGAGAGTGCGTTCACCGCCCCTGAGGGCGAGATCGAGACACGGCTGGCAGGGTTCTGGTCCGAGCTCTTGGGGGTGGAGCAGGTCGGGGCCGAGGATAGCTTCTTTGACCTTGGCGGCCATTCCCTGATCGCGGTGCGGCTCTTTGGGATGATCCGCAAGGCGTACCGTGTCGATCTGCCCATTTCGATCCTGTTCGAGGCACCGACCATCCGCGCCTGTGCTGCCCTCATCGAGGCGCAGATCGGGCCGCAAGAGATGGGACAAACAGCCCCGCCCGCGGCAGAGCCTGCGCGCCGCTTCACCCATCTGGTGCCGATGCATCGTGGCGAAGGCGGGCCAAAGACACCGTTTTTCCTGGTGGCGGGCATGTTTGGCAATGTTCTCAATCTGCGGCATCTGGCGCATCTCTTGGGCGAGGATCGCCCTTTCTACGGCTTGCAGGCGCGCGGGCTCTATGGCGGGGCCGCCCCCCATGACGATCTGGTCGAGGCCGCGCGCGACTATATCGCAGAGCTCCGGCAGGTTCAGCCGCACGGGCCCTATCTGCTGGGCGGGTTCTCGGGGGGCGGAATCACCGCCTATGAAATGGCGCAGCAGCTCAGCGCAGCGGGCGAAGAGGTGGCCTTGGTGGTGTTGCTGGATACGCCGCTGCCACAGCGCCGCCCGCTTTCGCGGCGTGACCGGATGCTCATCCAGTGGCAGGAAATGCAGGCGGGCGGGCCGCTCTATCCGCTGCGTTGGGCCGCGCGCCGGGTGGCGTGGGAATGGACCAAGCGGCGACCCGAGGCAGACGCCAGGATCGACACCCACCAATTCCACGACAGCGCCATCGAGGCCGCGTTTTACCGCGCGATTGCCAAGTATCAGGTGCGGCCATGGGCAGGGGCGCTGCATCTCTTCCGCCCGCCGCTGGTTGGCAAATGGCAGGTCTCCGACGGGTCGTGGGTCAGCAGCGAGCGCTCCTATGTGCTCAATGACAACGACTGGACCGGCTATGCGCCACGGGTGCAGGTGACAGAGGTGCCCGGCACGCATGATTCCATGGTGCTGGAGCCGAACGTGCGGGTTCTCGCGGCCCGGATGCGGCGCGCGATCGAGACAGCCGAAGCCAGACCCGCGCGACAAGAACGGCGAGCGGCGGCAGAATGAGCGGCCCGCGCGTTCTGACCATTGTGCTGAACTGGCGCACCCCCGAAATGAGCCTCAAGGCGGCCCATGCCGCACGGCGCGCGATGGAGGGAATCGCGGGCGAGATCGTGCTGGTGGACAACGCGTCCGGCGATGGCTCGTTCGAGGCGATGCAGGCCGGGATTGCCGATTTGGACCGGGTGCGCGTTGTGCAATCGGGACGCAATGGCGGGTTCGGCGCGGGCAACAATGCGGGCATGCGCGCAGGGTTCAGCGACGGCACACGGCCCGATTATGTCTATATCCTCAATTCCGATGCTTTTCCCGCGCCGGATGCCATTGCCGCGCTCGTGGCGCATCTGGAGGCAACGCCAAAGGCCGGGCTGGCGGGCAGTTATATTCATGGGGCGGATGGCGCGGCGCATGTGACGTGTTTTCGCTTTCCCTCCGCCTTGGGAGAGTTCGAAGGCGCGGCGCGGATCGGCCCTGTCAGCCGCCTGTTGCGCAATCAGGCCGTACCGATGCCGGTTATCACGACCACCCGCGCCGTCGATTGGGTGGCCGGAGCAAGCCTGATGATCCGGCAAGACATGCTGGATGAGATCGGCGGATTTGACGAGGGGTTCTTTCTCTATTTTGAGGAAACCGATCTCTGCCTGCGCGCCTCAAGAGCGGGGTGGCGGACGGATTTTGTCGCAGATAGCCGGGTCGAACATATCGGATCGGTCAGCACCGGGATGAAGGGGTGGGACCGCGTGCCCGCCTATTGGTTCGCCTCACGGCGCTATTATTTCACAAAAAATCATGGGGCCGCCTATCTGGCCCTTGTCACGTCGGCGCATCTGCTGGCGGCGGGGCTTGGCACGATCTGGCGGGTGATCCGGCGCAAGGGCGCAGGCCGCCCGCCGCATTTTTTGCGCGATCTGGTGCTGGGCGATCTGCGCGCGACATGGCGCGGCACGACCCAAGAAAAGGCTGAGGCATGATGCAGGCACTATTGATCGGGAATGAATCGCTGGCGCTGCACTGTGGCGAGGCGTGGCTCGCGCAGGGGCATGGGATCAAGGCGGTGGTCACGCGCCACGCCGATGTGGCGCATTGGGCGCAGGCCAAGGGGCTGCGCGTCGTGGCCCCCGGCGCAGGGCTGGCCGAACGCTTGGGAGATCTGAGATGCGAGTGGCTCTTATCCATCGCCAATCTCGATCTTTTGCCCCAATCGGTACTGGCGTGCGCCACGCGCGGCGCGGTCAATTTCCACGATGGCCCCTTGCCGCGCTATGCCGGTTTGAATGCGCCCGTCTGGGCCATTCTGAACGGCGAGGCGCAGCATGGCATCACCTGGCACCTGATTGAAGGCGGCGTGGACAAAGGGCGCATCGTTGCACAGCGCAGGATCGAGATCGCCGGGGATGAGACCGCATTCACCCTCAACGCCAAATGCTACGCCGCGGCGCTCGAGAGTTTTCCCGATGTGATCGCCGCGCTGGAGCGGGGCGCGGTCGAGGCGCGGGCGCAGGATCTGGACGCGCGCAGCTATTTCGCACGGGACCAACGGCCCGAGGGGCTGTGTCTGGATTTCACGCGGCCTGCCGGGGATTTGGCGCGGCTGGTGCGGGCGCTCGACCATGGCGGTTATGCCAATCCACTCAACATGGCGCGAATCTGCGCGGGCGACCGGGTGCTGCTCGTGGGGCGGGCCGAGGTGGTGCCGGACAGCGGCACGCCGGGGACGGTCCTGAGCATCGAGGCCGGGCGGCTGACCGTGGCCACGGGCGCAGGCGCGCTGCGGCTCAGCGCTCTGAGCGGGGCTGACGGCGGCGTGGTCGATCTGGGGGGCATCAAGCCGGGGGCAGTGCTGACGATGCATGATGTCACCGGGCTTGTGACAAAGCTTGCCCCACAAGATGGCTACTGGCGCAGCGCCCTGCGCG